>NZ_JACVVE010000018.1 GCF_016648105.1 Pseudomonas sp. S31 | reverse complement strand
CCCCCCCCCCCCCCCCCCCCCCCCCCCCCCCCCCCCCCCCCCCCCCCCCCGACCCTGCTTACACACATCGAACTTTCCCCTCCCCCCCACAATCAGTTCCTTGAGTAACCCTGCCCCGCTCACCCCGGCCCAAGGAGTACTCCAGTGCTGCGCTTTCTCTCCACCTTGCTGCTCGGCTGCCTGCTGAGCACGCACCTGCTGGCCGCCGACCCGGCCCCCACAGAAGAACAACCCGCCGCCCCCGAACCGGTGCTGCAAGGCGGCCTGCTCGGCGCCCTGGCCGACGGGCTGGACAGCGCCGCGCAAGAACTCGACCTCGATGCCCACCTGGTCGATGCCTGGCGCCTGCGCACCGACCGTGCCGCCAAGGAGATGGAACGCCTGGTCGACCGCCACTCCGCGCGCGACACGCTGCAACTGACCGGCGACTTCCTGTTGCTGTCCGTCACCTGGGTCGCCAGCTTCGGCCTGCTCACGGTTCTGGGCCGCTGGCTCGCCAGGCGTGTCGGCCAGGCTGCCGCGATCGGCCAGCGCCCACGCCTGCGGGCATTGCTGGGCTACCTGTTGCCCTACACTGTGCCCGCCCTTGCCAGCCTGCCTGTCACGCTCTACGTCAGCCGCTTCCTCGACCCTTCGATAGCCCGCGCCCTCGGCCTGAGCCTGGCCTACGCCACCAGCAGCGGCTTGTTCTCCACCTCGATCATCCTCTGCCTGATCACCGTGTTCGATTACGCACACAAGCGTCGCGCCGTGGCGGCGATCCGGCGCCTGGCGCCGCGCCTGCTGTTCATGATCGGCTTCCTCGCAGCCTGGAGCGACGCCCTCACCAGCCCGCAGATCGCCCGCCAGCTGGGTGGCAATATCACCACCAGCATCGCCGTGCTTACCGGCCTGCTGGCCACTGCGATCTTCGCCAGCCTGGTGCTGCGTCTGCGCCGCCCGGTCGCCCACCTGATCCGCAACCGTTCGCTGAAGGACCGCCTGCAGCACCGCGCGGTACAGGAAACCCTGCGCATCTTTTCGGTGCTCTGGTACCTGCCGATCCTGTTGATGATCCTGGTGTCCGCCATCCACCTGATCGGTGCCGGCGAAGAAAGCCAGAAGGCCCTGCGCAACGCCTTGCTCACCACCGTGCTGCTGGTGGCCACGGTATTCCTCAGCACCGTGCTGCAGCACCTGCTGGCACCGCGCCCGGTGGATATGGCGCAGCGGGTGCGGCCCTACAAGGAGTTGCTGCGCAGCCTGGCCCATGCGCTGCTGCGCATCGCCATGGCCGTGGCCTTCATCGAGCTGCTGGGGCGTATCTGGGGCTTTTCGGTCATCGATTTCGCGCTGAGCAACCGCCTCGGCCAGGCCATCGGAAACTCGCTGTCGAGCATCGGCCTGATTTTGCTGGTCACCTGGCTACTGTGGGTGGTGCTCGACACCGCCATCCAGGAGGCGCTCAAGCCGCCCGTGGGTCGCCGCGCGAGTCGCCAGCCCAGCACCCGGGTAAGGACCATCCTGCCGATGCTGCGCAACGCCATCAAGGTGATCCTGATCGTCATCTGCACCATCACCACCATGGCCAACCTGGGCATCAACGTAGCGCCGTTGCTGGCCGGTGCCGGAGTGATCGGCCTGGCCATCGGCTTCGGCTCGCAACAACTGGTGCAGGACGTGATCACCGGGCTGTTCATCCTGATCGAGGACACCATCTCGATCGGCGACTGGGTGGTGCTCGACTCAGGCCACGCCGGCACCGTCGAGAGCCTGACCATTCGCACCCTGCGCCTGCGCGATGGCAAGGGCTTCGTGCATTCGGTACCGTTCGGGCAGATCAAGGCCGTCACCAACCAGTCGCGGCAGTTCGCCTACGCGTTCTTCTCGGTGCAGTTCACCTACGACAGCGACGTCGACCAGTCGCTGGCGTTGATCCACGAGGTGGGCAAGTCGATCAGCGAAGACCCGCTGCTGCGCATCAATCTGCAAGGGCCGTTGCAGGTGTTCGGGGTCGATCGCATGGACTTGAACGGGTTCGTGCTGACGGCGCAGTTCCGCACCATTTCCGGCGGGCAGTACGCAGTGAGCCGGGCGTTCAACGAGCGGCTGAAAAAGCGCGTGGACCAGACCGAGAATGTCAGTTTCTCGCAGGTGTATCCGTTGCCGGGGCCGGTGGTACCGGCTTGATGCTACCTGCACTGGCCTCTTTGCGGGACAAGCCCGCTCCCACAGCAAACCCGCTTGATGTCAGAACAGTGCGGTCTCTGTGGAAGCGGGCTTGCCCCGCGAAGAGGCCGGCACAGCTAACTTCATACCTGGCGGAATACCAATGCTTTGAGCCCCCCCGCCGGGTCGACATCGGGAAACTCCGGCGGGTTCTCCAACCGCTCGACGAAGGCCAACCCAGGCGCCTGCTCGGCCATGCCCTCGATCAGAAACTCAGGCCCGATCCCAGGGTCGTTGACACAAGCCAGCACCGTTCCGCCCGCGCTCAGCAACTCGGGCAAGCGCCGCAGGATCTTCGCGTAGTCCTGGGTCAGCACGAAGCTGCCGCGCTGGAAGGTCGGCGGATCGATGATGATCAGGTCATACGGCCCGTACTTGCGCACCTTGCCCCAGGACTTGAACAGCTCGTGGCCCAGGTAGGCCACGCGCGAGGCGTCATGGCCGTTGAGGCGGTGGTTGTCGCGCCCCCGCGACAGCGCCGACTTGGCCATGTCGAGGTTGACCACCTGTTCAGCGCCACCGGCAATCGCCGCCACGGAAAAACCGCAGGTATAGGCGAACAGGTTGAGCACCCGCTTGCCGGCCGCCTGCTCACGCACCCAGCGCCGGCCGTAGCGCATGTCGAGGAATAGGCCAGTGTTCTGCCGCACACCGAGGTCGAGCAGGTAGGTCAGGCCATCCTCGACCACTTCGCGTTGCTGGCACGGCTCGCCCAGCAGCCACTGGCCCGGGCTGTCGGGCAGGTAGCGGTGCTGGATGAGGATGGCCTGGCCGGCCCACTGCGGGCACTCGGCCAGCCTGCGCAGCATGGCTTCGAGCTCTATCAGCAGGCCAGCCTCGGGCTCGCGGAACAGCGCCACCGACAGCACACCCTGCAGCCAGTCGACCGTCACCTGCTCGAGCCCCGGCCAGCAGCGGCCACGGCCGTGGAACAGGCGGCGGGTTTCGGTAGGAGCGGGGTCGAGGGCGGCGAACAGGTGCTGCTCGAGGGTGGCGATCGGCGAAGTCATGGTGGGTCGCAGGCAGATGAAAGAGGCGCATTCTACCGCCTGAAGCCGCTTCGCGCCCTATCGCCGGCAAGCCCTACACGATTACTGGCGCCTTGGCGCGGAACCACCACCCCTGCTGCATCCCTGCCGCCGCCAGCAGGATCAATGCCACCCCCAGCCATTGCAGCGGCGCCAGGCGATGCCCGAAGGCCACCCAGTCGACCAGGATCGCCGCGATCGGGTAGATGAACGACAGCGCACCGGTCAACGCTGTCGGCAACCGCTGGATGGCGCTGTACAGCAGCACATACATCAGCCCGGTATGCACCATGCCCAAGGTTACCAGGCTGGCCAGAGCCGAGGCTTCGCCCGGCAGGCTGCCAAGCTTCACCCACGGCGCCAGCAGCATTACCCCAGTGGCCACCTGGACCAGGGCGATCAGGTGCGGTGGTGTGCCGGCAAGGCGCTTGATGATCAGCGCGGCGACCGCGTAAAGGAATGCCGCTCCGAGGGCCAGGCCGATGCCCGCCAGATACGCCTCGCCGCTGGCCTGGCCGGCGCCATGGGCGCTGACGATCGCCAGCATGCCGAGAAAGGCCACGCTCAACCAGGTGAACTTGGCGACGGTGATCTTCTCGCCCAGAAACAGCGCCGCCAGGCCCACCAGCATGAACGGCTGAACGTTGTACACCGCCGTACCGATGGCGATCGAGGCCCGCGAATAGGAGGCGAACAGCAGCAACCAGTTGCCAACGATGGCCACGCCGCTGACCACCGCCCACAGCAATGCGGTGCGGCTGATCACGCCGGCCTTGAGAAAACCGAACGCCGCGCAGATCACCAGCAAGGTACCGGTGCCGAACACGCAACGCCAGAACACCACCTCCAGCACCGGTCGCCCCGACACCAGCACGAACCAGCCGATGGTGCCGGAAATCAGCATGGCGCCGATCATTTCCAGCGAGCCGCGACGCAGTGAACTGTCCATCCCGCACCTCCTCTTGACGAAGGACACAGTATGCGCAGGCGACAGCCGTGCCTGCCATGGGATAAACAAGGCGCGATCACGCTTTCGCCTTTACTATCAAGGCAAACCTGCTCAATGACCTGACGAGATAGCCATGACCGATGCCATCGACCAACTGCTGATCAACGCCCTGATGGAAGATTCGCGCCGCTCGCTCAAGGCCCTGGCGCAGATCAGCGGCCTCTCCGCCCCCAGCGTCAGCGAACGCCTGCGCCGCCTCGAAGAGCGCGGCGTGCTGCGGGGCTATACCGTGGACGTCGACCCGCGCAGCTTCGGCTACCAGCTGCAGGCCATCGTGCGCATCCGCCCGCTGCCGGGGCAACTGCAGGAAGTGGAGCGGCAGATCATCGCCATCCCCGAGTTCACCGAATGCGACAAGGTGACCGGCGAGGACTGCTTCATCGCCCGGCTGCATGTGCGCTCGATGGAGCAGCTCGATACCCTGCTCGACCGGATCAACGTACTCGCCGAGACCAACACCGCCATCATCAAGAAGAGCCCGGTGAAGCGGCGGTTGCCGCCGATGGAGTGATGCCCTCCTGCCGCGACCCTTTCGCGGGGCAAGCCCGCTCCTACACCGACCGCGCAAGCCAGCATCACAGACTCACGCGGACTCTGTAGGAGCGGCCTTGTGCCGCGATGGGCCGCAAAGCGGCCCCGGCGATCTCAAAGTGAACAGCATTACGATCCTGAGCGGGCTAGTCGGACCGCCCACGAAAGGCCAAACCTGAAAAAGCTGACTATTTTATGTACACAAAAACGTCACTTTAAGTGTCATTTTTGTGTGCACTTTTTCCATCTAGCGCACCAATAAGTTACACCCATCGCTCAATAAATTCTGACCATTTGATCAACTAAAAAGCCCATTGAAAATTTAAACCTGTTCATTCGGTCAACTTATAGATGATCCATTTCATCAACTTACCTATCAATTAGTCAGATTCAAAATAGTGGCCATCTGAATTCCACATTGTGCCTGGCATGGAACTCGCTTTTGTGTGCCCATGTTTTGTATACAAATTAAACAAAACATAAATACACAAGAACCCGCGACGCCGGTCCAATCCCGGCCGCCGCGCCCAGAACCCAGTGATGCAACGCCTGCACCGACGAGATGGCGAGCCCGTGCGCCAGCGCCCGCTCATCGCAGTCACGCATCAGGAGCCTGCCGGAATGAGTACCAGTGTCGACCTTGCCCCTGAACTGTCCGTTGCCAGCGCCGACCCCGCCGCTACCCTGACCCATCCACCTCTCGAACTCAGCCCGCGCCTGCACAACCGCGACCTCGCCCCGACCCGCATCGAAGGCCGCCGCTGGGGCCGCTACAGCATCTTCGCGCTGTGGACCAACGATGTGCACAACATCGCCAACTACTCGTTCGCCATGGGCCTGTTCGCTCTGGGCCTGGGCGGCTGGCAGATCCTCATGTCGCTGGCGATCGGCGCGGCGCTGGTGTACTTCTTCATGAACCTGTCCGGCTACATGGGGCAGAAAACCGGTGTGCCGTTCCCGGTGATCAGCCGCATTGCCTTCGGCATCCACGGCGCGCAATTGCCCGCGCTGATCCGTGCGATCATCGCCATCGCCTGGTTCGGCATCCAGACCTACCTGGCCTCGGTGGTGCTGCGCGTGTTGCTCACTGCGGTCTGGCCGCAACTGGCCAGCTACGACCACAATGCCATCCTCGGGCTGTCGAGCCTGGGCTGGGTGTGCTTCGTGGCCATCTGGCTGGTGCAGCTGGCGATCCTCGCCTACGGCATGGAGATGGTGCGCCGCTACGAAGCCTTCGCCGGCCCGGTGATCCTGCTCACCGTCGCCAGCCTGGCGGTGTTCATGTACTTCAAGGCCGATGCCCGCATCGCCTGGTCGGTGGCAGAGCCCCTGACCGGCTATGAGATGTGGCGCAACATCTTCGCCGGTGGCGCCCTGTGGCTGGCGATCTACGGCACCCTGGTGCTCAACTTCTGCGACTTCGCCCGCTCCTCGCCCTGCCGCAAGACCATCCGCGTCGGCAACTTCTGGGGCCTGCCGGTGAACATCCTGGTGTTCGCCATGATCACCGTGGTGCTGTGCGGCGCGCAGTTCCAGATCAACGGCCAGATCATCGACAGCCCGACGCAGATCGTCGCCGCCATCCCCAGCACGCCGTTCCTGGTGCTCGGCTGCCTGGCTTTCCTGATCGTCACCGTGGCGGTGAACATCATGGCCAACTTCGTGGCCCCAGCGTTCGTACTGAGCAACCTGGCCCCACGCCACCTGAACTTCAAACGCGCCGGTCTGATCAGCGCGACCCTGGCGGTGCTGATCCTGCCGTGGAATTTGTACAACAGCCCGTTGGTGATCGTGTACTTCCTGTCGGGCCTCGGCGCCCTGCTCGGCCCGCTTTACGGGGTGATCATGGCCGACTACTGGTTGCTGCGCAAAGGCCGTATCAACGTGCCGGAGCTGTACAGCGAACACCCGGACGGCGCCTACCACTACAGCAAGGGCATCAACCTGCGCGCCGTCGCCGCCTTCGCACCTGCGGCGCTGCTGGCCATCGTCCTGGCCCTGGTACCCAACTTCCACGGCATCGCGCCGTTCTCCTGGCTGATCGGCGCCGGCATCGCCGCAGCGCTGTACCTGCTGATCGCCCCGCGTAACCGCCAATACCACGATGTCAGCGGCGAATGCATCGCTGTCGATCACCACAGCCACTGATCAAGGATCAACCGCCATGCGTATTCTGATTGCCAACGTCAACACCACCGAAGCCATCACCGAGGCCATCGCCGAGCAGGCGCGCGGCGTCGCCTCACCCGGTACCGAGATCGTCGGCCTGACGCCCTGGTTCGGCGCCGAGTCGGTGGAGGGCAACTTCGAGAGCTACCTGGCCGCTATCGCGGTCATGGACCGGGTGCTGGCCTACGACGGCCCCTACGATGCGGTCATCCAGGCAGGCTATGGCGAACACGGCCGCGAAGGCCTGCAGGAACTGCTCGACGTGCCGGTGGTGGACATCACCGACGCAGCCGCCAGCACCGCCATGTACCTGGGCCACGCCTACTCGGTGGTGACCACCCTGGACCGCACCGTGCCGCTGATCGAGGACCGCCTGAAGCTCTCCGGCCTGTACGACCGCTGCGCCTCGGTGCGGGCCAGCGGCCTGGCCGTGCTGGAACTGGAACAGGACCCGCAACGGGCCGTGGAGGCCATCGTCGAGCAGGCCGAGCGTGCCGTGCGCGACGACAAGGCCGAAGTCATCTGCCTGGGCTGCGGCGGCATGGCCGGGCTGGACGAGCAGATACGCCAGCGCACCGGGGTGCCGGTGGTCGATGGCGTGAGTGCCGCGGTGACCATCGCCGAATCACTGGTACGCCTGGGGCTCAGCACCTCGAAGGTACGCACCTACGCCACGCCTCGGCCGAAGAAGGTGCTGGGCTGGCCGATGCGCCTGGGCCGCTGAGAGCAGCTCCGCCAACCTCAGGTCTGGCGGCTCGACGCACCATCGTCCAGGCCCTGACGCATGGCACGGCTTTGCAAGGTCGCCTTGCCGTCGTGCCAGGTCAGGGTCAGCACGTACAGTGAGCCGAAGTCGTCGCGGATGCCGTTCCCTAGGCAAGGCTGAGGTTAGCGTGCGGATGTTGCTGAACGCTCAATCATCGCGCGTCAGCACTTCCAGCAACTCGATTTCGAAAGTCAGGTCCGAATTCGCGGGGATCTTCCCCACGCTGCGCTCGCCATAGCCCAGGTGCGCCGGCACCAGCAGCTTGCGCTTGCCGCCCACGCGCATGCCGATGATCCCCTGGTCCCACCCCTTGATCACGCGACCTGTGCCGATCACGCACTGGAACGGTTTGCCCCGCGACCAGGATGAATCGAATTCACGGCCGTCGGCGAGCCAGCCAGTGTACTGAGTAGTGATCAGCGCACCCTTGACGGCCGGTTTGCCGTCGCCTTCCTGCAGCTCGATGATTTGCAATTCACCGCTCATGGATATCCCCCAATGCCGATTGATCAGATGAACACGCTACCGCGCAGGTATAGCGCCGCACGGCCACTGATGATCACCCGGCCGTTACCTGGTACCTGGCAGTGCAGTTGGCCCTTGCGTGCGCCGCCCTGCTCGCAGCTGAGGCTGGCTTTGCCCAGGCGCTCGGCCCAGATCGGCGCCAGCGACGTGTGCGCGGAACCTGTGACCGGATCTTCGTTGACCCCGACGTTCGGGCCGAACCAGCGGGTGACGAAGTCGTAGCCACGGCCGGCCGCCGTCACCGCGATTCCGCGCACCGGAAATGCCGACAAGGCGACGAAGTCGGGGGTCAGTGGTTCGATCAGTGCAACGTCATCGACCACCAGTACATAGTCGTCAGACTGGTAGATCGTATCGACACCACTCAGACCAAGGGCTTCCAGCAGGCCCGCCGGGGGTTCGATTGCCACCGGCTGCTTGGCCGGGAAGTCCATCGCCAGCAAACCATCGGCGCCACGGCTGACCCGCAGCTCGCCGCTGCGCGTATTGAAGCGCAGCACCTCGGCCTGCTCGCCCAGTTGCTCGAACAGCACATAGGCCGAAGCCAGGGTGGCATGGCCGCACAGGTCGACTTCCACCGAGGGGGTGAACCAGCGCAGGTCGTAGGTTTCGCCGGTGCGCACGAAATAGGCCGTTTCGGACAGGTTGTTCTCTTCGGCGATGCGTTGCAGCACATCGTCCGGCAGCCAGCTGTCGAGGGGGATCACCGCCGCCGGGTTGCCACCGAAGGGTTCGGCGGAAAAGGCATCGACCTGGAAGATTTCGAGTTGCATGCGAACACTCCTGTGAGCCCGGCCTCTACCGGGCGGAAACGAAAGCGAAGGTTATCGGTGCACCGGGGTCAGCACTGGCTCGCCGGCGAAGAACGCTTGCAGGTTGCGCAGCACCAGAGCCACGGTGTCGCGCGCCGCTTCCGGCGACTGGCCGGCGACATGGGGCGTGAGCACGGTGTTGCCGAGCGCCTTGAGGCTGTCGGGCACGGCGGGTTCGTCATCGAACACATCCAGCGCGGCGCCGGCGATCAGGCCCTGCTCCAGGGCAGCCACCAGGGCCTGGGTATCGACCACACTGGCGCGGGCGATATTCACCAGGTAGCCCTCGGCGCCCAGCGCCTCGAGCACTTGGGCATCGACCAGATGGTGGGTGCCGGCACCACCGGGGGTAGCGACGACCAGGATATCCACGGCATCGGCCAGGTGCAGCGGGCTGTCGTACCAGGTATAGGGCAAGTCCCGGCGCGGTGTGCGGCTGTGGTAGCTGACGTTCATGTCGAACCCCAGGCTGGCGCGCTTGGCAATGGCTTGACCGACTGCACCGAAGCCCAGTACGCCGAGGCGCTTGCCGCTGACTGAAGGGCTGATCACTCGGTTCCATTCGCCACGCCGAGTGCTGGCGTCGGCGCGCGGGATGTCGCGCAGCAGCGCCAGCAGGATGGCCATCGCATGGTCGGCGACCGGGCCGGCGTTGGCGCCGGCCCCATTGGTGACGGTGATGCCACGGGCTGCGGCGGCGGCCAGGTCGACCTGCTCGTAGCCGGCACCGATCACACAGATGATGCGCAGTTCTGGCAACGCCTCGATCTCGGCAGCTGTGAGGCCCAGCGGACCGCGGGTGAGGACGGCATCGATCTCGCTGGCGTGGCGTTGGATGGCGTCGGCGCGCAGCGCCGGGGATGGTGCACGGATCAGCCGATAACCAGCCTGTTCGAGCAGCGGCAGGTAATCGTCGACGGTTTCAACCAGTACCAGGACTGTCTTGCTCATGCCACCTCCGGGTCAATTCGAAGGGGCATTATGCGGAGTCAGTGGCCGGTACAGTCAATCGGTAAATTGGGGTTTAACTGTACTGTATCGGTTGGGTTCGTGGTGCCCCTGTAGGAGCGGGTTCACCCGCGAAGAGGCCACACCCAACCATCAGACATCACTGCGCGAACGCCCGCCCCAGACCACCCGGCACGCCACTGCTGTCGGTTTCCTGCCAAGGCCCATCCGGGCTCAGCGACCAGCTCCAACCCTTGTCATAGCGATAATAGGTACGCTGGCGGTAGAACGTATTGGTCTTCTTCTCCAGCACATACACCCCCAGCTTGGGATCCCAATGGCTCGCCCCTCCTGGTGGTGGCGCGAAGCTCGCCGAGGTGCGCGGCATCGGCTTGGGAATCGACGCCGGCTGGCTCGGCTGGGTGGACGGCTGGCCATCTGGCAATGGCTTGACCACTGGCCCCTGGTGCGGCGGGGGCGTCTCGATCGGCGGCGTCGGCTGCTGGGCCGGCTCATGCACCGTACAGGCGGACAAACCCAGGGCCAGGGTGATCAGGGTCAGGCGTAGGGTGTTGTGCATGGCGTCGTTCTCTTACCGGTCGGGGCTGTCGATGACCAGCTGTTGCTGGGCCTGGGTGGAATTGGCCAGCGGCGCGCCCTGGCCGATCCACTCGCCTCGGGTCGGCTGGCCAGCGCGCGAGACACGGGCAACCAGTTGGACTTGCGGGAAGTCCGACAGTTTCATCTGCGGCATCATCGCGTCGGCATCGGACAACTCCACCTCGATGGGCAACTGCGCCACGGTCACGCGCTTGGCCGCCAGGGGCATCGGCGGGCCATTGCTGGCGCGGGCGAAGATGAACACGGTGTCGTCGGGCTTGACCTTGTCCTTGAGCGCTGCCGCCAGCTCGACCCGAACCTTCAACCGTGCACCAACCGGCGCCGCGGGCTTGGCGGCGCTACCACCCAAACGTTCGGCGGCGCGGTCGATGCCGCCCTGCAATGCTGCCCGCGACGAGTCGCCCTCGGGCAACAGCACCAACAGGCGATTCCAGTAGTCGATGGCCTCCTGGTAACGCTCACCCTCGAACGCGGCGATGCCGCGCAGGCCGAGGCTGGTGACTTCCTTCGGATCGGCCTGCAACGCCTCGTCGGTCAGCGCCTGGAGCTGCCCGCTCCATTGCTTGTCGGCGGCAAAATACAGCGCCTGGGCCCATTGCCCGAGCAGCTCGGGCTGACGGCCAGCCAAGGCCACGGCGCGCTCGAAGGCCCGCGCAGCATCGGCCGGGCGTTGCTCGGCCATGTAGGCGCGGCCGAGGAAGTACACGCCTTCGGCCGACTCTGGCTGGGCCTCGACGGCACGCTCCAGGCGCGTGGTCATTTCCTCCATGGTCTTTGGCGCGGCGGCGAACTCCTGGGTCAGCTGGACCTGGTCGGCGGCGCCGAAGTGCAGGTACAGCCCCAGTGCCAGCAAGGGCACCAGCAGCGCCGCCAGCAGTGGCAAGGCCTTGCCCAGGTGGCCCTGGCGCAGCGGCTCGGCACCTTCGGTGTCGGCCAGCAACTCACGCGCCGCCTCGTCACGGCCCTTGCCCAGTTGCGCCGCATCGAGCACGCCGGCGGCTTGCTGGGCCGCCAGTTCGTCGATACGTTCCTGGTACAGGGCCACGTTGAGGGCGGTACGGTCTTCTTCCTGCTGGCGGGTACGCCCACGCAGGATCGGGATCAGCAAAAAGCCGAAGGCGACGAGCAGCAGCAGGCCCGCGCTAAGCCAGAGTTCAATCATGGGTCTGTTCTTTTTCCAGCAGTTTGGCGAGGCGCTCGCGTTCGTCGGCGGACAGCTCCGGGTTCCCTTGCGTGGCCGCGCCACGACGGCGCCGCACGATCACCGCCAGCACCACGAAGCCCGAAGCCAGAAGGATGCCGGGCCCGAACCAGAGCAGCCAGGTGCGGCTGCTGAGCGCCGGCTTGTAGCGCACGAAGTCGCCATAGCGATCGACCATGAAGTCGACGATCTGCTGGTTGCTCTTGCCTTCGCCGAGCATGCGGAAGATTTCCCTGCGCAGGTCGGCGGCGATCGGTGCGTTGGAGTCGGCGATGTCCTGGTTCTGGCACTTGGGGCAGCGCAGCTCCTTGGTCAGTGCCTGGTAGCGTTCGCGCTCGGCCTCGTCGCGGAACTGGTACGTGTCGATAGCCGCCTGGGCCACGCTGGCCAGGCCCAAGCCCAGGTAAAGCCCCAGCACGGCGGCGGCGAGCCAGCGCCTCATGGCTTGGCCTCGTCGACCAGCCCCTGGTACAACGGCGCCAGTTGCTCGCGCCAGACCGTGGCATCGACCACGCCGACGTGCTTGTAGCGGATGATGCCCTGGGCATCGATGAGGAAGGTTTCCGGCGCGCCGTACACCCCCAGGTTCAGCCCCAGGCTGCCCTGTTCGTCGCGGATGTTCAGCTGGTACGGGTTGTGGAACTCGGCCAGCCACTTCTGCGCGGCGGCGTTGTCATCCTTGTAGCTGACCCCGTGAATCACCACGCCCTGCTCGGCCAGCTGGTTGAGGTACGGGTGCTCGACCTTGCACGACGGGCACCAGGTGCCCCACACGTTGACCAGCGCCGGACGGCCGAGCAGGTCGGCCTGGGTCAGGGTCCGCTCACCTTCCACTGCGGGTAGGGAGAACGTCGGGAACGGCTTGCCGATCATCGCCGAGGGCAGCTCGTCGGGCTTGAGGAACAGCCCCTTGTAGAGAAACACCGCCAGCAGCAGGAACACCGCCAGCGGCAACACCATGATCCAACGCTTCATGCAGCTGCTCCAGACACGCCCAGGGCCTCTTGCACCCGGGTCTTGACCTTGACGCGGTAGCGCCGGTCGAGGGCCGCCAGCAACCCGCCCAGGCCAGTCAGCAGACCGCCCAGCCAGATCCAGCGAACGTAAGGCTTGATGTGCACGCGCACGGCCCAGGCGCCGTTCTCCAGCGGCTCGCCGAGGGCGACGTACAGGTCGCGGGTGAAACCGGCGTCGATGCCGGCCTCGGTCATCATCGACTGCTGCACGGTGTACAAGCGCTTTTCAGGATGCAGCGTGGTCACTTCGCGGCCGTCGCGGGTGACCACGATGGTCCCTTTGTCGGAGATGAAGTTCGGCCCCTCGAAGTGCTTGGCGCCCTGGAACAGGAACTGGTAGCCGCCCAGCTCGACGCTTTCGCCCGGTGCCATGCGCAGGTCGCGCTCGGCGCTGTTGTTGCTCGACAGCACCACGCCCAGGGCACAGACCGCCAGGCCCAGGTGCGCCAGCTGCATGCCCCAGTAGCTGCGGCTCAGGCCGCGCACGCCCTTGCTCAGCCCCTTGTGGCGGGTCTTGTCGAAGATGTCGCGCACACCGCCGAGCACCACCCAGGCCGCCAGGGCGAACACGCTCAGGGTCGGCCAGTCGAAATCGTCGACGATGAAGCCGGCCACCGGTGCCAGCACCACGCTGGCGATCAGCACCGGGGTCAACATGCTGATCAGCCACTTGCCCGGGGTGTCCTTCCAGCGCACCACCACGCCAATGCCCAGCACCACCATCAGCAGCGCCATCAACGGCAGGAACAACGCATCGAAGTACGGCGGGCCGACCGACAGCTTGGCCCCGGTCAGGGCGTCGAGTACCAGCGGATACAGCGTGCCGAGCAGGATCATCGAGGCCGCCACGACCAGCACCAGGTTGTTCGCCAGCAACAGCGTCTCACGCGACCACAGGGCGAAGCCGACCTGGCTCTTGACCACCGGGGCGCGCAAGGCGAACAGGGTCAGCGAGCCACCGACCACGAACAACAGGAAGATCAGGATGAACACGCCACGCGACGGGTCGGCGGCGAACGCGTGCACCGAGGTCAGCACCCCGGAGCGCACCAGGAAGGTGCCCAGCAGGCTCAGCGAGAACGCGGCGATCGCCAGCAGCACGGTCCAGCTCTTGAACACCCCGCGTTTCTCGGTCACCGCCAGCGAGTGGATCAGTGCGGTGCCCACCAGCCAGGGCATGAACGAGGCGTTTTCCACCGGGTCCCAGAACCACCAGCCGCCCCAGCCCAGTTCGTAGTACGCCCACCACGAGCCCAGGGTGATGCCCACGCCAAGAAAGGCCCAGGCAACGATGGTCCAGGGCCGCGACCAGCGCGCCCAGGCCGCATCCAGGCGCCCGCCGAGCAAGGCGGCGATGGCGAAGGCGAACGCCACCGAGAAGCCCACGTAGCCCATGTACAGCATCGGTGGATGGACGATCAGGCCGAAGTCCTGCAACAGTGGGTTGAGGTCGCGGCCATCGCCGGGCACCTGCGGCAACAGGCGCGAGAACGGGTTGGAGGTGATGATCAGGAAGCTCAGGAAGCCGACGCTGATCATGCCCATCACCGCCAGCACCCGCGCCAGCATCACTTGCGGCAATTGCCGCGAGAACACCGACACGGCGAAGGTCCAGCCGCCGAGGATCAGCGCCCACAGCAGCAGCGAGCCCTCGTGCGCACCCCACACGGCGCTGAACTTGTAGTACCAGGGCAAGGCGCTGTTGGAGTTGCTGGCCACGTAGGCGACCGAGAAGTTGTCGGTCATGAAGGCATGGGTGAGGCAGCCGAAGGCAAACGCGAGAAAGGCGAATTGCCCCCAGGCCGCCGGCCGCGCCAGGCTCATCCACAGGCTGTCGCCGCGCCAGGCGCCGAGCAGCGGCAGCGTGGCCTGCACGGCCGCGAAACAGATCGCCAGGATCATCGCCAGCTGGCCGAGTTCGGGGATCAGCAACGCCGCGTTCATGGCTTGGCCTCCGCACCGGTGGCGGCCTGGCCGCTTTCCTTCAGGGCCTTGGTGACCTCCGGCGGCATGTATTTTTCGTCGTGCTTGGCCAGCACCTCGTCAGCCACCACCACGCCTTCGGCGTTGAGCTTGCCCAGGGCGACGATACCCTGCCCTTCGCGGAACAGGTCGGGGAGGATGCCACGGTAGGTGATCGGCACCGACTTGTTGAAATCGGTGACCACGAAGCGCACGTCGAGCGAGTCGGCCGAACGCTGCACCGAGCCCTTCTCGACCATGCCACCGGCGCGGATCCGCGTGTCCTGCGGCGCCTCGCCATTGGCGATCTGGGTCGGGGTGTAGAACAGGTTGATGTTCTGTTGCAGGGCGCTCAGGGCGAAGCCGACGGCGAGCGCCACGCCGACCAGCAGGCCAAGGATCAGGAACAGGCGTTTCTTGCGCTGCGGATTCACTGGTTGTTCTCCCGGCGCA
This sequence comes from Pseudomonas sp. S31, assembly GCF_016648105.1. GTDB lineage: Bacteria > Pseudomonadota > Gammaproteobacteria > Pseudomonadales > Pseudomonadaceae > Aquipseudomonas. Next base: position 100,095 of record NZ_JACVVE010000018.1, on the reverse strand, counting down.
GGCGACGCGCCTCTTCTTGCAAGTAGCGGCGGCGAGCCAACAGGGGCGCAGCGACATTGATCGCCAGGACCGCCAGGCAGATGCCGTAGGCCGTCCAGACATACAGGCCATGGTGCCCCATGGCGACGAAGTCGGCGAATGAAGCAAATTTCATCGTGCGGCCCTCCGCCCCAGGCTGCTCAACACCTCTTCCCTGACCCAACTGGCGCGGGCTTCGCGCTTGAGCACCTCGAGGCGCATGCGCAGCAGCAGCACCGCGCCGAAGAAGCAGTAGAAGCCCAGCGCCGTGCACAGCAGCGGCAGCCACATCTCGGCGGGCATCGCCGGCTTTTCGGTGAGGGTGAAGGTGGCGCCCTGGTGCAGGGTGTTCCACCACTCCACCGAGTACTTGATGATCGGGATGTTGATCACGCCGACGATGGCCAGCACCGCGCAGGCCTTGGCCGAGCTGTCGCGGTTGCTGATGGCCTGGCCGAGGGCGATGATGCCGAAGTACAGGAACAACAGGATCAGCATCGAGGTCAGGCGCGCGTCCCAGACCCACCAGCTACCCCAGGTCGGCTTGCCCCAGATGGCCCCGGTGACCAGCGCCACGGCGGTCATCCAGGCGCCGATGGGCGCCGCGCATTGCAGGGCGACGTCGGCCAGTTTCATCTTCCACACCACGCCCACCGCCCCGGCCACCGCCAGCAGCACGTAGCAGGATTGCGCCAGCATCGCCGCCGGCACATGGATATAGATGATGCGGAAACTGTTGCCCTGCTGGTAGTCCTGCGGGGCGAAGGCCAGGCCCCAGACCACGCCAGTGACCAGCAACAGCGCGGCCGAGACGGCCAGCCAGGGCAGCAGGCGGCCGCTGATGGCATAGAACCATTTCGGCGAGCCCAGTTTGTGGAACCACGTCCAGCTAATTTTCATCAGGTACATCCAGGGTATTAGCCGGGCTTGAAAGCCCGGGACTCGTTATTCGCCAACGCTGATCTTCAGGCCGGCCGCTATCGCAAAAGGCGCCAGGGTCACCGCCAGGGCGGTCAGGCTGGCCAACCACAGCAGGTGGCCAGTCGCCGGCATATTCTGCAGTGCCGCTTGCAAGGCGCCACTGCCCAGGATCAATACAGGGATATACAACGGCAGGATCAACAACGCCAGCAGCAAGCCGCCGCGCTTGAGGCCGACCGTCAGCGCCGCGCCCACCGCCCCTAACAGGCTCAACACCGGTGTGCCGAGCAGCAGCGAGCCGAGCAGCACCGGCAGGCAATGGCTCGGCAATCCGAGCATCAGCGCCAGCAACGGCGCCAACAATACCAGTGCCAGCCCGGAAAAGATCCAGTGCGCCAGCACCTTGGCCAGCACCAGCATGGCCAGTGGGTGCGGTGAGAGTACCCATTGCTCCAGCGAGCCGTCCTCGAAATCGCTGCGGAACAGGCCATCGAGCGACAACAGCACGGCCAGCAGCGCCGCGACCCACACCAGGCCCGGCGACAATGTTTGCAACAATTGGCTTTCCGGCCCGACCGCCAGCGGGAACAAGGCGACGACGATGGCGAAGAACACCAGCGGGTTGGCCAGCTCGGCCGGGCGCCGGAACAGCAACCGCGCTTCGCGGCGCAGCAACAGGATGAACACGCTCATGCCGCCCACTGTCCCAGGTTGAGTTCACGGTAGCCCGAGGGTTTGCGCTCGAGGGTATGGTGGGTGGTCAGCACCACCGTGCCGCCCTGCTCGCAATGGGCCGCCAGGTGCGCCTCGAGCTGGGCCACGCCCTGTTTGTCGAGGGCGGTGAACGGTTCGTCGAGGATCCACAACGGCGGGCCGTGCAAGTACAGCCGGGCCAACGCCACGCGGCGTTGCTGGCCTGCGGACAAGGTATGGCAGGGCACGTCCTCGAAGCCGCGCAGGCCAACCGCTGCCAGCGCCGCCCAGATGGCCTCGGCAGTGGCCGGCTGGTGCAGGGCACAGAGCCAGGTGAGGTTCTCCTCGGCAGTGAGCAGGTCCTTGATACCGGCGGCGTGGCCGATCCACAGCAGGATGCTGGCCAGGGCATGGCGCTGCTCGGCCAACGGCTTGCCGCCGAGCAGGATCTGCCCGGCGGTCGGCTGCATCAGCCCGGCCAACAGACGCAGCAGGCTGGTCTTGCCGCTGCCGTTGGGGCCGCTGATCTGCAGCATGTCGCCGGGGCGCAGCTGGAAATCCAGGTGCTCGAACAGCAGGCGCCAGTCGCGCTCGCAGGCCAGGCCCGCGGCTTGGAGGTGAAGGGTCACGGATTCGCCTTATTCTGTGTTCGGTTCGGGATCGGTGTCGCCCCATTCGCGGGTGAACCCGCTCCTACAGGAATTGCGCGGTATTCGAATACCCGCACACCGCTCCCGAACCCTATGCTCAAGTCGCCCCCCGCCCTGCCGTTATACTGGCAATGGCTGGCGGCCGGGCATTATTACATGAGCGGCCACGCTGCCAAGAGGCGGGTTCGACAGGTTGTATACAATACATGACTGAAATCAATAATGTCGGCGCGCAAACCGCCCTCAACCCACAAGTGATCAAGGCGGCCCTGACCAGCGAGCTGCTGACCCTGACCCAGGCGCAGCCAGGCCTGGTCAAACCCGGCGAGACCGCCCAGGCCGAAGTGCTGACCCTGCGCCAGAACGGCAATGAGTTCCTCCTGGTGTTACGCCTGGCCCAGGCCAACGGCGCCCAGGTCCAGGTCCAGGCCAGTTCCAGTCAACCGATTCCCCAGGGCAGCCAAGTCACTGTCAGCCAACCCGAGAGCAACCGCCTGGCGTTGCTGGTGCAACAGGCCACTGCCAGCAACGTCGCCACCCTCACCCGGCTGGACACCACCAAGGTGCCGGTCGGCACCCTGCTCCAAGGCAAGGTCCTGACTAACCAGGCGCTGCCTGCGGCGGCCGGGCAAGCGGCTGGATTCCGCTCGCTGGTCAGCCTGCTCAACACCGCCCAGGCCGGCGCCACCCTGACCATCGACAGCCCGCGCCCGCTAGCCATCGGCAGCCTGCTCAGCGCCCAAGTGCAGGGCGACCAGTCGCTGCGTTTCGTGCCGTTGAGCGGCCGCCAGGAACAACTCGACATCACCCAGCAACTGCAGGCCCAGCAAGGCCGCCAGGCGTCCTTGCCGAGCCTGCTCGGCGGCCTCCAGCAAATCGCCGGCAGCTCACAAGCCAACGGCGAGCTGCGCGCCGCCGCCGCCAATCTGCTGAACAGCCTGCCGGATGCGCGCCAGCTCAGTACACCCAAGACCCTCGTGGAAGCCTTGAACAACAGCGGTGTATTCCTTGAGGCCAAGCTGCTGGGCGGCCTCGCCGCTGGCGTGGCGCCCGACCTCAAGGCGCAGCTGGTGCGGCTGGTGGCACTGGTCTCGGCCAACGCCCCTGGCAGCCCCGCCGTGAGCGCGACCACCCTGGCCCAGGCCTTGCCGGCCATGGCCCGCAGCGCCCTGGGCCTGCTCGACCGGGTCAGCCCCAGGCAGCCACCCGGCGCCTTCCCGCTGCCCTCACGGCTGCTTCAGGCACTCGAGGATGAAAGTGACCTGCAACAGTTGCTACGCCTGGCCAGTGCGGCCATCTCGCGCCTGCAGAGCCACGCGCTGAGCAGCCTGCAGCAATCCGGAACACTGGAGAACGGCAACCTGCAGACAACCTGGCAAACCGAGATCCCAGTGCGCCATGGCCAGGACTTCATCCCCTTGCAGGTGAAACTGCAGCGCGAGGAAACCGCGCAACAACAGGCCGACCGGCAAGCCGAAGCGAAGGACCCACTGCTCGCCCTGTGGCGCATCGAGTTGGCCTTCGACTTGGCGCCGCTGGGGCCCTTGCAGGTCCAGGCGCAACTCAACCAAGGCCGGCTGAGCGGCCAGTTGTGGGCCGAACGCGAGCCGACGGCACGGCTGATCGACGCCCAGCTCGGCAACTTGCGCGAACGCCTGCTGGCCCGTGGCCTGGAGGTCGGCGACCTGGAATGCCACCCGGGCATCCCGCCACAAGGCCCACGTACCCGGGTCGAACAACGTTGGGTGGATGAAAACGCATGAACCCCAAGCAACCCCGCCAGGCCATCGCCCTGAGCTACGACGGCCAGCAGGCACCGACCCTGACTGCCAAGGGCGACGATGCCTTGGCCGAGGCGATCCTCGCCCTGGCTCGTGAGCACGAAGTACCCATCTATGAAAACGCCGAACTGGTGCGCCTGCTGGCACGCCTGGAGCTGGGCGAGCAGATCCCCGAGGCCCTGTACCTGACCATCGCCGAGATCATCGCCTTCGCCTGGCAGCTGCGCGGCAAGGTCCCGGTGGGCTTTGCCGACGAACCGCCGGCTGAACGCGACATCACGCCGACATCACAGCATTAAGTACCGCTGTCGATAAGACCTTTACGTCAACCATACGGGCTTCATCCACCAGCAAGGCCTGCAAGATGCCCAAGCCCAACATCAACGCCACCGGCGTGCAGTTCGTCCGTGACCACCTCAAAGGTTTCCCCCGTCCCGACCAGGAAGCCGCCAACGCCATCCGCACCTGGAGCGCCGAGCGTGGCCAGCCACTGGACCCGGACCGGGTCGAGGTGGTCACCTTCCATTACCTGCCGGATGGCCCGCGAGGCTACCTCGCCAGCATCACCCAACGCATGACCCTGACCCAGGCCGTGTTGGCCAATTGGCAGGGCGAAAGCAACAACGACCTGGTCGGCGCGCTGTTCGCCAGCCCCTGGGCCGGCACCTTCCCCGATGGCCCGGTCACCTTCGTCGACACCCTCCCCGCGCCCGGCCAATGGCACACCGGCAGGCGCTACGAGGCCTACAACGGCCTGTTCCGCATCGAACAATCCGCGCACATCGATGCCAGCACCCATGTACAGGTCCCGGCCGAGGCGTTCCAGAGCTTCATCTGGGATCTGGACTTGCATAGCTCCTACGTGGCCATGCTCGACCGCTACTGGCTACAGTCCTTCGACAGTCATCGCCTGTCAGCCAAACTGGCCTTCATCACTGCCTGCAACAAACAGGTGCAGGAAGGCAGCCTGAGCGACGCCGCGCGCAAGCTCGTCTGGCAAGCAGCCGGGCTGAGCGAGGAGGCACCGGGGCTACAAGCCTGCACCCTGAACATCTACGGCTACGCCAGTACCGACGCACTGTTGCTGAGCACCGCTCACAGCCCGAGGGTGGTGCTCTACCTGGCCGGCAACAGCTCGCCACTGCACGAATTCGCAAGCCTCGACCACCTGCGCGACTGGGTCGGCGAGCAATGCCGGGATGGCGACAAACGCGCCGCCCTCAAGCGTTACTTCGCTCTGGCCGACGGGCCGGATGGCCTGGATTTCAGCGGCCTGGACGAGGCCCTGATCGGCCTTGGGACCTACCCCGCCATCCACCACCGCTCGCCCCAGCGTGCCGGTTTTACCACCGACGGGCCCTGGGCGCCGCGCCAATACGTGCACTACCGGCCAGAGCACTACAGCACGCCGTTGACCGGCGACCTGTTCCAGGCCATGGCCGAGCGCCAGAAAACCCGCAGCTATGCCGACGCCGACTTCATCATCACCACGGACGGCGAAGTGACCAAGGCCCGTTGGCGCGGGTATCTGAACTCAGCCATGAACCTGTTGGCACCGCTGGCACTGGTGGTGCCCGAACTACTGGTGATCGTCGCTGCGGGCGGCATCGCCCAGTTCGGCCTGGGACTGGACCAGGCCATCAATGGCAAAGGCGCGCAGCAGCAGGCCGCAGGCGTCGAGACCCTCACATACGGGCTGCTCAATGCGGCGCTCCTGCCAGCTGCCGCCGAGCAACTGCGCCAGTTGTTCACGGTCAAGCGCGAAGGCTTCCTCCTGCTCCCCAGCCGGGTCAACGACCAATGGGGCTACCCGCTGAGCCCGCTGGACGCCCCCCGGCTCCCCGAGCTGGCAGTGGCCCGCTATTTCCACATTCCCGATGACATCGCTCCCCTGGCCGGCGCCGATGAGGCTACCGCTGGCGCGGTGATCAGGACGCCCCGGTACGATGGCCGACCGGACATGCTCGCGACCAGCATCGGTGGCTACAACGAAGAGGTGATTTACGACATGGAGCAGGACGCGTTCATAACCGAGCGCGATGCCAACGACGTAAGCCCGCAACTCTACGCAGCCCGCGCAGGTTCCAGGGAGTTGCGTCCCGTGGAGCGTGGGCGTCCGGTCACCGACATCATGCGCAGCGTCACCCTGCGGGCGCTGGGGGTGGACTTGCCGCTGCCCCTCGAACTCCCGGTAGAGCCCACCCCAGGCAGCTTGCCCATCCCTGAGACCATCTCCTGCCTGTGGGTGGGCGACAAGACCATCGACACCGACCTGATCGGCAACCTGGCGCGCAACGCCAGCCTGTTGAAGGACAGCAGCTACAGCTACCGCCTGTACCTGTCGAACGCCAACCCCGCCGCGTTCGCGGAAAACCTGCGCCTGCTCGGCGAGGGCGCAGCCGATCTGCAGGTGCTGCCGCTGGAGAAGCAGCCGTTCTATCAGGCATTCAGCCAGAGCCCCTATCATCAGCAGTACCAGGCGGCGCTGGACGGCAATGGCGGGGTGGCGACCAACTTCGCCTCGGCCTCGGATACGCTGCGCTATTACATGCTCGACCAGCAAGGCGGCATCTACATGGATGTGGACGATGCCATTCTGGCCGACGGTGAGCATCCCCACGAGATAGGCGGGGAGCCCCTGGGCCCGCCAGGCGAGCCGATCGACCAGGTGCCGTTGCTGGCAACGCCGGATGGCCTGCTGCTGCCGCCACCGATGTCCAACGAGAAGATGGGCATGACGTGCCTGTACAACACCAGCATCATCGGCAGCCATGCCAACAATCCGACACTCAAGGCCATCCTCGAAGAGATGCATGCACGGTTCCAGGCCAGCCCGGGGTTCTACGACAGCAAGCCGAGCCTGGCCAGCGACCCGGCAGGGTTCTATCGCTATGCCAGCGAGCTGAGCCGGCTGACCGGCCCGCGCCTGCTCACCGATATAATCGACCGACAGCTACCGAGCCTTTATCGTTTGCGACACGTGTACAACCTGGCGTGCCTGCCCAAAGTCAATGCCTGGTTGCGTGTGAATCCGGAGGCGGTGCGGCAAGCCACACGGAACCTGCTGCCGCTGAATCGGATTGCCAAGATTGGTGGTAGCCACTCCTGGGCCAGGACCTGATCGCTGCACAGGACGCTGAGCGGTGGGTTGCCGGTGCTGGCCCCGTAAAAGAGCTAGCACAGGCAGCCACGGTCACTCACCGCGATGCAGCTTGCTCATCAGCTCGGCCTCGGCCTGAGTCAGGCCACAGGTCTCGGTCAACTCCGAGACACTGGCGCCCATTCCTACCAGCTTGGCCGCCTGGGTGAAGGTCACACTGTTGGGATCGCGCTGCTCCAGTTGCTGCACCTTCTCGGGCAACGGCGCCACCACCGCGCGCAGCTCGTGGATGGCCTCGCCCATACGCACGCTGCCGTTCTGGTAGTCGTCCAGGCGCTTGGCCAGGTCCTTGATGCGCTGGTCGCGCACGGCATCGCCTGCGGCCTGCTCGGCGGCCAGTTCGCGCTGGCGCTTGCTGTAGTTGAGGAACAACCACAGGCTCAGCGCCCAGAGCAATGCCAGGAAGATGACAGCAGCCTCGAAAATCAACTCAGATGTTCTCCAGCTCGGACCATTCTTCCTCGGTCATCATCTTGTCCAGCTCGACCAGAATCAGCAGTTCGCCGTTCTTGTTGCACACGCCCTGGATGAACTTGGCCGACTCCTCGTTGCCGACGTTCGGCGCGGTCTCGATCTCCGATTGGCGCAGATAGACCACCTCGGCGACGCTGTCGACCAGGATACCCACTACCTGCTTGTCCGCCTCGATGATGACGATGCGGGTGTTGTCAGTCACCTCGGTCGGCATCAGGCCGAAGCGCTGGCGGGTGTCGATCACCGTCACCACGTTGCCACGCAGGTTGATGATGCCCAGCACGTAGCTCGGCGCACCCGGCACGGGGGCGATCTCGGTGTAGCGCAGCACTTCCTGCACCTGCATCACATTGATGCCGTAGGACTCGTTGTCCAGACGGAAGGTTACCCACTGCAGGATCGGATCTTCGGAACCTTGTGCGGACGACTTTTTCATTCCCCTACCCCTTGAAATCCGCCATCCGGCGGTGTGTTAGCTGTCATTGGTGGTTGCTGTGCAGCTGCTTGACGGCGCCACTGGCGATCAACTCCGCCAGTTCGGCGACATCCAGCAGCGCGCACATGTGTTCGATGACCGTGCCGGCCAGCCATGGGCGCTGGCCACGCTGGCTGCGCCACTTGATCTCGGCCGGGTCCAGGCGCAGCGAGCGGCTGACCTGGTGCACCGCCAGCCCCCATTCGTAGCCCTGCACGGAAATCACGTAGTGCAGGCCTTGGCGGAAGTCTTCGCGATAGCGATCAGGCATGACCCAACGCGCGGTGTCCAGCACCTTGAGGTTGCCGGCCTGGCAGGTGAGGATGCCGAGGAACCAGTCTGGCTGGCCGAACAACGGCGTCAGCTCCTGGCCTTCGAGACTGTAGATCGAGCCCAGGCACACCAGCGGCACTGCCAGGGTCAGCCCGGCGACGTCGAACAGCAGGCACTCGAACGGCTCGGCGGCCCAAGCCGGGCGGCCATCGACGGTGGCCGGCGGCATGGCTGGGGGCGTAGCTACGGCCGCTGCCGGCAGGTGCACGTCGACCAGCGGCGCGACCGGCTCGGCGGCCTGGACTTCGGTCAGGACCGGGATGCTGGCCTCGGCCAGCACCTGGGTCTCGACCACCGCAACGACAGGTTCCTCGACCGGCATCACTGCCGGCAGGACCGGCGCCTGCGGCTCGGCGAACGGGCGAACGCCGGGCACAGCAGGCTCCTGGGCCTGCTGGCGGGCATCGAAGGCCTGCTCTTCGCGCACGGCCGCGGCAAATTCGTCGCTCAACTCGGCCGCCTCGGGCTCTGCAGCCTCGAGCGGTTGGTCGAACTCGGTGGCTTCCTGCAGCAACCCGTCGAGGTACGACTGCAGGGCCAGTTGCGGGCGCGTGCCGACAGGGCGGTTCATGACGCCACCCGCTGCGCGGCTTTGTAGGTGAGCATGTGCTTGAGCAGGGCCCGATAGGCGATCACGCCGCGGCTCTTGCCATCGAACTGCGAGGGCGTGACGCCGTTGCGGCTGGCATCGCGCAAGCGCGTGTCGACCGGGATATAACCCTGCCAGACCTGCTGATCATAGGTGTCGCGCAACACCTTGAGGGTGCCCAGCGAAGCCTGGGTGCGGCGGTCGAACAGGGTCGGGACGATCTGGTACGGCAAGGCTTGCTTGCGCGAGCGGTTGATCATGGCCAGCGTGCCGATCATGCGCTCCAGGCCCTTCACCGCGAGGAATTCGGTCTGCACCGGGATCACCAGCTGCTGACTGGCGGCCAGGGCATTGACCATCAGCACGCCAAGCAGTGGCGGGCTGTCGATCAGGGCGAAGTCGAAATCCTGCCACAGCTGCGCCAGACTCTTGGCGATCACCAGGCCCAGGCCGTTCTGCCCCGGCGACTGGCGTTCGAGCACGGCCAGCGCGGTGCTCGACGGCAGCAGCGAGATACGCTCGTCGCTGGTCGGCAGCAGCAATTGCCCCGGCAGCCCATCAGGCACCACGCCCTTGTGCAGGAACAGGTCGTAGCAGCTGTGCTCCAGCGCATCGGGGTTGTGCCCGAAATAGCTAGTCATCGAGCCATGCGGGTCGAGGTCGACGACGACCACGCGCTTGCCCGCCTCGGCCAGCAGGCCGGCCAGGGCGATCGTGGTGGTGGTCTTGCCCACGCCACCTTTTTGATTGGCTACTGCCCAGACTCTCATAGGACAAATTCTATCTCATTGGTTTCGGGGCCTCGGTAGGAGCGGGTTTACCCGCGAACACCGGCATAGCCGGTGCCATATACCGAGTTGCAGCCTTCGCGGCGGTTCGGCGCTCCGATGAACCCGCTCCTACAGGGGACCGCGACGATCCCACGAATGTGTTCAGGGTGACAGAGAATTGACGAGTCACTGCCCCGCCACTGCTGCCGCAGCTGCCGGTGCACTTTGTGTGCCAGCACGGCGCAAGGCCGCATCCGGCGTAGCATTGGCGCTGCCCGAACCGGTCAGGCTGCGGCGCACTTCGATGTTGCGGGAAATCACCAGCACCACCCGGCGGTTGCGCGCACGCCCCTCGGCGGTGTCGTTACTGGCCACCGGCTGGTACTCGCCATAACCCACCGAGGCCATGCGCGCCGGGTTGACGCCCTCCATCGCCAGCAGGCGGACGATGCTCGCCGCTCGTGCCGACGACAGCTCCCAGTTGGTCGGGTACTGCGCGGTGCGGATCGGCAGGTTGTCGGTGAAACCTTCCACGTGCACCGGGTTGGCGAACGGCTTGAGGATGTTCGCCACCTTCTCGATGATGTCGAACGCCTTGTCGCTGGGCATGGCATCGCCGCTGCCGAACAGCAGCGAGGAATTGAGCTCGATCTCGACCCACAGCTCGTTGCCGCGCACGGTCATCTGGTCGGACTTGATCAGGTCGCCGAAGGCATCGCGCACGTCGTCGCTGATGGTCTTCAGCGGGTCGACGTTGGTCTGTGCCAGGCCGGCATCGGTCTGCTCGCTATCCTTGATCAGCGGCTCGGCCGGGCGCACGCTCAGCGGCTGCTCCTCGCCGATGGGGATCGGTTTCATGGCCCGCTCGGGGTCGTTGAACACCCCCAGCAACGCCTGGGAAATGACCTTGTACTTGCCCTCGTTGATCGAGGAAATCGAGTACATGACCACGAAGAAGGCGAACAGCAAGGTGATGAAGTCGGCGTACGACACCAGCCAGCGCTCGTGATTCTCGTGTTCCTCGGTATGACGACGGCGACGCATGGGTTACTCCATGAAGCCTTGCAGCTTCAGCTCGATAGAGCGTGGGTTTTCCCCTTCGGCAATCGACAGCAGTCCTTCGAGCAGCATCTCGCGATAGCGCGACTGGCGCAGGACGATAGCCTTGAGCTTGTTGGCGATGGGCAGCAGCACCAGGTTGGCACTGGCCACGCCGTAGATGGTGGCGACGAAGGCCACGGCGATACCGTTGCCCAGCTGCGACGGGTCGGCAAGGTTGCCCATGACGTGGATCAGGCCCATCACCGCACCGATGATGCCGATGGTCGGCGCATAGCCCCCCATGCTCTCGAACACCTTGGCAGCCTGGATGTCGCGGGTCTCCTGAGTCAGGAAGTCGACTTCGAGGATGCTGCGAATGGATTCCGGCTCGGCACCATCGACCAGCAGCTGCAGGCCCTTGCGCGCATAGGGGTCCGGCTCGGCATCGGCCACGCCTTCGAGGCCCAGCAAACCTTCCTTGCGCGCCGTCAGGCTCCAGTTGACCACCCGGTCGATGCCGCCCGCCAGGTCCACCCGGGGCGGGAAGATGATCCAGCGCAGAATCTGCAGCGCCCGCTTGAAGGCCGACAGCGGCGACTGCAGCAGCGCCGCGGCCAGGGTGCCGCCGATCACGATCAGGCCCGCAGGGCCATTGATCAGGGCGCCAAAGTGACCACCTTCGAGGAAGTTGCCGCCGATGATGGCGACGAAGGCCAGGCTCAGGCCGATCAGGCTCAATACATCCATCAGACGCAGGCCTCGACCAGGTGCTTGCCGATTTCGTCCAGGCTGTACACCGCGTCGGCCAGGTTGGCCTTGACGATGGCCATGGGCATCCCATAGATCACGCAGCTGGCTTCATCCTGGGCCCAGACCGTGCTGCCACCCTGCTTGAGCAGGCGCGCGCCTTCACGGCCATCGGCGCCCATGCCGGTGAGCACCACCGACAGCACCTTGTCACCATAGGACTTGGCCGCCGAACCGAAGGTGATGTCCACGCAGGGCTTGTAGTTCAGGCGCTCGTCACCCGGCAGGATCTTCACCGTGCCACGGCCATCGACCATCATCTGCTTGCCACCGGGGGCCAGCAGGGCCAGGCCTGGGCGCAGCACGTCACCGTCCTCGGCTTCCTTGACGCTGATCTTGCACAGCTTGTCGAGGCGCTCGGCAAAGGCCTTGGTGAACGCCGCGGGCATATGCTGGATGAGCACGATCGGCGCCGGGAAGCTCGCCGGCAACTGGGTCAGCACCCGTTGCAGTGCCACCGGGCCGCCAGTGGACGTACCGATGGCCACCAGCTTGTAGGGCTTGCGCTTGGGCGCTGGCGACGATGCCGAGGCAGCCGCCGGGGCGACGGCGCGAGCAGGCGCGGCATTGCGCACCGGCGCAGGCGCCGACGCCCCCAGGCTGCTGGCGGTTGCGTGCGGTGTGCTGGCCGCTGCAGGCGGCGACACCGGCGCGGGGCTGGCATAGCTGCCGAAGCGGCGGTTGCTGCGCGAAATGGTGTGGACCTTCTCGCACAGCAGTTGCTTGACCTTCTCCGGGTTGCGCGAAATATCCTCGAAGTTCTTCGGCAGGTAGTCGACCGCCCCGGCATCCAGCGCGTCGAGGGTGACGCGGGCGCCTTCGTGGGTCAGCGAAGAGAACATCAACACCGGCGTCGGGCAGCGCTGCATGATGTGCCGCACCGCGGTGATGCCGTCCATCATGGGCATTTCGTAGTCCATGGTGATGACATCGGGCTTGAGCGCCTGCGCCTGGTCGATCGCCTCCCGGCCGTTGGTCGCGGTGCCCACGACCTGGATGGTCGGGTCGGCCGAGAGGATTTCCGAGACGCGGCGGCGGAAGAAACCGGAATCATCCACCACCAGGACCTTGACTGCCATAAACACTCCATTAGCTGGCGCGCCCCTGCGGGTGCGCCGGCAGAATCAAATACGCCGTGCCGCGTAACGCTTGAGCATGCTCGGCACGTCAAGAATCAACGCGATACGGCCGTCACCGGTGATGGTGGCGCCGGACATGCCCGGGGTGCCCTGCAGCATCTTGCCCAGCGGCTTGATCACCACCTCTTCCTGGCCCACCAACTGGTCGACGACGAAGCCGATGCGTTGGGTACCGACCGACAGGATCACCACGTGGCCCTCGCGCTGCTCCTCGTGCACCTGGTCCTGAACCAGCCAGCGCTTGAGGTAGAACAGCGGCAGCGCCTTGTCGCGCACGATCACCACTTCCTGGCCGTCGACCACGTTGGTGCGCGACAGGTCGAGGTGGAAGATCTCGTTGACGTTGACCAGCGGGAAGGCGAACGCCTGGTTGCCCAGCATCACCATCAGCGTCGGCATGATCGCCAGGGTCAGCGGCACCTTGATGACGATCTTCGAACCCTGGCCCTTGGCCGAGAAAATGTTGATCGAACCGTTGAGCTGGGAAATCTTGGTCTTCACCACGTCCATGCCGACGCCACGGCCAGACACGTCGGAAATCTCGGTCTTGGTCGAGAAGCCTGGGGCGAAGATCAGGTTGTAGCAGTCCGATTCGCTCAGGCGGTCGGCGGCGTCCTTGTCCATCAGGCCCTTTTCCACGGCCTTGGCACGCAGCACACCCGGGTCCATGCCCTTGCCGTCGTCGGAGATCGACAACAGGATATGGTCCCCCTCCTGCTCGGCCGACAGCACCACGCGACCGGTGCGGGCCTTGCCCGAGGCCTCGCGCTCGTCGGGCATCTCGACGCCATGGTCGACGGCGTTGCGCACCAAGTGCACCAGCGGGTCGGCCAGGGCCTCGACGAGGTTCTTGTCGAGGTCGGTTTCCTCGCCGACCAGCTCCAGGTTGATCTCTTTCTTGAGCTGGCGAGCCAGGTCGCGAACCAGGCGCGGGAAGCGCCCGAAGACCTTCTTGATCGGCTGCATGCGGGTCTTCATGACCGCAGTCTGCAGGTCGGCGGTGACCACATCGAGGTTCGACACGGCCTTGGACATGGCCTCGTCACCGCTGTTCAGGCCCAGGCGCACCAGGCGGTTACGCACCAGCACCAGCTCGCCGACCATGTTCATGATCTCGTCCAGGCGCGCGGTATCGACGCGCACGGTGGTTTCCGCTTCGCTGGCCACGGGTTTTTCCCCGGCTGGCGCGGCGGCGCGGGCAGGTGCGGCAGGCTTGGCCACCGGTGCCGGAGCAGCGGCAGCGGGCTTGGGCTTGGCTTCGGGCTGCGCCTGCGGCTTGGGCTCATCAGCCTTGGCTTGCGGCTTGCTGGCCACAGCGGCAGGCGCTGGTGCTGCGACCGCATCGCCGAAGAACTTGCCCTTGCCGTGCAGTTGATCGAGCAGTGCCTCGAACTCATGCTCGCTGATGTCGTCACCCGTCCCTGGCGTACCAGCGGGTGCGGCACTGGCCGCAGGCAAGGCATCGGCCTGGAAGGTGCCCTTGCCATGCAACTGGTCGAGCAGCGACTCGAATTCTTCGTCGGTGATTTCGTCGCTCACTGGCGCGCTGGCGACCGCCGGCGGCTCGCTGGCGGCGACTTCGGCGCTGAACTGGCCCTTGCCGTGCAACTGATCGAGCAGCGACTCGAACTCGGCGTCGGTGATTTCGTCACCCGCGCCGCTGACGGTCTCGCCCTGCATCTGTTCGGCGGCGGCCGCTTCGGCCTTGACCGCATCGAGCGAGTCGAGCAGTTGCTCGAACTCGGTGTCGGTGATATCCGCTTCGGCGCCAGGCGCCTCGACCACCGGCTCCGGCTCGGCGAATGCCGCAGCTTCATCGGCCGCAGCCGGTTCGGCCAGGCGCGACAGTGCCGCCAGCAGTTCCGGCGTGGCCGGGGTCACTTCGCTGCGTTCGCGCACCTGGCCGAACATGCTGTTGACCGTGTCGAGCGCGACAAGCACCACGTCCATCAGTTCCGCGTCGACCCGGCGCTCACCTTTGCGCAGGATGTCGAACACGTTCTCGGCGATATGGCAGCACTCCACCAGCTCGTTCAGCTGAAGGAAGCCGGCGCCCCCTTTTACAGTGTGGAAACCGCGAAAGATCGCATTGAGCAGGTCGGCATCGTCGGGCCGGCTTTCCAGCTCGACCAGTTGCTCGGACAGTTGCTCAAGAATTTCGCCGGCTTCTACCAGGAAATCCTGAAGGATTTCTTCATCGGCGCCGAAGCTCATTAAACGTGCTCCTTAAAAACCCAGGCTGGACAGCAGATCGTCGACGTCATCCTGACCGGATACGACGTCTTCACGCTTATCGGCATGAATCTGCGGACCTTCACCCCGAGTCGGATGTTTTTCTTGATCTTTTTCAGCGCGCAGCTGCTGATGGTCATGTTCGATGCCGGCAAAGCGGTCCACCTGGCTGGCCATCAGCACCAGCTTGAGCAGATTGCTCTCGACTTCGGTCACCAGCGCGGTGACCCGCTTGATCACCTGGCCGGTGAGATCTTGGTAGTCCTGGGCCAGGAGGATGTCGTTGAGGTGCCCGGCCACTTGGCGGTTGCCCTCGGCGCTGTGCGTCAGGAAACTGTCGACGCGCTTGACCAGGTCACGGAATTCCGGCGCCGCGACTTCGCGGCGCATGAAGCGCTGCCAGTCGACACTCAGGCTCTGCGCCTCGGTCGCCAGTTCGTTGAGCACCGGGGTGCCCTGTTCGACCAGGTCCATGGTGCGGTTGGCCGCACCTTCGGTGAGCTTCACCACGTAGGACAGGCGCTCGGTGGCGTCGGTGATCTGCGAGACTTCCTCGGCCTGCGGCATGCGCGGGTCGATCTGGAAGCTGACGATCGCGCTGTGCAGCTCACGGGTGAGCTTGCCGACCTCCTGGTACAGGCCGCGATCGCGGGTCTGGTTCAGTTGGTGAATCAGCTGCACCGCGTCGCCGAAGCGGCCCTTTTCCAGGCTTTCGACCAGCTCCTCGGCATGTTTCTTCAGGGTCGACTCGAACTCCCCCAAAGACGAATGTGATGGTTCCATGGCGCCCCCTGACGTGACTCAGCCGTTGACGCGTTCGAAGATCTTCTCGATCTTTTCTTTGAGCACCTGCGCGGTGAACGGCTTGACCACGTAGCCATTGACGCCGGCCTGGGCCGCTTCGATGATCTGGTCGCGCTTGGCTTCGGCGGTCACCATCAGCACCGGCATGCCCTTCAGACGCTCGTGGGCGCGGACCTTGCGCAGCAGGTCTATACCGGACATGCCAGGCATGTTCCAGTCGGTCACCAGGAAGTCGTAATGGCCGCTTTCGAGCATCGGCAACGCCGTGGTGCCGTCATCGGCTTCATCGGTGTTGGTGAAGCCCAGATCACGCAGCAGGTTCTTGATGATCCGCCGCATCGTCGAAAAGTCGTCAACGATGAGGATTTTCATGTCTTTGTTCAATTAGACCTCCAAGCAGTCTCAAACGCGCTCGCCTCTGCGGGCACGCACTCAATCAATTCGGTACAACGGCAAACGACTGCAACGACCCCGGGCTCAACGTGCCCGCCATTCGCCAAGGCGGCTGCGCAGACGCGCGGCGCACTGGCTGTGCAACTGGCTGACACGCGATTCGCTGACCCCCAGCACCTCACCGATTTCCTTGAGGTTCAGCTCCTCGTCGTAGTACAGCGCCAGCACCAGGCGCTCGCGCTCCGGCAGGTTGGCGATGGCATCGGCCAGGGCGGCCTGGAAGCGCTCGTCCTCCAGGTCGCGCGAAGGCTCGACCTGGCCACTGGCGCCGTCCTCGTGCAACCCTTCGTGCTCGCCGTCCTGCAACAGGTCGTCGAAGCTGAACAGGCGGCTCCCCAAGGTATCGTTCAAAATCCCGTAGTAATCATCGAGACTCAATTGGAGTTCGGCAGCAACCTCGTGATCTTTAGCGTCACGCCCCGTTCTTGCTTCGACGGCACGCATCGCGTCGCTGACCATGCGGGTATTGCGGTGCACCGAGCGGGGCGCCCAGTCACCCTTGCGCACCTCGTCGAGCATCGCGCCGCGGATGCGGATGCCGGCGTAGGTCTCGAAGCTCGCGCCCTTGCTGGCGTCGTACTTGTTGGCCACTTCCAGCAGGCCGATCATGCCCGCCTGGATCAAGTCCTCTACCTGGACGTTGGCCGGCAAGCGCGCCAGCAAGTGGTAAGCGATGCGCTTGACCAGCGGCGCGTAGCGCTCGATCAGCTCGTACTGGGCATCGCGCGAGGCCTTGCTGTACATCTTGAAGCCGCTTGCGTTCATAACACCGGCCCTGCACTGCTGGGTTGCACCAGGCGCTCGACGAAGAATTCCAGGTGGCCACGCGGGTTGGCCGGCAGCGGCCAGCTGTCGACCTTCTGTGCGATGGCCTTGAATGCCAGGGCGCACTTGGAGCGCGGGAAGGCCTCGTAGACCGCGCGCTGCTTCTGCACCGCCTTGCGCACGCATTCGTCGTAGGGCACGGCGCCTACGTACTGCAGGGCAACGTCGAGGAAGCGGTCGGTGACCTTGGTCAGCTTGGCGAACAGGTTGCGGCCCTCCTGGGGGCTCTGCGCCATGTTCGCCAGCACGCGGAAACGGTTCATCCCGTAGTCGCGGTTGAGCAGCTTGATCAGTGCGTAAGCGTCGGTGATCGAGGTGGGTTCGTCGCACACCACCAGCAGCACTTCCTGAGCGGCGCGGACGAAGCTGACCACCGAGTCACCGATGCCTGCAGCGGTGTCGATGACCAGTACGTCGAGGTTGTCGCCGATCTCGCTGAAGGCCTGGATCAGGCCCGCATGCTGCGCGGGCGCCAGGTGCACCATGCTTTGCGTGCCCGAGGCCGCTGGCACGATGCGCACACCGCCGGGGCCTTGCAGCAACACGTCGCGCAGTTCGCAACGGCCTTCGATGACATCGGCGAGGGTGTGCTTGGGTGTAAGCCCCAGCAGGACGTCGACGTTGGCCAGGCCAAGGTCGGCGTCCAGCAGCATGACGCGACGGCCGAGTTCGGCCAATGCCAGTGACAGGTTCACTGAAACATTGGTCTTGCCGACGCCACCTTTGCCGCCGGTCACGGCGATCACCTGTACGGGGTGCATGCTACCCATATCTGTTATTTACCTTGTCTCGCTTGGACCTGGGCCACACGAAGGGCACGCATGGGCGCCCCTGGGTGTAGGTACTTTGGTATAGCTGTCTTGCACACGTCTTGCTTCAACCGGCACGGCGCGGGTTGTGATAAAGATCGGCGAACATGTCGGCCATGGCCTCCTCGCTCGGATCGTCCTGCATCTGCACGCTGACCGCACGGCTCACCAACTGGTGCTTGCGCGGCAGGTGCAGGTCGTCAGGAATGCGCGGGCCGTCGGTAAGATAGGCCACGGGCAGTTCATGACTGATGGCCAGGCTCAGCACTTCGCCGAGGCTCGCCGTCTCATCGAGTTTGGTCAGGATACATCCAGCCAGCCCACAACGCTTGTAGCTGTGGTAGGCGGCGGTCAGCACCTGCTTCTGGCTGGTGGTGGCCAGCACCAGGTAGTTCTTCGCGGCGATGCCACGCCCGGCCAGGGTTTCCAGCTGCATGCGCAGGGCTGGGTCGCTGGCCTGCAGGCCAGCGGTATCGATCAGCACCACGCGCTTGCGCAGCAGCGGCTCCAGGGCCTGGGCCAGGGACTCGCCCGGGTCGACGTAGGTCACCGGCACGTTGAGGATACGGCCCAAGGTCTTGAGCTGCTCCTGGGCGCCGATGCGGAAGCTGTCCATGCTCACCAGGGCGACGTTGGTCGGGCCGTACTTGAGCACATAGCGCGCCGCCAGCTTGGCCAGCGTGGTGGTCTTGCCCATGCCGGCCGGGCCGACCATGGCGATCACCCCGCCCTCCTCGATCGGCTCGACCTCAGGCACTTCGATCATCCGCGCCAGGTGCGCCAGGAGCATGCGCCAGGCCTGGCGCGGCTCTTCGATTTCCTGGGTGAGGTCGAGCAACTGACGGGCGATCGGGCCGGACAGGCCGATGCGCAGCAGGCGCCGCCAGAGGTTGGCCTGCTGTGGCTGGCTGCCCTGCAACTGGCCCCAGGCCAGCGAGCCGAGCTGCACTTCGAGCAGCTCGCGCAGGCCCGACAGCTCCGAGCGCATGGCATCGAACATCCGTGGGTCGACCGCCGGCGCCGGCGCCGCTGCGGCGGGGGTGGGCTCATCGACATGGGGCTCGATCAGTGGCTCGGCGGCGGTCAGCGACTGGCCGGCGAACAATTGGCGGTTGCCCGGGGCCTCGCCTTCGCGACTGGCCAGCTCGGCCTGGGCCGAGGCGATGCGCGACTGGGTCTTGCGCAGCTCTTCTTCGAGCTCGGCATTGGGCACGCGCGGCGCCAGCGCGGACAGTTTGTAGTCCAGCGCGGCGGTCAGCTCGACGCCACCGGCGATGCGGCGGTTGCCGATGATGGCAGCATCGGAGCCGAGCTCATCGCGGACCAGTTTCATGGCCTGGCGCATATCGGCGGCGAAAAAACGCTTAACTTGCATAACCCACTACCTCAGCCATTTGGGCCCACGGTGGCAACGATGGTGACTTGCTTGTTGTCAGGAATTTCCTGATACGCCAGAACATGCAAATTCGGTACAGCCAGGCGGCCGAAGCGCGACAGCATGGCGCGGATCGGTCCCGCCACCAGGAGAATGGCCGACTGGCCTTGCATCTCCTGGCGCTGGGCCGCTTCGATCAACGAACGCTGCAGCTTTTCAGCCATGCTCGGTTCCAGGAGAACACCTTCTTCCTGGCCTTGCCCGGCCCTTTGCAGACTATTGAGCAAGATCTGTTCCAACCTTGGTTCCAAGGTGATCACAGGCAGCTCCGACTCAGTGCCGACAATGCTTTGCACGATGGCGCGACACAATCCGACGCGCACTGCGGCAACCAGCGCGGCGGTATCTTGACTCTTGCCGGCGTTGTTGGCGATGGCCTCGGCAATGCTGCGGATATCGCGCACCGGTACCTGCTCGGCGAGCAGCGCTTGCAGGACCTTGAGCAGGCCCGACAACGAAATGACGCCCGGCACCAGTTCCTCGGCGAGCTTCGGCGAGGCCTTGCCCAGCACCGCCAGCAATTGCTGGACCTCTTCGTGGCCGATCAGCTCATGGCAATGTTTCTGCAGGATCTGGTTGAGGTGGGTCGCCACCACGGTGCTGGCGTCGACCACGGTATAGCCCAGCGACTGCGCCTGGGCGCGCTGGCCGACGTCGATCCACACCGCCTCCAGGCCGAAGGCCGGGTCGCGCGCGGCGATGCCGTTGAGGGTACCGAACACCTGGCCCGGGTTGATCGCCAGTTCGCGGTCCGGGTAGATCTCGGCCTCGGAGAGAATCACCCCCATCAACGTCAGGCGATAGGCACTGGGCTGCAAATCGAGGTTGTCGCGGATGTGCACGGTGGGCATGAGGAAGCCCAGGTCCTGGGACAGCTTCTTGCGCACGCCCTTGATCCGCGCCAGCAGCTGGCCACCCTGGTTGCGATCGACCAGCGGGATCAGCCGGTAGCCGACTTCCAGGCCGATCATGTCGATCGGGGTGACGTCGTCCCAGCCCAGCTCCTTGGTTTCCAGCGCACGCTGCGGCGACGGCAGCAGGTCTTGCTGGCGCTGGACTTCAGCCTGGGCCTCGGCCTTGACCTTCTGCTGCTTCTTCCACACCAGGTAGGCGCCGCCTGCGGCCAGCAGGCCGAGGCTGAGGAAGGCGACGTGGGGCATGCCCGGGACCAGGCCCATGACGATCATCAGCGCTGCGGACACCGCCAGGGCCTTGGGCGAATCGAACATCTGCCGGTTGATCAGCTTGCCCATGTCCTCGGAGCCCGAGGCGCGGGTGACCATGATCGCGGCAGCGGTGGACAGCAACAGTGATGGCAATTGCGCCACCAAACCGTCACCGATGGTCAGCAGGGCGTAGACCTTGCCGGCATCGCTGAACGACATGTCGTGCTGCAGCATGCCGATGAGCATGCCGCCGATGAGGTTGATGAACAGGATCAGCAGGCCGGCGATGGCGTCACCGCGCACGAACTTGCTGGCACCGTCCATCGAGCCATAGAACTCGGCCTCCTGCGCCACCTCGGCGCGGCGCGCCTTGGCGCCAGCTTGGTCGATCAGGCCGGCGTTGAGGTCGGCGTCGATGGCCATCTGCTTGCCCGGCATGGCATCGAGGGTGAAGCGCGCGCTGACCTCGGAGATACGCCCGGCGCCTTTGGTCACCACCACGAAGTTGATGATCATGAGGATGGCGAACACCACCGCACCGACCACGTAGTTACCGCCGATCACCACTTCGCCGAAGGCCTGGATCACCTTGCCGGCAGCGCCATGGCCCTCCTGGCCGTGGAGCATGACCACCCGGGTCGAGGCCACGTTCAGCGCCAGGCGCAGCAGCGTCGCCACCAGCAGGATGGTCGGGAAGGCGGCGAAGTCCAGCGGGCGCAGGGCGTACACGCAGACCAGCAGGACCACGATCGACAGGGCGATGTTGAAGGTGAAGAACACGTCGAGCAGGAACGGCGGCATCGGCAACATCATCATTGCCAACATCACCAGCAACAGCAGTGGCACGCCCAGGCTGCCCCGGCCGAGACCGGCCAGGTTGTTGCGGGCGTTGCTGATTAACTGAGTGCGATCCACCGCGAGTCCTCTTGATGCAAAACTTTGACGCCCGAAGCGCGCTTGGGCGTGGCTTTGCAAAAAGCCTTCCAACTTTGCTCGCCTTTAGATTTTTGGCGCCTGTGGGACTGAGCGCCGCCGCCCAGTCCTCGGTCCTGCAGGTGCGGACGCACCAAGGCGAGTTCCTGCTACTCATTACGGAACAGATTCGCGTGCTTGCATTTGCCAAAGGTGATACTGACCGTCCCTAAAATATCGCGTCAATGGATTGTTCATGGCTCCGAGCACTGCGCGGGGAGCATGCTCAACGGAATAGAATTACCCATTGACCTTCATTGAAGGATGAAACTCCTGATTCTGGCAGCCCATAAGACTCTGTGATACCTTCGCCACCGCCATGCCTCTTGCTAGACCCGGAGATCATTATGCCTAGCGCTCTCGATAATTTTCATGTGCCTGAAAAGCACCGCCATAAGACGGCCATGGGATTTGTCGTGGAGTCACTGCGCGAAGGCATATTATCGGGAGCCATATCCGAGGGGACGCCACTGCGTCAAGAAGAGCTAGCGCTTAAATTTGGCGTAAGTCGCATGCCGATTAGAGATGCCATCCGACAGCTCGAAGCCGAAGGGCTGATAATTTATGAGGCCCATAAAGGCGCCTCGGTTGCAATTATGACAATTGCAGATATTGCCGAAATCTATGACATGCGGATCATGGCCGAGTGCACTGCACTCGATTTTGGCTTTGATCATATTAAATGTGATTTGACATTCCTGCATGAAACCGTCAAAAAAATGGAGAAGCTCAATGATCCACACCGACTCAGCGAGCTGATTGAAAAGTTTCATTTCATGCTATACGCGAAGGCAGAGCGACCTCGTCTACTGGCACTGATCAAATCACTGAACGACTCAGTCGCGCGGCACCTCCGTTTTTTACTGACAGACCTCAATTATTACAGGCAATCGCAACTTGATTTCGAAGACATCTTGAGTGCCTGTGCGCGGGGTGACCGAGTGGCAGCTCAAAACTGCCTAGCCAGTCACCTTTCACGAGGCCGGGACTGTATCGTTACGCGCCTTGAAACCCAGCGTGATCAAAGCCTCTCACCGCATGAAACCGCATGATCGACTATTTCCCCTACAAGCCTGGGTAGCGTGAAACCGGACTTTTGGAACATTTTGGGGAACATGCTTGCACTCGTGAAACCCGGGAGCGTATTAACCTCGTTCAGCAGGATCGCACCGTTACTTTCTAGGAAAAAATCGATCCGGGCATAACCTGAAAGCGCCAGGCATCTAAAAATCGTCTTCGACAATTCCTGTATGGAATTGACTATCTGATGCGGCAGTTCACAAGGTACGCAAAGCTCCACTGCTCCGGCCACATCATATTTGGCGTGGTAGTCATAGAATTTTATCCCATGCTTGGTGACGACCTCTCCCAACACCGAGGCCCGTAATCCGCTTGCTGACTCCAGCACTCCGCACTCAATCTCCCTTCCCAGAATCTCAGCCTCCACCAAAACCTTGGTATCTATCTGCGCGGCGGCAGTGTAGGCCTCAGCATACTCCGAGGCGCTGGAAACTCTAGAGACCCCTATCGAAGACCCTGAGTTGGCAGGTTTCACAAATACGAACGTACTCCCCAGGCATTCGACAACCTCTTCCCAGGGGCGCATTGCTCTCATAGCTATCCAGGGGGCTACTGAGACTCCCGAATACTCGAGCAACCGCTTGGTCATGTCTTTGTCCATCGACACTGCCGAACCGAGAATGCCAGTTCCGACACACGGAATACCGCACATGGCTGCCAAGCCTTGTATGGAGCCATCCTCCCCCCACTGCCCATGCAGAGCAGGAAAAAGCAGATCGATTTGAATATCCACTGCTACGTGCCTATCCACCGCGTAGGTCAGCGAGCGTCGGCCAGGGCAAAGAGAGACTATCGAAGCCTTACCATCCACCTCGCTTGGGCAGACGTCGGGCTTGCCTTGGTACCTCCAATTCCCCTTCTGATCGATACCTATGCAGTGCACTTGGTGACCCAGTTCGACTAGTGCCGCATGAATCGTCGCGGCTGAGCGCAAGGACACACGATGCTCCGCGCTCCTTCCTCCAAAGATCAATGCAATCACAATTTGTTTCAATTTACCCGCCTCGCTTGATGCCGTTTTGGCTACTGTATCCAATATCCAACAAAAATTACAACGGCTAATCGCCGTGAGAGCGAGGTAGGGAATGCCATGCTTGATCCCACAATGAAGGTTCGCCGAAGCGCTTCACCTCATGACGGCGTCGCCAGCCATCCCCCACGATCGATCCGAGCGATCGCAGTATCCGCACCGGAGTGCATAACAGGTTCCAAGGCGCGCAAAGCCCTTAATAGTCCGGACCCTGTCAGTTTGTTCAACGCATGTCGCTGCGCAGCCAATTCTGCTCTCCAAGGATATGGTGCTTGGGGCGAGAGTAATTGGGCGAACACGGACAATCTCAGAAAGCATTTCCTGCTTATGTATTCACTTGACGACATATCCGTTTTAAAAAAACTACTCCAGACTGAGCGTCCAAACATGGTGCTCATCGGCGCCATGACCTTATGTATTCCCGGCGCAATCGAATGTGCAAAGCTGATTAGAAAAATAATGGGGCGTGACACATTAATAGTGCTTGGTGGTCGCCACGTAAATGAAACTATCTTCCTCAACGACGAAAATCAGCGATTGGATTCCGCAGTTACACATCACCCGGCATCGCCTGGGCGACTTATGAGGGAGGGTGCGATACCGCCGCTCTTTGACATCATCATTTCCGGCGAAGCCGAACTACTGGTCCAAGAAATCGGAGCGTTATTTGCACAGCCCTCGCAACAGCCAACCCTCCATATTGCAAACTATTTGGATCGGAAAATAGCTGGACGTTGGATCGTTGACTTCCCAGCACTAAACAAGACACGGGTAAGCGCTGGTATTCCCCTGAAGCGCGACCAACTACCCTCTGTAGTGGAGACGTTTGGTATCACAGCCTCGTTCGATGTCTTCCGCGGAAGAATGACCTCACATGTCTTTAGCGATACTGGACCAGGCTGTGTGTATGACTGCAATTTTTGCAGCGAGCGAAGAAGTGTAACCGGGAACATCCAGGAAATCAAAAGCGCTGGCTGGCGGCTATACAAGCAATTCAAGGAAACCGTAAGGACGGTAACTCAACATTACCCAGACAAGCTCGCAAGTGCATTCGTTGAAGACTCTATCTTCCTGAGCGGCAGCCCAGCGGCCATAAACCAATTATGTCTACTGCTCGAGCAAGATCCGCTAGACATCATCTTCGGCGGCCAGTTCACCATTGATCAGATTATCAACAAGAAAGAAATAATTCGATGACTCGCACAGAACGGACTTACTTATGTCTTCATTGGCTTAGAAACACTGGAGCCGGTTGCCATAGGCGGCATGAGTAAAGACCTTGGAAGCAAGAATGAAACATGGGAAAACCGATTCATACAGGCCTTGAGCATTCTAAAAGACAATGGAATTTCATGCGGATGCGCTCTCTTGTTTGGTCTAGGCGAGTCACATGCGAGCCGTAAGAAACTGCTAACAGGATTAGCAATTTTAAAAAGTAAAATCAATCAACCAATCCTCATTAGTGCAAACTGGGCTGTTCGACATCCGCTGAAAAAAAATGACGAAAAGGACAATGAAAACTTTTTACGCTGGGGGACGCCCGAAGGTGAGTTACTGGAGTATTTCCACAACTTTGGAGAAGCTTCATTAGAATACCCTCTGCCCAATGTTTTGCCTCCGATACCAGGCGAAGTCAAGGAAATTCTTGACCTCATGAAGGATTTCGAGGCGATCCATGTCTAACCCCAAAATTAGCGACTTAGCCCAAATAGGAATTTTCCCCGTAGACGGCACCCGCTTGGCAAATACACCAAGCATGGAGTGTACAACCGTCATCGCTGATAAGCTTGACTTATTGCCAAAAGTAAACCGACGCAGCTTACTAAGGGCTAACAACCATCTCTTCGCCGGCCTCTATTACGGGGGCGTGGATACCCCAACAACCCGTCAATTGTCGTCAAAACTGGCAGACATTGAAAACGGTAAGTTTTCAGTACTGACACCATCCGGGCAATCGGCAATCAGCTTGGTGCTTTTGAGCTTCGTTAGGCCAGGCGACCACATACTTGCGATTGATACCGTTATCTACTCGACACGGTGGCTGCTTGATCATTGCCAGCTTATGGGCATTGACGTTGATTACTTCACTCCAGATGAAGCGATCACCTTGCACAGTAAATTAAAGTCTAAAACCAAGCTCATCTTCATAGAGAACCCGGGCTCTATCACATATGAAATCATCGAAATCGAGAGCATTGTTCGTCTATGTTGTGGTCATCCGGCGCTAATCGTTACCGACAATACATGGGCTGCCTCTCTATTTCAGCGCCCACTCGAAATGGGGGCCGACATCAGCCTGATATCAATGAGTAAGTCACACGCCGCCGTGGAGGGTGTTTCATTGGGCGCCCTCATTACTCGTCGAAAAGATCTCTATTCAAAACTAAAAACAACTTCAGCTTTAATTGGCAACCATGTGAGCTCGCACGCATGCGCTGCAGCTTTGCGAGCGCTCTCAACATTGGCCGCCCGCTTAAGCTTTCAAATGAAGACCACGCAAGCAATCATAGAGCACCTGCAAAAAAACCCATTATGCAAAAAGCTGTTACACCCTAGAGTCCAATACACAGACACCACATTACACCGTTTCAAGATAAATGGCTTTAATAGCCTTCTCACCCTGGAGCTTTCATGCCCTCGCGTCGAACTTAAAGAGAGAATAAACCGCCTACAACTTATCAAAATTGGGTACGGATGGGGAGGATCAATAAGCCTCATTAACCTCATCGATACGATCGGACTGCCATCTGCCATGCGCTTTAACCTCAGCACTTCCTGCGTGAGATTATACGTAGGACTTGAAGACCCGCACGACTTGCTACAAGACCTCGAAAAAATGCTTAACAACTAACCCCAAACCCCACCATCGGAGCTAGCGGCATGCACGAGATAACTATAAAAGAGAGTTATGCATTTAGCGAAGAGTCATTACTTGAAATAATTTACCAATTTATTGAACACCAAAACTTTAGCACTCTCCACATCATGGCCGGGCATTTCATGCTTTTCTTTGACCCCCAAGGCAAGCGACTGGAACCGGGAATATTCGAAGACATCCAGAACCCCATGCTTAAGGAAGCAGTCAAAACTCGTGTAGGTATATTCCCTACTTATACATGGAAACTGGCGATCCAATTGGCAGAGAACGCCTCAATAAACAACAAAAAATCAGCCAAACTCATACTCCTAGTTAATGACTGGCAATATGTCCCGGACAACAAACAAGACACCGACTACCGAACTCAATTTTATGAACGATTTACATCGCTACCCGACTCGTACCTGTCATTACTAGCCCCGTCAACCACCCTTTCGACCAACAACATATGCGAGAGTCGGCGAAACTCGATATGTTTCCCTGAGACGTGGCTGAAAAATCGTTTCCAAAATGAGGCTGCGCGCCTAGTCAAACAGGGGAAATTAGCGAAACGCTATTTACCAAATAGACCGGCGATGTCAGAAATCTCATTCACTGACGCGTACGGATCCACTACTCCATTAGTCAGTTGCGGCATGACTGGTTGCGCTGGAGAAATATCAGAAATGATTTCTGAAGCCTATAAATCTGGCGCTAGGCTCTTGATTCTGTTTGCACCTAGCGAATGCCACGCCCCTATTCGAAAGGGTATTGAAATCGCACTGTCACTCTACGACTTTGAACCTATGAGTCTATTGGTAGCGGATCTCGGTGGGTCTGGCGAGCTCACTCAGAACGAGATTTTTAGCAAAGGCGCTCACATCGTCACTTATGAAACCTGAGACAAGACCATGCCACAAGCACCTATTATTTATCTAGACGCCGCATCGACTACACCGTGCTCCGATGAGGTTTTAACAGACATGCATGAGTTCGGTCAGATCGCATTTGGAAACCCATCTTCATCGCATCTCCTTGGCCGACTTGCAAAAAGTGCAATTATTGAAAGCACCTCAACTTTGGCCGCGCTACTGGGGTGTCGACCGAATGAAATTATATTCACCTCCGGAGCCACCGAAAGCAACAACATAGTTGTCCTTGGATCGGTTAAATCCGGCCAAGCCAGTAATATTGTAATTTGCCCTATCGATCATAAGTCCACACTTGCAGCAGCAGAAGAACTGGAGCGTCGGAATATCGAAGTACGTAGAATGCGAGTCAACACCTGCGGACGTGTGGATATCGACCATCTTGCAAGCCTGCTGGATGAGCACACTGCTTTGATTTCCATTTCTTACGTCAATTCAGAAATTGGTACATTTCAGAATTTGAAAGATATAAAAAAAATATTGAAGCAAAGAACACATATATTATTCCATGTCGATGCTGCACAAGCACTTGGAAAAATTCCTTTGAACATAAAATCACTGGGCGTCGATTGCCTTTCACTTTCCGCGCATAAAATAGGTGGTCCCAAAGGCATAGGCGCACTCTATGTGTCTCAACATGCCATTTCACGCTTGAATGCGCTAACATTTGGAGGTGGACAGTCCCCACTTCGTAGCGGGACCTTACCAACGCAACTGATCGCAGGCTTCGGCGCTGCTGCGCGGCTCATACAACGGCAAAATCATCGCGAGTCCTGGAATGCTGCCTGCCAACGCAGATCAACCATTCTAGAAATTTTTAACGCCCATAAAATCTCCTACCTTATCAACACTCCGAAATATAAGTCCGTTCCTCACATCCTTAATATATCGATTCCAGGTATACGAGCCGAAACACTGATTAGTCATCTGGGCAAAGTGTGTATCTCATCTGGTTCCGCTTGCAATGCTCATGACTTAAGGCCGTCACATGTGATTATGGGGATAGGGCACGACTCGGACAGGGCCGCCAGTTCCATTCGACTCTCGTTTACTAGCGATATGGACATTGATCAGATTCGTAATGGGGTCGAAATAATTTGCAGAACCGTGTCCACCTTACGTCAGCTCATACATAGAGGTAATAATCATGATTAATTATATCGCCATTATCACCGGCGGCGATTCATCAGAACGGGATGTTTCGCTTCAGACCGCCGCGGCCGTCTCGAACTCCCTGATGAACTCCAACATTCAGCATGAAGTTTTCACGATCTCTGAATTCAAAGATCTGCACCAACTAGACCTCACTAGGTTCACGCGGGTATTCCTGGCTCTACATGGTGGCTTTGGTGAAAACGGTATGGCTCAGGGCTACCTTGAGGCACTGGGGATACCCTACAACGGCCCCTCACCACAGGCTAGTGCGATATGTATGGACAAGTTACTTACCAAGCATATCGCGCAGGGTTTAGGCATCAGTGTTGCAGACTATATGTACTTCAAGACCCAATGCACCGCTGACTTTGGAACAGTCAGGCGCCGACTGGGCGATACTTTCATCGTCAAACCTAATCGAGAAGGTTGCAGTTTTGGCGTATCTCTCATTCGCAATAGTGATAGCGAATTCGCGGCAGCTGTACATCGGGCAGAAGCTTTCAACACAGGCATCCTTATCGAATCGTTCATTCCTGGCCCCGAGTTATCCGTATGCTATTATTACGGCTGCCTACTGCCTGTCTACATGATCGAATTTGAAAGCGATTTCTTTTCATACAACGCCAAGTTTGTATCCCCCAAAACGACTGCTACGCTTGCCACCCTTGATCATGATTGCTACGACAAACTGAAAGCCGATTGCTTTGCTATTGCAGAAGCGCTACAACTTGATTATTTCAGAGCAGACTTCATTTTAAAAAATTCATCACCCTACCTAATTGAACTCAATACACTTCCAGGACTCACTAGTCACAGTCTTTTTCCAAAAGCATGCTTAGAACATGGCGTTTCGTTTGACGACTTGATTCTTCGGTTGAATAATTTACAACCCAGTGCAACATCAAGCTCAAGCACAGCATGAATTGCCGCTCTCTCAAGAATTTCTCGATATCGAGGGCCCCTTGGCCCTCAAAGCCGCTTGGGCGTGGCTTTGCAAAAAGCCTTCCAACTGTGTACGGCGGGGGATTTATGTTGTCTGTGCCGGCCTCACACAAAATTCAGTCGTCGCGGCGCAGATCCGGCGGAATCGGCAAATCTTCCTTCAGCGGATCCGGCCGCTTGCCCTTCCCAGCCCGGTACTGGCGAATCTGGAACACGTAGGCCAGCACCTGCGCCACCGCCAGATACAGCCCCGCCGGGATCTCGCGTTCGAGCTCGGTGGAGTAGTAGATCGCCCGCGCCAGCGCCGGCGACTCGAGGATCTGGATCTTGTGCTCGACGCCGATCTCGCGGATCTTCAGCGCCAGGAAATCGGTACCCTTGGCCAGCAGCAACGGCGCCGCACCGCCCTTCTCCGGGTCGTACTGCAAGGCCACGGCATAGTGCGTCGGGTTGGTGATGATCACGTCGGCCTGGGGCACGGCGGCCATCATGCGCCGCTGCGACACCTCGCGCTGCAGCTGGCGGATGCGCTGCTTGACCTCGGGCTTGCCCTCCTGCTCCTTGTACTCGTCGCGCACTTCCTGCTTGGTCATCTTCAGCTTCTTGGCCGTCTGCCACAGCTGGAACGGCACATCCACCGCAGCGATCAGCAGCAGCCCTGCCGCCATCCACAGTGCGCTCCAGCCCACCACCTGGACGCTGTGGATGATCGCTTGCTCCAGTGGTTCGTTGGCGATCGACAGCAACGCCTGGCGGTCATTGGCCAGCACCACCAGCGCCACCAGCAGGATCACGAAGAACTTGGCGATGGCCTTGACCAGCTCGGTCAGGGAGTTGATCGAGAACATGCGCTTGACCCCCGACAGCGGGTTCATGCGGCTGAACTTGGGCTGCAGCAGGCTGCCGGAGAACAGGAAACCGCCCAGGGCGATGGGCGCGACGAACGAGATGACGAACAACAGGATCAATACCGGCTGCACCGCCCACACCGCCATCTTGCCCGAGGCCAGCAGGAACGCGCCCATGGCCCGCTCGTCGACGATCACCTCGCGGGTCAGGCTGAAGTTCAGGCGCATCATTTCCAGCAGGGTCTCGGCCAAATGGCCACCGAACGCCAGCAAGCCGCCAGCACCGGCCAGGGTCACCGCCACGGTGTTCAGCTCCTTGGAACGGGCGATCTCACCTTTCTCGCGCGCGTCGCGCTTGCGTTTGTCGGTGGGGTCTTCCGTCTTGTCCTGGCCGCCCTCGCTTTCCGCCATCAGCGCGCCCTCGCCAGTTCACGCAACCATTGCAACGCTTCGCTGGACAAGGCCTGGTAATGCGCCAGCACATCGGCCAGGCCGATCCAGAAGATACCCATGCCCAGCACCAGGGTCAGCGGGAAGCCGATGGAGAAGATGTTCAGTTGCGGCGCGGCGCGGGTCATCACGCCGAAGGCGATGTTCACCACCAGCAACGCGGTGATCGCTGGCAGGATCAACAGCAACCCGGCACCGAACACCCAGCCCAGGCGCCCGGCCATTTCCCAGAAGTGGTTGACCACTAGAGCATCGCCCACCGGCAGCGTGGTGAAGCTTTCGGTGAGGATCTCGAACATCACCAGATGGCCGTTCATCAGCAGGAACAGGATGCTGATCAGCATGGTCATGAACTGGCTGACCACCGCCACGTTGACGCCGTTGGCCGGGTCGACCATCGAGGCGAAGCCCATGCCCATCTGCGTGGAAACGATCTGCCCGGCGATGACGAAGGTCTGGAACAACAACTGCAAGGCCAGGCCGAACAGGGTGCCGACGATGATCTGTTCGGCGCACAGGAGCAGGCCGCGCAGGCTCAGCGGGTCGAATTCCGGCAGCGGCGGCAGCGCCGGCACGATCACCACGGTGATGGCCACGGCCACGTAGAGGCGGATGCGCGTGGGCAGCATCTTGGTGCCGAAGATCGGCATGGTCATCAGCATCGCCGTCACCCGGAACAGGGGCAGCAAAAAGGTGGCGACCCAGGTGCCGATCTGCGCGTCGGTCAGCTCCAGCATGGCCCGGTCAACCGATCAGCTGCGGGATGCTGGTGTACAGGCCGGTGATGTACTCCATGAACTTCTGCACCAGCCAGGGGCCGGCGACGATCAGCGTCACCAGCATCACCAGCAGGCGCGGCAGGAAGCTCAGGGTCTGTTCGTTGATCTGCGTGGCGGCCTGGAACATCGCCACGATCAGCCCCACCAGCAGGCTCGGCACCACCAGGATGGCGACCATCAGGGTGGTCAGCCAGAGCGCGTCACGGAACAGGTCGACAGCTACTTCAGGTGTCATGCGTGGCTCTCCTTGGCGGCGTCAGACGCCGCCGAAACTGCCGGCCAGGGTGCCCATGATCAGCGCCCAGCCATCGACCAGGACGAACAGCATGATCTTGAACGGCAGCGAGATGATCAACGGCGACAGCATCATCATGCCCATGGCCATCAGCACGCTGGCCACCACCAGGTCGATGATCAGGAACGGGATGAAGATCATGAAGCCGATCTGGAACGCGGTCTTGAGCTCCGAGGTGACGAACGAAGGCACCAAGATGGTCAGCGGCACCTGGTCGGGGCCGGCGATGTCGGTGCGCTTGGACAGGCGCATGAACAGGTCCAGGTCGCTCTGCCGGGTCTGCGCCAGCATGAAGTCCTTGAGCGGCCCCTGGGCCGTCTCGATGGCCTGCTGGGCGGTCATCTGCTCGTTCAGGTAGGGCTGCAGGGCGCTCTGGTTCACCTTGTCGAACACCGGCGCCATGATGAACAGCGTGAGGAACAGCGCCATGCCGGTCAGCACCTGGTTCGACGGCGTCTGCTGCAGGCCCAGGGCCTGGCGCAGGATCGAGAACACGATGATGATGCGGGTGAAGCTGGTCATCAGGATGACGAACGCCGGAATGAAGCTCAGCGCCGTCATGATCAGCAGGATCTGCAGGCTGACCGAATACTCCTGCTGTCCGTCCGGGCCATTCGCCAGGGTGATCGCCGGGATCGACAACGGATCGGCGGCCAACGCCAGTGGCGCAGCCAGCAGCAGCGCGAGTGGCAACAAGGTGCTCGACAACATGCGCAAGGCGCGGCTCATCACTTCTTGTCCTTCTGGTCCTTGCCCATCAGTTCCAGCAAACGCTGGGCGAACTCCGGCGCCGCCTGGCGGGCGCTGGCTGGCACTTCCACGGGTTCGGCCATGACATGCAGGGCCTCGATGCTGCCTGGGCTGTGGCCGATGAGGATCTGCTCCTTGCCGACCTGCACCAGCAACAGCCGGTCACGCGGGCCGATGGCACGGCTGCCGACGATCTCGATCACCTGCCCGCCCTTGGGCGCCGCGCCCTGCATGCGGCGCAGCAGCCAGGCGAGGAAGAAGATCAGGCCCACTACCAGCAGCAGGCCAAAGACCATCTGCGCCAGTTGCCCGCCCAGGCTGCCAGGCGCCGCCGGCACCACCGGGGTCGGCGTGGCGGCGGCGATGGCGAGTTCGCTGGCCAGCAGCGCGCCCAGGGCCATCACGGCCCGCATCGTGCCTTTCACTCAGCGCAGCTTCTTGATGCGTTCGCTGGGGCTGATCACGTCGGTCAGGCGGATGCCGAACTTCTCGTTGACCACGACCACTTCGCCATGGGCGATCAGCGTGCCGTTGACCAGCACGTCGAGCGGCTCGCCGGCCAGGCGGTCGAGTTCGATGACCGAGCCCTGGTTGAGCTGCAGCAGGTTGCGGATGTTGATCTCGGTGCTGCCCACTTCCATGGAAATGCTCACCGGGATGTCCAGGATCACGTCCAGGTTGGGGCCTTCGAGGCTGACGTTGTCGCTCGGCTTGGGCGAGCTGGCGAACTCTTCCATCGGCAGGCGGCCGGCGCCACCGCTGGTGTCGTTGCCGAGCAGCGCGTCGATGTCGGCCTGGCCGGCATCGCCGGTTTCTTCCAGGGCTGCAGCCCACTCATCGGCCAGGGCCTGCTCCTCGGGGGAGTTGATCTCGTTTTCGTTAGCCATGATTTCCTCGACAGGCATTCAATTCTTGGGAAGCGAGCGGCACGCCGTCAGCGGCGCTCGATCGGGTCGATGATCTGCAGCGCCAGGTTGCCCTTGTGCGAGCCCAGCCGTGCCTTGAACGACGGCACGCCGTTGGCGCGCAGCACCAGATGTTCGGGCAGCTCCACCGGGATGACGTCACCCGGCTGCATGTGCAGGATGTCGCGCAGCTTCAGCTGGCGACGCGCCACCGTGGCGGTCAGCGGCACGGCCACGTCGAGCACGTCCTCGCGCAGGGCCTTGACCCAGCGTTCGTCCTGGTCGTCGAGGTCGGACTGGAAGCCGGCATCGAGCATTTCCCGCACCGGCTCGATCATCGAGTACGGCATGGTCACGTGCAGGTCACCACCACCGCCATCCAGCTCGATGTGGAAGGTCGACACCACCACCGCCTCGCTCGGGCCGACGATGTTGGCCATGGCCGGGTTGACCTCGGAATTCATGTACTCGAAGTTGACCGGCATGATCGCCTGCCAGGCTTCCTTGAGGTCGACGAAGCACTGGTCCAGGACCATGCGCACCACGCGCAGCTCGGTCGGGGTGAACTCGCGGCCTTCGATCTTGGCGTGACGACCGTCGCCACCGAAGAAGTTGTCCACCAGCTTGAACACCAGCTTGGCGTCGAGAATGAACAGCGAGGTGCCACGCAGCGGCTTGATCTTCACCAGGTTGAGGCTGGTCGGCACGTACAGCGAGTGCACGTACTCGCCGAACTTCATCACCTGCACGCCGCCCACCGCCACGTCGGCGGAGCGCCGCAGGAGGTTGAACATGCTGATGCGGGTGTAGCGGGCGAAACGCTCGTTGATCATCTCCAGGGTCGGCATGCGACCGCGGACGATGCGATCCTGGCTGGTCAGGTCGTAGCTCTTGATGCTGCCCGGCTCGGCAACGCTCTCGGTCTGCACCAGACCATCGTCGACGCCGTGCAGCAGCGCGTCGATCTCATCCTGGGACAGCAGGTCCTGTACGGCCATGACGGGCTCCTACTGCAATACGAAATTGGTGAACAGCAGCTGGTCGACGACCGGCTTGCCGATTTCCTTCTGCGCCACTTCCTGCACCACCGCGGTGGCCTTCTGGCGCAGCATTTCCTGGCCCACCGGGCTGCTGGCGAGGGTGTCGAAGCCCTGCCCGGAGAACATCATCACCAGGTTGTTGCGGATCACCGGCATGTGCACTTTGAGGGCGTCGAGGTCAGCCTGGCTGCGGCCCTGCATGGTGATGCTCACCTGCATGTAGCGCTGGCGACCGTTCTGGTTGAAGTTGACCACGAAGGCCGTCGCCAGGGGCTCGTAGATCGCCGCCGGCTTGACGTTGCTGGCCGCCGCTTCCGGCGCGGGAGCCGATTCGCCCTTGTGCATGATGAACCAGGTCGCGCCTACCGACAGGCCGACCGCCAGCAGCAGGGCCAGTACCATCAGCAGGATCAGCTTGAGTTTGCCTTTAGTGGCGGGGTCTTTCACTGCGTCGCTCTTCGCCATGCCAATAATCCGTCGTCCAGCGGGGTTTCAAAGGAGGATGACGAGGCTTGAGCAAGTGTTATGCCAGATTGGAGGTTTTTGCCTGTACCGGCCCTTTCGCGGGTAAACCCGCTCCTACAGGGTGCAGCGCTATCCCTGTAGGAGCGGGTTCACCCGCGAAGAGGCCGGCACAGGCAACAAAGATCAAGCGTAGAAATCGACCGCACTGTCGCCGATGACCACCTGCTGCTCCATCGGCCGCGACACTTCACCCAGCTCCGGCGAATCGCTATCACCCCCCTGGCCACGCCGCGCCGCGACGCCGGACAGGTTGGATTCCTGCTGCGCCTGTTGCTGCTGCCCACGCGACTGGTCGGCCACGTTGACATCCGGCTGCGCCAGGCCCTGCTGGGCGAACAGCTCGCGCAGACGGTGCACCTGGCTGTCCAGGGCATCGCGCACGCCGGCGTGGCCACTGATGAAGGTCACCTGGGTGGACTGGTCCGCCGCCAGGTTGACGCGAATGTCCAGGCGCCCGAGCTCGGCCGGCTCCAGCTGGATATCCGCCGACTTGAGGTTCTGGCTGGACATGTACATCACCCGGTTGACCAGACCCTCGGCCCAGGGGTTCTGGTTCATCGACAACGGTTGCTGCAGCGGGCTGGCCGTCACTGGCGTGGCATTGGCGGTTTTCGCGGTGGCGGCCTGGGTCAGGCTGGCGAGGCGGTCGGCGAAATCGTCGACGCGGGTATCGCTGCTGGCGCTCTTGGTGTCCTTCAGGCCATCTTCGAGCAAGGCACCGAAGGCCTTGTCGCCGGTGTCGGACTGGCCGGGCTCGGTTTCCGGCTTGATGGCTTGGCTCGCCAAGCTATTGACGGCCGCCTGGTCATTGTCGCCTTGCGCCGCGTCGTTGGCCGCCGCGGCATGTGCGGACGTGGTGCCCTTGGCCTGGGCTGTCTGCTCCAAGGCCAGGCGCAAGGTCGGCAGGTTGGCGAGGGGGTCGGCGTCAGGGTCGAAATCATCGGCCGCTGCAGGCGTCTCGGGCTGCGCCTGGGGCAACACCACCGGCTGTTGAACCGCCGCCTGCAACACCGGCGCCACGGCTTCGGCCTGGGCCTGGATCAACTGCGCGCCGGGCTGGGCATCGGTGACTTGGCCGGCCACCAGGCTGGCGTCGAGCAGGCTGCTGTCAGCGGCATCGGAGTCGTTATCGGCTTGCGCAGTGGCGTCGTCGGTCACTGGCAATTTGTTGCCGTCATCGGCAACCGCCGGTTTATCGGCGACATCCGCCTTGCCGCCCTGAGCAGCATCGGGCTTGTCCTTGGGCTTGGCCTGAGCGCCCTTGTCGACCTGCACCGACGGCTTGTCACGGCCCTGGCTGGCCATCACCTGATCGAAGCCGCCGCCCTGCCCTGCCGCTGTCTGCGCCGATTTGTCGGCCACCGCGCCAGCCCCTCGGGAGGACGCACCGAGGGTGCTGGCTTGCAACAAGGGGTTGGAAGCGACAGGCATTGAAAGATCTCCGCGCCAGAATCAAAAGAGTCGTCTGGGTAAAGACCTGCAAGAGTCGCGCCAATTAGTCGGTGGACACGCCCTCACGCTCGCCACGATAGAAGTGCTGCACTTCCAGGTACTCCTGGTCGATGCGGCTGACCAAGTCTTCGATGCCATACAGCGGCTGCTGCCGCGCCCGCGCCTCCAGCTGCTCGCAGAGCCTGGCCAGGACCACCGCACCCATGTTGCTGCTGCTACCCTTGAAGCTGTGGGCCGCAAGCCCCAGCTCCTCGGCGCTCTTGGCCTCATGCAGCTGGCTCAGGCGCCGCTCGGAATCCTCCAGGAAGGTGTCCACCAACTGCAGGTAGCCGTCTTCCATGACCTCCTTGAGGTCGCTCAGCACCTTCTGATCGATATGCAAATCAGCCACTTGCTCACTCCTTGATCAAGCCGGATCATCCACGAGCCACCGAAGTGACTCACCATTTCAACTCTGCCTTGGCGCAGCGGCCGCCCTCGCACCACTCGGCGTAGCTGGCCAAGCCCTGCACCAGGCTCAGCCCGCGCCCGCTGAGCCGCCGCTCGCGGACCGGCTGCGCGTGCTGCGCGGCCACGTCGAAGCCGGCGCCACTGTCGCGAACCTCTATCAACAGACGCCCACCCTCAGCCTGCGGTTCCACCCGCAGGTCGATCCGCACGAAGCCATCCACCTGCTCCGCCAGGCGCCGGGCGCGTTCTCGGTAATAGTCGGCAAAACCCTGCACGTCGCGCTTGAGGCGCGAATCCAGGCCCAGCACACCATGCTCGAGGGCATTGCTGTACAACTCGCTGAGCACGCTGTGCAAGGTGCCAGTATGCCGGCGCAGGGCATGGATTTCTTGCAACAGTTGCACCAGGTACGGCACCGGGTTGAAACGCCGCAGGCTGTCGCCACGCAACTCGAAGCCCAGCGACCAGTCCAGCGGGCTGGAGCGCCCGCTGTCGGTGTAGAGGGTCGGCACCGGCACCTGCTCGCCCTGGGCGAACATGCGGATATCGCACAGGCTGATGTCGTCACGGGCACGCCCGCCAAAGCGCTGCAGCGCCTGCAGCAGCTCATCGAACAGCTGCGCCGGCTCGCGATTGCCTGCCAGCACCGCGCGCAGGCGCTGCACGCCGAACAGCCGCTCCTGCTCATCGGCGGTGTCGACCACGCCATCGGACAGCAACAGCAGACGCTCGCCGGCGGC
Organism: Pseudomonas sp. S31; assembly: GCF_016648105.1. Lineage (GTDB taxonomy): Bacteria > Pseudomonadota > Gammaproteobacteria > Pseudomonadales > Pseudomonadaceae > Aquipseudomonas. The sequence continues at coordinate 62,321 of NZ_JACVVE010000018.1, read as the reverse complement.
CATCGGCAGCACCTCGGTGCTGTCGTCGAAGCGCTCCGCCGGCAGGATGCCCAACGGCAGGTGGCGCGAGCGCAACACACCGAGTACCTCGCCACCCTCCGACAGGCGGTAGCCGTCCGGCATGCCACCGTTCCAGGCCTCCAAGGTACCGCGCTGAGGATTGAGGCTGAGCAGCACCGCGCAGCAGAACATGTCCACCGGCAGGATGCGCTTGAGCTTGGCGTTCATCTCGCGCAGGGTCTGGGCCAGGCCATGACCCTTGGCGGTCATGCCGTAGAACACCTCGGCCAGGGGCATGGCACCGACAGCGGCAGGCAGGCCATGGCCAGTGAAATCGCCCAGCAGCACGTGCATGTTGCCGGAAGGGGTGAACGCGGCCAGCAGCAGGTCGCCGTTGAACAACGCATAGGGCGATTGCAGGTAGCGGATGTTCGGCGAGCCCAGGCAGCCGGAATGGGCGACCTTGTCGAACACGGCCTTGGCCACCCGCTGCTCGTTGAGCAGGTGGTGGTGGTGGCGGGCGATCTCGTCGCGCTGTTCGAGCACGGTGGCCTGCAACCGCCGCAAGCGGTTCATGGCGCCGATCTTGGCGGCCAGGATCACCGCACTGTAGGGCTTGGCCATGAAGTCGTCACCTCCGGCCTCCAGGCAACGCACCAGGGCCTGCTCTTCGTTCAGCGAGGTCAGGAAAATGATCGGCACCAGCGCCTCGCCGGCCAGTGCCTTGATCCGCCGCGCCGCCTCGAAGCCGTCCATCACCGGCATCAGGGCGTCGAGCAGCACCAGCTGCGGGCGCTTTTCGACGAACAGCGCCACGGCCTGCGCGCCGTTTTCCGCGGTGAGCACCTCATGCCCCTGGCGACGGACGATCTGCGCCAGCAACAGGCGGTCGGCGGCGCCATCTTCGGCCACCAGTACGGTCAACGCCTGCTCGGCCGACATCACGGGGCTCAACTGATATCGAACAGCTTGTCGAAATTGGAGATGGCGAGGATCTTGCGCACGTCCGAATTGGCGTGCACCACGCTCACTTCCGCCTCGTCGCCGCCCACGTGGTCGCGCAGCAATAGCAGCATGCCCAGCGCGGAGCTGTCGAGGTAGGTGGTGTCCTTGAGGTCGACGACCACGAAGTCGGGCTTGCGATTCTGGCGTTCGTAGGCCTCCCGGAACTCCTGGTGGCGGCCAAAATCGAAGCGGCCCTTGATCCTGATCGTCAGTTTTTTCCCATCCTGCGAAAAATCGGTTTCGACGGCCATGCTAGCGATTCCTTCGATGATGGCGGATACCCGTCTTGAAGGTTTAGCAGGCACTGACAGAGCTTGCAAACCGTTGCGGCGCGGGCGGTTGACTATTGTTCAGGCCCGATCCCGAGGATTTGCGCCAACCCTGTAGGAGCGGGTTTACCCGCGAAGCAGACACCGCGGTGCCAGGCACGGGCTACGCCCGTGTTCGCGGACAAATCCGCTCCTACAGGAACTGTGCAGGATCAGAAATGGTTCTGCCGTGGCAGGCGCTGCGACAACTCGTCGAGCAGGCGCTGCTCGCGCTTGTCCTCTGCGCGCCTTGCTTCGTCCAGGTAGCGCTGCACCAGCTTGCGTAACCCCTCGACCCGGGCATGGGCCTTCTGCCAGGTGCCACGGGCATTGTTGAGGTTGTTCTGGTGCCAGTGCAGGCTCTGGCGCTGCTGGGTCATGGCCGTTTCCAGCTGGCCGAGGAAGCGCTGGTAGTTGAGCAGCCAGCTGCCATCGACGCCCTGCCCGCCACGGGTGATCCACTGCGCCTGGTACCCCTCGCGGAAGCTCTCGAGCTCGGCCAGCTTGGCCTGGGACTGCGCCACCAACTGCTGGAAATGCCCCAGCCGCTGGGCGGCCTTGCGCTCGGTCTCTTCGGCCATGTTGACCACCGGCGCCAGGCGCGCGGCACGGCTGGGCGTGGACATGGCCTATCAGTGACCCGCCGGAGGCGTGAAGATCGCCTCCAGCTCGGCGCGGCACTGGGCCATACCGGCATGTTCGTCGAGCCCCTGGCGCAGGTAGTCGACCAGCTTGGACTGCAAGGCGATGGCCAGGTCGGTCTCCGGGTCGCCACCGGCCACGTAGGCACCGACGCTGATCAGGTCGCGGCTCTGCGACAGGCGTGCCCACAGCTGCTTGAACTTCTGCGCCTGGCGCAGGTGATCGGCATCGACCACCTGCGGCATGACCCGGCTGATCGACGCCTCGATGTCGATGGCGGGGTAATGGCCTTCCTCGGCCAGGCGCCGCGACAGCACGAAGTGGCCGTCGAGCACGCCGCGCGCCGAGTCGGCGATCGGGTCCTGCTGGTCGTCGCCTTCGGACAGTACCGTATAGAACGCGGTGATCGAGCCGCCGCCGGCCTCGCCATTACCGGCGCGCTCGACCAGCTTGGGCAGCTTGGCGAACACCGACGGCGGATAACCACGGGTAGCCGGCGGCTCGCCGATGGCCAGGGCGATTTCCCGCTGGGCCTGGGCGAACCGGGTCAGCGAGTCCATCAGCAGCAGGACGTTCTTGCCCTTGTCACGGAAGTACTCGGCGATCCGCGTGCAGTACATGGCCGCGCGCAAACGCATCAATGGCGCGTCGTCGGCGGGCGATGCGACCACCACCGAGCGCTTGAGCCCCTCCTCGCCGAGGATGTGCTCGATGAATTCCTTGACCTCGCGGCCCCGCTCGCCGATCAGGCCGACGACGATGATGTCGGCCTCGGTGAAGCGGGTCATCATGCCCAGCAACACCGACTTGCCGACACCGGTCCCGGCGAACAGGCCCAGGCGCTGGCCGCGGCCGACGGTGAGCAGGCCGTTGATGCTGCGAATGCCCACGTCCAGCGGCTGGCTGATCGGGTCGCGGTTGAGCGGGTTGATCACCGGGCCATCCATCGGTACCCAGTCCTCGGCCTTCATCCCGCCCTTGCCATCCAGCGCACGGCCGGCACCGTCGAGCACCCGACCGAGCATGCTCATGCCCATCGGCAGGCGGCCGCTGTCGTCCAGCGGTACCACCCGGGCACCGGGGGCGATGCCGGCGATGCTGCCGACCGGCATCAGGAACACCTTGCTGCCAGCAAAGCCCATCACCTCAGCCTCGACCTGCACCGGGTGGTAGCTATCGTCGTTGATCACCAGGCAACGCCCGCCCACCGCGGCCCGCAGGCCTTCGGCTTCGAGGGTGAGGCCGACCATGCGCAGCAGGCGGCCTTCGACCACCGGCTGAACCGGCAGCTCGATCGCCTCGGCGTAGGTGCCCAGGCGCTTGCCGAAGCTGGTCCGACTAAGGCGCATCGGCCGCGTCCAGGTCGATGCGCATGTCCGCCGCCGCTGGGTGCAGGGCCTGGTCGTGCAGTTGGTCGAACAGCTGCGCGACGGCTTTCTCGATGCGCGTTTCCATGGTCGCATCGACCCGGCTATGCAAGGTTTCGATACGGCAGCCACCGGGCAGCAGGGCCTCGTCCTCGAGCAGCTTCCACTGCTCTTCATGGCGCTCGCGCAGGGCCTTGGCCAGCTCGAAGTCCTGCGGGTTCAGATGGATGCGGATATTCTCGGCGCCCATCGGCAGCAGCTTCAGCGCTTCGCGCAGCACGTGGGTGATCTGGCTGGAATCGGTGCGTAGCTCGCGACCGATGACCTGGCGGGTCATGTGCGCGACCAGATGCACCAGGGTCTGTTCGATCTGCGTGTCCTGCTCGGCGATCGGCGCCAGCAGGTGGCCCATCAAGCGCTCCAGGCTGCCGAGCTTGGCATTCAAGGCCTTCTCGGCTTCCTCGCGGACCTTGATCTGGGTGCTGTGGAAACCCTCGCGCTCGCCTGTGGCGAAGCCCTCGTTGTAGGCCTCCTGGCGGATGGCCTCGAGTTCCTCGAGGGTCAGCGGCTGGACTTCTTCCAGCGGCACTTCCTCGATTTCCTCGATGACCTCCGGTTCCGGCTCGGGTTCGGGTTCCGGCTCCGGGTCGAAGCTGGGCAGCGCCCAGACGTCGACGCCTTCGAGGTCGCCGGCACGGATCAGGTCGCTGGGATGCTGTTCTTTGCTTGGCATGTGCTCACGTACTCAAAAAGCATGCTCCCCCCTGTGGGAGCGGGTTTACCCGCGAATGCGTCGGCAGGAACAACTTCAGTGCCTGGGCTGGCGCATTCGCGGGTAAACCCGCTCCTACAGGGATTGCGCCAGCTTTTGCACCGTTGCTTAGATCATTTCCTCGGCACCCTTGCCACCCAGCACGATCTCGCCGGCGTCGGCCATGCGGCGGGCAATGGTGAGGATTTCCTTCTGCGCGGTCTCGACGTCGCTGACACGCACCGGGCCCTTGGCCTCGAGGTCGTCGCGCAGCAGTTCCGAAGCACGCTTGGACATGTTCTTGAAGATCTTGTCCTTGACCCGTTCGTCGGCGCCCTTGAGCGACACCACCAGCACGTCCGACGACACCTCGCGCAGCAGCGCCTGGATACCACGGTCGTCGACATCGGCCAGGTTGTTGAAGACGAACATCAGGTCTTCGATCTGCTCCGACAGGTCGTTGTCGATCTCGCGGATCGAGTCCATCAACGCGCCTTCGACAGAGCTGTCGAGGAAGTTCATGATGTCGGCAGCACGCTTGATGCCACCCAGGGTGGTGCGCGCGGCGTTGGAGTTGCCCGAGAACTGCTTCTCGAGGATCAGGTTCAGTTCCTTGAGCGCGGCTGGCTGCACGGTATTGAGCGACGAGACGCGCAGGATGATGTCCAGGCGCACCTTGTGGTCGAAGTTGCTCAGCACTTCACCGGCCTGGTCGGGGTCGAGGTAGGCGACCACGATGGCCTGGATCTGCGGGTGCTCGTAGCGGATGACGTCGGCCACGGCACGCGGCTCCATCCACTTGAGGCTGTCCAGGCCGCTGGTGTTGCCACCGAGCAGGATGCGGTCGATCAGGCCGTTGGCCTTGTCCTCGCCCAATGCCTGGTTGAGCATCTTGCGGATGTAGCCGTCGGAGCCCACGCCCAGGCTGGTCTGCTCGCCGACCACCTCGACGAACTCGCTCATCACCTGCTCGACCTGATCGCGGTGCACGTTGCCCATTTGCGCCATGGCCACGCCGACCCGCTGCACTTCCTTGGGGCCCATGTGGCGCAGCACCTGCGCGGCATCGGTCTCGCCCAGCGAGAGCAGCAGGATGGCCGCCTTGTCGACGCGGCTCAGCTTGGCGGTAACGGCTCGGTTGTCACTCATCGGCGTTGATCCACTCTTTCACGACCTGGGCCACGCGGCCCGGGTCTTCGGCCACGAGGCCCTTGATTGCGTTGAGCTGCGCCTCGTAGCCCTCGGTCGGGCTCGGCAACAGAATGCTTGTCGGGCCACCCAGGCTGACGCGGTCGTTGGCCAGTTCGCCATCCAGACCGATCATGCCGCCCAGTTCCGTGTCGCTGTCCGTGGCAGCCTGCTTGCCGCCGCCAGTGATGTTGTTGAGCACAGGACGCAGCACACCGAACACCAGCACCAGGATGAACACCACGCCCAGCACCTGCTTGACGATGTCCCAGAACCACGGCTGCGAGTAGAACGGAATGTCGGCCAGCTCTTCGCCACGGTCGGCGGAGAACGGTACGTTGATCACCGTCACGCTGTCGCCACGGCTGGCGTCGAAACCGACTGCGTCCTGCACCAGGCGGGTGAAGCGCGCCAAATCTTCGGCGCCCCACGGGGTGCGGGTGGTCTCGCCATTGGCGTCGACCTTGGCCTGGTCGTCGACCACCACCGCCACCGACAGGCGGGTCAGGCGACCTTGCTGTTGGCGGGTGTGGCTGATCGAACGGTCCAGCTCGAAGTTCTTGGTGGTCTGCACGCGCTTGTCGGCCGGGTACGGCGCCAGCATCGGCTGGCCAGTGGCCGGGTCCATGATCTGCTGGCCGTTGGCGTCCACCAGCGGCTGGCCGGGCTGGATGGCGCCGGCGGCCGGCGCTGCGCCGGTAGCGTTTTCCGGCGCCGAGGCACCGGCCGGCGGCTGGTTGCTCAGCGCGCCCGGCACGCCTTGCGGGCCCTGGCTGCTGGAGCGCTGCTCGTTGACCGACTGCTCGCTGCGCAGCGCCGGCTGGTCTGGGTTGAACTGCTCGGAGGTCGACTCGACCGCGCTGAAGTCGAGGTCGGCGGACACTTCGGCCTTGTAGCGGTCGTTGCCCAGCACCGGCTGCAGAATGTTGTGCACACGCTGGGTGAGCAGGCTTTCCATACGGCGGCTGTAATCGAACTGCTTGCCGGCCATGGTCAGGGCGTTGTCCTGCAACTGGTCGGAGAGCAGGTTGCCCTTCTGGTCGACCACGGTCACCTGGGACTTGTCCAGTTCCGGCACGCTGGTGGCCACCAGGTTGACGATGGCCATCACCTGGCCGGCGTCCAAGGCGCGGCCCGGGTAAAGCTCGACCAGCACCGAGGCACTGGGCTTGCGCTCGTCACGCACGAACACCGAGCTTTTCGGAATGGCCAGGTGCACGCGGGCGGCCTTGACGTTGTTGAGGCTCGACACGGTACGCGCCAGCTCGCCTTCCAGGCCGCGACGGTAGCGGGTGGCTTCCATGAACTGGCTGGTGCCCAGGCCCTGATCCTTGTCGAGCAGCTCGAAGCCGACATTGCCGTCGCTCGGCGCAACACCTGCGGCCGCCAGTTTCAGGCGCGCACGGGAGAGGTCGTCGGCCTTGACCAGCAGGGCGCCGGAGTTGGGTTCCACGTTGTACGGAATGTCGGCTGCGGCCAGGGTGTCCATGACCTGCTTGGTGTCCATGCCCGCCAGGCTACCGTACAGCGGCCGGTAGTCCGGCTGCTGCGACCAGAGCACCACGGCGAAGCCGATGGCCACGCTGGCGGCCAGACCGACCAGCAGGCCGACCTGCCGCAACATGGGCATCTGCGAGATGTTTTCCAGGAACAACATGCCGAACAGCGGCGGCTTGGACGCTGGTGGGCCGCTCTTGGCGGGGGCGTTATCGACGACTGCTTCGGCCATGACTTACTTCCGTCCTCAAACCGGCATCTGCATGATGTCCTGGTACGCCTGGACCAGCTTGTTGCGTACCTGGGTCAACGCCTGCATGGACACGCTGGCCTTCTGCGAGGCGATCATCACGTCGGTCAGGTCGACACCGCTCTTGCCGATCTCGAAGGCATTGGCCAGCTGGGTCGAGGCCTGCTGGGTCGCGTCCACCTTGCCAATCGCCTGGCCGAGCATGTCGGCGAAGCTGCTCTGGCCCTGCGCCAACTCAGGGGCGGCAGTGGCTTTTGGCAGCGACATGGCATCGGCCTGCATGGCCCGCATGTCCAACATCAGACGATTGAATTCAACACCTTGGCTCATGAACTTCTCTCTCCGGCGGCCGCATTTTTTTGACACGCATGCGGCGGATAGCCTGGTGCTAGCAACAAGAGTGCCAGCCCGCTGCTCGATTGCTTAATTGGTTTAGCCGTACAGGCTGGCTTCCACGTCCAGGCCGGCGTCGCGCATCTGCGCGAGCTTGTAGCGCAGGGTGCGCGGGCTGATGCCGAGACGCTCGGCGGCTTCCTTGCGGCGGCCGCGCTCGGCGCGCAGGGTGTCGATGATCATCTGGAATTCGTGGCGGCGCATGTCGCCACCGAGGTCGCCCGGCGCCTCGGCAGCCTCGAGCGCTGCCGGTGCAGTGGCGGCCGGACGGCCTGCCGACAAGGGAATGGCGCCGGCCAGACAGAAATCCGCCGCTTCGATGACGCCGCCCTGCTGCAGGATCAGCGCCCGCTGCAAGGCGTTGTCCAGTTCACGTACGTTGCCCGGCCAGGCATGGGCCTGCAGGCAGGCGCGGGCATCGGCCGACAGGCGCACCGGCGCGTGCTTCATCTTCGCCACGTGGCGTGCCAGCAAGCGCTCGGCCAACGGCAGGATATCCCCGGTGCGCTCGCGCAGCGGCTGCCAGGCCAGCGGGAACACCGACAGGCGATAGTACAGGTCTTCGCGGAAGCGCCCAGCCGCCACTTCCCCGGCAAGGTCGCGGTTGGTGGTGGCGAGCACGCGGATGTCCAGGGGGATCGGCTTGCGCCCACCCACCCGCTCGACCTCGCGTTCCTGCAGCACGCGCAGCAGCTTGGCCTGCAACCCCAGGGGCATTTCGGAAATCTCGTCGAGCAGCAGGGTGCCGCCCTCGGCCTGCTCGAACTTGCCCGCCTGGGCGGCGATGGCGCCGGTGAAGGCGCCCTTCTCATGGCCGAACAGGGTAGCTTCGAGCATGTTGTCGGGGATCGCCGCGCAGTTGATCGCAACGAAAGGCTGGGCCGCACGGGGCGATTGCTGGTGGATGAAGCGCGCCAGCACCTCCTTGCCGGTGCCCGATTCGCCGGACACCAGCACGGTCGAGTCGCTGCGCGCCACGCGAGCCGCCAGGTCCAGCAACTGGCGGCTGGCCGCTTCACAGGCCACCGGCCCCTCCTCGTCCGCCACCCCGGCGCCGCCGGCATGGCGTTGCACCAGGCTCAGCAAGGCCTTGGGCTCGAACGGCTTGACCAGGTAGTCGGCGGCGCCCTGGCGCATGGCCTCGACCGCGCGCTCGACCGCCGCGTGGGCGGTCATCAGCAGCACCGGCAACTGCGGGTGCTGGCGGCGCAGCTGGGCTAGCAACTGGTGGCCGTCCATGCCCGGCATGTTGACGTCGCTGACCACCAGGCTGAAAGGTTCGGCCTTCACCGCTTCCAGCGCCTCCTCGGCACTGCCCACGGCGCGGTAGGCGAAGCCGCCGATCTCCAGGGTATCGCCCAGGGCCTGGCGCAGCACCCGGTCGTCCTCGACCAGCAGCACGTTGATGCCCATCACTTGGCCTCCGTGGCAATCAGCGGCAGCAGCACCTTCACGCAAGTGCCGCGACCGACCTTGGAACGCAGCTCGACCCGGCCCTGATGGGCACGCACCACGGCCTTGACCACCGCCAGGCCGAGGCCGGTGCCGGTGGATTTGGTGGTCAGGAACGGCTCGCCCAGGCGTTCGAGCAACTCGGCGGCGACACCACTGCCGGCATCACTGATGCACAGGTGCAGGGTCTGCTCGCGGCGGTACAGGTGAACCTTGAGCCGAGCGGGATCGGCGCTGGCCTGCACGGCGTTCTCGATCAGGTTGAGCACGGCGCCGACCAGGGTGTCGCGATTGCACAGCAACTCACCCAGGTGACTGTCGCACTGCCAGCGCACGGCGTGGCCCTGCACGTGAGGCTGGGCCGCCTGCTGCAAGGCCTGGAACAGCGCCTTGGGAGTAACCCGGTCGCCCAGTGGCAGCTCGCCACGGGCGAACACCAGCATGTCGCGCACCTGGTGTTCCAGCTCGTGCAGGCGCTCCTTGAGGTTGGCGGCGAAGCGCTGGCGGGTTTCCGGGGCCAGGGTCTGCAGGTCGTCGGCCAGGTGGCTGGCGTAGAGCATGGCAGCGGACAGCGGCGTGCGGATCTGGTGGGCCAGCGAGGCGACCATGCGGCCCAGCGACGACAGGCGCTCATGGCGCGCCAACTGGTCTTGCAGGCGACGGGTTTCAGTCAGGTCGTTGAGCAGCACCAACTGGCCGGGCTCGGCATCCAGCGAGCGGGTGGCGATGGACAGGCGGCGGCCATCGCGCAGCGAGACTTCATGGCCGTCGTCCTTGCGCGGGGCGAAGCTGCGAGCGATGACCTGGCGCCACAGCTGGCCGACCAGGGGTTCGCCGAGCAGGCCGCAGGCAGCGGGGTTGGCCTCGCGCACCAGGCCCTGGCCGTCGATCACGATCACCCCACCCGGGAGCAGATCGAGCAGATGCTGCAGGCGGTTGGCCAGGCGCTCCTTTTCGCCCAGCTCGGCCATGCGCTGGGCACTGACCACCGCCAGCTCGCCCTTGAGCTCGCTGACGCGGGCTTCGAGCATGCTGTAGGACTGGGTGAGCTGGGTGGACATCTGGTTGAACAGGGCGAAGGCCTGCTCGAGCCCCTGTCGACTTTCCTGCTCGATCGGGGTACGCCCCTGCGGATCGGGGGCTCGGGAAAAGTGGGCGGCCTGGGGCATCGTGCTCTCTCGCGTGGCTGACCGTCATAAAAACGGTGTGTTGCCAGCGGTAGTGCAATAGCCGTGCCGGGGATGGGGGTTTGTGGGTTTGTGGTTGGCAGGCCTGGCCTCTTCGCGGGTAAACCCGCTCCTACAGAAGAGCGCGTAACGCCTGTAGGAGCGGGTTTACCCGCGAAGGGCGCGGCGTGGACCGTCAGTCCTCCGCCGACTCCTCGCCACCCTGCCGGCTCATGCCGTACTTGCGCATCTTCTCCACCAGGGTGGTGCGGCGAATACGCAAGCGCTCGGCCGCACGCGCCACGATGCCGTTGGCATCGTCCAGCGCCTGCTGGATCAACCCCTGCTCGAGGCTGCCGAGGTAGTCCTTGAGGTCCAGCCCCTCGGGCGGCAGCATCGCGTGGCTGCCCAGGTTCGGCGCATGGCCGTTGATCGCCACGCGCTCTTCCAGGTCGCTGCGCAGGCTGTCGACCATCTGCTCGTCTTCGTCGTCGATGTAGCGGAATTTCTTCGGCAGCTCCGACACCCCGATCACCCCGTACGGGTGCATGATCGCCATGCGCTCGACCAGGTTGGCCAGCTCGCGGACGTTACCCGGCCAGCCGTGGCGGCACAGCGACATGATCGACGCCGAGTTGAAGCGGATCGAGCCGCGCTTCTCGTGCTCCATGCGCGAGATCAGCTCGTTCATCAGCAGCGGGATGTCTTCCACGCGCTCACGCAGCGGCGCCATCTCGATGGGGAACACGTTGAGCCGGTAGTACAGGTCTTCGCGGAAGGTCCCGTCCTCGATCATGGCTTCGAGGTTCTTGTGGGTCGCGGCGATGATGCGCACGTCGATGCTCTGGGTCTTGTTGCTGCCCACGCGTTCGAAGGTGCGTTCCTGCAGCACGCGCAGCAACTTGACCTGCATCGGCAGCGGCATGTCGCCGATCTCGTCGAGGAACAGGGTACCGCCGTTGGCCAGTTCGAAGCGCCCGGCGCGGCTGGTGATGGCCCCGGTGAACGCGCCCTTCTCGTGGCCGAACAGTTCGCTTTCCAGCAACTCGGCCGGGATCGCCCCGCAGTTGACCGGCACGAACGGCGCTTCGCGGCGCTTGGAATGGTAGTGCAGGTTGCGCGCCACCACTTCCTTGCCGGTGCCCGACTCGCCGAGGATCAGCACGCTGGCGTCGGTGTCGGCCACCTGCTGCATCATCTGCCGCACATGCTGGATGGCACGGCTGGTGCCGACCAGGCTACGGAACAGGTTGGGCTCGCGCTGGCGGCCGCGCTCGCGGGCCTGGTCGTACATCTCGCGGTAGACCTGGGCGCGGTGCAGGGTGTCGAGCAGTTGGCTGTAGCTGGGCGGCATCTCCAGGTTGGCCAGCACACGGCGGCGCAGGTCGTCCGGAAACTCAGCCGAAGAAATTTCGCCTAAAAGCAGAACGGGAAGGAACTCATCCCACCCGACCACGGTCTTAAGCAGCCCAAGCACGTTGCCTGGGGAGTTGACGGTGCCGATGAGCACGCACAGCACTTCGCGGCTGGAAGACAACGAAGCCACCGCCTGCTGCCAGTCATGGCTGGAGCAGGGGATGTTTTCTTCCCCGAGGAAATTCAGGACCACCGCCAGATCGCGGCGGCGGGCGCTGTCGTCATCGATCAGGAGAATCTTGGTTTCACGCCACATGCAATAGCAACTTCCCTAGTCAATTCTCGGCGCCAAAGGGCGTAGTTAGCTCAAAGCCGACCGGTCGGTCATGATTTGATGCCGGAAATGGTTAAATAGACACTAGTTAAGTCGAAAATCTGTAAAGGTCAATTTTATGGCGCCCGGATGGGGCGTTTCGAGTTAACTGAACAGATGGTATACCTTGGCGGCGCATTTTGCTTGGCGTTTCAGGGTCATTTCGTCATAAAAAAAGCAATACTGATTTCACTTGGCGCCGGATGATTGACTTTACCTATCTTTACACAGCCAGATCTTGACATATCACGACGCTGACCCTACTGCGCCCAACAATACTGCTTCAGCGACGCGCGCCCGAGAACAGGCTGTAGACCTTCGCCTGGCTCGTTGACTTGCGATATTCGGACATCTCCCGGGCAATGGCCTGGCGCGCCTCGCTCACATCCGCGACCAGCGAGCGATAGAGTTCGAGAAGGCCTTCAAGGTCATCGCGCAGCTTCTCACGATCAAGACCCGGCTCACCCAGCACCGCCTCGACGCACGCGCGGCATTCGACGTCCAGCGCCCCGACCGCCTCCCAGTCCTCCCGGGCCAGCGCATCGGCCAACGCCGCACGAGCGGCACTGACCCGCTGCGAGACGCTGAGGTCCGAGTCGTCGAGGATCGGGCTCATGGGGCCACCGCCGCTTGCTGGGCAATGCCGTCCCAGCCCATCTTCAGCTCCACCAAGACCTTGGTTACTTCGTCGAGCGCCTGGATGCTGTTGTTGCGGTTGGCTTCGACCAGATGACGGGTCATGAAATCGTAAAGACGCGCATAATCGTTGGCCAGCTCACCACCCTGCTTGAAGTCCAGTGCTTCGCGCAGGCCGGCGATGATGTCCAGCGCCTTGGCGATCAGCTTGGCCTTCTCGAACATCTCACCGCGCTCCATGCAGCCACGCGCCTGGGCGATGCGGCTCAGGCCGCCCTCCATCAGCAGCTGGATCAGCCGATGCGGGGAAGCGTCGTGGATTTCGGATTGGGTGTTGACGTTGCGGTATTGGCGAAGCGCGGCCATACGGTTCATTGCGGTGCCCCTGTGGAATTCTATTGGCGATGATCGCCACTGAACATTGTATCGACATCGAGGGGGCTTTCTTTACCCCCGCGAGGTCGATGCACCCGATCAGTCGTCCGAACTGGCATTGTTCAGCGCGTTCAGGGTGGTCATCACGCTGGTACTCGTAGCCGTGAGCTGCGCCACGAGGGTGTCCATCGCGTTGTACTTGGCGTACATGGTCGCCTCGTATTTGGTGATCCGGCGGTCCAGGTTGGTCTGCTGCGTGGCCAGGTCGGACAACGTGTCGTTCAGCGAGTCGGTGCGCTGGTCCAGCAGGCCATCATCGGCCACGTAGAGATCCAGCGTCGAAGACATCCGCGACAACAGGCCATTGGTACCGGTGAAGAAGCTTTCGACAGAGGCAGCATTCTTTTCCAGCGCCGCCTCCAGATCATCCTCATCGATAGAGAGGGTGCCATCGTTTTGGGTCGAAACGCCCAACTGCGAAAGGAGCTTGAGCGTGCCGCCATCGCCAGAGCTGCTAACCAATTGGTTACGCAGGCTGTTGACGATGTTACGCACGCTCGAATCACTGGTCAGGGCTGCGGCCGTGGTCGTCGCATTGCCATCGTCATCGGTGCCCGAGGTCACCGTGGTCAGCGTCTTGATGCTGGACATCAATGAGTTGTAGGCATCGACGAACGAAGTGATCGACTCTTTCAGGCCATCGGTGTTGGTATCGACGGTGATGGTCGACTTGGTGTCGTCTTCCAGCAGGGTGAACTCGACACCGCTGATGGCGGTGGTGATCTCGTTGGTGGCACTTTTCATCGACAGGCCATCGATGGTGTACACCGCATCGGCTGCCGGCTCGACTACATACCCCCCCGTGGAGTCGGACGCTTTGGCGCCCGCGGCGATCCCCAGCGCGCTCAACGCAGTGGAGTTCGTAGTCAGGGTGATGTCAGTGCCTTCACCGGTGTTCGTGGAGCTCAGCACTAGGCGCTGGCCTTCGGAGTCGGAAATGATGTTGGCAGTGATGCCGCTGTCTTTGAGCTGAGTGTTGATACTGTCGCGAATGTCCGACAACGTGGCGCCGCTGGCGACCTTGATGGTCGTCGTCGATGCAGAACTGGCCGCCCCTGCACCCTGCGAGATGGTGAACGTACCCGCACCGAAGGTGGTGCCAGTCGAAATGTATTGGGTCGCGACCTTGGAGCTGGTAGCGATCGAAGTCGTCTTGATGACGTAGGTACCGGACGCCGCGCCAGCGCCGACCTTGGCGGTGAGCGCCTCTTCATTGGAGGACTTGGCGGTCATACCGGTGAACGAGCTGTTCTCGGCCAGGTCCGACATCGCCGTCTGGAACTTGGACAGCGCGCTTTTCAGTGTGCCGATGGCCGACAGGCTGGTAGTGGCCTTGGTCGTGGCGGTATCGATCTGGCTTTGCTTCGGCGCCTTTTGCGCCGAGACCAGGGCAGAGACGATCGAGTCGATATCGATGCCGGAACCGACCCCGTTAACGGAAGTGCCCATTGCTCAGGCTCCCTATCAAAAATTGGCGCTTAGCGCTGCTCATGTGGCGGATTCATGACGTATGGCCGCTTGGCATACAAGATCCGCGCCACTCCCTCAAGCCATGTCGTTGAACAGTAGCCCGTCGGCGTCCTTCAGACTTTGCGCCAGTTTCAGCGCCACTTCCGAAGGGATCTGGCGAATAACCTCCCCGGTATCGCTAGCCACGACCTTCACCACCGTCTGGCCGGAGCCCTCATCGATGGAAAAGTCCAAGTTGCGATGGGAAGACTGAGCGAGCTTTTGCAGGCTTTCGACCGCCTGGTCCAGCGTCTGGATGGCGCTTTCCGAGGCGTCCTGCCCAGCATCAGGCTGAATCCCAGCATCCGGCCGCCCCTGGGCGGAACCGACCGCCGCAGCGGAGGCGAGATTACTGGATGCCGCATTCACATTGAGATTTATGTCCATGGATCACATCCCTCAAACCGGAAGCAAGAAAGGGCGCGAGGCGCCCTTTCTCATCTTTTAGCCGTTAGGCCGGTATTACTGCAGCAGCTTCAGAACAGCGGAAGGCAGCTGGTTGGCCTGAGCCAGAACAGCGGTAGCGGCGGACTGCAGGGTCTGCTGCTTGGTCATCTCGGCGGTTTCGGCCGCGAAGTCGACGTCCTGAATGGTCGACAGAGCAGCGGTGGCGCTCTCGGCGACGTTCTGCAGGTTCGAGATGGTGCTGTCCAGACGGTTCTGGATGGCACCCAGAGCCGAACGCTGGGTGTCGATTTGCTTCAGGGCGGCGTCGATGACCTGCGTGGCTTCCTGCGCGGAGCCTGCATCAGCAATGCTGAGGCTTTGAACGGTGTACGAAGTAGAAGTTGCAGCTTGAGCAGCAGCAGTTAGAGAGCTACCACCCACAGTACCACTGACGGTCGCAATATCCTCACCCGAAGTCAGCACGATATCGCCACCACCGCTCTTCAGGGTCGCGGTAACGCCGCTCACGTTGGTGTTGATTGCGGCGACCAAATCACCCATGGTCGAGCCCGACGCGATGGTCACTTCAACACCTGCCACAGTGACCGTTGCACCTGCGGTCAGCACGGAACTAGCGGACATGCCAGTCAGGCCAAGGTTCATCGAAGCAATGGACGCAGTACCTTTGAGCGCTTTAGCGCTCATGTCACTCAGAGTGAACGAAACGGTTTCATTGGCGTTAGCACCAACTTGGAAGGTCAAGGTGCCCTGGTTGCCAGCGGAACCATCCAGGAGGTTGATACCTGAGTTACCGCCACCGAAGGTAGTTGTTTTGGAGATACGGGTCAGTTCAGCTGTCAGCGACTTGAACTCCTGGTTCAGAGCGCCCTGATCTTCTGCACTGTTGGAGCCGTTAGCCGACTGCAGAGACAACTCACGCATACGCTGCAGAATCGAGGTCGACTCTTGCAGAGCGCCTTCAGCAGCTGTAGCGATCGAGTTGGCGTCTTGGGCGTTCTTGATCGCAACGTTCAAGCCATTGGTCTGGCTGGTCAGACGGTTGGAGATCTGCGAACCCGCTGCGTCGTCCTTGGCGCTGTTGATGCGCAGACCAGTCGACAGACGAGTCATCGAAGTAGTCAGCGAGTCGGATGCTTTGGTCAGGTTCTTTTGAACCGACAGGGAGGCAATGTTGGTGTTGACGGTAAGAGCCATGACATTTTCCTTGCAGTAGGTCAATCGGCGAAATGGGTTCCTGGGCTGAAGGAGCAGCTTGCTCCGAGGTTGCCGTCCAGAACCGTCATAGGGGTTATCGTCGTAATGGCCATCGGCTTTAGTTTTTTTTTTACGATGTTAGTCATGCCCGCATCATCGCCACTAAAAATCCTTAAAATTCAGTCACTTAAATTCACAAAAAAGCTGTCCTGCCAGCCCTTTGACCTACGGATACTCAATCGAGTGATCCTAAGAGAACATCAGGGCGTGGCCTCATTTTTGCTTGCGCACGTATACGCAAGTCAATTTCACGCCACCTATGAGCACCCGCCCCATGCCTCAGAATGCTGCCCACTCCGAGCTGCGAAAAATCAGCACAGCACTTCAGCAAGCTGAAAAGACTGGCAACCACCAAGCACAGATCCGGCTTCTCGAGAAAATCATCAAGCTAACCCCCGATGCCGCCTTGGCACATGCACAGTTGGCGCAAGTCTTTTTCCAAATCGATGATGACCAATCAGGTGCAGCAGCAGCAGTTCGAGCTTTGGAGCTTCCGCCATCGCTGGAAGTGGACATGCTGTTATCTCAGTACCTTTATAAAAGCGCGACACTACTGAGAGACCTTGACTTAGCCGAACAGTGGTTCAATCAATCACCCAACATTTATCGATTCAAGCTTCTTTATGAGATCACTTTAACGCTGGATATTCGAGAGCGCGCAGAAGCTCCTCTTCACACTCTGCTCAGCCAGCAGTTATCGAGCAAAGATCAAGCACAACTGATCGGGGTGCTGGGCCAGGTACATTTCAGCAAGGGCGAATTCCATGACGCCGTTGCATGCTATCAGCTCGCGGCACAAATAGAGCCGGACAATATTTCAAACTTGTTCAACCTCGGAATGATGTACGAACAAATTGGACGCTATGACGAGTCGCTTAAGAATTATAAGCTGGCATTAGCTAAAGATCCTGAACACCCCGGCACCCATAACAACCTCGCCTTATTGATGTTACGGCTAATGCAGTTCGAAGAAGGGTGGCGCCATCACGAATGGCGCTGGGCAATCCCCGGTCAGAGCCAGTTTTACCAGCAGTTCAACATCCCCCGGTGGCGAGGCGAGTCGCTGGAAGGGAAGTCCTTGATTGTCTGGGCTGAACAAGGTATCGGCGACCACATCATGTACGGTAGCCTGTTAGATGACCTCCTGAAGAGAGGTGGGACAGTTCACTACGAAATCTACGCTCGATTAGATGATCTGTTTGCGCGAACCTACCCAGATGTGAATTTCATTCGAGGCAAGGAAGAAGGACAAGAGTTTGCAAATGGCGTGCACTTATTCAAGCACAGCTGGCCCACCAGCGACTACCAGATACCACTTGCTAGCCTTCCAGGTATCTTACGCCCTCACATCGAAACCTTCCCCGTACGCGAAAGTTTTCTGACTGCTGATCTTGAAGAAACGGCAGAGTTTAGCTCACGTTACGCGAATCAATTTGCAGACAAACGCTTGATAGGTATCTCTTGGCGCGGAGGTAAAACCATTCTTACCGAGCGCCAAAGCCGCCGCATCCGTCTCGAGACCCTGAAGCTCTTGCAGACCCTCCCAAGTATCCAGTTGATCGATCTGCAATATGACAGCACCCCCGAGGAGCGAGAAGAGGCCGCATCCTTGGGCCTGAACCTCTATCACGACGACAGCGTAGACGCTCGGATCAATTTGGATCGACAGGCCTCTCAAATCGCGGCCCTCGATGCCGTCATAAGCATTGACAACACCACCGTCCATCTCGCGGGAGCGCTGGGCATCCCCACATTCGCCCTCCTTCCGCTGAATCCCAATTGGCGCTGGGGGCTAGAGGAAGGCCGAAGCTACTGGTACAGCAGTGTAAGACTTTTCCGGAACCGCGAGATGTCTGATTGGACAGAAGCACTTGCGCGTGTATGTCAGGCTTTGAAAGACGAAAATCTCGTCTAACCTTGTAAACAGGAATTTTAAATGAAGTGCTGCGTCATTATCCCCGTTGGACCTGGCCATCAGGAGCTTGCCCAACGCGCCGCCCAATCCGTGGCGCAAGCCATCGAGACCGGCACCGGACCTTTTGAAGAGGTTACCCTGCACCTGCAAGATGACAGTCTGGGCCAAGGGCGTTCTCGCGCACGGAATCAAGCCGTGGAGAGCGCTATTGCCACTAAGGCTGAATGGATATTTTTCCTTGATGCCGACGACCTAATGGCACCTGAGGCTTTTCAGCTGATTGAAGGGAAAACTGAAGATAATGATGGAATTTGGGGCGCCATTTACACCGCCAATCCGATCACCGGGGAGATAGCTCGCCGACAGAGCGAGATTAGCCCAATAGATAGTTTCGAGCAGGTGCTGCTCAATCACCCGTTCAATACGCTGCAATTCGGACACTTCATCCGTGCCACGGTCGCGCAGGGAGAGCCTTTCAATATTGAAATGGATTGCGGCGAGGATGTCGATTATTATCTGCGGGTCTGGAGTCGATACCGTTGCATTAAGCTGGCGGAGCCGCTTTTTTACAACGTCCGCGGCCAACATTCCACCGGTCCTCGCGCGGCCACTGGTCAGGACTGGAGCGCCATTGTCCCCGAAGTCTTCAGCGCTTTTTGTAATGCAAACGAAGTGATCGCTGCGGTCCCATTCTATGGTCAGGAGGTGAAGTTCCGGCTGAGCAACACGCTTGACTTCGTCCAGAATCAGCTTGCACGAGAGCAGTTCTTTGAATTGCGAGAGCTTACTGAGACTCTGTTGGTACTGCCCCGGCAGGCTCGGATCTTTGACGTCGGTGCGAATATTGGGAACCATGCGCTGTTCTTCAGCGTGATTGGTGATGCAGCATATATCCATTGTTTCGAGCCGGCACAAATCACTGCCGACCTACTCCAAGCGAACTTCGCCCTTAACGAAATCCCGGAGGATCGCTTTGCAATAGAACGTATCGGTGTAGGAGCAGGTCCCGCCAGAGCCAGCTATGACATGCTGGACCCTGCGAATCTCGGCGCAACGAGCTTGAAACGAGACACCGAAGGCGAACTGGAAATCGACTCTCTGGACAACCGCCACCCCACTGCCACGATAGACCTGCTCAAGGTCGACGCCCAAGGGATGGAGATGGAAGTACTGGCAGGCGCAGCCGAGCTGATCAAGCGCAATAAGCCAATCCTGCTGATTGAAGTATCCAACACCAACAAGGGAGAGTTCTTGGCGTGGGTCGCTAGAAACGAATATCGCGTTCATCGGGCGTTCGAGCTGGTTAATGCCTCAAATTATCTCCTCGCGCCACGAAAGCTCCGTGACGGATTCTACGATCAAGGCGTGGCAGCAACTCGGGACTGGAAACCCAAAGCTCCACTCGCCCAAGACCAAGCGCCTTGCGGTTGGTCAATCAACGAGTTCTTCGAAGGCTATTTGCAGCGCCGGCGCACACTGGAGCTCCTTGTCTCTGGCGAACAGCTGATTGCGCTTGAGCTGACATCCGGCCTTCAAGAGCGTCTTCCTAACGGTACGCAGGACTTCGGCCGTCGCTTCCCTGGAAGCATCGTCCTGCTCGGCGAGCTCCTCGGCCAGATCACCGATGGTTTGCTGTCAAATATCCTCGACGGTCTGGCACGGTCGACTCAGGAAATCATCCTTTTTGATCTGATGGACGCCCGCTGGGACCGCGCTTTCAAGCTCAACCACCGCTACCGCGATGCCGAGTGGTACATCTGTCAGCTAAGCCGCCGCGGCTATCGCTTGCATAACTACCACAAGCTGCCACACAAGGCGGCCTTGGGCGCAGGAGAACAGCTCGATAGCCGAATCACCCTGCTCCATTTCAAGAAAGGCTGAGATGCAAAAAGGCCGTGATCCTGGGATCACGGCCTTTTTCGTTGGTCTGTCGAAGCCCTCAGGGTCTAAACCATCAGCACACGACTTGATTCAACTCAAGCCCGCTCGATAATCGCCGACCCCCACGACAACCCCACCCCAAACCCACTGATCGCCACACGCTTCCAGCTCGAGTCGAACATGTGCTTTTCCAGCAACAACGGAATACTCGAAGACACAGTATTCCCCGTCTCGACCATATCCTTGACGAACTTCTCTGGCTGCCCTTCCTCGAACCGCCGCGCCACCGCATCGACGATCGCCGCGCTGCCTTGGTGGATGCAGTAGGCATCGATATCGGTCGATTGCAGGTTCGAATCGCCCAGCAGTTCGTGAAGGTGCGCCGGAACTTTGACCAGGGCGAAGTTGAACACCTGGCGGCCGTTCATGAAGAACGTGCCATCGCTGACTTTAAGGTGCGGTGCGCCGCTACCATCGGTACCGAACTTGGCCTTGCCCAGCACCCAGGTCGGCTGCTCGCCCATCCAGGTGACGGTAGCGGCATCGCCGAACAGCATGGTGGTATTGCGGTCTTCCGGGTCGACGATCTTCGAGTAAGGATCGGCGGTGATCAGCAGGCCATTTTTCAGGCCTGCCGCTTCCATGAAGCCTTTCATCGCATAGATGCCGTAGACATAACCCGAACAGCCCAGCGAGATATCGAACGCAGCGATGTGCGTGGGCAGGCCGAGCTTGGCCTGGACGATGGCCGCGGTGTGCGGCAAACCTTCTTCATCGCCGTTCTGGGTCACGACGATCAGGGCATCGATGGACTCGGGGTCCAGTTCCGGATGATTGGCGAACAGTTTCTGAACCGCTTCGACGCACAGGTCGGAGGTTTCCTGGTCGTCATCCTTGCGCGGCAGGAAGGCCGAGCCGATCTTTCCGAGGATGAAGGTTTCATCCTTGCCGAATTTGGCGCCTTGGGCGTAGTTGTCGAGACCGGCGGAGGGCACGTAGCTCGCGATGCTTTTAATGCCAATCATTCTGGCTTCCCAATACTGAATAGCTAAAGATCACCACTCACCTGAACGGAGCGGTGCCTGGGCGGCGGGCCGGGTTGCGCAGGGTGGGCAGATATCCCCGAAACACCTGGCTGTATGGGCCCGTTTACACAATACAGTGAAGATGCGCGTTTTGACCCATAGGTCACAACCGGTATGGGACGTCACATCCGAACATCAAGATACAAAAAAGCCGAAACGAGCGCCTCTTTTTAATCAAAAAGTAGCAGCTCGTTTCGGCTTGGCGGGTCAGATCTTGTCGAACAGGCTCAGTTGCGAGATGCGCGAGAAGGCCAACTGCGCGGCTTGCAGCATGGTTTGCTGGAGCGTCAACTGGACGCTGGCCTCAGCCATGTCGGTGTCGGCGATGGACGATTGGGTCGCCGCGTTGACCAGGCCAAGGCTGGAGTTTTCGGTGGTCTGGATATCCAGGGCGTTGCCCCGGGCACCGATCGAGCCGCGCACGATGTCGATCTGCGCGCTGGCCGAGTCGAGGTTGCCGATAGCCGAGGCGACAGCGTTGGTAATCGACAACGACGTGGCACCGTCGGCGGTCGACTGGTTCAGCGCATTCTTCAGGGTATTGAGCGTATTGAGCACGTTCTGCGTTTCGTGTGCATCCGCCGAAACCGTGAACTTGTCACCCACCGCCGGAGTGCCCGAAATATCCAGCGAGACGCCCGCTACGGTAATCGTCGACCCGCTCACCGTGCCGGTGCCGATGGCCTTGCTCGAGTCGGTCAGCGGCGCGGCGTAAACCTCATAAGCAGTAGCACTGGTGAACTTGATCACCGCACCGCCTTCCGGGAAGCCCGCCGCATATGCGGCGTTATCGGTGACCGAGCCACCGGTGACCTGGGCCGTCGAGGTGTTGCTGGGCAGGCGATTGGCAGTGATGGTGTCCGGGATGCTCGACAGGGTGAAGCTGTACTGGCCGACGAGCGTATCGGCATCGGCCGCCTGGTCGTCGTCCAGGGTCACGTTGACCGCATACTCCACGCCACGGAAGGTGAAGTTGGTGCCGGCTTCGTCATCGGGGTCGATGAGGCCACCCGTGCTGGTTTCCGAGGTCACATCGTTGCCCGAGGCATCGGTCACCGTGAACTCGGTACTGCTGGTGAACGTCACGGTATAGGGCTCACCCGCGACATAGCTGCTGTTGTAGCTGCGCGAGGAGGTCAGGGTACCGGAGGTCAGGGTCAGGATACCCTCGTCCGTGGTCGGCGAGACCTGCGCTGCCTGGGTACGGGAGACGTTGGTGGCCTGCTCGAACGTGCTATAGCCGGTGTCGTTGGTGGCGATACTCAGGGTATCGGACACCTGCAGGCTCAACTGGGTCTGGTCGCCCTGGTAGGTGTAGCTGCCGTCGGCGTTACGCACGTAAGGCTGGGTCGAGCTCTTGGAGCCGGCGAAGATATAGTTGCCGTTGGAGTCCTTGCTGTTGAGCAGGCTGAAAACAGTGTCTTCGATCTGGCTGATCTCGCTGGCGATGGACGCACGGTCTTCGTCGGTGAGCGCACCGCTGCCGGCACGCAATGCCAGCTCACGGGCACGCTGCAACGAGTCGGTGATGCTGGAGAGGATCGATTCCTCGTTATTCAGCGCATTGGTCGCCGTGGTGATGTTGCCGTTGTACTGATCGAGCAAGGCACTCTGCTGCTGCAGCTTGAGCAGCTTGGCAGCGCCGACTGGATCATCCGCCGCGGTCTGGATACGCGTGCCCGACGAGATCTGCTCCTGGGTCTTGGTCACCGAAGCGAACGCCTTGGAGTAGCTGGTCATGCTGTTGGCGAAGTACTGGTTGGTGGAAATACGCATGATCGCCCTCCCTTACAGACTGCTGATCAGTGTTTGAAAGACTTCCTGCGCAGTCTTGATGATCTGCGACGAGGCTGTGTAGTACTGCTGGAACTTGACCAGGTCGGCGGCCTCTTCATCCAGGTTGACGCCCGATACCGAATCACGACTGTCGGTGGCCGAGGTCAGGACCGCCGCAGTCGCGCTGGCATCGATGCTTGCCTGGCTGGTCAATGCGCCCACCCCTTCGACCAGGGTCGCATAGGCGCTGGTGATGCTCATGCCGACGTTGCTGCCGCTCACGCCCACGGTATTGGCCGTCTGCAGCGCCAACAAGCTCTGTGCGTTGCGGTTGTCGGTGGTGCCGTCACTGTTGAACGAAACGCTGTAGCTGTCGTTGGCCGCTGGCGAACCGCTCACCGTCATTTCGAAGGTGTAAGTCATGGCGTTGCCATCGGCATCGAACATGGCGCTGCCGCTGTCATCGAGCATCGGCACGGTGACGCTCAGGGTGTTGTCCTGGTTCGGCACGATGGTGCCGGTACCGATGCTGACCCCCTGGGCGTTGTAGACGGTGTAGCCCTGGGTGCCGGAGCTGGCGGCGTCGAACACCAGCTTGACCGGGCTGGCATTCTCGATGCCGCTTTGCATCTGCGCGAGCTCGGTACCGGAGTAGATGTCCAGATCGGTGGTCAGCGTCGGCAGGCTGAAGGTGCCGGTGCCACTGTTGCTCGACCCGGCCACGCCAGTCAGCGCGCTGGCGAACGCCAGCTTGTTGTAGTCGGTCATCACGGTGCTGATATTGCTCGCACCGGTACGGGTCGGAATGACCTGGAAGCTGTCGCCTGCGGACAGGTCTCCACCATTGAGCGCCAGGGTAAAGCCATCGATCACCGGCGCCGGATCGTCATCCAGGCTGTACGACCCCATGCTGGTGCCGTCCGAGCGCATCACCGTGTAGTCCTTGTCACTGGTGAACTTGACTTCATAGTTGTATGCAGTCAGTGCACTGGAGTCGGTGATGGTCACGTCCAGGTTGCCGGAGCCTGCGCTGTTGTTGGCCGAAGCCAGGCTGCGCTGGCTGATGGCCGAGGCGCTGTTGATGCTGGAGAACAGCATCGATCCGAAGTCGCCGTTGAGGTCCAGGCCCTGACCCAGCTGGCTGTTGATGGTATCGCTGACCACGATGGCCATGCGCCCCAACTCGTTCAACGCAGGATTGAGTACATCGTCGCGATAGCGCAGCAGGCCGCCGATCTCACCACCGGTGGCCACCGACGTCACATCAGTGCTGAAGTTCTGGTAGTGGATGGTCAGGCTGTATTGCGACGGGTCGGTGCTGCTCGCCTGCGCCGTCAGCTTGTTGGCGGTGGTACCGGTGACCAACGCCTGACCGGTGCCCAGGTAGACGTCGTAGTTGCCATCGCGCTCCTGCACGGTCACACCGACCAGCTCGTTGAGCTGGCGCACCGCCTCGTCACGCGCATCGAGCAGGCTGGTCGGCTCGGTGCCGTTGGCCGAGAGCGCGACGATCTGCTGGTTCAGCGTGGCGATGGACGAGGTGATGGAGTTCACCTGGCCGGTCAGCGTGCTCAACTGCGAGTTGATGCTGGTGTTCTGCTGGTTCATCTGCGAAGCAATCGAATTGAAGCGATTGCTCAAGGTTTGCGCAGACGTCATCAGCAACTGGCGAGCAGCCGTGTCGCTTGGCGTGGACGAGGCGGTCTGCAAGGCATCGAAGAACGACGACAGCACACTGGTGATACCGGTCGTGCTATCGGAGAGCAACGAGTCGAGGGTCGAGATCTGCGTGGAGTAGGTGCTGGCTTCCGAACTCAGCGAGGTACTGGCGTTCACCTGGCTCTGCAGGTACGCACTGTAGATCCGCCGTACTTCCGACAAGGTCGTGCCACTGCCTACATACCCTGCCCCACCGATACTCTGCAGGGCGCCCGCCGAGTTCACCGTCTGCTGGCGCGAATAGCCCGACGTCGCCACGTTGGTGATGTTGTTACTCGTGGTCGTCAGGGCACTTTGACTGGCCGACAGCCCGGAAAGCCCAATAGAGATCAGATTCGACATGCTTCAAGCCTTATAGAGTCGTTTGTGTGCCGTTGGCTGCGTAGGTCTGGTACTTGTCGAGCTGCCGGACGATCGCCGAGATCTTCCGCGCGTAGTTCGGGTCGGTGGCGTAACCGGCCTCTTGCAACTCAGCGGCAAACTGTTCTGGGTTATCGGCCGACTTGACCACTTCTTGATAGCGATCGTTGTTCAACAACAGGTTGGCGAGGTCGTGGAAACTCTCGGCGTACGAGCCATAGGCGCGGAACGCCGCCGACTCCTTGACCATCTGGCCGTCACGGAACTCGCTGGTGAGCGCCCTCGCCTGCTCGCCCTTCCAGCTACCGGTGGCCTTGATGTTGAACAGGTTGTGGCTGCTGCTGCCATCGCTCTGGCGCAGGATCGACCGGCCCCAGCCGGTTTCCAGGGCGGCCTGGGCGACCAGCACCTTCGGTTCCACGCCAATGCGCTGGGCCGCTTCCTGGGCCATCGGCAGCATGGTGGCGACGAACTCGTCGGCGTTGGCGAAAGCGGCCTTGCCCGGCGCCAAGGGCACCTGGACGACGCTGCGCTGGCCACCGGCCAACAGCCCGGCGAAGGCCGGAGACTGGGTCCAGTCGCCATATTCGCCTGCCGCGCCCACCGCCGTAGCGGTGCTGCCGGCGCCACGGCGCAGGCTGTTGGCGGGTGCTGCGGTGCCAGCGCCGGGGACGATGCCCGCGAGCAGGCGGTCGGCCAGCTTGCTCGGGAGCGACAAACGCCGCGAGTTGAGGGCCGCGACGTCGTTGTGCGTGGTGCTGGCCACCTGGCCATCCGCTGCCGCCTTGTGCACAGCGCCCAGGGTGCCACTGGTGCTGGCGTCGCGGTTGAACGGGTTGCCACCGGGGCGCTGGGTCGAGGCGCTCTTCGACAGCTGGCGCATGAGCACGTCCTGCAGGCCGATGCCGCCACCCTCGCGGGACAGGCTGACCGCCAGCTGCTGGTCGTACATTTCCTGGTACTGCTTGGTGGTCTCGGTGTTGAGCGGGTTGTCCTTGGCCAGCACGTTGTTGGCCGCGCGCATGGACTTGAGCATTTCGCTGACGAACAGCGACTCGAATTCCTGGGCGACCTTGCGCAGGTTCGCCTCGCTGTCCTTGTCACCGACCTTCAACGCATTGAGGCGGTTGAGGTCGGTGTAGGCGCCGGTGTCGACGGTCTTCATCTGCGCCGGCCTCAGATCACGATCAGGTCGGCTTGCAGGGCGCCGGCCTGCTTGAGCGCTTCGAGGATCGCCATCAGGTCGCTGGGCGCCGCGCCCACCTGGTTCACTGCACGGACGATCTCATCCAGCGTGGTGCCCGGGCCGAACTTGAACATCGGCTTGGCCTCCTGCTGGGCGTTGACCCGCGAGCGTGGCACCACGGCGGTCTCGCCATTGGAGAACGGGCCTGGCTGGCTGACGATCGGGTCTTCGGTGATGGTCACGGTGAGGCTGCCGTGAGTCACGGCGGCCGGCGACACCTTGACGTTCTGGCCGATGACGATGGTGCCGGTACGCGAGTTGATGATGACCTTGGCCACGGCCTGGCCCGGGTCGATTTCGAGGTTCTCGAGGATCGACAGGTAGTCCACCCGTTGGCTCGGGTCCATCGGCGCGGTCACCCGCACCGAGCCACCGTCCACGGCCTGGGCGACGCCTGGGCCGAGCATGTCGTTGATCTTGTCGACGATGTGCTTGGCGGTGGTGAAGTCGGGGCGGTTGAGGTTCAAGGTCAGGCTGTTGCCCTGGTTGAACCCGCTCGGCACCGCACGTTCCACGGTGGCACCGCCAGGGATACGGCCGGCCGATGGTACGTTGACGGTGATGCGCGAGCCGTCCTTGCCTTCGGCGTCGAAGCCGCCGACCACCAGGTTGCCCTGGGCAATGGCATAGACGTTGCCATCGATACCCTTGAGCGGCGTCATCAGCAGGCTGCCGCCGCGCAGGCTCTTGGAGTTACCGATCGACGACACGGTGATGTCGACCACCTGGCCCGGTTTGGCGAACGCCGGCAAGTCGGCATGGATCGACACCGCGGCGACGTTCTTCAACTGCACGGTGCCGGTGTTGGCCGGCACCTTGATGCCGAACTGCGCCAGCATGTTGTTGAAGGTCTGCAGGGTGAACGGCGTCTGCGTGGTCTGGTCACCCGTACCATTGAGGCCGACCACCAGGCCATAGCCGATCAGCTGGTTGGTGCGCACGCCAGAGATGCTGGCGATATCCTTCAGGCGCTCGGCATGCGCACCGAAGGAGGCGAACATCAGGGCCGTCAGCACCAGCAGCGGTTTGAACTTGAGCATGTCGATACGCACTCAGAAAGGCCAGTACGGGCTCATGAAGAACCGATCGAGCCAGCCAGGCTGGCTGGCATCGGCGAACGAGCCGGTTCCCGAATAAGTGATGCGCGCATCGGCCACGCGGGTGGACGAAACGGTGTTGTCGGTGGCGATGTCGTCGGCGCGGATCAGGCCGGCGATGCGCACCAGCTCCTCACCGGTATTGAGCGTCATCCATTTCTCGCCGCGCACCGCGAGGATACCGTTGGGCAGCACTTCGGCGACGGTCACGGTGACCGAGCCGGTCAGGCTGTTGCCCTGGGCCGCCTTGGCGTCGCCCTTGGTGTCACGCGTACCGCTGTAGCCGGCATCGAGGCTCAACGAGCCGCCACCGAACGGGCTGTTGGTCTTCACTCCACCGCCGAACAACGAGGTCAGGCCGAGGCTGGTCTCGCTGTCCTTGGCGATCGAGGAGTTGGCGCTCTTGCTGGCGGCCATCTTCTCGTTCAGCGTGATGGTGATGATGTCACCCACGCGGAACGCCTTGCGGTCGGTGTACAGGTTCTGGTCGAACCCGGCCTGGTAGATCGACCCGTTGTTGGCGGCCGCCGGCAACGGCGTACGCGGTAGCACCGGCGCATAGTACGGATCGTTGGGCTTGGCCGGCGGGGCCATGCAACCGGCCAGCAGGCAAGCGCCACCTGCGGCGAGAACGACGGACAAACGATTCATGCTCATGACCTCACGGTGCTACGGGTGCTTCAAGGGTTCGGCGGGTTCAGCGGATGCGCATTACAGGTTCTGGGTAACGAACTGCAGCATCTGGTCGGCGGTCGAGATCACCTTGGAGTTCATCTCGTAGGCGCGCTGGGTGGTGATCATGTTCACCAGCTCTTCCACCGTGCTGACGTTGGAGTTCTCCAGGGTGTTCTGCAGCGTGGTGCCGAAGCCGTTCAGGCCTGGGGTACCGACGTTCGGCGCACCGCTGGAAGCGGTTTCCAGGAACAGGTTGTTGCCGATTGCCTGGAGGCCGGCCGGGTTGATGAAGTCGGCGGTCTGCAGGTTGCCGATCACCTGGTTGGCGGCGTTGCCGGCGGTGGTGATCGACACGGTGCCGTCGGTGCCGACGGTGAAGGTCTGGGCATCGGCCGGGACGACGATGGCCGGCTCCAGCGCCAGGCCATTGGCGGTCACCAACTGACCATCGGAGTCCAGGTGGAAGGTGCCGTCACGGGTATACGAGATGGTGCCGTCCGGCTGCATGATCTGGAAGAAACCACGGCCGTTGATGGCCATGTCCAGCGGCTGGTCGGTGGTCTGCAGGCTGCCGGCGGTGAAATTCTTCTGGGTGCCGACGATGCGCACGCCGGTACCGACCTGCAGGCCGGTGGGCAGCTCGCTGTCCTGAGTCGACTGGGCACCCGGCTGACGCTTGATCTGGTACAGCAGGTCCTGGAACTCGGCGCGGTCCTTCTTGAAACCGGTCGTCGAGACGTTGGCCAGGTTGTTGGAAATGGTCGTCAGGTTGGTGTCCTGAGCGGCGAGGCCGGTCTTGCTGACCCAGAGAGCCGGAAGCATGTGTCTTCTCCTTACGCGACGGCGTGATGACCGTCTGTGTCGAACAGGGGGTTGAGGCGGGTGTCAGCTGAGCTGCATCACCCGCGCCATCGATTCGTCGTTTTCCTTGGCGGCAGTCATCATCTTGATCTGCAGCTCGAACTGCCGGGACAGCGCCATGATCGAAGTCATCTCATCGACCGCGTTGACGTTACTGCCTTCGAGGAAGCCAGAAACCACTTTCACCGACGCATCCGCCACCAAGGGCTGGCCGGTGTTGCTGTGGATCAGGCCATCGGTACCCTTGCTGAGGGTATTGAGCTCGGGCTTGACCATCTTGATCCGGTCGACCTCCGCCATCACCGAGGGGCTTTCGCCCAGCGAGCGGATGCTGATGGTGCCGTCCGAGCCGACCTCAACGTGCTCTTCCGGCGGAATGGCGATCGGGCCACCATTGCCGAGCACGGCCAAACCGTTGCCGGTGCGCAGCACGCCCAGTGCGTCGATGTTCAGGCTGCCGGTGCGGGTGTAGGCCTCGCTGCCGTCGGGTGCCTGCACAGCGATCCAGCCATCGCCATCGATGGCCACATCGAGCTCGCGACCGGTTTCGATCAGAGGGCCCTGGGCAAAGTCGGTAGCCGGCCGTTCGGTCATGGCGAAGGCGCGGGAGGGCAACGTTTCGCCAAACACCGGCATCGAGCGCGCCTGCTCCAGGTCACGCTGGAAGCCGTTGGTCGAAACGTTCGCCAGGTTGTTGGCGTGGGCCTTCTGCGCCAGCGCGTTCTGGCTGGCGCCGGTCATGGCCACGTACAGCATCTTGTCCACTTCTGTCCTCCCTCGGCGGAACCACGCCGCCTGTGCATTGCTGAAGACGTATTAGCAAGTCTTGGGCCAATACGCACAACATCCCGCCAACCCGCTGACCACGGGCTTTTCCATGCAAACCCAAGGCACGCGCGAAGCGTAGGCGCCGGCAAAACGGCGCTTGTTTGCCGGTAGGCGGCAACGTGTTGACGCTCAAAAAAAACGCCGCCTGGCGCTCAGCGGCAGGCGGCGTTCTTGAAAGGGCCGGCAAAGCGGATGAATTGCTTGCCGGGATCGACCTGGGTGCAGATGAACACGCCGGTCTTGATGCTCTGGTACTTGTACCAAGGCGCTGGTGCTGCCGCGCCCGCCTGGGGCAGCGCGCAGACCAGCACCAGCATCAACCTGAAGCACGTGCTCATCAGGTCATCTGAAGGATGGTTTGCATGATGGTGCTTTCGGTGGAGATGGTCTTGGCGTTGGCCTGGTAGTTGCTCTGCGCCTTGATCAGGTTGACCAGCTCGGAAGTCAGGTCGACGTTGGAGTCCTCCAGAGCACCGGCAGTGATATCCCCCATGACACCGGTGTTCGGTGCGCCGACCACCGGAACGCCCGAAGCGTAGGATTCCTTCCAGCCCGTGCCACCGACCGGCGTCAGACCTTGCACGTTGGCAAAGTTGGCCAACGCGACCTGGCCGATGACCTTCGACTGGCCGTTGCTGTAAGTACCGAACAGGTTGCCATCGGAATCGATGGACAGCGACGACAGATTGCCCGGCGCATAGCCATCCTGCGACTTGGCGGTTACAGCGGAGGTGCTGTTGTACTGACTGGTCGCCGACATGTCGATGGTCACGCCATCGGTCGCTGCCGAAGCGCCGTTGCTGGCCATGGTACCGGCTGCGTTCTTGGCGGCAGGGACCCAGTTGGTCAGGGTCAGATTACCCAGGCTGTCGACGGTGAAGTCGGAACTGGTGGAGGCGGTCAATGCACCGGCCGAGTTAAAGGTCAGGTCCGCACTGTAGGGATCTGTGGAAGTCGGATCGGCCGGATTCACACCGTCCACGGTGACGTACATGGTCCAGGTATTCTGGTCGGTCTTGACGAAATACTGGCTCAGGCTATGAGCATTACCCTGACTGTCGTAGATGTCGGTACTGAAGGTGTAGTTGTAGGTGTCGGTATCGGATGCATCGAACGGCGTTTCGGTAGGCACTGTGTCCGAAGAGTTCAGGTTCAGCGTTTCGGTCAGGCTGGTGCTGGCCTTCGGCGCAACGGCGGCAGTGCTGACGGTCAGGTCGGTGAGGATACCTTCCACCACCTCGCCATCGGCATCGACGCCATAGCCCTGCAGGCGATTGCCACTGGCATCGACGATGTAGCCAGAGCTATCGGTACCGAAAGCACCTGCGCGGGTATAGGTGGTCGAGCCGTTATTGCTGGTGATGAAGAAGCCGTTGCCGTTGATGGCCAGGTCCAGGCTGGCGCCTGTGGTGCTGACGTTGCCTTGCGTGAACTGCTGGGAAATCGCCTGGGTGGTCACGCCGCTACCCACGGTGTAGCGGGAACCACCGAGGAACAGCGAGTTGGCGTACAGATCACCGAACTCGGCACGCGCCGACTTGAAACCGGTGGTGCCGACGTTGGCGATGTTGTTGCCGGTGACATCCAGGCTGGTGCTGGCTGCATTGAGGCCGCTGAGGCCGATATTGAACGACATTGCTTGACTCCTGTGCCGATGCCCGGCTTACGATCCGATGGTTTTGACGTCCGAAAGCGCGATGCTCTCGCCGCTTGCCAGATTGAGCGTGTACGAACCTGCAGTGCTACCCACGGTGACGCTGTTGACCACCGATGGCAGGTAGGTGGTCTGGGCGACCTCCTCACCATCGACGGTGGCCTTGGCCTCGAAGGTGTAGGTGCCGGCATCCACTGCCAGCCCGTCGTTATCGGTGCCATCCCAGGTGAAGCTGACCGTACCGGCGCTCTGCGAGCCAAGGTCGATGTTTTTCACCACGTTGCCATCGGCGTCATACACGTTCACGGTCAGGCCGGTGGTCGAGGAGGTCACGTCGATCTGCCCGGTCAGGCCGGTGCCGGCAGCGACCGTTGCCGTGTCCGCCTCGGTGATGACCGAGCGACCGACCAGCGACGAAGCCTGCAGGGCCTGGGTCGAGGTGTAGTTGCCAAGCAAGGTATCGACGGTGTCGTTCAGCGTCTGCATCGATTCCAGGCTGCTGAATTGCGCCAATTGGGCGACGAACTCGGAGTTGTCCTGGGGATCGAGCGGGTTCTGGTTCTGCAGTTGGGTCACCAATAACTGCAAGAAAGTATCTTTGCCCAGCGTATCGGTGCTACTGGTGCTGCTGGAGGTATCACTAGCCAGGGCGTACTGCGAGTAGATCGCGGAAGCGCTGGTGGCGTCAGTCGTGGTGGTCATCGGCTATCCCTCTCACTGACCCAGGGTCAGAACTTTCTGCATCATGGTCTTGGCGGTGTTCATGATGTCGGCGTTGGTCTGGAACGCACGGCTGGCGGAGATCATGTCGGCCATCTCGTTGACCACGTTGACGTTCGGGTAGTACACGTAGCCGTCCTTATTGGCGGCGGGATTGCTCGGCTCGTAGCGCGCCTCGAGGTTGCTCTGGTCCTCGATGATGCCCTTGACCTGCACGCCCTGCCCGGCTTCGCCCTGATCCTCGAACAGCGACTGGCTGCTGCCGGCCATGGCGTTCTGGAAGGTGGTGGCGAATACCGGATGGCGTGCGCGGTAGGTCTGGTCGATGCTCGACGAGACGGTCTCGGCGTTGGCGATGTTGGAGGCAACGGTGTTGAGGCGGGTGTTCTGCGCGCTCATGCCGCTACCGGCGATGTTGAAGACACTGGCAAGGGACATGGTCACTCTCCACGCAGGGCCGAAACCAGCCCTTTGAATTTACTGTTGAGCAAGGTGAAGCTGGCCTGGAAGCCGACCGCGTTCTCGGTGTAGTTCGATTGCTCGATCTGCGCGTCCACGGTGTTCTGGTCGATCGACGGCTGGGTCGGGGTGCGGTACTGCAGGGTGTCGTCGGCCATGGCCAGCCCTTCGGCTTCGATGTGCTTGCTGTTGGTCCGGTCGAGGGCGAAGCGGCCCTTCTGCTGCTTGTCGCTCTCGGCGGCGAGCACCGACGAGAAGTCCATGTCACGCGCCTTGTAGTTGGGCGTGTCGGCGTTGGCGATGTTGTTGGCCAGCACTTCGGCGCGCTGGGCGCGGAAGCTCAGGGCCTTTTCGTGGATGCCAAGCGCCTTGTCGAAACTGATGCTCATGTCAGGGAAACCTTCGAAGGTTGACCGGAGTGTCGTTGGCCAAGCTATAGCAAGGGCTGTGCCAAACCTTCAAAAGCCTCTGAGTGCGGGGCTTTGGGCGAATTCGTCGGGAGTGGCGATGCCAGAAAAGCGGCAAAGTGCTTCCGCCGGGAGGCGCGAAAGCGGCAATTGCCGGGCGGCAAAAGCGGCAAAACAAAAAATTGACGTCAGCAAGGCGGGGTAAGCAAGAGCGCGCGGCTGGCGCTACCTCTGTAGGAGCGGGTTAACCCGCGAACACGGGCGTAGCCCGTGCCATTCATCGCGGTGCCTGCTTCGCGGGTGAACCCGCTCCTACAGGGATCGCACCAGCTTCCAGAAAACACCCGCGATGCGGACGCGGGATGCCCGCCCCACACTCACTTGGCCTGGTAGATGATCCCCGGGCTGCACTGCACCATCTGATAATGATCCGGCAACCCATTGAGCGCCTCGGAAGCCCCGAGGAACAGATACCCCCCCGGCTTCAAGGTGCTGTGGATGCGCATCAGGATGTCCTTCTTGACCTGCGCCGAGAAGTAGATCAGCACGTTGCGGCAGAACACGATGTCGAACTTGCCCAGGCTCGCATAGCTGTCGAGCAGGTTGAACGAGCGGAACTCGACGCGGCTGCGAATGGCCGGCTTGACCGCCCAGCGCCCCGGACCCTTGGTGTCGAAGTAGCGCTGCAGACGCTCCTGGGACAGGCCGCGGGCAATCGCCAGGCTGTCGTACTCGCCAGTCTTGCAGTTGGTCAGCATGGACCCGGACAGATCGGTGGCGACGATCTGCGCGCCCATCTTCAACTGCCCCAGGTTGCTGCGCTCGAACTCGTCGATGGCCATCGAGATCGAGTACGGCTCCTGCCCCGACGAACAGGCCGCCGACCACATGCGCAGGCGCTGGCCCGGGTTGTTCTTGATGAACTCGGGGATGACCTTGTTCTTCAGCACTTCGAACGGATAGGTGTCGCGAAACCACAGCGTCTCGTTGGTAGTCATGGCATCGACCACCATCTCGCGCAGACCACCACGCGGTTGGGTCTGGATACGCTGCACCAACTCACCCAGGCTCTTGATGCCCTGCTGCTCCATCAGCTTGTTGAGACGGCTGGAGACCAGGTACTGCTTATTCTCGCCCAGCAGGATGCCACAGGCCTTCTCCAGGAATACCCGGAACTGTTCGAAATCCAAATTACCCGTAGACAATGCTGCCGCCTCTAATTCAATCACTGGTGCCAGGGTCGCCCCTGGCGGTTTCAATGCGTCGCCTTGATCCGGTCGACCACGCGCTGGGCAAG
This sequence comes from Pseudomonas sp. S31, assembly GCF_016648105.1. Classification (GTDB taxonomy): domain Bacteria; phylum Pseudomonadota; class Gammaproteobacteria; order Pseudomonadales; family Pseudomonadaceae; genus Aquipseudomonas. The sequence continues at coordinate 28,351 of NZ_JACVVE010000018.1, read as the reverse complement.
GTCGTCCGGCTTGAACTTGGCCAGGAAGTCATCGGCGCCGACCTTCTTGACCATCGCCTGGTTGAACACCCCCGACAGCGAAGTATGCAGGACGATGTGCAGTTTTTGCATGCGCGGATCGCTGCGGATCTCTGCGGTCAGCGTGTAACCGTCCATCTCCGGCATCTCGATGTCCGAGATCATCATCAGGAACTCTTCCTCGGGGCGCTTGCCTTCGTCCACCAGCTTGCGCAGGTAGTCCAGCGCCTGGCGGCCATCGTTGAGCGCCACCACCTCCACGCCCACCGTCTGCAGGCAGCGGGTCACCTGCTTGCGCGCCACCGACGAGTCGTCGACGGTCAGCACCCGCAGCAGCACGGCCTTGTCCTGCACCTCGGCATCGACCACCCCGGCCGACACCGACTCGGACGACGGCGATACTTCGGCCAGCACCTTCTCCACGTCGATGATCTCGACCATGCGGTTGTCCACCCGGGTCACCGCGGTCAGGTAGTGGTCGCGACCGGTGCCCTTGGGTGGCGGATGGATCTCTTCCCAGTTCATGTTGACGATGCGCTCGACCGAGTGCACCAGGAAGCCCTGGGTCTTGGTGTTGTACTCGGTGATGATCACGAAACTGTTGCGGGTTTCTTCTTTGAGCGCCGGCAACCCGGTCGCCATCGACAGGTCGAGGATCGGGATGGTCGCCCCGCGAATGTTGGCCACGCCGCGCACCACTCGGTGGGACTTGGGCATCACGGTCAGTTCCGGGCACTGCAGCACCTCCCTGACCTTGAATACGTTGATGCCGTAGACCTGATCGCCATTGAGGCGGAACAGCAACAGCTCCAGGCGATTCTGCCCCACCAGTTGCGTGCGCTGGTTGACCGAATCCATAACACCAGCCATGCCAGACTCCTTTTTTGAATCAGCCCGTTTTTATAGCCACTCGATACCGAGTCGGCACGGGCTTTGCTTTTTTGAGCGCCATGTACACGAAAACGACATTTTCCCGACGATTGACGCGCGCGCTGTGCGGCTCGCTGGCCGCACTGTGCCTGCTGGCTTGCGCCGGCCGCACGCTGGCGGTCGCGTTCACCTTGCCTGAACAGCTTATCGGTGTCACCCAGGGGTTTCTTGAATTCACCGTCGAGGATTATCTGGCGACCACCCAGACCGAAGGGCGCTACGAGATCCAGGTCAACCCGCTGGATCCACGCCTGCGCATGCCGCTGTGCAGCCAGCAACTCGACGCGTCGCTCGAAGGCAGCGGCACGCCCATCGGCCGGGTGACGGTACGGGTACGCTGTGACAGCAGCGCGCCGTGGACGGTGTTCGTCCCGGCCACCGTGCGGCTGTTCCGCGACGTGGTGGTGGTGACGCGGCCGCTGAAGCGGGAAAACGTGATCGGCGAAGGCGACGTGGCCATGCGCGAACGCGATGTCGGTACCCTGACCCAGGGTTACCTGACTGCGCTGGACCAGGCCCTTGGCATGAAGATGCTGCGCCCCACGGTGATCGACCAGATACTGACCCCGCAGCACCTGGAGCAGGCCGAGGTGGTGCGCAAGGGCGACCATGTGGTGATCATCGCCCACAGTGGCAGCCTGAGCGTGCGCATGCCCGGCGAAGCCCTGAGCAAAGGCGGCCTGAGCGAGCAGATCCGGGTACGCAACCTCAATTCCAAGCGGGTGATCAAGGCCCGGGTCACCGGCCCGGGCCAAGTCGAGGTCGCCATGTAGAGAGGGCTGGCGGCGGGGAACCGCTTTTCCTAAACTGTGTCGATACGTGGGACCGCTCGCCGTCTGACAGGCGGCAATGCATTTGCCGCTAAAGTTTCTTTCGGGTTGGCCGAAAACAAGGCAAGCGTCCCAATACCCAGAGGTTTTCTCATCATGGTCATCGACATCAGTCGTTTGAATAATTCTCCGTCCATCACGGGCGGCGTGCGCGGCAACAGCGCCTCCGGCAACGCCGAAAAGACCGGCGAAACCGTCGAGGCCAGCAAGACCGCCAGCACCAGCGGAGAATCGGTACACCTGAGCCCAGAGGCCCAGCAGTTGCAGCAGGTCACCGACAAGCTGCGCGATCAGCCGGTAGTCAACAGCGCCCGCGTGGCCGAGTTGAAACAGGCGATCGCCGACGGCAGCTACAAGGTCGACGCCGACCGGGTCGCCAGCAAGCTGCTTGATTTCGAAGCCCAGCGCTGACCTGTAGGCGCGCTGGCTTCACGGACGCTAGAACCAAGAGTTAGCCATGCACGACACTACGCTGCTGCAACTGATCGAACACGACCTTGCCCCCATGCAGGAGTTGCTTGACCTTCTGAACCAGGAATCGGTCGCCCTGCACGGGCGCAACATGCCCCTGCTGGAGCAAATCCTGGCGCGCAAGCAGTCCCTGATCATCCTGCTCGAACAGCATGGGCAGCGGCGTAGACAATTGCTTACGAGCCTCGGCCACAGCGCCGATCACGCCGGCGTACAAGCCGTCGCGGCAAAATCGCCTAATGGCAAGATCATGCTCGAACGCCTGGAAATGCTCAGCGAGCTGATGGACGCCTGCCAGAAAGTCAACGTGACCAATGGCAAGATCATTCAGGTTCAACAGAATGCCACGGCCAATCAGATTCGAGTCCTGATGGGGGGCGATGCGCCATCGCTCTATAACAGCCGTGGTGCCACTTCCCTACTGGCCAAGCCCCGGGCGCTCAGCCAGGTGTGATTTTTCCTATTCAAGGCACGGAACATACTGGCAAAATGCCGTTACTTGCGTGTGTCGTTTTTGCCTGGAGAGTGATAACCCGTGTTCAATGAAACCGATGCCCCGCAGCCGCCAAAGGTGCTTACCACTCCTTTGGAGATCGTGGCTAACCTGCGCCAATTGATGGATAGCCATGATCCGCTGATCATCACCTTCCCCGAGCGCAGCCAGCGGTTCCAGAGCTACGTGGTGCATGTAGACCGCGACACCAATACCCTGGCGCTGGACGAACTGATCCCGCGCGACGGTGAAAAATTCATCGAGAACGGCGAGCCGTTCCGCGTCGAAGGCTTCCACGATGGCGTGCGTATCGCCTGGGAATGCCACTCCGAGCTGAAGATCACCGAAATCGACGGCCACCGCAGCTACCGCGGCGGCCTGCCCGAGGAAATGACCTACCACCAGCGCCGCAACGCCTTCCGCGCGGCGCTGAAGCTGTCGCAACTGCTCGACATCATCCTCGACGGCACCCACCTCAAGGGCAATGGCGCACTGCGCGGCAAGCTGCTGGACATTTCCGCCACCGGCTGCAAGCTGCGTTTCGAGGGCAATGTCGAAGAGCGCCTGCAACTGGGCCAGGTCTACGAGCGTTTCAAGGCCGGCAACCCGCTGGGCCTGACCGACATCATGGTCGAGCTGCGCCACCTGCACTTCGAGGAACGCATCAACACCACCTTCGCCGGCGTGCGCTTCCACAACCTCAACGGCCAGGCCCAGCGCAAGGTCGAGAGCCTGGTCTACCAACTGCAGCGCGAAGCGCGACGGTTCGACAAAGACGATTACTGAGCGCCTGGTAGATGCATCAACGCCACCCACAGGGTGGCGTTTTCATGTCTGGCCGCTCCTGACCTCAAACCGTTCTGCTGATCTCATCCTGCGCCTGATCCTCGCCAGCCGGCTCGGCCTGATCGGGTTCTTCGGTATCCTCCGCCGCCACCGGCGATTGCATCACGTCCTGCACGGTCTGCTCGTCGACCCGCGGGTCGAGCGCCGCAGACAGTGGCGAACCGGCGGCCGGCATGGCCACGTGGCCCAGCGGCGCGTCGTCCACCTGGTGCAGGCCGGTGACCGCCTTGGGCCGGATGCGCCAGACCAGCACCAGGGCGAAGAACACGAAGAAGGCATACAGCATCTGCGGCCCGAGGTACTTCATCAGCACACCTGCCGCCAATGGCCCGATACAGGCGCCGACGCCGTAGGTCACCAGCAGCATGGCCGTCAGCGAGACGCGTCGCTCGCTTTCCACATGGTCGTTGGAAAACGCCACCGCCAGCGGATACAGGCAAAACTGCAACAGCGAGATGACGAAGCCGATGCCGAACAGCAGCTCCAGCGGCACGCTGGGCAGGATCGCCAGCGGCGCCGAGGCCAACGCCAGGCCCAACGCCACGCTGCGGATCAGTACCGCGCGGTCGTAGCGGTCGGACAACCAGCCCAGCGGCCACTGCACCACCAGCCCGGCGAAGATGCAAGTGCCCATGAACAGGCCTACCTGCGAGGTGGGCAAGCCCTGGCTGGAGGCATACAGCGGCGCCAGGCCGTAGAACGAACCGACGATCAGCCCCGAGCCGAGCACCGTGCTCAACGACTGCGGCACGCGCTTGATGAAGAACTTCGGCTCCATCGGCGCCGGGCGCAAAGGCGCCGGGTGGATACGCCGGGTCATCGCCACCGGCACCAGGCACAGGGCGAAGCACATGGCCACCAGCATCAGCAGTTCCGGGCCGAGCTGGGGATGCACCACCAGAATCAGCTGGCCGAGCACCAGGCCCAGGTACGAGGCGATCATGTAGCCGCTGAACACCGCCCCACGCTGCTTGGCATCGGCCTGCTCGTTGAGCCAGCTCTCGATGACCATGTACTGGCACATCATGCCCAGGCCGACGATCATCCGCAGCCCGACCCACGCCGGCAGCCAGTCGCTCAGGCCATGGCCGAGCACCGCAGCGCCGACGATGCCGGCACAGGTGGCATACGCACGGATGTGCCCGACCCGAGCGATCAGGCGGTGGCCGACCTTGCCACCGACCGCCAGGCCGAAATAGTTGGCCGCCATCAGTGCACCGACCCACAGGCTGTTGACGTTTTCGGCCGCGAGCCGCAGCGCCAGGTAGGTACTCAACAAACCCGAACCGATCAGCATCATCAGGGCGGCAAAGTACAGCGAGCGAAAAGACTTCCAGATGTTTCGCATACGTCCCGCGAGGCTCCCTGGTCAGGTGGCGGGTTGGGTTGCAGGCAAGCATAAAAGCAAATCGCTGGCGTTGCAGGCCCTGCCCGGCAAAATAACCGGGCAAGGGCGCGTCCAGTAGCGGTTGTGTCGCGATCAGGCCTGAGCCGGCTTATTCGCGCAACGTCATCCCATTGGCCGGCAACGGCAACGCCGTCTTGTAGCGCACCTGCTTCAAGGCAAAACTCGAACGAATGTTGGCCACCCCAGGCAACCGCGTCAGGTAGTCGAGAAACCGCTCCAGCGCCTGAATGCTCGGCAACAGCACCCGCAGCAGGTAGTCCGGATCGCCAGTCATCAGGTAACACTCCATCACCTCGGGCCGCTCGGCGATCTCTTCCTCGAACCGATGCAACGATTGCTCGACCTGTTTCTCCAAGCTCACATGAATGAACACATTCACATCCAACCCCAGTACCTCGGGCGACAACAGCGTCACCTGCTGGCGGATCACCCCCAGCTCCTCCATGGCCTTGACCCGGTTGAAACACGGGGTCGGCGAGAGGTTCACCGAGCGCGCCAGCTCCGCGTTGGTGATGCGGGCGTTGTCCTGCAGGCTGTTGAGAATGCCGATATCGGTACGGTCGAGCTTACGCATGAGACAAATTCACCGGTTTTTTGTGGTTATGAGGAATGTTTATCTGGGCTGTCAGCCAAAGGCAATCAACTTGAGAGAAAAATTCTCCGCCCGTCCCTCTAAGATGTAATCAACGCTGACCTGCTGGTCACGAGCCGGCAGCCAGCAGCGACCGCTTCAGTGCTCACAAAAACAACATCCGAGCGAGCGTAAAAAGCATGAACGAGTACGCCCCCCTGCGTTTGCATGTGCCCGAGCCCACCGGCCGGCCAGGCTGCCAGACCGATTTCACCTACTTGCGCCTCAACGACGCGGGCCAAGTGCGCAAACCTCCGATCGACGTCGATGCCGCCGACACCGCCGACCTGTCCAACAGCCTGGTCCGCGTGCTCGATGCGCAAGGCAACGCCCTGGGCCCGTGGGCCGAGGACATCGCCCCGCAGATCCTCCGCCAGGGCATGCGCGCCATGCTCAAGACGCGGATCTTCGACAGCCGCATGGTAGTCGCCCAGCGTCAGAAGAAGATGTCCTTCTACATGCAGAGCCTGGGCGAGGAAGCCATCGGCAGCGCCCAGGCCCTGGCGCTCAACCGCAGCGACATGTGCTTCCCCACCTATCGCCAGCAGAGCATCCTCATGGCCCGCGACGTGTCGCTGGTGGAGATGATCTGCCAGCTGCTGTCCAACGAACGCGACCCGCTCAAGGGCCGCCAGCTGCCGATCATGTACTCGGTGCGTGAGGCCGGTTTCTTCACCATCAGCGGCAACCTGGCGACCCAGTTCGTACAGGCGGTCGGCTGGGCCATGGCTTCGGCCATCAAGGGCGATACCAAGATCGCCTCGGCCTGGATCGGCGATGGCGCCACCGCCGAGTCGGACTTCCACACCGCCCTGACCTTCGCCCACGTCTACCGCGCGCCGGTGATCCTCAACGTGGTCAACAACCAGTGGGCGATCTCTACCTTCCAGGCCATCGCCGGCGGTGAAGCCACCACCTTCGCCGGCCGTGGCGTGGGCTGCGGGATTGCCTCGCTGCGGGTAGACGGCAACGACTTCGTCGCCGTCTACGCCGCCTCGCGCTGGGCCGCCGAGCGCGCCCGCCGGGGCCTGGGGCCAACGCTGATCGAATGGGTCACCTACCGCGCCGGCCCGCACTCGACCTCCGACGACCCATCCAAGTACCGCCCCGCCGACGACTGGAGCCACTTCCCGCTGGGCGACCCGATCGCCCGCCTGAAGCAGCACCTGATCAACATCGGCCACTGGTCCGAGGAAGAACACCAGGCCACCACCGCCGAGCTCGAAGCCGCAGTGGTCGCCGCGCAGAAGGAAGCCGAGCAGTACGGCACCCTTGCCAACGGCCACATCCCAAGCGCTGCCTCGATGTTCGAGGACGTGTACAAGGACATGCCCGACCACCTGCGCCGCCAGCGCCAGGAACTGGGGGTTTGAGATGAACGACCACACCAACGCCATCAACCCGGAAACCGCCATGGCCACCACCACCATGACCATGATCCAGGCCCTGCGCTCGGCCATGGACATCATGCTCGAGCGCGACGACAACGTGGTGATCTACGGCCAGGACGTCGGCTACTTCGGCGGCGTGTTCCGTTGCACCGAAGGCTTGCAGAACAAGTACGGCAAGTCGCGGGTGTTCGACGCGCCGATCTCCGAGAGCGGCATCGTCGGCACCGCCGTGGGCATGGGTGCCTACGGCCTGCGCCCAGTCGTGGAAATCCAGTTCGCCGACTACTTCTACCCCGCCTCCGACCAGATCGTCTCCGAGCTTGCCCGCCTGCGCTACCGCTCGGCCGGCGAGTTCATCGCCCCACTGACCCTGCGCATGCCTTGCGGCGGCGGTATCTATGGCGGCCAAACCCACAGCCAGAGCCCCGAGGCCATGTTCACTCAGGTCTGCGGCCTGCGCACGGTGATGCCGTCCAACCCCTATGACGCCAAGGGCTTGCTGATCGCTTCGATCGAATGCGACGACCCGGTGATCTTCCTCGAACCCAAGCGCCTGTACAACGGCCCGTTCGACGGCCACCACGACCGCCCCGTGACGCCCTGGGCCAAGCACCCGCAAAGCGCCGTACCCGATGGCTACTACACGGTGCCGCTGGACAAGGCAGCGATCACCCGCCCTGGCAACGACGTCACGGTGCTGACCTACGGCACCACGGTCTACGTGGCCCAGGTGGCCGCCGAGGAAAGCGGCGTCGACGCCGAAGTCATCGACCTGCGCAGCCTGTGGCCGCTCGACCTGGAAACCATCGTCGACTCGGTGCGCAAGACCGGCCGCTGCGTGGTGGTGCACGAAGCCACGCGCACCTGCGGCTTCGGCGCCGAGCTGGTCGCGCTGGTGCAGGAGCACTGCTTCCATCACCTCGAAGCGCCGATCGAGCGCGTCACCGGTTGGGACACCCCCTACCCGCATGCCCAGGAATGGGCTTATTTCCCAGGGCCGGCGCGGGTCGGCGCGGCATTGAAACGGGTCATGGAGGTCTGAATGGGCACACACGTCATCAAGATGCCGGACATTGGCGAAGGCATCGCCCAGGTCGAACTGGTGGAGTGGTTCGTCAAGGTCGGCGATGTCATCGCCGAGGACCAGGTGGTGGCCGACGTCATGACCGACAAGGCCACCGTGGAAATTCCCTCGCCGGTCAGCGGCAAGGTGCTGGCCCTGGGTGGCCAGCCCGGAGAGGTCATGGCGGTGGGCAGCGAGCTGATCCGCATCGAGGTCGAAGGCAGCGGTAACCACGTCGATATCCCACAGGCCAAGCTGGTCGAGGCAACGCCTGCCGCCGAGGCCGGCAAGCTACAGGCGCATCCACAGGCGCAACCACAACCACAAGCGGCTGCCTACCAGGCCCCGGCCGAGCCTGTCGCCGCGCCGATCGTGCCGCGCCAGCCAGGCGACAAGCCGCTGGCCTCGCCTGCGGTGCGCAAGCGCGCCCTGGATGCCGGCATCGAGCTGCGCTATGTGCATGGCAGCGGCCCTGCCGGGCGTATCCTGCATGAAGACCTCGACGCCTTCATGAGCAAACCGCAGAGCAACGCCGGGCAAGCGCCCAGCGGCTATGCCAAGCGCACCGACAGCGAACAGGTGCCGGTGATCGGCCTGCGCCGCAAGATCGCCCAGCGCATGCAGGATGCCAAGCGCCGGGTGGCGCATTTCAGCTACGTCGAGGAAATCGACGTGACCGCCCTCGAAGCCCTGCGCCAGCAGCTCAATGCCAAGCATGGCGACAGCCGCGGCAAGCTGACCCTGTTGCCGTTCCTGGTGCGTGCGCTGGTGGTCGCCCTGCGCGACTTCCCGCAGATCAACGCCACCTATGACGACGAAGCCCAGGTCATCACCCGCCACGGCGCAGTGCACGTGGGCATCGCCACCCAAGGCGACAACGGCCTGATGGTGCCGGTGCTGCGTCATGCCGAAGCCGCCAGCCTGTGGGCCAATGCCGGCGAGATCTCGCGCCTGGCCACCGCCGCACGCAACAACAAGGCGAGCCGCGAAGAGCTGTCCGGCTCGACCATCACCCTGACCAGCCTCGGCGCCCTGGGCGGTATCGTCAGCACGCCGGTGGTCAACACCCCGGAAGTGGCGATCGTCGGCGTCAACCGCATCGTCGAGCGGCCCATGGTGGTCGATGGCCAGATCGTGGTGCGCAAGATGATGAACCTGTCCAGTTCGTTCGACCACCGGGTGGTCGACGGCATGGATGCCGCCCTGTTCATCCAGGCTGTGCGCGGCCTGCTGGAACAACCTGCCTGCCTGTTCGTGGAGTGACCATGCAACCGATCATCGATACCACCCTGCTGATCATCGGTGGCGGCCCTGGCGGCTACGTGGCCGCCATCCGCGCCGGGCAACTGGGCATTCCCACCGTGCTGGTCGAGGGCCAGGCCCTCGGCGGCACCTGCCTGAACATCGGCTGCATCCCGTCCAAGGCGCTGATCCACGTGGCCGAGCAGTTCCACCAGGCCACCCGCCAGGCCGGTCAGTCGCCACTGGGCATCAGCGTCACCTCGCCGCGCCTGGATATCGGCCAGAGCGTGGCCTGGAAGGACGGCATCGTCGACCGCCTCACCACAGGCGTCGCCGCGTTGCTGAAAAAACATGGGGTCAAGGTGATCCAAGGCTGGGCGAACATTCTCGACGGCAAGCAGGTCGAGGTCGACGGCCAGCGTATCCAGTGCGAGCACCTGCTGCTGGCCACTGGCTCGAACAGCGTCGAACTGCCGATGCTGCCCCTGGGCGGCGCGGTGATTTCATCCACCGAAGCCTTGGCACCCCAGACCCTGCCCAAGCATCTGGTGGTGGTCGGCGGTGGCTACATCGGCCTGGAACTGGGCATCGCCTACCGCAAGCTGGGCGTGCAGGTCAGTGTGGTGGAAGCCCGCGAACGCATCCTGCCGACCTACGACAGCGAACTCACGGCGCCCGTGGCCGAGTCGCTGAAGAAACTGGGTATCGCGCTGTACCTCGGGCATAGCGTAGAGGGCTACGACGACGGTTGCCTGCTGGCCCGCGACGACAAGGGCGGGCAATTGCGCCTGGAAGCTGACCGCGTGCTGGTGGCGGTGGGCCGTCGCCCGCGCACCTCGGGCTACAACCTGGAATGCCTGGACCTCAAGATGAACGGTGCGGCGATCGCCATCGACGCCCGCTGCCAGACCAGCATGCGCAATGTCTGGGCCATCGGCGACGTGGCTGGCGAGCCGATGCTGGCGCACCGCGCCATGGCCCAGGGCGAGATGGTCGCCGAGATCATCGCCGGCAAGGCGCGACGTTTCGAGCCCGGCGCTATCGCGGCGGTGTGCTTCACCGACCCGGAAGTGGTGGTGGTCGGCGCCACGCCGGAGCAGGCCAGCCAACAGGGCCTGGACTGCATCGTCGCGCAGTTCCCGTTCGCCGCCAACGGTCGGGCCATGAGCCTGGAAGCGAAAAGCGGCTTCGTGCGGGTGGTGGCGCGGCGTGACAACCACCTGATCGTCGGCTGGCAGGCGGTCGGGGTGGCCGTGTCGGAGCTTTCCACGGCGTTTGCCCAGTCATTGGAAATGGGCGCACGCCTGGAAGACATCGCCGGCACCATCCATGCCCATCCGACGCTGGGCGAGGCGGTGCAGGAAGCGGCACTGCGTGCACTGGGGCATGCATTGCATATCTGAGCAAACCTGCCCGTCCCGTGTGAGAGTGCGCGCCCAAACGCTGGATCAGGCGGCGCTCGCCGTCGCCAGGTCGAGCGAGCGGGTTTCCGGCGCCATCTGCCAGGTGAAGAACAGGCCTACCATCGAAATGCCGAAGGCCGCGATCATGGTGTTGGCGATGCCGATCGACGACAGCGACATCGGCACCAGGTAGGTCCCGATCGCCGCGCCGATGCGCGACAGCGAGGTGGCCAGGCCGACCGCCGAACCGCGCACTTCCGTCGGGAACAGCTCGTTCGGGTAGACGTACTGCAGCACCTGCGCCCCGCCGATGAACAGTGCATAGCTGCCGAACAGCGCCAGGGTGACCAGGCCAGCGCCATCGGGGTACAGGCCCAGCAGGAGCAACGCCAGGCCAGACCAGAGGAAGCTGTGGATGAGCATGCGCCGACGGCCCATGGGGTTGATCAGCTTCACTCCGAGCAGGCAGCCGAACACGAAGATGATGGTGATGGCCACCGCGCCCCAGGCCGCCAGGTCACCGGTCAGGCCCATCGCGGCGAGAATCTTCGGCGCGAAAGCGTAGATGGCGAACTGCGGAATGATCGAGCAGGTCCAGAAGATGCTGACGAAGAAGATGCGCTTGCCATAGTGCGAGTGGAACAGCTGCCACACCGACACCCGGCGTTGCGATACCGGTTCCGGCAGATCGGCGATGGAGAACGCGTCGCCGTAGACCCGCTTGATCACCTGGTCCGCTTCGGCGGTGCGCCCTTTGCTCAACAGCCAGCGTGCCGACTCCGGCGTACCGGCGCGCATCACCAGGAATGCCACCGCCGGCACCACCGCACTGGCCAGCGCCCAGCGCCAGGCTTCCGGGCCCATGGTGCGCAGGATGAACTCACCGGCGACATAGGCTACCGCAGCGCCGACGAACCACATCATCACCAGGCTGGCGAGAATCGAACCGCGTTGCTTCTTGGGCAGGAATTCGGCCAGCAGCGAGGTGGCCAGGGGATGGTCGGCACCGATCGCGACACCCAGCAAGAAACGCAGGCCAATCAGCGCCGCAGCGGAAGTGACCCAGAACTGGCCGAGCGAGAATACCGCCAGGGCAACCAGTACCAGCACGTACAAGGTCTTGCGCCCAAGCTTGTCGGTGAACAGGCCGCCGACGAAACCGCCGAAGAACATGCCGATCAGCGAAGCCGCGGCCACCATGCCCTCTTCGAGAACGGTCAGTTGCAAGGCCTGGCTGAGTTGAAGCAGAACGACACCGATAATGCTGAGGATGTAACCATCCAGGAACGGTGCACCCGATGAATAGATCGCCAGCTTTTTATGGAAGCTGTTGAGCGGCGCGTCTTCTAGTGAAATCTTATGATTATTGGTCACGTTCTGTTGCCTCTTTTGCTGCGCAATGCAGACGGCTCTTCGAATGCCAGGCACACGAATGGGCGATGGCGAACTTGGAGTCCATCTATTGTTTTTAGAATGTGAGTAACTGGTGGTACGGGTAATACGAAAGTGTGCGCACGCTCTCTTAGCTGCAGAGTAAGCCTGCATGACTTCAGGAAATAGGAGGATTACCTCAAAGAATGCGAGATTACGGCCAGCAGCTGAATGGGGGTATTTCTGTGTGGTCCGCCAGCCAGCATTCGCGGGTAAACCCGCTCCTACAGGGTCTCAATCCATGTTGAAACGGTGAATGCCTGTAGGAGCGGGTTCATCGGGGCGCCGAACCGCCGCGAATAGGCCCCATCAGGACAATTGGTAGGTGGTCTTGACGCGGGTGAAGAACTGCCGGGCATGGGTGCCCTGCTCACGCGACCCGAGGCTGGAAGCCCCATTGCCACCGAACGGAACGTGGTAGTCCACTCCAGCCGTCGGCAAGTTGACCATCACCATCCCCGCCGAGCTGTTGCGCTTGAAGTGCTCGGCATAACGCAGCGAAGTAGTCACGATACCGGCGGACAGCCCGAACTGGGTATCTTCGGCAGCGGCGAAGGCGGCTTCATAATCACGAACCTTGAGCACGCTCAACACCGGCCCGAAGATCTCTTCGCGGTAGATACGCATCTCGGGCGTCACTTCGGTGAACAGCGCCGGTGTGAACAAGTAACCGCCCGCCTCGTTTTCGATGCGCTCGCCACCACATACCAGCTTCGCACCCTGCTCGCGGCCGCTGGCCACGTAGGACAGGTTCTGCTCCAGCTGCCGACTGTCCACGACTGGACCGATATCGGTGCAAGCCTGCAATGCATCGCCCACCTTCAGGGCTCGGGTCCGCTCCGCCAAGCGCGCTACGAATGCGTCGTGAATGCCCTCGGTAACGATGACACGCGAACTGGCGGTGCAACGCTGGCCGGTGCTGAAGAACGAGCCATTGAGCGCAACGTCCACCGCCTGCTCCAGATCGGCGTCGTCCAGCACGATCAGCGGGTTCTTGCCGCCCATCTCCAGTTGGACTTTCTTCATGCCTTCGGCCGCGAGCCTGGCGATCTGACGGCCAGTGGTTTCCGAACCGGTGAAGCTGATGCCATCGATGTGCGGCGAACGGATGATGGTGTCGCCAACGCTGCGGCCAGGGCCGATCAGCATGTTGAACACGCCCGCTGGCAGGCCCGAACGGCTGATGATCTCGGCAAGGGCCCAGGCCGAGGACGGCACCAGTTCGGCCGGTTTGAACACCACGCAGTTGCCGAAGCACAGCGCTGGCGCGATCTTCCAGGCCGGGATGGCGATCGGGAAGTTCCATGGCGCGATGATGCCGACCACGCCCAACGGCTGGGTGAACACATCGATGCCTACGTCCTGGCGCACCGACTGGTACTTCTCGCCTTCAGCGCGCAGCGCTTCCTGGGCGTAGAACTTGAACGAACGGCCCGCGCGGTCGACTTCGCCGAGGGCTTCACGAACGATCTTGCCTTCTTCGCGCGCCAGCAACTCCGCTAGTTCCTGACGCCGGGCAAGGATCTCGGTACCGATGAAATCCAGCGCATCGGCGCGCTGCTGCGGGTTGCTGCGCGCCCAGGCCGGCTGGGCACGACGGGCGGCGGCGATGGCCTGCTCGGTCAGCGCCTGATCGGCACGCACGAAACGCTCGACGACCTCACCAGGGTTCGACGGATTGCGGTTTTCGAGAATATCGGCGGCGCTATCCAGAGCGACGAAAGCGCCGTCGACGAAGCTGCTTTTGCTGGCGATGGTCATGCGGTACGGATCCTTTTCTCGGTGGCGTGGCGGGCAACGTAGTCAGTGATGTTGTCGACGGCGCGATCCATCAACTGCTGCATGGCATCCTCACTGCTCCAGGCAATGTGCGGGTTGAGGATGAAATCGTCGCGATCGATCAGCTGGAACAGTGGATTGCTCGGATGTAGCGGTTCTACTTCCACCACGTCCAGGGCCACGCCACCCAAGCGCCCGTTTTGCAGGGCGTCGATCAGGGCTGCCTCGTTGACGATGCCACCACGTCCGGTGTTGATCACCAACGCATCGGGCTTCATGGTCGCCAGTTTTGCAGCATCGATCAGGTCATGGGTTTCTGGCGTCAGCGGGGCATTGATCGACAGCACGTCGCAGCTCTTGAGCAGGCTTTCCAGCGAACGGCAATCGGCGCCACGGCGCTTGCCGCCGCGGTCCTCGAACAGCACTTCCATGCCGAAGGCCCGGGCCAGTTCGGCCAGGCGCAGGGCAATCGGGCCGCTGCCGATGATCGCCATCTGCTTGCCCCGCACATCACGGATGCGGTGGTCGAAATAGATGTTCTTGTACTCGGCCTGCCCAGCCTGCACCTTGCGCATCAGGCGGCTGAACGCCACTGGCCGGCGGAACAGCTCGAGCATCATCGCCATGCTGTGCTCGGCCACGGTGTTGGCGGCATAGCCCGGCACGCTGGAGACCTCGATGCCATGGGCATCGCAGTAGTCGACGTCCACGATGTCACGGCCGGTCAGCGCCAGCGAGATCATCTTCAGCTTGGGCAACTGACGCAGGTGCTCTTCGCGCAGCGGCACGCTGCAGGTCAGGGCGACGGTGGCGTCCTTGAGGTGCTCGAGCACCTGGTCAGGATGGGTGTACGCAAACTGCTGCCAGGTGTGTTCGCAGTCGGGGCGCTTGAGACGCGTCGAGGCGGCAAGCCCGTCGTCGTCGAGAAAAACGATATGTTCGCTCATGATCCTGATCTTATTTTTTCTGGGCGGGGACATAACCAGCCGGGGCCATGCCGACCAACTGGCGAGTGATGAAGCCGGCGTCCTGGTCGTGATCTTCCAACGATTCCTTGCGTACCAGCGCGTCACGTACCATGTGCGCACCGAAGAAACGGAACGGCTCTGGCGGCAGCAGCTTCATCTTCTGGTTGACCAGGCCACAGTTGGCCCACTCGTCGTTGGCATGGGTGGCCAGCGCCTTGATGATGCGGCTGGCGAACACCGTGGTGGCGACGCCATTGCCGGAGAAGCCGATGCCGTAGCTGACGGTCTGGTGCTGGTCGAGGTAGCCGAAGTTGGGCAGGCCCTTCATGGCCCGGTCGATCGGCCCCGTCCAGCTGCTGACCACTGGCACATCCTCGAGCTGCGGGTACAGCCGGCGCAGTTCGGCGGCGACCTTGTCGGCCGCAGGCGATGGTTTCTCGTACAGGTTGCCGATGCGCCCGGCGTAGGCGAACTGGCCCAGTGGCTTGCCGAAGACCACGCGGCCGTCGGGCGTGTTGCGCCAGTAGTTGAGCACGGTGCGCGAGTCGGTCATGCACTCGCCGCGGCTGAAACCGATGGCATCGAGCTTGGCCTTGACCGGCGCGGTGGCCACCATGTCGCTGGACATGATCGCGATCATCCGGCGCAACTCGGGGAACTGCGCGCCCCAGGCGTTCAGCGCCAGCACCACGTGGTTGGCCTTCACATGGCCCTTGGCGGTATGCACCACCGGGTTCTTGCCACGCACCAGGTGGGTGAACGGCGATTTCTCGAAGATCTTCACCCCCAGCTTCAGTGCCACCCGACGCAAGCCGCGCGCCAGCATGGCCGGCTGCACGGTGGCGGCATTGGGGTCGTAGATGCCGCCCAGCACCAGCGGCGAGCCGACTCGGCCACGGATGGTCTCGCGGTCCATTTCCTGGAACGGGTTGACGTCGAGCTTCTGCAGACCGTCGGTGAGTATGCGCCAGGAGTTCATCTGCCGCTGGTTGGTGGCGGTCCACAGCCAGCCATCCTTGCGGTACTGGGCATCGATGCCATGCTCCTGGCAGAAGCTGCCGATCTCGTCGATCGCCGACTCGGCCGCTTCGCAGATGCGCCGCGCCTCGACGTCACCGCAGATGGTGCGTACCGACAGGTACTTGCCCCACCAGTTGGTCGCGATGCCACCGTTGCGGCCGCTGGCACCGGAGCCGCAGCGATCACGCTCGACGATGACGATGGTTTTTTCCGGGTGCGCCTGCTTCAGGCGGATGGCCGACCACAAGCCGAGAAACCCGCCGCCGACGATGCACACGTCCGCTTGAATCGAATCCTGCAAGGCAGGGGCGAGATCGCTATCCAGGTCGAGTGCCTGGGCATACCAAAATCCACGGTACATAGTTGGTGCCTTTGAGCGTGAGAGCATGTTGGTTTTTGCAACATGATGCGCACCCAGCGGCTCCCCTCGCTGTAACGAGCATGACAATTGATGGTAGAAGTACGCACAGGTGCTCGGTGTTCGGCTGGAGAGATGCGGTGGCGCCGCGCGGGCGGCGCGCGTTCTCATAGGCGCTACAGCTCTCGAGCCCAGCGCCCCATCTCAGAGCTGCCCGAACGCCTGGATCTCGATGCGGTAGCCCGCAGCCGCCAACGGCGCGCCGACGCAGGCGCGTACCGGCGGCGCCTCGCCGACCCAGGCATCGTAGACTTCGTTCATGCGCGCGAACTCGCCCATGTCGGCCAGCCAGATCTGCATCCGCGACAGGTTGGCCTTGCTCGCCCCGACCTGCGCCAGCCAGGACTCCAGTTGGCGCAGCACGCAGCGGGTCTGCTCGGCGATGTCGCCGTCGAGGTTCTCGGCGACGATGCCGGAGGTCTCGATGCGGCCATCGATGATCACCATCTGGCTGGCGCGCTTGCCAGGGTTGATGCGCTCGATCATGGATCGCCTCCTCAGAACAGCACGTAGGTCTTGCGCAGGGTCTCGTGGATGTGCCACACGCCTTCGCAGTTTTCCGGGAACAGCACGGCATCGCCGGCACGCAGCTCCACCGGTTCGCCGCCGTCCGGGGTGAAGGTGCAGGCACCGCTGACGATGTGGCTGAACTCACGGTTCTTCAGGTGGCGGCGGAACACACCCGGGGTGCTTTCCCAGACGCCGATGCTGGCGTTGACGGCGTCATCGGCCTGATGTTGGCCGGTGGCTGCCTGGGCGATCGGTTCGCCGATCGGCAGCTTGGCCGGGGCCAGCTCACCCAGGGCGGACTCGGCGGCTTGACGAACGACGGTAAGAACTTGGCTCATGAAACACTCCTCGGATGGATGCATTCTGCAGGCGATCACTCTGCCAACCACACGCCGCCCCCACTATAAGGATTGGGACAACTACTGGTACGAATCACCCGGCGTCAGGGGATCGCCCGAACCTCACATGAGCTGTCCCAATTCTTATAGGGGTTGCTGGGCCGAGGATGAGAAAGTGCCGGCACGCGATCCATACGAACAATAAGCTGGAGCTTGCCCATGGCCTTCAAGAGAACCATTCACGCGGTCGACACCCACGCCGGCACTCCGATGCGGGTGATCACCGGCGGCGTACCGCACATCCCCGGCGACACCGTCTACGCCAAGATGAAATGGCTGGAGGAAAATGACGACCAGTTGCGCAAGCTGATGCTGCGCGAGCCGCGCGGCTACCCGGCGCACTGCTGCAACATCATCGTCCCGCCGTGCCACCCCGAAGCCGATGCGGGCTACATCATCATGGAGCAGATCGAGTACCCGGTGATGTCCGGGGGCAACACCATCTCGGTGGTGACCGTACTGCTGGAGATGGGCCTGCTGCCGATGAAGGAGCCACTGACCGAACTGGTGCTCGAAGCACCGGCAGGCCTGATCCGCATCAAGGCGCAGTGCCAGAACGGCAAGGTCAAGGGCGTCACCTTCCAGAACGTGCCGGCCTTCGCCGCGCACATCGATGCCGTCATCGATGTGCCGCACTTGGGCAAGGTGCGGGTCGATGTGGGCTGGGGCGGGATGTTCTACGTGATCGCCGACGTGCGCCAGTTCAAGGGCCTGGAGCTCAAGCCCGAGCACGGCGGCGAGATCGCCAGGGTGTCGTCGATGATCCGCGAGGCGGCGATCGAGCAGTTACCGGTCGCCCACCCGGACTATCCGGGCGTGGGCATCACCATCTCGCAGCTGTCCGGCCCTACCGACGACCCCAGCGCCGACTGGAAGAACGTCGTCACCATGGCCTCCGGCACCTTCTCCTGGGACGACCCGGCCACCTGGACCGGCGCTCTCGACCGCTGCCCCTGCGGCACCGGTACCAGCGCCAAGATGGCGACCCTGCATGCCAAGGGCGAGCTACCGCTGAACCAGGACTTCCGTCACCAGGGCATTCTCGGCAACATCTATACCGGCCGCCTGATCGACGAGACACGCATCGGCGAGCACAAGGCGGTGGTGCCGACCGTGACCGGCACCAGCTGGATCTACGGCCTGAACACCTTCGTGCTGGACCATGACGATCCGTTTACCGAAGGCTTCACCATTGGTGATATCT
The DNA here is from genome assembly GCF_016648105.1 of Pseudomonas sp. S31. Lineage (GTDB taxonomy): Bacteria > Pseudomonadota > Gammaproteobacteria > Pseudomonadales > Pseudomonadaceae > Aquipseudomonas. The sequence goes on along the minus strand of NZ_JACVVE010000018.1, from coordinate 9,897 downwards.
GGGCTTGAGTGTTTGTCGGAGGATTTTCGGCGTAGCGTAGATCGAGCGCCGCCCGCGCGGCGCTCGATTTCAGCCCTCTCACAAAAACCAGGCCAAGCCCCCCGCTAAAAAAGGCTCCCCAACGCCAGAATCAGCAAAAACACGATGATGATCCTGCGCGCCAAGGTCTCTTCCACCCGCTGCGCCATACGCGCCCCCAGCCACACCCCCAGCACCAGTACCGGCAGGCTCATCAGGCCCAGGTGCAGCGCGTCGCGACCGAACAGGTCGAGCGCCCAGAACGCCGGCAACGCCGCCACGTCCATGGCCAGGAACGCCGCGATGATCGACGCCCGCCCTGCCTCCAGCGCCAGCGGCGAGCCGAGGAAGAACACGATGACCGGCGGCCCACCCAGGCCCAGCGAGCCATTGAGCACACCGGCCCCGGCGCCGGTGGCGGCCGTCTGCATGAACGACGGCATGCGCCGCAACTTGAAGCCGGTGATCATCACCAGGCAACAGCCGATGATCAGCACGGCCAGGATCACCTTCACCAGCTCACCCGGCATGCGCGCCAGCAGGTAGGCCCCCAGGGGCGTGGCGAGAACCGAGGTGATGACCAGTACGCGGATGGAACTCCAGTGCACCTGGCCCCAGATCGATGGCAGCAGTTTCACGCCCGCGGCGATCTCCAGCACGAACATCGCCGGCACGATGGTCGACAGCGGCAATACGAACGACAGTGACATGATCGCCAGCAAGGTGAAGCCGAACCCGGAAAACCCTCGGGCGAGCGCGGCGATGAATACACAGCCCAGCGCATAGGCGGTGACCGAGGGCGAAACGAGCGTCAACTGGGAGAGCATGAGGATCTCTGCACAAGAGGGAAGCGGCGGCGACGCGCAGCTTGGGCGATGTAGCACAGTGTGCAGAAGACGGCAGGCGGCGGATAGAAGCGGATGGACCTGAAACAGGAGATGGCGGCCAACCCGGCCGCCCTCCCCGGATGAGCCTACTCAGCTGCAGCGAGTAGCGTTCATGCCATTGATGACCGAGTCGTAGAAGCGCGCGAACCATTGCGCATCGGCTTTGATCGGGTTGTTGTTCTTCCACATCATCTGACGCTGTTCATCGTACTTGTAGCCACCCTTGCGGGCATTGGCGATGGACTCACGCCCCTTGCCAACGAAGCGGTTCAGGTCGCTCAGCAACACGCTACAGGACATTTGCGGCGTTTGCGCCTTTCTCTGCTTGTCCCAGCCTTCGATCATCTGCGCGGTCTTGTTCAGGCTTTCCTCGAACGGCTTGGCGGTTTCTTCCTTGCCTGCAGATTGGTAGAAGTCCTTGGACAAGCGCACCGATTGCTTGGCGTAGAGCACGATGCCAGCGCGGTAGTACTCCAGGGTATCCTTCTCGGCGTCGTCGAACGCTTGCTGGGTGTTGATCTCGTCGCGCTTGGCGAGGCCGTCGTAGAACTTGTCCTGCTCCGTGGCAACCGCCTCGATGGCGGCGTCGAGCGCAGGCTCCAGCTCCTTGGCCTTCTTGCCACCATCGGCCAGGTAGCCCTTGGAGTCGGCGTAGTTGGCGAGGTCGGCGTGGATCGGCGCGAGCTTCTCCAGCGCCACCAGCATCGCCTTGGCCGGCTCGTCGAGTTCCGGCATGGGCGACGACAGGGCCAAGGCCTTGCTGAGGTTGTCGCGCAGGCCGCTGATGTCATACGCACTGAAGATGTAGTAATCGGACAATGGCTTGTCCGACTTCAGGCCCTTGGCATATTCGGTGCGGCGCTTTTCCAGGATCGCGCCGAAGTTGCCGCCACGGTTCGCCGCGTCGACATAGAAGTTGTACTTCTCGATCTCGACCTGCTCGGCGCTCGGCGCTTGCGGCGCCTCCTGCCCCTGGGTCGCCGCCGCGCTGCGGGGCGACTCGCCGTTGTCACAACCGGCAAGCAAAATGCCCACGGCGACCAGCATCCCTACCCAAACATTCTTCGACTGCACTGTGTTCATCCTTAAGGTTCGCTGGGCGATCGGCTCATCCGATCGCCATTGGCCCGGGCGCTCGTCATCGCCGCCCCAGGCACGGGTTCAGGCCTGGGAAGCAGCTGCTTGCGGCGCTTGCGCAGCGGAGTCTTCCATCAGCAGGCCCAAGGTATTGAGAAACAGGTCCATGTTCATGATGCCGGTGGCGACGGTCGACAGGACGGTGTTGCCGGACGCATCCTTGAGGTTGATCTTCTCGGACCAGGTGCTGGTGTCCATGCTGCGCAGCGACGCGATCGACACCTGGCTGCCCTGCACTTGCAGGTGGTCCCGGGTGACCACGATGGGCAGGGTCTTGGCATCGAGGAAGTTGCCGCTCACGCGCTTGCGCCAGACCTCACCGGTGGCGATGTACTTGAACGTCACCGAGCCACCTGCCTGCAGCGTTTGCAGGACCGCCGGCTGGCGCGCATCGAGATACAGCTCGCGGAACAGCTGCACGAACTCGTGGAAGCGCTTGAGCGGCTCGATCACCCGATGGAACGGCTCGCTGGCGTTACGCCGGAAGGCCAGGTTGGTGATCATGCCGGTCATCACCATCTGCCCGGAGCTGAACAGGTAGAGGTCTTCGATCTCGGTGAACGGCACATAGGTACGCACGCCCTTGGTGGTGTAGGCGATACCCTTCTCGAACAGCTCGTAGCTGCTGTGCCGATAGCGGCTGTGCCAGGCCCAGAGTGCCGCGACGCCCAGCCCCAGCACCGCCAGCAGGCCACTGGTGAAGTACAGCAACGAGACCTGGCCGTCGAAGCGTACGGTCGAGCCGCTCGAAGTGGTGAACGCCACCGGCCCGGAGCCGTTCGCCGGCAGCAACGTAGTGAAGTAGAGGATGGCGCCTGCCAGCAACAGCAGGGTCGCGACCAGGATGATGACAAAGATCTTGGCCGCCTTGCCATAGTAGTAATGGCCGACCAGGGCACCCGTGGCGGGCGCTTGATTGGAAGTCTGCTGCATGAGAGGTTGCATCCCTGTAAGTGTCTGTCGGACTCTGCCATCCAGGCCTGTTGCACGCTTTTGCATCGCTATTCAGCGCAGCTGCTGACACATTGCCACCAGCCCGGAGCGGTATCCTAGAACGCTCAGGAATATATAAGTTCAATCTCGAGCGGTTTTATTGCGTTTTTGAGTACCGCCTCTCATTCTGGAAAAAGGACTTGCGCGGACGACGCTGTTCGTCAGAGCCTTCGCGACTGGAAGGAAAAGGAATTGCTTCATGATCGTCGGAATCGACCTGGGCACGACCAACAGCCTGGTAGCGGTCTGGGACAAGGGCACCAGCGTGCTCGTCACCAATGCCCTGGGGCAGTTGCTGACGCCCTCGGTGGTCGGCCTGGATGACCAGGGGCGGATCCTGGTCGGGCAAGCGGCCCGCGAGCGCCTGTCTACCCATCCCGGACTGACCACTGCCCTGTTCAAACGCCACATGGGCAGTGCTCGCACGGTGCAGCTGGGAGCCACGCCCTTTCGTCCCGAAGAGCTATCGGCGATGCTGCTGAGGAGCCTGAAGGAAGACGTCGAGCGCGCTCATGGCAAGCCAGTGACCGATGTGGTGATCAGCGTGCCGGCCTACTTCAGCGATGCCCAGCGCAAGGCGACGCGCATCGCTGGCGAACTGGCCGGGATGACCGTTACCCGGCTGATCAACGAGCCGACCGCAGCCGCCCTGGCCTACGGCCTGCCTCAGCGCGGCGGCGAGTCCTCGTTCCTGGTGTTCGACCTGGGTGGTGGGACGTTCGACGTGTCGATCCTGGAGTTGTTCGATGGCGTGATGGAGGTCCGCTCCAGTGCTGGCGACAACTACCTGGGGGGCGAAGACTTCGATCAGCTGCTGGTGCAGCGCTTTCTCCAGACCCAGGCCGAGACCCCCGGATTTCCCGCCACCCATGCAATCAGCGAGGCCCTGCAACGCGAGGCCGAGCGGGTGCGGATCGCGCTGGGGCAAGCCGCTAGCTGCGAGTTCGTATTGCGGCTCGACGGCCAGCAGTGGCAGTACAGCTTCACCCAGCAAGACCTGGCCCAATTGTTCGAGCCGTTGCTGGAGCGGCTGCGCAATCCGGTCGAGCGCGCCCTGCGCGATGCGCGCATCCGCATCGACGAACTGGATCAGATCCTCATGGTAGGCGGCGCCACGCGCATGCCCCTGGTGCGCAAACTGGCCGCCAGCCTGTTCGGTCGCTTCCCCTCGGTGCACCTGAACCCGGACGAAACCGTGGCCCACGGCGCCGCGATCCAAGCCGCACTGAACGCGCGGGATGCCGCCCTGGAAGAGGTGGTGCTGACCGACGTCTGCCCCTATACCCTGGGCATCGAGACCTCGCAGCGCTTCGGCCAACGGCTCGAGGCCGGGCATTACCTGCCGATCATCGAGCGCAACAGCACGGTACCGGTCAGCCGCGTCGAAACCGTGTGCACCGTCGATGAGTCGCAGGAGCGCGTGCAGGTGCGGATTTTCCAGGGTGAAAGCCGCCTGGTGCGCGACAATATCGCGCTGGGAGCCCTGGAGATCCCGGTACCGCCGAACACCGGCGGCTCCGTGGACCTGGATGTGCGCTTCACCTATGACAACAACGGCATCCTGGAATGCCAGGTGAGCATTCCGCTGACCGGTGAGCAGTTCGAGCTGGTGATCGAGAACAATCCTGGGGTACTCAGCCCCGAGGAAATCGCCACGTGCCTGCAGAACCTGGCAGCGCTCAAGGTTCATCCCCGCGAGCAGCAGGTCAACACGCTGCTGGTCGCGCGCCTGGAGCGTTTGTACCAGGAGAGCCTGGGCGAACATCGCCAGCAGATCGATCATTGGGCCAACCTGTTCCAACAGGCACTGGCCAGCCAGGACGAACGCGTCATCCGCCAGGCGCGCAAGCAACTGAGCGAGCGCCTGGACCAGTTCGAACACCAGGGCGGTTTCTGAGCCATGCGCATTTCCCGTTGCTGGCAGGTGCTGGAACTTTCCCCTGAAGCCGATGAACGCAGCATCAAGCGGCAATACGCCAGGTTGCTCAAGCGCACCCGCCCCGACGAAGATCCGGTGGCATTCCAGCGCTTGCGCGAGGCCTATGAAGAAGCCCTGCAATCAGCGCGCGAGGCGCGTACCGAGGCCACGGTCGCGCTTGCCGATGCCGTGCCCCCCATCTGCAGCAGATCGACAGTACCCAAGCCGGCAGCGCCTTCAGAGCACGAGCAGGCGCTGGCCCTACTGGCAGCGCTCGACGATGGCGCCGTCGAGCGCACCTGGTACGAGGCCAAGGCAAAAGGCATCGAACGAGCCCTGGAGCCGCTGCTGTTCAGACGCTGCCTGGAGGCAGCCACCGCCCACCCGAACCTGCTGCGCTGGGGCGTGGAGCAGCGCCAGTGGCTGACCCCTTGGCAGCAGTTCGCAACCGGCGAACTGGAGCAGCAACGCCTGGCCCTGCTACTTGCCACCGCGCTCCACGCCAGGCTGGAGCAGTACATGGCCGCGGGTGAGCCTGCGCAGTTCATCGATTGCCTGGCGCAAGCCAGTCGCCAAGGTTGGCTGGGCGACCTCTCGCGTCGCCAGGCATTCCAGGTGCATGTGCTGACCCTGCTGCTCGACAACGAGGACTGGCCACCGGCGTTGTTCGTCGGCATCTGCCAGGTCTTCGCCTGGGACGCTCCAGGCGCCACGCCGCCGATCCCCGACGAACATTGGCAAGCGCTGCATCGGCGTTGCGAGCAACGCACCTGGATCGATGCGTTGCGCGCGCTGGCGGCTCGACGCGAACAACAGCCGAGCCCCCAGGCCAACGCCGCCGCGCTGTTTCTGCTGGTGCAACAACCCGAGCAGCAGAGGGAATTGGCCGCAGGTTTCGTCGAGGCCGACTGGCAAGCCTGTGAACGGCTGTCCGATGCCTTCTCGTCGCGCTTCGCCGACTTGCTGGGGATGTTCCCCATGCATGATCCGTGGTTCTGGAAACGACTCGTCGAGCCCCGCGACCCACCCTACGGCATCAAGCGCACGACTGCCGTGCTGACCCTGACACTTGCCCTGCAGAGCCTACCCGGTGCCGGGCTGGCCGTGATGCTGCTGATACTACCGCTCTATGCCCTGGCGGCACTGCTAGGCGCCTATGTCGGCAAGTGGCTGCTCGGTCTCTGGTTCGATATCGCCGAGAGCCTTCACGACCTCGACCAGCGGCTCAGCGCAGAATGTGTCCGCAGAAACCTCACCCGCGATCGTCGCTTGCTGGTGATACGCAACGCCGGCCCGTTGATCGGCCTGGGCCTGGTGATCGGGCTCTGGCTAGGGTGGCTGGGGCTGGCCACCTATTTGCTGACCGGCGTGATCGGTGTGCTGCAGCCGGCCGACATGGCCCCACAGGATCGCCAATACCGCTGGCGCAGGCCATTGCAGGCGATCTACCGGATAGCCGGGCTAAGTTGGCTGCAGTGGTTGTTTTGCGCTGCGATGGTGGGGGTGATCGGGTATCTGCGGTTGCAGGGAGTGTCCCTCTGAGGGAGGAGCATGGCGTCCCAGGCAGGATTTGAACCTGCAACCTTCCCCTTAGGAGGGGGATGCTCTATCCAATTGAGCTACTGAGACATTTTTGCCAGGCATGAAAGCCAAGCGACAGGACGGCGAGCATCTTAACCAGCGGGCTGCCGTTTGTCATGTCTCGATCGCTTGCAGGCGACTTTTCCGGCCTCCTTTGCGAAGCGGCCGACACTGAATTTCAAATCCGAATCACCCCTTCCCTGCCCAGCAACGCCAGCAGCGCCTCGACAGCAGTCTCCAGCGATGCCGAATTATCCAGGCGATGCACATCCGCTTCGACCTCGCCCTGCAGCGAGGCGCCACGCGCCAGCCGCTGCTCCACCTGTGCCTCGGATTCCCGCCCGCGCGCCAGCAGGCGTTGGCGCAGAATCTCCGGCCGCACTTCGAGCATGATCGCCAGCAGGTCCGGATAACGCCGCCGCGCCTCGCTCAAGTAGGCCCGCGAGCCATTCACCAGCACCGGATGCCCTTCCTCGAGCCAACGATCCACCTGCGCCGGTATCCCGTAATCCAACCCATTGGCGTGCCAGTGCATGGCAAACTCCCCAGCCGCGAGCATCGCCGCGAAACCTTCGGGCGTGACGCCTTGAGCAGCCTCCCCCTTGGATTCGGCGGAGCGGGTGATGACCCGTCGGGCGATTTTCACCCCCGCAGCCGCCAGGCGCGCACGGGCTGCGTCGATCACGGAATCTTTACCCGAGCCGGAGGGTCCTACCAGAAATACCAGACGTGCTGAATGGAAACAGCTATCGCTTGCGTCATATTGCATAGCCACTATGCTCTAGGAAGGAAACCCGTGCATTCTAGGGCTTTTCCCGACCATTTGCTGTTATTTACCGGTTTTTGACGGCAAACGGCTGACGGTAGAATGCGCCGATCGATGTGAAATTTTTCAAACCAGTGCTCATTTCTGATAATTGGTACTGGCAAAAAGCCTTTACCCGGCTCACTATTAGTCACATAATTGACGCCAAGGAAACGGCGACCATGGCAAAATGCACAGCCTATTTTTCATCTCGGTTGAACATTTTGTCGTCGCCACGGTCGTACTTCCATCCCGTGCGGCCAATTTGAGAACCGCTTTCCCCTGAACCAGATATCCGGTCAATTTATATGCGCCCAATGAAACAGGCTATTTATTCGAGCCGCACTGCTGACAAGTTCGTCGTCCGCCTGCCAGACGGAATGCGTGAGCGCATTGCCGAGGTAGCGCGCAACCATCACCGCAGCATGAACTCCGAGATCATCGCGCGCCTGGAACAGAGCCTTATCCAAGAAGGTGCGTTGGGTGACGAGCTGAGCATGCGCCTGGACAGCCCAGAGCTGTCCTTGCATGAGCGCGAGTTGCTCCAACGCTTCCGCCAACTCTCCCACCGCCAACAGAACGCCCTGGTGGCCCTCATCGCTCACGATGTGGAAATGGCTGCCGACGCTTCCTGAGTCGTTCGGCCAACCAGCAAAAAGCCAGCGAAAGCTGGCTTTTTCGTGTCTGCCGTCAGGGGCGCTGCGCGCCCCTCTCTCCAAGGCCTAGAGCAGGAACAGCGTCGCCAGCCCGAGGAAGATGAAGAAGCCGCCACTATCCGTCACGGCGGTGATCATCACGCTGGAGCCCATCGCCGGGTCGCGCCCCAGGCGCGTCAGGGTCATCGGGATCAGCACGCCCATCAACGCGGCCAGCAGCAGGTTCAAGGTCATTGCCGCGGTCATCACCACGCCCAGCGACCAGCTGCCATACAGCCAGAACGCCACCGCGCCGATCACCCCGCCCCAGATCAGGCCATTGAGCAACGACACCGCCAGTTCCTTGCGCATCAAGCGGCTGGTGTTGCCCGGCGATACCTGATCGAGCGCCATGGCGCGCACGATCATGGTGATGGTCTGGTTGCCGGAGTTGCCACCGATGCCCGCGACGATGGGCATCAACGCCGCCAGGGCCACCAGCTTCTCGATCGAACCCTCGAACAGGCCGATCACCCGCGAGGCCAGGAAAGCGGTGATCAGGTTGATTGCCAGCCAGGCCCAACGGTTGCGCAGCGAACGCCAGACCGAGGCGAAGATGTCTTCTTCCTCGCGCAGACCGGCCATGTTCAGCACTTCGCTTTCGCTTTCCTCACGGATCAGGTCGACCATCTCATCGATGGTCAGACGGCCGATCAGGCGGTCGCTCTTGTCCACCACGGGAGCCGAGACCAGGTCGTAACGCTCGAAGGCCTGGGCAGCATCGTAGGCGTCTTCGTCCGGGTGGAACGACACCGGGTCGGTGGCCATGACTTCTGCCACCTTCTTCTCCGGGTCGTTGACCAGCAGACGCTTGATCGGCAGCACACCTTTGAGGATGCCGCCGTAGTCGACCACGAACAGTTTGTCGGTGTGGTTCGGTAATTCCTTCAGGCGACGCAGATAACGCAGGACCACCTCGAGGCTGACATCCTCGCGGATGGTGACCATCTCGAAGTCCATCAGCGCGCCGACCTGCTCCTCGTCGTAGCTCAGCGCCGAGCGCACACGCTCACGCTGCTGGGCGTCGAGGCTTTCCATCAGCTCGTGGACGACGTCACGCGGCAGTTCCGGTGCCAGGTCGGCCAGTTCGTCGGCGTCCATTTCCTTGGCTGCGGCCAGCAGTTCGTGATCGTCCATGTCGGCGATCAGAGACTGGCGAACGGCATCGGAAACTTCGAGGAGGATGTCGCCATCGCGATCCGAGCGCACCAGTTGCCAGACCGTCAGGCGATCCTGCAGGGGCAAGGCTTCGAGGATGTAGGCGATGTCGGCGGGGTGCAGGTCGTCGAGCTTGCGCTGCAGCTCCACGAGGTTCTGGCGGTGGACGAGGCTTTCAACCAGGTCCTGGTGCTGGCCTTCCTGGCGATGCGTGACGTCTTCGACGACACGCTGGCGCTGCAGCAGATCGACCACCTGAGCCAGGCGATCCTGCAGGCTGTCTTGGCCTTTCTTTACTTCTACTTCGGTCATAGGCGAACTCCACTCCCAGCAGCGGAGCACGCCGGGAGAATCAATCTGTCAGATCAAGCTGTATGAATCGTGTTAGGGAGTAACTACTGGGTAAGTCCATGGTGGTTTTCCACAAGCCCCGGCGGGGCTGACGGGCGCAATCATACACTGCCTGGGCGGCTAGATCGCCTAAATTTTTGGCCAGAACAATCGTTTGCGTGATAAAGCTGTGACAACGCAAGAAGCGAATCAGTCAACGATAAGATGTCGGTGTGTGTAAGAAAGCGTAGTTGCAGTTCGATGACAATTCAGCGAAACGAGAAAACAAAAAGCCCGCTCAAATGAGCGGGCTTCTTGATTGTATGGCGGACTCAGCAGGATTCGAACCTGCGACCGCTCGGTTCGTAGCCGAGT
>NZ_JACVVE010000017.1 GCF_016648105.1 Pseudomonas sp. S31 | reverse complement strand
AGAATCAGGGCCTGCCTGACGGCAGGCCGTTACCGGCCCGCACACAAAAAATCTGACAGTCCCCGCGGCGCGCGATCTATGCAACACCACAACTCTCAAGCCAAACCCATAAAAAAGGCCGCCTCGCGGCAGCCTCTTTTCGACACACACCCAACCAGAACAATCAGTCCCAGCTCAGCGCACCACCAGTCTGGTACTCGATCACGCGTGTCTCGAAGAAGTTCTTCTCTTTCTTCAAGTCCATGATCTCGCTCATCCATGGGAACGGGTTGGTGGTCCCTGGGTACTCTTCCTTCAAGCCGATCTGGGTCAGGCGACGGTTGGCGATGAACTTGAGGTAGTCCTCCATCATCGCCGCGTTCATGCCCAGCACGCCGCGTGGCATGGTGTCACGGGCATATTCGATCTCCAGCTGGGTCCCTTGCAGGATCATCTGGGTCGCTTCTTCCTTCATCGCCGCATCCCACAGGTGCGGGTTCTCGATCTTGATCTGGTTGATCACGTCGATACCGAAGTTCAGGTGCATCGACTCGTCACGCAGGATGTACTGGAACTGCTCGGCAACGCCGGTCATCTTGTTGCGGCGGCCCATCGACAGGATCTGGGTGAAGCCGCAGTAGAAGAAGATGCCTTCCAGGACGCAGTAGTAGGCGATCAGGTTGCGCAGCAGCTCTTTATCGGTCTCGACGGTACCGGTGTTGAATTCCGGGTCGGAGATGGCGCGGGTGTACTTCAGGCCCCAGGCGGCTTTCTTCGCTACCGACGGGATCTCGTGGTACATGTTGAAGATCTCGCCTTCATCCATGCCCAGCGACTCGATGCAGTACTGGTAGGCGTGGGTGTGGATCGCTTCTTCGAAGGCCTGGCGCAGGATGTACTGGCGGCACTCGGGGTTGGTGATCAGGCGGTACACGGCCAGGGCCAGGTTGTTGGCGACCAGCGAGTCGGCGGTGGAGAAGAAGCCGAGGTTGCGCATGACGATGCGGCGCTCGTCCTCGGTCAGGCCATCCATGCTCTTCCACAGGGCGATGTCGGCGGTCATGTTGACCTCTTGCGGCATCCAGTGGTTGGCGCAGCCGTCGAGGTACTTCTGCCAGGCCCAGTCGTACTTGAACGGTACCAGCTGGTTGAGGTCGGCGCGGCAGTTGATCATGCGCTTCTCGTCGACGGCGACGCGGGCCGAGGAGCCTTCCAGCTCAGCCAGGCCTTCGGCGATGTCGAGGGCGTCAAGGGCGGCCTTGGCGCGTTTCACCGCGTCGGAGTCGGTCGCCGTGGCGGCACGGGCTTCCAGGGCGGCAGCACCGCCGGCGCTGTCGAGTTTGTCCAGCGAGGCAGCGGCGTTGGCCTGAGGGGCGGCGGCGCCTTTGGCGGCGGCTTCGCCGTCTTCCTTGTCGAATTCGTCCCAGCTCAGCATGGTCGTTGGCTCCTGCTTGAGGGTCGCCCGCAGGCGACCGGTTGGATAATGAAAATGTGCTGCGTGTACGCAAGGCGTTTCACGGCAATCAGGACAGCTCGGGGGCTGTCGCTTGTCAGTGTTCCGGTGCGTGCCTGGCCAGGCCTCTGGAGGGGCCAGGTACGTGAACAAAAGGGCGCGAATTATACCGGAATTCGCTCGGGATCGGGGCGCGCAGCAGGTGCGGACGGGGTAATTTTTCGACCGGTCTTGCGCGCATCCGTTCACGTGTCTCGTGTCGTTTTCCACGGTGTGAGAGTGTAGCGGCAAATGTCAGAATCCACCACATGTTGCGATTGATTATTTTTGATTGCACAAGATGTTGTGTTTGTCCAAACGCAATCGCCGGCAAGCCGGCTCCTACGGATTACCCTAACCATCGATGGATGGTGGGTGCCTGCAGGAGCCGGCTTGCCGGCGATGGGGCCTTAGGCAGCGCCTATCGGCACTGTTTGCGCAACGTCTCGACCACATGGGTCCGAGGGTGCTTGCGCGCCTCTTCGACCGTGGTGAAACGGCCGGTTTCGGCGTTGCGGCCAATCTTGCGTGTCGCGGGTTTCTTCCGAGCCATGTCGATACCTTCTGGGTAATGGTCAGGGCCGGTGCCAGGTCGGCGCCGGTCCTGCTCTTTTACCCAATGCCCACCGTGCAACGCAGGGGGCAAGGCCTCTCCATGACGCGGATACAAAAATGCCGCACCGGGCACCCGTAGGCACCCGGCGCGGCATCAGGCCTTACTGGCAGGCTTCGCAGTCAGGCTCGTCGATCGCGCAGGCCTTCGGCACTGGCGCAGGGCCGGCTGCCTGGACCGGGGCGCTGTCGCCACCGCTGGAAACGGCGTTGAGCTTGCCGGTGTTGATGGTCGACTTCTCGGTGCTGGTCGCGGCCAGGGCACGGAGGTAGTAGGTGGTCTTCAGGCCACGGTACCAGGCCATGCGGTAGGTCACGTCGAGCTTCTTGCCCGAGGCGCCAGCGATGTACAGGTTCAGCGACTGAGCCTGGTCGATCCACTTCTGGCGACGCGAGGCGGCGTCGACGATCCACTTGGTCTCGACTTCGAACGCGGTGGCGTACAGGTCTTTCAGCTCTTGCGGGATACGCTCGATCTGCTGCACCGAACCGTCGTAGTACTTCAGGTCGTTGATCATGACCGAGTCCCACAGGCCGCGAGCCTTCAGGTCGCGAACCAGGTACGGGTTGATCACGGTGAACTCGCCCGACAGGTTCGATTTCACGTACAGGTTCTGGTAGGTCGGCTCGATGGACTGCGACACGCCGGTGATGTTGGCGATGGTCGCGGTCGGCGCGATGGCCATGATGTTCGAGTTGCGAATACCTTTCTTGACGCGCTCGCGCACCGGTGCCCAGTCGAGGCTTTCTTCCAGGTTGACGTCGATGTACTTCTGGCCACGGGCCTCGATCAGGATCTGTTGCGAATCCAGCGGCAGGATGCCCTTGGACCACAGCGAACCCTGGAAGGTCTCGTACGCGCCACGCTCGTCGGCCAGGTCGCAGGACGCCTGGATCGCGAAGTAGCTGACCGCTTCCATCGACTTGTCGGCGAACTCGACGGCAGCGTCGGAGCCGTAAGGAATGTGCTGCAGGTACAGCGCATCCTGGAAGCCCATGATGCCCAGGCCGACCGGACGGTGCTTGAAGTTCGAGTTACGCGCTTGCGGCACCGAGTAGTAGTTGATGTCGATCACGTTGTCGAGCATGCGCACGGCGGTGTTCACGGTGCGTTGCAGCTTGGCGGTGTCCAGCTTGCCGTCGACAATGTGGTTCGGCAGGTTGATCGAGCCCAGGTTGCAGACCGCGATCTCGTCCTTGTTGGTGTTCAGGGTGATCTCGGTGCACAGGTTCGAGCTGTGGACCACGCCCACGTGCTGCTGCGGCGAGCGCAGGTTGCATGGGTCCTTGAAGGTCAGCCACGGGTGGCCGGTCTCGAACAGCATCGACAGCATCTTGCGCCACAGGTCTTTGGCCTGGATGGTCTTGAACACCTTGATCTTGTTGTACTCGGTCAGGGCTTCGTAGTACTCGTAGCGCTCTTCGAAGGCCTTGCCGGTCAGGTCGTGCAGATCTGGCACTTCCGATGGCGAGAACAGGGTCCACTTGCCGTCGTCGAAGACGCGCTTCATGAACAGGTCAGGGATCCAGTTGGCGGTGTTCATGTCGTGGGTACGACGACGATCGTCACCGGTGTTCTTGCGCAGCTCGATGAACTCTTCGATGTCCAGGTGCCAGGTTTCCAGGTAGGCACAGACGGCGCCCTTGCGCTTGCCACCCTGGTTGACCGCGACGGCGGTGTCGTTGACCACTTTCAGGAACGGCACGACGCCCTGGGACTTGCCGTTGGTGCCCTTGATGTAGGAGCCCAGTGCACGCACAGGGGTCCAGTCGTTGCCCAGGCCACCGGCGAATTTCGACAGCATGGCGTTGTCGTGGATCGCGTGGTAGATGCCCGACAGGTCGTCCGGCACGGTGGTCAGGTAGCAGCTCGACAGCTGCGGGCGCAGGGTACCGGCGTTGAACAGGGTCGGGGTCGAGGCCATGTAGTCGAAGGACGACAACAGGTTGTAGAACTCGATCGCACGGGCTTCCTTGTCTTTCTCTTCCAGCGCCAGGCCCATGGCCACGCGCATGAAGAAGACCTGTGGCAGCTCGAAGCGTACGCCATCCTTGTGGATGAAGTAGCGGTCGTACAGGGTCTGCAGGCCCAGGTAGGTGAACTGCTGGTCACGCTCGTGGTTGATCGCCTTGCCCATGCGCTCCAGGTCGTAGCCTTTCAGGGCAGGGTCCAGCAGCTCGAACTCGACGCCTTTCTCGACGTAGGCCGGCAGGGCCTTGGCGTACAGGTCGGCCATCTCGTGGTGGGTGGCGCTGTCGGCCACGCCCAGGAAGCCCAGGCCTTCGGCACGCAGGGTGTCCATCAGCAGGCGGGCGGTGACGAACGAGTAGTTCGGCTCGCGCTCGACCAGGGTACGGGCGGTCATCACCAGGGCGGTGTTGACGTCCTTCACGGCCACGCCGTCGTACAGGTTCTTCAGGGTATCGCGCTGGATCAGGCCGCCATCGACTTCGGCCAGGCCTTCGCAGGCTTCGCTGATGATGGTGTTCAGGCGCGCCATGTCGAGCGGCGCCAGGCTGCCGTCGGCGAGGGTGATGCGGATGCTTGGGTGCGGCTCGACCACGTTGTCGCTGACCACACGGGTGGCACGCTCCTTGGCGCGCTGCTCGCGGTAGATCACGTAGTCGCGGGCGACCTTCTGCTCGCCGGCGCGCATCAGGGCCAGTTCGACCTGGTCCTGGATTTCTTCGATGTGGATGGTGCCACCCGATGGCATGCGGCGCTTGAACGTGGCGGTGACCTGTTCGGTCAGGCGCGCGACGGTGTCGTGGATGCGCGACGAGGCGGCGGCGGTGCCGCCTTCAACTGCGAGGAACGCCTTGGTGATGGCCACGGTGATCTTGTCGTCGGTGTAGGGGACGACAGTGCCGTTGCGCTTGATCACGCGCAGTTGGCCGGGGGCGGTGGCAGCCAGATCCTGGTTGGCATCGGCAGCCTGCGGCGCCTTGGCCTGCGGGTTCTCGCGAGTTGTGTCGGTTTGCATGGGTGGGTGTCTCCACAGTTTCTATATTGTTCAGGCGCGTTGTGCGCGCCCACCGTTCCGTCCACTTGCTCGATGGCCCGCCGGGGAATGCGCCATGCACGGCGCATCCGCCCGCTCGGGCGTACCGACTTCGGGACAGATCAGGAATAAGGGGCAAAAACCTGCCGCTCCCTGGCCGAAGTCAAATGCTGTTGGCGCTGGACCAAAAGCTGTTGCTCTCAATGCTTCCGCTGGAGCGGTTTGGCTGATGAAACCACGTAGAACCTTGCGAGAAATTTCGCTTGAATTTCTCCGCTGGCTGGTGTTGGCGATGATGAGCCAAACCCTATATCTAGTGGTTCGCTGCGATGGGGATACAAGATAATGCGGTCTTGGGGGCTTTGCAAGGCGATCGCCTGTGGATAAGTTGTGCGTACTTTGTGTGTGAAGGGTGGGTATTCGCTGTAGGCCTTGTACCAAGAGGTTTGCACTATTTTTCTCTGCATCGCTGCTCCGAGGCAGATTTTTTCGGGCGCGAACCCTATCACAAAAAACGGTTCAGTCGAGGGGGCCGCCCGGCGGCTTGGCAGTACCTCCGACAGCACTTAGTATCCGGGACAGATGTTGCGCTCCGGTTAAAGGTTCATCGTTGCTTGTGCAGGCCTCTTCGCGGGTAAACCCGCTCCTACAGGGGCTTGGAGATCCTGTAGGAGCGGGTTCATCGGGGCGCCGAACCGCCGCGAAGAGGCCCGCAAAGGCGACATCAAACAAAAACGAAGGCACGAAGCCATGGCTCATCCCGCTCCCCGCATCCTCATCGTCGAAGACGACCCACGCCTGGCCGAACTCACCGCCGAATACCTGCATGCCAACGCCTTCGAGGCGGCCATCGAGCACGATGGCGCCCGGGCCGTGCGGCGGATCCTCGACAGCCAGCCGGACCTGGTGATCCTCGACCTGATGCTTCCCGGTGAAGATGGCCTGAGCATCTGCCGTCGCGTGCGCGCCCAATATCCCGGCCCGATCCTCATGCTCACGGCGCGCAGCGATGAACTTGACCAGGTCCAGGGTCTTGACCTGGGGGCCGACGATTACCTCTGCAAACCGGTGCGTCCACGCTTGCTGCTGGCGCATGTCCAGGCCCTGCTGCGGCGCCGCGAAGCTGAGCTCGGCAAACACCAGGCGCTGGTTTTCGGCGCACTGCGCATCGACAACCGCTTGCGCGAGGCCTGGCTGCACGAGCAGCCGATCGAGTTGACGGGCGCCGAGTTCGACCTGCTCTGGCTGCTGGCCAGCAACGCCGGCAAGGTGCTGTCGCGCGAACAGATCTTCACGTCGCTGCGCGGCGTTGGCTACGACGGCCAGGACCGCTCCATCGATGTGCGCATCTCGCGCATTCGCCCGCGCATCGGCGACGACCCGGAACATCCGCGGTTGATCAAGACCCTACGCAGCAAGGGCTACCTGTTCGTCGGCGATGCGCCATGAACAATTCGATCTTCCTGCGCATCTACGGCGGTATGCTCGCCGTACTGGTGCTGGTGGCCCTGCTGGGCGTGCTCAGCCTGCACCTGGTCAACGAAGTGCGCGCTGCCCAGCACCGCGAGCGCCTGGCCCAGGGCACGTTCAGCCTGATGGCCGACAACCTGGCGCAGCAGGATGACACCGAGCGCAAGCGTTCCTTGCTGATCTGGCAGCGTCTGCTCGGCGTGCCGCTGGCCTTGCAGCCGATGACCACGCGCACGCTCGATGGCGGCCAGCGCGGGCGCCTCGATCGAGGCCTGGTGGTGGTGGAAGCGACAGGGCCACATGCCGTGCAAGTGCTGCGCAAGGTCGGCCGGCAGGACCTGCTGCTGGTGGCCCAGGTCAAGCAGGTGAGCGAGCAGTTGGCGCGAGCCACCTTGTACCTGTTGGCCGACGAGTTGGTGCGCTACCCGGTGACCGAGCAGCAGCAGCGCCTGGCGGAGATCCGCCAGAGCAAGGGTTTCGGCTTTGGCGTGGCGCTCCAGCGCCTGGAGCGGGTCGGCCTGGACGATGACCAGCGGCGCCGGGTGGAGGAGGGCGACACAGTGATGGCGCTGGGCCCGGACGGCGACTCCATTCGAGTGTTCGCAGGCCTGCCGGGCTCGCCCTGGGTGCTGGAAATCGGGCCGTTGCACCAGCTCAACCCCTACCCACCGCAGTTGTTGGTGCTCATCGCCTTCCTCGGCCTGTGCCTGATCGGCCTGGTGGTGTACCTGTTGGTACGCCAGCTCGAACGGCGCGTGTCGGGCCTGGAAACCGCCGCCACGCAGATTGCTCAAGGTAGCCTGGACACCCGCGTGCCCGCGGGCGATGCCGATTCGGTGGGGCGTCTGGCGGCCGCCTTCAACGGCATGGCCGAGCACCTGCAACGCTCGCTGAACATGCAGCGCGAGCTGGTGCGGGCGGTGTCCCACGAGTTACGCACGCCGGTGGCGCGGTTGCGCTTTGGCCTGGAGATGATCGCCAGCGCGACCACCGAGCAGGCCCGGGCCAAGCACCTTGCCGGCATGGACGGCGACATTCAGGATCTCGACCGACTGGTCGACGAGATGCTCACCTACGCGCGCCTGGAGCAGGGTGCGCCGGCGCTGAAGTTCGAGCGGGTCGACCTGGACGTGTTGCTCGACCGGGTGATCGACGAGCTGGCGCCGCTCAACGCCAAGGTCCGCTTGCTGCGTGGCAGCTGCCAGGTACCGCAAGCCGACCAGGCCTGGGTCGAGGCCGAGCCGCGTTACTTGCACAGGGCCCTGCAGAACCTGGTGAGCAACGCCTTGCGCCACGCCCATGGCGAGGTACGCCTGAGCTACCAGCTGGGCCAGCAGCGTTGTCGCATCGAGGTGCAGGACGATGGCCCAGGCATTCCTGAAGGCCTCTGGGACCGTATCTTCATCCCCTTCACCCGCCTCGACGACAGCCGCACCCGAGCCTCGGGTGGGCACGGCCTGGGCTTGTCGATCGTGCGGCGGATCATCTACTGGCACGCCGGCCGCGCCTCGGTGGGGCGCAGTGCCGAGCTGGGCGGGGCTTGCTTCAGCCTCGAGTGGCCTCGCCAGCAGGCGTCGCCGTAGCGGCTAGACGCTGACCAGGCTGAGCAGGTGGCCGTCGTGCACGCTGAACTGGCCCTGCAGCTCGGCGCCGTGACGCCACTCGGCCGAGAGGTCGGTGAGCAGGCGCAGGCGGGCCAGGCCGGCCGCCGTCCATTCCAGGACCTCGGCGTGTTCGAAGTAGAAGCGCTGCCGGGTGATGGGGTACAGCGCCTTGAACAGGCTTTCCTTGAGCGAGAAGGTGAGGGTGACGGCCAGGCCCGTGCGGCGCTGGTCCAGGCGTTCGATTTCCGCCGGGGTGAGGATTTCGCCCTGCAGCCGCTCGGCACGGGCGTCGTCCAGCAATGCCTCCTGGTCCAGGCCCAGCCCCCGGCAATCGCTCTGGGCGGCGACCACGGCGGCGGCCCAGCCCTTGCCATGGGTGATCGATCCGTGGATGCCCGCTGGCCAGATCGGCGAACGGTCCTCGTGGGTGCCTGGCACGTAGTCGCGGCCATCCAGGCGCTGCAGGGCGGCACGGGCGCAGATGCGACCGGCCAGGTACTCGGCCTGGCGCTTGGCCACCGAGCGCTGCAGGCTGGCGCTGGGCGTGATGCCGGCGCGCTGGAAGTCATCGGCGGCCAGGTTCGCCGGGTCGAAGGCGCAACTGACCAGTACCGCGCCGGGTACTGGCTGGGGTAGTGGCCAATGGTGCTGGAGCGGGGCGCAGCAAGCGGGGAGTGTGTTCATGGCGGCTATTGTGCCAGCCGTTGGGTTTGTGGGGTAGGAGCGGCCCCCGGATATCGGCTGATATCCCTGAATCGGGGGCTGCTGCGCAGCCCATCCGGCCGGTCCGGCGCCCCGGCAAGGCCGCTCCTACAGGTACCGGTGTGGCTTAGTCGAACGCCTTCTTGAAGAACGCCTGCATGTCGGCCCAGGACTTCTCGTCGGCTGCCTTGTCGTAGCCGATGTCCGGACCTCCGTGCTCGCCATGGCTCAGGCGGTCGGCGTCCGGGTTGGTGAAACCGTGCTTGGCCCCCGGCAGGCTGACGAACTGATAGTCGGCCTTGGCCGCCTCCATTTCCGCCTTGAACGCCTCGACCTGCTGCTCGGTCACCATGCTGTCCGCCGCTCCATGCTCCACCAGGATCTTCGCCCGCACCAGACCGGGCTTGGCTGGCGTCTGGGTGGCCAGCGGGCCGTGGAAGCTCACCACGCCGTCGAGCTTGTCGCCACGCCGTGCGGCATCGAGCACGACCTTGCCGCCAAAGCAGTAGCCCACCGCACCCAGTTGGTGCTTGTTGATGTTCGGTTGCAGCTTGAGCAGCTCCAGGCCCGCCTCGAAGCGCTGGGCCGCGGCTTTCGGGTCCTTGGTCGCTTCGAGCATGAACGCCTTGGCATCGGCCGGGTGCTCGGTGTTCTTGCCATCGCCGTACATGTCGATGGCCAGGGCGTTGTAGCCCAGCGCTGCAAGATCGCGGGCGCGGCGCTTGGCGTAGTCGTTCAGGCCCCACCATTCATGTACCACGACGATGCCGGGGCGCTTGCCCTGCACCGCGTCGTCGTAGGCGTAGTAGCCGACCAGACGGTTGCCTTCGGCATCCTGGTAGGGAATCTCGCGGGTCTGCACCGCCGCCTGGGCAAGGCTGGCGCTGCAGATGAGGGTCAAGGCCAGCAGGGCACGCATATGAGGACTCCTTGGTTGACGAGCGAACCGTTCAGCCACGGTTCAGGCAGGGTTCAGCCGCGGTTCAGGGGGCCTTCCTTACTCTAGCTTCACACACAGACAACGCCCACCACGGAGTGCCAAACCATGAAAACCCTTCCAACCCTGTTCGCCGCCCTCGCTGTCTGCGCCGCCGGTGTCACCACCGTCCAGGCCGCCGACGACAACTTCGCCAGCATCACCTACGGCCAGACCAGCGACAAAGTGAAGAAGTCCGGCCTACTGCAGCGCAACACCGACCACCTCAATGCCGACGGCATCATCGGCAAGGACGACACCTGGGGTGTACGGGTCGGTAAGATCAACGAGGAGCGCCGCTACTACATGACCTACGACAATGTCTCCGGTGACCACAGCAACCTCAAGCTGCGCCAGGAAAACCTGCTCGGCAGCTACGATGTGCTCCTGCCCGTGGGCGATACCACCAAGCTGTTCGGTGGTGGTACCGTCGGTATGACCAAGCTGACCCAGGACTCTCCCGGCGCCAGCCGCGACAGTGACTATGGCTACGCGATCGGCCTGCAGGCCGGGGTGATTCAGGAGATCACCGACAAGGCCTCGGTAGAGTTGGGTTATCGTTACCTGCGCAGCAACGCGGCCACCGAAGTGAGCGAGCGTAGTGGTCCCAAGACCGGTACTCTGCGCTTGAACAGCAGCGCGCAAACTTACCTGTCGGCCAACTACAAGTTCTGACGCCGAGCCAAGTTATCCTGTACCGGCCTATTCGCGGGTAAACCCGCTCCTACAGGGGGTAGGTGATCCCCTGTAGGAGCGGGTTTACCCGCGAATAGGCCAGCACAGGCAACCGATACAAGGAGCCCAACATGAAACTGCTGGTGGTCGAGGACGAAGCCCTGCTTCGCCATCACCTGTTCACCCGCCTGGGCGAGAGCGGCCATGTGGTGCAGGCGGTAGGCGACGCCGAAGAGGCGCTGTACCAGGCCGAGCAATACCACTTCGACCTGGCCGTGATCGACCTGGGCCTGCCCGGCATGAGCGGCCTGGAACTGATCGGCCGGTTGCGCGGCCAGGACAAGACCTTTCCCATTCTCATCCTCACCGCGCGCGGCAACTGGCAGGACAAGGTCGAAGGCCTGGCCGCCGGTGCCGACGACTACCTGGTCAAACCCTTCCAGTTCGAAGAACTGGAGGCCCGGCTCAACGCCCTGTTGCGCCGCTCCAGCGGCTTCACCCAATCGACCATCGCCGCCGGTCCCCTGGTGCTCGACCTCAACCGCAAGCAGGCGACCCTGGAGGACCAGCCCCTGGCGTTGACCGCCTACGAATACCGGATCCTCGAGTACCTCATGCGCCATCACCAGCAGGTGGTGGCCAAGGACCGCCTGATGGAACAGTTGTACCCCGACGACGAGGAACGTGATCCCAATGTCATAGAGGTGCTGGTGGGCCGTTTGCGGCGCAAGCTCGAAGGCGAGCATGGCTTCAAGCCGATCGACACGGTCCGCGGCCTGGGCTACCTGTTCACCGAGCGCTGCCGATGATCCGCTCCCTGCGCGTGCGCCTGATGCTGGCTGCGGCGGTACTGGCGCTGCTGTTCATGCTGGCGCTGCTGCCGGCCCTGCAGCAGGCGTTCAGCCTGGCTTTGCAGGAGTCGATCGAGCAGCGCCTGGCCTCGGACGTGACCACGCTGATCTCCGCCGCGCGCATCGAGCATGCCCAATTGCAGATGCCCGACGTGCTTCCCGACGAGCGCTATAACCTGCCGGCCAGCGGTCTGCTGGGCTACATCTTCGACCGTGACGGTAAACTGGTCTGGCGCTCCAAGGCCACGCTCGACAAGCGCATCGACTATCAACCCCGCTACGACGGAAGCGGCAACGAGTTCGCCCGCATCCAGCGGGCCGACGGCGAGGAGTTCTTCGTCTATGACGTCGAGATCAAGCTGCTCGGCGGGCAGACCGCCGCCTACAGCGTCGTCGCCCTGCAGCCGGTGCGCGAATACGAACACACCCTCGATGGCCTGCGCAAAAACCTCTACCTGGGCTTCGGCGCGGCCTTGCTGGCCCTGCTGGCGCTGCTCTGGGCCGGCCTGACCTGGGCGCTGCGTTCGCTGCGCCGGCTGAGCCTGGAGCTGGACGAAGTCGAGGCCGGGGCGCGCGATGGCCTGAGCCGGGAGCATCCCCGGGAACTGCTGCGCCTGACCGGTTCGCTGAACCGCCTGTTGCGCAGCGAGCGCGAGCAGCGCCAGCGCTACCGTGATTCGCTCGGCGACCTGGCGCACAGCTTGAAGACCCCGCTGGCGGTATTGCAGGGTGTGGGCGAAAGCATGGGCCAGCGCGCTGGCGAGCGCGAGCAGGCGCGGGTGCTGCAAACCCAGATCGAACGCATGAGCCAGCAGATCGATTACCAGCTGCAACGGGCCAGCTTGCGCAAGAGCGGCCTGGTGCGCCATTCGGTGCAGCTGCGGCCGGTGCTCGAGAGCCTGTGCAGCACCTTGGCCAAGGTCTATCGCGACAAGCAGGTGGAGGTGACGCTGACGGTGGCGCAGCAGGCCACCGTGCCAATGGAGCGGGGCGCCTTGCTGGAGCTGCTCGGCAACCTGCTGGAGAACGCCTACCGGTTGTGCCTGGGGCAGGTGCGGGTGAGCCTCGTGGGGGCGCCGGGCAGTTTGGTCCTGGCGGTCGAGGATGACGGGCCGGGCGTGCCCGCCGATCAACGCGAACGCATCCTTGAGCGCGGGGAACGCCTGGACCGGCAGCATCCGGGGCAGGGGATCGGGCTGGCGGTGGTCAAGGACATCGTCGAAAGCTACGACGCCGAGCTGAGTCTGGAGGATTCGCCATTGGGCGGGGCGGCGTTCCGCATCACCTTCCATCTGGATTGATTAGTAGGCTGCACCGGCCTTTTCGCGGGTGAACCCGCTCCTACAGATGCAGCACCGGTTTCAATTGCTGTGCACTTCCTGTAGGAGCGGGTTTACCCGCGAAGAGGCCAGTGCAGGCGAAACCCAGCAGGGCGGATTCCCGCCATCCCCCTTGTTCGAAATCCGCCATCAGGCGGAAACCCGCCATCCCTCCTCAAGCAAATCGCCCCGTCCCAGGGCATTTTCCCCTTGCAAACACGGCCTCTGCACCCTCCCTGGGCATTTTGGCATCGCCCTTGCTATCAGTCTGGACAGAGGCCTGCCCAGGCAGCTCGAACACAACGACAAATCCCTCCAGGTGCAGGGGGGTTAGCGATTCAGGTGCCGCCACCCTGGGAAGGGTGAAACCGGCACACTTGAGGAAATTTAGCCATGACGACTCGTCAGCCGCTGTACAAATCCCTGTATGTCCAGGTGTTGGTCGCCATCACCGTCGGCATCCTGCTTGGCCACTTCTACCCCGAAACCGGCGTCGCCCTGAAACCGCTGGGTGATGGTTTCGTCAAACTGATCAAGATGGTCATCGCGCCCATCATTTTCTGTACCGTGGTCAGCGGCATCGCTGGCATGCAGAGCATGAAGTCGGTCGGCAAGACCGGCGGCTACGCGCTGTTGTACTTCGAAATCGTTTCCACCATCGCCCTGATCATCGGCCTGGTCGTGGTCAACGTGGTCCAGCCGGGCGCTGGCATGCACATCGACGTCAGCACCCTGAACGCCAGCAGCGTGGCTGCCTATGCCGCCGCCGGCGCGCAGCAGACCACCGTCGGTTTCCTGCTCAACGTCATCCCCAACACCGTGGTCGGCGCCTTCGCCAACGGCGACATCCTGCAGGTGCTGATGTTCTCCGTGCTCTTCGGCTTCGCCCTGCACCGCCTGGGCAGCTACGGCAAGCCGGTGCTGGACCTGATCGACCGCTTCGCCCACGTCATGTTCAACATCATCAACATGATCATGAAGCTGGCCCCGGTCGGTGCCTTCGGTGCCATGGCCTTCACCATCGGCCAGTACGGCGTCGGCTCGCTGGTACAACTGGGCTACCTGATGGCCTGCTTCTACATCACCTGCCTGCTGTTCGTGCTGGTGGTGCTGGGCGCCATCTGCCGTGCCCACGGCTTCAGCGTCCTCAAGCTGATCCGTTACATCCGTGAAGAACTGCTGATCGTACTGGGCACTTCCTCGTCGGAATCGGCCCTGCCACGCATGCTGGCCAAGATGGAGCGCCTGGGCGCGAAGAAATCGGTGGTCGGCCTGGTGATCCCGACCGGCTACTCGTTCAACCTGGACGGTACCTCGATCTACCTGACCATGGCCGCGGTGTTCATCGCCCAGGCCACCGACACGCACATGGACATCACCCATCAGATCACCCTGCTGCTGGTGCTTCTGGTGGCTTCCAAAGGTGCTGCCGGCGTCACCGGTTCGGGCTTCATCGTGCTCGCCGCGACTCTGTCGGCCGTCGGCCACCTGCCGGTTGCCGGCCTGGCGCTGATCCTCGGCATCGACCGCTTCATGTCCGAAGCCCGCGCCCTGACCAATCTGGTCGGCAATGCCGTAGCCACCGTGGTCGTGGCCAAGTGGGTGAAAGAGATGGACGACGACAAACTGGCCTCGGAGCTGGCCTCCGGTGGCGCGCCGCTGGAGCTCAATGCACCGACCGATGACCTGGGCGTTGCAGAGACTCCGGTTCGTTGATCGATTGGCGGTAATAATGAAGAAGGCGACCCTCGGGTCGCCTTTCTTTTACCTGGGATTTTTGCCCGGGTCTGGTCATTCGACCCGGGTCTCGCCGCTGTACTCGAGGATGGCCCGGCAGCGTCGGCACAGGTAACGCCGCCCCTGCCTCACCAGCTTGTGCCGCTGGGCAGTGAACGGGAAGTCGCTCTCCGGGCACGGGCAGCGGTAGATATAGCGGGTGACCACGCGCCGCTGCACTTCATAGTTGTGGCAGCGGTTTGGCGGCAGTTCATAGACCCCGCGCATGATCAACTGCCATTCCTCGCCATGGGCCTGGATCCGGTCGCCGAACAGTTGGTGGGCGACCAGATGCGCCACTTCGTGGGCAACGGTCTGGCGCAGGAAGTCTTCCTGGTTTTCGCGGTACAGCTGCAGGTTGAAGCGCAGCAGGTTCTCGTGCAGATGGGCGACACCGGCCTTCTGGCCGCGTAGCTTGAAGCTGACTTCCGGCCGCGGGAACGGGCGTTTGAAGAAGGTTTCGGCTTGCTGGTAACAGGTTTCGACGCGTTGCTTGAGCAGCTCGGGCATGGCAGGGTGGGTCTCCTCGATCGGCAATTATGCCGCAAGCACCCACCGCCTGCCGAGCCACTGGTCAGCGCACAGGCAAAGGCCGCCTTGCGGCGGCCCGTGCTTGATGCTCCGGTGTCGGTCGATCTGTTCTATGGGGTACTGCAGGCAAGGTTAGTTGGTATAGACGGGCCCCACGCCCAGTCCCCAGATGATCACGGTCGCGGCCATGATCGCCACCAGTACCACCAGCCCCACCGCCAGCACCGAGCTGGAGAACAGGAAGCCTTCATCCGATGGAATGTTCATGAAGGTCGGCAAGCCGACATACAACAGGTACACGGTGTAGCAGATGGCGGCGGTACCGACCATCATGCCCAGCCACAGGTGCGGGTACAGCGCTGCCAGGCCGCCGAGGAACAGCGGGGTGGCGGTATAGGTGGCAAAGGCGATGCATCGGGCCATGGACGGGGTGGCATCGTAGGTACGTGCCATCCAGTGGATGAAAGCGCCCATCACCGCCACCCCGGCGAGCATCGCCAGGTAGGACATGATGCTCATCCAAAGTGCGCTTTCCATGGTCAGCATCACCGCTGGCCGACCGCCGATCACCCAGCCGACCTGGGTAGTGCCGATGAACGCCGAAACGGCAGGGATCGCCGCCAAGATCAAGGTATGGGTGAGGTACATGTGGCTGATGCTTTCTTCCTCGCCACGGATTTCCCGCCATTCCTGGTCGGGATGGGTAAACAGCCCCACGACGTGATGAATCATGCCGGTCACTCCTCTCAGTGTTGCCCATCGCCCCCCACATGGAGCGCAAGCGGCCCGAGGCCAGGACACCGATGCAAGCGGTAATGTGGCCTTATGACGCAGTATAGGAAGCCGTACCCTGCACAAACCGGGCTTTTTAGAGCAAATTGCGCTGTCAGCGATGCTGCTGATTCCCTTGAAGTCTTTGTCGGAATCCCTACAGCATCGCGCTGTTTATGCGTAAAATACCCGCCTTTTGTCACACCTCGCGGATCCAAGCGCTATGGGCACCCTCTCGGTCAACCAGAACAAACTGCAAAAACGCCTGCGTCGTCTCGCCGGCGAAGCCATCACCGACTACAACATGATCGAGGATGGCGACAAGGTCATGGTCTGCCTGTCCGGCGGCAAGGACAGCTACACCATGCTCGACGTTCTGTTGCACCTGCAGAAGGTGGCGCCGATCAAGTTCGACATCGTCGCGGTGAACATGGACCAGAAGCAGCCGGGCTTCCCCGAGCACGTGCTGCCGGCGTACCTCAAGGAACTGGGTGTCGAATACCACATCGTCGAGAAGGACACCTACTCGGTGGTCAAGGAGCTGGTGCCCGAGGGCAAGACCACCTGCTCGCTGTGCTCGCGCCTGCGCCGCGGCACCCTGTACACCTTCGCCGACGAGATCGGCGCGACCAAGATGGCCCTGGGGCACCACCGCGACGACATCGTCGAGACCTTCTTCCTCAACATGTTCTTCAATGGCTCGCTCAAGGGCATGCCGCCGAAGCTGCGCGCCGACGACGGCCGCAACGTGGTGATCCGCCCGCTGGCCTACTGCAGCGAGAAGGACATCCAGGCCTATTCGGACATGAAGGAATTCCCGATCATTCCTTGCAACCTGTGCGGCTCGCAGGAGAACCTGCAGCGCCAGGTGGTCAAGGACATGCTGGTGGAATGGGAGCGCAAGCATCCGGGCCGTACCGAGAGCATCTTCCGCGCGATGCAGAACGTGGCGCCGTCGCAACTGGCCGACCGCAACCTGTTCGACTTCACCAGCCTGAAGATCGACGAAAGCGCCACCCCGCGCTTCCTCGACGTGGTGAACATCTGAGCCCATGCGCGACTACCAGTGGCTGCATGAATACTGCCTGAACCGCTTCGGTTCGGCCCAGGCGCTCGAAGCCTTCCTGCCGCAGCCGCGCACGCCTGCACAGCTGCGCGCGATCGGCAACGACCGCTACCTGTCGACCCTGGCCCTGCGCGTCTTCCGGGCCGGCCTCAAGCACAGCCTGGTGGACGCCAAGTGGCCGGCGTTCGAGCAGGTGTTCTTCGGTTTCGACCCGGAGAAAGTGGTGCTGATGGGCGCCGAGCACCTGGAGCGCCTGATGCAGGACGAGCGCATCATCCGCCACCTGGGCAAGCTCAAGAGCGTGCCGCGCAACGCGCAGATGATCCTCGACGTAGCGAAGGAAAAGGGCAGTTTCGGCGCGTTCATCGCCGACTGGCCGGTGACCGACATCGTTGGGCTGTGGAAATACCTGGCCAAGCACGGCAACCAGTTGGGCGGCTTGTCGGCGCCGCGCTTCCTGCGCATGGTCGGCAAGGATACGTTCATTCCCACCGAGGACATGGCGGCCGCCCTGATCGCGCAGAAGGTGATCGACAAGCAGCCGACCAGCCAGCGCGACCTGGCCTTGGTGCAGCAGGCGTTCAACCAGTGGCACGCAGAAAGCGGGCGACCGCTGTGCCAGTTGTCGGTGATGCTGGCGCATACCGTCAACCATTGAGAGCAGTGTTGCCCCGCGAATGGGCCGCAAGCCGGCCCTGATATCAAATACCTTCGCCCGCCATGCGCCGCTCGAACTGAAACTTCCAGCGCACATACAGCAGCCCGGCGATGAACAGCCCCAGGCTCACCAGCACCTCGACCCAGCCAAACACCGCCCGCGCCGGGTCGAACGCCGCCAGCACGCCCTTGATGAAGTAGATGTTCACCACGAAGCAGGTCCAGGCATGTGCTCGGGCGCTGCCTAGCAGCATGCCCGGCAGCAGCAACAGCAGCGGCACCAACTCGATCGTCAGGATCACTTCGACGCGCGCCCCGTGCAGGTTGGCGAACCACAGGTTGTTCACCACCAGCAGGGCGATCAGGCCCAGGAAAAACGCCAGGCTCAGCGCCCGCGTCAGGCGCAGGCGCGGGGCCAGCCATTGCAGCGTGGGCAACCGCTTGGGCTGCTTAGCCACGTGCGGCCTCCAGGGCCTTGGCGGTGGTCGCCAGGCGTTGGCCGAGGGCGCGGCACAGGGCGATCTCGTGAGGGTCCAGTTCACGCTTGCCGTCGGCGCCGGCATGGTGGCTGGCGCCATACGGCGTGCCGCCACCGCGGGTCTCGAGCAGCGCCGATTCGCTGTACGGCAGGCCCATCACCAGCATGCCGTGGTGCATCAGTGGCAACATCATCGACAGCAGGGTGGTTTCCTGGCCGCCGTGCAGGCTGGCGGTGGAGGTGAACACGCCGGCCGGCTTGCCGACCAGTTCGCCACCCAGCCACAGGCTGCTGGTGCCATCGAGGAAGTACTTGAGCGGCGCTGCCATGTTGCCGAAGCGGGTCGGGCTGCCCAGCACCAGGCCGGCGCAGTGGCGCAGGTCGTCGAGGGTGGCGTACAGCGCACCACTGGCCGGGATGTCCGGGGCCACGGCTTCGCATTCGGTGGAGATCGCCGGCACGGTGCGCAGGCGCGCTTCCATGCCCGCCAGCTCCACGCCGCGGGCGATGTGCCGGGCCATCTCGCTGGTCGAGCCATGGCGGCTGTAGTACAGGACCAGGATGTACGGCTCGCTCATGGCAGCAGCTCCAGGACCTTTTCCGGCGGTCGGCCGATCACGGCCTTGTCACCGGCCACCAGGATCGGCCGCTCGATGAGCTTGGGGTGTTCGACCATGGCCGCGATCAACTGCGCATCGCTCAGTGCCGGGTCGGCCAGGTTCAGCGCCTTGTACTCGTCCTCGCCGCTGCGCAGCAGTTGGCGTGGGGCGATACCCAGCTTGCCGAGCAGGGCCTTGAGGGTGGCGGCGTCGGGCGGGGTTTCCAGGTAGCGCACGATGGTCGGTGCCAGGCCACGGGCCTCGAGCAGTTCCAGCGCGCCGCGGGATTTGGAGCAGCGCGGGTTATGATAGAGCGTGAGGTCGGTCATGTCGGTTCGCATCCAGCGGGGTGTGGCGGCTATTCTAACCGTTGCGACTGACCCTTTCGCTTGAAACTTCGAGAAGGATTGACCCATGGCAAGGCGTTTGGCAGCAGTACTGGCCATCACCGCGAGCCTGTTGCTCGGTGGTTGCGGTGCCGACTACGGCGTGGACCAACACGGCAACACGGTAAAGGCCGAACAGATCGACGGGCACTGGCTGGTGCTCAACTACTGGGCGGAATGGTGCGGCCCGTGCCGGACCGAGGTTCCTGAACTGAACACTGCGGCCAAGCAGTGGGAGGGGCAGGGCATCAAGGTGCTGGGGGTGAACTTCGATGGCTTGCAGGGCCAGGACCTGAAACAGGCCGCCGACACCCTGGGCATCAGTTTCACCGTGCTCGCCCAGGACCCGGCCGAACGCTATGACCTGCCGCGCAGCGAGGCGCTGCCGGTGACCTACATCATCGATGACAAGGGCAAGGTCCGCGAGCAACTGATGGGCGAGCAGACCCTGGAGGGGCTGCAGGCCAAGATCAAGGCGCTCAAGGGCGCCTGATACTTCGGGGGCAGGCTCGCGGCCCACCCCCCAACAGCTGGCACGGTCGCTGTAGGAGCGGGTTTACCCGCGAACACGGGCGAAGCCCGTGCCAGACACCGCTGTGTATTTTCGCGGGTAAACCCGCTCCTACAAGACCGTGCCAACGCCTGGAAGTATCAGCCTTCCTCAGGCCAGAACCGCAGTGGCTTGCCCTCGGCCGGCCAGAAACGCAGTTGCTCGATCGGCGACACATCCCAGCGCTGCACCGTTTCCAGGGCCTGGAGGAAGCGCGTTTCCTGTTCCATCAACGCCGGGGCACACAGCTTGCGGGTCTTGCCGACCTTGCCGAAGCTCAGCTGCTCGCCGTCCAGTGTGTAGGGCGCGAACCAGTGGTTGCAGCCGGCATTGCCGTAAGCCCGGCCATCGCTGGCCAGGGTCAGGGTCAGGTGGCTGTAGTCGATCAAGGGCCGTTCGCCGATCCATTCCAGCACATAGCTGCGCTCCTGCTCCAGCTTGGACGGTTCGGCGGCGCAACCAAGCAGGCCGGTGGCGATCAACACGCCGCTCAGCAGATTTTTCACGCAGCGTTCTCCTGGCAACGCGGGCACAGGTGTTTCTCGCCTTGGCTGGCCCAGCCCAGTTCGGCGATGCGCGCGGTCGCCGCCGGCTGGCGGGCTTTCTTGCCGAGCTTGGCGTCGACGGCGAACTCGAAGTCCAGCACCGCATCGCAGCTGTCGCAGGCGACCTGCCAGTTGAGGATTTCTAGCTCGTTGAACACCGGGCCGGTGGCCACGGCCACCCACTGGCCGCGCGGGTTGATCAGGTGGCGCACGCTTTCCACGGTCAGGCGCATGGCCAGGTCCTTGCTGCCCTTGAGGGTGACCAGCAGGACATCGCCCTTGTGCATCGAGCCACCGTTGCCGGTGACCTGATAACGCCCCGGCACCAGTGCGCGGCACTCGATCAGGGTGTGTTGCGGATTGAAAAGGGTGTAGCGGAAATCGTGCTCGACCATGGGTCCTCCAGAAATGCCGCGTATCCTAGCATCAACCCGTGACCAGATTCTGCGGATTACCCGCCGCCCAGCCGATGATGTTGTCCAGCGTGGTGGTGGCAATCGCCTCCAGCGCTTCATGGGTGAGGAAGGCCTGGTGCGCAGTGACGATCACGTTGGGGAACGTCAGCAGCCGGGCCAGCACATCGTCTTGCAACGGCAGGTCGGAGCGGTCTTCGAAGAACAGCTGCGCTTCCTCTTCATAGACGTCCAGGCCAAGGTAGCCGAGCTGGCCGCTTTTCAGCGCGTCGATCAGTGCCGGGGTGTCGACCAGGGCGCCGCGCCCGGTGTTGATCAACATCGTGCCCGGCTGCAGCTGGGCCAGGCTGCGGGCGTTGATCAGGTGCTTGGTGTGCTCGGTGAGCGGGCAATGCAGGCTGATGATCCGCGCTTGGCGTAGCAACTCGGGCAGCTCCAGGTAGCGCGCGCCGAGCGCCAGCATTTGCGGGTTGGGGTAGGGGTCGTAGGCCAGCAACTGGCAGCCGAAACCGGCCATGATGCGAGCGAAGGCCATGCCGATCTGGCCGGTACCGACCACGCCGACGGTCTTGCCGTGCAGGTCGAAGCCGGTCAGCCCGTGCAGGGTGAAGTCGCCTTCACGGGTGCGGTTGTAGGCGCGGTGCAGGCGCCGGTTGAGCGCCAGGATCAGCGCCACGGCGTGTTCGGCGACGGCATGCGGCGAGTAGGCCGGCACCCGCACCACGGCCAGGCCCAGGCGCTGCGCCGCGGCCAGGTCGACATGGTTGTAGCCGGCCGAGCGCAGGGCGATCAGCCGCGTGCCGCCGGCGGCCAGACGCTCCAGTACCTGTGCATCCAGCTCGTCGTTGATGAAGGCGCACACCGCTTCAAAGCCCTGGGCCAGGGCGGCGGTGTCGAGGGTCAGGCGGGTGGGCTGGAAGTGCAGGTCCAGGGCGCTGCCCTTGGCAGCCTGGGTGAAGGTTTCCTGGTCGTAGTGCTGGCTGCTGAACAACAGGGCGCGCATGGGGGGGGAATCCTCTGTAGGAGCGGCCTCGTGCCGCGAAAGGGCTGCAACGCAGCCCTCGAATTGTAGCGGTGGAGCTGACAATCGGGGCCGCTTCGCGCCCCTTCGCGGCACAAGGCCGCTCCTACAGGGCGCGGTGCCGATTACCGGCGTCAAGCACTCAACTGCGCCTGCTCCGCCAACCGGTCGATCGCCGCGTCCAGTTCGTCCAGCGCCTGCTGCGCCTGCGGATTCTCCTGCTTGAGCAAGGTCTCGCTGCGCTGGCATGCCGCGCGCAACTGGGGTACGCCGCAATAGCGCGTAGCGCCGTTGAGCCGGTGCACCTGTTCGATCAGCAAACCGTGGTCCTCGGCTTCGCGCGCGCTGCGAATGGCTTGCTGGTCGCTCTCCAGCGATGCCAGCAGCATCGCCAGCATGTCGGCGGCGAGGTCGGCCTTGCCGGCGGCCAGACGCAGGCCTTCGTCGTGGTCGAGCACCGGCAGCGCCTGGCCGTCGCCATGGTGCTCGCCGGCCAGCTCCGGTGGCGGCGCTCCCAGGCTCATGCCGGTCCATTTCATCACTACCTGGGCCAGCTGCCGCTCGCTGATGGGCTTGGTCAGGTAGTCGTCCATGCCGCTGTGCAGCAAGGCGCGCTTTTCGTTGGCCATGGCGTGGGCGGTGAGGGCGACGATCGGCAGTGGATTGCCGCTGCGGGTGTTTTCCCACAGGCGGATCTGTTCGGTGCAGGCGCGCCCGTCCATACCGGGCATCTGCACGTCCATCAGCACCAGATCGAATGGCTCGTCCTGTACTGCCTGGACTGCGGCCAAGCCGTTGTCGACCGCCAGCACCTCAGCGCCCAGGTCTTCGAGCAGGGTCTTGACCAGCAGCAGGTTGGCGGCATTGTCGTCGACGCAGAGGATCTTCGGCTGGCGCTGGCCCCTGCCGTTGCCAGCCTCGCCCAGCGGGCGGCGCGGTTGGACCAGTTCCAGCAGCAGGCGGCGCAGCTTGCGTGTGCAGCTGGGCTTGGACAGCAGCTGGCCATGACCATTGGGCAGGTACGGGTGGTACAGCGCCTGTTCGGTGGTGGGGCAGAGCACCACGCACTGGCAATGCTGGCGTTCGAGTTGCAGGTTGTACTGGCCGAGCTGTTCGGGCGAAAGGTTGCCCAGATTGGTCCCCAGCACCGCGAAATCGAACGGCTGGCCTGCTTGGCTCGCGGCCTGTACGGCATGCAATAGTTGCTCGACGGAACCGAACAGGCTGACGCTCAGGCCGCAGTCCTCGAGCTGGTGCTCCAGTGCCTGGCGTGCCAGCTCGTGGCTGTCGACGATGGCCGCGCGCAGCCCCAGCAGGGGTTGCAGCGCACGCTCCTCGATGTCGTCGTGGGCCTTGGGCAGGTTCAGGCTGATCCAGAACTGCGAACCTTCGCCCGGCGTGCTGTCGACCCCGATCTCGCCGCCCATCTGTTCGATCAGGCGCTTGGAAATCACCAGCCCCAGGCCGGTGCCGCCGGGCTGGCGGGCCAGCGAGTTGTCGGCCTGGCTGAAGGCCTGGAACAGCGTGCGTACGTCCTGCGGCGACAAGCCGATGCCGGTGTCTTGCACGCTGATGCGCAACTGCGCGCTGTCTTCCTGCTCGTCCTCGAGCATGGCGCGCACGACGATGGTGCCCTCGCGGGTGAACTTGATGGCATTGCTGACCAGGTTGGTGAGGATCTGCTTGAGCCGCAGCGGGTCGCCGACCAGCGAAGTCGGGGTGTCGCGGTAGATCAGGCTGAGCAACTCCAGCTGCTTGGCATGTGCGGCCGGGGCGAGGATGGTCAGGGTGTCCTGGATCAGGTCGCGAAGGTTGAACGGAATGCTGTCGAGCACCAGCTTGCCGGCCTCGATCTTGGAGAAGTCGAGGATCTCGTTGATGATTCCCAGCAGGTTGTCGGCGGACTTTTCGATGGTGCCGAGGTAATCGAGCTGGCGCGGGGTCATCTCGCTTTTCTGCAGCAGGTGGGTGAAGCCGAGGATGCCGTTGAGCGGGGTGCGGATCTCATGGCTCATGTTGGCCAGGAACTCCGACTTGATGCGGCTGGCCTCCAGGGCCTCCTTGCGCGCCATGTCCAGCTCGATGTTCTGGATCTCGATGGTCTCGAGGTTCTGCCGCACGTCCTCGGTGGCCTGGTCGATGCTGTGCTGCAGTTCTTCGTGGGCGCTGTGCAGGGTTTCGGCCATACGGTTGATGCCGCCGGCCAGTTCGTCCAGTTCATGGCTGCCCAGGGTTGGCAGGCGCTCTTCGAGGTGGCCGTCCTTGAGCTGGTTGACCGCATGCTTGATGCGCGCGATGGGGTCGTTGATCGCTCGGCTCATGCGCAGCGCCAGCAGGCCGCTCAAGGCCAGGCAGACGAGGATCAGCAACAGGCTGGTGAACAGGTTGCGATAGCCGCGCAGCAAGGTGCCGTCGTGGGACAGCTCGATCTCGACCCAGCCCAGCAGACGCTCGGCCTCGGCGGGCACGGCGTCGGCGGCCAGGTCACGGTGGTGGCCGAACACCGGCATCAGGTAGCGCGTGGCATCATTGCCGCTGCGTTGCAGCAACTGCGTGCCGGTGCCGCCGCTGGGCGGCTGGTTGAGCATGCTCGGGCCGGCGTGGGCCAGGCGCGTGCGGTCCGGGGCGAGGAAGGCCACCGCGCGCACGTCGGCCTGCTCCAGGGTCTGCGCGGCGACACGCTCGAGCTGGGCGTCGGCGCCCCGGGCCAGGGCCGGGGCGGCCAATGGCGCCAGTTGCTCGGCGATCATCTTGCCGCGCTGCAGCAGCTGGGTGCGCAGTTCGCTTTGCTGCAGCCAGGTGAAGTAACTGCCCAGTACCAAGGCCATCAGGCTGGCGGGCAGCAAGGCCAGCAGCATGACCCGGCTTCTGATTCCCCAACGATCGAGCACACCAGCCTCCTGTCATGTGCGTGCACACCGCCAGCGTGGCGGATCAAAGCGGAAAGTTACTCCGCTAGCCGGCGTAATGCACCCATTTGTATTTCATATCATTTCACTTGTCGGGTGTTGGACGATGGGCTGTTGCCTGGATGTCTTGCATGCACAATAATTGCGCAATTGAGAATGCATGGCAGTTGCCAATGAATCCCGTAGCTATTAACACCTCAAACATCCTCGCCATCGAGGACGATCCGGTGCTCGGTGCCTACCTGCACGAGGAACTGCAGCGTGGCGGTTTCCAGGTCACCTGGTGCCGCAATGGCCTGGAAGGCCTGGAAACCGCCGGCCGCCAGGCGTTCGACGTGGTCCTGATGGACATCCTGCTGCCCGGGCTCAACGGCCTGGATGCATTGGCACGACTGCGTCGGCACAGCGCCACGCCGGTGATCCTGATGTCGGCGCTGGGCGCCGAGGCCGATCGCATCACCGGCTTCCAGCGTGGCGCCGACGACTACCTGCCCAAGCCGTTCAGCATGGCCGAACTGCAGGTGCGCATCGAAGCGATCCTGCGCCGGGTGGCGCTCGAACGTCGCCACCAGCCGCCGACAGAGCTTGCCACTGGCGAACTGGGCTTCGACGATGCTGCCTGCGATGTCAGCCTCGATGGCCAGCGCGCCGGCCTCACGCCCAGTGAATACCGCCTGCTGGAGGTGCTCAACCGCAACTCCGACGAGGTGTTGAGCAAACCCTTCCTTTATCAGCAGGTATTGCAGCGTGGCTACTCACGGCATGATCGCAGCCTGGACATGCACGTGAGCCAGATCCGCCGCAAGCTCAAGGCCATCGGTTACCACGAGCGGCAGATCCGCACCGTGTGGGGCAAGGGCTACGTGCTCAGCGCCGGCGAGGTGGACTGAACCATGCTCGACCGCCACTCGCTGTTCTGGAAGCTGGCCATCCTGCTGGTGGGCTTCTGCCTGCTGATGATCGGCCTGAGCTACACCTGGGGCCGCCACATGGAAACCCAGAACGCCTTCCTCACCGAGCCGGCCAGGCAGGTGCTGCGCGGCTACGCTGCCGAGGCCGAGCAGGCTTGGCGCAGTGGCGGGCGGGCGGGGCTGGACCGCTGGGTGGCCGACATGCGGCAGCGCGAACGAGGCTGGATCGGCGTGCTGGACACGCAACTGCAGCCGCTCGACAGCGCCATCCTCGGCCCGCAGATCATGCAGCGCCTGACCCGCCTGCGTGGTGCCGACTGGCCCATGAGCCGGCGCAGCGTCGACCAGCCCTGGTTGCGCTTGCCGTTTCCCCAGGCCCCGGAGCAGGGCATGCTGGTCATGGAACTGCCCCAGCGCCTGAACCCGGGGCAGTATCGGATGTTCTGGCAGGTCATCACCAACGGTGTCATTCCGGGGCTGTTCACCCTGCTGTGGTGCGTGGGGCTGTACCGCATGCTGATCGTTCCGCTCAACCAGTTGCGCGAGCAGGCCAACGCCTGGCGCGCCGACCAGCTGTCGGCGCGCCTCGATGCACGGACCACCGCCCGTCACGACGAACTTGGCGAGCTGGCCCGAGCCTTCGACCAGATGGCCGAGCGCCTGCAGGGCACGGTGGCGATGCAGCAGCAATTGCTGCGCGACCTGTCCCATGAGATGCGCACCCCGCTGAGCCGCTTGCGCGTGGCCTGCGACGGGGAAACCGACCTGCAGCGCCTGCGCGAACGCCTGGGCCGCGAAGTCGATTGCATGCAGCAGTTGGTCGAAGGCACCTTGCAGTTGGCCTGGCAGGACGCCGAGCGCGCTCCGATGAACCTCGAACCGATCCAGGTACAGGCGCTGTGGGACCTGCTGGCCGAGGATGCCAGCTACGAAAGCGGTTGGTCGCCTTCACGGCTGCGCTGCGAGTTGCCGGCCAACTGCTGGGTGAAGGGCAACCTCAACCACCTGGCCCAGGCCGTGGAAAACATGCTGCGCAACGCCATTCGTCATTCGCCGGAAGGTGGCCTGGTGCGCCTGGGCGGCCAGCGCGAGGGTGGCTATTGGCGCCTGTGGCTGGAGGATGAAGGCGGCGGCGTGGCCGAGGAAGACCTGGAGCGGATCTTCGCGCCGTTTTCCCGACTCGATGGCTCACGGCCCGGGGACGGCGGCTTCGGCCTGGGGTTGAGCATCGCCCGCAGCGCCATCCAGCGTCAGGGTGGAACGCTTTGGGCGGAGAATGGCAAGCGGGGCTTGCGGTTGTGCATGCGCCTGCCGGTTCATGCAGTGATGGCATCGGCCCCATCGCCGGCCCAGCTGCCCAAAACGCACTCTTATAGCTTGTAGCTATAGCAACCACAGATTGCGTGATATGGCGGCGAGGGGTTTGCCGGTATGATAGGCGCCCCTGCCGTCCGGATTGTGAAGCACGCCATGACCTTGCAGTACCCAACCATCGCCGATTGCGTCGGCAATACGCCCCTGGTTCGCCTGCAGCGTCTCGCTGGCGACACCAGCAATACCCTCCTGCTCAAGCTCGAAGGTAACAATCCCGCCGGTTCGGTGAAGGACCGCCCGGCGCTGTCGATGATCACCCGCGCCGAACTGCGTGGCCAGATCAAGCCCGGCGACACCCTGATCGAAGCCACTTCCGGCAATACCGGTATCGCCCTGGCGATGGCGGCGGCGATCAAGGGCTACAAGATGATCCTGATCATGCCCGACAACTCCACGGCCGAGCGCAAGGCGGCGATGACCGCCTACGGCGCCGAGCTGATTCTGGTGACCCGCGAGGAGGGCATGGAAGGCGCCCGTGACCTGGCCGACAAGCTGCAGGCCGAAGGCCGTGGCGTGGTGCTCGACCAGTTCGCCAACGGCGACAACCCGATCGCCCACTACACCAGCACCGGCCCGGAGATCTGGCAGCAGACCCAAGGCACCATCACCCATTTCGTCAGTTCCATGGGCACCACCGGCACCATCATGGGCTGCTCGCAGTACCTCAAGGAGCAGAACCCCGGTGTGCAGATCGTTGGCCTGCAGCCGATGGAAGGCTCGGCCATCCCAGGCATCCGCCGCTGGCCCCATGAGTACCTGCCGAAGATCTTCGACGCCACCCGCGTCGACCGTGTGCTGGACATGTCCCAGCAGGAGGCCGAGGACACCACGCGCCGCCTGGCCCGTGAAGAAGGCATCTTCTGCGGCGTCTCGTCCGGGGGGGCCGTGGCCGGCATGCTGCGCCTGTCGCGCGAAGTGGAAAACGCCGTGATGGTCGCGATCATCTGCGACCGTGGCGACCGTTACCTGTCCTCCGGCCTGTTCGACCCGAGCTAAATGTCCAGAAAGAAACCCAACAGCGGCCTGCGCTTCCAGCCGGCCGGTGGCAATCGAACGCCCCAGGTCCCCGTGGGCAAGAAGCAGCACCTGGATATCGAGCGCCTGGCCGGTGACGGCCGTGGCATCGCCTTCCATGACGGCCGTACCTGGTTCGTCAGCGGTGCGCTTGCCGGCGAGGCCGTCGAGGCGCGCGTGCTCAACGCCCGTGGCAAGGTGGTCGAGGCGCGCCTGGAGCGCGTGCTGCAAGCCAGCCCGGAACGCCGCGAGGCACCGTGCCGGTTCTACCAGCGCTGCGGTGGCTGCAACCTGCAGCACCTGCCCCACGAGGCCCAGTTGGCGCTGAAGCAGCGCACCCTGGCCGAACAATTGCAGCGGGTCGCCGGCGTGCAGCCCGAGGAGTGGGCGGCGCCGCTGAGCGGGCCGGAATTCGGTTACCGTCGGCGGGCGCGGGTTGCGGTGCGCTGGGACGTCAAGGCGCGGCAACTGGAAGTGGGTTTCCGTGCCGAAGCCAGCCAGGAAATTGTCGCCATTGATGACTGCGCCGTGCTGGTACAGCCTTTGCAATCTATTCTTCGTCATTTGCCGACCGCGTTGCGCTCGTTGAGCAAGCCCCAGGCCATCGGCCATGTGGAATTGTTCAGCGGCACCGCCGAGGCGGTACTGGTACGGCACGTAGCCGCGTTGCCAGACGACGACTTGGCACGCCTGCGCGCCTTCTGCGATGAAGCAGGCGCGCAGTTGTGGCTGCAGGGGGATGGCGAGCCGCATCCGCTGGATGCCGACGCCAGGCTGGGGTTTGCCCTGGCACCGTGGCAACTGGAGCTGGCGTGGCGTCCGGGCGACTTCGTCCAGGTCAACGCCCAGGTCAACACGGCGATGATCGAGCAGGCCTTGGCCTGGCTCGCGCCGCAGGCCGACGAGCGGGTTCTGGACCTGTTCTGCGGGCTGGGCAATTTCGCCCTGCCGCTGGCCCGGCAGGCCCGCGAAGTGGTGGCGGTAGAAGGTGTACAGGCCATGGTCGACAGGGCCGCGGCCAATGCCCGGAACAACGCAGTGCATAATGCTGCGTTTTTTCAGGCCGATTTATCGCAGCCTTTGGCTGGCGCCGGATGGGCCGCCGAGGGCTTTTCTGCGGTACTCTTGGATCCACCGCGCGACGGTGCTTTCGAGGTGGTGCAAGGCATCGCTCGCCTCAAGGCCAAGCGTCTGGTCTATGTCTCGTGCAATCCGGCCACGCTGGCACGGGACACCCAGGTACTGGTCGCCCAGGGGTATCGGTTAAAAAGGGCCGGGATTCTCGACATGTTTCCTCAGACGGCGCATGTCGAGGCCATGGCGTTATTCGAAGCGGGCTAGCAGTCTGGCCCCTTGGTGCGGCTTCCAGGGATTGGAAGCCACACGGTGATCGCCAGCGCACCCGTGTGGTGCGCTGTATGGAAAGGTAAAGCAAAGATGGTACAGGTGAGAGTGCACCAGCCGGTCAACACCGACGGCAGTATCAATCTCGAAGCATGGCTGGATCATGTGGTGAGCGTCGATTCGGCCTTGGACCGGCTGGCGCTGAAAGAGGCCTGCGAGTTCGCCCAGGAAATCGAGAAAAA
Source organism: Pseudomonas sp. S31 (assembly GCF_016648105.1). GTDB lineage: Bacteria > Pseudomonadota > Gammaproteobacteria > Pseudomonadales > Pseudomonadaceae > Aquipseudomonas. The sequence continues at coordinate 86,348 of NZ_JACVVE010000017.1, read as the reverse complement.
GGGCAACCCGGCCAAGCATTCTTGGGCCGACGGTACGTCCAGCTTCCAGGCGGGCCTGGAAATAGCGGAAATCCTCGCCGACCTGAAGCTCGACCAGGACTCGCTGGTCGCGGCGGTGATCTACCGCTCGGTGCGCGAAGGCAAGGTGACCCTGGCCGAGGTCGGCCAGCGCTTCGGCCCGGTGGTCTCCAAGCTGATCGACGGCGTGCTGCGCATGGCGGCCATCAGTGCCAGCCTCAGCCCGCGCCAGTCGCTGGTGCTGGGTTCCCAGGCGCAGGTCGAGAACCTGCGCAAGATGCTCGTGGCGATGGTCGACGACGTTCGCGTGGCGTTGATCAAGCTGGCCGAGCGAACCTGCGCGATCCGTGCGGTGAAGGCCGCCGATGACGAAAAGCGCCTGCGCGTGGCGCGCGAGGTGTTCGACATCTATGCGCCGCTGGCCCACCGCCTGGGCATCGGCCACATCAAGTGGGAGCTGGAAGACCTGTCCTTCCGCTACCTCGAGCCCGATCAGTACAAGCAGATCGCCAAGCTCCTGCACGAGCGCCGGCTGGACCGCGAGCGGTTCATCAGCGACGTGATGAACCAGTTGCAGAACGAACTGCTGGCCACCGGCGTCAAGGCCGATATCAGTGGCCGGGCGAAACACATCTATTCGATCTGGCGCAAGATGCAGCGCAAGGGCCTGGAATTCAGCCAGATCTACGACGTGCGTGCGGTGCGCGTGCTGGTGCCGGAAGTGCGCGACTGCTACACCGCGCTGGGCATCGTGCATACCCTGTGGCGGCACATTCCCAAGGAATTCGACGACTACATCGCCAACCCCAAGGAAAACGGCTACCGCTCGCTGCACACCGCAGTGATCGGCCCCGAGGGCAAGGTGCTGGAAGTGCAGATCCGTACCCACGGCATGCACGAGGAGGCCGAGCTTGGCGTCTGCGCCCACTGGCGCTACAAGGGCACCGACGTCAAGTCCAGCTCCAACCACTACGAAGAGAAGATCTCCTGGCTGCGCCAGGTGCTCGAATGGCACGAAGAGCTGGGCGACATCGGTGGCCTGGCCGAACAGCTGCGGGTCGATATCGAGCCCGACCGGGTTTACGTGTTCACCCCCGACGGCCACGCCATCGACCTGCCCAAGGGCGCCACGCCGCTGGACTTCGCCTACCGCGTGCACACCGAGATCGGCCACAACTGCCGTGGCGCCAAGATCAACGGGCGCATCGTGCCGTTGAACTACAGCCTGCAGACCGGCGAGCAGGTGGAGATCATCACCAGCAAGCACGGCAACCCGAGCCGCGACTGGCTGAACTCCAACCTCGGCTACGTGACCACCTCGCGGGCCCGGGCCAAGATCGTCCACTGGTTCAAGCTGCAGGCCCGCGACCAGAACGTCGCCGCCGGCAAGACCTTGCTCGAGCGCGAACTCAGCCGCCTGGGCCTGCCCCAGGTCGACTTCGAGCGGCTGGCGGAAAAGACCAACGTCAAGACCGCCGAAGACATGTTCGCCGCCCTTGGGGCCGGCGATCTGCGCCTGGCGCACCTGGTCAACGCCGCCCAGCAACTGCTTGAGCCCGAGCGCATCGAGCAGATCGAACTGCCGTTGCGCAAGCCCACCGGCATGCGCAGCGGCAAGCGGGGCGACATCCAGATCCAGGGGGTCGGCAACCTGCTCACGCAGATGGCCGGCTGCTGCCAGCCGTTGCCGGGCGATGCCATCGTCGGCTACATCACCCAGGGCCGTGGCGTCAGCATCCACCGCCAGGACTGTGCTTCGGTGCTGCAGCTGGCCGGGCGCGAGCCGGAGCGGATGATCCAGGTGAGCTGGGGGCCGATACCGGTGCAGACCTACCCGGTCGACATCGTCATTCGTGCCTACGACCGCCCGGGGCTGCTGCGCGACGTGTCGCAGGTGCTGCTCAACGAGAAGATCAACGTGCTGGCGGTCAATACCCGCTCGAACAAGGAAGACAACACCGCGCTGATGTCGCTGACCATCGAGATTCCTGGCCTGGATGCCCTCGGGCGTTTGCTGGGGCGGATCTCGCAGTTGCCGAACATCATCGAGACGCGGCGTAATCGAACCCCTTGAGAACGCGCTTCCCTCTTCGCGGGTAAACCCGCTCCTACAAACCCCTGTAGGAGCGGGTTTACCCGCGAAGCAGACGCCGCCAAAGGACCTGCCTGAATGACCTACACCCTAGAAGACCTGCTGCACCTCATGGCTCGCCTGCGCGACCCGCAGCATGGCTGCCCCTGGGACCTGAAGCAGAACTACGCGAGCATCGTCCCGCACACCCTCGAAGAGGCCTACGAGGTGGCCGACACCATCGAGCGCGGTGACTTCGAGCACTTGCAGGGCGAGCTCGGCGACCTGCTGTTCCAGGTGGTCTACTACAGCCAGCTGGCCCGGGAAGAAGGGCGCTTCGAGTTCGACGGCGTGGTCGATGGCATCACCCGCAAACTGATCCGCCGCCATCCCCACGTATTCCCCACCGGTGACCTCTACGCGCCGCTGGACACCCCCAGCCTGAGCGAGGCCCAGGTCAAGTCGCGCTGGGAAGAGATCAAGGCCGAGGAACGTGCCGAGAAAAGCGCCCCCGAGCAACTGTCGCTGCTCGACGACGTGCCAGCCGCCTTGCCTGCGTTGTCACGGGCGGCCAAGCTGCAGAAGCGCGCGGCCACGGTCGGTTTCGACTGGCCCGAGGCCCTGCCGGTGCTGGACAAGGTGCGCGAGGAACTCGACGAGGTCCTGCAGGCCATGGCCGATGGCGACAGCGACGCCTTGGAAGACGAACTCGGCGACTTGCTGTTCGCCACCGTCAACCTGGCCCGTCACCTCAGGCACGATCCGGAAAATGCCCTGCGCCGGGCCAATCGCAAGTTCGAACGACGCTTTCGCTTCATCGAACAGGCATTGCGCGACAGTGGTCGGCCGATCGAAGATTGTAACCTTGACGAACTGGATGCCCTTTGGGGGGAAGCCAAGCGTCAGGAAAAGAACCTGCCCAGCTGCGGCTGAGCTGATGCATAAGTGAGTGAAAAAATGAGCCTTTCCCTTCGCGACCAATTGCTCAAAGCCGGTCTGGTCAACCAGAAACAGGTTTCCCAGGCCAACAAGGCCGAGAAGAAACAGAAACGCCTGGAGCACAAAGGCCAGGTCGAGGTGGACGACAGCCAGCAGCGCCTGGCCAAGGAAGCCATGGCCGACAAGGCCAAGCGCGACCAGGAGTTGAATCGCCAACAGCAGGAGAAGGCCGAGCAGAAGGCCCGTGCCGCGCAGATCAAGCAGCTGATCGAAGCGACCCGGCTGCCCAAGCTCACCACCGAGGATTACTACAACTTCGTCGATGACAAGAAGGTCAAGCGCATCGCCGTCAACGCCCTCATGCGCAGCAAGCTGAGCAACGGCTCGCTGGCCATCGTGTCGTTCGGCGGGGGCTATGAGGTGATTCCGCGCGAGGCCGCGGTAAAGATCCAGGAGCGCGACCCCAATCGCATCCTGCTGCTCAACACCCATGTCGAGGAAGCCGACGAGGACGATCCGTACGCGGCTTACAAGATCCCGGACGATCTGATGTGGTAAACCTGAAAAACCCCGCCTAGGCGGGGTTTTTGCTGGTTGCTCTGGGTCATTGCGAGGCGCGCTGGCTTTCCAGTTCTTCAAGCTCTACACGGTACAGGTGGGCTTCGTGCTCAGTGTGGAACATTCCCACCAATTCGCCCTGTTGATGCACATCCCAGATCCGCACGCCAGCGGCCAGGCCTTCGTGGGACATTTTCGATTCGTCGCGTTCGGTTACTTGGACAGTCATCGGTAAACTCCACTTCTTGAGTTGGCTGCGACACTGTGTCGCACAACCCCTTTATAGAGTTTGTTAGCAGGCTAAGTAAATAAAACGCCCATTAAACAAGTTTCATGAAGGGCTTGGGTTGAGGGTTGTTGTGGTGCATAAACCGCGTACGCGCGCAGATCCCACAGGCATCATTGGCCCGAAACAAACGTAGGAGCGAGCGAACGCTCGCGATGCGCCGCGCGGGCGGCGCTCGATATCAGCCGCACTGCATCCATCAAGCCGAGCCCATCAAAAAGCCCCGCACTAGGCGGGGCTTGTGTGGTACTGGCGCGGATCAGTTGCCTTTCACCGACTTGCCATCGACCGTGCCATCCTGCAGCACGATCACGTATTCCTTGCCGTCGGTCTCGACCTGGCGCAGTTGCACCAGCAGGTAGTCCCAATCCTTGGCGAACCACAGCTCGGTGATGCGCTTGCTCTGGCTCGGGTCGCGCACGCGCTCGACCTTGACTGCATCGACCTGGCCGGTCTTGGTGGTGACTTTTTCGGTACCGAGCACGCGGAAGTCGTAGGTGTCGATCTCGTCACCATCGACTACCTGATAGGTCATGCTCTTCTTGCCTGCGGCCACGTCATGCTGCAAGGCCAGCTGGTAGGAGGACTTGTCCAGCACGCCGCGGTTGAGCGGCAGGTTGATGGCATCGCCACGGTCCTTGCCGGTGACCTTCTTGCTCGACCAGTCGAAATCCAGGTCGACCTTCTTGGCCTTGCCCAGGCCGCCACGCTCGAAGTGGTACTTCTGCGGCAGCAGGGTGTCGTTGTCCATGCGCAGGGTGCTTTGCTCGGTCAGGCTGGCGATCATCATGGAGGCCTTGAAGTTAAGGTCCCAGGTACCGTTGGCATTCTTGACCAGGCTGCGCTCGGCAGTACCGCTCATGGGCAGCTGCTTCCAGTCGGCGGTGTAGCTGGCCGAGAAAGGCTTCAGTTCAGCTGCCTGGAGGGGCAGGGCTAGCACGGCGAGAGCCAAGAGCAGGGCACGACGCATAAATTCTCCTAGGGTCGAATCAAGTGACCGCTGGCCGCCAGCGGCTGGCCATCCAGTAACGCACCCTGTTCGCCCAGGCGCAAGCGCCCTTGGGCAAACCAGTGCACCGCCAGCGGGTAGATCTGGTGTTCCTGGTGGTGAACCCGTTGCGCCAGGCTGTCTGCAGTATCGTCCGGCGCCACCGCAACCACAGCCTGTACGACCAATGGCCCGCCATCGAGTTCCTCGGTGACGAAGTGTACGCTGCAGCCATGCTCGGTGTCGCCTGCCTCCAAGGCCCGGCGGTGCGTGTGCAGGCCTTTGTACTTGGGCAGCAGGGAAGGGTGGATGTTGAGCAGGCGGCCCTGGTAGTGGCGCACGAAGGCGCCACTGAGGATGCGCATGAAGCCGGCCAGCACCACCAGGTCCGGGGCGAAGGCATCGATGCGCGCCATCAGCGCGGCATCGAAGGCTTCACGGCCGTCGAACCCGGCGTGATCGAGCACCAGCGTGTCGATGCCGGCGGCAGCGGCCCGTTGCAGGCCATAGGCGTCGGCGCGGTTGGACACCACTGCGCGGATGCGTACCGGGCTGTCCTCGGCACGGCTGCTGTCGATCAGGGCTTGCAGGTTGCTGCCGGAACCCGACAGCAGTACCACCACGTTGCAGGGCGTGCTCGGCATCAGTGTGCCTTGAGGTTGTTCAGCACGACCTGGGCTGCACCTTCGGCGGCCTCGGCGATGTGGCCGATGACCCATGGCTGTTCACCGGCGGCGCGCAGCTCGTTCAGGGCGGCTTCGACCTGGTCCTGGGCGACGCAGATGACCATGCCGACGCCGCAGTTCAGCACACGGTGCATTTCGTGCTCGTCGACGTTGCCTTTTTCCTGCAGGAAATCGAACACCGCCGGGCGCTGCCAGCTGGCCACGTCGACCACGGCCTGGGCGTTTTTCGGCAGCACGCGCGGGATGTTGTCCAGCAGGCCGCCACCGGTGATGTGGGCCATGGCCTTGACCGCGCCGGTGTTCTTGATCAGTTGCAGCAGTGGCTTGACGTAGATGCGGGTCGGGGCCATCAGCAGGTCGGTCAGCGGCTTGCCGCCCAACTGGGTGTTCTCGATATCGGTGGCCGATACTTCGAGGATCTTGCGGATCAGCGAGTAGCCGTTGGAGTGCGGGCCAGAGGACGGCAGAGCGATCAGCGCGTCGCCGGTGGCAACCTTGGAGCCGTCGATGATCTCGGCCTTTTCCACCACGCCAACGCAGAAGCCGGCCAGGTCGTAGTCTTCGCCTTCGTACATGCCAGGCATTTCGGCGGTTTCACCACCGACCAGCGAGCAGCCGGCCAGTTCGCAACCGGCGCCGATGCCGGTGACCACGGTGGCGGCCACGTCGACGTTGAGCTTGCCGGTGGCGTAGTAGTCGAGGAAGAACAGCGGCTCGGCGCCACACACCACCAGGTCGTTGACGCACATGGCGACCAGGTCCTGGCCGATGCTGTCGTGCTTGTTCAGGTTTAGCGCCAGGCGCAGCTTGGTGCCGACGCCGTCGGTGCCGGAGACCAGCACCGGCTGCTTGTAGCCGGCCGGGATCTCGCAGAGGGCGCCGAAGCCGCCCAGGCCACCCATGACTTCAGGGCGTGCGGTGCGCTTGGCGACGCCCTTGATGCGTTCGACCAGTGCTTCGCCGGCGTCGATGTCTACACCGGCGTCCTTGTAGCTCAGGGAGGGTTGCTTGCTCATTGATCCAGGCCTTTAGGAGGGAGGGATTCTAAAAACGACCGTGACGGCCAAGGCCGGCTTTGCAGCGGCGGCTGCCTGAAACGTCAGAGGTCTGCGAAGGCGCGCGATTTTATCAGGGTTGCCGTGCAGCGGCCATCCTCAGGCCGACGGGCAGGCCAGGAAAGCATGAAAAAAGCACCTTTGCGGGGCTGCGACTGGTTGCCGCCCGGGTCGCTGTATAAGGTATAGGAAAGGCTGCGGCACGAAATGGCCGCCAGCGGGGAGCGTTTCGCCTTGGCGGCGGTCACAGCCAGCACGACGGGCCCCGTGCCATTGGTCATCCGGACAGGAATCCTCCATGCGTTTTCTCAACTTTTCGGTAGCTGTATGCCTCGCCCTGGCCAGCGTCGCCACGCAAGCCGCAACCGTTTCCGGGCTTTACCAGGTGCATGAACCTCTCGAAGGCCAAGGTGCCGAGGCGCGCACCCAGGCCACCGGCAAGGCCCTGGAAACCCTGGTGCTGCGCCTGACCGGCGACCCTAAGGCAGCGCAGAGCCCAGCGCTGGCCGAACTGCGCAAGGATCCACAGCAGATCATCAACCAGGTCGGCACCGAGGCTGGGCCGCCGGAGTCGGTGGTGGTGGAGTTCGACCCAGGCAGCACCGAGCGCGCCTTGCGCAAGGCGGGTCTTGCTCTGTGGGGCAGCAATCGGCCTTCGATCGTGGCTTGGTGGCTAAACGACAATGTCGATGGCAGCAGCCTGGTCGGCGACGGCCAGGCCAGCGCCGAACCGCTGCGCCGCGCCGCCCAGCACCGTGGGTTGCCGTTGCGCCTGCCGCTGGCCGACCTGCAGGAGCAACTGGTGGCCAACGCCGGACAGCTCGAAAGCAGCGATGCGGGGCCGCTGCGCAGCGCATCCGAGCGTTACGCCGCCGATGCCTTGCTGGCCGTGCATGCCCATGAGACCGACGGCAAATGGCAGGGCAAGTGGCAGTTGTGGTTGGGCGATCAACGTGAACAGGGCACGGCCGAAGGCACTGACCAGGCGGCCCTGGCCGATGCCGTGATGCTGGCAGTGAGCAGCCGCCTGGCGCCTCGCTATGTGACCAAGCCTGGTGCCAGCGACGCCTTGCAAGTGCAGTTCCAGGGCGCCAACCTGCAGCGCTATGCCGAACTGGGCCGCGTGCTCGAACCCTATGGTCCACGCCTGCAGATGGCCGAGGGCGATACCCTGACCTACGCCGTGACCGCCAACCGCGAGCAGCTGCGAGCGCAGTTGAGCCTGGCCAAGCTGCAAGAGGTCGCGCCCGAGTCGTCGGCACCAACGCCAGCGCCGACCAGCCAGCCGAGTGTCACGCCAGCCCCCGGCAGCGCACCGCCGCCAGCTGCGCCCAAGCCGTTCGACGGCCTGCGTTTTCGCTGGTAAGGGGTGATGCAGATGATGGACACCCGTCGCTGGATCTGGCTGGGCGTTGCCCTGCTGCTCGCCGTGCTGCTGTATAGCCTGCACAACATCCTTTCACCGTTTCTGGTCGGCATCCTGCTGGCCTACCTGGCCGACCCGCTGGTCGACCGCCTGGAGCGCCTGGGCCTGTCGCGCACCTGGGGCGTGGTCGTGGTGTTTGGCCTGTTCACCTTGATACTGCTGGCCTTGCTGCTGATCCTGATCCCCATGCTGGCCAAGCAGCTGGTGCGCCTGTACGAGCTGGCTCCGCAGATGCTCGACTGGCTGCAGCATGTCGCGCTGCCCTGGGTGCAGGTGCGCCTGGGCCTTGCCGATGGCTTCTGGAAGTTCGACAAGATCAAGGCCGCCATCGGCGCGCACATGGGCCAGACCACCGACATCGTCGGCATGCTGCTATCGCACGCCACCGCCTCGAGCCTGGCCCTGATGGCCTGGCTGGCGAACCTGGTGCTGATTCCGGTGGTGGGGTTCTACCTGCTGCGTGACTGGGACCTGATGATGGCCAAGCTGCGCAGCCTGCTGCCTCGCCAGCGTGAGTCGCAGGTGGTGGGCCTGGCAGGGGAGTGCCATGAAGTGCTGGGGGCCTTCGTGCGGGGCCAGTTGCTGGTGATGGTCGCCTTGGGCTTCATCTATTCCGCCGGCTTGATGCTGGTGGGCCTGGAGCTGGGGCTGTTGATCGGTATGCTCGCCGGCCTGGCCGCCATCGTGCCGTACATGGGGTTCATCATCGGCATCGGGGCGGCGCTGCTGGCCGGCCTGTTCCAGTTTGGCGGCGACCTCTACCCGTTGCTGGGCATCGTCGCGGTGTTCATGGTCGGCCAGGCGCTCGAAGGCATGGTGCTGACGCCCTTGCTGGTGGGTGACCGCATCGGCCTGCACCCAGTGGCGGTGATCTTCGCGATCCTCGCCGGTGGTGAGTTGTTCGGTTTCACCGGGGTGTTGCTGGCCTTGCCGGTGGCGGCGGTGATCATGGTGCTGCTGCGCCATGTGCACGACTTGTACAAGGAGTCGGATATGTATGGTGGGGATGTCGACCCAGAGCTTTAGGTTCCTCACGGATTAGTGGGGAATAACAAAACTCCAGGCCCGCCGACATGCCGCCGGTCTCCAAAAATACCCGCCGCAGTGGCGCAACTCGTTGATTTTATTTGAGCTCTGTGCCTGCGCGATTGTGCCTGTCGCGTTGCCGGTATAGACTTTGCACACTGTTTAGAAAGGGTCCTCCAGGCCGCCCGTCAGCATGAAACCGATCCAGTTGCCCCTGGGTGTGCGTCTACGCGATGACGCCACCTTCATCAACTATTATCCGGGCGCCAATGCCGCGGCGTTGGGCTATGTCGAGCGGTTATGCGAGGCTGACGCCGGCTGGACCGAAAGCCTGATCTACCTGTGGGGCAAGCAGGGGGTCGGGCGTACCCACCTGTTGCAAGCCGCTACCCACCGTTTCCAGCAACTGGGCGAGCCTGCCGTCTACCTGCCCCTGGCGCAACTGCTCGACCGCGGCGTCGAACTGCTCGACCACCTCGAGCAATACGAATTGGTGTGCATCGACGACCTGCATGTCATCGCCGGCAAGGCCGATTGGGAAGAGGCCATGTTCCACCTGTTCAACCGCTTGCGCGACAGTGGTCGACGCTTGCTGCTGGCCGCGTCCAGCTCGCCACGCGAACTGCCGATCAAGCTCGCCGACCTCAAGTCGCGGCTTACCTTGGCACTGATCTTCCAGATGCGCGGAATGTCCGATGAAGACAAGCTGCGCGCCCTGCAGTTGCGCGCCTCGCGCCGCGGCCTGCACCTGACCGACGAGGTCGGGCATTTCATCCTCACCCGGGGCACGCGCAGCATGAGCGCGTTGTTCGATCTGCTCGAGCGCCTCGACCAGGCTTCGCTGCAGGCGCAACGCAAGCTCACCATCCCCTTCCTCAAGGAAACACTCGGCTGGTAGGCCCCGTAAAACCTGGGCTGCAGCCGCAAACAGGAAAAGTCACATCTTTTTCGATAAAATTTGCAAATGATCCTGATAGAAGGCATAGTCGCACCCTTCTAAAGGATTAAGACACGGTCGTGCCCATGCTCAAGCGCTTCGCACCCCTCGTGCCACTCGCACTCGTGACCCTGCTGTTCGGCTGCGCCTCCCAGGGCCCGGTTTCGCAAGCAGAGGATCACCCTTCGGTCGCCGCGCAATCGGCCACCAAGGCTCCCACGCCTGCTTCGTCGGTGTTCGGCGAAGAGGAAGTGGCCACTGAAGATGACCTTCAGGCATTTTCCAGCAGCAAGCCCTACCAGTTGCCGGCCCTGGCCGACAGCATTCTCGAGCGCGGCATGTCGTTGATCGGCACCCGCTACCGCTTTGGCGGCACCTCGGAGAAGTCCGGCTTCGACTGCAGCGGTTTCATCGGCTACCTGTTCCGTGAAGAGGCCGGCATGACCCTGCCGCGCTCGACCCGTGAAATGATCAACGTCGATGCCCCGAAAGTCGCCCGCAACAAGCTCAAGCCAGGCGACCTGCTGTTCTTCAGCACCAATGGTCGTGGCCGCGTCAGCCATGCAGGCATCTACCTGGGTGACAACCAGTTCATCCACTCCAGCAGCCGCCGCAGCGGTGGCGTGCGCATCGACAACCTCGGTGATCGCTACTGGAGCAAGACGTTCATCGAGGCCAAGCGTGCCCTGGCCATGGCGCCGACCAATATCGCGCGCAACTGATATCAAATTGATATATCCTCTCGCGGCGGCGGTGCTTTTGAAAAAAAGCTCGCCGCCGTGCGCATTTACAGAAAGCGTCTAATCTAAATTCTCAACTCTTTTCGGCTGCGGCCGTTCGGTCTCAGACAGGATGTTCTGGCCATGGCGATGATGGCGCGCTTTGCATTTCTTTCCCTGGCGGCTTTGCTTGCCGCCTGTTCCAGCCGTGCCCCGGCACCGCCGCCGGTGGTTCAGCCGCAGGTCACCTATGCCCCGGCCGACACCTCGCCGGTGGCCGATGACGTGCTGATACGGGCCATCGGCCTGGTCGGCACGCCCTATCGCTGGGGTGGCAATACGCCGGACTCGGGCTTCGACTGCAGTGGCCTGATCGGCTACGTGTACCGCGATGCCGCCGGTATCAGCCTGCCACGCACCACCCGTGACATGATCGTCATGCGTGCGCCGAGCGTGGCGATCAACTCGCTGCAATCCGGTGACCTGGTGTTCTTCGCCACCAATGGCGGTTCCCAGGTCAGCCATGCCGGTATCTACGTGGGGGAGGGGCGCTTCGTCCATGCGCCGTCCTCCGGCGGCACGGTACGCCTGGACTACCTGTCCAACAGCTACTGGGCCAAGGCCTATCTGCAGGCCAAGCGGGTGATCCCGTCGGGGCACCTGGCGCAAAACCCGTAGTCTGAGCCGGATCCGGCCGGGTTCGATTGACGCTCAGGGTGCAACCCTCTAACCTTCGCGGCGTGTTTCAGGTGCCCTGCCAGCCTTGACTGGGCAGGGTGAAACTGGGAAGCCGGTGGGCGCCAGCATGGCGCGATTCCGGCGCTGCCCCCGCAACGGTAGGTGAGATCGCAGCCGCGCATGGCCACTGGGTGAAATTGCCCGGGAAGGCGCGCAGGCTTGGGCCCAGGCCCACTCACGAGCCCGGAGACCGGCCTGTCACTGCCAACGGCATCACGGAGGGTGATGCGCGGTGCACCGTGGCCCTTGGCCGCGGCTCCTGCGCGTTCTCCGTCTGCCTGTCCATCGACCTGTCGCCGCTTCTTCGCGTGGCGCCAGCCTGCGGAGAACCCCCTGATGAGCGAAACCCCCGAACGCGACGAACGCCACCTGGCGCGCATGCAGCGCAAGAAGGCGATCATCGACGAGCGCATCGCCAACTCCCCCAACGAATGCGGCCTGCTGCTGGTGCTCACCGGCAACGGCAAGGGCAAGAGCAGCTCGGCCTTCGGCATGCTCGCCCGGGCCCTCGGCCACGGCATGCAGTGCGGTGTGGTGCAGTTCATCAAGGGCCGCAACAGCACCGGCGAGGAGCTGTTCTTCCGGCGCTTCCCCGAACAGGTGCGCTACCACGTGATGGGCGAAGGCTTCACCTGGGAAACCCAGGACCGCCAGCGCGACATCGCCGCCGCCGAAGCGGCCTGGGCGGTATCGCGGCAACTGCTGCAGGACCCGTCGGTGCAGTTCGTGGTGCTCGACGAGCTGAACATCGCCCTCAAGCATGGCTACCTGGACCTCGACCAGGTGCTTGCCGATATCCAGGCGCGCCCGCCGATGCAGCACGTGATCGTCACCGGTCGCGCCGCCAAGCCGGAAATGATCGAGATGGCCGACACCGTGACCGAGATGGGCATGCTCAAGCACGCCTTCCAGGCCGGTATTCGCGCGCAGAAGGGCGTCGAACTGTGAGCCGAACGCGCCACTGCCCGGCTGTGTTGATCGCGGCACCGGCCTCCGGCCAAGGCAAGACCACCGTCACTGCGGCCCTGGCCCGTCTGCACCGCAATCTCGGGCGCAAGGTTCGCGTGTTCAAGTGCGGGCCCGATTTTCTCGACCCGATGATTCTCGAGCGCGCCAGCGGCGCGCCGGTGTACCAGCTCGACCTGTGGATGATCGGCGCCGAGGAAAGCCGCCGCCTGTTGTGGGACGCGGCGGGTGATGCCGAGCTGATCCTCATCGAAGGGGTCATGGGGCTGTTCGACGGCACGCCCTCCAGCGCCGACCTGGCGCGCCATTTCGGTGTGCCGGTGCTGGCGGTGATCGACGGCACGGCCATGGCCCAGACGTTCGGCGCCCTGGCCTTGGGCTTGGCGCGCTACCAGGCCGACCTGCCGTTCGCCGGGGTGCTGGCCAACCGAGTCGGCAGCCTGCGCCACGCGCAATTGCTCGAAGGCAGCCTGACCGAGGGCCTGCGCTGGTACGGCGGGCTGTCGCGCGAGCGCGGCATCGAGCTGCCCAGCCGTCACCTGGGCCTGGTCCAGGCCAGCGAGCTGAATGACCTGGATGCGCGCCTGGACGCCGCTGCCGAAGCCTTGGGCGCCAGTTGCGATGCCGCTTTGCCGCCGCCCGTGGCTTTTGCCGAGCCACAGCCGCAGGCGCGCGCCGCTGCGCTGGCTGGCGTCCGTATCGGCGTGGCGCGGGACGAGGCGTTCGCCTTCACCTATGGCGCCAACCTCGACCTGCTGCGCCAGCTGGGCGCGCAACTGGCGTTCTTCTCGCCGTTGCACGACCGCGAGCTGCCGCAGGTGGACAGCTTGTACCTGCCCGGCGGCTATCCTGAATTGCACCATCACGCGCTGGCCGCCAACGCACCGATGAACGAGGCGATTCGTGCCCACCATGCGGCGGGCAAACCCTTGCTCGCCGAGTGCGGCGGTATGCTCTACCTGCTCGAGGCGCTGACCGACGTGGCCGGCGAGCGCGCCGAACTGCTTGGCCTGCTACCGGGCGAGGCGACCATGCAGAAGCGCCTGGCGGCCCTGGCCCTGCAAGCCGTGGAACTGCCGGAAGGCACCTTGCGCGGCCACACCTACCACCACTCGCTGACCAGCACCGAGCTGCAGCCGATCGCTCGCGGCCAGAGCCCCAATGGCGGGCGTGGCAACGAAGCGGTATATCGCCAGGGGCGCATGACCGCCTCGTACGTGCATTTCTATTTCTCCTCCAACCCTGAAGCGACGGCGGCGCTGCTGCGACCATGAATGATCACGCGTACAGCGCTGCCGAGCGCGCAGCCGTCTACCGGGCCATCGGTGAGCGCCGTGACATGCGCCACTTCGCCGGCGGCACGGTGGCCCCCGAGCTGCTAGGGCGGCTGCTGGCGGCTGCGCACCAGGCGCCGAGCGTCGGCCTGATGCAGCCATGGCGTTTCATTCGCATCAGCCAGCGCGCGCTGCGCGGGCGTATCCAGGCGCTGGTCGAGGAGGAGCGTGTGCGCACGGCCGAGGCGCTGGGCGAGCGCTCCGACGCGTTCATGAAGCTCAAGGTCGAAGGTATCGATGATTGCGCCGAGGTGCTGGTAGCGGCCTTGATGGACAAGCGCGAGGCGCACATCTTCGGCCGCCGCACCCTGCCTGAAATGGACTTGGCCTCGTTGGCCTGCGCCATCCAGAACCTGTGGCTGGCGGCCCGTGCCGAGGGCCTGGGCATGGGTTGGGTGTCGCTGTTCGACCCGCAGGCCCTGGCCGAACTGCTGGGCATGCCCGCCGGGGCCAAGCCGGTGGCGGTGCTGTGCCTGGGGCCGGTACATGAATTCTACGATGCGCCCATGCTGGTGCAGGAGCACTGGGCCGAGGAGCGCCCCCTGGGCGACATGTTGTTCGAGAACCGTTGGGGAGAGCAGCCATGAGCGTGGCCTTGCTGACCGTGGCTGGCGTGGCCCTGGATGCCCTGCTCGGCGAGCCGAGCCGACGCCACCCGCTGGTGGGCTTCGGCAACCTGGCGTCGAACCTGGAGCGGCGCCTGAACGCCGGGGGCCGTGGCTGGCGCAGCCATGGCGTGAGTGCCTGGTTCCTGGCCGTGGTGCCGTTGACCCTGGTGGCGCTGATCCTGTCCTGGCTGCCCTATGTCGGTTGGCTGGTGGACGTGCTGGCGCTGTATTGTGCCCTTGGCCTGCGCAGCCTGGGCGAGCATGTGCTGCCGGTGGCCAATGCCCTGCGCCAAGGCGACCTGGAAGAGGCGCGTCGGCGCGTCGGCTATCTGGTCAGCCGCGAGACCCGTGAGCTGGACGAACCCGCAGTGGCCCGGGCGGCCACCGAGTCGGTGCTGGAAAATGGCAGCGATGCGGTGTTCGCTGCGCTGTTCTGGTTCGTCGTGGCAGGGGCGCCGGGGGTGGTGCTGTACCGCCTGAGCAATACCCTGGATGCCATGTGGGGCTATCGCAACGAGCGCTTCGAGCGCTTCGGCTGGTGCGCGGCACGTATCGACGACGTCCTTAACTACATTCCGGCACGGCTGGTGGCTTTGACCTACGCGCTGCTCGGCCAGACGCGCCTGGCCCTGGCCTGCTGGCGCCGGCAGGCGCCGCTGTGGGACAGCCCCAATGCCGGGCCGGTGATGGCTGCTGGTGCCGGTGCCTTGGCCGTGGAGCTCGGAGGGCCTGCGGTGTACCACGGCGAGCTGCATGAGCGCCCCCGCCTGGGCGAGGGGCCGGTGGCCGATGCCGAGGCCATCGAGCGCGGCTGGAGCCTGGTGCAGCGCGGCGTGTGGCTGTGGCTGCTGCTGATCGCCCTGGGAGGCTGCTTCTATGCTTGAGCACGGAGGCCGCCTGCTACGGGCGGTGCGGCAGTACGGCATCGCTCGCGAAGACTGGCTCGACCTGTCCAGTGGCATCGCTCCCTGGCCTTACCCGATCCCGTCCATTCCCATCGAGGCCTGGGCCCGTCTGCCGGAAACCGAAGATGGCCTGGAACAAGCGGCGCGTCGCTATTACGGCGCACGCCAGCTGCTGCCGGTGGCCGGCTCGCAGGCGGCGATCCAGGCCTTGCCGACGCTGCGCCCGAGCAGCCGGGTCGGCGTGCTGTCGCCCTGTTACGCCGAGCATACCCAGGCCTGGCGACGCGCCGGGCACACGCTGGTCGAGCTCGATGACGCCGAGGTCGACGCCGCGCTCGACCGCCTCGATGTACTGGTGTTGGTCAACCCGAACAACCCCACCGGCCGCTGCGTGCCACGCGCGCGCCTGCTGGCCTGGCACGCGCGCCTGGCGGCACGCGGTGGCTGGCTGCTGGTCGACGAAGCATTCATGGACAACACGCCCGCGCTCAGCGTGATCGACTGCGCCGAGCGCCCCGGGCTGATCGTGCTGCGCTCGTTCGGCAAGTTCTTTGGCCTGGCCGGCGTGCGGCTGGGCTGCGTGGTTGCCGAACAGCCGTTGTTGCAGCGCCTGGCGGAACTGCTCGGGCCGTGGACCGTCAGCGGCCCGACCCGGGTGCTGGCCCAGACCTGTTTCGCCGACCAGGCCGCCCATGCCCGGCAGATCGCACGGTGCCGCGAGGCCAGCCAACGCCTGGCGGCCCTGCTTCGCACTCACGGCCTGGCGCCCAGCGGCGGCTGTGACCTGTTCCAGTACGTGCGCAGCGATCGCGCCGCGCAGCTGCATGACTTTCTCGCCCGCCGCGGCATCCTCGTGCGCCTGTTCGAGCAGCCTGCGGCGGTGCGCCTGGGCCTGCCCGCCAACGCCACGGACGAACAGCGCCTGGCCCAGGCCCTGGCTGACTATCACAAGGAAACGGCATGACCACCCTCATGGTGCAAGGCACCACCTCCGATGCCGGCAAGAGCACGCTGGTCACCGCCCTGTGCCGTTGGCTGCTGCGCCAGGGCATCGGCGTGGTGCCGTTCAAGCCGCAGAACATGGCGCTCAACAGCGCGGTGACTGCCGATGGTGGCGAGATCGGTCGCGCCCAGGCGGTGCAGGCCCAGGCCTGCCGGCTGGCGCCGCATACCGACATGAACCCGGTGCTGCTCAAGCCCAACAGCGATACCGGCGCCCAGGTGATCATCCACGGCCGTGCCGTCACCAGCATGAACGCGGTGGCCTATCACGACTACAAGGCCATCGCCATGCAAGCGGTGCTGGCCTCGCACCAGCGCCTGTCTGCCGACTACCCGGTGGTGATGGTCGAGGGCGCGGGCTCGCCCGCCGAGATCAACCTGCGTGCCGGCGACATCGCCAACATGGGCTTCGCCGAGGCGGTCGACTGCCCGGTGATCCTGGTCGCCGACATCAATCGCGGGGGTGTCTTCGCCCACCTGGTCGGCACCCTCGAACTGCTTTCGCCCAGCGAGCAGGCGCGGGTCAAGGGCTTCGTGATCAATCGCTTTCGCGGCGACATCGCCTTGCTCCAGCCGGGCCTCGATTGGCTCGAGCAGCGTACCGGCAAGCCAGTACTCGGCGTGCTGCCTTATGTCACCGACCTGCACCTGGAGGCCGAGGATGGCATCGACGTACGCCAGGCGGTCAAGCGCGAGCGCGTGCTCAAGGTGATCGTCCCGGTACTGCCGCGTATCAGCAACCACACCGACTTCGACCCACTGCGCCTGCACCCGCAGGTTGACCTGCAATTCATCGGTCCGGGCCAGCCGATCCCGCCCGCCGACCTGATCATCCTGCCGGGCTCCAAGAGCGTGCGCGGCGACCTCGCGCAACTGCGCGCTCGCGGCTGGGACCGCGCCATTGCCCGGCACCTGCGCTATGGCGGCAAGCTCATCGGCATTTGCGGCGGGCTGCAGATGCTCGGCCGCGAAGTGCACGACCCCCTGGGCCTGGAAGGGTCGGCTGGCTCCAGCCTCGGGCTTGGCCTGCTCGACTACGCCACGGTGCTCGAAGCCGACAAGCAGCTGCGCAACGTCGCCGGTACCTTGGACCTGGAGGCCGCGCCGGTGACTGGCTACGAGATCCATGCCGGCGTCACTACCGGCGCGGCCCTGGAGCATCCTGCCGTGCGCTTGGCCGATGGCCGCTGCGACGGTGCGCTCAGCGCCGATGGGCAGATCCTCGCCACCTACCTGCATGGCCTGTTCGAGGGCAGCCAGTCCTGCGCCGCGCTGCTGCGCTGGGCGGGCCTGGAGGATGTGCAACCGGTCGACTACGAGGCCTTGCGCGAACGCGACATCGAGCGCCTGGCCGACCTGGTGGAAAAGCACCTGGACACCGCGCTGCTCCGCCAACTCTGTGGAGTCGCCTGATATGCGCAACCTGATTCTCGGCGGCGCCCGTTCTGGCAAGAGCCGCCTGGCCGAACGGCTGGCCAGCGAAAGCGGACTGCCGGTCACCTATATCGCCACCAGCGAGCCGCTGGACGGTGAAATGAACGAACGCGTGCGCCTGCACCGCGAGCGTCGGCCCGCTGCCTGGGGGTTGATCGAAGAGCCTCTGGCGCTGGCCCATGTGCTGCGCGCCGAGGCCGTCGCCGGGCGTTGCCTGCTGGTCGATTGCCTGACCCTGTGGCTGACCAACCTGCTGATGCTCGAAGACGACCAGCGCCTGGCCGCAGAGCGCGATGCGCTGCTCGACTGCCTGGAACAACTGCCCGGCACAATCATCCTGGTCAGCAACGAAACCGGCCTGGGCGTAGTGCCCATGGGCGAGCTGACCCGTCGTTACGTCGACCAGGCAGGCTGGTTGCATCAGGCCGTGGCCGAGCGTTGCCAGCGCGTGGTGCTGACCGTGGCCGGCCTGCCTCTCATGCTCAAAGGACCTGCTCTATGAATCCGACCTGGTGGTGCGACGCCTGCCACGCACTTGACCACAGCGCCCTGCAACAGGCCCGCGAACGCCAGCGGCAGCTGACCAAACCCGCAGGCTCCCTGGGCCAGCTCGAAGGCCTGGCTGAACGCCTGGCTGGCCTGCAAGGTTGCGAACGCCCCAGCCTGGAGCGGGTCGCCATCGGCCTGTTCGCCGGTGATCATGGGGTGGTCGAGGAGGGCGTTTCGGCCTATCCGCAAGCGGTCACCGGGCAGATGCTGCGCAACTTCGTCGGTGGTGGCGCGGCCATCAGCGTGCTGGCTCGGGAGCTGGGGGCCAGCCTCGAGGTGGTCGACCTGGGTACCATCGACCTCAGCCTCGATCTGCCCGGTGTGCGCCATTTGCGTGTGGCCGCCGGTACCGCCAACTTCGCTCGCCAGCCGGCGATGACCGACAGTCAGTTGCAGGCCGCCTTGCAGGCCGGGCGTGACAGCGCGCTGCGAGCGGCCGGAGGCGGTGCGCAGCTGTTCATCGGTGGCGAGATGGGCATTGGCAACACGACCTCGGCCGCCGCCTTGGCCTCTGTCCTGCTCGACTGTCCGGCACTGGCGCTGAGCGGCCCGGGTACTGGCCTGGACCAAGCGGGGGTGCGGCACAAGGCCGAGGTGATCGAGCGCGCGCGCCTGCTGCATGGCCTGCGCGCCGACGAGCCGCTGCGAGCACTGGCCTGTGTCGGCGGCCTGGAGATCGCGGCGCTGGCCGGGGCCTACCTGGCTTGCGCCCAGGCCGGCATCGCGGTGCTGGTCGACGGCTTCATCTGCAGCGTCGCGGCGCTGCTGGCCGTACGCCTGAATCCGCAGTGCCGCGATTGGCTGCTGTTTGCCCACCAGGGCGCCGAGCCAGGTCACCAAGCCGTGCTCGAAACCCTGCAGGCCGACCCGCTGCTGGCCCTCGGCCTGCGTCTGGGCGAGGGCAGTGGCGCGGCGCTGGCCGTGCCGCTGTTGCGCCTGGCCTGCGCGCTGCATGGGCAGATGGCGACTTTTGCCGAAGCTGCAGTGGCGGACCGTCCGGCGTGAGGCTCGACCTGTTGCGCCATGGTGCGACCGAACTGGGTGGCGGCTTGCGCGGCAGCCTCGACGATGCCCTGACCGAGCAGGGTTGGGCGCAGATGCACGCAGGCATTGCTGGGGCGGGTCCATGGGATGTGCTGGTGACCTCGCCGCTGCAGCGTTGCGCACGGTTCGCCGAAACCCTGGGAAGCCGCCTGGGCCTGACGGTCCAGTGCGAAGCCGATGTGCAGGAGCTGCATTTCGGCGCCTGGGAAGGGCGCAGCGCGGCGCAGATCATGCAGACCGACGCCGATGGACTGGGGCGTTTCTGGGCCGATCCCTACGCCTTCACGCCACCTGACGGCGAGCCGGTACTGGCGTTCGATCAGCGGGTGAGCCGCGCGATCGAAACGCTGGCCCGGCAGCATGCCGGCAAACGCGTGCTGCTGGTGACCCACGGTGGTGTGATGCGCTTGTTGCTGGCTCGCGCCCGTGGCCTGCCCAGGGAGCAGTTGCTGCAGGTCGAGGTGCGGCACGGTGCGTTGGTACACCTGGCAGTGGGTGATGACGGGCAGTTACGGGAGGTGAGTTGAAATGCTGCCATTCTGGATCGCCCTGCAGTTTCTCAGTAGCCTGCCGGTGAATTTGCCGGGCATGCCCGAGCCTCGCGAGATGGGCCGCTCGCTGCTGTATTACCCGCTGGTTGGCTTGCTGTTCGGGTTGCTGCTATGGCTGGCCAGTTACCTGCTGCAAGGATCGCCGGCGCCATTGCAGGCAGCGCTGCTGCTGACGCTGTGGGTATTGCTCAGTGGTGCCTTGCACCTGGACGGCCTGGCCGACAGTGCCGACGCCTGGTTGGGTGGCTTCGGCGACCGTGAGCGCACCTTGCAGATCATGAAGGACCCGCGCAGCGGCCCGATTGCCGTGGTGGCTCTGGTACTGACGCTGCTGCTCAAGTTTTGCGCGGTGTGGGTGCTGGTGGAGCAGGGGGAGGGCGCCTTGCTGGTGCTGGCGCCGGTGGTTGGGCGGGCGGCCATGCTCGGGTTGTTTCTCGGCACGCCGTATGTGCGGCCGGGTGGCTTGGGCCAGGCGTTGGCCGAGCACCTGCCTCGGCGGGCGGCTGGCTGGGTGCTGTTCGCCAGCCTGCTGGGCTGCCTGGTCCTGGGAGGCTGGCCGGCACTCTGGCCGCTGCTGGCGGCGCTGGCGGTGTTCGGCTGGTTGCGGCGCATGATGTGCCAGCGACTGGGGGGGGCCACGGGTGATACCGCTGGGGCGATGTTGGAGTTGCTCGAGCTGACGGTGGTGGTGGGGCTGGCGTTGGTGGTTTGAAGGCTTGAGATATCCGCCCCGCCACATGATTCAAGCCAAACACCCCGAAACGTCCAGCAACGCATCCCCGCCAGCGACCCGGCCCCAAGCGCGTATCCTCGGCTGCTCCCATTCCTGGCCAAGGAGGCCACCCCATGCACCGCTGGATCCTCGCCACCCTGCTGGCAGCCCAGGCCCTTCCCGGCAACGCCGCCGACCTCATCGATTTCTGGAACACACCCCGCCACGGCGGTAACAGCTTCAACCGACTCCCGCCCGACCGCACCTATTTCGACGCCCTGCGCGGCTATGGTGCGACCTGGGTACGGTTGTCCTATGACAAATGGCAACCGGCCCAGCGCGACTTCCTTCTGGGCAACGCCGACCATTACCCCGGCCTGCCCCCAGCCGATCTGGCCCAGCTACGCGAAACCCTCGACCACGCCCACGCGGCAGGCTTGAAGGTGGTCATCGCACCATTGTCCTTGCCGGGCATGCGCTGGTCGCAGAACAACCAGGGCCAGTTCGACGATCGCCTCTGGCAAGACAAGCGCTACTGGACCCAGGCCACCGCATTCTGGCGTGACCTGGCGGGTGAACTGAAGGACCACCCGGCCATCGCCGCCTACAACCTGATCAACGAACCGGCACCGGAAAAACAAGGCGGCCTGGCCGAACACGCCAGCCTCGCCGCCATGCAGCAGTGGTACGCCACCGCGCAGGGCGGGTCCCGCGACCTGCCGGCGTTGTACCGCCAGGTGATCGCGGCGATCCGTGAGGTGGATCCGCTCACCCCGATCATGCTCGACGCTGGCTGGTACGCGGCAGCCGATGCCTTTGGCTACTGGCCGGCCCCGCTGGCAGATGACCGAGTGCTCTACAGCCTGCACATGTACGAGCCCTACGCGGCCACCAGCGCCCCCAACATGACCCGCCAGGCACCCTTTGCCTACCCAGGGGCGGTGCCCTTCGCCGGTCGATCCGAGCGCTGGGACGGCGAGCGGATACAGCAGTACCTGCAGCAACCGCTGGCCTGGGCCGACGCAGTGGGCCTGCCGCGTTCGCGCCTGGTGGTCGGTGAGTTCGGCTGCATGCGCCGCCTTCCAGGGTGCCGTCAATACCTCGAAGACGTTCTCACGGTGCTGGACCAGAACGCCTTGCACTGGGCCTTCTACAGCTTTCGCGAAGACAATTGGGAGGGTATGGACTACGAGCTGGGCTCGGCCAAGGTGCCTTGGCGCTACTGGCAGGCCATCGAGCAGGGTGCCCCCGACCCGGTGCCGCGCCAGGCAACCAACATGTTCGAACCGATCCGCAAGCGCTTGTCGGGTGATTGACGGCTGGCCATGAAGTGAAACGTCTTGCAACATCATGGAGGCGGGTATATACCCGTGGGCCTTGCGATGTGCTGGAGATAACGACAATGACTTCGGTGTGGCGAACCAGCGGTTGGGTACTGGCGGGCGCGGCGGTGATCCTCGCTCTGTCACTGGGCGTGCGGCACGGCTTCGGCCTGTTCCTGGCGCCGATGAGCGCGGACTTTGGCTGGGGCCGAGGGGTATTCGCCTTCGCCATCGCCTTGCAGAACCTGGTCTGGGGGCTGGCTCAGCCTTTCGCTGGCGCCCTGGCCGATCGGCTGGGGGCGGCGCGGGTGGTGATCATCGGTGGTGTGCTGTATGCCGCCGGCCTGGCCCTGATGAGCATGGCCGACTCGCCCCTTTCACTGTCGCTCAGCGCGGGTTTGTTGATTGGCATCGGCCTTTCCGGCACCTCGTTCTCGGTCATTCTCGGCGTTGTGGGGCGCGCAGTGCCTGCGGAGAAACGCAGCGTGGCAATGGGGATCGCCAGCGCCGCGGGCTCGTTCGGCCAGTTCGCCATGCTGCCCGGCAGCCAGGGCCTGATCCAATGGCTGGGCTGGTCGACGGCGTTGCTGGTGCTGGGGCTGCTGGTGGCGTTGATCGTGCCGTTCGTGGGCCTGTTGCGCGACCGCCCGTTGCCCAGCCATGGCAACGAGCAGACCCTCGGCCAGGCACTGCGCGAGGCTTGCTCGCATTCTGGGTTCTGGCTGCTGGCGCTGGGCTTCTTCGTCTGCGGCTTCCAGGTGGTGTTCATCGGCGTGCACCTGCCGGCCTACCTGGTGGACCAGCACCTGGCCGCCGCTACCGGCACCACCGTGCTGGCGCTGGTCGGTCTGTTCAATATCGTCGGCACCTACGTCGCCGGCTGGCTTGGCGGGCGGATGTCCAAGCCACGCTTGCTCAGCGCCCTGTACCTGCTGCGTGGGGTGGTCATCCTATTGTTCCTGTGGGCGCCGGTGACCGAGTTCAGTGCCTACCTGTTCGGCATCGCCATGGGCTTGTTGTGGCTGTCCACGGTGCCGCTGACCAATGGCACCGTGGCCACGGTGTTTGGCGTGCGCAACCTGTCGATGCTCGGTGGCATCGTCTTCCTGTTCCATCAACTGGGGGCATTTCTCGGTGGCTGGCTGGGCGGCCTGGTGTATGACCAGACCGGCAACTATGACCTGGTCTGGCAGATATCGATCCTGCTCAGCGTGATGGCAGCGGCCCTCAACTGGCCGGTGCGCGAACGCCCGGTCGCGCGCTTGCAGGCCCAGGCAGCATGAGCCGCTATCTGGTGCGTGGGCTGCTGGCGGCGGTGTTCTTGCTGCTGCTGGGAGTGGCGTGGTGGGGCTGGCAGAACGGTGGGTTGGCGCTGATGCAACTGGGCATGGGCGTGTGTTAGGTCCCTAGGTAAGAGGCGCTCCAATGCATCTATCGAAGACAGTGATCAAAGGCCCGAGATCACAGTGATAGGCCGCTATGTTGGCATTCAACCACTGTTCGGGTTCCACGCCCCACCAGCTGATGTCATACCCGGCGTTGTAAACGATGTGTTCGAAAAGTATCCGTTGCGTGCGTCCGTTTCCCTCTCTGAAAGGGTGCACGACGTTCAGCTCGGAATACCGAAAATAGAGCGCTGTGGATGCGGCAAAGGTAATCCAGGTCGTAGGGAGGTGGTTCAAACTCGATGTGTTCGGCAGCGATTGCCGAAAGGAGGCGCTCGGCTTGATTCAGCTCGGCCTCGTCATGAATATTCAGCTTGTTGCGCAGTACTGAACTGTAGGCATAACAGTAAGGGTCTTGATCTATGCCATATCTATCAGTCATCAGCGTGTGGGTTTCATGTAGGCCTTCAACACATCTTCTTTGGAAGGCAGTGGTTTTTCTGCATCTTCCAGCGAGGCTGCAAACCCCTCCAGGCGCAAGCTTGCGGCATAGTTCGAGCGGCGTTTACTGGCTGCGTGTGCTTTCTTCGCTTGCAGGTCGGTCGGGGCCATGGTTCGGTTCGCTCTGGCGTGATTGGAGGCATTATAACCCTACGTTTTTTTGTGATGCCCGCAACCATTAGCCATGGGCGTGTGTTAAGCGCTAACCTGCAGGCTCACGATCGTCAGCAGGAGAACCACACCATGCGTGCACCTTGGTTGATGTTGCCGGCGCTGGCTTTGCTGAGTACCGCGAGCTGGGCGGCGGACTGCCCGGCGTTGTTGCAGGGCAGCCTGCCGGAGTTGCGAGGCAAGGGGCAGGTGGACTTGTGCGAGCGCTTTGCCGGAAAGCCGCTGGTAGTCATCAATACCGCCAGCTATTGCGGATTTGCCCCACAGTTCGAGGGGCTTGAGGCTACCTACAAGGAATACCACGAGCAGGGGCTGGAGATGCTCGGCGTGCCCTCGAATGACTTCAAGCAGGAAGACGACAACGCCGAGAACACCGCGAAGGTGTGCTACGCGAACTATGGCGTGACCTTCACCATGACCAAGGCGCAGCCGGTGCGGGGCAAGGACGCGGTTCCGTTGTTCGTGGAGCTTGCCAACCAGAGCAGTGCGCCGAAGTGGAACTTCTACAAGTACGTGGTGGATCGGCAGGGCAAGGTGATCGGCAATTTCTCCAGCCTGACCAAGCCTGATGATCCTGCGTTCAGGGAAGCGATCGAACAGGCGATTGCCTCCAAGCCTTGAGAGTTTCTGCCCAAAGCCAAAAGCCGTTATTGGTGGGGCGAGGGGAGCAAGCTAATGGGGGTGCACGGTCAGCGCTACCAGGCGCAACACGATTGGCCGCACCAGCAGCACGCAGACGAAGGCGACCGGCATCGCCAGTTGGTAGGCCTTCAGCACGTTGCTCAGGTACTGCGGGTTGACTCCCGCATTCGCCGCTGTGATCACGAAGCACATCAGTAACGCCATGATCGACGACATGAAGAACGCGAACACATAGGGGGTTGCGGCGGGGCGGAGCTTGCGCCCGATACGTGGCTGGGACAGGTTGCTCATGCGAACTCCTGGAACAATGGATGAGGCCGCAGGTTAGCAATGCCGGGCACAGGGTCTGTAGACCGGCAATGCTAAGTTCTCTATAAAGAGATTCTTACGAATCTCTGGGCGCATCATGGACCTGCTCAATGCCATTCGCAGCTTCGTCAAGGTCGTCGAGGCCGGCAGCATCGCTGGCGGCGCTCGCATGCTCGGCCTCAGCCCGGCAGCCGTCAGCCAGAACCTGGCACGCCTGGAAAGCCACCTGCAGGTGCGCTTGGTTAGCCGTACCACCCGCAGCATGGCCCTGACACCGGCCGGTGCGTTGTATTACGAACGGGTCCGACAGGTCGAGCGCGACCTTGCCCTCGCTGAGCACGCGGTCACCACTCCCGACAGCGAGCCCCAGGGCCGGCTCTGCATTGCCTCGACCTCGGCGTTCGGTCGGCATGTGCTGGCGCCGCTGATACCCGCGTTCAGTGCTCGTTATCCGCTGCTTTCGATAGAACTGGTAACGACTGATCGTCGCGTGAGTCACGCCCGCGAAGACGTCGACATCAGCCTGCGCATCGCTGCGCAACTGGAAGACCAGCTGCTCGCCCGGCATATCGCCCGTATTCCTTTCATCTGCTGCGCATCGCCCGGCTACCTGGCCAAGGCCGGCCTGCCGACCACGCCTGAAGCCCTGCACGAGCACCGTTGCCTGGTGTTTCGCTACCCGGTCGATGGCCGGTATCTGCGTTGGGGGTTCGTGCGCGACGGCCTGCGCTTCGAGGCAGAGTTCGGTACCGTGCTGGTCAGCGACGACATCGACGCCCTGGCGCAGATGGCGCTCAACGACGGTGGCATCACCCGGCTGGCTGAGTTCATCGTCCGCCCGCACCTGGACTCGGGCGCCCTGGTGCCACTATTCGAATACAGCGACAGCAGTCAGGCCTATGCCCAGACCGAGCCGATGGACGTTTACCTGTGCCTGGCCGACCGCTTCGCCCTGACGCCCAAGGTGCGCGCGTTCATGGACTACCTGCGTGAATCGCTGGGCGATAGCTGGCAAGTGCAGGCATGAAAAAACCGCCACGAGGGCGGTTCTTCATGCAGCGGGTGGCGATCAGAAGCGGTAGGTGAGGGAGGCACCGATGCCGTGAGCGCTGTTTTCGTACTTGGCCTGGTAGCTGCCTTTGGTGGTGCTGACCTGGTTGACCTTGGTGTCTTCTTCCCACAGGTAGGAATAGGCCACGTCGATGGTCATGTCGTCGTTCGGGCTCCAGCCAGCACCCAGGCTGAAGATCTTGCGGTCGCCGGTTGGGATGCGCGGAGAGCGGTCGGTGTTATTGGTCGGCGACTGGTCAACGGAGAAGCCGGTACGCAGTACCCATTCCTTGTTCACGCGGTACGAAGCGCCAATGGCGTGGGCCCAGGTATCGTGCCAGTTCTGCTCCTCGGTGATGGTCTCGAACGCCGAGCCTTGCAGCGCCGTCGGTACGTCGTTCTGCACGGTGATGTTTTCCAGACGGCTCCAGCGAGTCCAGGTGCTACCGGCGTAGAGGGTCCAGTGATCATCCAGCTCGTGGGTCACGGAAAGGTCGATCGACTCGGGTGTCTTGATCTTCAGGGTAGCGTCGAACTTGCTGCCGTCGTAGGGGCCGATCAGAGGGGTACTGACCCGGGTCTTGCCTTCGAGCTTGTAGTCGACCATCGAGTGGTAGGTGAGGCCGATACGTGTGCGGTCGGTGGCCTGTACCAGGATACCGATGTTGTAGCCAACGGCGGTATCGTCACCCTTGATCTTCACCTCGCCATCGTTCTGGCCGGCTGGGCCGAACGGGTTGATCAAGCTCGATCCCAGCTCACCCTCGATACGGTTGATGGTCGGGCCGAAACCGATCGATACCTTGTCGTTGAAGGCGTAGCTGACGGTTGGCTGGAAGGTGATGACCTGAAC
The DNA here is from genome assembly GCF_016648105.1 of Pseudomonas sp. S31. Taxonomy (GTDB): domain Bacteria; phylum Pseudomonadota; class Gammaproteobacteria; order Pseudomonadales; family Pseudomonadaceae; genus Aquipseudomonas. The sequence continues at coordinate 59,563 of NZ_JACVVE010000017.1, read as the reverse complement.
GTGGCTCTTCTTGCCCCAATAGCGAGCAGCATCGTCGCTACCATAGTCGGTGACCAGGCCGAACGGCACGTAGACGCCGAAGCCAACGCTCCAGTGATCATCGATTGGTTTTACGTAATAGCCCATCGGCACGCCGACAACCGGAACCATATCACCATCGGTTTCCCCCCCGAGGTTGCTACCTGGGCCCGAGATATCGGTTTTTGCGATGACGGCCGCGCCACCCACGGTGACTTGCTCGCGCTTGAGGCGCGACATGCCGGCAGGGTTGCCAAACACGGTACTTGCATCTTCGGCAGAAGAAGAACGACCCGCGAACCCCGTACCCATCCCACTGATGCTTTGCTCGTTGAGCGCAAAGCCGCTGGCGAGCAGTTGGCTGGATGCGAGGGCAACGGCTACGCCGAGGGAGGTTTTGAGCATTGCTTTTTTCATTATTAGAACTCCTTGAGGTCTCCGGGGCGAAAAGCTACCAACAAATCACGCGCCGCGCTATAGGCTCAAACGCAGGAGATAGAGCGCTTTTGTAGGACAATCCGACCAAAATTCCTTTTTATATAGTCAGTAGGTAGGACCTTTCTTACGAGGCTTGCGGGACTTTCTGTGAGACACAGGTCTGCCAGGCGAGGGTGAAGTCGCGTATTCGGCCTTGTGGGTGGAATACCTGGCGCCAGATTCGTGCCAGGCCGATCAGGTCGTCGGCGGCCGGCAAGGGGGCGGCGTGCTCTTCGATGAGCATCCAGGCAATGGCGGTGGAGTAACGCAGGTTGACGGCGAGTTCCAGGTACGGGCCGCCGAGGAAGGCGTGTTGGCTGGCCAGGCCGCGGACGAGGCTGGCAAGTTCGGGGTCGCGGGCCAGATAGTGGTCCCAGAGGGCCTGGTGGCGTTGTTCGCCGATCCGGTACAGCCCATGCCCGCGCCGGTCATGCAAGACCGAACCGAGGGTCGACTGGCTGGCGGCGACGCCCAGCAACAGGGCTTCGGCACTGGCGCAATGACGATTGAGGTAGACCAGGGTTGGTCGGATCACATACTGACACAATTCCTTCGCGGCAATACTCATGATGCCCTCGAGCAGTTGAAGGCCGACGGGCGCTGGAGCTTGGCAGCTGGTGAATGGTCAGGCCCGCCGGAAGCGGCTCGCACCGCTCGAGTTGAAGTGTAGTGTGATAATGCTGGTGTAAAAGGCTGTTTTTAAATCGATTGCGGCCCGTCGCCCGGTGCCATATGCCTTGTGGCAATTACGCCAAGAACCAATGACTGCCTGGGCGGCGGGTGCATTCAGCGGCTGAATGCCACGGCATTCGCCGCTCACGCAGTCAATGACTGCCGGGTGCGAGTGATGACGGCCTGCAGCGGCTCCGATCGGCTGTACTGTTCAGGGTACAGGCGCTCGGTGTGGCAGGCGACGCCGTGTTCGTCCACCAGAGTGAAGCTGAAGCTGCCCTTGCGGGGGGCAACGATGAGGCATTTCAGCGGCGAAAACGCCTTGGAGAGGGTGCCAATGGCAGCCTGAATTTGGTGATGAGTTTGCATATTGTTGGATGTTCCTGCTTTAAACACGGGGATTAGGATCCGTGCATGATAGAAACGTTCCAGTGACGCCTTTATTAAGGGACGAACGAACCTGACTGGAACAGGGCAGCCAGAGAGGGCGCAATCAAAAGTGGGCGCTTGGGCTGACTGGTAGGTACTTCAGAAGGCAGGCAATACTCCGGGGCCAAGGTTCTAGGCCGTCGGGGTTGGGTCCTGATCAATCTGTCACGTGATTCGTGCTTGGACAGCGAGAAGCTGGCGAGGGAATCATCGATTGGCCGGTCCTGGTTTCAGCGGCGGGCACCTTCGTAGGTGATACGAATGGGTGGGCAGCAAGGACGCGAATGGCCGGAATTGACTTTCAGCTGGGTACTAACGGGGCGCACCTTAACCCAGATGTGAGTGCTTGGCAAGCGTTTTTACTTTTCACCAGGCGAGCCGCACAGTATGGCGCTAATCGCGGTTGCTGTGAAGAGGGGGAAATTGGCCGACAACCTTCGCGATGTGCCGAGCCGGTGCATGGCAACGACCAGCGCAACGCAGTTGTGCACATTTGCGGTGCGGCTTGTAACGGGGCGGCGACAGCCTGGTCGAGGCTCGCCAATGACTTGACTGGACCCTTAAGTCAATGAAAAAAAACACTAATTTTTGCTGGTGAAAAAATCGTCAGTTTGACTGTAGCCCCCGTTTCACGGGGGTTTGAGAGGTCTTTGAAGGCGTTGTCCACCGACTTATCCACAGGAACTGTGGATTGTCCCGAGCGCTTGCTCTAGGACGGGCGTGCCAGCAATTTACAGAACTGTCCGACAATCAGAAGGCACCTGGCGACTGACTGGTCCTGGGCTTTGAAACGTCAAGAAAAGATCATTTAAATTTTTTTACATCCGAGCATGATCTGCACACGGTGAGGCAAAAAAGAGAGTAGAGTGGCGCGCTTTTCGAATTGCCATGCTGCTCACTCATGAAGTTTCGCGGTAAATCCCTCGCCACACCTGCCATGCCATCGTCGGCCGCGCCAGCCAAACGCTTTTCGCTGAAAGTCGCCCTGTGGCTGCTCGACAACCCGCGCCTGGGCGACAAGCCCCAGGTCAAACACATCGCTGGACGTCTTCTCAAGCAGCCGGCCCGCCAGGGTGTGGTGGTGGCGCAGAGCCGCCTGGGACAGATGCTGTGTCGCGATTGCGGCAACTCCCGCGACCGGCGTATCGGCCACGAGCTGCTGCGCCAGGCAGCCCGTGCCGGCGACCGGCAAGCCCAGCAGGAATATGCGCGGCTGTGCCAGGCCAGTGAGCCGGACCAGGCTCGCACAGACTCCGCAGACTGATAAGCTGCACCGCACTTGCATCAAGACCGATCGGGGTGACCATGGCAGTGGATCTGACCAGCATTCTGCTGGGCATCGTAATGGCGGCGCTGCCGTGCGTAGGCTGGGTCATCCAGCAACAACGTCGTTACAGCCGCCGCGAGGGTGAGCGAGCGCTGCTCGAAGAGCGCCTGAACAGCGCACAGCTGGCCCAGGAAGGTCTGCAGGCCCAGCTCGAAGCCAATCGCGACGAGATCAGCGACCTCAGTGAAGCCAACACCGTCAAGCAGACCCAACTCGCCGCCCAGGGGCGCGAGCTGGAGCTGTTGCAGGTCGAGCGCGACAACGCCCGCGATGCCGCCCACGCCTGGAACCTCGAACGCGCCAACCGCGAAGCCGAACTGCGCCGCCTCGAAGCCCAAACCGCACGCCTGGAAGCCGAACTGCGTGAACAGCAGGAAAGCCACCAGCAGCGCCTGGACGACCTGCAGGAAGCCCGCGACACCCTGCGTGCGCAGTTCGCCGACCTGGCCACCAAGATCTTCGACGAGCGCGAACAGCGCTTCGCCCAGACCAGCCAGCAGCACCTCGGGCAGTTGCTCGACCCCCTCAAGGAACGCATCCAGGCCTTCGAGAAACGCGTGGAAGAAAGCTACCAGCAGGAAGCCCGCGAGCGCTTCTCGCTGGGCAAGGAACTCGAGCGCCTGCAGCAGCTCAACCTGCGCCTGTCCGACGAGGCGACCAACCTGACCCAGGCCCTCAAGGGCCAGAAGACCCAAGGCAACTGGGGCGAGCTTATCCTCGAACGGGTGTTGGAGCACGCGGGGCTGGAGAAAGGCCGTGAATACCAGACCCAGGTCAGCCTCAAGAGCGCCGATGGCGAACGTTTCCAGCCCGACGTGCTGATCATGCTGCCGGGCGACAAGCAGGTGGTGGTGGACGCCAAGGTCAGCCTCACCGCCTACCAGCAGTTCGTCAGCAACAACGACGACAACGCCCTCAAGCAGCATGTGCAATCGCTGCGCAGCCACGTCAAGGGCTTGTCGAGCAAGGACTACAACCGCCTCGAAGGCCTGCACAGCCTCGACTTCGTGCTGCTCTTCGTGCCGATCGAAGCGGCGTTCTCGGCGGCCCTGCAAGCCGAACCGAACCTGTTCCAGGAGGCCTTCGATCGGCAGATCGTGATCGTCAGCCCGACCACCCTGCTGGCTACGCTGCGGGTCATCGACAGCCTCTGGAAGCAGGAACGCCAAGGTCAGAACGCCCGGGAAATCGCCGAGCGCGCCGGATGGCTGTACGACAAGTTCGTGCTGTTCATCCAGGACCTGGACGAACTGGGCAACCGCTTGCAGCAAGTGGACAAGGCCTATGCGGCGGCGCGCAACAAGCTGTGCGAAGGGCGCGGCAACCTGGTCAGCCGCAGCGAACAGCTCAAGCTGCTCGGCGCCCGGGCCAGCAAGAGCCTGCCGGCCGACCTGCTGGAGCGGGCGCTGTCCGACGAGGCCCTGGCGGGCGAGGCGGTTACTGAACCAGGCTCAGATGACGGTTGAGCAGGGCGCGTAAGGCGGCCGGCTTGACCGGCTTGGCCAGGTAGTCGAGCCCGGCGGCGTGCACCGAGGCAATGGTCTCGTTGCGCCCGTCGGCGCTGATCACCACGCCCGGCACCGGTTCACCCAGGCGCGCCCGTAGCCAGCCCATCAACTCGGTGCCAGTTTCGCCGTCATCGAGGTGGTAGTCCACCAGCGCCAGGTGCGGGCGCATGCCCTTGGCCAGCAGTGCCTCGCATTCCTCGCGGTTGCGCGCCGTCCATACCTGGCAGCCCCAGCGGCTGAGCAGGCTGTGCATGCCGATGAGGATGCTGTCTTCGTTGTCGACGCACAGTACCTGCAACCCTGCCAATGGCTGGCTGCTCTGTTCGACCACGGCGACCGGTGCCGGTGCGGCCTGCCTGGCGACCGGCACGCTGACCCGGAACACCGTGCCGCGCCCGGGCCACGAGCGCACTTCGAGCGGGTGGCCAAGCACCCGGCACAAACCGTCGGCGATCGCCAGGCCCAGGCCCAGGCCCTTTTCGGCGCGGGTCTGGTGGCTGTCCAGGCGTTTGAATTCCTGGAAGATCACTTGCAGCTTGTCGTCGGCGATGCCTGGGCCACGGTCCCACACTTCCAGCCACAGGCGCTCGCCCTGGCGGCGCACGCCGAGCAGGATCGGGCCCTTGCCGTAGCGCAAGGCATTGGTGAGGAAATTCTGCAGCACCCGGCGCAGCAGCTTCATGTCGCTGTCGATGCGCAGGCGGCTGCCGCGCAAGCGGAACTCCAAGCCTTTTTCCGCCGCCAACAGCTTGAACTCGGCGCCGAGGGTATCGAACAGCTCGTTGAGGGCGAAGGGCTTGGCATCAGGGGTGACCTTGCCGTTTTCCAGGCGAGAGATGTCCAGCAGGTCGCTGATCAGTTCCTCGGCCGAGCGCAGCGAGCTGTCCATGTGCTGCACCAGTTGCTGCGCCTCTTCGTTCATGGCGCCCTCGGCTTGCTGCGACAGGGCCGCGGAGAACAACCGGGCGGCATTGAGCGGCTGCATCAGGTCGTGGCTGACCGCCGCCAGGAAGCGGCTCTTGGACTGGCTGACCGCCTCGGCCTGGCTCTTGGCCTCGCTCAACGCCTGGTTCAGTTGCGACAGTTCATGGGTGCGTTCGGCCACCCGTTGTTCCAGGCTCTCGTTGGCCTCGCGCAGGGCCTGCTCGGCCTCGCGGAACGGTGTGATGTCGGTGAAGCTCATGACGAAGCCGCCGCCGGGCATGGGGTTGCCGATCAGCTCGATGACCCGGCCGTTGGGGAACAGGCGCTCGGAGGAATGCGCACGCCCCTGGCGCATCCAGTGCAGGCGCCGGGCCACGTGCACTTGCGCTTCGCCCGGGCCGCACAGGCCGCGCTCGGCGTTGTAGCGGATGATGTCGGCGATCGGCCGGCCGACGCTGATCAGCCCGTCGGGGTAGTTGAACAGCTCCAGGTAGCGGCGGTTCCAGGCCACCAGGTGCAGGTTCTGGTCGACCACGCTGATGCCCTGGTTGATGTTCTCGATGGCGCCTTGCAGCAGGGCGCGGTTGAACTGCAGCACCTCGCTGGCCTCGTCGGCGATGCGCACCACGTCCTCGAGCTGCATGTCGCGGCCTTCGATGGCCGCCTTGACCACGGCCCGCGTGGATGAGGTGCCGAGCACGCCGGCAAGCAGGCGCTCGGTGTGCTCGATCCAGTCGCCATCGGCGTTCTGGTTGGGGTTGAAGCCCTTGCCCTGACGATAGGCGAAGCGGATGAAGCTTTGCCGTGCGCGCTCCTCGCCGACGAAGCGTGCGGCCAGCTTGAGCAGGTCGTCGATCTGCACCGCCAACAACGGTTTGCCGCTGGGGCGGGTGGTCTGCTGGCCGATGAAGCGACCGGCTTGCCAATGCTCGGACACCCGTGTGCGCGACAGGATCGAAACCCAGGCGAACAGCGTGAAGTTGCCCGCCAGCGACAGCACCACGCCTTGGGTGAGCGGTGTGATCGGCAGGTTCAGCGGGTTGCCGTGCAGCCAGGCCAGGCCCGGGAACAGCGTCAGCGGCACGTTCAGGCTATGGGCGATGATCGGCAGCACCAGGGTGTAGAACCACAGGAAGATGCCGGCGGCGAGGCCGGCGAACACGCCGCGGCGGTTGGCCTGCTTCCAGTACAGCGCGCCGAGCATGGCCGGCGTCAGCTGGGTGACGGCGGCGAAGGCGATCTGGCCGATGGTCGCCAGGCTCGCGGTGGAACCCAGCAGGCGGTAGCTGACGTAGGCCAGCAGGAGGATGACCACGATGGTCACCCGGCGCACCGAGAGCATCCAGTGGCGGAACGCTTCGAACGGGCGTTCGGCGTTGTTGCGGCGCAACAGCCAGGGCAGCAGCATGTCGTTGGAAACCATGGTCGACAGCGCCACGGCCTCGACGATGACCATGCCGGTGGCGGCCGAGGCGCCGCCGATGAACGCCAGCAGGGCCAGGCTTGGATGCGCTTCGGCCAGCGGCAGGCTGATCACGAACGAGTCGGAGATCACCGTGCCCGGCAGCAGCATCTGCCCGGCCAGGGCGATCGGCACCACGAACAGCGCGGCCAGCGCCAGGTAGGCGGGGAACACCCAGCGCGCCAGGCGCATGTCCTGGGGCTCGATGTTTTCCACCACGGTGACGTGGAATTGGCGCGGCAGGCAGATGATCGCCATCATCGCCACGGCGGTCTGCACCACCATCGACGGCCAGTTGATGGTTTCCTGCCAGTAGCTGTCCAGCTGGACTGCCTGGCGCGCCTGGCTGAACAGGTCGTCGAAACCGTCGTACAGGTTGAAGACGATGAACACGCCCACGGCAAGGAAGGCCAGCAGCTTGATCAGCGATTCGAAGGCGATCGCCAGGACCATGCCGCGGTGGTGCTCGGTGACGTCCAGGCTGCGCGTGCCGAAGACGATGGCGAACAGCGCCAGCACCAGCGACACCACCAGCGCGGTGTCCTGCACGCGAGTGCCGGTGGCGTCGGCGTTGGCACCGATCAGCAGGTTGACGCCGAGCACGATGCCCTTGAGCTGCAGGGCGATATACGGCAGCACGCCGACCAGGCAGATCAGCGCCACGACCACCGCCAGGCTCTGCGACTTGCCGTAGCGGGCGGCAATGAAGTCGGCGATCGAGGTGATGTTCTGCTGCTTGCTGATCAGCACCATCTTCTGCAGCACCCAGGGCGCGAAGATCATCAGCAGCACCGGGCCCAGGTAGATGGGCAGAAACGCCCAGAGCTGCTCGGCGGCCTGACCGACCGCGCCGAAGAACGTCCAGCTGGTGCAATACACCGCCAGCGACAGGCTGTACACCCACGCACGCAGGCGCGGCGGCAACGGCGTGCTGCGACGGTCGCCGTAGAAGGCGATGGCGAACATGACGGCCATATAGGCCAGGGCGACCACGGCGATCAGCCCGCTGGACAACGACATGAAGACTCCGGAGCAAGAAAGATTACGCGGTCCCGATCAATCAGTCTGGCACGCAGGTGGCGGTTCGTCAGCGCCGACGTTGGTCGCAAGGGCAGGTTGTCGCAGGCTTCATTGTCGTGCGACCAGCGGAGGATTGACAGCCCCGCTGCCCACGGGGAATACTCTGCGCAGAATTCATATAGATGTTTATATAACAAGACGAGAGCGAGACCCCATGCACCCACTGTCCGGTGATGCTCGACTGCCCCGCTACCAACAGCTGCGCGACCACCTGGTCGAGCAGATCGCCAACAATCGCTGGCGCCCGGGCGAGGCGATTCCAACCGAGGCCGCGCTGGCCAGCGAGTTCGACATGTCCGTCGGTACCGTGCGCAAGGCAGTCGATGCCCTGGTGGCCGAAGGCGTGCTGGAACGCCAGCAGGGCCGTGGCACCTTCATTCGCCGCCCGCAGTTCCAATCCTCGCTGTTCCGCTTCTTCCGCTTCGAGGCCGCCGATGGCCAGCGGGTGATGCCGCAGAGCCGCATCCTGTCGATCGAGCCGCTGCAGGCGCCTTCGGCGGTAGCCCAGGCCCTCGGGTTGCCTGCCGAGGCCGAGGTGATCCGTCTCGTGCGTACACGTCTGCTCGGTGCACAACCGGTGCTGGCCGAGGAAATCTGGTTGCCTCGGCAGACCTTCCAGCCGCTGCTGGACGTCGACCTCGACCGCGAGGGGCCGTTGCTCTATCCCATCTACGAAGCCTTGTGCGGCCAGGTGGTCGCCTATGCCGAGGAGACCTTGACCGCCGAAGCGGTCGATGCGGTGCATGGCCGCCTGTTGCAACTGCCGGCCGACAGCCCGGTGGTGGTGATCGAGCGCCTGGCCCGTGACTACGCCGGCAAGCCTCTGGAATGGCGCCGCTCGCGCGGCCATGCGCAGCACTTCCGCTACCGCATCGACATTCGCTGAGCCGGCTGTTTCGCCCTGTTGCCCGTCTGCGCCGTTCTGCCACGGCGCAGCGGTTTTGCCTGCCCGGTCGCCAGCGTGCCAAGAGCTTCGGTGCGCCCGACCGCTACACACACGACTAGAAGGATAACAATCATGTTCAGCTGGTACCGCCAGATCACTTCCCGGGAGCGCAAGACGTTCTGGGCCTGTTTCGGGGGCTGGTCGCTCGATGCGCTGGAAGTGCAGATGTTCGGCCTGGCCATTCCGGCCTTGATCGCCGCGTTTTCCCTGACCAAGGGCGACGCCGGTCTGATCAGCGGCGTGACCCTGATCACCTCGGCCATCGGTGGCTGGCTCGGTGGCACCCTGTCCGACCGCTACGGCCGGGTACGCACCCTGCAGTGGATGATCCTCTGGTTCTCCTTCTTCACCTTCCTCTCGGCGTTCGTCACCGGCTTCTATCCACTGGTGTTCGTCAAAGCCATGCAGGGGTTCGGCATCGGCGGCGAGTGGGCCGCCGGCGCGGTGCTGATGGCCGAGACCATCAACCCGAAATACCGCGGCAAGGTCATGGGTACGGTGCAGAGCGCCTGGGCCGTGGGCTGGGGCCTGGCGGTCGGGCTGTTCGCGCTGATCTACTCGCTGGTGCCGCAAGAGTTCGCCTGGCGCGTGATGTTCTTCGTCGGCTTGCTGCCGTCCTTGCTGATCATCTGGGTACGGCGCAACGTACCTGAGCCCGACAGCTTCCAGCGCCTGCAGAAGGAAAAGGCCATTCCTGGCAGTTTCTTCAAGTCGATGGCTGGCATCTTCCGCCCCGAACTGCTGCGCGTGACCCTGCTTGGCGGCCTGCTGGGCCTGGGTGCCCACGGTGGCTACCACGCGGTGATGACCTGGCTGCCGACCTTTCTCAAGACCGAGCGCAACCTGTCGGTGCTGAACTCCGGTGGCTACCTGGCGGTGATCATCTTCGCCTTCTGGTGCGGCTGCGTGGTCAGCGGGCTGCTGATCGATCGTATCGGCCGGCGCAAGAACATCCTGCTGTTCGCCCTGTGCTGCGTGCTGACCGTGCAGGCCTACGTGTTCTTCCCGTTGAGCAACACGCAGATGCTGTTCCTGGGTTTCCCGCTCGGTTTCTTCGCTGCAGGTATTCCCGCCAGCCTCGGCTCGTTCTTCAACGAACTGTACCCGGCCGACGTGCGCGGCGCCGGAGTGGGCTTCTGTTACAACTTTGGCCGGGTGCTGTCGGCGGTATTCCCGTTCCTGGTCGGGCACATGAGCGAATCGATGTCGCTGGGTAGCGCCATCGGTATCGACGCCGGCATCGCCTATGGCGTGGCCATGGTCGCGGCGCTGTGCCTGCCGGAAACCCGCGGTCGCAACCTCGAAGCCAGCCCTGCGCCGCAGGCGAGCGGTGCGCTGGCCAAGTAATCCATTTTTAGTTCCCCTGACGCTTCGATGAGAACCATGCCCGACGTTGCTGCTTCACCCCTGACTGCCATCGATAGCCACGCCCACGTGTTCAGCCGTGGGCTGGACCTGGCCAGCGAGCGGCGCTACGCGCCGACCTACGACGCGCCGCTGGGCGATTACCTGGGCCAGTTGCAGGCCCCTGGTTTCAGTCATGGCGTATTGGTCCAGCCCAGTTTCCTGGGCACCGACAACCGTTACCTGCTCAGTGCCCTGCAGAGCGTGCCGGGACAGTTGCGTGGGGTGGTGATGCTTGACCGCGACGTCGAGCGCGAAGCCCTCGATGACATGGCGCGCCTGGGGGTCAGGGGCGTGCGCCTGAACCTCATGGGCCAAGCCCTGCCTGACCTGACTGACGCTGAGTGGCGGCCCTTGTTCGAGCGTATCGGCGAGCAGGGCTGGCACCTGGAACTGCATCGCCAGGTGGCGGATATCCCGACCTTGGTGCGTGCCCTGGAACCTTATGGCCTGGACATCGTGATCGACCATTTCGGCCGCCCCGATGCCCGTCTGGGCCTGGGCCAGCCAGGCTTTGCCGAACTGCTGACGCTGGGAGGCAAGGGTAGGGTGTGGGTGAAGGTGTCCGGCGTCTACCGCCTGGCGGGTACACCGGAGCAGAACCTGGCGTTCGCGCGTCAGGCGCTGGGCGCGCTGGAGGCGCACTACGGCGCCGAGCGGCTGATGTGGGGGAGTGACTGGCCGCATACTCAGCATGAGGCGACGGTGAGCTTCGGCTCGGTGGTCGAGCAGTTCGAGGCGCTGGGATGTTCGGCGGACTTGCGCCGGGCGCTGCTGGTGGAGACTGCGCGGGATTTGTTCGGTTTCAAGTGATGTAGCGCCTGTGCCGGCCTCTTCGCGGGTAAACCCGCTCCTACAGGGGTTAGGTCCTCTGTAGGAGCGGGTTTACCCGCGAAGAGGCAGGCACAGGCTGAAGATGTTCCCAGGGTGCCCCGCAATCGTAGGACACCCCTCCCGATCAGAACCGGAACCGGCTGATCATCTGCTGCAACTGCCCACCCAACCGCGCCAGCTCCACGCTGGATGCCGAGGTCTGCTGGCTGGCTTCAGCCGTCTGCTCGGAAATATCCCGTACCGTCACCACGCTCCGGCTGATTTCCTCGGCGACCGCGCTCTGCTGCTCAGAGGCGGCGGCAATCTGCTGGTTCATCGACTGGATCGCCGACACCCGCTGGGTGATGCCTTCCAGTGCCACCCCAGCTTCGCGCACCAGCGCGACGCTGCTTTCGGTCAGGCTCTGGCTTTCCTCCATCAGTTCGCTCACCGACAGGGTGCCTTGCTCCAGGCTGCCGATCGCCGACTCGATCTCCAGGGTCGAGGCCTGGGTCCGCTGCGCCAGGCTACGCACTTCATCGGCCACCACGGCGAAGCCACGGCCTGCCTCGCCGGCACGGGCGGCCTCGATGGCGGCATTGAGCGCCAGCAGGTTGGTCTGCTCGGCCACCGCCTTGATCACGTCCATGACCTTGCCGATGCGCTGGCTTTCGCTGCGCAGGGCGCCCATGGCTTCCCCAGTGGCATCCACCTGCTTGGCCAGGCGGCCGATCTGGGCGACGGCGCGGGTGACCACGCTGTCGCCTTCGCGGGCTTCCTCGTCGGTGGCGCTGGCGGCCTGGGAGGCCTCGCCGGCGTTGCGGGCCACTTCGTGCACGGTGGCGGCCATTTCCTGCATCGCGGTGGCGACCTGGTCGGTCTCGACCTTCTGGTTGTTGGCCCCGGCGCTGGTCTGTTCGGTGATCGCCGACAGCTCCTCGGTGGCGCTGGCGATCTGCGAGATGCCGTCGCGCACCTGGGCGATCAGCTCACGCAGGTTGCGGGTCATGCCTTGCAGGGCGTTCTGCAACTGGCCCACTTCATCGCGGCGGCGGCTGGTCGGTTGTTCACCGAGATTGCCGCTGGCCACCTGTTCCATGGCGCCGAGCACGTGGCGCAGGGGCTGGCTGATCTGGCGGGCGATCAGCAGCGCGGCCAAGGCACCGATCAGCAGGGCGAGCACGGTGGTGACGATCTGCAGGGTCCTGGCGAAGTCGCTGTCCTGACTCACCGACTGGGCCTGGGCATCGAGCAACTGGCCGATCAGGGTATTGAGGGAATCGACATCGTTGCCCATGGCGGTGCGGTAGCCGACCAGTTTGCTCACCTCGCCGCGGAAGGTCTCGACCGCCTCGGCATAGGTGCGCACCTGCGCGTTCAGTTGCTCGAACTCGGCGGCGAAGCTGCCGTTGAAGCGCGCCACCAGCCCTGGCAGTTCGTTCACCGTGGCTGCGATCTGCGTGTTCATCAGCTTTTCGGTGTCGGCGTTGGTGTTACCGGTGTAGCCGCGCACGTGGTAGCGCAGCAGGATGAGGTTCTCGCGGATCTGGTTGATCGCTTCGATGCGGGTGAAGCGCTGCTCGGCATCGGGCAGGGCACGGACCTGCTTGCGGATCTGCTCGATGCTGGCGAACGCATTGGTGGCCAGCACGCCCATCTGCTTCTGTGCCGCGCGCATGGCCTGGTACGACTGGAAACTCAGCGCCTGGTTGCTGGCGTAGGCCTGCAGGGTCTGGTCGGCCTGGCTCAGCAGTGCCCGGTTTTCAGGCTTGGCCAGGGTCTGGCGCAGCTTGGCCAACGGCGCCTTGAACGCATCCAGCGCCGCCTGCAGGGCCTTGCCCTCGGCTTCGTCACCGTTGGCCATGGCGTGGCGCAGGCGTGCTTCGCGCAGGTCGCCAAGGGCGTCGTTGAGCCCCGATACATCGCGGACCACCTCGCTGCGACGCACCAGGCTGCCCAGGCCATCCCAACTGACCAGCGACTGGGTCAGAGTGAGGGCCAATACCAGGCCGAAACCGAGGAAGAGTTTGTTGGCGATTTTCAAGTCGCCGAACCAGGTAAACATGCTGCTGAGCTCCTTTTCTTATGCGTTGGAGGAGACCGGAGGTCCATTCCTTCTTTTAGATATAGTCATCTATATGAATAGGTCGGCAGATGTAACAAATTCTGAACGTAGATTTCAATGAAAAATGATGGCATTGAGGCATCAGTCAACCCTGCGTTTCGTGAAACCCGTGCAGCGGGTTGCCAGCGGCGGGCTTTCCCGTGCAGATTTGTGGCTTGTGGCGGCCTGCGAGCCTCCAACCAGAACAAGCCCCCAGGGAAGAAGATTGATGAGTCAAAGCTCGCAATTCACATTGCTCGGCAAGCGGCGGTTCTTGCCGTTTTTCATCACCCAGGCGCTGGGCGCCTTCAACGACAATCTGTTCAAGCAGTCACTGATCCTCGCCATCCTGTTCAAGCTCGGCTTCAGCGAAGGCGCCAGCGCCATGTGGGTCAACCTGTGCGCGTTGCTGTTCATCCTGCCGTTCTTCCTGTTCTCGGCGCTGGGTGGGCAGTTCGGCGAGAAGTTCGCCAAGGACGCGCTGATTCGCATCATCAAGCTGGCCGAGATCGTGATCATGGCCATCGGCGCGCTGGGCTTCGTCACCCATCACCTGACGCTGATGCTGGTGGCGCTGTTCGGCATGGGCACTCATTCGGCGCTGTTCGGGCCGGTGAAGTACTCGATCCTGCCCCAGGCCCTGCGGGAACAGGAGTTGGTGGGCGGCAACGGCCTGGTGGAGATGGGCACGTTCCTGGCGATTCTCGCTGGCACCATCGGTGCCGGGGTGATGATGTCGGCCGACAGCTATGCCACGGTGGTCGCTGGCGGGGTGGTGGGCACTGCAGTGCTGGGCTACCTGGCCAGCCGCTGGATCCCCCGCGCCGCAGCGGCTTCGCCGCAAATGGCGCTGGACTGGAACATCGTCAAGCAGTCCTGGGCGATCCTGCGCATGGGCTTGGGGCAGACCCCGGCGGTGTCGCGCTCGATCGTCGGCAACTCGTGGTTCTGGTTCGTCGGGGCCATCTACCTCACGCAGATCCCGGCCTATGCCAAGGACTGGCTGCATGGCGACAGCACCGCGGTGACCCTGGTGCTGACCCTGTTCTCGGTGGGTATCGCCCTGGGCTCGTTGTTGTGCGAACGCCTCAGCGGGCGCAAGGTGGAAATCGGCCTGGTGCCGTTCGGCTCGTTCGGTCTGACCCTGTTCGGCCTGCTCTGGTGGTGGCACTCCGGCGACGTGCCGGTGGGCGCGGCGCCACACGACTGGCTGGCGTTGCTGGGCATGCACGAAGCCTGGTGGATCCTGCTGTCGATCGTCGGCCTGGGCGTATTCGGCGGTTTCTACATCGTGCCCCTGTATGCGCTGATCCAGGCACGCACCGCCGAGGGCGAGCGCGCCCGGGTGATCGCGGCCAACAACATCCTCAATGCCCTGTTCATGGTGGTCTCGGCGCTGTTGACCATGGTCCTGCTGGGTGTGGCCAAACTGAGCATCCCACAGTTGTTCCTGGTGGTGTCGCTGCTCAACGTGCTGGTCAACGCCTATATCTTCAGGATCGTGCCCGAGTTCACCATGCGCTTCCTGATCTGGCTGCTCAGCCACTCGATGTACCGCGTGGAGCACCGTGACCTCGAGCGCATTCCGGACGAGGGCGCGGCGCTGCTGGTCTGCAACCACGTGTCGTTCGTCGATGCGCTGCTGCTTGGCGGGGCCATCCGCCGGCCGATCCGTTTCGTCATGTACTACAAGATCTACAACCTGCCGGTGCTCAACTTCGTCTTCCGCACCGCCGGTGCGATCCCGATTGCCGGGCGCAACGAAGACCAGGCCACCTACGAACGAGCCTTCGCCCGCATCGCCGAGTACCTGGCGGCGGGCGAACTGGTGTGCATCTTCCCGGAGGGCAAGCTGACCGGCGACGGCGAGATCGATGTGTTCAAGGGCGGCGTCAGCCGCATTCTCGAGCAAACCCCGGTACCGGTGATTCCACTGGCGCTGCAGGGGCTGTGGGGGAGCTTCTTCAGTCGAGATCCGGCCAAGGGCTTCTTCAAGCGCCTGTGGTCGCGGGTGACCATCGTGGCTGGCGCCGCCATCCCGGTGGAGGCGGCGCAGCCCGAGGCGTTGCGTGAGCAGGTCAGCCGCTTGCGCGGCAGCCTGCGCTAGCTGGCGGGCTCAGCTGGCGCTGACTTTCAGGCCGACCAGGCCGGCCACGATCAGCGCCACACTGACCAGCCGTACCAGGGCCATCGACTCGCCGAACAGGATGATCCCGGCGATCACCGTGCCCACCGCGCCGACGCCGGTCCAGATGGCGTAGGCGGTGCCCAGGGGCAGCTCTTTCATGGCAAGGCCGAGCAGGCCGAGGCTGATGGCCATGGCCGCAACGGTGAGTGCGGTGGGAAGGGGTTTGCTGAAGCCGTCGGTGTATTTCAGGCCGACGGCCCAGCCGACCTCGAACAGGCCGGCGAAGAACAGGATGATCCAGGACATGATTGCGTCTCCATCGTTTTGAAGGATGGGGCCGTCCCCGGGATGGTCACGCGGTGCGTCGTGAGGTCGTCCTCACAGTGGGCAATATAGTGCACATTCGTAGAGGGTTGGGCAAGCCCGCTCCCACAGCCCCCCACAGTTCTGAACATTCATGGGATACCTGTGGGAGCGGGCTTGCCCGCGAAAAGGCCGGCACAGCCCACATCAATGACGGGCAGGTTCCACGCCCTCTACCTCTTCCCCAGGCGCTTCCATCCGCCTGAACCAGGTCGACAGCAACGCCCCGGAAATATTGTGCCAGACGCTGAACAACGCACTGGGCACCGCCGCCAGCGGCGAGAAGTGCGCCGCCGCCAACGCCGCACCCAGCCCGGAGTTCTGCATGCCTACCTCAAGCGCCAGCGACTTGCGCTGGGCCAGCGGCAGCTTGCACAGCTTGCCGGTGAGATACCCGAGCAAATAGCCAAAGCTGTTGTGCAGCACCACCACCGCCATGATCAGCAGGCCCGACTCGGCGATCTTCGCCTGGCTAGCCGCCACCACCGCACAGACGATCATCACGATGCTCACCACCGACACCAGCGGCAGCACCTGGACCGCTACCTGCACCCGTTCGCCCAGCAGACGCTGGGCGAGCACGCCGAGCACGATCGGCAGCATCACCAGCTGCAGAATCGACCAGAACATGTCCATGAAGGACACCGGCAGCCAGGCCGACGCCAGGAACCAGATCAGCGCTGGGGTCAGCAGCGGCGCCAGCAAGGTGGTCACGCCGGCGATGGCCACCGCCAACGCCAGGTCGCCCTTGGACAGCCAGACCATCACGTTCGAGGCGGTGCCGCTGGGGCAGCAGCCGACCAGGATCACGCCCACGGCGATTTCCGGCGGGAGGTGGAACAGCTGGCACAGCAACCAGGCCATGCCCGGCATGATCACGAAGTGTGCCACCACCCCCAGCAGCACCCGCCACGGCTGGCGGGCGAGGGCGGCGAAGTCGTCGAGCTTGAGGGTCAGGCCCATGCCGAACATCACCAGCCCCAGCAGCGGCACGATGGCGACCTTGAGGGCGATGAACCATTGCGGTTGCAGGAAGGCCAGGAGGGCGAACACCAGCACCCAGACGGCGAAGGTGTTGCCGACGAAGCGGCTGAAGGCGGCGAGGGCACGCATGGGGCAATTCCTTTTCTATTTATAACTTTGAGAATTTCATGGGCCTCTTCGCTGCGACTTGTCCCGCGAAGGGGCCGGTACTGGCGCCAGATGAACATCGGCCAGCACCGTTACTTCAAACGACCTCAAACCCCTTGCGGAATCTCTTCCCCACCCAGCGCCTCGAACAGCACCGGCAGGAATTCGGCAAAGGTCATCATCATCAGCTGGAAGCTGGCATCGAACTGCTGCGCCGCTTCATCGCCGCCATCCTGTTCGGCCTGCTCCTGCAGCAACTCCTCGAACTTCAGGCGCTTGATCACCATCTTGTCGTCCAGCACGAACGACAGCTTGTCCTGCCAGGCCAGGGCCAGCTGGGTGACCACCTTGCCGGTGCTCAGGTGCAGCTGGATTTCCTCGCTGGTCAGGTCCTGGCGCTTGCAGCGCACGATGCCGCCATCTTCGGCGGTGTCACGCAGCTCGCACTCGTCCAGCACATAGAAGCCTTCGGCGGCCTGCTGCGACTTGACCCAGTCGGTCATGGTCGCGCTCGGCGCGATCTTCACCGTGGCTGGGCGCACCGGCAGCGAGCCGATCACTTCGCGCAGGGTCGAGAGCAGGTCTTCGGCACGCTTGGCGCTGGCCGAGTTGACCAGGATCATGCCCAGGCGCGGAGCGATGGCGGCGAAGATCATCGAGCGGCGGATGAACGCACGCGGCAGGAAGGCCTGGATGATCTCATCCTTGATCTGGTCGCGTTCCTTCTTGTAGACCTTGCGCATCTGCTCGGTCTCGATCTCTTCGACCTTTTCCTTCACCGCGTCGTTGACCACGCTGCTCGGCAGGATGCGCTCTTCCTTGCGTGCGGCAATCAGCAGGAATTCACCGCTGACGTGCACCAGGGGAGCGTCTTCGCCCTTGCCGAACGGCGCGACGAAACCGTAGGTGGTCAGCTCCTGGCTGGCGCAGGGGCGGGCCGGCTTGGTGGCCAGGGCGGCTTCCAGCGCTTCAGCCTCGAACGGTACTTCCTGGGTCAGGCGGTAGGACAGCAGGTTCTTGAACCACATGAGGGGCAATCTCTCCTTAATGCATAAGGCGGGCATTATTCTCCGAGCAGCGGTCCCAGGCCAACCCTGTCAGAGGGCCAGCAGCTATATAGAAGGAAAGAAAAGCCCGACTGCGCTAGGTCTTTGAAAGGCCTGCAAATTTTTTTTGAAAAAGTTTAAAAAAGTGCTTGCCAGGGTGTCGGGTCGTCCGTAGAATGCGCGCCACACCGAGACGAAAGGGTGATTAGCTCAGCCGGGAGAGCATCTGCCTTACAAGCAGAGGGTCGGCGGTTCGATCCCGTCATCACCCACCACTCGATGTATAGCGCAGCGGTAGTTCAGTCGGTTAGAATACCGGCCTGTCACGCCGGGGGTCGCGGGTTCGAGTCCCGTCCGCTGCGCCATATTCAAGCTTCCAGGGCCCACTGAACACCCGGAAGCCACAGAGAAAGCGACCTTAGGGTCGCTTTTTTTGTTTGTGCTTTGCGCGGTTGATGCAGAAGCGGCCTTGCCGGGGCACTCCCACAGAGTGGACTGCCCCACCGCGCGGTCAACGACGACGCTCTTCCTCGCGCAACGTCAGCACCTCGACCCCATCCTCGGTCACCGCCACCGTATGTTCCCACTGCGCCGACAGCGCGTGGTCGCGGGTCACCACCGTCCAGCCATCCTTCAATGTGCGCGTGCCGCGCCCCCCCTGGTTGATCATCGGCTCGATGGTGAACACCATGCCTGGCTTGAGCTTCATACCCATGCCGCGCTGGCCGAAGTGCAGCACCTCGGGCCCTTCGTGCATCTGCTGGCCGATGCCATGGCCGCAGTACTCGCGTACCACGCTGTAGCCCGCCGCTTCGGCATGGGCCTGGATGGCGTGACCGATGTCACCCAGGGTCGCCCCGGGACGCACCTGCTCGATGCCTTTCCACAAGGCGTCGTAGGTAGTGTCGACCAGGCGCGTGGCCTCGTCGCTGATAGTACCGATGCGGTACATCTTCGACGAATCGGCGATATAGCCGCCCTGTTCGAGGGTGATGTCGACGTTGATGATCGAGCCTTCCTGCAACACCTCGTCGGCCTTGGGGATGCCATGGCAGACCACATGGTCGACCGAGGTGTTCAGTGAGTAGGGAAAGCCGTACTGGCCCTTGCTCGCGGGGCGGGCCTTGAGGGTCTCGACGATGAACGCATCGGCGCGGTCGTTGATCTGCATCGTGGTCACGCCGGGGCGGATGAAGCCGTCGAGTTCGGCGAACACCTGGGCCAGCAGCTGGCCGGCGCGGCGCATCAGGTCGAGTTGTTCGGGGGTCTTGAGGATCACCTGGGACATAAGGGGGAGGGTGGTTGCTCGTACTGGAGTTTGCCCCAGCATAGCGCCATGGGGCTGTGGGTTGCCACCGTGTGGTGCGTTGCCGTGCCGGCCTCTTCGCGGGTAAACCCGCTCCTACAGGATCATCACAGGCCTGAAAACTGCACCGTATCTGTAGGAGCGGGTTCACCCGCGAAGAGGCCGGCCCTGCTGGCCCATTATTTGCTCAATCCCACTCATCCAGGGCCATCAACGCCGATAGCCCTCACACACTCACGACAAAGGCGCCGTGTTGCCCCGCTTGCCAAGCAAGCCGGGGCAGCCGGCGCCTTTTTCCGTTCCTGAAGGGGAGACCACCCATGACCACCCGCGAAGTACGCAGCGTATGCCCTTACTGCGGCGTCGGTTGCGGCATCGTCATGACCGTGGCCGACGGCAAGGTGAGCAAGATCAGTGGCGACAAGCAGCACCCCAGCAATTTCGGTCGCCTCTGCACCAAGGGCCTGACTGCCCACCTGCCGTTGACTCGCGGTCGCATGGAGGACGCGTTCGTCCGCCAGCAGCGCAGCCAGGAGCCGGTGCGCAGCCCGTTGGACCAGGCCATCGCCCAAGCCGCCCAGCGCCTGCGCGATATCATCGACAGCCATGGGCCCGACGCCGTGGCGCTGTACGTGTCCGGGCAGATGTCGCTGGAGGCCCAGTACCTGGCCAACAAACTGGCCAAAGGGTTCATCGGTACCCGCCATATCGAGTCCAACTCGCGGCTGTGCATGGCCAGCGCCGGCACCGGCTACAAGCTCTCGCTCGGCGCCGACGGCCCGCCGGGCAGCTATCAGGATTTCGAGCACGCCGAGGTGTTCCTGGTGATCGGCGCGAACATGGCCGACTGCCATCCGATCCTGTTCCTGCGCCTGCTCGACCGGGTCAAGGCCGGCGCCAAGCTGATCGTCGTCGATCCCCGGCGTACCGCCACTGCCGACAAGGCCGACCTGTTCCTGCAGGTGCGCCCTGGCAGCGACCTGGCGTTGCTCAACGGGCTGCTCTATCTGTTGCACCAGAACGGCCATACCGACCCCGAATTCATCGCCCGACATACCGAAGGCTGGGACGAACTGCCAGCCTTCCTCGCGGACTACACCCCTGAGCGCGTTGCCGCCATCACCGGGTTGGCCGAGGCCGACCTGCGCCAGGCCGCCGAATGGATCGGCAGCGCCAGCGAATGGATGAGCTGTTGGACGATGGGCCTGAACCAGAGCATCCACGGCACCTGGCACAGCAACGCCCTGTGCAACCTGCACCTGGCCACTGGCGCCATCTGCCGCCCCGGCAGCGGCCCTTTCTCGCTGACCGGCCAGCCCAACGCCATGGGCGGTCGCGAGATGGGTTACATGGGGCCGGGCCTGCCGGGCCAGCGTTCGGCCCAGGTGCCAGCCGACCGAGCTTTCGTCGAACAACAGTGGGGCCTGGCACCGGGCAGCCTGCGCGCCGACGGTGGTGAGGGCACGATCGCTCTGTTCGAGCAGATGAAGGCCGGCGAGGTGAAGGCCTGCTGGATCATCTGCAGCAACCCGGTGGCCAGCGTCGCCAACCGTCAGCAGGTGATCGACGGGCTGCGCCAGGCCGAGCTGGTGATCACCCAGGAGGCCTTCCTCGATACCGAGACCAACCGCTACGCCGATATCCTTCTGCCCGGTGCGCTGTGGGCCGAGGGCGAGGGCGTGATGATCAACAGCGAGCGCAACCTCACACTGATGCCACGTGCCGTCGCGCCGCCTGGGCAGAGCCTGCCCGACTGGCAGATCATCGCCAAGGTCGCCTGTGCCATGGGTTATGCCGAAGCCTTCGACTATGCCGATGCCGAGGCGGTGTTCGATGAAATCCGCTGCTTCTGGAACCCCGCCACCGGCTACGACCTGCGTGGCATTGGCTATCCCGAGCTGCGCCAGGCCCCTCGGCAATGGCCCTGTGCGCCGGATCGCGCGGACCACCGCAGCCCGCTGCGCTACCAGAACGACGGCAGCAGTCAACGCCTGTTGCTCGATGCCCAGGGCAATCGGCCCGCGTTGGCCTTTCCTACCGCCAGCGGCAAGGCGCGGTTCTTTGCCCGCCCTTGGCTGCCGGCCCCCGAGCTGCCCGACGCCGAGTTCCCGCTGGTACTCAACACCGGCCGCGTGCAGCACCAGTGGCACACGCTGACCAAGACCGGCAAGGTGCCGGCGCTGAACAAGCTCGAGCCCGGCCCTTTCGTCGAGATCCACCCCGACGATGCCGAGCGCCTGGGCCTGCGCGACAAGGACCAGGTGGCCGTGCGTTCACGCCGCGGTCAGGCGCTGTTGCCGGCGCGGCTCAGCACCCGGGTGATGCCGGGCAACTGCTTCGCGCCGTTCCATTGGAACGACGTGATCGGCGAGCAACTGGCGATCAATGCCGTGACCTGCGATGCGGTCGACCCGCTGTCGCTGCAGCCGGCCTTCAAACACTGCGCCGTGGCCCTGGAACGGGTCGCCGGCGAACGCATCGACGCCCTTGACCTGGGCGCCGCCACCCACTTGCCGGAGCCTGTCCGCATGCCGACCGCCACCCTGTCCCGCCTGCTTGGCCTGGACGCGCTGCCTGCCCCGGTGCTGGCCGAGCAAGAGCGCCACTACCTGCAAGGCTTCCTGCTCGGGCTGCAGCAGGCCCGCGCCGAGGGCGTGCCCAGCCTGCCGGCCAATGCCCCGCTGGAACCGTCTCGTCGGCTGTTCGTCGATGGCTTGCTGGCGGGTGTGTTCGCGCAACCGGCCTCGCTCCCCGAAGCGCTGGCCGCGCCCGTACGGCACCAGGTGCTGTGGGCGTCGCAGACCGGCAATGGCGAGGCCTTGGCCGAACGTTGCGCCGAACGCTTGCGCAGCGCCGGCCATGCGGTGCAGCTCGCTTGCATGGATTCGCTCAGCCCGCGGCAGTTGCAAGGCGCCGCCAGCGTGGTGTTGATCGCCAGCACCTTCGGCGACGGCGATGCGCCCGACAGTGCCGGGGCGTTCTGGCAGGCATTGCAGGGCGAGGAGGGTGCCCACTGCGCCAACCTGCCCTACGCCGTGCTGGCCCTGGGCGATTCCAGCTATGACCAGTTCTGTGGTTTTGGCCGCAAACTCGACCAGCGCCTGGCCGAACTGGGCGGGCGCCGTCTGCTGCAGCGGGTCGACTGCGAGCCGGACTACGACGAGGCTTTCGCTGCCTGGCTGGAGGCCTTGCTGCCGCAATTGGGCAACGACGCTGCCGCAGTTGCGAGCGACAGCCCGGCCCCGAGCGCGACCTATGGCAAGCAACAGCCGTACCCGGCGCGCCTGCTGGAGAATCGTGTGCTCAATGGCCCCGGTGCCAGCAAGGAGACGCGCCAACTGGTGTTCGACCTGGCCGGCAGCGGCTTTACCTACGAGGCCGGCGATGCCCTGGGTGTGTGGCCGCGCAACTGCCCCGAGCTGGTCGAAGAACTGCTCGGCCTGATGCAGCTCGACGGCAGTATCCAGGTCGAGCTCAAGGCCCAGCCGACGATGCCGCTGGCGCAGGCTCTGGAGACGCAGTTGGAAATCGCCAAGGTCACGCCGCAGCAGTTGCAGGTCTTCGCCCACAATGCGCCCGACTTGCAGCGCCTGCTGCAACCCGAATGCAAGGCTGAACTACAGGGCTGGCTGTGGGGCCGGCAACTGGCCGATGTACTGCGCGCTTTCCCGCAACGGTTGCCGCTGGCCACCTGGCTGGAACTGCTCAAACCGTTGCAGCCACGCCTGTATTCGATCAGCTCCAGCCCCTTGGCCCACCCCGAGCAGGTGCACCTGACCGTGTCCACCGTGCGTTACGGCCAGCGCAAGGGGGTGTGCTCGACGTTTCTGGCCGACCGCGCGCAGGTGCTGGAGGTGGCGATCTTCCCCCAGGTGTCGAAGCACTTTCGCTTGCCCGAGGACGACGATACGGCGGTGATCATGGTCGGTCCTGGCACCGGCATCGCGCCGTTCCGGGCGTTTCTCGAGGAGCGCGAAGCGCGGGGGGCCAAGGGTGGCAACTGGCTGTTCTTCGGTGAACAGTGCGCCGCCACCGACTTCTATTACCAGGAGCAATTGCAGGCCTGGCAGGCGGCCGGGCATTTGCGCCTGGACACCGCGTTCTCGCGAGACCAGGCCGAGAAGATCTATGTGCAGCAGCGCCTACGTGAACAGGGCGCGCAGGTGTGGGCGTGGTTGCAGGGTGGGGCGTACTTCTATGTGTGTGGCGATGCCCAGCGCATGGCCAAGGACGTGGATGCGGCGCTGCGCGAAATCGGTGCCGAGCATGGTGGCATGGATGCGGGGGCGGCTGCGGCCTATGTCGAGGGGCTAGGCAAGGCCAAGCGGTATCGGCGTGATGTGTATTGATGTGCTCCAGGATGGGGAGGGGTGCACTGTAGATGTGCAGTGATGCCGATGGCCTCTTCGCGGGTGAACCCGCTCCTACAAGGTAGCGAAGCCAGCGCAACCCCCTGTAGGAGCGGGTTTACCCGCGAAGAGGCCGTAATGGGCACCCCACTTGGCACACTCCCTGCTTTACCCCAGATACAACAAAGCCCACTGGTCAACGGCGACCATCCCGGGCCCCACACCGTGATGAATACAGGCAAAGGCGCCTGGAGCTTCGGCTCCAGGCGCCTTTTTTTTGATCGAGGATCGGCTATGAAGGCAACAGTGAACGGCGGGCAACGAGAGCGACTGGTCATCGTCGGCAACGGCATGGTCGGTCACCACTGCGTCGAGCAACTGGTCGAGCGCGGTGCCCTGGCGCGCTTCGAATTGCGGGTGTTCGGCGAGGAGCGCCAGCGCGCCTACGATCGTGTGCACCTGTCGGAATACTTCGGCGGCAGTTGCGCCGAGACCTTGGCCCTGTGCGGGCAGGACTTCTACGACGGCCACGGCGTGCACCTGCACCTGGGCGAAGCAGTGCTGGAAATTGACCGCGAGCGCCAGGAAGTGGTCACTGCCGAAGGCCGCTACGGCTACGACCAATTGATCCTGGCCACCGGCTCGTATCCGTTCGTGCCGCCGATCGAAGGCTCCAGCGGCCATGCCCGCCTGGTGTACCGCACCCTCGACGACCTCGACGCGATCCGCGCTGCGGCCAGCGATGCCCGCCGAGGCGTGGTGGTCGGTGGTGGCTTGCTCGGCCTGGAAGCCGCAAACGCACTGAAGTCCCTTGGCCTGGAAGCCCACGTGGTGGAGTTCGCCCCACGCCTGATGCCGGTGCAACTGGACGGTGAGGGCGGCGCGGCGCTGAAGGCGCAGATCGAAGCCCTGGGTGTGGGCGTGCACCTGTCGCGCGCCACCCAGTCGATCAGCGCCGGTGAGGATTACCGCTACCGCATGAACTTCGATGGCGGCGAGCACCTGGAAACCGACCTGATCGTGTTCTCCGCCGGCATTCGCCCGCAGGACGCTCTGGGCCGTGCCAGCGGCCTGGACATCGCGGCCCGTGGCGGCGTGGTGATCGACAACCATTGCCGCTCCAGCGACCCGCGCATCTTCGCCATCGGCGAGTGCGCCTCGTGGAACGGCAGCGTGTTCGGCCTGGTCGCCCCGGGCTACAGCATGGCGCGCAACCTGGCGGCGCTGCTGCTGGGCGAGGCAGCCGGCGAATTCACCGGTGCCGACATGTCGACCAAGCTCAAGCTGCTGGGCGTGGATGTCGGCTCCATCGGCGATGCCCACGGTGCCACGCCGGGCGCGCGCAGCTACCGCTTCATCGACGAGGCCAACAGCGCCTACCGCCGCCTGGTGGTGGATGCCAGCGGCAAGCACGTGCTCGGCGCGGTGCTGGTCGGTGACAACAGCTACTACGACACCCTGCTGCAATACGCCCAGAACGGCATCGCCCTGCCGGCCGACCCGGCCGCCTTGATCTTGCCGCAAAGTGGTGGCGCGCCTGCCCTGGGCGCCGATGCCCTGCCTGACAGCGCGACCATCTGCTCGTGCCACAACGTCAGCAAAGGCGCGGTGTGTGCGGCCATCGACAGCGGCTGCGGCGACCTCGCCGCGGTCAAGGGCTGCACCAAGGCGGCCACGGGGTGCGGCGGCTGCGCGGCCTTGCTCAAGCAGGTCTTCGAGCACGAGCTGAGCGCCCGTGGCGTGACCGTGGACAAGAGCCTGTGCGAACACTTCGCCTACACCCGCCAGGAGCTCTACGGCCTGGTACGGGTCGAGGGCATTCGCACCTTCCACGACCTGCTCGCCCGCCACGGCAAGGGCCACGTCGGCTGCGACATCTGCAAGCCAGCGGTGGGCAACATCCTCGCCTCGTGCTGGAACCAGCCGATCATGGACCCGGCGCTGGTGCCGCTGCAGGACACCAACGACACCTTCATGGCCAACATGCAGAAGAACGGTACCTACTCGGTGGTGCCGCGCATCCCCGGTGGCGAGATCACCCCGGACAAACTGATCGTGATCGGCCAGGTGGCGAAGAAATACGACCTCTACACCAAGATCACCGGTGGCCAGCGCATCGACCTGTTCGGCGCCCAGCTGCACGAGCTGCCGCTGATCTGGGGCGAACTGATCGAGGCAGGCTTCGAGACTGGCCATGCCTACGGCAAGTCGACCCGCACGGTGAAGTCGTGCGTGGGCAGCACCTGGTGCCGCTATGGCGTGCAGGACAGCGTCGCCATGGCGTTGCGCCTTGAGGACCGCTACAAGGGCCTGCGCAGCCCGCACAAGCTCAAGTTCGCGGTGTCGGGCTGTACCCGCGAGTGCGCCGAGGCGCAGAGCAAGGACATCGGCGTGATCGCCACCGACAAGGGCTGGAACCTGTACATCTGCGGTAACGGCGGCATGCGTCCTCGGCATGCAGAGCTGTTCGCCACCGACCTGGACGACGAGACCCTGGTGCGCCTGATCGACCGGGTGTTGATGTTCTACATCCGCACTGCCGACAAGCTGCAGCGCACCTCGGTGTGGCGCGAAAGCCTCGATGGCGGCCTGGACTATCTCAAGCAGGTGATCCTCGACGACAGCCTGGGCCTGGCGGCCGAGCTGGAAGCGCAGATGCAGCATGTGGTCGACCAGTATGAATGCGAATGGGCCAACGCCCTGAAAGACCCGGAGAAGCTCAAGCGCTTCCGCACCTTCGTCAACGACCGGCGCGCCGACCCGGACGTGCACTTCGTCCGCGAGCGCGAACAACGCCGGCCTGCCGCACCGCTGCACCTGATCCCTACTGTCGAGGAGGCTGTCTGATGAACCTGTCCAATGCTGTTATGAAAACCCAACCGACCTGGCAGGCGGTGTGCCAGGCCGATGACCTGGTGGCCGATTCCGGCGTGGTGGTGTGGCTCGGGGGCGAGCAGGTGGCACTGTTTTACCTGCCGGGGCAGGCCCAGGCGGTGTACGCGCTGGACAACCGCGACCCGCGCTCCGGCGCCAATGTCATCGGCCGTGGGCTGGTGGGCAGTGTGCAAGGGGAGTTGGTGGTGGCGGCGCCGCTGTACAAGCAGCATTTCAGCCTGGAGAGCGGGCAGTGCCTGGAGGATGCCGGGCAGCGGTTGCGGGTGTGGCCGGTGCGGTTGAATGGCGGGGCGGTGGAGGTGGCGGTGGGCTGAGCTCACCGATTTCACTGCCGCACTTCTGGGATAGGGGCGGTGCGGGACTCCAGGTCCATTTCGGTGGGCCATTGAACTTTAGGGGCGCGTTGATTAAATGGGTTGGAATGAATGCCCTCGTTCCAGTCCCAAGGTGGGTGTACGAAATCAGGGAGGGCTTCGGCTCCTTCATGCATGAAAAGCCTCGCTGTGGCCCAGTACTGCTTGCCTGCTTCTATATCGTCTGTGAAAAATATTCGGTCGATTATTTCGTCAGTGCCAGGCTTTCTAACAGATATTCTAATTTCTTCTTTATAACCTCCGTAACCTAGTGGGGCGTAGAATTGATAGACTTCAACGGTAAGTTCGTTCCAGTTATAAGCAACTGGCTTTACCCCCCAGGTCTTACGGCTAAAAGGGTGCAGTCTGTCGATTCTGTATTGGTAGAAATAAACTTTTCGTCGGTGGCGGTTGAATCGAATAGGTTCGTCTCGCGGAAGTTTCAGGTCAAGGCGAATATAAGGAGTGAATGTGAAAATTGCACCCAAAAATATCCCTATTGATACGGCTATGTGTTCTAGGTCAATGCTTCTGGTCGAGTAGGTTTCAATGATCAATCCGAACAGAAGTGCCGCCGTTCCTGACAAGATCGCCAGTGCTCCGGTTACTATTCCTACACCTCTGACTCTCAAGAGCGTTCTAGGTAATTCAATGTAGTTCTGGTCAATGTGATTGGGTGGCGGCTCCAGATTACTCATGATCTCCTGTTGAGTTACTGGCGTCGAGGGGGCGGGTAAGTCGTATCGCCATCCGAGCCCGCGATGTGGCAGCGTCATGCATTATTCTCTACCACGCGTTGACGTTCTACCTCTGGATCGACGAATACCGGAGGCCCATCACCAGTCTGTGGTTGGAACGCTCGCACATCCTGAGCTGCCCAATCACGATGGGTTGCTCGGATGATCTGCAAGATCTGCGAGGTCTGCAATTGGTACGCACGCAGCGGGTCCTCGCGCCAAGCCTGGCGCTTCACGACCCAGTTCAGACGCTGGTGGTTGTATTCCTGGATGAGGCCGACAGTGTCATCGAGCACCACTGCCAGCACGCCATTCTCAAGCTGATGGCGGGCCATCGCATTGACCAGATAGCCGCGCAGGGCGGTCTTGCGCAGGAACCGGCTGTGGAAGCCATGGGCACTGTCGAAAGGGCCGTTCGCCTGCTGAGCGAATTCGAACACCTGGCGGTCGACCTGAAGGTTATCCGGAGTCATGGCCAGACCTAGCAGCTCGGGGTTGCTGCGGGCTTGGATCAAATCCAGTCCCTCGAATCGATGCGCCGGGGCCTCACCGCTGCGATAGGCGTGCAGCACGCTGGCTGGCCACGCATCGCTGGAAAAGGCCAGCCATGCCGAGCCATAGGTTTCAGTGTCAATGTTGAGAAAGGCTGAGGGGATATCGTGGTCCCGATGCATGCAGCGGTCGGGCAGCGACGGCACTCGCCCGAGCCTCGGCTCGTAGGGGTTGAAGCGACGCAGGTGACCCTGATCGGTGACCTCATAGGCGTGCCAGATGCGCTGATTGAGCAGTACATAGAGGTAGCCGCTACGTAACGTGCGCAAGCCCATCCGGGTTTGTGTGGTCGGGTCGTGGCCTGGACGGGTATCGGGTACCACGGCGCGGCGCAGCGGGAGGATCGGCAGGCCCTGACGTTCGCAGGCATTACAGGTGTTGGCCGGGGTGTGGACTTCGGTGAGCACGTCGGCAAGGGTCTGGCTGAAGCTCATGAAAAGGCCTCGCGTCTAGGGAGGATGATAACCAGACACTGCCAATTCGAATCGGATAAGCCCGTCGATGATGGTTTAGCGATCAGTTACCTCAAAGCTGAGGTTGAACACTAACGAGGAAGCAATTCGCATGGGAGTTCCGAACTTCCCAAAGATGAGTAGGAAAAGTCGTTATGTAGCTCTACGGCTCTTCGCGGCTAAAGCCGCTCCTACAGGATCACCACCCGCCCCATGAACGGTGCAGGACCTGTAGGAGCGGCTTTAGCCGCGAAGAGGCCAGCCCAGGCGACCTAGATCACCAACCCCTGCGGCCTACGCCCCGCAAACACCTCGACCAACCCATCGACCACCATCTCGCCCATGCGCGTACGGGTCTGCACCGTCGCACTGGCCCGGTGCGGCTGCAGCACCACATCCTCGCGCTCGAACAAGGCCTCCGGCGCGCGCGGCTCGTCGGCGAACACATCCAGCGCCGCCCCAGCGATCTCGCCGGCCTGCAACGCCGCGATCAGCGCTGGCTCATCCACCAGCTTGCCGCGTGCGATGTTGATCAGGTAGCCCTCTGAACCCAACGCCTGCAACACTTCGCGACCCACCAGCGCCTCGCCCTTGTCGGCCGCAGCCGCCAGGATCAGTGCATCGCTGTCCCGGGCCAGTTGCAGCAGATCGGCTTCGAAGCCGTACGGCACATCCAGCGCCTGCAGGTCGGTGTAGCGGATCGGACAACCGAACGCCGCCGCCCGTTGTGCCACCGCGCGGCCGACCCGGCCCATGCCGACGATGCCCACGCGCATGCCCGACACCTGGCGCGCCAGCGGCAACGGCGCCAGGGGCGTGGCGCTGGTGGCCCAGTGCCCGGCGCGGACGAAGCGGTCGCCGGTGCAGATGCCGCGGCATACACCGATCAGCAGGCCGATCGCCAGGTCGGCGACGTCCTCGGTCAGCGCGCCGATGGTCGCGGTCACCTGGATGCCGCGGTCGCGGGCGTAGGCCAGGTCCACCGCATCGGTGCCCACGCCATTCACCGCCACCACTTCGAGGTTGGGCAGGCGCGCCATCAGCGCCTGGCTGATACCGGTGTGCCCGCCGGTGACCACGCCACGGATGTTGGCGCCATGGGCGGCGATGCAGGCGTCCTTGTCGGCCTGCTCATAGTAGCGGTGCACGGTGAACAGTGATTCCAGGCGCTCGCGCACCGCCGGGATGAGGATGGGGCTCAGTTGCAGGATTTCAGGTTTCATCAAGACACTTCCTTCAAGACAGTCAGAGATCAGCCGCGCCCGACGAAGGGCATGTTGCTGGCCATCACGGTCATGTTCAGCACGTTGGCCTCCAGCGGCAGCGCGGCGATGTAGCGCACCGCATCGGCGACATGGCGCACGTCGACCATCGGTTCGGCGGCGATGTCGCCGTTGGCCTGGCGCACGCCGCGGGTCATGCGTTCGGACAGTTCGGTCAGGGCATTGCCGATGTCCACCTGGCTGCAGACGATGTTGTAGGCCCGGCCATCCAGCGCCAGGGCCTTGGTCAGGCCCAGCACCGCATGCTTGCTGGCGGTGTAGGGGGCGGTGAACGGGCGTGGGGTGTGCGCCGAGATCGAGCCGTTGTTGATGATCCGCCCACCCTGGGGCTGCTGGCGGCGCATCAGGCCGAAGGCGGCACGGGCGCACAGGTACACGCCATCGACGTTGGTGGCGATGACGTTGCGCCAGTTTTCCAGCGGCAGCTCGTCGACCGGTACCGCTGGGGCATTGATGCCGGCGTTGTTGAACACCACATCGAGGCGGCCATGCACTTCCTCGATGGTGGCGAACAACTGCGCTACGCTGTGCTCGTCGCGCA
The DNA here is from genome assembly GCF_016648105.1 of Pseudomonas sp. S31. Lineage (GTDB taxonomy): Bacteria > Pseudomonadota > Gammaproteobacteria > Pseudomonadales > Pseudomonadaceae > Aquipseudomonas. Next base: position 29,263 of record NZ_JACVVE010000017.1, on the reverse strand, counting down.
CGTCGGTGGGCACGGCCAGGGCTTCGCCGCCGGCAGCCCGGGCCTGTTCGGCCAAGGCCTGCAGCGGTTCGGCGCGGCGCCCGGCGAGCACCAGGCTGAAACCGTCCTCGAGCAGGGCGAGGGCGACAGCGCGGCCGATGCCGCTGCCGGCACCGGTGACCAAGGCGATTTTCTTGTTTGGGGTTTGGCTCATGGAGTTCTCCAGTACGTCAGGCTGCGTTCGCGTGTGAGGCGGTCGGTCGTGGGCCGACCTGCAGGTGCAGTTCACCGATGCCGTCGATGCCGGCGTGGATCACATCGCCGGGGTTCAAGGGTGCCACGCCGGGCGGGCTGCCGGTCATGATCAGGTCGCCGGGACGTAGTGGCAGTTGCCGGGACAGTCGGCTGATCACCTCGGCCAGTGGCCAGGTCTGCTGGGCGAGGTGGGCGCGCTGGCGCTCCTGGCCATTGACCTGCAGCCACAGGCTGGCATCCAGCGGCCAGGCGCGCTGGCTGGCCGGCACGATGGCGGTCATCGGCGCCGAAGCCTCGAACACCTTGGCGCCTTCCCACGGCAGCCCTTCGGCCTTCGCCTGGCGCTGGCGGTCGCGGCGGGTCAGGTCGAGGCCTGCGGCAAAGCCGTAGACGTGCGTGAGGGCCTGCTCGGGGGCGATGTCGGCACCGCCTTCGGCAATTGCCACGACCAACTCGATCTCATGGCAGAACTCGTCGGTTTGTGGCGGGAAGGGCAGTTCGCCGGTGGCCTCGACGACATTGCAGGCTGGCTTCATGAAGAACACCGGCTCGCTCGGCGCCGGGCCTGCGGCCTCGGGCCAGGGGTAGTTGCGGCCCAGGCAGAATACCCGGCCCACGGGAAAGCGCGTGGTGCTGCCGTGGATCGGCAGGCTGACCGTGGGCGGTGGGGGGAACAGGTACGACATGAGTACTTCCTCCGTGCTGGAGTCACCAGCGTAAACAGCCGCTGGCGGGCAAAGTTGGAGATAAACGGGGTTGGCTTGGACTAATCCGGGGTCTTTGCTTGCGGCCGTTTCACCGCCGTGTAGGAGCGGCGGTGAAACGGCGGGTGGGTGTTCAAGCGGCCGTCTTCAACTCGATCCGGTACAGCTTCCCAAGCAGCAGCGAATACGACAGGGTGCCCATCAGCGCCACGCCACCGATGAACCAGAACGCCATGGCGAACGAGCCGCTGGCATGCACGATGGCGCCGATCACGATCGGCGTGACGATGCCGCCGATATTGGCTGCCAGGCTGGTGATACCGCCGGTGAGCCCGATCAGCTCCTTGGGCGCCACTTCCGACACCGCCGCCCACGACGACGAGGCGATGCCCTGGGCGAAGAACGCCAGGGTCAGCACGGCGATGCACAGCACGTTGGAGTCGGTGAAGTTCACCAGCACGATCGACATGCCCAGCATCGAACCGACCACCAGTGGCAACTTGCGGGCGAACGACAGGGAGTAGCCGCGGCGGATCAGCAGGTCGGAAACGATCCCTGCCAGGAGAATGCCCACGGTGGCGCCAATGAACGGCATCACCGCGAAGATGCCGACCTTGATCAGGGTCAGCTGGCGCTCTTCGATCAGATAGGTGGGGAACCAGGTGAGGAAGAAGTACAGCGCCGAGGTGCTGGCGAACTTGCCCAGGCAGATCGCCCACACCTGGCGATAGCGGAACAGTTCGGCCACCTGACGCCAGTCGAAGCGGGTGCGCTGCTGGCTGCTTTTCACCAGGGCGCCGCCATCCTCGATGTACGCCAGTTCTTCCTTGCTGACTTTCTTGCAGTTCAGTGGGTCGCGGTACAGCCACAGCCACAACACGCCGAACACGATGCCGACAACGCCAGTGCTGTAGAACACATGGCGCCAGTCGTAGGTGGTGGCCAGCCACAGCAGGGCGCCGGTGAACAGAGCCGTGCCCAGGTACTGGCCGCAGACGTAGATGCTGCTGGCCATGCCGCGTTCACGGGCGGGGAACCACACCGTCACCGCGCGGCTGTTGGCCGGGAAGGCTGGGGCCTCCATGGCGCCCACCGCCAGGCGTAGGCCGAACAGCGAGGCGAAGCCGCTGGCCAGACCCTGGGCGACGGTGACTGCCGACCAACTGATCAGCGACACGCCGTAAGTCAGGCGCGAACCGAAGCGGTCGGCGACGAAACCGGCAGGCACAAGGGCCAGGGCATAGGTCCAGGCGAAGGCGGAGAAGATCAGGCCCATCTCGACCTTGTCCAGGCCCAGGTCCTTGGACATGAAAGGCGCGGCGATGGAAATGTTGACCCGGTCGACGTAGTTGATGATGGTCGCCACCAGCAGCAGTGACAGCATGAACCAGCGGCGGCGGGTGGGCAGGCGTTGCGATGGGGCCGCGTCCAGGGCGAACGACGGCGCCGCGGAACGCGAGGTAGGCGTGCTCGACATGAGTCGACCTCGTTTGTTGTTGTTGGTTGAGGTTGGGCTGCAGTCCCTTTGTTAAGGTGGTCGTACAACTGCTGAAATGCAATGCTGGGGTTAGATCGTTTTTTGCAGATGGGCGGGGCGAGGACTGCGATGTCCAAAAAAATTTGTGGCGGGGGTTGGGACGTTTGTGTTTGAGCAAGATCTTGTTTTTTAAAGGATTTTTAAGATTCTAGCGGGGCGTGTTTTTGTAGAGGTGGGTAAGTTGCAGAGTTTGGACATCGTACAACCTGTTGCCAGCCTGATCGAATGCTGGTCAGAATTCGTTGGTACCTGGGCCGGCCCACTCGCGGGTAAACCCGCTCCTGCAGGGCCAACGCCGCCTTCTGTAGGAGCGGGTTCATCGGGGCGCCGAACCGCCGCGAAAAGGCCGGCACAGGCATCGCATCACCCATAGACCGGAGAAAGCCCAATGCCCCCCAAGCACGAGGTCCCGACCTACCTCATGCAGCAGCGCAGCGAGCTGATGGATTTCCACATCCGCGACCAGCGCGGCCGCCCGGCCGAAACCGCGCCGCATCGCCACGAGTATTTCCAGATCCAGGTCAATCTCGGTGGCGACACGGTGCAGCACCTTGGCAGCGTGCAGCGCCCGTTCCGGCGCAACACCCTGGCGTTCATCCTGCCGCACCGGGCCCACGTGATCCCGCACCCGGCCGACAGTGATTTCGTGGTGATCAACTTCGCCCAGACGTTCCTCCTGCCGCACCTTGCCTGCGACCCGATGGACCTGGAGGAAGTGTCGATCCTGCAGGCCCCCGAGCTGTCGCCGTTTCGCTTCCAGGAACACCTGGATTTTTGCCTCGATGACGTCGATTTCGCCGAGGTGCGACGGCTGCTCGAACGTATGCGCGAACTCGATGGCAACCGCCGGTTCGGCAGCCGTGAAGTGCTCAAGGGCCTGCTGCTGCAACTGATCGGCCAGGTCTGCGGGCTGTACGCCGAACCCCTGCGCGAACTGGCCGAAAGCAATGCTGCGCAACTCAGCCGCAGGGCGGCACTGGGACGCATGAGCGACTACCTGCGCCGGCACATCGACGATCCCGACCTCAACCTGCACAAAGTGGCGGCGGCCACCTACCTGTCGCCGACTTACCTCACCCACTGGCTGCGCAAGGAGATCGGCAAGACTTTCAGCGAGCTGGTGCTGGAGCGGCGCATGCACACGGCGCGCAACTACCTGCTCAATGGCAGCCGCCCGGTGGGCGAGGTGGCGCGGCTCTGTGGCTTCGCCGACGAGGCCTACTTTTCCCGGCGCTTCCGGCAGATCCACGGCCTGCCGCCGGGGCAATTCCGCCGCCAGCAGCGCGACCCGGATACGCCGCAGGTGGCGATGCGGTAAGCTTGCCGCATGAACCTCGACACCCGCATCAAGTACCGCCACCTGCTGTGCTTCCTGGAGATTGCCCGGCAGGGCAGCCTGGCCAGGGCCGCCGATATCCTCGCCATCAGCCAGCCGGCGATCTCCAAGACGCTCAAGGAACTCGAGGACCTGCTCGAAACGCGGCTGTTCGAGCGCAGCCGCCAGGGCGTCGAGCTGACCCCCGCCGGGACCCGCTTCATGCGCTACGCCGGCCCCAGCGTGCAAGCCCTGCGTGATGGCGTGAGCAGCCTGCGCGGTGAGGCACGGGCGCCATCGCAGGTGCGCATCGGCGTGCTCTCGACCGTCGAGAGCCTGCTCATGCCCGAGGTTCTGTGCCGCCTGCATCAGCGCCACGAGGCGCTGCTGATCAGCGTGGTCACCGGGGTCAGCGCGCAACTGCTGGGGCAGTTGCACCTGGGCGAGCTGGAGCTGGTGGTCGGGCGCATGACCGACAGTCCGCAGATCCAGGGGCTGTCCTTCGAGCATCTGTACAGCGAGTCGATGGCCCTGGTGGTGCGCCCCGGTCACCCTCTGCTGGCCAGCACGCCGGTGGAGCGGGGCAGGCTGGGCCGTTACCCGCAGGTGCTGCCGCCGCCGGGTACCACCATCCGCCAGCATGCCGACAGCCTGTTCGTACAATGTGGCATCCAGCCCTCGGCGCAACGCCTTGAAACCCTCTCGCTGGCGCTCAGCCGGCGCTACCTGCTGGGTAGCGACGCGGTGTGGGTGGCGCCGCGCGATGCGGTGCTCATCGACCTGCGCCGTGGCGAGCTGGCCGAGCTAGACCTGGGCGTGCGCGAGCCGGGTGGTTCTGTAGGCATCTGCCGCAACGCGGCCCTGGCGCAGAGCCTGCCGGGGCAGTGGGTCTGCGAGGTGTTGCGCGAGGTGGCTGGGGAGTATCGCGATGGCCTCTATCCTTGAATTCGCTGCTCAGCGCCAATGGAATAAATCAACGGGCGCAACGGGCGAAACCGGCACAAAGGGTCAATACTGGCCAGTGGCTGCAGGCCTGCACATGAAGAAGCTTTTAAGTACTGAACTTATGGGCCCAAACCCGCTCTTATGCCGGTAGCCATTGGTTAGGGCCGCCTGCTAAGCTCGCGGCTTTACCCTGATTGCCCCTATGGCGCATGAACAAGGAAATAGCATGAAACAGCATCGTTTGGCGGCTGCGGTTGCCCTGGTAGGCCTGGTACTGGCTGGCTGCGATCAGCAGGCCAGCACTCCCGAGCTGAAGACTCCGGCACAGAAAGCCTCCTACGGTATCGGCCTGAACATGGGCAAGAGCCTGGCTCAGGAAGGCATGGAAGACCTTGATTCGAAAGCGGTAGCCCTTGGCATCGAAGACGCTGTCGGCAAGAAAGAACAGCGCATCAAGGACGACGAGTTGGTTGAAGCCTTCACCGCGCTGCAGAAGCGCGCCGAAGAGCGCCTGGCCAAGGCCAGCGAAGAAGCCTCTAGCGCCGGCAAGAAATTCCTCGAAGAAAACGCCAAGAAGCCTGGCGTGGTCACCACCGCTTCGGGCCTGCAGTACGAAGTGGTCAAGAAGGCCGATGGCCCGCAGCCCAAGGCCACCGACGTGGTCACCGTCCACTACGAAGGCAAGCTGATCGACGGCAAGGTGTTCGACAGCTCCGTCGAGCGCGGCAGTCCGATCGACCTGCCGGTCAGCGGCGTGATCCCAGGTTGGGTCGAAGGCCTGCAACTGATGCACGTTGGCGAGAAGTACAAGCTGTACATCCCGGCTGACCTGGCCTACGGTGCCCAGAGCCCGAGCCCGCTGATCCCGGCCAACTCGGTGCTGGTGTTCGACCTCGAACTGCTCGGCATCAAGGACCCGGCCCAGCTGCAGGGCGATGCCCCGGCCCCGGCCGAAGCACCTGCCGAAGCGCCGGCCAAGTAACACGCCCGGCCTTGCCGACAACGCCCCGCCTCGGCGGGGCGTTGTCGTTTTTGCCGGAACGAACCTGGCCGGGCCTGGGTGGTCCTAGCCAATGCGACCTGGCATCAAAACGTTTGCGAGCCTTGAAACGGCTGTGTAAAAAACGCCCGATCTGACCGGGGCCCTTGCCTCGTGGGCACATGACGTCGGAAAATTCGCCCTGTTCACAAGGTTATCCACAATAAATGTGGATAACCTCTCGCTGTTGGAGGCCCCATGAGCGCACCTTGGAATTTCGCCCGTTTCCTGCCCCTGGCCGAGCGTCTGCTCAGCCGTGGGCGGTTGCCGGCCTTGCTGTTCGCCGTGGCCCGCAAGGGCCCGCGGCTCGGCCAGCTGCGTGACGATGTGCGGCTGCTGCAGTCGCTGTGCCTGGCTTGGTGGCGCGGTGAGTACCGGGCCATCAGCCCCAAGGCGCTGGTGACCATTGTTGCCGGCCTGCTGTATTTCGTCAGCCCCATCGACGCGATCCCCGACTGGTTGCTGGGCGTCGGTTTCCTCGACGACATCGCCGTGCTGGGCTGGGTGCTCAAGACCGTGGCCGACGAACTGGCGCGCTTCAAGGCCTGGCGCGACAGCCAGGCACCGGAGCGTCTGCGCGTGGTGGAGCGCCTGCCGGACACCCCGGAAGCCCTGCGTCTGGAACGCAACACCCGCTGAATTTGCCTTGAGCTGCACAGACTCCCGCGCTTGGTAATATAATTGGCATAAGGATTATGCCTACGGATTACATGCCGCAGGCCTACGTGAGGGGGTGGTAATGGGTATTCAGGTCATCAGCCGGGACGGTCAGCCGGAGTACGCAGTCGTTCCCTGGGAGCAGTATCAGGCCTTGCTCAAGGCGGCAGGGCAGGCGCCTGCAGTGGTCGAGGCAGACGAACCGGCGGCTTCGAGCGAGGCGCTCAGCCTGCCGTCGTTCAGTGAAGTGGCGCAGTTGCGCCAGGCCAAGGGCATCGCGCCCGAGCAACTGGCACGCAACGTCGGTGTCAGCCCGGCCTACCTGGCCATGATCGAATCGGGCGAGCGCCAGCCGGATGCCGCCATCCGCCGTGCCTTGGCCTGGCACCTGGGTGTGGCCGGCTGGAGCGAGCCGTCATGAGCCAGGTCAGGATCAGCCGTCAGCATTGGCAGAGCCTGCTGGACGAGCTTGACCTGGCCCGCCGTCAACGCCACTTGCTGACCTATCGAGCGCTGCTGGAGCGGCTGCAGCTGCCCACGCCGGCGATGCAGACGCTTACGGCCGCGCTGGAATACCTGGCGCTGCTCGATGCCCGCGCCGAGCAACCGCTGCGCAGCTCCCTGGTCATCAGCCAGGGCGCCAGCCGCCTGCCGCGTACTGGCTTTTTCGAGTGCGTCGAGCGCCTGGGCCGCTTCTCCGGCCCGGTCGATGGCATGGAAGCGGCGTCCTGGCATGCTTCCGAGGTGGTTCGGGTGTTCGAGTACAGCTATCCCGAAGAGGCCTGAGTCGACTCACCACTTGGATGCGGCCAAATAATATTGAAATGGCATCATCGCTGTGATGAAATCCGCCGCACTTTAGCCGCCCCAATGCGGCATTTTTCGTTCAGGGATGAACGACAACCAGCAGTCTCTGCCTGTTGGTCCCCCTGAGCGCATGGATATTCTCAGGAGACCGGTTTGTCACCTTCATCGCTTTCCCTGCGTAGCCCCAACCTACGTGGAACCGCCCTGGCCGTGGCGATCGCCGTTGGTGTCAGCGGTTGCGCCAGTGTCGAAGAGTTTTCGCGCTCCCACAGCCGCACCACCAACTGCCTGGTCGGCGGTACCCTGGGCGCCCTGACCGGCGCGGCGGCTGGCGCCCTGAGCAACAAGGGCGACGGTGCCATCATCGGCGGTGCGCTGTTGGGCGCAGCTGCTGGCTGCGGCGCTGCATTAGCCTACAAGGATCGTATCGACCGCCTGCAGCGGTTGGCTGAGGAAGAGCACCTGAAGCTCGACGTCGAGACCCTCAACACCCCGGCCGCCACGGCCAGTGCCGCGCCCCAGGAGGCGGGCTTCGTCGCCCAGGTGCAGGACCAGGGCATGTTCCCGGTCGGTAGCGCGCAACTCAGCGCCGAGGGCGAGCGGCAGGTCCGCAAACTCGCCAGTGCCTTCACCGGCCAGCGCCAGACGGCGATCCTGGTGGTCGGCCACACCGACGCCACCGGCAACGCCAGCTTCAACCAGCAGCTGTCCGAGCGCCGCGCCCGTGCCGTGGCCAGCATCCTCGCCGAGCAGGGCATCGCACCCCAGCGCATGTACTTCCAGGGCGCCGGGGCATCACGGCCGATCGCCGACAACGCCGACCCGCTGCAGCGTGGCAAGAACCGTCGGGTCGAGTTCGTCGAGGTCAACGACACCGCGACCCTGGTCAAGCGGGTCAATGCCGAGCAGAACAACCCCAAGTATCTTGCTCATGGTACCGCCACGGTGGTGAAGGCCCCAGTCCGCCGCAGCAAGCCAGCGGTCGCCGAGCAGGCTGCCAAGCCCGCCAAGTCCAGCACGCCGGTCGCCAGCGAAAGCGTCGCCAAGGCCAAGCCCGGCAAGCCGACATTCACGCCGCATACCGGCCCCGTGGTCGATTTCGGCGGCACGGCGGTGAGTGCCAGCCAGTGGACACTGGGCCAGACCATCACGCCCAAGTCCGGCGGCTTCTCGCTGATCTCCTCAGCCTATGCCAGCAGCATCCCGGTCAGCAGTTGCGAGGCCGACCAACCCCGCGAGAGTGGCAAGGTGATCAACCTGGCCAGTGGCCAGGCCCTCGACACCCACCCGACCACCGACTACCTGCCAGGCTACAACAACCGCGTCTGGGCACAGACGGTCAACGGCCACCTGGTGACCATCTCGCCGGTGTCGATCCTGCGCGTCGATGCCGCCGTCGACCGCCAGCCGTTCATCCAGGTCGTCACCGACTACAGCCAGGGCAACCGCAAGGCGCTGGTCAAGGCCGACGCGGTGGCCAACACCTACGAAGGCGAGGACCGGGTGCTCTACCGGGTCTTCCTCAAGGATCCGCAGGCGCCGGTGTCGTGCATGGACGTGGTGTTCAGCAAAGGCAGCGCGCAGGCCACCGAAGGCGCCTTGTTCTACCCACTGCGCAATGGCGAAACCTATACCGCCCGGTTCGTACCGGTTCGTACCTGACACAAGGGATTAGAGATGCAAGAGTTCAGTTTCAACGCCTTGATGGCCCTGGTATGGGCCAACAAGCTGATCAGCGGCGCCGTGCTGTCGACGCTGCTGGCCATCATCGCCATCAAGGTCTACTGGGAGCAGGTGGCGTACTTCGTCATGCGTGCCTGGCATGGACTGCCGCTGATCGGCACGGTGGCCCGCCTGGCGCGCAAGAACACCAGCACCGACGACCACAAGTGGCTGCTCAGCGAAACCTCGCTGTGCAACGACTACTACGACTACTACCAGGACGTCGGCGGCAAGACCTCCGACTCCTACAAAAAATGTCAGTCCTATCTGGCCACCATTGGCGAAAGTGATCGGCGAGAGCGGCCAATTTGGGTATTGGTGCTGGTATTCCTCCTGATCCTGTTCGAAGCGGTGGGCTTCGCCTATGTGTTGGTGCCGTTCATTAACCAGAACCTGTCCAGCAATGACCAGACCTACCTGGGCTGGATGGCTGCGTTCCTGCTGTCGATCATTTCCGCAGGCTTTGCCGAGGCTGCCGGGCGCGCAATTCACCACAACACCCTGGTGAGCAAAGCCCGTCATTGGTGGGAGAGCGACCCAGAGCGCGGCAACCAGGCACTCAAGATGCAACGAGTGGTCGGCATCGAAGATACCTACACCGATGCCGAGGCCAAGGATTACACCCGCATCCTCAATCGCCTCAACACCAACCACACCGTCACCCCCAAGCGTGGCTGGATCATCGGCTGTGCCCTGGTGGTGGTGATCATGGCCTGCGCTGCCTTCGGCATCCGCGCCTACCAGCTCAAGAGCATCGAGACCGAGATGGTCGGCAACCCCGACGTCTTCGCCCAGCAGAGCGCCGAGACCAGCGCCAGCCCGTTCGAGCTGCCCGACGAGTCGGCCACGTTGAACCAGCAGGCCAGCGACAGCACCCTGACCGACAAGATGGACGCCATCCGCAGCGCCTCGCTGATCACCTTCGTCGTACTCTCGGTGATCTACATCGCCATCCAGGCGGTGAGCGTCTGGCTGGCATCGATCTTCGGCTTTGCCGGGATCGAGTCGAAGAAGGCCTGGGAATACACCCACAAATTCAACAACGCCGCCGAGCTCGAGCGCTGGATGGAAACCCAGCGCATCAAGATCAGCGCGCACGCCGACCACAAGCTGCGCATGCTGCAGCTGAAGCTGTCGCGTCGCCCGACCACCGACCCAGAGGTGGCCGTGGCCATCAGCGGCGCGCAAAGCCGCGACTTCAACGCCTACGTGCGCCGCAAGCAGGCCGACACCACCCACCGCTCAGTGGCCGCCGAGGCGCCGCAGGTGGCCAAGGCCGCCGCGCCCCAGCCTGTCGCGCAGCCTGCGCCGGCGCCCCTGGCGGTAAGCGAGCCGTTGTCGCAGCCCGTCGAGCAACCGGCGCCGGCTGCTGCCGCCACGCCGCTGGACGCCCTGCGCAACAAGGATCTGACCGTCTACAGCGAGGAGCAATTGCGCAAGGTCTGCCAGACCAAGGGCTACGACGAGGTGGCGGTGCTCGCGCTACGCGCCGAACAGCAGGTGCTCAAAGATTTCGAAGGCGTCTGAATGAAACTCAAGCTACTGATCGCCCTGTTGTTCTGCCTGCCTGCGGTGGCGCAGGCAGGGGAGCGCAACGACATTCCCGACTGCTATGCCTACGCCAAGGCCGACGCTTTCCGCCAGCCCGGTTCTGGCCGTGAGCTGACGGTGATCGTCGACCAGACCATCCCCATGCCCGAGAGCATCCAGAAGGCTGCCTGGGCCCAGATCAACCGCTTCATTGGCCCCGGCGACAAGCTGCGCCTGTACAGCTTCTCGGCCTTCGTGCCGGGGCAATACATGCAGCTGCGCTTCGCCGGCGAGTTGAATGCGCCGCTGGCGGGCAAGGTCCGCGACGATGTCGGCATGCAATCGCTGCGTACCTTCGACAAGTGCGTGGCGCAACAGCAGGCGTTCTTGCAGAAGAAGTTCGGCCAGGTGTTCGTGCAGGCCCTGCGCGAGGCCAGCGAAGACATTCCGCGCAGCGAGATCTTCCACTCGTTGCGTGACATTGGCCAGGACCTGGCGACCCGTCCTGCCGACGAACGCGTGATCCTGCTGCTCTCTGACATGCTGGAAAACAGCGATTTCGGTAGCTTCTACGCCAACAACCGGATCCGCGACCTCGATCCCCAGGCCGAGCTCAAGCGGGTAGGGGAGCGTCAGTTGTTCGCCGATCTGCAAGGTGCGCGGGTGTACGTGGCGGGGGCCGGGCTGGTGACCAAGGACGTCAAGCACGCCTATCGCTCGGGCAAGACCATGGAGCAGCTGCAGTACTTCTGGAGTGGCTACTTCGCAGGCTCCAATGCGTCCTTGGCAGCGTTTGGTACGCCGAGCCTGAATGTGGATCTGAAGTAGTCGCTTGTCGTCAGTATTGGGTTGGGTTTGCGATCGAGCGCCGCCCGCGCGGCGCTCGATCTCCCGGCCAATACAAGGCTCAAGACAAACAGAAAGGGGCGAAAATCTGCATGTTCGCCCCTTTTTCGTTACATCATTCGCCTCAGTGCTTGGCCACCTGCGAGCTCGCGCTCAGGTAGTCGAGCAGGATGCGACCGGTCTCGGACAGGTAGGCGTCGTCTTCCGGCTTGGTGTCTTCGTCTTCCGCCGGCAGGGCGTCCTCGTCCTCTTTCTTCAGTTCCTTGAGCGGCTCTTCGCCCTTGGCCTTGCGCCGGACGTTCTCCAGGGCCAGTTGCTTGGCCTCGATCTCGTCATGGCGCGCACGGCGCTCCTGCTCGTTGAGGCTGACAGTCTTCTCGTTCATCAGCTTCTGGGTCAGCGCCAGGCGGTCACGGATGTAGGTGAACTCGGCATCCTTGGCGCTGCGCGCCTCATGCTGCGCCTTGAGCTGGGCCAGGTAAGGCTTGAACGGGTCGGCCGCTGGCTTGACCACCGGGCGGATGGTGTCCCATGGCATGGCTTCGGGCAGGGCGCTCTCGCCGATTTCCTTGGTGTCGATGATCGACGGGTAGTCGATGTCCGGCAGCACGCCCTGGTGTTGGGTGCTCTGCCCGGAAACCCGGTAGAACTTGGCCAGGGTCAGCTTCAGCTCGCCATGGTTGAGCGGCTGGATGGTCTGCACGGTGCCCTTGCCGAAGGTCTGGCCGCCGATGATCAGCGCACGGTGGTAGTCCTGCATGGCGCCGGCGAAGATCTCCGAGGCCGAGGCCGACAGGCGGTTGACCAGCAGCGCCAGCGGGCCTTTGTAGAAGGCGCCGGTGTTTTCGTCCTCGAGCACATCGACCCGGCCGTCGCTGTTGCGCACCAGCACGGTGGGGCCCTTGTCGATGAACAGGCTGGTCAGCTCGGTGGCTTCCTGCAGCGAGCCGCCGCCGTTGTTGCGCAGGTCGATGACCACGCCGTCGACTTTTTCCTTGCGCAGCTCGGTCAGCAGCTTCTTCACGTCGCGCGTGGTGCTCTTGTACTCGGGGTCGCCGGCACGGTAGGCCTTGAAGTCAAGGTAGAAGGCCGGGATCTCGATGATGCCCAGCTTGTAGTCACGCCCATCCTGCTTGAGCTTGAGCACCGACTTCTTGGCCGCCTGCTCCTCGAGCTTGACCGCCTCGCGGGTGATCGCGACGATCTTCGTGGTCTGGTCGTTCGGCGCATTGCTGGCCGGAATGATCTCCAGGCGCACCACCGAGCCTTTCGGGCCACGGATCAGCTTGACCACTTCGTCCAGGCGCCAGCCGACCACGTCGACCATTTCCTTATTGCCCTGGGCTACGCCGATGATCTTGTCGGCCGGTGCCACTTGCTTGGTCTTGGCCGCCGGGCCTGCTGGCACCAGGCGCACGATCTTGACCTGGTCGTTGTCGCTTTGCAGCACCGCGCCGATGCCTTCGAGCGACAGGCTCATGTTGATGTCGAAGTTCTCGGCGTTGTCTGGCGACAGGTAGTTGGTGTGCGGGTCGTAGGACTGGGCGAAGGTATTGATGTAGGCCTGGAAGATGTCCTCGGCACGGGTCTGGTCCAGGCGCGCCAGCTGGTTCTTGTAGCGCTTGGTCAGGGTTTCCTGGATCTGCTTGGGTTCCTTGCCGGCCAGCTTCTGGCGCAGTACCTCGTCCTTGACGCGTTTGCGCCAGAGGTCGTCGAGCTCGGCCTGGTTCTTCAGCCACGGCGCGTCCTTGCGGTCGATCAGCAAGGTCTCGTGGGTGGTGAAGTCCATCTTGTCGATGCCCTTGGCCAGTTCGGCCAGGGCGAAGTCCAGGCGTGACTTGACGCGGTCGAGGTAGCGTTTGTAGATGGTGAAGCCGGGTTCGAGGTTACCGCTCTTGAGGAAGTCGTCGAACTGCGTCTTCCACTTGTCGAATTCGGCGATGTCGGCGGCGGTGAAATAGCTGCGTGCAGGGTCGAGCAGTTTGATGTAGCTGTCGTAGATGATGACCGAGCGGGCATCGTCCAGCGGCGGCTTGCTGTAGTGGTGGCGCTTGAGCAACTCGACCACGTTGAGGCTGGCGACGATTTCGTCACGGTCCGGCTGCAGGCTGTCCCATTTGTTGGCGGCCGATGCATTGCCGCCGAGCGCGAGGCTGCCAAGGCCGATGACCATGGCGAGGGCGGTGCTGGGGAGGAAATGCTTCATGCTGATTCGACGTGGAGGCAATTGATCACGCATAGTAGGCCGTCTTTTCCGTTCGCCGGTTCCAAAAGAGCCGGTCGCATACTGCAAAAAGCCTGGGGACGTGGCGTTCCCAGGCTCGGTCATATGATTCAACTATGGAGGCACTGTGAAGGCATTGCAAGGCGTTGACGGACATGTGGCCTGGGTCGAAGCCGAACGACCGACCTGTGACGCTGGCCAAGTGCGCATTCGCGTGGCTGCCGCTGGGCTGAACCGCGCCGATCTGCTGCAAAAGGCCGGGCTTTACCCGCCGCCGCCGGGTGCCAGCCCCTACATGGGCCTGGAGTGCGCCGGGGTCATCGAGGAAGTCGGCGCCGGCGCCGACTGGCGCGTGGGTGATCGCGTGTGCGCGCTGCTGGCCAGCGGCGCGATGGCCGAGGAAGTGGTGGTCGATGCCCGTCACGTGCTGCCGGTGCCCGAGGGGCTGAGCCTGCAAGAGGCGGCGGCATTGCCCGAGGTGTACGCCACCGCCTGGTTGAACATCTTCCAGCTCGGTGGCGTGAAGGCCGGCGAGAAGGTGCTGGTGCATGCCGGTGCCAGTGGCGTGGGCAGCGCGGCGATCCAGCTGTGCAAGGCTTTCGGCAGCCCGGTGTGGGTCAGTGTCGGTTCCAGGGACCGCCTGGACTACTGCCAGGCCTTGGGCGCTGCGGGTGGTGTGGTGCGCAACGAAAACCTCGACGACCTGGAAGGCTTCGGCCCGTTCGACGTGATCCTCGACCCGGTGGGCGCCAGCTATGGCCAGCTCAACCTCAAGCTGCTGGCGCGGGACGGGCGCTGGGTGATCATCGGCCTGATGGGCGGGCGCAAGGTCGAGCTGGACCTCGCCCAGGTGCTGGGCAAGCGCCTGCAGGTCACAGGCTCGACGCTGCGCAACCGTGACGACGGGTACAAGGCCGAATTGCTGCGCGACCTGCAGCAGCAGGTGTGGCCGCTGTTCGCCGAAGGGCGTTTGTCGCCGCAACTGGTCGATACCTACCCGGTGGAGTTCGCCGAGGCGGCGTATAAAGAGCTCGAGGGTAACCAGGTGTCGGGCAAGCTGGTGATGATCATCGACCCGAGTTTGGTGTAAGCAGGCCAGGCCTCTTCGCGGGTGAACCCGCTCCTACAGACGGCGCAGCAGCTGTAGGAGCGGGTTCACCCGCGAAGAGGCCGGCACAGGCCATAAAGACTTTCAGCTCCAGCTCAGGACCGGCCAGCCATTGGTCTGGGCATGCTCGCGCAGTACCGCATCGGGGTTGACCGCATGCGGATGGTCCACCCTCAACAGCAGCGGCAAGTCGTTGCGCGAATCAGAATAGAAACTCGCTCCCTCCAGGTTCTCCTGCTCCTGGTCCAGCCACTCCATCAGCCGGGTGATCTTGCCCTCGCGGTAGGTCAGCACGCCGTGGGTCTTGCCGGTATACACCCCATTCACCGCGTCCAGTTCGATCGCCAGGTATTCGTCCACGCCCAGGCGTGCGGCGATCGGCCCGACCAGATGCGTGCCACTGGCCGAGATGATCAGGATGCGGTCGCCGCGCTGGCGGTGCTCGGCGATGCAACGGCAGGCATCGCCATAGATGATCGGCTCGATCACGTCCTCGACCCAGGGCTCCACCAGGTGATCGACCTCCTCCAGGGTGCGCCCGGCAATCGGTTCCAGGCTGAAGGCCATGTACTCCTCCATGCGCAGGTGCCCCTTGCCGTAGGCCTCCATCAGTTCATGGTCGCGGCGCACGAACGTCTTGCCATCGACCCAACCCAGCCGGGCCATCTGCTCGCTCCAGAGCGAAGAGCAATCACCGTGGATCAGGGTTTCGTCCAGGTCGAAAATCGCCAATGCCATCTGTATCTCCTTAAGCCACTTCCCGTAGCGCCGTGGGATCGATCGACAATGCCACCTGCTGGCCGTCCTTGTACAGGTCGGCCGACGAGCGATTGAGCACGTCGACCACCAGTTCCACGTCGCGCACCTGAACCCGGTAGCGGATCACGTTGCCGAGCAGACTATGGCTGCGCACCACGCCTTGCAGTTCACCTTCGCGGCCCAGGCTGATGGCCTCGGGGCGGATCGCCAGGCGGCTGTCGATCGGGCGTTGCAGCAGGCGGCTGGCGCTTTGCGGGTCGAGCAGGTTGTAGTTGCCGATGAAGCCGGCGGCGAACAGGTCCACCGGCGCGGTATAGAGGGTTTCGGCATCGCCGCTCTGGACGATGCGCCCTTCGTTCATCAGGAAGATGCGGTCTGACATCGTCAGCGCTTCTTCCTGGTCGTGGGTGACGAAAATGGTGGTCAACCCAAGTTCGCGCTGAATGGCGCGAATCTGCTCGCGCAGGTGCTTGCGGATGCGCGCATCCAGTGCCGACAGGGGCTCGTCGAGCAACAGCAGGCGCGGGCGGGTGACCAGCGAGCGGGCCAGGGCCACGCGCTGGCACTGGCCACCCGAAAGCTGGTGCGGGTAGCGCCCGGCGAAGCTGCCCAGCTCGACCAGTGCCAGGGCCTCGGCCACCCGCGCCTGGCGCTCGCTGCCAGCGACCTTCTGCATGCGCAGGCCGAACGCCACGTTCTGCTCCACGGTCATGTTGGGGAACAGCGCATAGCTCTGGAACACCATGCCGATGCCGCGTTTTTGCGGACTCACCGGCACCAGGTCCTGGCCATCGAGCAGAATGCGGCCGCTGTCCACCGGGGTCAGCCCGGCGATGCAGCGCAGCAGCGTGGACTTGCCGCAGCCCGAGGGGCCGAGCAGGGTGACGAATTCGCCGCGTTCGATCTGGCAATCGATGTCCTGGAACACCGGGCTGCCTGCGTAGCTCTTGTGCAACCGTTGCACGCTGACGAAGCTCATGTCAGGTCTTGTCCTTGTTCAGGCGGTTGGCGATCCAGGTCATGACCAGCACGAAGGCGAAGTACGAGATGACCAGGGCGCTGTTGAAGTGGCCGCTGCTGTTGCGCATGTTGTTCAGGTAGACCTGCAGGGTCTCGTAGCGCGTGCCGACCAGCAGGTTGGCGAACACGAACTCGCCGAACAGGAACGAGAACGACAGCAGCAGCGCCACCATCAAGCCCTTGCGCAGGTTCGGCAGCACCACCAGCAGGGCCGCTTGCCAGGTACTGGCGCCAAGCAGCTGGGCGGCGTCCATCAGGTCGCGCAGGTTGATGGCCTGCAGATTGTTGGTGATGGCCCGGTACATGAACGGCAGGGCGATGGTGAAGTAGCAGCCGATCAGGATCCACGGCGTGCCGACCATGGCCATCGGCCCGCTGCCATAGAGTTGCAACAGCCCTACCGACGACACCACAGGCGGTACCGCGAACGGCAGCAGGATGAGGATGTTCATCAGCGCGTCGAGCCTGGGGAAGTGGTAGTGCACCACGAACAGCAACGGCAGGATCAGCACCACCGACAGCACCAGCGCGCCCACGCACACCAGCAGTGACTGGCCGAACGCCGCCAGGAAGCGCGGCTCGCTCCACAGCGCCAGGTACCACTTGAAGGTCAGGCCGCTGGGCAACAGGCTCGCCGACCAGCTGGTGGCCAGCGAGTAGAGCAGGGTGCCGGCCAGCGGCAGCAGCAGGATCAGGAACAGCAGATACACCACCAGGCGGTGATACAGGCCGGCCGAGAGCGGCTTAGCGCGCATGGTAGCTCCTCTTCAACAGCCATTGGTGAACCACCGTGACCAGCGTCATCAGCCCCACCAGCACCATGGCCAGGGCGCTGGCCAGGTTCGGGTCGAGGCTGATGTCGCCCGCCACCAGGCTGGCGATGCGGATCGGTAGCACGTTGAAGTTGCCGGTGGTCAGTGCGTACACCGTGGCGTAGGCGCCCAGGGCGTTGGCCAGGAGGATGACGAAGGTGCCGAGCAACGCCGGGGCCAGCACCGGCAGGCCGATGTGCCGCCAGAATTGCCAGTGGTTGGCGCCCAACAGCGCGGCCGACTCGCGCCAGTCCTCGCGCAGGGCATCGAAGGCAGGGTAGAGCAGCAGCACGCCGAGTGGGATCTGGAAATAGGTGTACACCAGGATCAGGCCGCTCTTGGAATATATGCTGAAGTCCTGCAGCAGGCCCACCTGCTTCAGCAGCAAGGTCAGCGCGCCATTGAAGCCGAGCAGGATGATGAAGGCGAAGGCCAGCGGCACACCGGAGAAATTGCTGGTCATGTTGGCGAAGGCGCTGACGAAGTCACGCAGCCGCGAGTCCACCTGGCGCAGCGAATAGGCCCCCAGGGTGGCGATGACGATGCCGAACAGGCTGGACCAGAAGCTGATTTCCAGGCTGCGCTGCAGGGCTTGCAGGTAGAACTTCGAGGCGAATATCTTGCTGAAGTTGTCCAGGCCCCAGCCGGCCTCCGATTGCAGGCTGCTGATGGCCACCCAGGCCAGCGGGGCGATCTGGAAGATGACGAAGAACACGGCGAACGGCAGCAGGCACAGCAGGGCGAGATAGCGTGCGCGGTTGCCGACCCTCACTTGAGCAGTTCCCGGCACACGGTCTTGTCGTGCGCTGCGCCGAGCAGTTCGCAGATGCTGCCGCACAGTTCGGTCTGCAGGGGCTTGGCGGCGGGGTCGAGGCTGAACGCCTCGCCGAACACGAACAGCGGCACCTCGCGTTCCTCGGCCAGCAGGCCGTTGTGCGAACGGTCGTTGTTCATGCCGTGGTCGGCGGTGACCAGCACCTGGTAGCCCTCTTCGAGCCAACCCGGCAGATAGTCGGCCAGGAGGATGTCGACGCTGCGTGCGGCGTTGCGGTACTGGCTGCTGTCCAGGCCATGGCGATGGCCGATGTCGTCGACGCTCATCGGGTGAACCAGGAGGAAATTCGGTGCATGGCGACGGCGCAGGTATTCGGCATCGGCCAGCAGGTGCGAGTCGGGGTAGCGGTCGTCCCAGTAGAACAGCCCATGCTGGATCGGCAGCTTGGGGGCATGGGTGTGGCGGTCGCGCTGCGGGTCGAAGGGCGAGCGGTTGTACAGCTCGCTCATCCAGTGGTAAGCCGCCGCCGCAGTGCCCAGGTTGGCCTCGCGGGCGTAGTGGAACACGCTGCGCTGGTTGGACAGGCGGTTGACGTTGTTGTGCACGATGCCGCTGTCGATGGGCGGCACGCCGGTGAGTATGCATTCGTACAAGGGCCGCGACAGCGATGGCAGCTCGCATTCCACGCGGTACAGCGCGGCACGATCGGCCTCGACGTAGGCGTGCAGGTGGCCCATGGCGTGATGGGCCACCTGGTAGTTGAGGCCATCGAGCAGGACCAGGATGACGTTGTGTTGCATGGTGGCTCCAAATCAATAACCGCGTTGCCTTCTTCGCGGGTAAACCCGCTCCTACAGGTTGGGGCCTCACTCCATTTCTATGATCACCTGCTCCTGCCACATCTGCGGCAGTGTCTTCGAGGTGGCTTCCCAGGCCTCGGCATTCTTGATCGGCTGCTCGGCCTTGTATTGCTCGTTGGGCAGCAGCTTGGCCTGGACGTCTTCCGGCAGCTTCATGTGCTTGGCGCGGATCGGCCGGGCGTGGCCCTTGGCCAGGTTGATCTGCCCGGCGTCGCTGAAGATGTACTCACGCGCAAGCTTCGCCGCGTTCGGGTGCTTGGCGTACTTGTTGATCACGGTGGTATAGCCGGAGACCACCGAACCGTCGGACGGGATCAGCACCTCGAAGCGCTTGGGGTCGATCTGTTCGCGGTAGCTCAGGCCGTTGAAGTCCCAGACCACGCCCACCTCCACTTCGCCCTTCTCGAGGGTCTGGATGGTCGGGTTGGCCAGCGACAGGCGCTTCTGCTGGGCCAGCTTGGTGAACAGTTGCAGGCCCGGCGCCACGTTGCTCTCGTCGCCCTTGTAGGCGATGGCTGCGGCCAGCACCCCGTTGGCGGCCTGGGCGGCGGTGCCGACATCCCCGATGGCGACCTTGTACTTGCCTTTTTCCAGGTCGTGCCAGGAGGTCGGCCGCTCGTCTTCCTTGACCAGGTCCTTGTTGATGATGAAGGCGATGGTGCCGGTGTAGGCCAGCACCCAGTGGCCGTCCTTGTCCTTGGCCCAGTCGGGTACCTGGTCCCAGGTGCTGGGCTTGTAGGGCTGGGTTACGCCCTCGGCCGCGGCAATCGGGCCGAACGCTGCACCGACATCGCCGATGTCGGCGCTGGCGTTGCTTTTCTCGGCTTTGAACTTGGCGATTTCCTGGGCCGAGCTCATGTCGGTGTCGCTGTGCTTGAGGCCATACTGGCTGGCCAGGTCATCCCAGGTGTCTTTCCAGTTGGCCCAGGCATCGGGCATGCCCACGCTGTTGATCTGGCCTTCCTTGCGGGCAGCGTCCTCCAGAGCCTTGAGGTCGGGCCCGGCGGCCAGCGCCGAGGTGCACAGGGTAATGGCCGAGCCGAGCAGTGACGCCATGAACAGCTTTTTCATCCGAAGCTCCTTGGGTGGGTGCTTGTGTGACCGTCGTTGGATGGGGTTATGGAAAGCGCCTTGCTGGAACCCCTCGCTTCGGGCAAGCAAACCTGCACCACGATAGCGGCGTCGTGTGGCAGTTTGATGTAGGAGAAGGCATGCATAGAAGGTTCCAGTTTCCTGGAATTACAGCGTAGACCAGTTCCAGGCGGTGGCTTCACCGCCTTGTCACAGGATGTTCATCGGCGTTTCAACTGGCGGGGCTGGGCTCGCTCATGGCGCCACCGCCGGCGGTCACCACCTGCACCGACAGGCGTGGGGTCGCCAAGTCCAGCCCGGCTTCGTCGAGCTGGCGCTTGAGGGCCAGGTTGAAGGCGCGCGACACTTCCCACTGCTTGATTGGCGCGGTCTTGAAGCGTGCCCGCAGGATCGCCGAGCCCGACTCGAAGCTTTCCACCCCTTGCAGCTCCAGCGGCGACCAGATGTTGCGACGCATCAACGGGTCGTTGCGCAGCTTCTGACCGACCTCGCGAATCAGGCTGATGGCGCGGTCGATGCTCATGTTGTGGGGGATGGCCACGCGGAAGATGGCATAGCCGAACTCGCGTGAGTAGTTCTTGATGCTCTTGATCTCGCTGAACGGGATGGTGTGCACGATGCCATCGATGTCGCGCAGGCGCACGGTACGGATGGTCAAGCCTTCGACGGTGCCGAGGTGGCCGCCGACATCGACGTAGTCGTCGATGGCCAGGGAGTCCTCGATGATGATGAACAGGCCGGTGATCAAGTCGGCCACCAGCGACTGCGCGCCGAAACCGATGGCCAGGCCGATGACACCGGCACCGGCCAGCAGCGGGGTGACGTTCATGCCCATGTTGGCCAGGGCGACGATCACCGCGATGATGAAGATCACCACGAACATCACGTTGCGGATCAACGGCATCATGGTCTGCGCACGGGCGTTGGCCAGGCCCCGGCGCGAGCGCACCAGGGCGTGGTGCACGGCGGTGTCGGCGAGGATCCACACCAGCCAGGCGACGATCAGCGTACCGGCCAGGCCCAGCAGGCGCAGGCTCACGTCATGGCCTTCGCCCTCGGCGAAGCTGATCATCGACAGGCCCCACACCCGCAACCCCAGCTCGATGAACACCAGCCAGATGAACAGGTGCACCAGCAGGTAGCCGAAGTTGCGCAGGCGCTCGGCGTACACCGCCTGGCGCTTGTGGGTGCGCTTGGGATTGGCGGCATGCCGGCGCACCAGGCCGTTGAGCACCATGCACACCACCACCAGCACGGTGCACATCAGCGACTGGCGCAGGGCGGTGCTGGTGTCACCGGCGGAAATGAACGTCGCGAACAGCGAGATGGCTACCAGGATCAGTGCCGGCACGAACCAGAAACTGCCGAGGATCTCGATGGTGTCGCTCAAGGTGCGCCGGGTCAGGCGCCGGGCCAGTGGCTGGTTGCGGATCAGGTGGGCGATCGGCCGGCGGAAGCGCAGGATGAACAGGCCGGAGGAAAGCGCCGCGATGACATTGGCCAAGGTTGCCAGGGCATGCGCCAGATGGGTACCCAGGGCGACCAGCATGCGCGGGTCGCTCATCGCCTCGCCGAAGGCGGCGAAGCTACCGATCAGCCACAGCGGGCGGAAGGCCTGGTGCCGCAGGATATGCAGGGCACGGTGGCGATGCGGGCCGTCGAGCAGCGAGAAGGCGATCACGCAGATGGCCGAGAAACAGGTGCCGACCACCAACGCATAGGCCAGCACCATGGCCAGCGATTTGCCCAGCGAAGGGGGCAGGGCGAAGCTCAGGTACACGGTGAAGATCAACGCTACCAGCCAGGGCCCCAGCTTGCGCAGGGCGAAGCGCACCAGGTCCCAGGTGCGCGGGTGTTGCGGCAGTTCCTCGGTCAGGCCGAAACGCACGCGCACGCGGTGGCCGATCCAGTTGAACACCCACGCCAGCAGGCTCCAGACGGCGATGACGGCAGCGAAGCCGAAGAGGATCGCCGGCCATTGATGCACCGGTACGATCAGCTCAGCCAGCTCGGCCTGGGCCTGCTCGATTTCCAGCGCCCAGCGATGGAACGGGCTGGCATTGCCGCTGAACTGTTGTTCGAAATCGTGCAGTACGCCGCCGATCAGGCCGAGCACCCCCTGCTCGACGCTGGGTTGCGTCTGCTTGGTGGCGTCGCGCAGCTTCTTCAGGTCGGCCAGCAACTTGGTGCGCTGCTCGTCGTTTTCCAGGTTCTTGATCACCTCGTCCAGCGACTTGCCCAGCGGTTCGGTGGCTTGTGGCTGGGCCGGCGTGCTCGAGCCGAGCAGGCTGGGCAGGCCCGCGGCGTGGGCGGGGACGACGAACAGGGTGAACAGCAGGATCAGGCAACGGAAAAGGGCAGGCACCGGGAAATCTACCTCAGGGTCGAACAATTGACCGAGTGTAGAGGTTTATGTCGGCAGTTGCTCCAGGATCTTCCAGCAGGTGAGGCCGAAAATGCCGAGGGTGCCGATCCACATCATCACCACGCCGATGTTGCGCTCGCGCAGGCTGAAGCCGATGGTGAGCAGCAGCAGGAACAGGAACACCGGCACGAACAGGGACAGGAAGGGGGACATGGGGAGCAATCCTTTTGCGGTGGGGCCATGTAAACAAGCATAGCGGGTTGCGTGCTCGTGGGGGTTGATCCGGAGCAGTCGTTGCCGTTGCGGGCCTCTTCGCGGGTAAACCCGCTCCTACAGGTGCGGCACAGGTTTCAGAATCTGTGCGATACCTGTAGGAGCGGGTTTACCCGCGAAGAGGCCAGGCCTGCCTAAAGCAATATCACGGCAACTCGCGACTACCGTAGAACGCCGTCAGCACCTTCACCAGGTGCGCCAGGTCATGGCTGCCGCACAGCTCGCGGATCGAATGCATGGCGAAGGTCGGCAGGCCGATGTCGACCGTGCGCACACCCAGGTGGCTGGCGGCGATCGGGCCGATGGTCGAGCCGCAGCCCATGTCGCTACGCACCACGAAGCTCTGTACTGGCACCTCTTCGGCCATGCACAGGTGGCGGAAGAAGCCGGCGGTTTCGCTGTTGGTGGCGTAGCGCTGGTTGTTGTTGACCTTGATCACCGGCCCGGCATTGAGCTTGGGCCCGTGGTTGCCGTCGTGCTTGTCGGCGTAGTTGGGGTGCACGCCGTGGGCGTTATCGGCCGAGACCATCAGCGAGCGCTGGATGGTACGCACGTATTCGTCGCCGCCCGGCAGCAGGCGCTGCAGGGTCTGTTCGAGCATCGGGCCGTCGGCGCCGCAGGCCGAGCACGAGCCTACTTCCTCGTGGTCGTTGCACACCAGCACGCAGGTCTCGTCGCTGTCGGCGGCGAGCAGGGCCTGCAGGCCGGCGAAGCACGACAGCAGGTTGTCCAGGCGGGCTGCGGCGATGAAGTCGCCGTTCAGGCCGATCAACGCGGCGTCCTGGGTGTCGTAGAAGCTCAGTTCGTAATCCAGCACCACGTCGGCATTGAGGTCGTGTTCGCGGGCCAGCTGCTCGGTGAGCAGGGCGCGGAAGTCGATGCGCTCGTCACCGGCGACCTGGGCCAGGATCGGTGGCAGCTCGGTCTGCGGGTTGATCTGCCAGCCTTCGTTGGCCGTGCGGTTGAGGTGGATGGCCAGGTTGGGGATGACCGCGATCGGCAGCTTGAAGTCGATCAGCTGGCTCTCGACCTTGCCGTCGCGGCGGAAGGTGACCCGGCCGGCCAGCGACAGGTCGCGGTCGAACCACGGCGCCAGCAGCGCGCCGCCGTACACTTCGACGCCCAGTTGCAGGAAGCCCTGGCGCTGCAGTTCGGGTTGCGGCTTGACCCGCAGGCACGGGCTGTCGGTGTGCGCGCCGACCATGCGGATGCCGTTGAGCACGGGCGCTTGCTTGCCCAGCTTGATGGCGATGATCGAGGAATCGTTACGGGTCACGTAGTAGCGACCGCCGGGCACCGTGGCCCAGCTGTCGCGCTCGTCCAGGCGCTGGTAACCGGCGGCCTCGAGGCGCTGGGCCATGCTGGCGGTGGCGTGGAAGGGCGTCGGGGAGGCCTTGAGGAATTCGATCAGGCCGGTATTCAGTGCATCGCGCATAGGTCACTCCAGACAGCAGTGGCGCGAGTTTAGCGCAGATGCCTTCAGAAGGGGGCGGGGCACTCGAACTTCAACCGCTGTCCGGAAACCGGGTGGGTGAAGCTCAGCATCGAGGCGTGCAGGCACAACCGCTCATGGGCGGCCAGCGCCTCGGGGTTGGCATACAGCCGGTCGCCCAGCAGCGGGTGGCCGATCGACAGCATGTGCACGCGCAGCTGGTGCGAACGCCCGGTGATCGGCGTCAGCTCGACCCGGCAATGATCGCCGCAACGTTCCACGATCCGCCAGAAGGTCAGCGCATGCTTGCCCTGCTCGTGGTCCACCACGTGCCGTGGCTTGGTCGGTGGGTCGTAGCGCAATGGCAGGTCGATGCTGCCGCTATCCAGCGCCGGCTGGCCCCAGCACAGCGCGGTATAGGCCTTCTCGGTCTCGCGGTCATGGAACTGGCGGGACAGCTCGCGGTGGCTGTCGGCATCGCGGGCCAGCAGGATGATGCCGGAGGTTTCCCAGTCCAGTCGATGGACGATCAGCGCATCCGGGTAGCCGTTTTCCTGCAGGCGGGTGATCAGGCAGTCCTTGTTGTCCTCGGCACGGCCTGGCACCGACAGCAGCAGGGTCGGTTTGTTGATTACCAGGATGGCGGCGTCTTCATGGAGGATCTGGACGTTTGACAGCGGCATTGCGGGGTCTCTATGGGGTTGGGAAAGCATTGGGGCCGCTTTGCGGCCCATCGCGGCGCAAGGCCGCTCCTACACAGGGATCGCATACCCCTGTAGGAGCGGCCTTGCGCCGCGATGGGCTGCAAAGCAGCCCCAGCTTCTAGCCAGATCAGCGATCAGGCAAAGTGATGTTCAGTTCCAGAATCGAGCAGCTACCCTGGTTTTCCAGCTCGATGTGCACATCGTCGTTGCCGATGTTCACATACTTGCGGATCACCTCGAGCAGTTCCTTCTGCAAGGCCGGCAGGTAGTCGGGCTCGCTGCGCTGGCCGCGCTCGTGCGCCACGATGATCTGTAGACGCTCTTTCGCTACCGACGCGCTGCTTTGTTTCTGCCTGCCACGAAAGAAGTCAAAAAGGTTCATGGTTTATTTGCCTCCAAACAGGCGCGCGAAGAATCCTTGCTTCGGCACGTCGATAAAGCGCAGTGGCTTTTCTTTGCCCAACAGACGGTCGACGGTGTCGCTGTAGGCCTGGCCGGCATCGCTCTGGTCGTCGAGGATGACCGGGATACCCTGGTTGGACGCCTTCAGTACGGCCTGCGACTCGGGAATCACGCCCTTGAGCTTGATGGCGAGGATTTCCTCGACGTCGGCGATGCTGAGCATTTCGCCCTTCTCGACGCGCTCGGGGTGGTAGCGGGTGATCAGCAGGTGTTCCTTGATCGGCTCTTCGCCGTTCTCCGAGCGCCGCGACTTGCTCGACAGGATGCCCAGCATGCGGTCGGAGTCACGCACCGAGGAGACTTCCGGGTTGGTCACGACGATGGCTTCGTCGGCGAAGTACATCGCCAGGTGCGCGCCTTTCTCGATACCGGCCGGCGAGTCGCAGATGACGTAGTCGAAGGTTTCCTTCAGCTCCATCAGCACTTTCTCGACGCCTTCCTGGGTCAGCGCGTCCTTGTCGCGGGTCTGGCTGGCGGCCAGCACGAACAGGTTCTCGAGGCGTTTGTCCTTGATCAGGGCCTGTTGCAGGTTGGCCTCGCCGTTGACCACGTTGACGAAGTCGTACACCACGCGGCGCTCGCAGCCCATGATCAGGTCGAGGTTACGCAGGCCCACGTCGAAGTCGACGATGACCGTCTTGTAGCCGCGCAGTGCGAGGCCGGTACCGATAGCGGCGCTGGTGGTGGTCTTGCCCACGCCCCCCTTGCCGGAAGTAACGACGAGAATCTTGGCCAAGGTGTTTCACCCCTAAATAAACGGGACGCGAGTCCCTGCAAATACAAAAAACGGCAACGAGAAAAAAGTTGCGCTAAAAATGCCGGCAAGTATCCGTTAAAGACGGGTGATGTTCAACACATCGCCAGACAGGCTGACCTGCACCCCAGCACCCCACAGCGGGTCGCGGCGCAGGTCTTCGCAGACCTTGTACTGGCCGGCGATCGAGACCATTTCGGCGGTCATCTGGTAGCAGAAGATCCGTGCCTTGGTGTTGCCCTTGATACCCGCCAGGGCGCGGCCGCGCATGGCGCCGTACACATGGATGTTGCCATCGGCGAGAAGTTCCGCGCCTGGGCTGACCGAACCGACCACCACCAGGTCGCCGCCCTGGGCGTAGATCTGCTGGCCGCCACGCACTGGCGTGGTGATGATGCGGGTCGGGCGCACCTCCGGTTCGGCCGGTGGTGGCGGCGGTGGTGGGGTGGGTTCGGGCTTCTTCACCTCCGGCTCGGGCTCCAGCGGCCGCTCGCGGGCGCCGGAAGGCGGCAGCACCGGCAGGTCGATGGCGATCGCTGCGGCGATGTCCTCGATGCGGCTGGCGCGGATGGCCAGGGTGCGCAGGCCATGGTGGCGACAGATGCGCATCAGCCCGGGCAGGTCGATGGCGCCTTCGCTGGCCGGCAGCTTGTCCAGGGCCAGCACCAGCGGCGTGTTGCTGAAGAAATTCGGGGCCTGGGCCACTTTCGCCGCCAACTGGCGGTCGAGGGCTTCCAGGTCGTTGCGCCCCAGTTCCAGCACAGTGATGGCGAGCATGCTGCCCTTGAGCTGGAACACGGAGGCGGTGTCGGGTGTTGGGTTTGTGCTCATGGTCTGCATAGACGGCTTGTTGCGAAAAAAGTGCCCTGACTTATAACGATAAGACCGTTTGGCCGCAACCGATGCCGAACCGTTGTAGAATGCCCGGCCTTTGTCTTACCGGAAGCTTCAATGGAACGCCCGCGTTTTCGACCCTATTTCCTCCACCCACGTTTCTGGGGCCTGTGGCTGGGCCTGGGCTTGCTGTGGCTGGTCGTGCAGTTGCCGTACCGCGCCCTGCTGGGGCTCGGCAGCGCGCTGGGCGCGGTGATGTACCGCCTGGCCGGTGAGCGCCGGCGCATCGCCGCGCGCAACCTGGAACTGTGCTTCCCGGAAATGTCCGACGACGAACGGCGGCGTTTGTTGAAGGCCAATTTCGCCTCCACCGGCATCGCCTTCTTCGAAATGGCCATGAGCTGGTGGTGGCCCAAGGCCAGGCTGGCGCGCCTGGCGCACATCGAAGGCATCGAGCACCTGCAGGCGGCGCAGCAGGCCGGGCAGGGCGCGATCCTCATGGCCGTGCACTTCACTACCCTGGAGATCGGCGCCGCATTGCTGGGCCAGGCCCACACCATCGATGGCATGTACCGCGAGCACGGCAACCCGCTGTTCGACTTCATCCAGCGCCGTGGCCGCGAGCGGCACAACCTCGATTCGTTGGCGGTGGAGCGCGAGGATGTGCGCGGCATGCTCAAGCTGCTGCGTTCCGGGCGGGCGATCTGGTACGCCCCGGACCAGGACTACGGCGCCAAGCAGAGCCTGTTCGTGCCGTTGTTCGGTATTCCGGCGGCGACGGTCACCGCCACGACCAAATTCGCCCGCCTGGGCAAGGCGCAGGTGATTCCGTTCACCCAGAAGCGCCTGGAGGATGGCAGCGGCTATCGTCTGGTGGTGCATCCACCGCTGGCCGACTTCCCGGGGGAGAGCGAAGAGGCCGACTGCCTGCGCATCAACCAGTGGGTCGAAGGGGTGTTGCGCGAGTGCCCGGAGCAGTACCTGTGGGCGCACCGGCGCTTCAAGTCGCGGCCTGAAGGGGCACCGCGGCTGTACGACAAGAAGAAACGCTAGTATCAGGTTGCCTGTGCCGGCCCTTTCGCGGGCAAGCCCGCTCCCACAGTGACCGCGATAGCCTCAGGCGATACGCGGACCTGTGGGAGCGGGCTTGCCCGCGAAAGGGCCGGAACAGGCAACCTAGTTCATCCAGGAATCCACGCATGGCCCCACCCCCGGTAACCGGTCTCATCCTCTCTGGCGGCGGCGCCCGCGCCGCCTACCAGGTCGGCGTCCTGGCCGGCATCGCCGAACTGCTGCCGGCCGGTGCGCCGAACCCGTTTCCGGTCATCGTCGGCACCTCGGCCGGGGCCATCAACGCTGTCGCCCTGGCCAGCGGCGCCACCCGCTTCGGCGAGGCGATCGAACGCCTCACCACGTTCTGGCAGAACTTCCGCAGCCACCTGGTGCTGCGCAGCGACTGGCCGGGAGTCATCCGCCAGGCCAGCCGTTTCGTCGGCCATAGCCTCCTGGGCCTGGGCGGCCAGGCACCAGTGGCACTGCTCGACAGCAGCCCGTTGCGTGGCCTGCTGACCGCGCACCTGAACCTCGACGGCATCGGCCACGCCCTGGCCGCCGAGCAGTTGCGCGCGGTGGCGGTGACCGCGTTCGGCTACGAGTCGGGCCAGGCGGTAACTTTCTACCAGGGCGGCGGCACCATCGACGCCTGGCTGCGCCACCGCCGCATCGGCGTGCCGACGGCGTTGTCGATCGACCACCTGCTGGCCAGCGCGGCGATCCCGCTGCTGTTCGCGCCGGTGCGGCTGGGCGACGAGTACTACGGCGATGGTGCCGTGCGCCAGTCGGCGCCGATCAGCCCGGCCCTGCACCTGGGGGCCAGCCGCGTACTGGTGGTCGGCGTCAGCGGCAACCCGCAGCGCCCGGCTTCGCCGTTGCCCGCCCAGCGGTTGTTCAGCGGCCAGCAGCCGAGCCTGGCGCAGATCGGTGCGCACATGCTCAACAGCACCTTCATCGACAGCCTCGAGGACGACATCGAGCTGTTGCAGCGACTCAACCACCTCAGCCACCTGCTGCCGGCACACCTGAACGCGCGACGCCTGGGGCTGGCGCCGATCGAGGTACTGGTGGTGGCGCCCAGCCAGCCACTGGACGAAATCGCCGCGCGGCATCGGCGCGAGCTGCCCTCGGCGCTGCGCACCTTCCTGCGTGGGCCGGGGGCGACGCGCACCAGCGGGGCGGGGGTGTTGAGCTATTTGCTGTTCGAGGCGAGTTATTGCAGCGAGCTGATCGAGTTGGGGCGCAGGGATGCCCTGGCCAAGCGGCGGGAGCTGGGGCAATTCCTGTTTGCCCCAACGGCAACCCAACTGTAGGAGCGGGGGGGGGGGGGGGGCGCCGGGGGGGGGGGCGGGGGGGGGGGGGGGGGGGGGGGGGGGGGGGGGGGGGGGGGGGGGGGGGGG
>NZ_JACVVE010000016.1 GCF_016648105.1 Pseudomonas sp. S31 | reverse complement strand
CCCCCCCCCGCGCCGCCCCGCCCCCCCCCCCCCCCCCCGGCGCGCCCGCGCCCCCCCCCCCCCCCCCCCCCCCCCGCGGCGCTGAACTTCTTGCAGATGCTCTCGGGCGTCGCCACCCGCGCACACTTCCTCGCCGGGCTGGTCGCCGGCACCCAGGTACGCCTGCTCGACACCCGCAAGACTCTGCCGGGGCTGCGCCTGGCGCAGAAGTACGCAGTCACCTGCGGCGGCTGCCACAACCACCGCATCGGCCTGTACGACGCCTTCCTGATCAAGGAAAACCACATCGCCGCCTGCGGCGGCGTGGCCGAGGCCGTCGCCGCTGCGCACCGCATCGCGCCGGGCAAGCCGGTGGAAATCGAAGTGGAAAGCCTCGACGAACTGCGCCAGGCGCTGGAAGCCGGCGCCGACATCGTGATGCTCGACGAGCTGAGCCTGGATGAAATGCGTGAAGCGGTACGCATCAATGCCGGCAAGGCCAAGCTGGAGGCCAGCGGCGGGGTCAATGAAAGCACCCTGCGGGTGATTGCCGAGACGGGCGTCGACTACATCTCGATCGGGGCGATGACCAAGGACGTCAAGGCCGTGGATCTTTCCATGCGCTTGAGTTTGTGACGCCGTTGTTCCACGACTGAATTCGAGGGTGCCCTCCCCGGCCTATTCGCGGGTAAACCCGCTCCTACAGGCCCTTTGTCGATTTCGAAAAAAGCGCTGTACCTGTGGGAGCGGGTTTACCCGCGAACACCGGCAGCGCCGGTGCCATCCACCCATCGTGTTCAGGGAGCCGAGGGCACCCTCACCTACGCCAATAGAGATCCAGGCCAAATCACAGGCACAAAAAAACCGGCCCCAGTAGGGGCCGGTTTTTTTCAGGGCGATCAGAACGAGGCGTTGGCCAGGCCGTCCAGATAGCGCTCGACGTCCAGCGCCGCCATGCAACCGGCGCCGGCCGAGGTGATGGCCTGGCGGTAGACGTGGTCGGCCACGTCGCCAGCGGCGAACACGCCCTCGACATTGGTAGCGGTGGCATTGCCTTCACGGCCGCCCTGAACCACCAGGTAGCCGTCCTTGAGGGTCAGCTGGCCTTCGAACAGCGAGGTGTTCGGAGTGTGGCCAATGGCGATGAACACGCCGTCGACCTTGATTTCGTCGCTGCTGCCGTCGTTGTTCTTCAGGCGCGCACCGGTCACGCCCATGTTGTCACCCAGCACTTCGTCCAGGGTGGCATTGAGCTTGAGTTCGATCTTGCCTTCGGCAACGCGGGCATGCAGCTTGTCGACCAGGATCTTCTCGGCGCGGAAGGTATCGCGGCGGTGCACCAGGGTCACTTTGCTGGCGAGGTTGGCCAGGTACAGGGCCTCTTCCACGGCGGTATTACCGCCACCGACCACGGCGACCGGCTTGTTGCGGTAGAAGAAACCGTCGCAGGTGGCGCAGGCCGAAACGCCCTTGCCCATGAACGCTTCCTCGGACGGCAGGCCCAGGTAGCGGGCGCTGGCGCCGGTGGCGACGATCAGCGCGT
This sequence comes from Pseudomonas sp. S31, assembly GCF_016648105.1. Taxonomy (GTDB): domain Bacteria; phylum Pseudomonadota; class Gammaproteobacteria; order Pseudomonadales; family Pseudomonadaceae; genus Aquipseudomonas. Next base: position 116,757 of record NZ_JACVVE010000016.1, on the reverse strand, counting down.
CGCAAGTGTAGCGGCCGCTGTCGCCCTGCAGGGTGAACGGCTTGTTGGCCAGGTCGACGGCGTTGATGTGGTCGAAGACGATTTCGGTCTCGAAGCGCTCGGCGTGTTCCTGCATGCGCTGCATCAGGGCTGGGCCGGTCAGGCCGTGGGGGTCGCCCGGCCAGTTGTCGACTTCGGTAGTGGTGGTCAGCTGGCCGCCGGCCTGCATGCCGGTGATCAGCAGCGGCTTGAGGTTGGCGCGGGCGGCATAGACCGCGGCGCTGTAACCGGCAGGGCCGGAACCGAGGATGATTACCCGCGAATGACGTACTTCGGACATGTCGAACTCCTGTCGAGCCGGCGGCGCAAGGCCGGCATCGGGTGCCGGCTGCGCCTGCTGGTATTAAAAAGGACCTTCGCAGCACTTGGGGAAGGCTACAACGCGTCGGTCCAAAAGCAAAAATATGAGCGCACTTTAACGAGGTCGCAGAGATTAAGGAAATATCCTCCGACAATCCACCTCATAGCCATCCTCTATCCGATGCCCCAGCCTGGCGCAAAAACCTTCCAGGTTTGTTACAGGCGATGTCTTCATGGGCAGTCACCTTTCGTCGGCGCGGCAAACTCGGTAAGGTCAGCGCGTTTCCTCTCGTTTTGCGGAGTGTCCCGATGCAAGCCCCCGCCCTCTCCGGCCCGCAGTACCTGCGCGAAGGCCTGAAACTGGTGTTGAGCCCCAACCTGCGGCTGTTCGTGCTGCTGCCCCTGGCGATCAACCTGCTGCTGTTCGGCGGCCTGATCTACTTCGCCGGTCACCAGTTCAGCCTGTGGGTCGACAGCTTGATGCCGACCCTGCCCGACTGGCTGGGCTTTCTGACCTACATCCTGTGGCCACTGTTCGTCGCCCTGGTGGTGCTGATGGTGTTCTTCACCTTCACCCTGGTGGCCAACGTCATCGCCGCGCCGTTCAACGGCTTTCTGGCGGAAAAGGTCGAAGTGGTGGTGCGCGGCACAGACCCCTTCCCGGCCTTCAGTTGGGGTGAACTGGTCGCCATGGTGCCGCGCACCCTGGGCCGCGAGATGCGCAAGCTCGGCTATTTCCTGCCGCGGGCCATTGGCCTGTTCATCCTGTCGTTCATCCCTGTGGTCAACGTGGTGGCGGCACCGTTGTGGCTGGTGTTCGGCATCTGGATGATGGCCATCCAGTACATCGACTACCCGGCGGACAACAACAAGATGAGCTGGCAGGACATGCTCGCCTGGCTGCGGCAGAAGCGCTGGCAGTCGCTGGGCTTTGGCGGCATCACCTACCTGGCGCTGATGATCCCGCTGGTGAACGTGGTGATGATGCCAGCCGCGGTGGCGGGCGCCACGCTGTTCTGGGTACGCGAGCGCACGTAGTACCCGGCTACCGCAAACCGCACCACCCCGTGGGTTTCAATCTCTCCTGGCCGCAATACCGCGGCCTTTACTGGAGATCGATCATGGAATTCTACGACGTCAAATCGAAAGACTTCATCGAGCTGGCCGGCATCCCCGAGCATCAGCAAGGCTTCAAGGTTGCCGAGCATCGCGTGAAATGGCGGTTGCGCGAAACCCTGGAATTCAAGGGCGTCACCCACCCTTATGATCAGATCTACTACTCGGCGGCTGCGGGCGGCGTGGTGATCTTCAGCAAATCGCTGGTACAGATGCTGACCGAGGCGGTGGTGAACAGCGATGCCACCACGATCAAGGTCGGCACCGGCGGTGGTTTCTACTCCATCCAGCACACGATGCCTGAGGAGCTGCGCGTGGATATCGCGGTAGACCTGGTCAACGAAGTGATGGCGATCGTGTACGAGCACATCAAGGAAACAGAAGCCAAAGGCTGATTCTTGCCTCGATGCACGGGGCCCGCTAGGCGGGCCCTTTCATCTGGCGAGTTACCGGCCTGTTTCAGTGGCTGAGCTGGCTGGAAAACTGCCCCACCGCATCCACCACCTTCTTCGCCCCCTCCTGGATCTCGACGATCACCCCGCCGGTATCGGCTGCCAATGCGAGCCCCTGCTCGGCCTGGCGCTTGCTGGTGTCGATGATACCCACCGCCGCCTGGGCCAACTGTTCGTTCTGCTGCACCACCCTGGCGATCTCCTCGGTGGCGCTGCTGGTGCGCGAGGCCAGCTGGCGCACTTCGTCGGCGACCACGGCGAAACCGCGGCCCTGCTCACCGGCTCGCGCCGCCTCGATGGCCGCGTTGAGCGCCAACAGGTTGGTCTGCCCGGCGATATCGCTGATGGTCTTGATGATCGCACCAATCACCTTGGACTGCTGGTCCAGCGCCTGGATACCGCTCGCGGCCTCCTGCATCGAGCCTTCCAGGCCGCGCATCACCTCGACCGTCTGGGTCACCACCTCAGTGGCCCGGCGTGCGCTGGCATCGGTATCCAGCGACGTGGTGTAGGCAATATCCGCAGCCTCGGCCACCGCCCGCTCCTGGTCCACCTGGCCAGTGATGACCGTGGCGAACTTGACCACTTTGTACAGCACGTCGTGAGCATCCAAGATCGGGTTGTAGGACGCTTCGAGCCAAACCGTGTTGCCATGGGCATCGACCCGCTTGAAGCGGTCGGCCACGTATTCGCCGCGACGCAGCTTGTCCCAGAACGCCTGATAGCCCGCGGAATTGGCTTCCTGCGGGTCGCAGAAGAAACGATGGTGCTTGCCACGTATCTGCTCCAGGCGGTAGCCGACCGCCTCCAGGAAGCGATCATTGGCCGTGAGCACCGTGCCCTCGAGGTCGAACTCGATGACCGCAGTGGAACGCATCAGGGCCTTGATCAGGCTTTCGTGCTCGCGCGAGGTCTCGATGGTGCGGGTCAGGTCGCTGGAGTGCAGCGAAAAGTGCCGAATACGCCCATCCGCAGTCTTGACCGGCTGCAGGATCGAGCGCAGCCAGGCCTCCTTGCCGTTGCCGCGCAGCAGGCGAAAGGCGCCATTGAGGTGTTCGCCACGGGCGATAGCGCTTTTCATGCGCTGGTAGAAGTCGAGCTTCTTCACATGCGCCGGCACGATATCCTCGATGTTGCGCCCAAGCAGTTGCTCGGCGCGATAGAGCATCTCAGTCTCGAAGTTTCCGTTGACCTGCTCGATGCGCCCTTGGGGGTCGAGTTGCAGCACCAGCATCTCGCTGTCGAGGCTGCTCTTGACCTGCTCGATGGCCATCAGTTCTTCACGCAGTTGCTGGTTTTCTTGCTTGAGCTTGCTGTTGAACATTCTCGCTCTCCCGGAGCGCATCAACGAATTCGGATGCAAGGTCATCGGCCGTGCAGCAGGCCGCTTGAGCACGCCAGCAGGAATTATCACAGGCCCGGGAGCGCCGGAAATCAGGCGTCACCAGCACGTCACATATCCGTCACATTCGCGCAACGCGGCAGGCGGAAACTTTTTATCATGAATACACCCGCCCTACGCATCACCTTGGTCAGCGAAACCTTCCCACCCGAGATCAACGGCGTGGCCAACACCCTTGGCCGCCTCGGCGATGGCTTGCGCCTGCGTGGACACCTGGTGGAAATCGTGCGCCCGCGCCAGCCCGGTGAAACACCGGTGCATGACGACCCGCAGATGATGTTGTGCCGCGGCTGGGCACTGCCGGGCTATCCCGGCTTGCAGTGGGGCGAGGTATCGATGCACAAGCTGTTGCGCCGCTGGCGTCGGCAACGCCCGGACGTGCTGTACATCGCCACCGAGGGCCCGCTGGGGCTGAGCGCACTACGCGCCGCCAGGCGTCTGGGCATCGCCGTGGTCAGCGGCTTCCACACCAATTTCCCGCAGTATTGCGGCCAGTATGGGCTGGGCCTGCTGGCGCGCCTGCTGACCCATTACCTGCGTTGGTTCCATCGGCGCACCGTGGCCACCCTGGTCCCCAGCCAGAGCCAACGCCTGGAGCTGGAACGCCGCGGCTTCGAACGCCTGGCCCTGCTGGCACGCGGCGTGGATGCCTGCCTGTTCAACCCGGCCCGGCGCAGCCAGGCCTTGCGTCAGGCTTGGGGGCTAGGCCCGGACGACATTGCCGTGATGCAAGTCGGCCGGCTGGCGGCGGAAAAAAATCTCGGTTTGCTGCACCCGACCATGAGCGCCCTGCACAACGCCTACCCAGGCAAACGCCTGCGCCTGGTGGTGGTCGGCGATGGGCCGCAGCGCAGCGCCCTCGAACAGCAACTGCCGCAAGCGCTGTTCTGCGGCGCCCGACGCGGTGAGGACCTTGCCGAACACTACGCCAGCGGCGACCTGTTCCTGTTCCCGAGCCTGACCGAGACCTTCGGCAACGTGGTCCTCGAAGCCATGGCATCTGGGCTCGCCGTGGTCGCCTACGACGAGGCCGCCGCCGCCCAGCATATCCGCCATGGCCACAGCGGTGCGCTGGCCATGCCGGGCGACCAGGCGGGCTTCATCGACGCCGCCTGCTGGTTGCTGGAAGAATCCGAGACCTTGCGCCGGGTTCGCCTCAACGCCCGGCAGCACGCCAGCCGCCAGGGTTGGCCGGCCATCGTCGAACAGTTCGAGGTCCACCTGCGCGATGCCTGCCATGCAGCAGGCGCGAACATCGGCCAACCTGCCGACGCGGCGCTGGCGATCAAGCCAGGATCGGCGGGCCGCGCTGGCCAGGGATAAGGAAGAGCGGGCTGCCAGGCAGCCCGGGTGGGTCAGCCCAGCGCTTTCTCGATGGCCTGCACTACGGCCGGGTCATCGGGCGTGGTACGCGGGGCGAAACGCGCCAGTACACGGCCATCCTTGCCGACCAGGAATTTCTCGAAGTTCCAGCTGATGTCCCCCGGGAACTCGGCGCCTTCGCCTGCCAGCAGGCGGTACAACGAATGGCGTTGCGGGCCGTTGACCTCGAGCTTGCCGCCCAGCGGGAAGCTCACCCCGTAGTTGAGGTCGCAGAACTCGCGGATTTCCTTCTCGCTGCCCGGCTCCTGCGCGGCGAACTGGTTGCACGGCAGGCCGAGCACCTTGAAGCCCTTTTCCCTGTACAGCTGGTAGAGGTTCTCCAGGGCTTTGTATTGCGGCGTCAGCCCGCACTTGGAGGCGACATTGACCACCAGCACCACCTGGCCCTTGAACGGTGCGAGGGGCAGATCCTCGCCGTTCAGCGCCTTCAACGTCAGGTCGTGAAATGCACTCATGTTGTGTTCCCCTCTCAGGTTCCCATAGACCGCGGGGCAAAATCCGCCCACTAAAAAGGCGCCCGTTCAAACCATCCACCTCCCATAGGGAAGGCAGGTCGGCTTGCCCGAGCGCCTTGGCGACTTTCTGAGCTTAGCGCAGAAAAATCAGTGGTGATGGCCACCTTCACCATGGACGTGACGGTGCGCGATTTCTTCTTCGCTGGCGTCACGAACGTCGACCACCTTGACCTTGAAGTTCAGGCGCTGGCCGGCCAGTGGGTGGTTGCCGTCGACGGTGACGTCGTCGCCGTCGATGTCGCGAATGGTCACGATTTGCATCTGGCCATCTGGCGCCGAGGCGTGGAACTGCATGCCGACTTCCAGTTGGTCGACGCCTTCGAACAGGCTGCGGTTCAGGGTGCTGACCAGCTCGGCCAGGTATTCGCCGTAGGCGTCTTCCGGCTCGATGGCGACGTCCAGTTCGTCACCGGCCTGCTTGCCTTCCAGGGCTTTTTCCAGGCCCGGAATGATGTTGGCGGCACCGTGCAGGTAAACCAGCGGCGCACCGCCGGCGGAGCTGTCGATGGTCTCCCCGGCGTCGTTGGTCAGGGTATAGTCGATGGAGACTGCCTTGTTGGCGGCGATCAGCATGGGGCAAGACCTTTTGCAAAAGAATGTAGAACGGACAAGTGTAACCAAGGCATCGCCCGATTGCGAACGCACCTCGGACGAGCAACGGCCCATCAGTCGGATCGAAGGCTTTCACCAGGACGAAGACGGCCACTGGGTGGTCGAGCTGACCTGCGGCCATACCCAGCACCTGCGCCACCAGCCGCCGTGGCAGGCGCGCCCGTGGGTGCTCGACGCCGAGCAACGGGCGCAGCGCATTGGCCAGCCATTTGCCTGTGGTTGGTGCGCACAGGCGACCGATAGCGCTACCCTTGGCCGTTGACCCCTTGCACCGCTTATTTCGAGAAGCACGCATGCAGACATTTTTCATTGCGCCGACCGACTTCGGTGTCGGCCTGACGTCGATCAGCCTCGGCCTGGTCCGCACCCTCGAGCGGGCCGGCCTGAAGGTCGGTTTCTTCAAACCGATCGCCCAGCCTCACCCTGGCGACACCGGGCCCGAGCGCTCCACCGAGCTGGTGGCGCGAACCCACGGTATCAACCCACCACTGCCGTTGAGCCTGGCCCAGGTCGAGCGCATGCTCGGCGACGGCCAGCTCGACGAGTTGCTCGAGGCAATCATCCGCCTCTACCAGCAGGCCTGCGTGGGCAACGACGTGGTGGTGGTCGAAGGTATGGTGCCAACCCGCCACGCCAGCTATGCCGCGCGGGTCAACCTGCACCTGGCCAAGAGCCTGGATGCCGAGGTGATTCTGGTCTCGGCACCGGAAAACGAGGTGCTCAGCGAACTCTCCGGCCGCGTCGAACTGCAGGCCCAGCTGTTCGGCGGGCCGCGCGACCCGAAGGTGCTCGGCGTGGTGCTGAACAAGGTCCGTACCGACGAAAGCATGGCAGACTTCGCCACGCGCCTGCGCGAGCACTCGCCCCTGCTGCGCGGCAACGATTTCCGCCTGCTCGGCTGCATCCCTTACCAGGCCGAGCTGAACGCCCCGCGCACCCGCGATGTGGCCGAACTGCTCGGCGCCCAGGTGCTCAACGCCGGCGACTACGAGCAACGGCGCATGAACAAGATCATCATCTGCGCGCGCACCGTGGCCAATACCGTGCCGCTGCTGACCCCCGGCACCCTGGTGGTGACCCCGGGCGATCGCGACGACATCATCCTCGCCGTGAGCCTGGCGGCGATCAACGGGGTGCCCCTGGCCGGTCTGCTGCTCACCAGCGACAGCAAGCCTGACAGCCGGATTCTCGAACTGTGCCGGGGCGCGCTGCAGGCCGGCCTGCCGATTCTGTCGGTGAGCACCGGCTCGTACGACACCGCCAACCAGCTCAATTCGCTCAATCGCGAGATCCCGGTGGACGATCGTGAACGCGCCGAATTCATCACTGACTTCGTCGCCAGCCACCTCGACGCCGCCTGGCTCCATCAGCGTTGTGGCACGCCACGCGAACCGCGCCTGTCGCCGGCAGTGTTCCGCTACCAGTTGATCCAGCGCGCGCAGCAGGCCAACAAGCGCATCGTCCTGCCCGAGGGGGCCGAGCCACTGCTGGTGCAAGCCGCCGCCATCTGCCAGGCACGCGGCATCGCCCGCTGCGTGCTGTTGGCCAAACCCGAGCAAGTCGAGGCCGTGGCCCGGGCCCAGGGCATCAGCTTGCCGCCCGACCTGGAGATCCTCGACCCCGAGCGCATTCGTGGCCGTTATGTCGAGCCCATGGTCGAGCTGCGCAGGAGCAAGAACCTGAACGCCCCGATGGCCGAACAGCAGCTCGAGGACCCGGTGGTGATCGGCACCATGATGCTGGCCCTCGACGAAGTCGACGGCCTGGTCTCGGGCCTGGTCCACTCCACTGCCAACACCATCCGTCCGGCGCTGCAGCTGATCAAGACCGCACCGGGCAGCAGCCTGGTGTCATCGGTCTATTTCATGCTGTTCCCCGAGCAGGTGCTGGTGTACGGCGACTGCGTGATGAACCCTCACCCGAGCGCCGCCGAGCTGGCGGAAATCGCCCGGCAGAGCGCCGAATCGGCGCAGGCCTTCGGGATCGCTCCACGCGTGGCGATGATCAGCTATTCGCACGATTCGGCGAGCGACGAGGAGGTGGAGAAGGTGCGCGAGGCCACGCGCCTGGCGCAACAGGGCCAACAGCCACTGCTGATCGACGGCCCTCTGCAATACGACGCTGCGGCTAACCCGCAGGTGGCTCGCCAGCTGGCGCTGCAAAGCCCGGTAGCCGGGCAGGCCACGGTATTCGTGTTCCCTGACCTGAACACCGGCAACACCACGCACAAGGCCGTGCAACGCAGTACCGAAGGGGTCAGCCTGGGGCCGATGCTGCAGGGCCTGCGCAAGCCGGTGAACGACCTGCCGCGCGGGGCACAGGTCGACGATATCGTGCACACCATCGCCCTGACGGCGATCCAGGCCAGCGTCGCCGACTGAGCGCGCGCCCTTCCCCCCTGCGCATCACCCTGTAGGAGCGGCCTTGTGCCGCTCCTACAGGTCAGATCCGGCCAGGCCGGGGGTCAGGTCAGGTCAGGTCAGGTCAGGGATACTGCTGCACGGTGCCCTGCTGGTCATACTGCTGACCAGGGATCGGCTTCAGGTTGACCTCGACGCGGCGGTTCTGCGCACGGCCGTTGGCATCGGCGTTGCTCGCGATCGGCTGGTCCGGGCCCATGCCACGGACGGTCACTCGCGAGCCATCGACGCCCTGGGAAGTGAGGTAGGTGCTGACCGCCTGCGCACGGCGCTGGGACAGGTCCATGTTGTGCTGGCGGCTACCGGTGCTGTCGGTGAAGCCGACCACTTCGATGGTGTTCTGGTTGAACTGCTTGAACGAGTTGGCCAGGTTGTTCAGGGGGGTGTAGAAGCTCGGCGCGATGTTGGCCGAGTCGGTGGCAAAGGTGATGTTGCCCGGCATGATCAGCTTGATCTGGTCACCTTGACGCTGCACTTCGACGCCAGTATTGGCCATCTGCGCACGCAGCGCGGCTTCCTGCTTGTCGGCGTAGTAACCATAACCGGCGGCGGCCGCGCCCACCGCGGCGGCGCCGATCAGCGCACCCTTGCCACGGTTGTTGTGGTCGATGGCGGCACCTGCTACGGCACCTGCCAGGGCACCCAGGCCACCATACTTGGCGGTCTTGCTCATGCCGGAGGAGCCTTGGGAATCGTATGGGTTCTGCCCGGCACAACCGGCCATCAGGGCCGCGGTGGTTGCGACGATAATCAGACGACGCATGGTGAACATGGACAAGCTCCTACTGAAATTCATAAGTGCGGCGGATCGCGAACGGATCATCGCCAGGGTTGGATCGTGCGACGGCAAAAAAATTCCATTGTGCCAGCAGATACCCTAGCCCTATGCCCGCACGAACGGGTTCTCGCGCATCTCGTCACCCAGACGCGTGTCCGCACCATGGCCAGTCACCACGATGGCGTCTTCATCCAGGCGGTACAGACGCTCCTTGATCGAGCGCACGATGGCGCGCTGATCGCCACCCCACAGGTCGGTGCGGCCGATACCGCGACGGAACAGGGTGTCGCCAGCGATCAGCAGCTTGGCGTCGGCGAACCAGAAACTCATCGAGCCTGGGGTGTGCCCCGGCGTGTGCAGGGCCACCCCGCAGCCACACGCCAACGCTTCATCGTCACCTAACCAGCGGTCGGGTGCCGGCACCGGGGTATAGGGCACGCCGAACATCTGGCATTGCATTTCCAGGTTGTCCCACAGCGGCTGGTCGTCCTTGTGCAGGTGCAAGGTAGCACCGGTCAGCTCCTTGAGCTTGCCGGACGCGAGGAAATGGTCGAAATGGGCATGGGTGTGGATGATGCTCACCAGGGTCAGGCCATGGGCCTGCAGGCGGGCGAGGATCTTCTCCGGGTCACCGCCCGGGTCGACGACGATGGCCTTCTTGCTGACTGGGTCGCCGATCAGGGTGCAATTGCATTGCAGCGGGCCGACGGGGAAGGTTTCGCGGATGAGAGAGGGTTGGGGCGGCATGAGGTTTACCAAGGAGATCATGACAGCGTGTAGCTTACCGTTTATTGGAGCCTGCATTCCAAACTGACCTATCCACAGGCTCATCACCACCTTGGGAAGCAGCCAAACACGCGCTGCTATTCCTCACGGCAAATACAAGCGGAACAGCCCCCCACCCAACGCCCCACCATTGCTGATCTCGATCCGCCCATGCACACCATCGCGCTCGTGCAGGGCGGCGATCCGTGCCGCGAAGTACAGTCCCAGGCCGGTGCTGCCGCTCTGCGCGTCGATGCCCTGCACGTAGTCCTGCTGGCGTTCGAGCATGCGCTGTGGATAACCCGGTCCGTCGTCGTTGACGCTGATCACCAGTTGCTCGTCCAGCTCCTCGATGCCGATCAACAGGGCGTGGCCGGCGTAGCGGATGGCGTTGGTCAGCACGTTGGCCACCACCGAGGCGACCAGCTCGCGGTCGAAGAAGCCCAGCGGGTTCTCCGTGTCGATGCGCCAGGTGGCGAGGATATCGCGGTGCTCCAGCACCTCCTGGTGCCCAGCCAGCTGGGCCTCGATGAAGTCTTCCAGTTCGTGGTAGTCCGGGCACAGCGGCAGCTGGTTCACGCCCAGTTTGTACAGGCCCAGCATCTGCACCAACATGCCGTTGAGGTGACGGAATTCGTGCTCGATCACGCCCTGCTCGCTGCCCTGGCGCAGCCCTTCGGGCAGCCGCGCGAGGAACTGGTCGTGGGCCTGGATCAACGCCGACAGGGAGTTTTTCAGGTCGTGCACGGTGGAGGCGATCACCGTGGAAAAGTCCAGCCCCTGGTCTACCTGGCTCATGCGCCGAACACCCGGATGTGCAACTTGCGATAACGATCATGGCGGCTGTCGCTGGTCGGAATCCCGGCGACACTTTGCAGACAGGCCCGGCACTCCTGCATGAGCTCGGCAGAAGGCGATTCACCGCCGATACGCAGCAGCGCTTGGGCGGTGTTGAGCGCGATGCTGATGTTCTTGGGCTGCAGGGCCAACGCCTTGCGGAACATCCCCAGCGCTTCGTTGAGCTGCCCGCCCTGGTAGCTGCGCACGCCTTGGCGGTTGAGGTCGACAGCCTCGGTGACGGCGCCGAGCACCGTTGGGTCGTCGGTCAGCTTGGCCACGCTCTGCATGACCTTGGGATCGTCACCGTAGGTTTCCACGCACCCCTTGAGAATCGCGCCACCGGCCGACTCCTGGCCCAACGCCTGCAACTGCTTGGCCACGGTCAGCGCCGCCTCGACGGAGAAGAACTGCTCCATCTTGTCCAGGCGCTGCATGGCTTGCTCGGTGAGCTTGGCAGCCGTCTCGGCGTCGCCGGCCTGCTGCAGGCTGGCCGCCTTCATCAAGCGCGCGCGCACCTGCAGGCCCTGATCCTCGACGTTTTCCTTGGCCACTTCACCGAGCACGGTGTTGATCTCTACCCGGGTGCGCGCGTCCAGGCCGAAGCCCGCGTTCTTGTTCATCAGCGCCTGGACCAGGCCGAGGTTGCTCTCGGCATCCTTGTAGCGCGAGCTCTGCCCCTGGTTCACCGCGTGGCGGTAGGCCTTGGAGGCACTCTCGAAATCTTCGTTGTCCAACGCCAGCTTGCCCAGCGCCGCCTGGCGGCGCACCGCCAGCGGCGACAGGCGTACGGCTTCCTCGAGCATGTTCTGCGCACGCTTGGTTTCGCCCTGGGCCACCAGCACTTCGGCCATGCCATCGTACAGCGCCGGCATGATCGGGAAGGCTTTCAGCGCCTGCTCGTACACGCCCTGTGCCTGGTCGTGCTGGCCCCGCTTGTGCAACAGGTTGCCCAGCGCCGAATACACCCAAGGCTGTGGGCGGCTGGCGAGGATCGACTTGAGGAACTTCTCCAGCTCGTCGAAACGATTGAGGTCGCGCAGCGCATCGGCCCGATAGCGCAGGCACAGCGGCGCGAAGCGCGGGTCCTGCTTGCACAGTTCGGCACAGGCCGCCAGCACCTCGGCCGGGCGACCACGATCCAGGGCCTGGAGGATCGGCTTGAGCAAGGTCTTGCGCTGCGTCAGCTTCTCCAGGCGCTGGGCCAGGCCGACGCGGTTGAAGGGCTTGGTCAGGTAGGCGTCGGGCTCGTGTTCCAGGGTGCTGAGCACGATCGACTGGCTGCTCTCGGCCGTGACCATGATGAACACGCATTCATGGCTGATCAGCTTGTCGAGAATCAGGTCCTCCAGCACCTGCTGGCCATTCTTCTTGCCATCGCCAAGGTGGAAATCCTGGAGGATGAAGTCGTAGCGCTTCTGCCCACACATGCGCAGCGCCTGTTCGCCGCTGTCGGCGGTATCGACGTCACGCACGCCCAACTCACGCAACATGGACCGGGTCGAGGTGCGGAAATCGGTGAAGTCGTCGACGATCAGAAAAGTTTTTTGCCCGTACTGCAGCATCAACGCGACCTGTCTGGGGTGATGGGAAAAGGGTGCGTGGCGATGCATCCCGCCGAATGCTTTATCGGCAACGGGGCTGGAAAGATGAGCGCGGAGCGTCGGACACATCAATAAGTGGCATCTTGCCAGTATTTTATCGGGCAATCCGCCCCAGGGCTACCTTCACGGCAACAGGCCCAGCGACTGCGCCCGGGCAACCGCCTGGGTACGCCGCTCCACGCCGAGTTTGCCGTTGATATGGCTGGCGTGGGTCTTGACCGTGTGCAACGAGATGAACAGCCGCTCGCTGATCTGCTGGTTCGAACAACCCTTGGCGATCAGCTCGAGCACGGCCAGTTCGCGCCCGCTCAACGCTTGCGCGCTGCCGCTATCGGCCAACGGCAGTTCCGGCAGGAACGCCAGCAACTGCGTGCGGGCAGGGCAGCCAGGGCTGGCCAGCAATTGCTCACGCAGCCAGCAAGGATGCTCTTGCAGCAACCGTTGGAAGGTTTGCAACACGCCGCCCCGGGACGCCTCCAGGGCCTGGCCCATCAACTCGGCAGCCTGGGCGTCATGCCCCTGACCAAGCCGCAGCGCCATCGATTGGCACAGTGCATGCGCCGTCAGCAACGTACCGCCACTGGCACGACCGCGCTCGACCAGGGCCTGCAGCCGCCGGGCCGCCTGCTCGGTGCGCCCCAGGGCACGTTCGAGCAAGGCCTGCTGCAGTTCGATATGCAGGGGCAGCAACGGGTGGAACTCCGGCGCCGCTGCCGGCTGCTCGCCGCCGTAGGTCTGGCCCAGGCGCAACAGCCACGACTCGGCCAGGTCGGTGCGGCCCTGGGCCAGCCAGAGCTCGCACTTCACCAGGGTAATCATGGCCAGGTAGAAGATCGGCGGCACGTCCCAGATGTGCATCAGCCGCTCGGCCTCGGCCAGCTCGGCGAAGGCCTCGGCGAACTGCCCCTCGCGGCCGTCCAGCGAAGCGATCACGCAATGCCCGATGAGCACGCTGATGTCCCGGCATGCACGGGCTTCGCTGAGCCCGGCACGCAAGCGCGCGCGCCCCTGGCTGTTCTGCAGGCGTGCGACCAGCAGGTAGCCTTCGTACAGGGTGAGCCGGGCACGCACCGCATACAGCCGCTGCGCCGACAAGCCCTGCAGCCGCTGCTGCCCCTCACGCACTTCGTCCAGGGCCCGCAGCACCTCGCCGCGGGCGTGCAGCACGCGCGCCCGGTCATAGTGGGCCAGGGCCTCGAACAAGGGATTGCCGACCCGTTGGGCCAGCTCCAGGGCCTCGCGGTTCCAGCCACGGGCGCGCCAGAAATCGGCATCGGCGATGGCCAGGTTGGACAGTGTCGAGAGGCATACCAGACGTTGCCCGTAACGTTTGTCCGGCAGGCTTTGTAGGGCCTCGCCACAATACGCCAGGGTCCGCGCGCGGTCACCGCGGCCTCGGGCGATCACCCCGCTGAGCGCCAGCCACTGGGCCAGCATCGAGCGCTGCGCGGTGGCCGAGGGTGCCGGCAGGAAACGGCTGAGGTAGCCTGACAGTTCTTCGGCGGCATCCAGCTGACAGGCCAGGCCCAGGGCCCAGCTGTACAGCACGATCAGGCGCGGCGTACTGATCAGCAGGCTGTCGGGCAGGTCCATCTTCCAGCGCAGCAACATGCCGACGTTCTGCTCGGCCAGCAGTTGCTCTTCCGACAGGCTCTGTACCAGATTGGCGGCCACGTCGAGGTGACCGGCCCGCAGGGCCTGCTCCACCGCTTCGTCCAGCAGGCCCTGGCCCTGGAACCAGCGGCAGGCACGCAAGTGCAGGCGTGCCAACGGTTCGCTGGCCTGGCGGCTGCGCAACAGGTCGGAAAACAGGTGGTGATAGCGGAACCAGTAGCCGTGTTCGTCCAGCGGCACCAGAAACACCTGGTGGGCCTGCAGGTAGCGCAGGATCGCCTGGCTGTCGTCGCGCTCGCGCAGGGCGTCGCACAACTGGGCACAGAACCGGTCCTGGCAGGCGGTATCGTCGAGAAATGCCTGCACATCCGGCGGCAGCAGGTCGATCACCTCTTCCAGCAGATAATCGCGTATCAACCCTTCGCCGCCGTGCAACGCCTGGGGCAAGGCCTGCTCGTCGCCAACCTCGCTGGCCGCCAGTTGCCAGAAGCGCAGCCCCGCCACCCAGCCGTCGCTGCGCTGGATCAGGTTGTCCAGAGCCTGTCCGCGCAGGCCGGTGGGCTGGCAGCCGATCACTTCCAGGGCTTCGTCGGCGGTCAGGCGCAGGTCCTGTTCGTTGAGTTCGACCAACTGCCGTGACAGGCGCAGCCGCGCCAGGTGCCAATCGGGGCGCTGGCGGCTGGTGACCAGCAGCACCAGGCCAGGCGGCAGGTGATTGAGGAAGAACTGCAGGCAACGGTCGAGCACCGCCCCCTGGGCCAGGTGGTAGTCATCGAGCACCAGCAGCAACGGCGTGTCGGGCTGCAGGTACAGGGCCAACTCGTCGAGCAGGCCGTCGAGCCATTCCTCGAAGGCGAACGGCTGGTGGCGCTGACGCATTTTCAGCAAGCCCATGGCCTGGCCTCCCAGGGCCGGGCAATACTGCTGCAGCCCTTCGAGCAGACGCTCCAGGAAGCGCCCGGGGTCGGCGTCGCGCTGGCTCAAGCCGAGCCACAGGCTGCGCCAGTGCTCGGGCAACGCCTGGCTGAACTCGATGGCCAACGAGCTCTTGCCGAACCCTGCCGGGGCGTTGACCAACAGCAAGCGCCCGCCAAGCCCGGCCTGCAAGCGCTGGCACAGGCGCGGGCGCAGCACATGCCCGTCCGGCAGTGGCGGCCGGAAGAAACGCCCGTCCAGCAGGCCCAGGGCCTGGCTGGCGAATCCATGCGTACGGGACAGATCTGTCATGGCCGGCTCGTTCTGGTTGGCAAACTACGGCGGTAAACGGATTGTTTGCGAGACTAGCCGGTAACGCGGCATATTTGAAGATGATGGGCGCAATTGCGTAGGGAAAGACTACGACAAAAAGCGACAAGGCCGATTGAAACCAGCTAGGGCGGGGGTTTGGCGGGGTATTCAGGGGTTTTATCGGGGATTTGCAGGGGGCTGAAATCGAGCGCCGCGCGGGCGGCGCTCGGTCTACCAGGCGCTGGAGATATAACGGCAAGCCGCTATCAGCGCACCCCATCCTGACGCAGCGCCGCTGGCTGGAAATCGCCCTTGCTGGCACTGAAACCGAAGTCGTAGGCGCGCTTCTCCTCGTTCTTCATGCCCAGCGCCAGGTAGCGGCCGGACTGCAGGTCGTAGATGGCTTCCAGGGTGTACCAGGGCACCTGCACGTTGTAGTAGTCCTGGGCGTGGGCCTCCGACACCCGCCAGAGCTGGCCACGGCCGTCGTACTGGTCGATCACCGCGGCCTGCCAGGTGTCTTCGTCGATGTAGAAGTCACGCTTGGCGTAGATATGCCGCTGCCCCGGTTTCAATGTCGCCACCACATGCCAGACCCGGCGCAATTCGTAGCGGGTCAGGTCCTGGTTGATGTGCCCGGCCTTGAGAATGTCGGCGTACTTCAGGCTCGGCGAGTCCAGCTTGTAGGTGTTGGAGGCGATATACAGTTCTTTCTTGCCCTCCAGCTTCCAGTCGTAGCGGTCGGGGGCACCGTTGTACATGTCCAGGTTGTCCGAGGTACGCAGGCCATCGGCAGCGGTGCCCGGCCCATCGTACGACACCTGCGGCGCCTGGCGCACGCGGCGCTGGCCGGCGTTGTAGATCCACGCCTTGCGCGGCTCCTTGACCTGGTCGAGGGTCTCGTGCACCAGCAGCACCGTCCCGGCCAGACGCGCCGGCGCGGTGACCTTCTGCTTGAAGTAGAACAGCACGTTGCCCGGGTCGTTCGGGTCGTAGTCCTTCATCCGATCACGAAAGACGAACTGGTCCTGGAAGTTCACCAGGCTGTAGGAGCCGTTCTGCTGCGGCGTGGCCTGGGTCACCAGACGGGTCACGCTGCCCCCCCGGTAGCGGGTGATGTGGTTCCAGATCACCTCGACGCCGCTCTTGGGAATCGGGAACGGCACAGCGGTACGGAAGTTGTTCAAGCCATTGCCGCCTTCGACCAGGGTGGTCTTGGTGGCGTTTTCCTTGATGGCGGCGAATACCTCGTCCGGCACGGTAGAGCCGCGGTGGGTCTTGTACACCGGGATCTTGTAGGTCTGTGGGTAGCGTTTGAACATCGCCACCTGCCCTGGCGACAGCTTGTCCTGGTACTTGTCGACGTTCTGCGCGGTGATGGTGAACAGCGGTTGCTCATTGCCGTACGGGTCGGCCAAGAAACCCTTGGCATCGACACTGCCCGCGGTCTTGGCCAGGGGCGCCCAGGCACCGATGCTGCCATCGGCATTGCCGGCCTTTTCCGCGCCCATCGGGGTCAGGGTGGTGCCGAGCTTGGCCGCTTCGTCGGCGGAAACCGCAGCCATGACGCTGGTCGCTAGCACCGACAGGCCCAGTACACCGGCCTGCAACAGACTTCTGGTCTTGTTCATCTCGTGTCGTCCTGGATCAGTTCTTAGAAGTTCACGCCGAAGCTGAGGGCGACGAAGTCGCGGTCATCCACGGTGCTGTACTTGCCGTCGAAGAAGTTGGTGTACGACAGGCTGGCGGTATAGGTGTTCTGGTACTCGGCATCCAGGCCCAGGCTGATCGCCTTGCGCCCTTCCTCGAAGTTGCCGCCCGGGCCCGGCGAATAGCCGTCGACGTCGTGCGACCAGGCCACGCTCGGGCGCAGGTTCACCCCGGCGAAGACGTTGTTGTAGTCCCAGATGGCGCGTACGCGGTAACCCCAGGAGTCGGTGGTGGTGTAGCCATCGTTCTCGCAGTAGCGCGAGACGTTGTTGGCGTCGCTGGTGCCCAGGGTGCTGCTGTTAAGCGCCTCGCACTGGCCGTTGGGCAACGGGCCCGGGCCGAACACCGGGTCGCGGCCGTAGCGGATCTTGCGGGTGCTTTCCAGGCCGCCGACGTGGGTCCAGCCGATTTCGCCGACCATGGTCAGGCGTTCGGCGCCCATCACCTGGTCGAAGAAGTGAGTGAAGGTGGTCTGCAGCTGGGTGATTTCCTTGCGCCGGTAGCCGGACTGGTCGGCACCCGGCGTGCCCTGGAGCACGGAGACGTCAGGATTGAGCGGGGTCAGCCCGGAGTAGAGGATGTCGGTGGTGTTGATCTGCACCGGGGCGTTCGGCCGGTAGCTGATCTCGCCGCTCCAGGCAGTGCCGGTCGGCAGCGTGGTGGAGAAGCTCAGGCCATACAGGCGGATGTCCTCGGGATACTCGACGTAGTAGCTGGAGTTGCCGGCCACCACCAGCGGCATCAGCGACGGCATCAGGTTGGCCAGTACCGAAGCCGGTACCCCAGCACCGACCAGGGCGGCAGCCAGGTTGTTCGGGTCAAAGTACTGGGCATCGGCGCCATGGCCGCTGAAGATCGGCGCGCGGCTGTGGTAGTTCATGAAGTAGCCACCGAACTCGGTGTTCAACGGCTCGAACATGTAGCGCATGGCCACGCCGAACTGGCCGCTGTCACGGGCATCGCGGTCGGCGCCGCGGCGCACGATCACGCCCTCATCGGGCGAGCCCCAGGTCACGTTCTGCGCCCCCAGGGTGCCGAGCACCGGCGCCGACAACGGGCCGAGGGCGCCGCTCAGGGTCGATTGCTTGGCCAGCACCGCCAGGTTGTTGTTGCAACCGTCGGCGATCACATCGGGCTGAGAGAAGAAGGTGCCACAGTTGTCGACCACCGTCTGGTCCCATTCCAGCTGGTAGAAGCCCTCGACCGACAGGTTGTCGGTGACGCTCTGCGACAGGTAGAACATGTTCACCGGGATCAGGCCTTCCTTGATTTCCGCACCTGGGCGGCGGAAGGCCGATACATCGATCGGGTTGATGGCGTTGATACCGCCGCCGATGAAGGTGCTTTCACCCCAGCTCACCACCTGCTTGCCCAGGCGCACGGTGCCCGGCAGGTCGGCGATGTTGTAGTTGTGGTAGACGAAGGCATCGAGCAGCTCGGCACCCGACGACTTGGCCCCTTCCTTGCGGTTGGAGTCGCTGATGTCCTTGAACTCGCGGCCCTCGTCCTTGAGTTCGAAGTCGTACCAGTACTTGCCCCGGACGAACACACCGGTGTCGCCGTACTTGAGCTCCAGGTCATGGATGCCCTTGAAGATCTTCGAGAAGGTCTCGCCCTTCTTGAAGTTCAGGTGGCCATCGTCGGAGGTCTGCGACAGCCCCTTGCCGCCGTTGTTGGCACCGATCAGGTTCTTGTTGGGATTGGCGGTGGACCAGCTGGCGCCGATGGAGAGCGACGAGTCGAACTGCGCCTCGATCTCCCCGATGTTGAAGCTGACGGCAAAAGCAGGACTTGCGAGCGTGGAAGCAAGGCTGACGGCCAGGGGCAGCTTGGCCCGGCGCCAGTACAGGTTTGCAGATTTCATCGACGCTACTCCATGTTTTTGTTATGGCAGTGAGTCCCTTCAGAAACGGCCCGTGCGACCGGTATGCAGGCCTGCACCCGCAGCGACACGGCTTGCGCGTGTCGCCCTCCCCCATTTCTGAAAATTCACCTGACCCGACTATAGCCAGCAAGACCAGGTGCTTGATCCCTCTAAAGTGTGATTTGCACGGCCACTGCGACACTTGCCGACGCAGGTCGGAACCTGCGCGTAACAGGCGCGAAAGCATGGCGCATTTTTTTCATTTGGCAAGGCCAGATCCCTCTATCGCGCGGGTTTCGAAGCGTTTTGCGCAACCCGCACTGCCTTCACAGCGTGGACAGGAATGCGCTGTTGCTGGCCTGCCACTGGGTGATGTCCAGACGAATGCGCTTCTTGTCCAACTTGCCGACGCTGGTCTTGGGAATTTCAGTAACAATGGCGATCTGGCTGGGAATGGCCCACTTGTTGATGTGACCTTCCTCGACAAAGGGCTTGAGGTGATCCTTCAGCGCCTTGGCGTCCACCGCGAGCCCTTCGCGCACCACCAACAAGGCGAACGGGCGCTCCCCCCACTGCGGGTCGGCCACGCCCACCACCGCCACTTCGCGCACGGCCGGGTGGCGGCTGATCAGGTCCTCGAGGTCCAGCGACGATACCCACTCACCGCCCGTCTTGATCACGTCCTTGATGCGATCGCGGATATCGATGTAGCCCATACCGTCTAGGGTGGCGACGTCACCGGTGTGCAGCCAGCCGCCCTGCCAAAGCTCCTCGCTCTTCTCCGGCTCCTTGAAATAGCCCATGGTCAGCCACGGCGCTCGCAACACCAGTTCGCCCTGGGTCTCGCCATCGGCCGGAAGGAAATTGCCGCCACCATCGACGATCGCCGCCTCCACCAGCGGCACCGGCACGCCGGCCTTGATTCGGTAGGTGACGCGCTCGTCTTCGCCACCGGCCTGCAGCTCGTCGTTCAGGTGCGCGGCCGAGATCAGCGGGCAGGTTTCCGACATGCCGTAGGCAGCGGTCAGCTGAATGCCCCGGGCCAGCGCGGCCTGGTACAGCGAGCGGTTGAGCGCGCTGCCGCCGATGATGATCTTCCAGCCGCCGAAGTCCTGACCCTGGGACGACGGGCAGTTGAGCAGCATCTGCAGGATGGTCGGCACGCAGTGGGAGAACGTCACCTGCTCATCGCGCCACAGCTTCACCAGCATCTCCGGCTCGTAGCGGCCCGGGTAGACCTGTTTCATGCCGAGCATGGTGGCAGCATAGGGGATGCCCCAGGCGTGGACGTGGAACATCGGCGTGATCGGCATGTACACGTCGTTGCTGCCCAGCAGCCTGACGCTGTCGATGCTGCCGGTGACCGAGGCTTCGGCGAGGGTGTGCAGGACCAGCTGGCGATGGGTGAAGTACACGCCCTTGGGGTTGCCGGTGGTCCCGGTGGTGTAGAACGTGGTGGCCACCGAGTCTTCGTCGAAGTCGGGGAAATCGTAATGCGGGCTGGCGGCGGCGAGCAGTTGCTCGTACTCGCCCACCAGCTCGGGCAGGTCGGCGCTCTTGCTCTGGCCATCGGTCAGCAGCAGGGTCTTCTCGACCGTGGTCAACTGCCCGGCAATGGCCTGGTAAAGGCCGACGAAGTCGCTGTTGACCAGTACCAGGCGGTCCTCGGCGTGGTTCATGGTGTAAAGGATCTGCTCGGGCGACAGGCGCACGTTGATGGTATGCACCACGGCGCCGATCATCGGGATAGCGAACATGCATTCCAGGTAACGGTGGCTGTCCCAGTCCATCACCGCCACGGTGTCGCCGGCCTTGACCCCGGCCTCGGTGAGGACGTTGGCCAGCCGCGCGATGCGTTCGTTGAGCTGCGGGTAGGTCAGGCGCAACTGGTCGCGGTAGACGATCTCGCGGGTCTTCTCGTAGCGGCTGCCCGACATCAGCAGGCGTTTGATCAGCAGCGGAAAGGTGTAGGCGCCCTCGGCGGGCTTGATGATGCGCGTCTGCAACATGGTTATCCCTTTTCTGAACAGCGTGCCGGATAAAGTCTGCAACTACTGTAGACCGACAATGTGACGGCTAAATCAGCCGAAGGAATGATTTGCCGGTGCGAGGTATGAGCGGCAGGCGTTGACGAGTGGCAGCCGCGGGCTAGACACTGCGCTGACAACAATCGCCAAGCCACCGGAGCCTCCCATGCCCACCCCGCGTCGCGCCGTGTTCCTCGATCACCAGTCCCTCGACCTGGGCGATCTCGACCTCTCGCCTCTGCAGCAGCAGTTCGACGAATTCGAGCTGTTCGCCGCCACCCGCCCCGAGCAGGTGGCCGAACGCTTGCAGGGCGCCGTCGCAGTGGTCAGCAACAAGGTGGTGCTCGACGCCCAGGTCCTGGCAGCCAACCCGCAACTCGAACTGATCCTGGTGGCGGCGACCGGCACCAACAACGTCGACCTGGCCGCCGCCCGCGCCCAGGGCATCACCGTGTGCAACTGCCAGGGCTACGGTACCCCCTCGGTGGCCCAGCACACCCTGGCGCTGCTGCTGGCCCTGGCCACGCGCCTGTGCGACTACAACCAGGCGGTGGCTGCGGGCCAATGGGCCAAGGCCAAGCAGTTCTGCCTGCTGGACTTCCCGATCGTCGAACTGGAGGGCAAGACCCTCGGCCTGCTTGGCCATGGCGAGCTTGGCGGCGCGGTGGCGCGCCTGGCCGAAGCCTTCGGCATGCGTGTGCTGAGCGGGCAGATCCCTGGTCGCCCGGCCCGTGACGACCGCCTGCCGCTGGACGAGCTGCTGCCGCAGATCGACGCACTGACCTTGCACTGCCCGTTGAACGAGCACACCCGGCACATGATCGGCAGCCGCGAACTGGCCCTGCTCAAGCCCGGCGCCCTGGTGGTGAACACCGCCCGTGGCGGCCTGATCGACGAACAGGCCCTGGCCGATGCCCTGCGCGCCGGCCACCTGGGCGGCGCCGCCACCGACGTGCTCAGCGTCGAGCCACCGGTCAATGGCAACCCGTTGCTGGCCGATGATATCCCCCGCCTGCTGATCACCCCGCACAGCGCCTGGGGCGCGGTGGAAGCCCGCCAGCGCATCGTCGGCCAGCTCAGCGAAAACGCCCAGGCGTTCTTCGCCGGCCAGCCGCGTCGCGTGGTCAGCTGAAGCTGCCCGGCAAGCTCGGCAGCTGAGCACGGCAGCCGCCTCTGCTAAACTGCGCGACTTTTTCCAGGAGGCGTCGTCCATGGACCCGCGCAGTGAAGTGTTGCTCCGCCAGGCAGACCTGTTCCAGGGCCCGCTGCTGCTCGCCGGTGCCCCCGCCGACGGTCTGCTCGGCCAGTTGCCGCAGGCCCAGGCATGGGTCTGGCATGCGGGCGACCAGACCATGCTCGAAAGCCACTTCCCCGGTCGCAGCCACTACGGTGTCGAGGCGCCGGCGCTGGCCTTCGACGCCGCTGTGCTGTTCCTGCCCAAGTCGCGTGACCTGGCAGCCTACCTGATCAATGCCTTGGCCTCGCGCCTGGGCGGACGCGACCTCTACCTTGTGGGCGAGAAGCGCGGCGGCATCGAGGGCGCGGCCAAGCAACTGCAAGCCCTGGGCAAGCCGCGCAAGCTCGACAGTGCCCGCCACTGCCAGTTGTGGCAGGTGACCGTGGACCACGCCCCGGCGGCCAAGCCGCTGGAAAGCCTGGCAGAACGCTTCGAGCTGGACCTGGAGGATGGTCCGCTGCAGGTGGTGAGCCTGCCCGGGGTTTTCAGCCACGGCCGCCTCGACCGTGGCAGCGCGCTGCTGCTCAAGCACCTCGACGATCTGCCGGTCGGCCACGTACTGGACTTTGGCTGCGGCGCCGGGCTGCTGGGCGCCACGGTCAAGCGGCGCTATCCGCAAAGCCAGGTGACACTGCTCGACGTGGACGCCTTCGCGGTGGCCGCCAGCCGCCTGACCTTGGCCGCCAATGGCCTGCAAGGCGATGTCATCAGCGGTGACGGCATCGATGCGGCACCCGGTGAACTGAGCCTGATCCTGAGCAACCCGCCGTTCCACACCGGAGTTCACACCAACTACCAGGCATCGGAAAACCTGCTGAAAAAATCTGGCCAACATCTGCGAAAAGGCGGCGAAATTCGCCTTGTCGCCAACAGCTTCCTGCGTTACCAACCGCTGATCGAAGGCGCCCTGGGCAACTGCCAGACCCGCGCCGAAGCCGATGGTTTTCGCATCTACCAGGCAACACGCGGATAACATCAGGGCTTGCCGAAATCGATTCGGCTAGGCAGAATCCGCTCCGTCCTAGGGGAGTAGTCTCCCGCGAGCACCCAGCTCGCCCGGTACGCGTCAACATACTTGGCCCACAGGCCATGGCGCGTGCGACCCGAGGTCCGCACAGACGGGCCCAGGGTTTGACAAGACCTATGACACGCACACCTTACCCGGGGCGGGGAGGTCGTACGTGTCATAGCCGTGTCGACCCGCCCCCGTAGGAAACCTGATGCTGGAATCTCTGCTCGTCCCCACCGCGATCGTCGCCCTCGCCGAAATCGGCGATAAAACGCAATTGCTCGCGCTCATTCTCGCCGCCCGCTTCCGCAAGCCTTGGCCGATCATCGCCGGCATCATCGCGGCTACCCTCGCCAACCATGCTGCCGCCGGTGCCGTGGGCGCCTGGGTCAGCGGGTTCTTCACCGAAACGATGCTGCACTGGATCCTCGCCGCGAGTTTCACGGCTACCGCGCTGTGGACCCTGGTGCCGGACAAGATGGACGACGACGAGAATCCGGCCCGCCGCTTCGGCCCGTTCCTGACCACCCTGATCGCCTTCTTCCTGGCCGAGATCGGCGACAAGACCCAGGTCGCCACGGTGATGCTGGCCGCGCAGTACCCGCACCTGATCATGGTCATCATCGGTACCACCCTGGGCATGCTGATCGCCAACGTCCCCGTGGTCCTGGCCGGTAATTTCGCAGCCGACAAACTGCCGCTGGCATTGATTCGCCGCCTGGCCGCCGCGGCCTTCTTCGTGCTGGCGATCATCGCCGTGTACTCGGCGATGAAGGCCAGTGGCTGGGTTGGCTGAAGATAGACGCGGGGCTGCCTGGCAGCCCTGTTGTGGTGCGGGTGAAGCGGCATGCTAGAGTGCCTCCTCCTGCCAAGGAGCCATACAAGGAGCTACACAAGTCATGCGTGCGATCCTTCCCCTCCTGCTGGTGCTGAGCCTGCCCGCCGTCGCCGCGCCGATGCATGGCCAGTTCCTGCCACCGGACGACCAGTCGCTGCGCCAGGAAGCGCCGACCAGCCAGCAATTGCTGCAGGTCACCGACTATTCGGTGGTGGTCGGTGCGCAACGTCCGTCCGACCAGCAGCCGATCCCGATCACTTCATCGTTACAGATGCGCCTGAAGGGCAAGCCGCTGAGCAAGGGCGCGACGATCGGCCAGGTGCTGCTGACCTTCGACGGCGAAGCCGGCAAGAGCCTGAAGAAACCGGTATACGACGAACAGACCCGCACCCTGAACCTCAACTACCCGGTCAGCGATTACCGGGTGATCATGGACCTGCTGCGCAACGAGACCCTGTACGTGCAGTTCCTGACCTACGCCAACGGCCATGTCTGGGCCGACCTGCACACCGGCACCGTACGTACGCGTTGAGGCGCGCCGCCCCAGGGGGGTACACTGCCGGCCTTCGAAATTCCGTGATGATCCAGTTGGAGCCGGCAATGCGCAAAGACAAGAAGCAGGTGATTGGTGACGAGATCAGCGATGACTACGTCAAGACGTTCCTTCAGTTCGAACCCGCCGATGGCGTGACCTCGCCGTCGTTGCACAAGCTGGTCAAGGCCTACCGTGGCCTGCGTGTCGACGACTTCGAGCGCTTCGTCGGCTTCTTCGTCGAAGCCGGCTACGACCTGGACGGCAAGGACGAACATGGCAAGACCTTCGTTCAGCTGATCGAAGACCAGCGCAATGCGCCGGAGTACATCGAGATCATCGCCAACGCCCGGGGTTGATTTCGGCCTGTGCAGGCCACGAAAAAACGCCCCGAAGGGCGTTTTTTCGTTTCAGGCCGGCTTAGGCGTAATGCTTGGCCGGGCTGTTTTCCACCAGCTCCAGCGCCACGTCGTTGTCGGCGCTGATCTTGTGGTACAGCGCCGCATCGGTCGCCAGGGTCTTCTCGCGGGCCGGGAAGATCTCCTTGAGCTTGGCGGCCCAGGCGCCCTTGGCCTGCTCGGGGAAGCAGCGTTCGATCAGTTCGAGCATGATCGAGACGGTTACCGAAGCGCCTGGCGATGCGCCAAGCAGAGCCGCCAGGCTGCCGTCCTGGGCCGAGACCAACTCGGTGCCGAACTGCAGGATGCCTCCCTTCTTCGGGTCCTTCTTGATGATCTGCACACGCTGACCGGCCACTTCCAGGCGCCAGTCCTCGGCCTTCGCTTCGGGGTAGAAGCGACGCAGCGATTCGAGGCGCTGTTCCATCGACTGCATCACTTCGCTGACCAGGTACTTGGTCAGGTCCATGTTGTCGCGCGCCACGGCCAGCATCGGGCCGATGTTGCCCATGCGCACCGACAGCGGCAGGTCCATGAACGAACCATGCTTGAGGAACTTGGTGGTGAAGCCTGCGTACGGCCCGAACAGCAGCGACTTCTTGCCATCGACCACACGAGTGTCGAGGTGCGGTACCGACATGGGCGGCGCGCCGACCGCAGCCTGGCTGTAGACCTTGGCCTGGTGCTGCTTGACGATCTCCGGGTTGTCGCAACGCAGCCACTGGCCGCTGACCGGGAAGCCGCCAAAGCCCTTGCTCTCCGGGATGCCCGACAGCTGCAGCAGCGGCAGGGCCGCACCACCGGCGCCGAGGAACACGAAGCGGGCGTCGACTTCACGGCTACCGCCGCTGTTGACGTCCTTGATGCTGACGGTCCAGCCACTGCCGTTACGGCGCAGGCCGACGACCTTCTTGCTGTACTTGACCTGGGCGTCCGGGGCATCGCCCAGCACCTTGAGCAGCTTGTTGGTCAAGGCGCCGAAGTTGACGTCGGTGCCCTTGAGCACGCGGGTGGCGGCGATGCGCTGGTCGGCCGGGCGGCCCGGCATCATCAGCGGCATCCAGTCCTTCATCACGGCCTGGTCTTCGGTGTATTCCATCTCGGCGAAGGCATGGTGCTGCTTGAGCAGCTCGTAGCGCTTCTTGAGGAAACCGATGCCCTTGTCACCCTCGACGTAGCTCAGGTGCGGGACCGGGTTGATGAAGGAACGGGCCGAGCCGAAGTTGCCTTTCTTGCTCAGGTAGGCCCAGAACGAGCGCGAGACCTCGAACTGGGTATTGATGTGCACGGCCTTCTTGATGTCGATGCTGCCATCGGCGGCCTGGGGCGTGTAGTTCAGCTCGCACAGGCCGGCGTGGCCGGTACCTGCGTTGTTCCAGGGGTTGGAGCTTTCAGCGGCCCCGGAGTCCATCGCCTCGACGACCTCCAGCTTGAGGGTCGGGTCGAGCTCCTTGAGCAGTACGGCCAGGGTGGCACTCATGATGCCCGCGCCTACCAGTACCACATCAACCGATTCGTTCTGCGCCATTTAACGCGTCTCCACAATCTACAGCTACCTAATTGACAGCATAGGACCACTGGGGTCGCCAGGGATCGCCATGTCCGACTCTTCGCAGTTCTTGCAACTTCCGCGGACACCGCCAATCAGTCTTCGGGTTCAGGTATTGAACGCCGTTTGCCACGGGTGCGGCAATTCGACTTATGGTCAAGGGTACCCAGCGTGCGTTAGAGAAACGGTTCAACCACCCATTCGCGATGAGCGATCTTGCCGCCTGTTCAGGGCTGTTCGGGACACATCTGCCGCTTTTACACATGCCAGACTGTTCATTGCTCGCCACACTCTCGTGAAGTTGTGAAAAACCGTTTTTTCACGCTCTTTTGGAGTCGTGAACCTCAAAAGGGGACTGCGCGATGGCAACCCACAGGTTCATGCAGTGCGAAGGGCCGGGAAAAGCAGGCACGACAGCCGATGCAAGACCTGAGTGGAAGGCTCTCTGTGGGCAAGGCGGTGAAGGTGCCGGGGTCAAGCGGCGAATGCGGGGCCCGATCAGGAGACGTCCTTATAATCGGGGGGAGATTATAACGATGTCGCAGGCAGAAAGGTCGGAAATCGTGGTTTTTATTGCAGCGTTTGTCCGTTTATCGGCGTGCGCACGTGCATGCGTTGCCGTGCGCGCCCGCAAAAACCCGCCCTGGCGGGCCTTCGCGGCCGATGACTGGGCGCCGCGAGGCTAGGTATACTGTGCGCCTTTGCCGTCTTTTCTGGAGAAATGCGCATGTTGCAACGTCTGTTGTTCGGTGTGCTCGCCGTGGCCAGCCTGAGCCTGGTCGGTTGTGCCCACAGCCCGCAACAACTCAACCCGCAACCCCAGCTCACCGCCCAGCTCGCCCCGGTCGGCCACGGCCAGCCGGTCGTGGTCCGCGTGGTCGATGGCCGGGCTTCGCAGTCGCTGGGCACTCGCGGTGGCATGTACCCCGAGACCAGCACCATCAGCGTCAGCGGCAACGACGTGGTGCCCAAGCTGCAGGCCCAGGCCGAAGCAGCCGTACGCCTGCTGGGCTTCACTCCGACGCCCAATGCTGGCAACGCCCCGCAATTGACCGTGACCCTGGCCGAACTCAAGTACCAGTCGCCCAAGGACAACCTGTACGTGACCGAAGCCACCATCGGTGCGACCTTCCGGGCCGATGTATCCAACGCCAGCCGCCGCTACAGCGGCCGCTACGGCGCTTCGCTGGACCAGCGCTTCGGCATGGCGCCGAACCAGGAAACCAACACCAAGCTGGTGAGCGACGTGCTCAGCGACGCCCTGACCCGCCTGTTCAAGGACCCGACCATCGGTCAGGTACTGGCCGAGTAAGCCTCTGCGCGCAACACCAAAAAGCCCGCTGCCTGGTTCCAGGCAGCGGGCTTTTTCATGTGCGAGTCAGGCCCTAGGCCGCTTCTATATGGAAATCGAGCAGGCTGACGCCAGTACCGGCATCGACCTCGGGCAGGTCGTCATGGGCATGCCCGCCCAGGGCACAGTAGACCAGCCACTGGCGGTCCTGGACATTGATGGCGAAACCGTCGATCAACGCCTGCTGCTCTTCGCTCTGGGCGACGAGGTAGAGGCGATCCTGGTTTTCGGCGTGCAGCATGACAAGCTCCGTCTGATCGAAAGGCCGACAGGGTGGGCTATTCTTATGACGAGCTTGTGACACATGAAATTAAATGACAGTTGGTCGCCAAGCCCGGGCGCGCCCCAGGGGTTTGGGTAGAATGCCAGCCTTTCGTTGTTCCAACCGAGGTTGCTCGATGTCCTTGCACGTGCTCTGGGGGTTCCTGGTCGCCCACCCGACCAAGCTGATCAATCTGCTGGCATTGCTGCTGACCTGCCCGGGCGGACTGTTGCTGCAGAACGCGCGGCGCCGCGCGGCCGTGACCCGCGAGCGCCTGGCGGTGGACGAAGGCACGGTGGAGACGTTCGACCAGCGCGTGCCGCGCTACTACTACATCCTTGGCTTCTCGTGCCTGGCCATGGCCCTGCTGCTGTCGTGGTTCAGCACCTGGATCTGAACCCGCCAAGCAGGCACCTGCGGCTCAGGCCACCGGCGCCTGCTGCCTGACCTGGTACTGGTTGCGCACCGGAGTGGCGTACTGCAACACCAGGTAAGGCCGCTGCTCCTGCGGGCAGGCGTCCAGGCGGCGCTGCCACTCTTCCCTGGCCTTGGCCAGCTCTTCGGCCGGGAATACCTTCTCGGCGCTCGGCACCTGCAGGGCCTCGTCCTTTTCGTCCCACATCGCGTAGGCCAGGTAGTGCACCGGGAACAAGCGGTAGCCACCGAGGATCTGCCGGTCGATTTCCTGCGCCAGTTGCTTGGTGTCCTCGTAGTACTCGGTCACCGGCGGGGCGAAGTTGATGTGCACCCGGCCCTTGTAGCCGGTAATGCCCTTGGCGATGCTGTTGTCGTCCTCGCCCGGCGCTTTCTTGTAGGTGCCTGTGGTGGCGCGGATGTAAAGCTCGCGGGCCTTGGCCTGGTCGCATGGGTCGTATTCGTAGCTGATCGACACCGGAATCAGGTTCAGACCCTGGATGACCGCGCCGAACGCCTCGTCCTTGCGGCTCATGTGGAACATCTTGAGGATCGCCGAATCGGTGCGGTCGTCACCGTCCTTGGCGCGGCCTTCGGCCTGGGCGATCCAGATCGACACGCAGTCGTTGCGGATCGAGTGGTTGATGTAGGCCGAGAGCAGCTGGTAGGCGGCGAGCTTCTCGCGACGGCCGCTGATCGAACGGTGCACGATGAAGCTCTTGTTCAGGCGCATCATGTCGCTGACGAAGGGCTTTTGCAGCAGGTTGTCGCCAATGGCGATGCGCGGCGTCGGCAGGCCGGCGTGGTACACGGCATAGTTGACGAAGGCCGGGTCCATGACGATGTCGCGGTGGTTGGCCAGGAACAGGTAGGCCGTGCCTGACTTGAGCTGCTCGACGCCCGAATAGGTGACGCCATCAGTGGCGCGATCGATGGTTCGGTCGACGTAGTACTCGACCTTGTCCTGCAGGGTCGAGACGCAAGTGACGCCGGTGAACTCCTTACGCAGGCGGCGGGCGATCAGCGGCTTGAGCAGCCAGCCAAAGGCGCCCGCCGCACGCGGGAAGCGGAAGTGGGTGAGGATATCGAGGAATGCCGGGTCGCTGAGCAGGCGCGCCAGAACGGCAGGGACCTCAGCGTCGTCGTACGGTCGGATGGCATCGAATTCGCCCATCATGCTCTCTTGTTGGAAACGGCTAGGGTAATAAATCAGGGGGCCCAAGAAACGGCTCGGACACGCACAGCCCCTGTAGACAGATCGGCAATTATACGCACAAGTCAGCCCGGAGGCCGCGATGCTGGAAACCGACTTCTATGATTGTCCTTATTGCGGCGAACGGGTGGAGACCACCATCGACCTTTCCGCCGGCGACCAGGTGTATACCGAGGACTGCCAGGTGTGTTGCCAACCCGTGGTGTTCATCCTGCAGGTGCACGGTGACGAATGGATGCTCGATGTCAGACGCGAGGACGATGCCTGATGCGGCGGATCTACGAGCCGGAAAATTTGCTGGAAGCGCAAATGCTGGTGGGCATGCTCGCCAGTGAGGGCGTCGAGGTGCACCTGATCGGACGCGACCTGATCGGCGCCGTGGGCGAACTGCCGGTGCACGGTTTGCTTGGCCTGGCCGTTCCCGACGCGCAGGCCGACTACGCACGGCAACTGATCGATGCGTACAATGGTGCCCAGCCGCTCGCCGGCGACGAACCGGAGCACGTACCCGGTACCTTGATCTGCTAGGTTTTCAATTCGCCCATGTGTGGACGCTACGCCCTGTTTCGCTGGCCCCAGGCCCTGGCCAACCTGCCAGGCTTTCCCCAAGGCCAACCTGCGCAATGGAACATCTCGCCGGGCGCCTCGGTACTGATCCAACGCCAGGTCGATGGCCTGGCGCAGGTGGCCAGGGCGCGCTGGGGGCTGACCCCGGCCTGGCTCACAGACCTTTCCCGCACCCCCGCCCATGCACGCGCCGAAACCCTGGCCGAACAGCCCATGTTCCGCGAGCCGTTCCGTCAACGGCGCTGCCTGATGCCGGCCAACGGCTTCTACGAATGGCGCGGCACGGCGCGCAAGCGCCCGTACTGGCTGACCCCAGGCGAGGGTTCGTCGCTGTGCTTCGCCGCGGTTTGGGAGGCCTACCCGGTGCAGGACCAGGTCTGGCTGAGCTGCGCGGTGGTGACCCAGGCGGCGATGAACCAGCGCCGGCCGTTGATCCTCGATGAAGCCGGACAAGCGGCGTGGCTGGACCCCGACACCCCGCTGGCGCGCCTGCACGAACTGCTCGCCAGCCCACCTGCGACCCTGCGCGAGCGAGCCCTGGCGAATTTCGTCAACGATCCCAAGCTGGATGCACCGGAGTGCCTGACGCCGGCTTGAAGCCTTGGGTTGCCCTGCCGATATAAATCTTCTGTGCGGCTATAGCCGCCCTGGGCCACTGGGCCTAGGATACCGCCATGCAAAAAAGGGAGTGTTTTTCATGCGTAAGTCATTTGTTGTCAGCGCCCTGAGCGCCAGCATCCTGCTGGCCGGCTGCCAGGCGGTGAACACCACCAGCGGCGGCGCCGTGGGGGTCGAACGCAAGCAGTACATGTTCAGCATGCTGTCGACCGATGAGGTCAACCAGATGTACGCCCAGTCGTACACCGAAACCCTCGGCGAGGCCAAGACCAAGGGCGTACTGGAGCAATCCAGCAGCGATGCCAAGCGTGTGCAGGCCATCGCCAAGCGCCTGATCGCCCAGGCGCCGCAGTTCCGCCCGGATGCCGCGCAGTGGAACTGGGAAGTCAACGTGATCAAGAGCGACGAGCTCAACGCCAACTGCGGCCCCGGCGGCAAGATCATCGTCTACACCGGCCTGATCGACCAGCTCAAGCTGACCGATGCCGAGATCGCTGCGGTGGTTGGCCATGAAATCGCCCACGCCTTGCGCGAGCACAGCCGTGAGGCGATGTCCAAGGCCTATGGCGTGGCGATGGCCCGCCAGGGCGCCGGTGCCCTGCTCGGGCTGGGGGATGACACCCTGGGCCTGGCGGACCAGGTGGTGAACTACGCCATGACCCTGCCCAACAGCCGTGCCAACGAGAACGAAGCCGACCTGATCGGCCTGGAGCTGTCGGCCCGCGCCGGCTACGACCCGAATGCCGCGATCACCCTGTGGAACAAGATGAGCGCCGCATCCGAGGGCGCGCCGCCCGAGTTCATGAGCACTCACCCGGCGTCGGCCAGCCGCATCGCCTCGCTGCAGGCGGCCATTCCGAAAGTGATGCCGCTGTACCAGGCCGCGAAGAAGTAGCGCCTACGAGATCGCGCGCCGCCCGCGCGGCGCACGATCTACGCAACACCACAACTCTCAAGCCAACGATCCGGATACACCCCACCAATCCAGCAAGAAGCCCTCAAAGCCCCTTGACGGCGAAGATGCCGTTGGCGTTGCGCCAGTAGCCCTTGTAGTCCATGCCATAGCCGAAGATGTAGCGATCGACGCACGGCAGGCCCATGTAGCTGGCCTTGAGGTCCGGGCTGGCCTTGCGGTCGTGGTCCTTGTCGATCAGCACCGCGGTGTGCACGGCGCGGGCACCGGCGTGCTTGCAGAAGTCGATGATGGCGCTGAGGGTATGACCCTCGTCGAGAATGTCGTCGACGATCAGCACGTCGCGGTCGATGAACGACACTTCCGGCTTGGCCTTCCAGAACAACTCGCCACCGCTGGTCTGGTTGCGGTAGCGGGTCGCGTGCAGGTACGAGGCTTCCAGCGGGAACTGCAGGTGGGTCAGCAGCTTGCCGGCGAAGATCAGCCCACCGTTCATCACGCAGAAGACCACCGGGTTCTTGTCGTGCAGGTCATTGCTGATCTGCGCGCCGACCTTGGCGATGGCGGCCTCGACCTCGGCTTCGGTGTACAGGCAGTCTGCTTCGCGCATGACTTGGCGGATATGCTCGAGATCGGCGGACATGGCGCTCTCCAGGGGTGCATTTTGGAAAAGCGGGCAAAGGTACGCATCCGCTCGTCACAGATCAAGCATTTATGGACTAACGTCCAGAAAGACGCACGACAGCACAGGCTGAATAGATTAATCTAGCGCGGTTTTTTTGCCCGCCTTTCGGAGCCCCCTATGCCCACTCGTGAGATCCGCCATCCGCTGATCCGCCACAAGCTCGGCCTGATGCGCCGTGCCGACATCAGCACCAAGAACTTTCGCGAACTTGCCCAGGAAGTCGGCGCGCTCCTGACCTACGAAGCCACCCAGGACCTGCCCCTGGAAACCTACGAAATAGACGGTTGGAGTGGCAAGGTCCAGGTCGAGAAGATCGCCGGCAAGAAGATCACCGTGGTGCCGATCCTGCGGGCCGGCATCGGTATGCTCGACGGCGTGCTCAGCCTGATCCCGGGCGCCAAGGTCAGCGCCGTGGGCGTTGCCCGCAACGAGGAAACCCTCGAGGCGCACACCTACCTGGAAAAACTGGCACCGGACATCAACCAGCGCCTGGCCCTGATCATCGACCCGATGCTGGCCACCGGCAACTCGATGGTCGCCACCATCGATCTGCTGAAGAAAGCTGGCTGCAAGGAAATCCGCGCAATGGTGCTGGTGGCCGCGCCCGAAGGCATCGCCACGGTCGAGAAAGCCCACCCCGACGTGAGCATCTACACCGCCTCGATCGACCAGGGTCTCAACGAAGACAGCTACATCGTCCCAGGCCTGGGCGATGCCGGCGACAAGATCTTCGGCACCAAGCAGAAGGACGCCTGACCATGCAGGACGGCTTCAACGACCCGCTCTGGCGCCAGGTCGTTTCGGGCGCGCAGATGCTCTTCGTGGCATTCGGCGCCCTGGTGCTGATGCCGCTGATCACCGGCCTCGACCCGAACGTGGCCCTGTTCACGGCCGGTATCGGCACCTTGCTTTTCCAATTGGTCACCGGTCGCCAGGTCCCGGTATTCCTGGCCTCGAGTTTCGCTTTCATCACCCCGATCATTCTCGCCAAGGGCCAGTTCGGTCTGGCCGAGACCATGGGCGGGGTGATGGCCGCAGGCTTCGTGTACACCTTCATGGGCCTGATGGTGAAGATCAAAGGCACCGGCTTCATCGACCGCATGCTGCCGCCGGTGGTGATCGGCCCGGTGATCATCTCCATCGGCCTGGCCATGGCGCCGATCGCCGCTAACATGGCCATGGGCAAAGGCGGTGACGGTGCGGCATTGATGCCCTACAAGACCGCCATGCTGATCTCCATGCCGGCCCTGCTGACCACCCTGATCGTCGCGGTGTTCGGCAAGGGTATCTTCCGCCTGGTGCCGATCATCTCCGGCGTGCTGGTCGGCTTTGCCCTGTCGTTCGCCTTCGGCGTGGTCGACACCGCCAAGATCGCCGCCGCACCGTGGCTGGAAATTCCCAACTTCACCGCACCGGCGTTCAACTGGCAGGCGATCCTGTTCATCGTCCCGGTCGCCCTGGCACCGGCGATCGAGCACATCGGCGGGGTCATCGCGGTGGGCAGCGTGACTGGTCGCGACTACCTGAAGAAACCCGGCCTGCACCGCACCCTGCTCGGCGATGGCCTGGCCACCACCGCTGCCGGCCTGTTCGGCGGCCCGCCCAACACCACTTACGCCGAAGTGACGGGCGCGGTGATGCTGACCAAGAACTACAACCCGAAGATCATGACCTGGGCGGCGATCTTCGCCATCAGCCTGGCCTTCATCGGCAAGTTCGGCGCGTTGCTGCAGAGCATTCCGGTCCCGGTGATGGGCGGTATTCTCTGCCTGCTGTTCGGTTCGATCGCGGCGGTGGGCATGAACACCATGATCCGCCACAAGATCGATCTGGCCGAGGCACGCAACCTGGTGATCGTTTCGGTGACCCTGGTGTTCGGTATCGGCGGCGTGCTGATCGGCAGCGGCGACGGCCCGGACGACTGGGGCCTGAAGGGCATCGCCCTGTGCGCCATCGTGGCTATCGCCCTGAACCTGATCCTGCCGGGCAACGACAGCTGGAAACACAAGAAGCTGGACGACCATTTGCCTTGAGCCCCGAGCTGACCTGACCCTGCGCCTTCGCGGGCAAGCCCGCTCCCACAGGACTCCCGCGCCCCTCAAGCGAGCGCGATAATTGTGGGAGCGGGCTTGCCCGCGAAGAGGCCAGATCAGCCATCCAAGCAATCAGACCCTCTCGCACATCCCCGCAAGCACCCTCACCCACTCCGGGTGATCATTCAGACACGGCACCAGCACCAGCTCCTCGCCCCCCGCCTCGACGAACTGCTCGCTGCCGCGCATGCCGATCTCCTCCAGCGTCTCGATGCAATCGGCGACGAACGCCGGGCACATCACCAGCAGCTTTTTCACGCCGGCCCTGGCCAACTCATCCAGGCGCGTTTCGGTGTAGGGCTCGATCCACTTGGCCCGCCCCAACCGTGACTGGAACGACACCGACCACTTGCCGTCCGGGATCCCCATCTTCGTCGCGAACGCCCTGGCAGTGGCCAGACACTGGCCGCGGTAGCACACCGCGCGCATCTCGGCGCTGGCGTCCTTGCAGCAATCGGCCGCCTGGAAATCGTGGTTGCCCGTGGGGTCGAGCTTCTTCAGGTGGCGCTCCGGCAAGCCATGGAAGCTCAGCAGTAGATGGTCGTAGTCCTGTTGCAGGTAAGGCTCGGCGCTGGCGACCAAGGCCTCGATATACTCGGGGTGCTCGTAGAAGGGCTGCAACACCCGCAGCTCGAGCGGCAACTGGCGCTCGGCCACGGTCTGGCGCGCCAGCTCGACCACGGTGGTCACCGTGCTGTCGGCGAACTGCGGGTACAGCGGTGCCAGAGTGACCTTGCGCACGCCCTGGGCGGCCAGGCGCGCAAGCACCTCCGGCAGCGCCGGTTGGCCATAGCGCATGGCAATTTCCACTGGGCCGTGGGGCCAGTGCCCGGCCATCGCCGCTTGCAGGCGGCGGGTCAACACCACCAGCGGCGAGCCTTCGTCCCACCAGATCGAAGCGTAGGCATGCGCCGACTGCTCGGGGCGCTTGACCAGGATCAGCGACACCAGCAGCCGCCGCACCGGCCATGGCAAGTCGATGACGTAAGGGTCCATGAGGAACTGATTGAGGTAACGGCGCACATCGGCGACCGAGGTGGAGGCCGGGGAACCCAGGTTGACCAGCAGCAGGGCGTGATCGGTCATGCAGCGTCCTATGTCAGAGGCGGCTGGACAAGTCGTCCAACGCCGATTGCAGATCGTTGAAGCGGAAAGTGAAGCCTGCCGCCAGTAGCCGCACCGGGCGGGCGCGCTGGCCGCCGAGCAGCAGGGTCGACAGCTCGCCCAACCCGACCTTGAGCACCAGCCCAGGCATCGGCATGAACGCCGGCCGATGCAGCGCACGGCCAAGACGCTTGGCGAATTCGCGATTGCGCACCGGTTCGGGCGCACAGGCATTATAAGGACCGCTGGCGTCCCTGTGCTGCAAGAGAAAATCTATCAGGGCGACCTGGTCGTCTATATGCACCCAGGGCATCCATTGCCGTCCATCGCCCAAAGGCCCGCCCAGCCCCAGCTTGAATGGCAGGCGCAGGCGCGACAAAAAGCCGCCGTCGCTGGCCAGCACCAGGCCGGTGCGCACCAGTACCACACGCATGCCCAGGGCCTGCGCGCGCTGGGCGGTTTCTTCCCAGGCGATGCACAGCTGGCTGGCAAAATCCTCGCGTACCGGCGGCGACGCCTCGGTCAGTTCGCGCTCGCCGCCATCGCCGTACCAACCCACGGCAGAGCCCGAGAGCAGCACCTCGGGGCGCTGCTCGCGGCTGCCGAGCCATTCGAGCAAGCGCTCGGTCAGGGCGATCCGGCTGGCCCACAGCAGGTTGCGCCGGGACGCGGTCCAGGGGCGGTCGGCGATCGGCGCACCGGCCAGGTTGACCACCGCGTCCACCTGCTCGTCGGCGGCGATATCCCCCAGCTCGGCGATGCCGCGCACGCCGCTGCCACACAAGCGGGCGACCTGCTCGGGGCGGCGGCTCCATACCGTCAACCGGTGGCCCTTGGCGAGCCAGAACTGGCACAAGTGCTGGCCGATCAAGCCGGTACCACCTGTCAGCAATATATGCATGGCTGTGTCCTCGCAGAGTGCGGCCATGGTCTATTTTTAAGATCAAGGCACTTTTCTAGACCGAACGCTCTCGGATAAGGATAGGACATAGGCCAACCTGTCCTATGAAGCGGAATAACCTTATACAGATATTTAGCATTGTACAGGTTTAACTGACAGCGTAGTCTGCGTAAAGCAAGGTTCGAAGAGGCCATCATGACAGTACCTATTGCCATTATCGGTGCCGGTATCGCCGGCCTGTCCGCCGCCCAGGCCTTGCAGAAGGCCGGGCAATCCGTTCACTTGTTCGACAAAGGCCACGGCAGTGGCGGGCGCATGGCCAGCAAGCGCAGCGAGGCCGGCGCCCTCGACCTCGGCGCCCAGTACTTCACCGCCCGCGACCGGCGTTTCGTCGAGCAGGTGCAACAATGGGTGGCCGACGGCTGGGCCGCGCAATGGAAGCCGCAGCTTTACAACTACCGCGACGGCGAACTGACTCCCTCCCCCGACGAACAGACCCGCTGGGTGGGTGTGCCGCGCATGAGCGCGATCACCCGCGGCTTGCTCAAGGACGTCACGGTGAATTTCGGCTGCCGCATCGCCGAGGTGTTCCGCGGCAAGCAGTACTGGCACCTGCAGGACACCGAAGGCTGCAGCCACGGCCCCTACAGCCGCGTGGTGATCGCCGTGCCGGCCCCCCAGGCCACGCCGCTGCTGGCGGCCACGCCCAAGCTCGCCGCAGTGGCCGCGGGCGTGCAGATGGAGCCCACCTGGGCGATCGCCCTGGCGTTCCAGACGCCTCTGGACACGCCGATGCAGGGCTGCTTCGTGCAGGACAACCCACTCGACTGGCTGGCTCGCAACCGCAGCAAGCCAGGCCGTGACGAACACCTCGATACCTGGGTACTGCATGCCACCTCGGGCTGGAGCAAGCAGCACATCGACCTGCCCAAGGAAGAGGTGATCGAACAGCTCTGGGGCGAGTTCGCCGAGCTGGTCGGCTGCGTGGTGCCCGCCCCCACCTTTGCCCTGGCCCACCGCTGGCTGTATGCACGGCCGGCAGGCAATCACGAGTGGGGCGCGCTGGCCGATGCCGATCAGGGCCTGTATGCCTGTGGCGACTGGTGCCTGTCGGGCCGGGTCGAGGGCGCTTGGCTCAGCGGCCAGGAAGCGGCACGCCGGTTGCTGGAGCACCTGGAATGAACACCTGGAATGAGCACCTGGAATGAGCACTTGGAATAACCCGCTGCAGTGTTAACACCTAAATAGGGGTTTGCTTGCAGGGCTGGCTGTGCTGCAATGTACTTGTACAAGATCTAATTGATGTACAAGTTTATGGAGGCCGCCATGCAAGATCCTGCTGCTCATACCCGACCCCGCATCGGTATCAGTGCCTGCCTGACCGGCCACAGCGTGCGCTACAACGGCGGCCACAAGTCATCGGACCTGTGTCGATCGCAACTGGAGGCGCACTTCGAATGGGTACCGGTATGCCCGGAAGTGGCCATCGGCCTCAGCGTCCCGCGCGATCCGATCCGGCTGGTGGGCGATCCAGCACAGCCCAACGTGGTCGGCACCCGTACCCCAGGCCCCGATCTCGCTGGCAACCTGCGCAGCTATGGCGAGACGATGGCCGAGCAGCTCGACGATATCTGCGGATACATCTTCATGCAGAAATCACCTTCGTGCGGCCTCGAGCGGGTCAAGGTCTACCAGGACGACGGTCGCCCGGCGCACCAGGGCGGTCGCGGCGCCTATGCCGCCGCCTTCTGTGCCCAGCGCCCGGACCTGCCGGTCGAGGAAGAGGGGCGCCTGCACGACCCGGTGCTGCGCGAAAATTTCATCAGCCGCGTGTATGCCTACGCCGATTGGCAACGTCAGTTGGGCGAGGGCTTGAGCCGTGGCGCGTTGATCCGCTTCCATTCCCGCTACAAATACCTGCTGATGGCCAACAACCCCCAGGCCTATCGGCAAATCGGCAACCTGCTCGGCAGCCTGCGCCGCGAGGACGACCCGGCCGTGATCGGCCCGCGCTATTTCAGCCAATTGATGCAGGCCCTGCGCCGCTGCGCCAGCCGAGGTACCCATGGCAACGTGTTGCAGCACCTCAGCGGTTACCTGCGCGACGCCCTCACCCCCCAGGACAAGCACGAGCTGCAGGAAGTGATCGGCCAGTACCAGCAAGGCGTGGTGCCGCTGGTGGTGCCGCTGACCCTGCTCAAGCACCATCTGCGCAAACACCCGGACCCGTACCTGCTGCAGCAGGCGTACCTGCAGCCCCACCCTGAAAACCTGGGCCTGCGCAATGCCGTCTGACACCCTGCTGGCCATCGGTGAGCTGGCACGTCGCACCGGGGTCAACCCCGTGACCCTGCGTGCCTGGGAGCGGCGCTACGGCCTGTTGAACCCCACGCGCACGGCCAAGGGCCATCGCCTGTATTCCCAAGCCCAGGTCGAACGGGTCGAGGCAGTCCTCGCCTGGCTGGCGCGCGGCGCCTCGGTCGGCCAGGTTCGCGACCTGCTGGACCGCCAACCCGAGGCCGCCCCCCTGGGCGACTGGGCAGCCCGCCAAGCGCAAATCATCGAGGCGATCGCCAACCTGTCGCAACGCGCGCTCGACCAGCAGTTCAACCAAGTGATGGCCCTCTACCCGGCCGTCACTCTCTGCGAGCAGCTGCTGCTGCCGTTGCAACAGGCCCTGAACCTGCGCTGGCATACCTTTTTCAACGAACAGCTCGAGCGGGTGTTCTTTCACACCTGGCTGCGCAGCAAGCTCGGTGCTCGCGTGTACCACGACAACCAGGCCTTGCACGGCCCCGCGGTGCTGCTGGCCGAAGACCACGAGCGCCCGCAGGATCCCAGCTTGTGGCTGTATGCCTGGCTGCTCAGCAGCAATGGCATGCCGGTCGAAGTGCTTGAGCGTCCGGTCGCTGGCACGCAACTCGAACGCGCGGTCGCGGCGCTGCAACCGCGCGCCTTGCTCTTGCACCTGGGCCCACGCCTCGATGCCAAGGCCCTGCAACGCACCTTGGCAGGCCTAGCGCTGCCCACCCTGGCGGGCGGCGCCTGCCTGCCTCTTCACCAGGCGCAGCTGCGCGCCTTCGACGTGCCCGGCCTGCACCTGTTCGACACCCCGCAGGCCGCCTTGCGGACGCTGCAAACCCTGCATTCCTAGAGAGGCTCCATGCAACTGATCTGGCTGCGCAGCGACCTGCGCATCACTGACAACACGGCCCTGAGCGCCGCCTGCGAGCGCGGCCCGAGCATCGCCTTGTGGCTGATCAGCCCCGGCCAATGGCAGGCCCACGACGACGCCGCGTGCAAGGTCGACTTCTGGCTGCGCAACCTGCGCGAGCTGCGCCAGGCCCTGGACGCGCTGAACATTCCGCTGCTGATTCGCAAGATCGACACCTGGGACGAAGCTGCGCCCATGCTGCTCAAGGTTTGTCGACAGCACAAGGTCGAGGCGGTGCACTGGAATGACGAATACGGCGTCAACGAAACCTGCCGCGACGACGCCACGCGCAAGCTGCTGAGCGATGCCGGCATCCTCGCCCACAGTTACCTTGACCAGTTGCTGCTGGCCCCCGGCACCATCCTCACCCGCAGTGGCGGCTACTACCAGGTGTTCAGCCAATTCAAGAAAGCCTGCCTGGAACAGCTGCACCTCAGCCTGCCGTCACTGGCGCCGAAGGTGCGCCGCCAGGCGCCGCTGGGCATCGCCAGCGACCCGATCC
The DNA here is from genome assembly GCF_016648105.1 of Pseudomonas sp. S31. Taxonomy (GTDB): domain Bacteria; phylum Pseudomonadota; class Gammaproteobacteria; order Pseudomonadales; family Pseudomonadaceae; genus Aquipseudomonas. The sequence continues at coordinate 76,692 of NZ_JACVVE010000016.1, read as the reverse complement.
CCCGCCATGTCGAAGGCTTCGACAAGCCTGCCGACGGCCTGCGCGACCTGTGGCCGGCTGGCGAAGACGAAGCGCAAGACCGCCTGACCAGGTTCCTCGACGAAACCGTCGAGGACTACCAGCACCTGCGCGACCTACCGGCCAAGCCTGGCACCAGTCAGTTGTCCGCCTACCTGGCAGCAGGGGTGATATCCCCTCGGCAGTGCCTGCACGCGGCATTGAGCAGCAACCGGGGTGAGTTCGACAGTGGCAGCGTGGGCGTGCAGACCTGGATCAACGAGCTTCTCTGGCGCGAGTTCTACAAGCACATTCTCAACGGCTACCCCGAGGTCTCGAAACACCGCGCCTTCCGCCCGCACACCGAAGCCTTGCCCTGGCGCGATGCGCCCGAGGACTTCAAAGCCTGGCAGGAGGGACGCACCGGCATCCCGATCATCGATGCCGCGATGCTGCAACTGCTGCACACTGGCTGGATGCACAACCGCCTGCGCATGCTGGTGGCGATGTTCCTGAGCAAGAACCTGCTGATCGACTGGCGCCTGGGCGAACGCCATTTCATGCGCCACCTGATAGACGGCGACCTGGCCGCGAACAACGGCGGCTGGCAATGGAGCGCCTCCACCGGGACCGATTCGGTGCCCTATTTCCGGATCTTCAACCCGGTTTCGCAGTCTCAACGTTTTGATCCCCAGGGGCGTTTCATCCGCCACTGGCTCCCTGACCTGAAAGCCTTGGACGACAAAACCATTCATGCTCCGCTCATGCTTTCCGATAATTTGACTAATACTTGTTACTACGACCCTATCGTCGATCTCGCAAGCAGTCGCCGGCGTGCATTGGAGGCCTTCAAAGCCCTGCCTCGCCGGCAGTAATAGAGGGGTAAGGGTAAATGGTTGAGCACTCACGGAATTTCTGGGTGACGGGGGCCAGCGCCGGGCTCGGGCTGGCATTGGTGGAGCACTTGCTCGAGCAAGGGCATCGGGTAGCCGCCAGCAGCAACGCCTGCCCGGCATTGGACCTTCTGGCCCAACGCCATGGCCCTGCCTTGCTGCGCCTTCCCGGGCAATTGCAGACGCACGCCGGGGCGCAAGCCATTAGCGAAAGAATCGCCAGTACCTGGGGAACGCTGGATGTCTTGATCGTCAACGCTGGCACCTGCGACTACCTGAGCGACGAGGTGCCAGACAGCGAGGTGTTCGACTCGATCGCCAGCAGTAACCTGCAAGCGGCCGAGCACTGCCTGGCCAGCGCCCTGCCCCTGCTGGCCGGAGGCGATGCACCGCAGGTGATGGCTGTGTTCAGCCGCTATTCGGCGCTGCAGCTGTACGCACCTTCGCAATCTCCGAACGCCACCAACAACGCGCCGCAATGGTTCCGCCTGCAGCGCGATACCCTCGACGCACTGGGCATCGCGCTGACCCTGGTGGCACCGCAATCGTTGAAGAAACCGGTCACGCCCATTCAGGCGCTGCCAGAACGATGGACGGCGCAAGGCGCGGCAGAAGAGTTATTGCGACGGCTGCCGCAGCGGGAAGCGGAACTGGTGCTGGAAGCGCTGGACATGAACGCGTTGTGGCCGCTGTCGCGCTGAGCGGCCACAGGCCAACCTGGCTTACAGCGCCATGCGGTAGTGCAGGCTGTAGGCCTCTACCCCATCGTTGGGCTGCTTGATCCCGGCGTTGGAGTAGTGAATGGCACGTACGCCGATCTCATGCCCGCCAGCGAAGCGCAGGCCAAAGCCGATGCGGTCCTCGAACTGGAACGACGAGCCCAGTTCGTTGCTCTCCAATTCGGTACTGGAAAACGCTGCTACACCGATGCCGGCCTCGATGTAGGGCTTAACCGACTCGCCGGCGAACTCGTACACGAACACCGGCGCGAACGACAGGCTGTGGTTGCTGGCGGTCTCGTCACCATCCCAATAGGTGTAGGCGCCATCCCAGTAACCGGTGAGCCGGCCGACGCTGGTCTGCCACCAGCTTGCATCCCAATTCGATTGCAGCCCCAGGCGATAGACCATGGTCGAGTCCCCCGTCTGCCCCACCGCAAACGTGACATCGGCAGCCTGCGCCGGCACCAGTTGCACCATCCCCAGGGCAGCGAGTGCCGCCAAGCCAATCAGTTTCTTCATGAGAAACGTCCTTTTTCCTATGCTGTTGTAAGTATTCAGGCCTTCATCAGGCATTAGCATAGAAATCGGCGCTGGAACGATAGTTCAGTTAAGACCGGTAAATTTTCACACATTTTTTACACACTGAGCGATGACACCGAGGCGTCCGCCTGCCAGAGCACGGGCAGTATGCGGCGCAAGGCTTGCGGATCGGCACTGCTCCAGAAACCGACACCACGCGCCGGCCCTTCGGCAAGCAGCCCACGAGAGCCCAGCAGGCGTTGCAACTGGCGGGCCACGGCGGCGCCGGTGTCGATGATCGCCACATCGGCCGGCACCATGCCAGCCAGCATAGGACGCAGGAACGGGTAATGGGTGCACCCCAGGATCAAGGTGTCGCAGCCGGCGTCCAGCAAGGGCTGCACGTAGCCTTGCAGCAATTGGCGCAGCTGCGCGCTGGCCAGGTCACCCGCCTCGATGCGCTCGACCAGGCCCGGACAAGGCTGGGTGACCACGCGTACATCGCTGGCGAAGCGATCGAGCAAGGCTGCGAACTTGGCACTCTGCAGGGTACCGGTGGTGGCCAACACCCCGACCACGCCGGAGCGGGTGGCTGCCGCAGCCGGCTTGACCGCCGGCTCCATGCCCACCAGCGGCCAGTCCGGGTACAGCTCGCGCAGGTCGGCGACCGCTGCCACGGTAGCGGTGTTGCAGGCCAGGACCATGGCCTTGGCCCCTTGCTCGCGGAAAAAGCCGGCAATGTGCCGGCAACGCTGGCGAATGTAGTCCGGGGATTTTTCGCCGTAGGGCACATGGCCGCAGTCGGCCACGTAGAGCAACGACTCATTGGGCAGCAGGCGCTGGATCTCGGCGAGCACCGACAGGCCACCGACCCCAGAGTCCATCACGCCCACCGGCGCCGAGCGCTCAGCCATGCTGGCTGCCGCAGACCGCGCAACCCGGGTCGCGCTTGACCCGCAGCTCGCGCATGCGGGTGGTGAGGGCGTCGATCAGCAACAGCCTGCCAACCAGCGGCTCGCCGAAGCCGGCCAGCAGCTTCAGGGCCTCCAGCGCCTGCAGGCTACCGACCAGGCCCACCAGCGGGCCGATCACCCCAGCTTCGCTGCAGGTCAGTTCGGCCTCGCTGCCGTGCCCGTACAAGCAGTGGTAGCAGGGGCTGCTGTCACGCCGTGGGTCGAACACCGAGAGCTGCCCTTCGAGGCGGATCGCCGCGCCGCTGACCAGAGGTTTTCCGGCCTTCACGCACGCCGCGTTGACCGCCTCGCGCGTGGCAAAGTTGTCGGAGCAGTCGAGCACCAGGTCGACTGCCGCCACGGCTTCGGCCAGGGTGTCCTCATCCAGGGCCTGGCGATGCGGCACCAGGTTCACCTCGGGGTTGATCGCCTGCAGGCGCTGGATCGCCGAGTCGACCTTGGCCATGCCGACCGTGGCGCTGTCGTGGATCACCTGGCGCTGCAGGTTGGTCAGGTCGACCGTGTCGAAGTCGGCCAGGTGCAACTCGCCGACCCCTGCGGCGGCCAGGTACAACGCCACTGGCGAGCCCAGCCCGCCCAGGCCGACGATCAGCACCTTGCCCTGCTTGAGCCGCAGCTGGCCGTCGATATCGACCTGAGCCAGCAGGATCTGCCGGCTGTAGCGCAACAACTCCTGGTCGGTCAGCATGGCAGGCGCCCCAGGGTAATGCGCTCATGGCCACCCAGGTCGCGACGGCTGGCGACCTCGGCGAAACCGTGTGTGCTCAGCAGTTGGCGCACCGCCTCGGCCTGGTCGTAGCCGTGTTCGAGCAGCAGGCGGCCACCGGGCAGCAGATGCTCGGGAGCCTGGGCCACGATCAGGCGCAGGTCGTCCAGGCCGTCGGGGCCGGCGACCAGGGCGCTGGAGGGCTCGAAGCGCACGTCGCCGGCAACCAGGTGCGGGTCTTCGGCGGCGATGTACGGCGGGTTGCTGATGATCAGGTCGAAGCGTTGCCCGGCCAACGCGCCGAACCAATGGCTGGCCAGCACCCGGACATTGCCCAGTCCCAGGCGCTGGCGATTGCGCTCGGCCAGCGCCACGGCTTCGTCGACCCGGTCCACCGCGGTCACCTGCCAGGCCGGGCGCTCATGGGCCAGGGCCAAGGCGATGGCGCCGGTACCGGTGCCCAGATCGAGCACCTTGGCCGGGCCGCCCGCTTGCAGTTCCAGCGCAGCCTCGACCAGCAGCTCGGTGTCCGGGCGCGGGATCAGGGTGTGCGGGGCGACCTCAAGGTCGAGTTTCCAGAACCCCTGTTGCCCCAGGATATAGGCCACCGGCTCACCGGCGCGGCGCCGCTGCAGGTAGCCGGCGAAGGTCTCGGCCGCCTCGCTGCTGACGATACGCTCGGGCCAGGTGTGCAGGAAGCTGCGCGACTTGCCGATGGCCGCAGCCAGCAACAGCTCGGCATCCAGGCGCGCGGTGGGCGAATCGGGCAATTGCGCGTTGCGCAGCAGGCTGGCGATGATGGTCATTATTCCCCCAGGGCCGCCAATTGGTCGGCCTGGTATTCGGCCAGCAACGGCTCGATCACGGCGTCGACGCCACCGGCAAGGATGTCGTCGAGGGAGTACAGGGTCAGGTTGATGCGGTGGTCAGTCACCCGCCCCTGCGGATAGTTGTAGGTACGAATGCGCTCGGAGCGGTCACCGGAACCGACCAGCAGCTTGCGCTCGCTGGCGATGGCGTTCTGCGCGGCGCTGGTCTGCATGTCGTTGAGCTTGGCCGACAGCCAGGACATGGCGCGGGCGCGGTTCTTGTGCTGCGAACGCTCTTCCTGGCACTCGACGACGATGCCGGTGGGCAGGTGGGTGATGCGGATCGCCGAGTCGGTCTTGTTGACGTGCTGGCCACCGGCGCCGGAAGCGCGGTAGGTGTCCACGCGCAAATCCGCCGGGTTGATCTCGATGGCCACTTGCTCGTCCGGCTCGGGCAATACCGCCACGGTGCACGCGGAGGTGTGGATGCGGCCCTGGGACTCGGTCTCCGGCACCCGCTGCACGCGGTGCGCACCCGACTCGAACTTGAGCTTGCCGTACACGCTGTCGCCCTCGACGCGGGCAATGATTTCCTTGTAGCCGCCGTGCTCGCCTTCGTTCTCGGAGAGGATCTCGAGGCGCCAGCCGCGCTTCTCGGCGTAGCGCGAATACATGCGAAACAAGTCGCCGGAGAAGATCGCCGCCTCGTCGCCACCGGTCCCGGCACGAATCTCCAGGAACACGTTGCGCCCGTCGTTGGGGTCCTTGGGTAGCAGCATGCGTTGCAGCTGCGACTCCAGGCCGACCAGCTGTTCCTTGGCTTCGCGCACTTCTTCCACCGCCATCTCGCGCAGGTCGGGGTCGGCGTCCTTGAGCAGGGCCTGGGCCCCCTCGAGGTCGTCCTGGACCTTGCGCCACTCTTTATAGGCAGCGAACACCGGCTCGACTTCGGCATATTCGCGGGAATAGGCACGGAAGCGGGTCTGGTCGGAAATGACTTCGGCGTCACCGAGCAGAGCGGTGAGTTCCTCGAAGCGGTCCTGGAGCGTATCCAGTTTGTTCAGCAGCGACGCTTTCATTGCGGGGATTTGTCCGTCGAGCCCTCGTTGAGGGCAAAGAGTTCCTGGGCCATGGCCAGCGCATCGACGCGCCCCTCGGCCGAGAGCTTTTTCAACTGCACGCTGGGCGCATGCAGGAGTTTGTTGGTGAGCCCCCGGGCCAGTTGGGCCAGTACTTCTTCGGGGTTGCCGCCATTGGCCAGCAGGCGCTGGGCTTTTTGCAGTTCTTCGTCACGCAGGCGTTCGCTCTGCTGGCGATAGGCGCGCAGCACATCGACCGCGGCCAGTTCGCGCAGGCGCACCATGAAGTCTTCGGCGCCCACCGTGACCAGTTCCTCGGCGGCCTGGGCAGCGCCCTGGCGGCTCTTGAGGTTTTCCGCGACAACCTCGTGAAGATCGTCGACGGTATACAGGTAGACGTCGTCGAGCTCGCCCACCTCAGGTTCGATATCGCGCGGTACGGCAATGTCGACCATGAAGATCGGCTTGTGCCGGCGCTGCTTCAGCGCACTTTCCACCGCGCCCTTGCCGAGGATCGGCAACTGACTGGCGGTGGAGCTGATGACGATGTCGCTGTTGGCCAGTTCCTGGGGAATGTCGGCCAGCAGTACGGCATGCGCGCCGAACTGCTCGGCGAGGATGCTGGCGCGCTCCAGAGTGCGGTTGGCCACGACGATGCGCCGCACCCCCTGCTCGTGCAAGTGCCGGGCGACCAGGGTGATGGTTTCGCCAGCCCCGATCAGCAGTGCCTGGCTACGGCCGAGATCGCTGAAGATCTGCCGGGCCAGGCTGACCGCGGCGAACGCCACCGACACCGGGTTCTCGCCAATGGCGGTGTCGGTGCGCACCTGCTTGGCGGCGCTGAAGGTGGCCTGGAACAACCTGCCCAGCAGCGGGCCGATGGTCCCGGCCTCCCGTGCCACCGCATAGGCCGACTTCATCTGGCCGAGAATCTGCGGCTCGCCGAGCACCAGCGAGTCGAGCCCGGAGGCGACGCGCATCATGTGCTTGACGGCATCGTGCTCCTCATGGACGTAGGCACTGGCGCGCAGCTCGTCGAGGCTCAGCTGGTGATAGTCGGCCAACCATTGCAGCACGGCATCGGCTGCCAGGTGGTCCTGCTCTATATAAAGCTCGCTACGGTTGCAGGTCGACAGGATCGCCGCCTCGCGGCTGGCGGTGAGCCGACACAACTGCTGCAGGGCGTCGACCAGCTGCTCTGGGGTAAACGCCACGCGCTCGCGTACGTCTACCGAGGCAGTCTTATGGTTGATACCAAGTGCAAGAAAGGCCATGCAAGGTCGCTGGTTGGGACGTGAAGCCGATAATTGTCCTACTTCGCAGGTTTTAGAACAACCACCGTTCGCTATCGACGTGATAGGTGACAGGACACGCTTGAGGAACCCTGCCGCCGTCCGAAGGTCGCAATTAACCAGACACGCCACAGGTGGGTTTGCCCCCGCGCTTGTGTCATCATGCTCCGACCGCCGGTTAGTCCTCCTAAGCCTCCTCTATGAACAGACCCTACGCATTGCTGCTTGCCTTCGCCCTGCTCCAGGGCTGCCAGAGCCTGGCCCCGCACAAGGCCGAGCCTCCCGTCGCCGAGGCAGGCAAGGACGCGGCCGAAAAGCCCGTGGTGTACGGCTCGTTCAAGCAGGACACGCTGTATAGCCTGCTGGTGGCGGAGCTGGCCGGCCAGCGCAACCGCTTCGACATCGCCCTGGCCAACTACACCGACCAGGCGCAGAAAACCCAGGACCCAGGCGTTTCCGAACGCGCCTATCGCATCGCCGAGTACCTCGGCGCCGATGAGCCGGCGCTGGAAAACGCCCTGATCTGGGCTCGCAACGACCCGCAGAACCTCGACGCCCAACGCGCCGCCGCCATCCAGCTGGCCCGGGCCGGCCGCTACGACGATGCCATGGCCTACATGGAAAAAGTGCTCCAGGGCCAAGGCGACACCCATTTCGACTTCCTCGCCCTGTCGGCTGCCGAAACCGACCAGAGCACCCGCGACGGCCTGATGCAGAGCTTCGAGCGGCTGCTGGTCAAATACCCCGACAACAGCCAGCTGGTGTTCGGCAAGGCCCTGTTGCTGAACCAGGACGGCAAGGCCGAGGAGGCCCTCGGCCTGCTCGAGGCACACCCCCCGCAGAACGGTGAAATCGCCCCGATCCTGCTTCGCGCCCGCCTGCTCCAGGCCCTCGACCGTGGCCCCGAGGCCCTGCCGCTGCTGCGCGGGGCGATCCGCGACAACCCCGACGACAAGCGCCTGCGCCTGACCTACGCGCGCACCCTGGTCGAACAGGACCGCATCGCCGATGCCAAGGGCGAATTCCTCAGCCTGGTCCAGCAGTACCCCGAGGACGACGAACTGCGCTACTCGCTGGCTCTGGTATGCCTGGAGAACAAAGACTGGGACGAAGCCGAGAACTACCTGCGCGAATTGATCGAGCGCGACAGCAATGTCGATGCCGCACACCTCAACCTCGGCCGTATCCAGGAAGAACGCAGCGACCCCGAAGGCGCCCTGCGTGAATATGCGCTGGTCGGCCCGGGCCCGGACTACCTGCCAGCGCAATTGCGCCAGGCCGACATCCTCATCGCCAATGGGCGCGGCAGCGAGGCCTCGCGCCTGCTCGCCGAAGCCCGCGAGGCGCAGCCGGACTATGCCATCCAGCTGTACCTGATCGAATCGGAAAGCTACAGCAACAACAACAAGGACGCCCAGGCCGACCAGGTGCTGCAGCAGGGCATCAAGCGCTTCCCGGACGATCTCAACCTGCTCTATACCCGCGCCATGCTGGCCGAGAAGCGCAACGACCTGCCGCAGATGGAACAGGACCTGCGCACCATCATCGCCCGCGAGCCGGAAAACGCCATGGCCCTCAACGCCCTCGGCTACACCCTGGCCGACCGCACCACGCGCTATGCCGAAGCCAAGGCGCTGATCGAGAAAGCCCACCAGCTGACCCCCGACGACCCAGCCGTGCTCGACAGCCTGGGCTGGGTGAATTTCCGCATGGGCAACCTCGACGAGGCCGAACGCTACCTGCGCCAAGCCTTCGAGCGCTTCCCCGACCATGAAGTGGCTGCCCACCTGGGCGAAGTGCTCTGGGCCAACGGCAAGCGCCGCGAAGCCCGCCAGGTGTGGGCCAAGGCCCTGCAAGCCCAACCCGACAGCAGCGTGCTGCGCCAGACCGTGCTGCGCCTGACCGGATCAGAGACCCTTTAAGCCATGTTCCTGCGCCACTGCATCACCTTCACCCTGATTGCCCTGCTCGCCGGCTGTGCCGGCTTCGGTAGCCGCGAGGCCCTCCAGGGCCACGGCGATCCCAAGCAGTGGCAAGCCCATAAAACCCAGCTGAGCAGCCTCGACGGCTGGCAGATCAACGGCAAGGTCGGTATCCGCGCGCCCCGCGACTCCGGGAGCGGCACGCTGTTCTGGCTGCAACGCCAGGACTACTACGACATCCGCCTGGCCGGCCCCCTGGGCCGCGGCGCCGCCCGCCTGACCGGGCGCCCCGGTGGCGTGGTGCTGGAAGTGGCCAACCAGGGCCGCTTCGAAGCCGACAGCCCCGAGGCACTGCTCGAAGAACAGCTGGGCTGGCAGTTGCCGGTCTCGCACCTGGTGTGGTGGGTGCGCGGCCTGCCCGCACCAGACACCAAGAGCCAGCTGACCCTGGACGGCGACAGCCGCCTGGCCAGCCTCGACCAGGATGGCTGGCAGGTGCAGTACCTGAGCTACACCGAGCAGAACGGCTACTGGCTGCCCGAGCGCATGAAACTGCACGGTGAAAACCTCGACGTGACCCTGGTGGTCAAGGACTGGCAGCCGCGCCAGCTGGGGCACTGATCGCATGCCCACGCTGACCCTGCCCGCCCCGGCCAAGCTCAACCTGTGGCTGCACATCATCGGTCGTCGCGCCGATGGCTACCACGAGCTGGAAACCGTGTTCCAGTTCCTCGACCACGCTGACCAGCTGAGCTTCGCCCTGCGCGAAGACGGCGTGATCCGCCTGCACACCGAAATCGACGCCGTCCCCCACGACAGCAACCTGATCGTGCGCGCGGCGCGCAAGCTGCAGGAACAATCCGGAACACCGCTCGGCGCCGATATCTGGCTGGACAAGGTGCTGCCCATGGGCGGCGGCATCGGCGGCGGCAGCTCGGATGCCGCCACCACCCTGCTCGGCCTGGCGCACCTCTGGCAACTCGACTGGGACGAAGACCGCCTCGCCGCTCTGGGCCTGACCCTGGGTGCCGATGTGCCGGTGTTCGTGCGCGGCCATGCAGCGTTCGCCCAGGGCGTCGGCGAGCAACTGACCCCGGTCGACCCGGAGGAACCCTGGTATGTCGTGCTGGTGCCGCAAGTGTCTGTCAGCACTGTAGAAATTTTTTCACATCCGCAGTTGACACGTGATTCCCTCCCCCTTAAGATGCGCCCCGTTCCCGAGGGAAACAGTCGAAATGACTGCCAACCGGTGGTAGAGCAGAGTTACCCGGAAGTTCGCAATGCGTTGAATTCACTGGGTAAATTCACCAATGCTCGATTGACCGGCACTGGAAGTTGCGTGTTTGGGGCCTTCCCAAGCAAAGCCGAAGCTGATAAAGTTCTGGCCCTTCTTTCAGCGACCCAAGCAGGGTTTGTGGCGAAAGGAAGCAATGTTTCGATGTTGCATCGCAAGCTGCAAAGTCTGATCAAGAAGTCGAGCGCATAAGCGTTCGCAGCAACAGATACAGGGGCGTCGCCAAGCGGTAAGGCAGCAGGTTTTGATCCTGCCATGCGTTGGTTCGAATCCAGCCGCCCCTGCCATTTTCCTTATACTCATCCAGGTATACCCTCAGCCTTCAGGTACTGCGCGTGTCCAAGATGATGGTCTTTACGGGGAACGCTAACCCCGATCTGGCTCGGCGTGTCGTACGTCAGCTGCATATCCCTCTCGGTGACGTCTCTGTCGGTAAATTCTCCGACGGTGAGATCAGCACTGAGATCAATGAAAATGTCCGCGGTAAAGACGTCTTCATTATTCAGCCGACTTGCGCCCCGACCAACGATAACCTGATGGAACTGGTAGTGATGGCCGACGCCTTCCGCCGCTCCTCAGCATCCCGAATCACCGCCGTGATTCCTTACTTCGGATACGCCCGCCAGGACCGCCGTCCGCGTTCGGCACGTGTAGCCATCAGCGCCAAAGTCGTCGCTGACATGCTCACTGTCGTCGGTATCGACCGTGTACTCACCGTCGACCTGCACGCTGACCAGATCCAGGGCTTCTTCGATATTCCCGTCGACAACATCTACGGCTCGCCCGTACTGGTCGACGACATCGAAGACCAGCGTTTCGAGAACCTGATGATCGTCTCCCCGGACATCGGTGGTGTCGTGCGCGCACGTGCCGTCGCCAAGTCCCTGGGCGTCGATCTGGGTATCATCGACAAACGCCGCGAGAAGGCCAATCACTCCGAAGTGATGCACATCATCGGCGACGTCGAAGGGCGCACCTGCATCCTGGTCGACGACATGGTCGATACCGCCGGCACCCTGTGCCACGCGGCCAAGGCCCTGAAAGAACACGGCGCTGCCAAGGTCTATGCCTACTGCACGCACCCTGTCCTGTCGGGCCGCGCGATCGAGAACATCGAGAAGTCGGTACTGGATGAGCTGGTGGTGACCAACACCGTCCCGCTGTCCGCCGCTGCTCAAGCCTGTGACCGTATCCGCCAGCTGGATATCGCACCGGTTGTCGCTGAAGCGGTGCGCCGCATCAGCAACGAAGAATCGATCAGCGCGATGTTCCGCTAAGCGGAACGCGTGTTGATATGAAGCGCCCCGCCCCAGCATCCGTTGGGGCGGGGCTTTTTTGCCATCCCCGTCTGGCGCTGGTCGCAAACGCCTTTCGGGAGGCTATTTTGGAGAAACAAAATGACTGATTTCACCCTGAACGCCCAAGCGCGTACTGACCTGGGGAAAGGTGCGAGCCGCCGCCTGCGTCACTCCGCCAACATCCCAGCCGTTGTATACGGTGGCGATAAAGAAGCCCAATCCCTGACCATCGTGGCCAAGGAAATCGCCAAGCTGTTCGAAAACGAAGCTGCCTTCAGCCACGTTATCGAACTGAACGTCGACGGCGCCAAGCAGAACGTCATCGTCAAGGCCATGCAGCGCCACCCAGCCAAAGGCTTCATCATGCACGCCGACTTCGTTCGCGTCGTTGCTGGCCAGAAGCTGACCGCTGTCGTTCCAGTGCACTTCATCAACGAAGAAGCACCGGTCAAGAAAGGCGGCGAGATCTCGCACGTTGAATCGCAGATCGAAGTTTCCTGCGAAGCCAAAGACCTGCCAGAGTTCATCGAAGTCGACCTGGCCAAGGCTGAAATCGGCACCATCATCCACCTGTCGGACCTGAAAGCTCCGAAAGGCGTAGAGTTCGTCGCTCTGGCCCACGGTGATGACAAAGCTGTTGCCAACGTTCACGCTCCGCGCGTTGCCGCCGAAGCTGCTGACGAAGGCGCTGCCGAGTAATCCACTCGCGCGCCGGTGTTGATCGGGTTACAGTGCGCCCCGCGCCCTGTAACCCACCAACTCCAAGGAAGAGCCCCTGACGTGACCGCCATCCAGTTGATCGTCGGCCTGGGTAACCCCGGCCCCGAATACGAACAGACCCGGCATAACGCAGGGGCTCTTTTCGTAGAACGCATTGCCAGCGCCCAGCGCGTTTCGCTGACCGCTGACAAAAAGTATTTTGGCCTGACGGCTAAGTTCAGCCATCAGGGCAACGACGTTCGTTTGTTGATCCCCACCACCTACATGAACCGCAGCGGCCAGTCCGTGGCGGCATTGGCCAATTTTTTCAGGATCAAACCTGAGGCCATCCTGGTGGCGCACGACGAACTCGACCTGCCTCCGGGCGTTGCCAAGCTCAAGCGCGGCGGCGGCCATGGGGGGCACAACGGCCTGCGCGACATCATCGCGCAGCTCGGCAACCAGAACGACTTCCACCGCCTGCGGCTCGGCATCGGCCACCCAGGCGACGCCAAACTGGTCTCCAACTTCGTCCTGGGCCGCGCGCCGCGCGCCGAGCAGGAGAAGCTCGACGCCAGCATCGATTTTGCCCTCGGCGTGCTGCCCGACGTACTGGCCGGCGACTTCGCCAAGGCCATGCGCGAGCTGCACGGCCAGAAGGCCTGATTTCCTAGAGAGGGGAATACCCATGGGTTTCAATTGCGGCATCGTCGGCCTGCCCAACGTCGGCAAGTCCACCCTGTTCAACGCCCTGACCAAGTCTGGCATCGCGGCGGAGAACTTCCCCTTCTGCACCATCGAGCCGAACAGCGGCATCGTGCCGATGCCCGATGCGCGCCTGGCGGCGCTGGCGGAAATCGTCAAGCCCAACCGCATCCTGCCGACCACCATGGAGTTCGTCGACATCGCCGGCCTGGTAGCCGGCGCCTCGAAAGGTGAAGGCCTGGGCAACAAGTTCCTCGCCAACATCCGCGAGACCGACGCCATCGCCCACGTGGTGCGCTGCTTCGAAGACGAGAACGTGATCCACGTTTCCAACAGCGTCGACCCCAAGCGCGACATCGAGATCATCGACCTCGAACTGATCTTCGCCGACCTCGACAGCTGCGAGAAGCAACTGCAGAAGGTTGCCCGCAACGCCAAGGGCGGTGACAAGGAAGCCCTGGCGCAGAAGGCCATTCTGGAAAAGCTGATCCCGCACTTCACCGAAGGCAAGCCTGCGCGCAGCCTGATGAAGAACATGGCAGACGATGAGAAAGCGCTGATCCGTGGCTTCCACCTGCTGACCAGCAAGCCGGTGATGTACATCGCCAACGTCGCCGAAGACGGCTTCGACAACAACCCGCACCTGGACGTGGTCAAGGCCATCGCCGAGGAAGAAGGCGCTGTGGTAGTGCCGGTGTGCAACAAGATCGAAGCCGAAATCGCCGAGCTGGACGATGGCGAGGAGAAGGACATGTTCCTCGAGGCCCTGGGCCTGGAAGAGCCTGGCCTGAACCGCGTGATCCGCGCCGGTTACGAGCTGCTCAACCTGCAGACCTACTTCACTGCCGGCGTGCAGGAAGTCCGCGCCTGGACCGTGCGCGTCGGCGCCACCGCCCCACAGGCGGCCGGGGTGATCCACACCGACTTCGAAAAAGGCTTCATCCGCGCCGAAGTGGTGGCCTATGACGACTTCATCCAGTTCAAGGGTGAAAGCGGTGCCAAGGAAGCCGGCAAGTGGCGCCTGGAAGGCAAGGACTACATCGTCAAGGACGGCGACGTGATGCACTTCCGCTTCAACGTCTGATGGGCTCCGTGGGATTCCACGGTACATGAAAGACTCCAGAACCCCCGTGATCGCCAGGCGATACGGGGGGTTTGTGTTTTTGGACCACCATTTTCATCCATTGAGATCCGAGCGAAGGCATCAATCCCGCCAGACATCGACAACTGCTACGCATCAAGCAGCAGCAAGACAACGCCACTACATTCGAGGCGGTCGCGCAGGCTTCCGCCAAGAAAAAAAACGGCCTGACGATCGCTGCGGCGGCCAAACGAAGCGTGGCCGGTATTTTTGAACTCGCCGTCTCGACGCTGAGAGCAGATACAGACCCGGTCTATCCAGTCCGGCGCGCCCTGCCCGCTAACAAAACCCAGCACAAACGTTACCTCAGATCCTTAAGATCGCTGTCCACAACAGCATCCCAGGTGACCCGAACCTTCAAGGTCACGCCGCTCTCGCGGTGGTTCTCCGCGAGGACTATTCGCATCCGGCAGCTCGCCCGATCACTGGCAGTGATGGATGCTCTCTATACTTATGGCCCTCGTGCGCCAGCAACTCCGTACTCCGCTGTCCTGCAGCAACCTATCCGCTTGGCCGAATCTTGCGCCAACCTGCGCCCGTCACTTTCTGAAGAGACGGGCGCTTCTGACACTGCTGCAGCCCTGATCGCACAAGGCTTTGCGGCAATTCCCCTTGTGACAATGGGCGTGACAAACGCCGATGTCATCAGCCGCAACGATGCAGATGATGGTGCCGCAGACCAAGGAATGGACTGCACCTGACTGACAGTCACGTATGCCCCGGTCATCGCATCGCTGCTTTCACCTTGCTCAGGATCTCGCGGCGCTGGTCTCGTCAGCCAGCGTAGCCTCCACCCACCCACCGGTAACGGTGCTCAGGAGGCCTGATCATGAGATGCCCTCGCTCCGGTCGTACGGAGCCGCCATTCCCGCGTCAGTGGACATCCTCACAGGTCGCAGGGGCCTTGATCCCTGATAACACTCAACATTTCTTGGCGGGATGACGTGAGGATGGACTTCAGGCTAGCTAAGAGAGGACACAGATCATGGCTGTAGTTGAAACGCGGGTGGGTGGAAGGTCAGTCCCAAGACTAGCGAAGCCGGCCCCATTCAAGCTTCACGAAAGCCTGACGTTGGACACCTCGTCATCGCAAGGGCTATTGTTTGGTAACCTCTACGCTTACTGGTTCACTGAGGATTGTAGCGAGGGGCTACAAGCTTCACCTGGGACGTAGAGGCTGAAGACGGTGATAGATACTAGCCTGGTGGCGAAGCTAAAGGCTGAGAATGCAAGATTGGTCGCCTTGCTGGATGCTCATGGCATCGATTGGCGTCTGCCGGCCGAGCCAGTCAAGATCGAGGTTGTTCAAACAGAACACACACAACAATTCGGCACAGAAGCAAAGCTTGCCCTATTCCGGAGCTTGTTTCGTGGTAGGACAGATGTTTATCCAATTCGCTGGGAAAGCAAGGCAGGAAAATCAGGATACACACCCGCCTGCGCAAATGAATGGAAACCTGGCGTTTGTGAAAAGCCCCGAATTAAATGCGGCGACTGCGGTAACCGTCAGCTACTTCCTCTCACTGATGAGATCGTTTATCGCCATCTGGCTGGTGAAGTGGTTATTGGCATCTACCCTCTGCTCCCGGATGACACCTGCTATCTTATGGCGGTCGACTTTGATGAAGCCGAATGGCGTGATGATGCACGAGCCTTCGCTCAGTCGTGTCATGAACTGAACGTACCAATGGCACTGGAAATATCCCGTTCAGGTAAAGGCGCTCATTGCTGGATTTTCTTCAAGCAAAGTGTTCCCGCTCATGATGCCCGACGTCTTGGTGCGGCAATCATCAGCCATGCATGTGAACGTACACGCCAATTGGCACTCACTTCTTATGATCGGTTGTTCCCAAATCAGGACTACATGCCTAAAGGCGGCTTCGGAAATCTCATCGCGCTTCCATTGCAAAAGCGAGCCAGAGCTCACAACAACAGCGTTTTTGTCGACAGCGAACTTGAACCTTATCTCGATCAGTGGGCTTTCTTAGCATCGGTTCAGAAAATGCCTCCGGAGGATATTCCGTTCGTTGTCACCCAAGCGATGGGGAAGCAGGACCCTACAGGAGTCATGTATGTTGACGACGACGGAGATGCAGAACCTTGGAAGGCTCGTGAGTCGAAGTCACCAAAATTGACGTGCCCATTGCCAGCCTCTATCAACGTCACGCTGGCTAACATGATTTACTTTGAAAAGTCGGCGTTGCCGCAACCATTAGCAAACCAGCTTGTCCGGCTAGCCGCGTTTCAAAATCCTGAATTCTACAAAACTCAAGCCATGCGCATGTCGGTGTGGAACAAGCCGAGAATCATCGGTTGCGCCCAGAACTTCCCCAAACATATTGCGCTGCCACGTGGCTGCTTGGATGCTGCGCTGGAGCTGCTAGGGGTAAATGGCATCACCCCTGAGTTTCAAGATGAACGCTTCGCCGGTGACCCGATTGACGTGAGTTTCCTCGGGACCTTGCGTCCAGACCAGGAAGATGCCATCGGCAAAATGCTGAATCACGATACCGGAATTCTTTGCGCACCTACGGCGTTCGGTAAAACGGTCAGCGCAGCTGCATTGATTGCTAGACGTGGCGTTAACACATTAATACTTGTGCATCGGACCGAATTATTAAGACAGTGGCAAGAACACGTGCAAGCGTTCTTGGGTGTTGGCAAGGGTATGGTTGGAACGATTTGGGGGCGGAAAAGCAAAACCTACAGGCATCATCGATATTGCCGTAATGCAATCGTTATCGCGAAAAGGTGAGATCAGCGATCACGTAAAAAACTACGGGCAAATTATCGTCGATGAGTGTCATCACCTAGAACGGACGGAGCATGTGGATACCATGGAGCTTGAGTTGAAACAGCGCGTGAATAACCTTTTCACACTTCATGGGCGAATGCCTAAAAAACAACGAATTGCTCGTATGCAAGAGCTTGAGCGCCTTGCCCCGGATGCACCACGAGTACTGTTGGCGACGGGAAAACTAGTCGGTGAAGGCTTCGATCATCCGCCATTGGACACGTTGGTGCTGGCAATGCCCATCTCATGGAAGGGAATCCTCCAGCAATATGCAGGACGGTTGCATCGGTCACATGCCGACAAAGCCGGCGTGGGAGTGATTGACTTCGTTGACGAAGGCAGTGCTGCGCTAATGAGAATGTGGGATAAGCGCCAAGCAGGTTACAAAGCGATGGGCTACCGTATGGCCGACGCCCTGGTTACCATGGATCTACTTTAAACGTGATTCGACGGCTCATAGGGCACCACCCCTTTGTAATCGCGAAACCATAAACATCTTCAAAAGCGGGTTTCAAAACGGGCACACATCCAGCTTGATAGCACCCAAATCCGGATTTCATAGGGCCTGCACCCAATGACTTCTGGTTTAACGTCTGGTTCTGTTTCTACGCCCCAATGAAAAAGCCCGTTGGAAGCACTTTCCAAGGGGCTTTGTTTTTCTCAGAGGACCTATTGAGCATCCAGCCTTTCCACCGCTGCGGCAATCAGGGGCGCTACCTCTCGAAGGCCATCCAAATTGATTTTACCCTCCTGGTACTTTGAGTACCAAGCACGACGCTGCCTTAGCACCCTCTCATCATCACGCAGATGAAGGCGCGTCAACGTTTCTGTCGCTGCAACCCGCAACTCCTCAGGTACCTTCTCAAGCACGACGACAAGTTGCAAAGAAGGTAACAGAACCTCAAACCATCCTTCACGAACCAAATGAGGATCTAAAATTTCGACCGACTTCCTCTTACTACTATTGATCCAGCCAGAGCAAAAACGGTAATTGGTCCATTCGTAGGAAAGCGACTCATCAGCATCGACCGGTAAAAAGTGATCTACGGTCCCAACTGGCTCATACATTGCGCTATAGCCGCATCGATCCTGGTATCCGTCTGCGAGAGCAGATCTGAAAGGACTCCAAAAATCTCTTGGCCTCGTTTTAGGCGTTCGACTGACTTTTGGATTATCTCTCAGCCATTGCTCTCCCTTCTTTCGACACTTCGTATCGAACTCAGCTGGTTCAGCTAAACGTTCTAGATCGATTTCGATCATGCTTGCTCCGAAGGATGCTGCCGAGGTACTTGCTTCGTTTCCACCAACCAGCGAGGCCAAAAATCATCGTGCCCGGCTAAAACACGCTCTAATTCTCTATGAATGGCTGCCTGCGACTTGAGCGTTGGAGGCAAAACAGCTTTTTCTCCGCGCATCCAAGCCTCAGCAGCTTCAATTGCAGATTCAGCTTCGATGGATCGCGCCTGACGTAACCCAAAGGAGTCAGAGACCAACCAGTTCACGACATCCCCCTGCTTTGCCCATTGCTCCTTGATCACACTGGCTTGACCGTCACACAGTTGGATGTTGAAAATTGCATCTTTGGACTCGTCGAACTCCGGCTCGACAGAGGCCAGCACTAATGGCGAGTGAGTTGCAACGATAAGCTGAACCGGGACCTTCTTACCGGTCAAAGCCTGCATGACTTTCAACAAAGCCGGGACCACACGACGCTGCCATTGTGGGTGTAGATGGCATTCTATCTCGTCAATGAGAAAGATGATTTCCTTTGCTTGCTTACGCCCGGTTTGCTCGCATGCGAAAATGTGCTCACGCCAAGTCCAGACCAGTAAATAAGCCAGTGCCGCAACACGTCGCATGCCCGCAGAAGCATGAATCAACGCCACATCTTGCCCATAAGGCATTCGTAGCGATGGGTAATCTTTTACGTCCAACCCCAATCGCACCGGTTTGCCCGGTTCAAGCCTCTCAGCTCCAGAAGGAGATAAGGTATCCAGTACCTTGATCAGATCGTCAAAAGCCGGGTCTTGCCCTTTTTGCCACAACACCCAATCCTGAATTAAGCCATTGCAATAGCGGATCCCTCCAGGCCCCTCAAGGCCATTCCAAACTTGATCAGGTGAAAAGTTAAATGCCCGAGGGCGTTCGCCTGCTTCTTCATCCTGCCAATAGTTGCGAACAGGGTCCCATGCAGAAAAACTACCATCGACCCCGGCATAAATTACGACGCCGGGAATGGGCGGTCTGCCCTTTTTGGTCGGCCACTGTTGCTCCACGCGCTTGAAAACACTGGTCTCGTCGAAATCGCCAGGAGTGGACTTACTATAGGCATAAGCAATGCTGCTCCGCTTGCTGCCGAGAGGAGGCACAGCTGGAACGCCTCGAGCCCAGGTACGTGTCAATGCCCACCAAGCGATGTCGAGCAGGAAGCTCTTGCCTAGGCCGTTGTCGCCCGTGATGAAATTAAGGCGAGCGTCGAACTCTATCGGCCCAAATGTCGCTGCGGGCCCTACTCCGCTGAGCGTAAGGCTCTTAAGCATGCATCAATCTCCTGCAGCAAAAAATCATGGCATGTCCCTGTCAGCTTCTTTAAGACCTAGGGAGCAGCCGTTTAGTCCAATTTGATCATGCCTGTCGTTTATCGACCACTCAACTGGGGCATTCAGCTCGAAATTTAGCGAGCGCTCACATCTCGCAGGCTATCGTTTTCTGGATGCCCTCCGGCTCAAATTCCGCTGGACTCAGCAGCCGCTCCGTCAACACCCTCCCCATCTGCAAATTGTGCGCACCGCTTGCCGATGCCCGATTCGCCGGGATTGCCGCAGATGTATTCGTCACGGGTGTCTTCAACTCCGCGTAGTAACTGAATGACATAGAGCAATGTCTCAGCAGAGAAACCGCAGCGCCGTGCATAGGATAATTCCCAAGCTATCTTGATCTGAAGCAATTGGTTTCAAGTTCAGAACTCTCCTCCAACAGTGAGAAAACTGAGGCTTCATACATGCATGAAACGCCTCCCCACTCCCGCGTCGACTGGCAACGCTGGCTCCCGGGCCTCGCCACCCTGCTGCACTACCAACCCGCCTGGCTACCCAAGGACATCGCTGCCGGTCTGGTGCTCACCACCATGCTGGTGCCGGTCGGCATCGCCTACGCCGAAGCCTCCGGGGTGCCGGGCATCTATGGCCTGTACGCGACCATCATCCCCCTGCTGGCCTACGCCCTGTTCGGCCCCAGCCGTATCCTCGTGCTCGGCCCCGACTCGGCCCTGGCCGCGCCGATCCTGGCGGTAGTGGTGCAGTACGCCGCCAGCGACCCGCAACGCGCCATTGCCATCGCCAGCCTGATGGCCCTGGTGGCTGGCGCCTTCTGCGTGATCGCCGGGCTGCTGCGCCTGGGCTTCATCACCGAGCTGCTGTCCAAGCCGATCCGCTATGGCTACATGAACGGTATCGCGCTCACGGTATTGATCAGCCAACTGCCCAAGTTCTTCGGCCTGAAAGTCGACAGCGAGGGGCCCCTGCGCGACCTCTGGCACCTTGGCCAGGCGCTCTTGGCCGGCCAGGGGCATTGGCCAAGCTTCATCGTCGGTGCCGGTAGCCTGGTGCTGATCCTGCTGCTCAAGCCCTTCAAGCGGATACCGGGCATCTTGATCGCCGTGGTGCTGGCAACGCTCGCCGTGAGCCTGTTCAACCTCGACCAGATGGGCGTCAAGGTACTCGGGCAATTGCCCCAGGGCCTGCCCAGCCTGGTGTTCCCGTGGGTCAGCGACATCGATCTGGTCGAAGTGCTGCTGGGCGGGATTGCCGTGGCCCTGGTGTCATTCGCCGATACGAGCGTGCTGTCACGCTCGTATGCCGCGCGGCTGAAAACGCCCGTCAATCCGAACCAGGAAATGTTCGGCCTGGGTGTGGCCAACCTGGCCTCGGGGTTGTTCCAGGGCATCCCGATCAGCAGCAGCTCGTCGCGTACACCGGTGGCCGAGGCAGCCGGCTCGAAAACCCAATTGACCGGCATCATCGGCGCGCTGGCGGTGACCCTGCTGCTGCTGGTCGCCCCCAACCTGATGCAGCACCTGCCCAACAGCGCCTTGGCCGCCGTGGTGATCGCTGCGGCGTTGGGGCTGTTCGAGTTCGCCGACCTCAAGCGTATCTTCCGCATGCAGCAATGGGAGTTCTGGTTGTCGTTCACCTGCTTCGTCGGCGTGGCGGTATTCGGCGCGATCCCGGGCATCTGCATTGCCGTGGCGATCTCGGTGATCGAGTTCCTGTGGGATGGCTGGCGGCCGCACCACGCGGTGCTCGGGCGGGTCGATGGCACCCGTGGCTACCACGACGTCAAACGTTATCCACAGGCCCGACGGATTCCGGGGCTGGTGCTGCTGCGCTGGGATGCGCCGCTGTTCTTCGCCAACGCCGAGCAGTTCCAGGGCACGGTACTGACGGCGCTGGACGAATCACCGACGCCGGTGCAACGGCTGGTGATCGCTGCGGAGCCGGTGACCAGCATCGACATCACCTCGGCGGACATGCTCGCCGAGCTCGACCGGGCGCTGGAGGCTCGCGGGGTCGAATTGCAGTTCGCCGAGATGAAAGACCCGGTGAAGGACAAGATGAAGCGCTTCGAGTTGTTCGAGCCTATGGGCGAACGGGCGTTTCACCCCACGGTGGGCGCGGCGGTGGATGCCTATCTGGCGGATACCGGGATTGATTGGAAGCCTTAGATCGCCTGAACTGGCCTCTTCGCGGGGCAAGCCCGCTCCTACAGCTACAGCGTTGCCCATGAGGTCACACGATCCCTGTAGGAGCGGGCTTGCCCCGCGAAGAGGCCAGTACAGGAGTGTTAGGCAGCCCGCACCCGGCGCCGGTCGATCCAGACCAACATGGCGCTGGCATACAAAGACACGACCAGGAACAGTGCCATGCGCACCGCAAAGGCCTTGTACACATCCTGCCCGCCGGCGCTGTCCTGCACCGATTGCCCAAGCAGGATCAGCAGGGTCGTCAGGCAACTCACCCAGTACGCCGGGCTTTGCCTGGTATCCACCGCACGGTAGAGCCTGCGCGCCTGCCAGAGGACGAACAACAGCACCCAGAGGAAGAACATCCACAGGTGCACGAACAGGCTCAGCGCGCCCCACATCAACACCGCCAGCACCCCGGCCAGCAGGAACACCACCGTCGCCTGCTGCAGGCTGCCGTCATGTGGCATAGGTTCGCCCCCTTGCGACTCCCCGCAGGGAGGGGATCAGAATCGTTCTTCGACCACTTTGAAGGGGTAGGCCACGGCCTTGTACTTGCCGATCTTGCCGCGCTTGGGCAACTTCACCACCTGGTCGCGGGTGATGTCCTTGTAGGGGATGCGCGTCAGCATGTGGCTGACGATATTCAGCCGGGCACGCCGTTTATCGTTGGAGTGCGCCATGAACCAAGGCGCCCAGGACGAATCGGAGGCGGCGAACATATCGTCGCGGGCGCGGGTATAGTCGTCCCAGCGGGTGTACGACTTGAGGTCCATGGGCGACAGCTTCCACAGTTTGCGCCCGTCGTTGATGCGGTCCTGCAGGCGGCGGGTCTGCTCATCGGCGCTGACTTCGAGCCAGTACTTGATGAGGATGATCCCCGACTCGACCATCATCTTCTCGAACAGCGGCACCACGGTGAGGAACTTGGCGCTCTGCTCTTCGGTACAAAAGCCCATCACCCGCTCGACGCCAGCGCGGTTGTACCAGCTGCGATCGAAGATCACCACTTCACCGGCGGCCGGCAGATGGTGCAAGTAACGTTGCACGTACATCTGGGTCTTTTCCCGCTCGGTCGGGGCCGGCAGCGCCACGACGCGGAACACCCGCGGGCTGACGCGCTCGGTGATGGCCTTGATGGTGCCGCCCTTGCCGGCGCCATCGCGCCCCTCGAAGACGATGCACACCTTCAGCCCCTTGGCGACCACCCACTCCTGCAACTTGACCAGTTCTACGTGCAGGCGCTTGAGTTCCTTCTCGTAGGCTTTACCGCCCAGCTTTTCCAACCGCTCTTTCGGCGCTTTGTTCCTGGACGGCTTGGCCATGGCACTCTCCCGAAGGGCAATGAAGAGTCAGTATGGTCGATCCATGGCGACTTGCCGTTTCGCTTGTCAGTCGGTTGGCTGAAGGGCTGCCGGTGCCGGCAAGCGGACTGCCGCAGGAGCCCGCTTACCGACGAGCGAGGCGTCGAGGTCAACCCAGCTTGTCGGCCACCTCATCGACGGCCGCCTTGGTGATGGCGACGATCGTCTCGGCGTCGTCCTGGGTCAGCACCAACGGCGGGGCAAAACCGAGGATGTCGCCATGCGGCATGGCGCGGGCGATCATGCCGCGCTCCAGGCAGGCCGCCGACACCTGCGGGCCGATCTTGAGCGCCGGGTCGAACGCGGTGCGCGCCTCCCGATCGGCCATGAACTCGACCGCGCAGAGCATGCCGTCACCCCGCACTTCACCCACCAGCGGATGGCCTTCGAGCGTCTCGCGCATACGCCGGTTGAGGTACCCGCCCACCTGTTCGGCGTTCTCGGTCAGGTGCTCGCGCTCGAGAATATCGAGGTTGGCCAAGGCCGCCGCCGCGCAGATCGGGTGACCGGAATAGGTCCAGCCGTGGCCCATCGGCCCGGCCTTCTGCGAGCCTTCGTCGATCACATTCCAGACTTTTTCACCGACGATCACCGCCGAAAGCGGCGCATAGGCGCTGGTCAGCCCCTTGGCTGTGGTGATCAGGTCCGGGCGGATATCATAGCGCTGGCTGCCCATCTTCGAGCCCAGCCGGCCGAAAGCGCAGACCACTTCGTCGGCGATCAGCAACACGTCGTAGCGCTGCAGCACGGCCTGGATCGCTTTCCAGTAGCCCTTGGGCGGGACGATGATGCCGCCGGTGCCCATCAGCGGCTCGCCGATGAAGGCGGCGACCGTGTCCGGGCCTTCGGCGAGGATCATCTGCTCCAGCGCGTCGGCGCAGTGCTGCACGAAGGCCTGTTCGTCCATGCCGGCCGGGGCCTGCCGGTACCAGTGCGGGCAGACCGTATGCTTGACACCTTCCACCGGCAGGTCGAAATGCTGGTGGAAGCTGGGCAGCCCGGTCAGGCTGCCGGTCATGATGCCCGAGCCGTGATAGCCACGCTCGCGAGAGATGATCTTCTTCTTGCGTGGCCGCCCGAGGATATTGTTGTAGTAACGCACCAGCTTGACCTGGGTCTCGTTGGCGTCGGAGCCCGACAGGCCGTAATAGACCTTCTTCATGCCCGCCGGGGCCCAGTCGATGATGCGCCTGGACAACTCGATGATCGCTTCGGTCGAGTGGCCGACGTAGGTGTGGTAGTAGGCCAGTTCCTTGGCCTGGCGGTGGATCGCGTCGGCCACCTCGGTACGGCCGTAGCCGATGTTCACGCAGTACAGGCCGGCGAAGGCATCGATCAGTTCCCGGCCTTCGTGGTCACGCAGGCGGATGCCCTCGGCGCCGGTGATGATCCGGCCCTTGAGCGCACCGCTGGCGTGGTCGTGGGCATGGGTCGAGGGGTGCATGAAGTGGGCGCGGTCCTGTTCGAACAGCTGGCTGAAATCTTGGCTCATGGCAATCGCTCCTTAGAACTGACCGTGGTGGTGCAGGCAAACGTATTTGGTTTCGACGAAGGGCTCGAAGCCCTCGCTGCCGCCTTCGCGGCCCAGGCCCGAGGCCTTCATGCCGCCGAATGGAATGGGGTGGCCGGTGAACTTGACGCCGTTGATCGCCACCATCGCGTGATCGAGCCGGCGTACCAGCGGATGGACGACATCGAGGCGGTTGCCGACGATGTACGCCGCCAGGCCATACTCGGTGTCGTTGGCCATGGCGATGGCCTGGTCCAGCGTATCGAACGGCATGACCCCGGCGATCGGCGCGAAGTTTTCTTCCTGGTAGATACGCATCGCCGGGGTGACATCGGCCAGCACCGTCGGCTGGAAGAACCAGCCACCCAGGGCGTGGCCCTCGCCGCCGACCAGGCGCCGGGCACCGCGCTGCAAGGCGTCTTCGACCCGCGCCTGGGTCGCATCGAAGGCAGCCTGGTGCATCAGCGGGCCGACTTCTGCTGTCGTCTCTTCACCCTCGGCCATGGCCGGCCCCACCTTCAGTGCCCGCACCGCCTCGGCGAAGCGCGCCAGGAAGGCTTCGTACAATGGCCGCTGCACCATGATCCGATTGGCCGCGCAGCAATCCTGGCCGGAGGTCTGGAACTTGGCCGCCACGGCCACCCGTACCGCCAGTTCGAGATCGGCATCGGCGCAGACGATGAACGGCGCGTTGCCGCCCAGTTCCAGCGCCACCTTTTTCACATCCTGGGCCGCAGCCTGGAGTACCAGCTTGCCGACGCGGGTCGAGCCCGTGAAGCTGACTGCACGCACACGGCTGTCGCGGACCAGGGTTTGCATGACCATCTGCGGTTCGCCGATGACCACGTTGAATACCCCCGGTGGGAAGCCGGCGTCCTCTGCCAGTTGCGCCAGGGCCAACGCCGAAAAGGGCGTTTCATGGGCCGGCTTGACCACCACCGTACAACCGGCGGCGAGTGCCGCAGCCGCCTTTCGGGTAATCATGGCGCTGGGGAAGTTCCACGGCGTGAGCAAGGCGCAAACCCCGACGGGTTCCTTCAGCGTGCTCAACTGGGCCCCCGCGATATGGCTGGCAATGGTCTGGCCATTCAGGCGCCGGGCCTCCTCGGCGAACCAGGGGATGAAGCTCGCCGCATAGGCGATTTCACCCCGCGCTTCAGCCAGCGGTTTGCCCTGCTCCTCGCTGAGGATACGCGCCAGTGCTTCCTGATGTTCGAGGATCAGCTCGGCCCAGCGTCGCAACCGTGCAGCACGGCTGTCCAGGCTCTGCTGGCGCCAGGCCGGGAAGGCCCGCTCGGCGGCATCCACGGCGACCACGATCTGTTCCTGATCGAGCGAGGGCACCTCGCCGATGAGCCGACCGCTGGCTGGATCGTGCACGGCGATGCGGTTGCCACTGTGGCTGTGCAGCCACTGGCCGTCGACGTGGCACAGGCTATTGAATGGGTAGTGGTGTGACATGACTGTTCTCCATACCTCGTTGTCGTGGCGCCGGGGCTAGGGCAATACGTCGGCGATCACCGCCAGGGTGTCGCCGCACTTGACCAGCCCGGGGAAATGCCGGGCGGCGAGCAGGCCACTGCGGCGGGCGCGGTATTCCACCGCGGCGCTGCCGGTGCGGCGGATGTCGTGGATGCGGGCGATCACTTCGCCCTGGCCGACCGTGTCGCCCAGGTCGCGGCACATCTCCAGCAAGCCGTCGTGCTCGCTGGCGATGAAGCAGTCGCCATCGGGCATGTCGAGCAGGATGGTCTCGCCCTGCTCCATCTGGCCGGCGAGGATGCCGGCGTGGATCAGCAGGTTGCGCACGCCGCGCTCGGCCAGGGCCACGCTCTTCGCCGTGGAGGTGCCGCCGCCACCCAGCTCGGTGGTGACGAACACCTTGCCCTGCTCCTCGGCGGCGGTGTCGTACATCGCCTGCGCATCCAGCTCCAGCATGCGCATGCCGTAGGGCGCGGCGAAGGCCTGCATGCCGGCCTCACAGCGCGCCTGCTGGGCCTTGTCGGGCAGCACATGGCAGGCGGCGAAGGGCAGGAAGTCGAGGGTACGGCCACCGGAATGGATATCCAGGACGATATCGGCCAGCGGCAGCAAGGTGCGCCGGAAGTAATCGGCGATCTTTTCCGTCACGCTGCCATCGGGTCGCCCAGGGAAACTGCGGTTGAGATTGCCTTTGTCGATCGGCGAAGTACGGGTGCCGGCATGAAACGCCGGGGTGTTCATGAACGGGATGATGATCACCCGCCCCGTCACCTCATCGGCTTGCAGCTGTTGGGCCAGCTTGCTCAGCGCCACCGGGCCTTCGTATTCGTCGCCGTGGTTGCCGCCGGTGAGCAAGGCGGTCGGGCCGCTACCGTTCCTGACCACGGTCAGCGGGATCATCACTGCACCCCAGGCCGAATCGTCGCGCGAGTACGGCAGCTTGAGAAAACCATGCTGTACACCGTCCTGGTCGAAATCCAGGGTGCAACTGATCGGGTTGGCCATCACGCTGGTGGCCTGTGCGATTGCATTCATGCTTCAGTCCTTCACGAACAGCTGGCGCGGCACGTTGCACAGGGTCTCGACCCCGGTCTCGGTGATGAGGATGCTTTCGGTGATTTCCAGGCCCCAGTCGTCCATCCACAGCCCCGGCATGAAGTGGAAGGTCATGCCCGGTTGCAACACGCTGGTGTCGCTCGGGCGCAGGCTCATGGTGCGCTCGCCCCAGTCTGGCGGGTAGCTGATGCCGATCGGGTAGCCACAGCGGCTGTCCTTGTGGATACCGAACTTCTCCAGCACCGCGAAAAATGCACGGGCGATGTCGCCGGTGGTGTTGCCTGGCCGGGCCGCATCCAGGCCTGCCGCAATGCCTTCGACCACCGCCTTTTCCCCTTCGAGGAAGTGCTGCGGCGGCTTGCCCAGGTACACCGTGCGCGACAGCGGGCAGTGGTAGCGCTTGTAGCAGCCGGCGATCTCGAAGAAGGTGCCGGCACCGCGAGTGAACGGTGAATCGTCCCAGGTCAGGTGCGGCGCGCTGGCATCGGCGCCGGTCGGTAGCAAGGGCACGATGGCCGGGTAATCGCCGCCATGGCCATCGACGCCGAGGATGCCGCTGCGGTAGATCTCGGCCACCAGTTCATTCTTGCGCATGCCCGGTTCGATGCGTTCGAGAATGCCTGCGTGCATCTGCTCGACGATGCGCGCGGCGATGCGCATGTACTCGATTTCCTGCGGCGACTTGACCGCCCGCTGCCAGTTGACCAGGCCCGCCGCATCACTGAAGCGCGCCTGGGGCAAATGCGTGCACAGGGATTGATAGGCCGCTGCGCTGAAGTAGTAGTTGTCCATCTCCACGCCGATGCTCAGGCCGCCCCAGCCCTTGGCCAGGATCACTTCCTGGCACAGGTAGTCCATTGGGTGGCGCTCACGCGATTGCACGTAGATGTCCGGGTAGCCGACGATGTTGTCGTGTTGCATGAACACCGTGCGCTTGGCGCCGTTGGCGTCTTGCCCGCGACCGAACCAGATCGGCTCGCCATCGAGCGCCAGCAGCACGCATTGGTGCACGTAGAACGACCAGCCGTCATAACCGGTAAGCCAGGCCATGTTCGATGGGTCGGTGACCAGCAACAGCTCCAGGCCCTGCGCCTGCATGGCGGCGCGGGTCTTGGCCAGGCGCTGGGCGTATTCCTGCCGGCTGAACGGCAAGTTGACCACTGTCTGTGACATACGGATGCCCTTCTTGTGAGTGGGTTGCGAAAGGTGTCAGCTGAGAAACGCCAGGCCTTTGTTCGCGGCGACTGCGCGTTCGAAGGCCAGGTTGGCGATGGCGGTGTCCTGGGCGCCGGTGCCGGTCAGGTCGCACAGGGTGACCTCCTCGGCGTTGGCGCGGCCCGGGTGCAGGCCGGCGATGATCTGGCCCAGTTCGGAATGACTGGCCTTGTCGCTGATCGTGCCGGCAAGCAAGGCATGGTGCAGTTCGCCGAGCACGCGGGTCTGGCTCAGGCGATCGGCGACATAGCGGTCGAGCCGGGCCAGGGCCTGGGGGGCGATCTCGTTCTTGTGCTCGGCGTCCGAGCCCATGGCGGTGATGTGCAACCCCGGTTGCAGGTGATGTGGCTGGATCAGCGGCTCGCAACTGGGCGTGCAAGTGATGGCGATGTCCACCGCCTGCATGGCCTGGTCGACACTGTCGCAGGCCTGCACCTGCAGTTGCCCATCACGGCCCAGGTCGTCACACAAGGCGGCGGTCTTTTGCCCATCGCGGCCCCAGACCATGACCCGTTCGATCGGCCGCACCAGGCGCAGGGCCTGCAATTGCAAGCGGGCCTGTTCGCCACTGCCGATCAGGGCGACGCTGCGGCTGTTCTGCCGCGACAGCCAGCGGGCAGCCACCGCCCCCGCGGCAGCGGTACGCACGGCGGTGAGGTAGCCGTTGTCGAGGAGCAAGGCATCGAGCAGGCCAGTGCGTGCCGAAAGCAGCATCATCATGCCGTTGAGGCTGGGCAGGCCGAGCTTGGGATTGTCGAAAAAGCCCGGGCTGACCTTGATCGCGAACCGTTCGAGGCCGGGCAGGTAGGCGGTTTTCACATCCACTTCGCCATTGTGCTCGGGCACATCCAGGCGCAGGATCGGCGGCATCGCCACCTTGGCCGTGGCGAGCAAGGCGAAGGCCCGCTCGATGGCATCGAGCGCATCATGATCGAGGGTGATGCAGCTACGCAGGTCGGCTTCGCTGAGCAAGGTGATGGCCGGCATTGCAATACCTCCAGTGAACAAACGTGAGTTCTCAGGCGTCGCCGCCGTTGATGACGCGCAGGTGTTGTGCGCTGTCGACGTTGCGCCCGCTGAGCACCACCACGACCGGGCCGCGGGCCGGCACCAGGCCGTCGAGCAGCGCGGCGATGCCAACCGCGCCGGCACCTTCGAGCACCAGTCGCTCCTGCTGGTAGGCATGGCGCATGCCGTTGGCGATGGAGGCTTCCGGCAGCAGGTGGAGCTGGTCGAGCAAGCGTCCGGTCATGCCCAGGGTGTACTGGTTGCCCAGGCCGATGCCGCCGCCGAGCGAGTCGGCCAGGGTCGCCAGCTCCTCGACTTCGACCGGGCGGCCGGCCTGCAGGCTGGCGTGCATCGCCGCACCGCGCTGCATGCTGATGCCGTGGGTGGTGATCGCCGGATTGATGCTTTTCAGTGCCAGCGCCACGCCTGCGAACAGGCCACCGCCGGAGAGCGGGATCAGCACCTGCTGCACCTCGGGCAACTGCTCGATGATTTCCAGGCCCAAGGTCCCTTGGCCGGCGATGACCTGAGGATGGTCGAAAGGCGGGATCAGGGCGGCGCCGTGTTGCTCGGCATGCTGCTGCGCGGCGTGCTGGGCATCGTCCTGGGAGTGGCCGACGATGCACACTTCGGCACCCAGGTCGCGGATGGCTCGGACCTTGTTGGCCGGCACCAGCTGCGAAAGGAACACCGTCGCCTTCACGCCCAGTTGCGCTGCCGCGTGGGCCATTGCCCGGCCGTGATTGCCGGTGGACGCAGTGACCACGCCACCCGAGCGTTGCTCGGCGCTGAGCGCCGCGATGGCATTGCTGGCACCGCGCAGCTTGAAGCTGCCGGTGGTCTGCAGGGCTTCGAGCTTCAGGTAGACCGCAACGCCCAGATGACGCGACAGGCTGGCTGACAGCTCCAGCGGCGTGCTACGCACCAGGCCGTGGATACGCTGGCGGGCAAGGTAGAGATCGTGAAGCGAGAGCGCTGACATGACCGGGACCCAACGAGTGAGCTGAAGTTGGGCCGAGTGTATGAGGCGAAAATTGTCGTGATGAATGTACTAGGGCAATTTGCCGGGAAATTTGTTTTGGCCTGTGCCGGCCCTTTCGCGGGTAAATCGCAGCGGCGAACCGCCGCTCCTACAGACCGAGTTGTATCTGTAGGAGCGGGTTTACCCGCGAAAGGGCCGGCACAGGCGATCAAAGCTCATGGATCTGCGGATACTGCCCGAACAACTCGCGCATATCGCCCAGCGCCTGGCGCAGCTTGGCTTCGGAACACTCGGCTCCCACGCACAAGCGCACCGCCCGCGGTCGCGGTGTGCCGCGCACGAGGAAT
Source organism: Pseudomonas sp. S31 (assembly GCF_016648105.1). GTDB lineage: Bacteria > Pseudomonadota > Gammaproteobacteria > Pseudomonadales > Pseudomonadaceae > Aquipseudomonas. The sequence goes on along the minus strand of NZ_JACVVE010000016.1, from coordinate 46,143 downwards.
GGCTCGGGTGGCGTCACCGCGATCTGCCTGCGTCGCAAGGCCCGCACCAGGCTGTCCACTTCCCAGCGCTCGGGAATGTTCAGCCACGCGCCCAATGCATGGGCATGCTGACCCCGCACGTATTCCCCGAGGTACTCGCGCAGCAATGCCTGGCGCTCACCCAGCAATCTGCGCTGCAATTCCACCAACTGCATGGCACGCCCATCATTGATCCAGCGCGCGGCGATCTCCGCCACCAACGGCGTAGCCATCCAGCTGTTCACCCGCAGAATGCTTTCGGTGCGCAATGCCAGGCGCTTCGGCATCGCCAGGTAGCCCACACGCAGGCCAGTCAGCACCGACTTGGTCATGCTGGTGCAATAGAACGACAGCTCCGGGGCATACCAACTGAGCGGCCGCGCATGGCGCCCGCCCAGCAGCGGCCCGTATACGTCATCCTCGATGATGTGCACGCCAAAGCGCCGGGCGATGTCGGCGATCTCCTGGCGGCGGCTGTCGGGCATCAGGCTGACGGTCGGGTTGTTGAGGTTGGGCGTGCACACCAGCGCGGTCACCCGCTCGTTGCTGCAGATATCCTCGAAATGCTCCGGGTCGATGCCCTCGCGGTCCATTTCCAGGCCCTTGAGGGTAAAGCCGAGCACCTGTGAATTGCCAATCACGCCATGGTCGGTCAGGCCCTCGCACAGCACCACGTCGTCGGGCCCGGCCAACGAGGCCAAGGCCAGGAAGATGGCATGGGCAGCGCCATTGGTGACCAGCACATCGTCGCGCTCGACCTGCATGCCCAAGCCATCGAGCCAGCGCACCGCCGCTTCGCGATGGCTCTCGAAACCGGCGATCGGCCGGTAGGCATGGATCCACGGCTGCTCCTCCTCCTGCGCAAGCTCGGCACAGGTCTCGCGCCAGATGCGTTCGTGCACCTGGGTGTGGAGGATGCGGGTGATGGAAAAGTCGACCAAGGTGCGCTCGGGGAGGTCGATGATGTCATCCGACACCCGGTCGCTCATGCGCCGGCTGACGAAACTGCCACGGCCAATCTCGCAACGCACCAGGCCCTGGCGCTCCAGCTCCTTGTAGGCATTGGTCACGGTCTGCACACTGATGCCCAGGGCATCGGCCACCTGGCGCTGCGGCGGCAGGCGCTGGTCGTGTACCAGTACGCCGCGCTCGATCTCGGCGGTAACGGCTTGCACCAGGATCTTGTATTTGGACTCGCCGATGCGAGCGGCGTCGAGGGCTGCCTTCCAACTGTGCATCATCATGTTCGCTTCGCTTGCCGGGGCCAGGCTCACAGCATCACCTCTGCGAGCGCCTCGGGCAATTGTCCTAGTGCAATGCCATCGCCGATTCAGCTTTTGTATGCTCCGCCCAAGGTCGACACTCCACTGCCTGGCAGCCCCGAACAAACGACCAGACCCTGCGTTCGCTGTTTTGCTCCACTGCCTCCTAACACAGAGCCGTCCGCGACGGTTTTTATAACAAACAGGAGATTCATTGATGAGCCAGCCTTTCAACGTTTCACGCCCTTTCCAGCGCCTGCTGGTGGCCTGCGCCACCTTCGCCGTGCTGGCCAGCGCCCAGGCCGCCAGCCTGGACGAGATCAAGGAAAGCAGCCGCATCCGTATCGGCTATGCCAATGAAACCCCGTTCGCCTACACCGAGACCGATGGCCGGGTCACGGGGGAGTCGCCGGAGATCGCCAAGGTCATCTTCGAAAAGATGGGCATCGAGCAGGTCGATGGCGTGCTCACCGAGTGGGGCTCGCTGATCCCTGGCCTGCGTGCCGGGCGCTTCGATGTGATCGCCGCCGGCATGTACATCACCCCAGCGCGCTGCAAGCAGGTGATCTTCACCGACCCGCAGTACGCACTGCCCGACACCCTGCTGGTAGCCCAGGGCAACCCCAAGAACCTGCACAGCTATGCCGACATCGCCAAGAACCCAGACGTGAAGCTGGCGATCATGGCTGGCACGGTCAACCTCGCCTATGCACGCGATTCGGGCATCAAGGACGCGCAGATCCTCCAGGTACCGGACACCACCGCCCAGTTGCAGGCCGTGCGCGCCGGCCGCGCCGATGCCGCCGTGGGCACCCAGCTGACCATGAAGGGCCTGGCGAAAAAAGGCGGTGACAAGGTCGAAGCGATCGCCGACTTCACCGATGACCCAGCCCACACCGGCTACGGTGCCCTGGCCTTCCGTCCCGAAGACAAGGCCCTGCGCGATGCGGTCAACGCCGAGATGAAGAAGTGGCTGGGCAGCGAGGAGCACTTGAAGACTGTCGCGCCGTTCGGTTTCGACCGCTCCAACGTGACCGACAAGACCGCCGCCGAGCTCTGTGCCCAGCAGTGAATCGAGGTGGCATGGCGCTTGCCGTGCCATTCCCTGCGTAATCCGATTATTCAGGTCGAACCATGGGTGAATTGATACCGTTGTTACTGCAAGGCGTCTGGATCACCATCCAGATCACCTTCTTCGGCTCGCTGCTGGCCATCGCCGCCGCGATTCTCGCCGCACTCGGCCGGCGCTCGGCATGGCGCCCCTTGAGTTGGCTGTGCTTGGCCTACATCGAAGTGTTCCGCGGCACCTCGTTACTGGTGCAGTTGTTCTGGCTGTTCTTCGTGTTGCCATTGCCGCCGTTCAACCTCGAGCTCAGTGCCTACACCGTGGCCATCGTCGGCCTCGGGCTGCATATCGGTGCCTATGGCGCCGAAGTGATGCGCGGAGCGATCAGCTCGGTAGCCAAGGGCCAGTACGAGGCCTGCACCGCATTGAACATGCCCGCCGCCACCCGATTCCGGCGCATCATCCTGCCCCAGGCGTTGCTGGCCGCCATCGCCCCCGGCACCAACCTGCTGATCGAGCTGCTTAAAAACACCTCGCTGGTGTCACTGATCACCCTGTCGGACCTGAGCTTCCGCGCCCGTCAGCTGGACCAGGCGACCTTCCAGACCCTGGAAATATTCAGCCTCACCCTGCTGCTGTACTTCGTTCTGGCGCAGGTCATCAACTTCCTCATGCGCCGCGTCGAGCGGCGCCTGAGCCGTGGCCGCCTGCGGGGGAGCCTGTCATGAACTTCTGGGACTGGAACTACGTCGCGCAGATCCTGCCCGACCTGCTGCAGGCGTCACTGAAAACCCTCGGCATCACCCTGGTGGGCTTCCTGATCGCCGTGGTGCTCGGCCTGTTCCTGGCCATCGCCCGGCGCAGCCGCCAGGCCTGGCTGTCATGGCCGGTGGCGCTGCTGATCGAGTTCATCCGCAGCACGCCATTGCTGATCCAGGTGTATTTCCTCTACTACGTGCTACCGAACTACGGGGTCAACATGACCGCCATGCAAGCCGGCATCATCGGCATCGGCCTGCACTACGCCTGCTACCTGGCCGAGGTGTACCGCGGCGGCCTCGATTCGGTAGCGCGCAGCCAGTGGGAAGCGGTGGTCGCCCTGAACTTCGCGCCGTGGACCGCCTACCGGGCGGTCATCCTGCCCCAGGCGATCCGGCCGATCCTGCCGCCGCTGGGCAACTACCTGATCGCCATGCTCAAGGACACCCCGGTGCTGTCGGCCATCACCGTGGTGGAAATCATGCAGCAGGCCAAGAACATCGGCTCCGAGAGCTTCCGCTACCTGGAGCCGATCACCCTGGTCGGTCTGTTCTTCCTGGCCCTGAGCGTCGCTCTGGCCTATCTCGTTCGGCGCCTCGAATTGCGCCTGGAGCTCCGCTGATGATCGCGCCTGTGACCCAACTCGTCCCTGCCACCACCCCCCTGCCGTTGGACGCCAGCATGCCGACACCCGCCATCGCCCAACCGATCGTCAGTTTCAAGGACGTGACCAAACGCTACGGCAGCTTCACGGTGCTCGATGGCCTCAACCTCGATGTCGCCCCAGGCGAAAAGGTGGCGATCATCGGCCCCAGCGGATCGGGCAAATCCACCTTGCTGCGGGTGCTGATGACGCTAGAAGGCATCGACCAGGGCATGATTTCGGTCGATGGTGAGGCGCTCACTCACATGCCTGGGCGCAACGGTGCACTGGTCGCCGCCAGTGAACGCCATGTGCGTAAAGTGCGGGCCAAGATCGGCATGGTGTTCCAGAGTTTCAACCTGTTCCCGCACATGAGCGCCTTGCAGAACGTGATCGAGGCCCCGGTTCAGGTGTTGGGCGTGAAACCGGCCGAAGCCCGCGAACGCGCTGCCGAGCTGCTTGAAATGGTGGGCCTGGGCAACAAGTTCGAGCACTACCCGTCGCAGCTCTCCGGCGGCCAGCAACAGCGCGTGGCGATTGCCCGCGCGCTGGCCATGCGGCCCAAGGTGATGCTGTTCGACGAAGTCACCTCGGCGCTGGACCCGGAGCTGTGTGGCGAGGTGCTGAACGTGATTCGCCGGCTGGGCAGCGAGCACAACCTGACCATGCTGATGGTGACGCACCAGATGGGCTTCGCCCGCGAGTTCGCCGATCGGGTGTGCTTCTTCTACAAGGGGCAGATCCATGAACAGGGAACGCCGGCACAGATCTACGAAAACCCGCAGCAGGAACGGACGCGGGCGTTCCTGAGCGCAGTACGCGAGGCGAACTGATCGGGCCTCAGTATTCGCGCCGCTTGCTGAACGCCCAGCGCCCGGCCAGGAAAGTGAGGGGCGCCACCATCGCACAGGCCCACGCACTCACCAGCGGTAAGTGGCAGTCCCCAGCACCGTCCGCCCATTGCCATAGATGCACCGGGTAGCGTCGTAGCAACCCGCCACATACTCCTTGTCGGTCAGGTTGCTGGCATTCACCGCGAACCGCCACGGCCCGGTCTCGTAATGCACCGTGGCATCCAGCAGCGTGTAGGACGGGACGTTCAGCGAGTTGTCCGGTGCCCCTGGGTTGCGCCCGGTGTACCGCACCCCGGCGCCAAACCCAAGGCCTTTGAGCGCACCATCATGCAGTGTGTAATCCGCCCAGAGTGATGCCAGGTTGCGCGGCGTCGGAATGCTGATTGGCGTCTTGCCATCGCTCTCGTCGTTGGCCTTGGTGACCTTGACGTCCTGGTAGGTGTATGTGGCAATCAGGTTCAGCTCGTTGGACAGGCTGGCCACGCCTTCCAATTCGATGCCACGCGAGAGGACCTGGCCGGTCTGCACGTCGCTGTTGGGGTGGGTCGGGTCCGGATCGGCGGTCAGCACGTTGTCCTGGGTGATTTCGAACACAGCGGCGGTCACCGAACTGTTCGAACCCGGCGGCTGGTACTTGATGCCTGCTTCGTATTGCTTGGCCTCGGTCGGCTCGAATGGCTTGCCGTCGAAGTCGGTACCCGCATTCGGGGTGAAGCCTTCGCTGTAGCTCAGGTACGGCGCCAGGCCGTTGTCGGCCAGGTACACCAGGCCAACCCGGCCACTGAAGGCTTCGTCGCGGGTGCGCGCACGGCTTTCGGACGTGACAGTCCAATCATGGGTCTCGGAGCGGGCCCAGTCATAGCGGCCGCCCAGCGTCAGCACCCAGTGGTCGTCGAAGTGCAACTGATCCTGGAGGTACAGGCCGGTCTGGCGGCTGCTCTGGTGGCTGTAACTCCAGGTATCCGAGGTGAACTGGCTGGGGTCGACCGGGCCATAGTCGGTGCCACCATACAGGTCGAACGGCGTGGTCAGGATGTAGGCCTGCGGGTCGGAAGTTCGCTGGCGCTGCCAGTCCACACCGATCAGCAAAGTGTGGCGGATGTCGCCGGTGCTGAAGTCGGCCTGGGCCTGGTTATCCACCGTCCAGCGGCTGTACTTGGGGTTCTCGATACCGGCGTAGCGCAACAACGTGCGGTCATCGCCACCGGGCATCTGATAGTAGGCGGTGGTGCCCACACCGAACACCATGTTGTCGTTCAGGTCCAGGTGGGCGTAGCGCAGGTTCTGACGCAGCTGCCAGATGTCATTGAGGCGTGTCTCGAACTCGTAGCCAAGGCTGTACTGAGTTTTCTCGTATTTGGAGAAGTGCTTGTCGCCGGTGAAGGTGTCACGGCCGATCTTACCGTAGGCCGAGTGCGACAGGGTGCCGACAGCGGGCAAGAAATTGTCCTGGGCGTTGGAGTCGTCAGCCAGGTAACTGCCCAGCACGGTCAGCCGGGTATCGTCGGACGGCTGCCAGGTGAGCGCTGCCGAAAGCGCCTTGCGTTTGTCTTCCCATGGCGTGTCGCGAATGTTGGCTTCATGGCCGATGGCCGTGACCCGATAGCTCCACACACCTTCCTCGTCCAGCGCACCGGTGCTGTCGAAGCCGATCTGGCGGCGGGCATCGGTGCCGTACTGTACCTGGATCTCATGGCTGCTGACGGTGCTCGGGCGTTTGGACACCTGGTTGATCACACCACCGGGGTCGCCTTGCCCATACAGCACGCCCGCCGGCCCACGCAGCACTTCGACGCGCTCCAGCATGTACGGGTCGACCATCCAGCTGGCGAGGTTGATCGTGTTCGGCAGTTGCAGGCCATCGAGGTAGGTGGTCGGCGAAAAGCCGCGGATCACCGTGTACCAGTCGGAGCGGTTGTTGGCGCCATAGGATGACACGCCAGGGGTATAGCGCAGGGCTTCATTGACCGACTGCGCGCCCTGGGCCTCCATGCGCTCGCGGGTGACCACCGAGATCGACTGCGGGGTCTCGTGGATGGGCGTGTCGGTCTTGGTGGCAGTGACGCTACGCTTGGCCACATAGCTGCCAACCGGGCCCAGCGGGTTTTCCTCCCCCATGGCGGAAATGGTTTGCGCCTGCAAAGTGACGGCACCGTCGGTAGCGCTGCGCACCAGGCGCCAGCTGCCATCGCTGCTGGCCTCGGCGGCCAGGCCGGTACTGCCAAGCAAGGTGGCGAAGCCGACATCCAGCGGGTAGTCGCCAGACAGGCCGCGACTGCTCAGGCCACGGGTGAGCGCAGGGTCGAAGCTCAGCAATACACCGGCCTGACGGGCATAGGCGTTGAGCGCACCCTCCAGGCTACCGGCCGGGACTTCGAAGTGCTGGCTGGGTGCCGCCAGGGCGAGGCCTGCAAACGGCAGGTTGATGCCGAGCAAAGCGATACGCAGGGCATGGGCAAGCACGGTGCGGCGGGGGCGAAAGGGCGGCGCCATGGGAATTCCTTGTTGTCATGAGCTGGGATTTCAAGGAGGCCGAACCACCGCGAAAAAACTGCAAAGGAAATGAGATTTTTTTTCTGTGCCGGCCTCTTCGCGGCTAAAGCCGCTTCCACAGGGACGGCGTTGTGCTCATGGCCTGTGCATTGCCGCCTGGGTCTCAAACCGGCTCAAGGCTCACCCACCAGCGCGTCAGGTAGCGTGCCCGAACCGGCAGGCTGCGCCCCAGTGCTGCCAGTGCACGGTCCGGCTCATCCAACGGGAATACGCCGGAAATCATCAGGTCGGCGACCTTCGGATCACACCGCAGCACGCCATTGCGGTAGCGCGCCAGTTCTGCACACAGCTGCGCCAGGCGCCACTGGCGCACCACCAGCCACCCTTCGCGCCAAGCCAGGGCATCGCGGTCCAATGCCTGAGGGGCGAACAACCGCTGACGATCGAAACGCACCTGCTCGCCTGCCGGGATCACAGCTGCCGCTTGCGACAAAGCACCCGGGCGTACCGCCACGGCGCCCTGTTCTACCGCCAGCAATGCACTGTCTTCTGCCAGGCGCACTGAAAAGCCGGTGCCAAGCGCCTGCAGGCTGCCCATCGGCGTGTCGACCCAGAACGGTCGCTCGGCGCCGTCTTTGCCGGTCTGCACCATGATCTCCCCGGCCAGCAGGCGGATGCGCCGCTGCTGGTGGTCGAAGGTCAGGTCCAGTGCAGTGCCGCTGTTCATCTGCAGCCAGCCACCATCCGGCAATTGCAGCCGACGCCGTTCACCGGTGGCGGTACGCTGCTCGGCCAACCAAGGTGAGCCACGCAACCCCACGCTGCCGCCGCCCAGTAGCGCCGAACCACCCAACAGCAACGCCAGGCCTTTGAGTAGGGTGCGCCGATCACGCTGGCCCGGCGCCTGGCGCAGGGCGTGGCTGACCTGCGGCAACGGCATGCCGGCAAGGCGCCCGTCGAACACCGCCAGGCGCTGCCAGGCCTGCTCATGGCTGGGGTGCTGTTCGCGCCAACGAATACAGGCATCGTGTTCGTCGACGGGCGCCACGCCAGAGGCCAATCGCACCCGCCAATCGATCGCCTGCGCCACCACGTCCGGTGCCGGGTCGCCATGCCTCATGCGTAGAGCACCCGATAGCAATGGCCAAAGGCCTGGGTCATGTACTGCTGAACCGAACTGAGCGATACATCGAGCTGTTCGGCGATCTGTGGATAAGTCAGGCCATCGAGCTGCGACAACAGGAACGCCGAGCGTACTTTCGGCCGCAGGCCGTCCAGCATGCGGTCGATTTCCATCAAGGTTTCCAATACCAGCGCGCGCGATTCGGCCGAGGGCGCCTCGGCTTCAGGCAGCGCCGCCAGGCTGTCGAGCCAGGCACGCTCCAGGCTCTGGCGCCGGAAGTGGTCGATCACCAAGCCTTTGGCCACCGTTGCCAGGAAGGCCCGTGGCTCGCGCAAACCTTGTAGCGTGTCGCGCCCGAGCAGGCGCACGAACGTGTCTTGGGCCAGGTCAGCCGCCTGGTGATGACACTCCAGGCGCTTGAACAACCAGCCGCGCAACCAGGAATGGTGGCCACGGTAAAGCTCGCCGACCTGGGCGTTATGGGGGGACGACGGCACGGGATTACCTCGGGGCGGGTTACGCGAGGGCGTTAATGGGAAGCAGTATTATTTACGTTACCGATCATTACAATAGCCGACGATCTTATGAGTTCAGTTCTGTACGCGTCGATACTGTTGCGTCGGGCTACGGGGAGAGTCGGGGTCTGTCATTTCGATGAGTCCAGAAGCCAGAGCGGGCTTGAGATAGGACTTGCTGAAAGTAGGCCGGTGTGAAAGCCCCAATCGCTGCATCAACTCGCTGGCTTTCAACGCCTTCCCTGGCGGCAGGACGCTCAACAGGCTGGTTACTTGATCGGTTACTTGATCGGTTACTTGATCGGTCGAGGTTGCTTCAATCAGCGCCTGGAAAGGCTTGCAGCATGAGTTTTACAAACGGCATCACTTCACAAATTCCTGAACTAATTATTTCCTCCCAGCGATTTTTCCCCTCGCCCGCCCCCACCAGAATCGCAGCACCACAATCACAATAACCGTGAGGCCACTCCCGTGGACCAGACCCTCCAGGTACGCCAGGCCGCCGCCGACCTCGTCAATGCATTCGCCAGCAACGACACCGCCCGCTACTTCGCCTGTTTCAGCGAAGACGCCACCTTCCTCTTCCATACCTTGCCGCAACCGCTGCTGTCGCGCCGCGCCTATGAGCAAACCTGGGCCCAGTGGCAGGCCGAGGGTTTCGTCGTGCTCGGTTGCCAGTCGAGCAATGCCCAGGTCAGCCTGCAAGGCGACGTGGCGATCTTCATGCACGACGTGGCCACGCACATCCGCATCGCCGGGGAGGAACACCAGTTGGCCGAGCGCGAGACCATCGTCTTCCGCCGTCACGGTGAGCAATGGCTGGCCTGCCATGAGCACCTGTCGGTGGTTTCGCACGCCTGATCCACCGTTACGCGGCCCTGCCGCACTGCCATCGCACCCACAAAAGTGCCCGTGCACCGCACCGGCCTACAACAACCGCGCTGGAGCATCACCATGAGCCACTCGACCGGTATCGAGACCAATGGCGTCGAACAGATCCCCGACGATCAACGCGACGCCTCCCCGCTGGACCTGTTCCGCCTGATCTTCGGCGGCGCCAACACCTTCGCCACTGCGGTGCTGGGCAGCTTCCCGGTTCTGTTCGGCCTGTCGTTCCAGGCCGGCGTCTGGGCCATCCTGCTCGGCGTCGGCGTCGGCGCGCTGATCCTCGCGCCCATGGGCCTGTTCGGCGCCCTCAACGGCACCAACAACGCGGTGTCGTCGGGCGCGCACTTCGGCGTACACGGGCGCATCGTCGGCTCGTTCCTGTCGTTGCTGACGGCGGTGGCATTCTTCTCGCTGTCGGTGTGGAGTTCGGGTGACGCCTTGATCGGCGGCGCCAAGCGCCTGGCCGGGCTGCCGGAAACCGACCTGACCCTGGGCCTGGCCTATGGGCTGTTCGCGGTGCTGGTGCTGGTGGTGTGCATCTTCGGCTTCCGCTTCATGCTGTGGGTCAACAAGATCGCGGTATGGGCCTCGAGTCTGCTGTTCCTGCTGGGGATCGTCGCCTTCGCCGGGCCGTTCGACGCGGGCTATGCCGGCAGCGTGAACCTCGGCCAGGCCGGTTTCTGGGCAGCGTTCGTCGGCGCGGCGATCCTGGCCATGAGCAACCCGGTGTCGTTCGGTGCCTTCCTCGGCGACTGGTCGCGCTACATCCCACGGCAGACACCCAAGGCGCGCATCATGCTGGCGGTGATCGCCGCCCAGGCAGCAACCCTGATCCCGTTCCTGTTCGGCCTGTGCACCGCCACCCTGGTGGCCAGCCAGGCGCCGGACTACATCGCCGCCAACAATTACGTCGGTGGTTTGCTGGCAGTGTCGCCGAGCTGGTTCTTCCTGCCGGTGTGCCTGATCGCGGTGATCGGCGGCATGTCTACCGGCACCACCGCCCTGTATGGCACCGGCCTGGACATGTCCAGCGTGTTCCCGCGCCTGCTCAGCCGCGCCGGCGCCACCCTGCTGATCGGCGTGCTGGCCATCGCTTTCATCTTCATCGGCCGCTTCACCTTCAACCTGGTACAGAGCGTGTCGACCTTCGCTGTGCTGATCATCACCTGCACCAGCCCCTGGATGGTGATCATGATCCTCGGCCTGATCACCCGTCGCGGCTTCTACCACGCCGATGACCTGCAAGTGTTCACCCGTGGCCAGCGCGGCGGCCATTACTGGTTCCTGCATGGCTGGAACTGGCGCGGCATGGGCGCGTGGGTCCCCAGCGCGCTGGTCGGCCTGTGCTTCGTCAACCTGCCGGGCCAGTTCGTCGGCCCGCTGGGCGACCTGGCCGCAGGCATCGACCTGAGCTTGCCGGTGACCCTGGGCCTTGCCGGCGTGCTGTACCTGCTGCTGCTCACTCTGTTCCCCGAACCTGCTGGCGTGTACGGCCCCAACGGCCCGCGCTGGGTGCGTTGCAAAAGCACCGCGCACACGCCCGTGACCCTTGCCGACCCGGCCTGACTGGAAACCCACCATGACCACCTCCCACTACATCGCCGGCCACTGGGTCGAAGGCCAGGGCAGCGACTGCATCAGCGTCAACGACCCCTCGCTGGGGCTGCCATTCGACGAACTGCGGGCCGCCAGCGTGGCCCAGGTCGACCAGGCCGTGACCGCCGCGCGCCAGGCCCTGTCGACCTGGAAACACGTCGACGCCACGGCCCGCGCCGCCTACCTGCGCGGGTTCGCCGAGCAGCTCGGGCAGCGCCGGGAAGCGCTGATCGAGCTGCAGATGCGCAACAACGGCAAACCCCGCCACGAAGCGGAAATCGACCTGGATGACGCAGTGGCGACCTTCGCCTACTACGCCGACCTGGCCGAACAGTTGCCACGGCAAAACCGTGATGTGCCACTGGCCGCCGCTGGCTTCACTGCCCGCACGCGCCTGGAGCCGATCGGCGTGGTGGGCCTGATCGTGCCGTGGAATTTCCCCCTGGTGACCAGTGCCTGGAAGATCGCCCCGGCCCTGGCCGCCGGTTGCACCGTGGTGCTCAAGCCCTCCGAGGTGACCCCACTGGTCGAACTGGCCTACGGTCAGATCGCCGACACCCTGGGGCTGCCGGCCGGCGTGCTGAACATCGTCAACGGCAAGGCCGAGGTCGGCGCTGCACTGGGCAACCACGCCGGCCTGGACAAATTGTCGTTCACCGGCAGCAACAGCGTCGGCAGCCAGGTGATGCGCAGCGCCGCAGCCTACTGTCGGCCGCTGACCCTGGAGTTGGGTGGCAAGTCGGCGATCGTGGTGTTCGACGACTGCGAGGTGGACCAGGCAGTGGAATGGATCGTCGCCGGGATCACCTGGAATGCCGGGCAGATGTGTTCGGCGACCTCGCGGCTGCTGGTGCAGGACGGCATCGCCGATGCCCTGTTGGCGCGCCTGCGCCAGGCACTGGAAGCGTTGCAGGTGGGTAACCCGCTGCACGAAGACGTGCAGATGGGGCCGCTGACCAGCCAGGCGCAATGGCTCAAGGTCGCCGGCTACTTCGCGACTGCCCGCGAGGAAGGATTGCAGTGCCTGGCCGGCGGCAAGACGCTGGAGCGCGACGGCTGGTTCGTCAGCCCGACGCTGTATGCCGACGTGCCGACCGATAGCCGTTTGTGGACCGAGGAGATCTTCGGTCCGGTACTGTGCGCGCGGCGCTTTTCAACCGAGCGACAGGCCATTGCCGAGGCCAACGACAGCCGCTTCGGGCTGGTCGCCACGGTCTGCTCGGCCGACCTGGCGCGGGCCGAACGCGTGGCCGACGCGTTGGAGGTTGGGCATGTGTGGATCAACTCGGTCCAGGCGGTATTCGTCGAGACTTCGTGGGGTGGCACCAAGGGCAGCGGAATTGGCCGTGAGCTAGGGGCCTGGGGGTTGGCGGCGTATCAGTCGGTCAAGCATGTGACGCGTTGCCTGGGGTGACGAGCGCAATGACATGGCACCGGCTGCGCCGGTGTTCGCGGGTGAACCCGCGCCTACAGGTTCTGCGCCGGGTTCACAATCGGCGGTGATCCTGTAGGAGCGGGTTCACCCGCGAAGAGGTCAGCAAGGCCGACCTCGAACGGCGCCTCACCTGGCGTTGCCAAGCCTCAGACTGGCTCTTCAGGCGAACGCCCACCTTCCTGCACCAGCACCATGCTCTGCGGCGAAGACAGCGCAATACCCTCATCACGCAAGCGCCCCAGGATGGTGAACAGCAGATCGCTGCGCGTCCCTGACACCTGTCGCGGCCCCGCCACGTAACCACTGACGCTGATCACCATGCCGCTGGCCGTCAGGTCCTTGAATGACACCGAACACGCCGGCGCATCGAGGATTGCCTCATGCTCGTGGTAAGCCGCCAGCAACAGTTCACGCACGCGGTTGGCATCGGTATCCAGTGGCAAGGTCAGGGTGATTCCGACCACACCCAAGGCATTGCCCATGGTGACGTTGCGTACGTTCTGCGAGATGAATTGCGAGTTGGGCACGATCACCGTCGAGCGGTCGGACATCTGGATCTCGGTGGCGCGCACGTTGATGCGGCGAATGTCGCCCTCCACGCCCGCCAAGCTCACCCAGTCCCCCACCTTGACCGGACGCTCGGTCAGCAGGATCAGGCCGGAAATGAAGTTCTGCACGATCTGCTGCAAGCCGAAACCGATACCCACCGAGAGCGCACTGACCACCCAGGTCAGGCTGGTCAGGTTGATGCGCAGGGTCGACATCACCAGCATGGCCAGGAAGATGAAGCCCAGGTAGCCGACCAGGGTCACCAGCGAAGCACGCATGCCGGCGTCCATGTCGGTTTCCGGCAGCAGGCGCTCGCTCAGCCAACGCTTGACCACACGGATGCCGAACAGGCCGCCGAAGAACAGCACCAGCGCCACCAGGATGTCCTGCGGCACGATGTTCAGGTTGCCCAGCACCTTGCCACCGGTGCCGTCCCAATCGCCCAGGCTGGCCAGCAGCTCGGCGGGGCTGGTGCCCGATGGCATCAGCGCCAGGAGCAAGGCCAGGAATAGCAAGGTGGTGCGGCCGATACCGGCCAGCACGGTGCTGAACTGGGCCTGGTGACGCGGAGCCAGGCCGAGCGAGGCAGCCAGCGCCAGCCCGCCGGGCTGGCGGGGCGACAGCAAGGTCTCGCACAAATCACCGACGAAGGTGGTCAGCAGATAGGCGCAGGTAGCCACCAGGCTCACCCACAGCAGCTTGGCGGTAAGGAAATAGGCCAGGGTCAGATAGCCGGCGACCAGCGAAACCAGGATGGCAGCCAGCCAGACCACCATCACCGTCGGAATCAGGCCGGCGACCCCGGTCGGGCTTTCCAGTTCGTGCTTGCGCAGGGTACGGCGATAGCGCACCAGTGCCATGTAGAAGATCACCGCCACCACCAGCGCAGTGACGCCGTTGACCGCCAAGGTCAGCGCCAGGCTGGCACCGATCACGCTGTTGATGCGCTCCAGCGTGACCATGACCATCAGCGCCAGAGCCAGCAGTTTGGGGAACCAGCCCAAGGCACTGGCCACCTCGTCGTGGATCGGCGGCAAGCGCCAGGATGGGCGCTGCAGCATCAGCATGGCCCGGCCCAGGCCCGTGATGAAGGCGCTGAACACCACCAGGGTCAGCACATGGTTGGTCAGGCTCGCCATGTCCGAGCCCAGCTCGGCGCTGCTCTCCAGACCCCAGCGCAGCAATGACACGGCACTCGAAATGGTGCCCAGGGTGGCCAGGCTCACGCCCAGGGCCAGGGCGCTGCGGCGCAGGCGCCCTTCCGGCAGCCAGCGCACCATGGCATGGGCCAAAAAGCGCTCGACAAGGCCGCGGACCACCGTCCAGACCAGGATGGCCGCCACCAGGCTGCCGATGAACAACCAGCGATGCTCGGCGGAGAAGGCACTGGCGATGGCGTCGGCGGCCTCGCCGCGCAGGTCGCGCAGGCGCGCTTCGTCATCCTGGGTCGGACGCACGATGCTCTGCCAGAAAGCCGGGCTCAATGGCGAGGCGGCGCGGCTGGTGACTTGCGAGTTGAACTGGCTGCGCCGCAGGTTGACGATCTGGGTGGACAGGTCGCGCGCCGACAGCGTCAGCTTGGCGGCCTGATCCTGTTGGGCTACCAGTGTTTTTTTCTCGGCGTCGAGTTGCTTGCGCTGCTGGGTCAGCGCCTCGGCCTCGTCCGGCTGCACCGGGCCGAGCACCTTGAGCTTGTCGTCGAGCTTCTCCACATCGGCGGCGCGCTGTGCCGCCAGGGCATCGGCCTGGCGCTGGACCTGGATGGCGACCAGGCGCAACTGGGCGAGCAGATCGTCGTTGGCATCGCTGGTGACGCCTTGGCGGATCTGGTCCAGGCGGTCACTGAGCTGTTCGTAGCTGGCGTTTTCCTCCAGTGCCTGCTCGGCCACGGACAGGTCGGCCAACGGCGTCGCCGGGGCCGACCAGGCCGGGCCGACCAGCGCCAGCATCATGGCCATCACTGCTAGGTAAAAACGGGCAAGGCTGACACGCCTCATCGAATGTTCCTCTTTACATCTCGATTTGGCGGGAGATTCTACGCGGCTTCAGGTCATCAGGAGAATGCCGTTTCTCTTTCCAGCAGTAGCCGCTTGCGCTCCACGCCCCAGCGATAGCCACTGAGGTCTCCGTCACGACGCACCACGCGATGGCAGGGGATGGCCACGGCGATACGGTTGGCCGCGCAGGCCATGGCCACTGCCCGCACTGCCTTGGGCGCACCGATGCGCTCGGCGATGTCGGTGTAGCTGACCCGGCTGCCCACCGGTATGTCGCGCAGAGCCTGCCAGACCCGTTCCTGAAACGCCGTGCCCTGCACGTCCAGGGGCAGTTCCAGGCCCAAGGCCGGGGCCTCGACGAAGCCCACCACCTCGGCGACCAGGCGCTCGTAGTCAGCATCGCCACCGATCAGCCTGGCCTTGGGAAACTGGTCCTGCAGTTGTTCGAGCAAGGCTTGGGGGTCGTCGCCCAGCAGGATCGCGCAGATGCCCTTCGCGCTCTGGGCCACCAGGATCGCCCCCAGCGAGCACTGGCCGAGGGCGAAGTGTAGAGTCGCGCCGGCGCCGCCCGCTTTGTAGTCCCGGGGATGCATGCCCAGGCGCTGTTCGGCGCTGGCATAGAACCGGCTGTTGGAGTTGTAGCCGGCGTCGTAGATGGCCTCGGTCACCGAGCCACCTTCACCGAGGCGCTCGCGCAGGCGCCTGGCGCGGAAGGCACTGGCATAGGCCTTGGGGGTGAGGCCGGTCTCGGCCTTGAACAGGCGGTGCAGGTGGAAGGGGCTGATAGCCAATTGCGCACCGAGCTGGTCGAGGCTGGGCGGCGTGTCGGGGGTTTCGAGCAGGCGACAGGCGCGCGCGACCAGATCGCTGCGGCGGCTGTCGGCAGGCTTGGCCTGGCAGCGACGGCAGGGGCGGTAGCCGGCAGCTTCGGCGCTGGAGGGGGTGTCGAAGAACTCGACATTTTCGCGCTTGGCCATGCGCGATTTGCAGCCGGGCTGGCAGTACACGCCAGTGGTGCGCACGGCGTAGACGAAATGACCGGCGGCGGCGCTGTCGCGGGTTTGTACGGCGTGCCAGCGTTGCTCGGGGGTGGTGTAGAGGGGCATTGGTGGGGCCTCATCTGGTATGTCGTCTGCGCCGGCCTCTTCGCGGGTAAACCCGCTCCTACAGGCACAGCAGATTGTGCAGGATCACGTTTCCCCTGTAGGAGCGGGTTTACCCGCGAAAGGGCCGGCCCTGCCACTACACACCCTCAAGCCCGCCACAGGTACCAGGCCGCCACCGTCCGAAACGGGCTCCACGCCGCCCCCAGGGCCCTCAACTGCGCCGGCGTCGGCGGCTTGTCCAGGCCCTTGAGGCGGCGATACCCAGCGCGCACGCCAAAATCGTCGACCGGCAGGATGTCCGGGCGCTCCAGGCAGTAGATCAGCAGCATCTCCACCGTCCACCGCCCCACCCCGTGCAAGGCCACCAGGCGCTCGATCAGGCCTTCGTCGTCCATCTCCAGCGCCTCGTGCCGGCTGGGAATCAGCCCTTCCAGGCGTGCCCGGGCGATGCCCTGGAGGGTCGCCAGCTTGCTCGCCGAGAAACCGCATGCGCGCAAGGTCTCCGGGCTCAACGCCAGCATCTGCTCCGGCTGCGGAAACGCCACGCCGGGAAACAGCGCCAGCAGACGCCCGAGAATCGCCTCGGCGGCGCGCCCATGCAGTTGCTGGTGGGCGATGGCGCGCACCAAGGCCTCGTATGGCTCTCGCCCGGGTGTCGCCCGATGCAGGCAAGGGCCCACCGCAGCGATGTGTCGCGCCCAGTCCGGGTCCAGCGTAGCCAGGTGGTCGATGGCCTCGCGATAGGCATCCGCTGGCGGTTCGGCAACGCTCATGCAGGGCTCCATGGGTTCGGAAAGGCTCCAGCTTAGCCCCGCATGCGCGCCAGGGAAACGCCGGATCTTGCGCGACTAATTCCTGGCATACCATTGCCTCAGGCCGCACTCCCCGCATAGAATTGAGAACTATTCACAATCGCATGCATTCTCGGAACCCGGCTATCGATACGATGCAGATCAACGACACGCTCAAACCGACCGAGGTCGCCCTGCTCTATCAGTCCCACCATGCCTGGCTGCGGGGCTGGCTGCGCAGCCGGGTCGGCTGCCACGAACATGCCGCCGACCTGGCTCAGGACACCTTCGTGCGCCTGCTGCGGGCACGCCAGCTATCGCCGCTGAAAGAGCCACGGGCCTACCTCAGCAGCATTGCCCGCGGCCTGATGATCGACCAGTTCCGCCGTCGCGCCCTGGAGCGCGCCTACCAGGACAGCCTGGCCATGCTACCCGAGGGCGAAGTGCCCAGCGAGGAACACCGGCTGGTCATTCTCGATACCCTCGAACGCCTCGACCGTGCCCTGCACCAGCTCAAGCCACGGGCACGCCAGGCGTTCCTGCTGGCGCAGCTCGATGGCCTGAGCATCCCGCAGATCGCCCTGCGCCTGGACGTCTCGCGGGCCACCATCGAACGCGACCTGGCCAAGGCTCTGGGCGTCTGCTACCGGCTGCGCTATGCCGAACACTGACCACAATCCGGCCCAGGCCCAGGTCGACCAGGCCATCGAATGGCTGGTCAAGTTGCGCTTCGACAGCCCCAGCCCGGGTACTCTGCAGCAGTTCCAGCACTGGCTGGCCAGCCATCCGCAGCACGCCCATGCCTGGCAACGGGTCAGCAGCCTCAGCGACGAACTGGCTGGGTTGCCCAGCGAATTGGCCCGGCACACCCTCGACGGCAGCCAGCGCCAGCGCATCAGCCGGCGCGACCACCTCAAGCTGCTGGCCGTGCTGGCAGTGGGCGGCAGCCTCGGCTGGGCTGCCCGCGAACCGCTGGGCCTGCCAGCGCTGCTGGCCGACAGCAGCACCGCCACCGGCGAGCGCCGGCAGGTACAGGGCAGCGATGGCAGCCGCATCCAGCTCAACACGGCCAGCGCCATCGACCTGCGCTACAGCGCCGAGCAGCGCGAACTGACCCTGGTACGTGGCGAGGTGAGCCTGGACAGCAATGCCGCAGACAATCGCCCGTTCCAGGTCAACACCCGTTTCGGCGCGCTGGGCACCCGCAACGGCCAATTGCTGCTGCGTGAAAACGACCGGGGCCTGCTGCTGGCGGTTCGCCGGGGCGAGGTCACGTTGTTTCCCCACTCTCCCGCCGCGCGTCGGGTGGGTGCCGGCGAAGTCCTGCAGGTCGCGGCGGGCGAGGCCCACCCGCTGACCGACCTGCACGCAGACCCCTGGGGCTGGACCGACGGCGTGCTCAGCGTGCAACAGATGCCACTGGCCGAGTTCGTCAGCGAACTGTCGCGCTATCGCCCCGGCCTGCTGCGCTGCGCCCCGGAAGTAGCCGAGCTGAAAGTGTCCGGCACCTACCAGCTAGGTGATACCGAACAGATCCTGCAATTACTGGCGCGCAGCCTGCCGGTACGTATCGACTACCGCACCCGCTACTGGGTCAGCATCGGTGCCGCGTGAAAAAAATCTGAAAAAGAATGAGGTGGAATCTCATTCTCGTGCGGCCTGAAGGGAACAAAGCCCGAAAAGTGGTCTACGAAACCTTCAGGAGCGGTCCATGATTCACCCGTTTTCCCCTTGCAACGCCACGCTGCGCCATGCCGTGCGCGCCGCCGTGTTCGGCCTCGGCCTTGGCAGCGGCCTGGCATTGCCGGCCATGACCCTGGCAGCGCCCGCTGGCCAGCATCAACAGATCGACTGGAACATCCCGGCCGGTCCCTTGGCCCCGGCCCTGGATCAACTGGCGCGCCAAGGCGGGCTCAGCCTGTCATTCGACGCCAGCGGCCTGCAAGGCAAGACCACCCGAGGGGTGCAGGGCCGCCATGAAGGTGCCGAAGCGCTGTCGATCCTGCTCCAGGGCAGCGACGTGCAGGTGCAGCAGGAAGGCGACAACAGCTTCTTGCTGATTCCCGCCATGGACGCCGGCAGCGCCCTCGAGCTGGGCGCCACCAGCATCTCCAGCAACCGTCTGGGCGAAACCACCGAGCACAGCGGTTCCTACACCACCGGCGCGGTGACCATCGGCAAGATGCCGCAAACCCTGCGCCACACCCCGCAGTCGGTGAGCGTGATCACCCGCCAGCGCATCGAAGACCAGAACATCACCAACCTCACCAACCTGCTGGAGCAGACCCCTGGGGTGGTGGTGAACTACACCGACAGCGAGCGCGTGCAGTACTACTCACGCGGCTTCCAGATCGACGCCATCCAGTACGACGGCGCCACCGTGGTGCAGAGCAGTGGCGGCGGCTCGTTCATCCAGAGCGACTCTGCCTTCATCGACCGCGCCGAAGTGCTGCGCGGCGCCACAGGCATGCTGCGCGGCGCCGGCAACCCGTCGGGCACGGTCAACCTGGTGCGCAAGCGCCCGACCTATGACTTCCAGGCTTCCGGCACGGTGACCCTGGGCTCGTGGAACGCGCAGCGCTATGTGGCCGACATTTCCGGGCCGCTGACCGAAACCGGCAACGTGCGCGGCCGGGTGATCGCCGTACACGACGACCGCGACCTGTTCCAGGATTCGCGCATGGAGCGCAAGGAAGCCTTCGCCGGCTCCCTGGCCTTCGACCTGGACGAACGCACCACCCTGACCACCGGCCTGGAGTGGACCAAGCTCGACGCCACCGGCGCCTGGGGCAACCTGCCCGCCGATTTCGACGGCTCGCCGCTGGATCTGGGGCGCAGCACCTACCTGGGCGCCGAATGGAACCGCTGGGACCGCAGCAACCTGAACACCTACGCCGAGCTCGAGCACCGTTTCGACAACGATTGGACGCTCAAGCTGATGGCCCTGCGTAGCCACTTCGAGCTGGACAACAACGGTTTCAAGCAGACCTACATGACCCGCGCCAGCACCACCAACCCCTACCTGATGAACTACCAGGTGACCGAGGGCGATGGCGGCGAGAGCCTGCAGAACAACCTCAGTGCCACGCTCAACGGCCCCTTCGCACTGTTCGGCCGCACCCATGAGCTGATGGTCGGTGTGGAGCGGATCCGCAACGATTCGTACGCCTCCGGCACCAACCGCGTGGTGTTCTCGGACGTCTTCGATATCCGCGAATGGGACCCGAAGACCAGCCTGGCCGAGCCGACCATCACCGATATCCCGCACCCGGTGCGCACCCGCACCACCCAGGAAGCGGTGCATGCGACCTGGCGTATCTCGCTGGCCGACCCGCTCACCGCGATCATCGGCGCGCGCGCCAACTGGTACGACTACGAGCAGGAAAACAACACCGGCGCCAATGGCAAATTCAGCGTCGACGAGAAGATCGTGCCGTACGCCGCACTGATCTACGACCTCGATGACAATTTCAGCGTGTATGCCAGCTACACCGAGATATTCAACCCACAGACGGTGGTCGACAAGAACAACAAGGTGCTCGACCCGATCGTCGGCGAGGCTTACGAGACCGGGATCAAGGGCGAGTTCTACGAGGGTCGGCTGAATGCGTCGCTGGCGTACTTCCGCATCAACCAGGTAGGCACGCCGATCGATGACCTGTCGGTGCCGATCGGCTGCAACGGCGGCACCGGCTATTGCAAGATCGCTTCGGGCAAAAGCCGCAGCGAAGGCGTCGACCTGGAGATCTCCGGCGAGGTGCTGCCGGGCTGGCAGCTCACCGGTGGCTACACCTACAACACCACCGAGTACGTGAAGAACACCGCCGAAACCAACGGCAATGCCCTCCGTACCACCGACCCCGAGCACATGCTGCGCCTGTTCACCAGCTACCGCCTGCCCGGTGCGCTGGATGCCTGGACCATTGGCGGCGGCGTGCAGGCGCAGAGCGACATCTACAGCAAGAGCGGCACGGCCAAGGCCACCCAGTCGGGCTACGCGGTGTACAACGCCATGGCCAGCTACCGGTTCAACGACAACTATTCGGTGCAGTTGAACGCCAACAATATTTTCGATCGCAAGTACTACCGGCAGATCGGCACCACGGCGACCGGGTATTACTGGGGGGACCCGCGCAACATGTCGGTGACCTTGCGCGCGAGCTTCTGATCGCGGTTGCCTGTCCCGGCCTCTTCGCGGCGGTTCGGCGCGAAGAGGCCGGTGCAGACAGCCCAAATGCCTCAATCCACCACCGCCGGCAACCGCCCCGCCCGCCGATACGACTGCCGGGCGAAACACACGAACAATCCCGCCATCAACGCCAGCGCCATCGGCAGGCCATGGGGCGCCACGTCCATCGCCGCACCACTGACCAGTGGCCCGACCAGGCTGCCCACACCCCACAGCAAACCCACGCTGGCATTCGCCGTGACCAGGTCCTGGCCTTTGAAACGCTGGCCAATCAACACCAGCGCCAAGGTATAGATGGCCCCTGCCACAGCTCCCAGCAGCACCAGCATCGGCCACAGCAGCCAGGCCACGTCCAGCAGCCAGGGCAAGGCGATGCCAATGGCCATCGCCACCAACCCGCACACCAGGTGCAACCCGGTGCGTTCGACGCGGTCGGCCAGCCAGCCGAGCGGCAACTGGAACACCATGTCACCGGCGAACACTACCGTCACCATCAACGCCGCGACGCCCACGGCGAAACCATGGCTGCTGGCGTACACCGGCAGCAGCGACAGCACCACGGCATCGAAGAAGGAAAAGAACAGCACCGCCACGCATAGCGCCGGGGCCACGCGGAAGAAGCCGGCCAGGCCGAAGCTCTTGTCACCCTCCTCGCCATGCTCCACATGATCGTTGGGCACCGTCAGCAGGATGCACAGCAGGGCCAGGCCATAGCAGGCGGTGACCACGCCGATGATCCATGGGCTGTCGGCACCGAGCAGCGCCAACAACGCCGGGCCAAGCACCTGGAAGCCAGTGAAGCTGGTGGCGTACAAGGCCATGATCTTGCCGCGGTTGTGGTCCGGGCACAGCTCGTTGACCCAGGACTCGCCAAGGATGATCGCGATGCCCATACCAAGACCCAGCCCAAGGCGCAACACCGCCAACAGCCACAGCGAATCGAACGCCGACTCGAGCAAGGCGATGCTGACGGTGCACAGGCTGAAGCACAGCAGGTAGATGGTGCGCCGGGTCAGGTAGCGGCAACAGGCGTCGACCAGGAACGCCGACAGCATCATGCCTGCGGCGGGAATCGCCGAGATGACGCCGATCTCCAGGGTTCCGGCCCCGGCCTCGTGCAGGCGCAACGATACCAGCGGCAGGCTGGCCCCCAGGCTGAAGCCCACCACCGACACGGCGAACAACAAGCCCGCCAGCAAACGCATGTTCATGTACCACTTCCTCGACAACTGAAAAGACGCGCAAATGCAGACGCCCAGGCGGACGACGCGCGGGCGGGGTCAGATCAGGCCGAAGTGTGGCGAGAAGGTGAAGGCGAACAGCACGCTGCGCCGCCGCTTCAGTACCGTGTCGCTCGGCCAGGCACGACGCAGGGCCTGCAGGGCAGGCTGGCGGGTGCGAGGTAGGGACTGGATACGGCGCATTGCGGTGGCTGCTATGGAAGGGTTTGGAAGAGGCGGCACTCTAGGCGAAGGGTGCCACTATCGTCAAATGCCATGGGCTGCAAAGCAGCCCCAGCGATCTCAGCGCTTGCTGGTATTGGGCAGGAACACCGCCAGCAAGCCGAACAATGGCAGGAACGAGCACAGCCCATACACATACTCGATCCCGCGCAGGTCCGCCAGGTAGCCCAGCAGCGCCGCACCGATGCCGCCGAAGCCGAACATCAGGCCGAAGAAGATCCCGGCGATCATGCCCACGCTGCCAGGCACCAGCTCCTGGGCATAGACCACGATGGCGGAAAACGCCGAGGCCAGAACGAAGCCGATCACCACGCTGAGCACGGTGGTCCAGAACAGGTCGGCGTAGGGCAATGCCAGGGTGAACGGGGCCACGCCCAGGATCGAGAACCAGATCACCGCCTTGCGCCCGATACGGTCACCGATCGGCCCGCCAAAGAAGGTCCCGGCCGCCACCGCGCCAAGGAACAGGAACAGGTGCAGCTGGGAGCTGGCCACCGAGAGCTGGAACTTCTCGATCAGGTAGAAGGTGAAGTAACTGGTGAAGCTGGCCATGTAGAAGTACTTGGAGAACACCAGCAGCCCCAGCACGATCAATGCCGCGATCACCCGTTGACGGGAGATGCCATGGGTCGCCTGCACCACCTTGCGCGCCTTGGCCTGGTTGAGGTGTTCCTTGTACCAGCGGCGCAGCATCAAGGTCACCCCGAAGAACGCCAGGCCGACCACGCCGAACCAGGCCACATGGGTCTGGCCGAAAGGAATGACGATGGCCGCCGCCAGCAGCGGGCCCAGCGCGGAACCGGTGTTGCCGCCCACCTGGAAGGTCGACTGGGCCAGGCCGAAACGCCCACCGGACGCCAGCCGGGCAATCCGCGAGGTTTCCGGGTGGAAGGTGGACGAGCCGATGCCCACCAGTGCCGAGGCCAGCAGGATCATCGGGAAACTGCCGACGAACGCCAGCATCACGATGCCGACCAAGGTGCACAACGTGCCGACCGGCAGCAGGTTTGGCGTGGGCCGACGATCGGTGAAGAAACCGACCCACGGCTGCAGCAGCGAAGCGGTGATCTGGAATGTCAGGGTGATCATGCCAATCTGCGCGAAGCTCAGGTTGTAGCTGGCCTTGAGCATCGGGTAGATCGCTGGCAGCACCGACTGGATCAAGTCGTTGGTCAGGTGCGCCAGGGCACAGAAGGTGATGATGCGCATCACCAACGGGCTGGCCTGGCTGGCCGTGCCGTTGGTTGAAGCCGAGGAGGCGCTGCTGATCGCCATTGGCTTTGTTCTCCGTCCGCGGGTTGGGATCCGATTATCGGGAAACAAATAGATACATAGCTACCTTTATTTGCCGCTCACGCCCTACATACTTGTAAATGGTTCTCAATATATTTAGCATCCTCAGCCTGTCACTCCGTTATCGCTGGGCGAAACGCCCACCTTCAGCGAGCCGTCGCCATGAGCCCTATGTCCGCCGTGCAGCCCCAGCCCCAACCCGATCCTCAACAAGAGGCACTGCGCTGGTTTTCAGTGCTGCGCCAGCCGGGTTGCGACGCGCAGACGCGCCAGGCCTTCGGTGCCTGGTGCCAGGACCCGCTCAATGCCCATGCCTATGCCGAGCTCGAGGCCTGCTGGCAGCAATTGCAGCCCGCACCGCCTGCCCGCCCTCGACCGCGGCTGATCAAGGCGCGTCGCAGCCGGCTGGGCAAATGCCTGGCACTGTTGTTCCTGCTGGTACTCGGCGCGTTGGCCTACCTGTACTGGCCGCTGATGCAGCGCCTGGGCAGCGAACTGCACACCGACGTCGGCGAGCGGCGCAGTGTGCGCCTGACCGATGGCTCGACCCTGCACCTGGACAGCGCCAGCGCCATGAACGTCGACCTGCGCGGGCGCACCCGGCTGCTGCACCTGGTGCAGGGCCAGGTCGACGTGGAAGTGATGCTCGATGGCCGTGCGATGGAGATCGAAGTCGCCGATGCGCGCATCCAGGTGTACGGCACCCGGCTGACGGTCGCCCGGCACGCTGGCTATAACGAACTGACGGTCCTGAGCGGCAAGGCCATGGTCATCCAGGGCGGCGACCAGCGCATGGTTTCCAGTGGCGAACGGGTCACCTTCAACGACGCCCATATCGACGCGGTGAAAAAAACCGACGCCGCGGCCGCAATCGCCTGGCGCAAGGGTTATCTGCAAGCCCACGACATGCCTCTGGGCGATGTGCTGGAACGCCTTGCCGGCCACCAGGGCCAGCGCCTGGCACTGTGGAACGAACAGGCCGTCTATCGGCGGGTATCGGGAACCTTCAACCTCGACCGCAGCGAAGAAACCCTGGCCAAGCTGGCTGCGGAGCAGCACTTGCAACTGCACAGCCTGCTCGGCCAATGGCTGATCGCCCGCTGAAGCAGTGCCCGGCGGCTAAGTTTTTGAAAGCGTGCAAATTTTTTTTCGAATGAGTGTTGACAGCAAGGCGCCGCAAGAGAATAATGCGCGCCATCGGCTACATAGCTCAGTTGGTTAGAGCATAGCATTCATAATGCTGGGGTCCGGGGTTCAAGTCCCTGTGTAGCCACCAAACAAGTCAAAGGGCTTACCGCAAGGTAAGCCCTTTTTCTTTGCCTGCAGAAAACACTAACCGGCCGGTTTGCGCTTCACGCAGAACGACGACTCGGCACCGCCATCGCCACCCCAGGTCCGGTAACCCGCAGTATCGAGATGGATGCGCCCACTCGGATAGCGGCCCAAGCCCATGTTCCAGGTCTGCCCATACTGCTGCCAGAACCGGCACAATGGATTGGGATCGGCCCAGGCGGGCAACAGGATATCGACAGCGAAGGCGCGGGTATGGGCGCTGGCCACCGCGCCACCGGCGCAGCGATTCAGTGGCGGGTCGCGGTAAGCCGATACCACTTCGAATTCACCCAGGATGCCCTCTCGACCCAGGGTCTGCACCAGCGACAGGGTCGAGCGCACTGCGGGCCAGTTGCCGACCGGCGGCACCGCGAACGGCGAAGCGTGGCATTGCTTCCAGTCCGAGGCCGAGCGCAGCAGTTGGTGAATCGGCACCACGCCGTAGAGCCGGGCATCCACCAGCATTTCGCGAAACGGCCGAGTCTGGTGATCCCCCGCCCACTGGGCGAACATCCACAGGTCGCGCTCGTCAGCCTGAGCCGCGCCCGCCACGATCATTGCCGCCAGCACCATCCTGCGCATCGCCCCTCCCCCGCCCGCGCCAGGCGCGCGAGCACTGAGAAGCAGTCAAGTCACTCTTCGAGCAGGGTGCAAGCCATGACCAGGGCATCTTCGCGGCCACCGGCGATCGGGTAGTAATCGCGGCGGCGGCCTATCTCGTTGAATCCGTAGCGCTCGTACAGGCGATAGGCCGATTGGTTGCTGGCGCGCACTTCGAGGAAGCATTCGCGTCCATTGAGCTGGAAGGCTCGGGCCATCAGGTGCTCAAGCAGGCGCAGGCCCAGGCCGCAGCCCTGGTTCTCGGGCTTGACGGTGATGTTGAGCAGGTGCGCCTCGTCGATGATCACGTTGATCACCCCGTGGCCCACCTGTTGCTGGCCGTCGAACATCAACCAGACTTCGTAGGACTTGAGCGCGTCCTGGAAAATCCCCCGGGTCCAGGGATGACTGAACGCGGCATATTCGATTTTAAGCACGGCATCCAGATCCGCCTCGGTCATCGGGCGGAAACTGATCGAGTCACTCATTCAACGCTCTTCCAGCGCGCCATCAGCTGGCGCATGGCTTTCCAGACGTCCGCCTTGCGCTGCGGCTCGTCCATCAACAGTTCAAGGCCTGGCACGGCCCAGGCATCGCCGAGGCCGTCGACCTTGAGTTCTTGGTAGTAGGCCTCGGCCTCGACATTGCCGGCAAAGCGCAGGGCCGGCAGACCGATCAGCCACAGGCAGGCACTGGGCGACTCTTCCAGGCGCGCCTGGATGAAGCCCTGGACAAAATCACGGGCCGCATCCGGGCCCTGGTCCATGTTGCCACGCACCAGCAACGGCCAACGCACCGGCTCGCCGATGATCTGCGGGGCATCGGGCAGGCCGGCGGCGCGCAGCATGTCCTTGAGCAGCAGGTAGGACGGGTCGCGGCTCTGGAACGGCTGGCCGGTGGCGAGCTCCACCAGCAGCAGGCAACGCCCGGCACGCAAAAGCTGCAAGGCGAAGCGCGGTGGCGGCACCGGGGCTGGGCGTGGGGCGGGGGCCTCCTGCTCGGCCTCGGCCACCTTGGCAGCGGGCTTGGCCAGGCTGGCAGGGCGCGGGACCTCGATCTTCGGACGCTCCACGGAACGCGCCTGCGGCGCGACCGCTGCCTCGCTGGCGACGGGCGCCGCTGGCCGAGGCTCGAAATCGATCTCCTCGACCGGTGCCTGAGGCAGCAGCAGCTCGGGGCGCGAGGGCGCAGCGAACGGCAGTTCGGCACGCGGCAGCCAATGCACCACTTGCATGGCGGAAAGGTAGGCGCGGCGGCGGGGCTCGGTTAGCAAGGCACGGGTATCCGGGGGGTGAAGTCAGTCGGGCATTCTAACGCCGTTGGAGGGCCAGCGCCGCAACAGGTCGGCAGAAAATTGCTGCCTGGACCGGCCTATTCGCGGGTAAACCCGCTCCTACAGGGATCTGCGCACAGCCTGTAGGAGCGGGTTTACCCGCGAAAAGGCCAGCAAATCCCCCACCGCAGCGAGGGTTATGCCTCATTACAGACCAAGGGGTGAAATCCTCCCCCTAGGATGCAGTACAATCGCCCCCTTTTACTTGGCAACGAGTCGACGCCAATGATCGAACCCAAGCGCGTCCTGCGCGCCCTAGCCGAACACTGGGCCCTCATCGAGCCGCTGTGCGAGCGTTTCGACCAGGGCACCCTGAGCCTGGTCGAGCTGCGCCAGCAACTGGGCCGCCAGCAGGTGGAAAGCACCCCGCAGGACATCACCCAGCTGCTCGATGTGTGGATCCGCCTGGACATCCTCGTGCCGGTGGCCAAGAGCCCGAACCGCTTCGAGCTCAATGCCCAGATCCACGACTTCCTCGCCTACCTGCGCCGCGAACACCGCCTGGGCCTGTGCCTGGAGATCGAAGCCTACCTGCGCCACCTCGAGCGCCTGGCCGGGCATATCCAGGACGCCTTCGACAACCGCGACAGCGACGACCTGGCGCGCCAGCTGCGCCTGCTCGACATGCGCGTGCGCGACGTGCTCAAGAAGCTCGACAACGACGAACAGGCCCTGGTCGCCGTGGCCGAGCGGGCCAAGACCAGCAACCGGCAGATCCCGCTGCGCCAGCGCTATGCAGAAGTCCTGGCCACCTGGGATGAGTACGTCGAGCCGATGATCCAGCTGGTCAACGCCGACGGCGCCTTCGAGCAGGGCGTGCGCAAGGTCGAGACCGTGCTGCTGAAACTGCTCGGCGAGCAGGCCCGCCTGGGCCACCTGGTCGACGACGACATGCTGCTGCGCACCCATGCGCGCATCCTCGAAATGCAGACCAGCGCCCAGCTGACCCTGCGCCATGCCCGCGAACTGCTGCTGCCGTTGCGCGAGGAAGCGCGCCGGCACAACGCCGTGACCCGTGGCGCCGCGCTGGCCCTGTCGGTGATCCGGCGCAAGGGCATCGACGCCGTGCCACAGGCCGCCATGCCGCTGTTCACCCGCCCGCAGAGCACCTTCCTCGGCAGCGCCAGCCAGGTCGAGGCGTACGTCTACGCCCTGGCCCGCTTCGAGCCCAAGCCGGCGCGCTTCCCCAAGGCGCACAAGGCCCAGAAAGGCCCCCTGCCGCGCGCGCCGCGCACGGTCAAGGAAATGCTCGAGCGCTGCGAGGACGCCCTGCCGCTGCCCGACCTGATGGTCTGGCTGCTGGACCAGGAGCCCGAGGGCGCCACCGACGAATTGCTGTACTGGTTCTCGCGCCTGTCGCGTGAGAAACGCTTCAAGCGCGAGCGCCTCGAGCGCCGCGAGTACAGCACCCAGGAACACCTGGTCAGCCTGCGCTCCTTCGCCCTGACGTCCAGCCGCGAAGCGCAACCTGAAACCAACGCGAGCCCAGCCAATGCATCTTGATCTCTCCGAACTGCCCCAGCTCGCGCCGATCTTCCGCGAGCTGTTCAAGGGCTTCCACGTCAGCCGCCGCGACCCTGAAATGTACGCCCAGCTGTCGAACTTCCAGGACCAGTACCGCACCCTGTTCAAGGCCCTGGGCTTCGAGCTGGTGTGCGACACCCGCGGCTTCTACTACTTCGTCCCCGAGCAGGCCGCCGCGCAGGTCAACAAGACCGCACAGCGCCTGTCGCTGTTCACCTTCATCCTGGTCGAGCACCTGGCCGACCAGGGCCGCGACCCGATGGCCGTGCTCGACGGCGGCAGCATCGGCCGCGACGAGCTGCCTTCGCTACTGGACAAGTACCGCGACCTGTTCCTGCAGGCCGAAGTGCAGACCGTCGACGAGCTGGAAGAAAAGATCATGCGCCGCATGACCCAGCTCGGCTTCGCCCACGAAGAAGGCGGCATCTACCGCTTCCTGCCGCCGATGCACCGGTTCCTCGATGTGTGCCTGTCGGTGCAGCAGGACCGCGACCTGGCTGCCAGCCTGCACAGCGACCTGCCACTGCCAACCCCGGTGCTGGTGGAGGAAGAAAGCCCCGAACAACTCAACCGTACCGACGACCCGCTCGACCTCAGCCCGTTCGAGGGCGAAGAAAGCGAAGAGGACGCCCTGGCCCGGGCGATTCGCGAAGAGCAACAGGAGATTGACGCATGAGCCAGGAACGCTACGGCATCCGCCGCTTCGCACTGCTCAACACCGCCGGCTACAGCCTCGGCCTGTTCCCCCTGGAGCACCCGCTGTCGGTCTACGGCGCCAACAACCTGGGTAAATCGGCATCGATCAACGCCTTGCAGTTCCCGATCCTGGCGCGCATGTCCGACATGAGCTTCGGCAAGTACAGCCTGGAGCAATCGCGCCGGTTCTATTTCGCCAGCGACACTTCGTACATTCTCTGCGAGCTGAACCTGCCCCACGGCCCGCACGTGATCGGCGTGGTCGGTCGCGGCCCCGGTGGCGGCTTCGGCCACCAGTTCTTCGCCTACAAGGGCGAACTGGACCTGGCCCACTACCAGAAGAACGACACCTGCCTGCGCCAGAAGGAGTTGTTCACCAACCTCGAGCGCCTGGGCCTGAAGGCCTACGAGCTCAAGCCGGACGAACTGCGCCGGCTGCTGGTCGGCGGCCACACCTCGGTGCCGCTGGACCTGACCCTGATTCCGCTGCGCTCGACCAGCGAGCAGAGCTTGAAGACCTTCCGCGCGCTGTTCATCAACCTGCTGCACATGCGTGAGATCACCGCCGCCAAGCTCAAGCAGCTGTTCCTCGACGCCTTCGAGCACAGCCTGCGCTCGGGCAGCGTCGACTACATCGCCGCCTGCGAGGAGGCCTTCCGCGACGTGCGCCGCATGGAGCAGGACTACAACGCCCTGGTCGCCGCAGGCCCATTGGTCGAGGCCCTGGCCGGCGGCGTGGCCCAGCGCGACATTCTGCGCGGCAAGCTGCACCGTCTCTCGCCCGTGCTCGACAACCTGTTGGGTACCTGGCAGGAATACGCCATGGCGCGCAAGGAAGAGCTGGTCATCCAGGCCGAGCACTTCCGCGGCGAGCAGGACCGCCTGCAGAACGACCAACGCGGCGGCACCCAGGAGCTGATGCGCCTGGAGCGTGAGATCACCGGCATCCAGCGCTGGCTTGGCGAGCTGTCGGTGCTCAAGCACCGCTTCGCCCTGGTCGAGGACGCCAAGGTGCTGGAACAGGCACTGCTGGCGGCCAAGGACGCCCACGACGAGCTGGCCGGTGCCCTCGCCCAGTCACGGCAGTTCTCTGCCGAAGACCTCGACGAGCGTGTGCGCGACCTGGAAAAACGCGTCAAGCAGGTCAAGCAGCAGCTCGACCACGCCGACAACAACAGCTACGCCCGCCTGCGCGAAGAGTTCTCGCAACAAGACGTCGACCGCCTGATGCGCCTGTTCAACGGCGCGCTGTTCAGCCTGCCGCTGGGTGATCGCGGCATCGAACTGGACGACAGCGACCTGTGGGTGAAATCCCTCGAGGCGGTGCTCGACAGCTTCAAGGGCGAACGCTTCGAGGCGCCAGGCATCTCCATCGACCTGTCGCACATCGACCCGCCGGCGCTGCAGGCCCTGGCCGACCGCGCCGCCCTGCGCGACCAGAAGGAGCGCCTGGAGAAAGAGCTCAAGCAGCTCAAGACCCAGCAGTCGGTCGCCGCGGACCGCACCGCCTCCAAGGCCCAGACCGAAGCGCTGTACCAGCAGGTGCTGGACGCGCAGAAAGCCCTGGAAGACTACCGCCGCAGCGAGACTTTGTCGGCCGAAGAGCCGGAGAAGCTCGAGCAACTGGCGCAACTGGAAGCCGCCCAGGACGAACTCAAGCGCTCCAGCGACGCCTTCACCGAGCGCGTCCAGCAGCTGTCGGCCAAGCTGCAGCTGGTGGGCCGCCAGATCGCCGACCTCGAAGCCAAGCAACGCACCCTCGAAGACGCCCTGCGCCGCCGCCAGCTGCTGCCGGCCGACCTGCCGTTCGGCACGCCGTTCATGGAAGCCATCGACGACTCGATGGACAACCTGCTGCCGCTGCTCAACGACTACCAGGACGCCTGGCAGAGCCTGCAGCGGGTCGACAACCAGATCGAGGCGCTGTACGCCCAGGTGCGCCTAAAGGGCGTGGCCAAGTTCGACAGCGAAGACGACATGGAGCGCCGCCTGCAGCTGCTGGTGAACGCCTATGCCCACCGCACCGACGAGGCCCTGACCCTGGCCAAGGCGCGCCGCGCCGCAGTGACCGACATCGCCCGGACCCTGCGCAACATCCGCAGCGACTACGACAGCCTCGAGCACCAGCTGGCGCTGTTCAACCGCGAGATCAACAAGCGCCAGGTGTCCAACCTGGAAAGCTTCCGCGTGGTCCTGGCGCCGAACAAGGAAGCGCTCAAGCACATCGACCAGATCATCCACAGCGCTGGCCAGTACGAGGAAGGCGAGACCCTGTCGGTGTTCGACCTGACCCAGAGTGCCGAGCAGGATCACAAGAACGAAGAGGCCAAGGAATACCTGGCACGGCTGGTGGCGGCCAACCACAACCAGCTGGGCCTCAAGGACCTGTTCGAGCTGGCCTTCGAGATCACCAAGATCAATAGCCAGCCGGTGATCCACGCCGACATCGACGGCGCCGCGTCCAACGGCACCACCATGACCATCAAGGCGCTGACCAACATGTACCTGTTGCTGCACCTGATGGACCGCGACCTGGCCGGGCGTATTCGCCTGCCCTACTACCTCGACGAGGCCGCGGACATCGACGAACGCAACCAGGCGGCACTGCTGGAAACCAGCCTGCAGCTGGGCTTCGTGCCGATCCTGGCGAGCGTCAAGCCGCAGGTGTCGGCGCGGGTGGCGATCGACCTGGAAGGTGGCAGCGGGCCGAATGGCATCTACATCGACGAAGCGGACTGGAAGTTCATCAGCCGTCTGGATGAGGTGAAGGCGATCGTGCGTGAGGATGAGGCTGAAGAGTTGGCTTGAGATAGCCGGGGCCGCTTTGCGGCCCATCGCGGCACAAGGCCGCTCCTACAGGGATATGCATTCCCCTGTAGGAGCGGCCTTGCGCCGCGATGGAGGCCAAAGGCCTCCCAGCATCTGAAAACCTATCACTGCGCCCAAGGCAGGATCGGAATCGCCGTCACCGCATTCTGCGGGCTGCCCTCGATCATGCGGTCGCTGTACACCAGGTACACCAACGTGTTGCGCTTCTTGTCGAGAAAACGCACCACCTGCATGGTCTTGAACACCAGCGAGGTGCGCTCCTTGAACACCTCCTCGCCATCCTTCAGCTCACCCTTGAAGTTGATCGGCCCGACCTGACGGCAGGCAATCGAGGCCTCGGCACGGTCCTCGGCCAACCCCAAGCCACCCTTGA
The DNA here is from genome assembly GCF_016648105.1 of Pseudomonas sp. S31. Taxonomy (GTDB): domain Bacteria; phylum Pseudomonadota; class Gammaproteobacteria; order Pseudomonadales; family Pseudomonadaceae; genus Aquipseudomonas. The sequence continues at coordinate 13,416 of NZ_JACVVE010000016.1, read as the reverse complement.
CCCCGCCAGTCTTGGCCCGCGACAGGTAGCAAGTCACACCCTCGACCTTGGGATCGTCGAACGCCTCGACCACGATGCGGTCGTTCGGCCCGAGGAACTTGAACACGGTGGAAACCTGGCCGATTTCCTCGGCGCCAGCCAGCATGGGCAGCGCCAAAGCTGCCAGGGCGATCACACGCTTGAGCGACTTCATACCAGCACCAGGTTGTCGCGGTGCACCAGCTCCGGCTCGGCGATGTAGCCCAGTGCCGACTCGATCGCATCGGACGGTTGGCCAATGATCTTCTGCGCTTCCAGGGCGCTGTAGTTGGCCAGGCCACGGGCGACTTCGAGCCCGTCCGGGCCCACGCAGACCACCATCTCGCCACGGCGGAAGCTGCCCTGCACGGTCTTCACGCCGACCGGCAGCAGACTCTTGTTGGCCTGGCGCAGGGCCTGCACGGCACCGGCGTCGAGCACCAGGGTGCCACGGGTCTGCAGGTGGCCGGCCAGCCATTGCTTGCGCGCCGCGAGCATGCCGCGCTCGGGCGACAGCAACGTGCCCAGGCGCTCGCCAGCCTTGAGGCGGTCGAGCACGCGCTCGATGCGCCCACCGATGATGATGGTATGGGCACCGGAACGGGCGGCCAGGCGCGCGGCGCGCAGCTTGGTCTGCATGCCGCCACGGCCCAGGGCACCACCGGTACCGCCGGCCACGGCGTCCAGCGCCGGATCGTCGGCACGGGCCTCGTAGATCAGCTGGGCCTCGGGGTTGTTGCGCGGGTCGGCATCGAACATGCCGTCGCGGTCGGTGAGAATCACCAGCAGGTCGGCCTCGACCAGGTTGGCCACCAGCGCCGCGAGGGTGTCGTTGTCACCGAAGCGGATCTCGTCGGTGACCACCGTGTCGTTCTCGTTGATCACCGGCACCACGCCCAGGTCGACCAAGGTACGCAGGGTGCTGCGGGCGTTGAGGTAACGCTTGCGGTCGGACAGGTCGTCATGGGTCAGGAGGATTTGCGCGGTGTGCTTGCCGTGCTCGCCGAAGCTCGACTCCCAGGCCTGCACCAGGCGCATCTGGCCGATCGAGGCGGCAGCCTGCAGCTCGTTCATCGCGCTCGGTCGCGAGGTCCAGCCCAACTGGCTCATGCCAGCGGCCACGGCCCCGGAGGAAACCAGTACCAGTTCAACGCCCGCTTCCCGCAATGCCACCATCTGCTCGACCCAAACGGCCATGGCGCCGCGGTCGAGGCCCTTGCCATCGGCCGTCAGCAGGGCGCTGCCGATCTTCACGACCCAGCGCTTGGCGCCTGTCACCTTGCTTCGCATCTTCTTCCAACCTATGTCGAATCTGTAGATACCGTAGATACAAAAACGCCGCTCCAGTGAGCGGCGTTTAGTGTACTGCAACCGATCAGTCGCGCACGTAAATGATTTCCGGACCGTCTTCGTCGTCCTCGAAATCATCGTCCCAACCATCGTCGTCGCCGATGTCGTGCACGCTCTTGACGCCGGTACGGCGCAGGGTACGCGCGTCGTCCAGCGCCTGCAGCTGGGCACGGGCTTCGTCCTCGATACGCTGGTCGAGGTCGGCCAGCTCTTCGGCGTAGGCCGGGTCGTTGGCCAGGCGGTCGGCGCGCTCTTCGAGGTAGCGCATCAGGTCGTGGCTGAGTTGCTCGGTGCCCTGCTTGGCGATGGCCGAGATCATGTATACCGGGCCTTCCCACTGCAGGCGCTCGATGACTTCCTTGGCCCGCTCGTCGCGCTCGTCGTCCATCAGCATGTCGCACTTGTTCAGCACCAGCCAACGCTCGCGCTCGACCAGCGACGGGCTGAACTGGGTCAGCTCGTTGAGGATGACTTCGGCGGCATCGGCCGGGCTGCTTTCATCCAACGGCGCCAGGTCGACCAGGTGCAGCAGCACACGGGTACGGGCCAGGTGCTTGAGGAAGCGGATACCCAGGCCGGCACCATCGGAAGCGCCTTCGATCAAGCCTGGAATGTCGGCGATGACGAAGCTCTTCCAGCGGTCGACGCTGACCACGCCCAGGTTCGGCACCAGGGTGGTGAACGGGTAGTCGGCGACTTTCGGCTTGGCGGCCGAGACCGAGCGGATGAAGGTGCTCTTGCCGGCGTTCGGCAAGCCCAGCAGGCCGACGTCGGCCAGCACCTTGAGCTCCATCTTCAGGTCACGCTGGTCGCCCGGCTTGCCTGGCGTGGTCTGGCGCGGGGCGCGGTTGGTACTGGACTTGAAGCGCGTGTTGCCCAACCCGTGCCAGCCGCCCTGGGCGACCATCAGCTTCTGGCCGGGGGCGATCAGGTCACCGATCACTTCCTGGGTGGTGGCATCGATCACCGTGGTGCCCACCGGTACACGCAGGAACAGGTCTTCACCCTTCTTGCCGGTGCAATCGGTGCTGCCACCATTGGAGCCACGCTGGGCCTCGTGGTGACGGGTATAGCGGTAGTCCACCAGGGTGTTGAGGTTTTCGTCGGCGACCATGTACACCGAACCGCCGTCACCACCGTCGCCACCGTTGGGGCCACCGTTCTCGATGAACTTCTCGCGGCGGAAGCTCATGCAACCGTTACCGCCGTCACCGGCCTTTACCCGAATCGATACTTCGTCAACAAACTTCATCTAAAACCGCCTCTCGTCGACCGACGAGCTGAATGACACAAACCCTGAGGCTCTTGCAAAAATGAGCGCGGCGGCCCCGTACGACCGTAGAAACCAACGCCGGCAGCCCATACGAACAGCTTTGCAAGAGGCTCACCACAAACGAAAAAGCCCCGTCGCATGACGGGGCTTCTGGAGCGACGTCGCGATTAAGCGGCGACGATGCTCACGTAACGGCGCATGAACTCGCCTTTCTTCTCGAACTTGATCACGCCTTCGATCTTGGCGAACAAGGTGTGGTCCTTGCCCATGCCAACGCCGTAGCCAGCGTGGAATTCGGTGCCGCGCTGACGGACGATGATGTTGCCTGGCTTGATGACCTGGCCGCCATACATCTTCACGCCAAGGCGTTTCGATTCTGAGTCGCGACCGTTACGAGTACTACCACCAGCCTTCTTGTGAGCCATGGTTCAATTCTCCAAATAAATTCAGGGGACCTAGGGGATTAAGCCTGGATACCGGTGATTTTGATCTCGGTGAACCACTGGCGGTGGCCCATACGCTTCATGTGGTGCTTACGGCGACGGAACTTGATGATGCGTACTTTATCGTGACGACCTTGCGAAACGACTTCGGCAACCACTTTAGCGCCGGCGACGACTGGTGCGCCGATGGTGACTTCTTCACCGTTGGCAACCAGCAGAACGCGGTCGAAAGTCACGGATTCGCCGGTGGCGACTTCCAGCTTCTCGACCTTGAGGAATTCACCTTCAGCGACTTTGTACTGCTTGCCGCCGGTAACGATTACTGCGTAAGACATGGTATTTCTCCGATAATCCTGCTCACCCAGCGCTTTATATGATGAGTATTGGCTGGCATGGCTGCACTGGGCTGGAACGGCCCGGTGCAATTGCGTAAGGCAGGTGCTGCCCAGGAAGTTAGGGTGCGCGATTGTACGCAACCCGGGTTTTGCTTGCAAGTGGCGGCCCCGGGCCACGGGCAGCGTGCCTTGACACACCGGTACCCGCGACCTAGCATGCCGCGCAACCTCAATGGAGCAGCCGATGCAACCCCAAACCTTCTACCGCGCGGTAGCTGACGACTTCAGCGCCGTCGACGAGATCATCAAGAAGCAGCTGACCTCGCGCGTGCCGCTGGTATCGAAGATCGGCGACTATATCACGTCCGCTGGCGGCAAGCGCCTGCGCCCACTGCTGGTGCTGCTGTGCGGCAAGGCCCTGGGCCGCGAGGGCGACGACCTGCGCCTGCTGGCCGCGACCATCGAATTCCTGCACACCGCCACCCTGCTGCACGACGACGTGGTCGACATGTCGGGCATGCGCCGTGGCCGCTCCACCGCCAATGCCCTGTGGGGCAACGCGCCAAGCGTGCTGGTGGGCGACTTCCTGTATTCGCGCTCGTTCGAGATGATGGTCGAACTGGGTTCGATGCCGGTCATGCAGATCCTCTCCAAGGCCACCCGGGTGATCGCCGAGGGCGAGGTACTGCAGTTGTCGCGCGTGCGCGATGCCAGCACCACCGAGGAGGTCTACATGGACGTCATCCGCGGCAAGACCGCGATGCTGTTCGAAGCCTCGACCCACAGCGCCGCAGCCCTGGCCGGCGGTACCGATGCGCAGCGCGAAGCCCTGCGCACCTTCGGCGACCACCTGGGGGTCGCCTTCCAGCTGGTCGACGACCTGCTCGACTACGAAGGTGATGCCGAGGCCCTGGGCAAGAACGTCGGCGACGACCTGGCCGAGGGCAAGCCGACCCTGCCGCTGATCTACACCATGCGCGAAGGCACGCCGGAGCAGGCGGCGCTGGTGCGCAAGGCGATCCAGAAGGGTGGCCTGGAAGACCTGGAGCAGATTCGCGAGGCGGTGAAGGCATCCGGTGCGCTGAAGTACACCGCGGAGCTTGCGCGGGAGTACGTCAAGCGGGCGATCGAGTGCCTGGAAGTGCTGCCGGCCAGCGAATACCGGGATGCCTTGGTCGAGCTGAGCGAGTTTGCGGTAGCGCGTACGCACTGACAGACCGAGCTGGATTCTTCGCGGGTAAACCCGCTCCTACAGGGATCGCGCAGCCTGTAGGAGCGGGTTTACCCGCGAAGCTTTTGTACGGACAAAAACACTTCGCCAGCAAAACCTTATACAATGTGGGCTTTAACCCCCCCGTCTGTTTAAGGAACCGAAGTGAGCACGCTGCCCCCCTGCCCCAAATGCAACTCCGAATACACCTACGAGGACGGCACCCAGCTGATCTGCCCCGAGTGTGCCCACGAGTGGTCGGCCAGCGGCGAACCCGAGGCGGCCAGCGACGACGTGGTGAAGAAGGACTCGGTCGGCAACGTCCTGCAGGACGGCGACACCGTCACCGTGATCAAGGACCTCAAGGTCAAGGGCTCGTCCCTGGTGGTCAAGGTCGGCACCAAGGTCAAGAACATCCGCCTGTGCGACGGCGACCACGACATCGACTGCAAGATCGACGGCATCGGCGCCATGAAGCTGAAGTCCGAGTTCGTGCGTAAGGTCTGATTACAAAATCCGCCAATTGGCGCTTGCTATTTTGATAATAAGAATTATTCTCATTGGGACAGCTTTCCAAGGAGAATAGCCATGACTTATCTGATCGACGCCTGGCTGGACCGCCCCCACCCCTACCTGCGCATCCTGCACCGGGAAACCGGTGAGGTGTGCGCGGTGCTCGAGGAAGAAGCACTGGACGAACTGCGCGACCAGGGAGACCTGGACCTCAGCGGGCTGAGTTCGAGCGAACCGATCGTGCTCAAGGAGCTGGTGCGGAATCTGTTTCTGTTCTGCTATGCGCGGGCGTTGCGCCCTGGGGGGACAGATTGGAACTGACGACCTGGCGAGGGCTTCGCCCTCGATCGCGGCACAAGGCCGCTCCTACATGGGAATGCATGTCCCTGTAGGAGCGGCCTTGCCGGGGCGCCGGACCGGCCGGAATGGGCCGCAAAGCGGCCCCAGTGGCATTACAGAACGTCAAGCAGCTCGACGTCGAACACCAGGGTGCTGTGCGGCGGGATGCTGCCGACGCCTTGGGCGCCGTAGGCCAGCTCGCTCGGCACGTACAGGCGCCATTTGCTGCCGGCGTTCATCAGCTGCAGGGCTTCGGTCCAACCAGCGATCACGCCACCGACCGGGAATTCGGCCGGCTGACCACGGTCGTAGGAGCTGTCGAACACGGTGCCGTCGATCAGGGTGCCGTGGTAGTGGGTACGTACGTTGCTCTCGCGAGTCGGCTTGGCGCCTTCACCGGCGGCCAGCACTTCGTACTGCAGGCCCGAGGCCAGGGTGGTGATGCCGTCACGCTTGGCGTTCTCGACCAGGAATTCCTTGCCAGCGGCAGCGGCGGCTTCGGCCTTGGCGGCAGCTTCGGCTTGCATCACTTCGCGGATGACCTTGAAGCTGGCCGACAGGTCGGCTTCGCTGACACGGCTGTCGGCGCCATTGAAGGCGTCGGTCAGGCCGGCCAGGATGGCTTCCAGGCTGACGCCTGGTGGCGGGTTGTCACGCAGCTGGCCGCCCAGCTGGCGGCCGATGCCGTAGCTGACGCGGGTTTCGTCGGTGGACAGGTTGAGTTCGGACATGGTCGTGCTCCACTGCAGGGCGCAGTGCAGCCGCGCCCTTGATGAAAAGGGCGAGCAGCCTAGCACACTGCGGTGCCTGCAAGCAGCTACCAGGCCGAACGCTGGGAAATCGGCACCTTGAGGTCTTCTTCGGGGTGTGTGCCCATGCCGCACATCTCGTCCTGCACCGACCAGTGCACCAGGTTCATCGACATCAGGGGAATCGCCTGCAGCAGCAGGCGTGCGTCCTCGACCGAATGCACCCGCAGGCGCTTGCCGCGATTGTCGGCCAACGGATGGGCACGGCCACTGACCCGCGCTTCGAGCAGATAATCCCCCCCTTCGATGGCGATCAGGTTGAGTTCGTCGACATGGCCCGCCCGGGCCTCGGTGTTGAGTTGATGCAGGTTCATGAGAGCACCTCACGCAGGGGATCACGCATGAGTGCTCATTTTTTGTACAGGGCGGGCAATTTCACAAGGGATTACCGACGCCGCTCGTCAGATGCGGCCCATCCCAGGCGCACCTTCAGTGCTTGGTCAGCTTGTCCAGGTAGCCCATGCAGAAGGCGGACACCACGAACGTCATGTGGATGATCACGTACCACATCAGGTAGTCGGTGGAGATGTTCTGGGCATCCATGAACACCCGTAGCAGGTGAATGGAGGAAATCGCCACGATCGAGGCCGCGACCTTCATCTTCAGCGACGATGAGTCCATCTTGCCCAGCCAGTTGAGCTTCTCTTTGCTGTCGTCGATGTCCAGTTGCGAGACGAAGTTCTCGTATCCGGAAATCATCACCATCACCAGCAGGCCGCCGACCAGCGACATATCGATCAGCGAGAGGATCACCAGGATCAGGTCCGCCTCGCTCAAGGCGAAGACGTTCGGCAGGACGTGGACCACTTCCTGGAAGAATTTCAGCGCCAGGGCCAGCAGGCCGAGGGACAGGCCGAAGTAGATGGGCGCGAGCAGCCAGCGCGAGGCATACATCGCATTTTCGAGGAAACGTTCCATGGAGGGTTGGGACTCGTCAGGTGGCAAAAAAACGACGGCGAGTATAGCCAGCCACCTGTGACAGCAACAGCCTCGGAGTGCCTCAGCCTTCGGGATGGAACTGGTAGTCCCCCAGATTGCGGCAGCGCTCGCCATTGATTCGCCGCAGTTGCGCCTGCAGGTGCAGGCACCAGATCTGCGGGTCCTCCGCCACCTGGTAGCCATGCAGGGTCAGGCTGTCGACGATGGCGTTGAGCACCGACTCGGCCACCAGCGGCCCATGGAACGGCCCTTGCGCCTTGATCGCCGAGGGTTGTTCGCCGGCCATGCCGGCGGCGAACAGCAGCGTCCACATGCCGTTGTCACCGGCCAGCGGGCGAATGCTGCATTCGATGCGGGTCACCAGGCCCAGGCACTGGCGGGTGAGGCTGAGGTTGCGCATGGCCGCGTCCCCTCCACGAAGCGAAATTCAACCCGCACCAGCGGGCTGTTTTCATCCTGACCGTACTGCCGTCCCTATGCTCCAGCATAGAAGACCGACGGCGCAGCTGGAAAACCGGCGCTGAACGGTCGCCATGACCGCCAGCGCCGGGTTCTTGACTCAGGCCGGCTTGGCCTGGGCCACCATCTCCTCCAGGCGCTCCTTCTCGGCGTCCTTGATTTCTTCCTCGCTGATCATCTCGGCGATTTCGCGCAAGCGCTCGACCACCCGGGCGTTGACGCTGCCCTCGGTGAACTGCCCCTGGTCGTCCAGTACACCGGCCTCCTCGCCCACCAGCAGGCTGAGCGCCTCGTCGGCCTGTTTCACCGCATAGACATGGAACTGCCCGGCCTCGACAGCCTGCAGCACGCGTTCGTCGAGCATCAGCGTGGCGACGTTGGCCCGCGGAATGATCACCCCCTGGTCACCGGTCAGGCCACGCGCTTCGCAGAGGCGGAAGAAGCCTTCGATCTTCTCGTTGACCCCGCCTACCGCCTGCACTTCGCCGAACTGGTTGATCGAGCCGGTGATGGCGAAGCACTGCTTGAGCGGCGTGCGCGACAAGGCCGAGATCAGCGTGCACACCTCGCCCAGCGACGCACTGTCGCCATCGACGTAGCCATAGGACTGCTCCAAGGCGATGCTCGCCGAGATCGCCAGGGGGAATTCCTGGGCGTAGCGGCTGCCAAGGTAGCCGGTGAGGATCATCACGCCCTTGGAGTGGATCGGCTGGCCCAGGTTGACCTCGCGCTCGATATCGACGATGCCGCTGCCGCCAGGGTACACGGTGGCCGAGATGCGCGCCGGCATGCCGAACGCCGAGTCACCGACCTCGAGCACGGTAAGGCCGTTGCACTTGCCGATCGCCGCGCCTTCGGTGTCGATCAGGATGATGCCGGCCAGCATGTCGTCGAGTACCCGCTGCGAAACCCGGCCGGTGCGCGTGGCCTTGGCCTTGAGCGCCCGCTCGATGTGCCCGGCGTCGGTCATCTCGTCACTGGCCAGCTGGCGGATGAAATCGGCCTCGCTGACCAACTGGAACAGGTCGCCGATGCGCGCCGACAGACGCGACTGGTTTTCCGCCAGGCGGGCGCTGTAGGTGGCCAGCCGCGCCACGGCATCGCTGGTCAGCGGCGCCATGCCCTCCTCGTTGGTGCGGGTGCGCAACAGCTGGGCGAACTGTTCGAGGTTCTCGTCGACCATCGGCATGTCTTCGTCGAAGTCGACCAGCACGCGGAACATCTCCTGGAAGTCCGGATCGTGGTCCTGCAGCGCGTAGTACAGCTGGCGCGAGCCGATGATCACCAGCTTGACCTTGAGCGGGATCATCTGCGGCGTCAGGCTCACCGTGGCGACCCGGCCGAGCTCGCCCAGCGGCGACTCCATCTTCAGCTTGCGCGACTGCAGGGCCCGCTTGAGCGCATCCCAGACGAACGGCTCGCCGAGCATCTTCTCTGCTTCGAGGATCAGGAAACCGCCATTGGCCCGGTGCAGCGCGCCAGGGCGCAGCTGGCGGTACGAGGTATACAGCGCCCCCTGGTCGGTGCTGTATTCGATACGCCCGAACAGGTTGTCGTAGGTCGGGTGCGGCTCGAAGACCACCGGCGCGCCGCCGTCGGCGTGATGGCCGACCACCAGGCTGGGAGCGTACTGCTCCTCGAGCAGCTTGCGCGCCACGGCGTCGGTCTTGCTGTCATCGACCAGTTGCTCGACCACGGTACGCAGCAGGTTCAACTGCACCGACTGCAGGTAGGCGCACACCGCGGCGTTCTCGGCGTATTTTTCCGACAGCGGCGCCAGCAGCGGCTGCAGGGCCAGGGTGATGGTTTCTTCGTTCAACTGGCGCAGCTGGTTGTTCGATTCGCGCTTCCACTGGGGCAGGCTGGCCAGCTCTTCGTTGAGGCGTTCCTCGAGGGCGGCGATGTCCTCGTGGAACTGTTCGCGCACCGACTCGGGCAACTGGGCGAACTCGGCCTCGTCGAGCGCCTTGCCGTCGGCCATGGGGGTGAAGGCGACGTTGCTGGCGTCGCGGTACAGGGCCACGTCCTTCTCCAGCGAGGCCCGTTCGATCACATCCAGGGCACGGTCGTAGCGCTGGTTGAAGGCGCGGTCGATGGCGCCCTTCTTCTGCTGGTAGGACGGGTGTTCGAACACTGCGGGGAAGGTGGCCAGCAGGTTATCGATCAGCCCGCCCATGTCGGCGATGAAGGCGTGCGCGGTACCCGAGGGCAGCTCCAGCGCGCGGGGTTCGCGGGTGTCGTCGTAGTGGTTGACGTAGACCCAGTCGGACGGGGTCTGCTGGCGCTTGCCCTCGGCCTTGAGGTAGCGCTTGACGAACGAGAAGCGCCCGGTGCCGGGCTCGCCCATCACGTAGACGTTGTAACCGGGGCGCGGCATGGCCACGCCGAATTGCAGGGCCTCGACAGCACGTTCCTGGCCCAGGACACCTCGAAACGGCTCCAGATCGTCGGTATGGGTAAACGCAAACTGCTCGGGGGAAAAACGCCGGGTCAGGGCTTCAGGCGCGAGACGCAGGCGCGCAGCGACGGGATCGGGCATTGGGTTTCCTTACTTCGGCGGGGCGATACGCAGCATTCTGGCGCTGCCCGCGCGCGCCTTGCAAGGCTCCCCGGGACTTTATGTCGCAGCCGTGGCGGCCGGGCATGTAGCAAATTTTTCGCAATCAACGACGCAACCTTTAGATCGTGCCTAAACTCCAAGCTGCGCGGGTGGGTAAAACGCGTTCCCGCCTGGCAACCGAGTTGCCAGACAAACCTGACCCTTGGTTAAGACAAATAGAGAACAAATGCTATGAAACGGATTCTTCTGGGTACTCTGTTCACCGTGGTCTCCCTCAACGCCATGGCCGAAGCGCCAGGTGGCCCGAACTGCGGTTGGGGTAACCTGTTGTTCGAAGGCCAACGTGGCACCCCGGCCCACTTCCTGGCCTCCACCACCAACGGCACCTCCGGCAACGCCACCTTCGGCATGACCTCCGGCACCAACGGCTGCTCCACCAAGGCTGCGCTGACCTACGGCGGCAAATCCTGGTTCGCCATGAATGGCATGATGAACGAACTTTCCGAAGACATGGCCATGGGCCAAGGCGAAGCGTTGACCACCTATGCGGTGGTGCTGGGCGTCGCGCCTGAAGACCGCGGCTACTTCGCATCGGTCACCCACCAGCACTTCAACCAGATCTTCAGCAGCGCCGACGTGAACGCCGAAACCGTCCACGCCAACACCCTGGCTGTCCTGAAGAGCGACCCACGCCTGGCCAAGTACGCCACCGAGGCCTGAGTCCGGCATCTCCCGCCCCGACATCGGGGCGGGTTTCGCTTTTTCTTCGGCATCGTTGAGAAGTAGTTGCCCTCATGCTCAAACGCCTCGCTTCCCTGGCGCTGTTGTTCTGCGCCCCTCTTCATGCTGCGCCGGTGCTGGATGACGCCCGTGTTCGGCAACTGGCCAACACCCCCTACTGGATCGCCCTGGGCCATTATGAAACCGCCAAGCTCGGCGGCTGGCGCAGCTACGTGGACGATGACGCCTTCTTCCTCGCCGCCGACGGCGCTCACCATCCTGACCAGGAACTGCGCGCCACGGTCGAGGCGCTGTATGCCCCGGCCAGTCTCGGCGACAAGCATGCCCAGTGCGTATTCCCGGCACGCACCCGCTGGTTGCGCGAGCAGCTTGGGCTGCAAGGCCTGCCGCAGCCGGACTGCCAGGAGTTCAAGACCTGGTACCGATCGATCGACCCGCACAGCGCCGCGCTGATCTTCCCGGCGGCCTACCTGAACAGCCCGTCATCGATGTTCGGCCATACCCTGCTGCGCATCGACCAGTCCAATACCCGCAACGACGACACCACACTGCTGAGCTACGCGATCAACTTCGGCGCTTATATCGAAGGCAGCGACAACAGCATCCTCTACGCCTGGAAGGGCCTGATGGGAGGCTACCCCGGGCTGTTCGCGCTGATGCCCTACCAGGAGAAACTCTCCGAATACCGCAGCCTGGAAAACCGCGACCTGTGGGAGTACCAGCTGGACCTGACACCAGAAGAAACCGGGCGCATGGTCGAGCACGTGTGGGAGCTCAAGCAGATCCAGTTCGATTACTTCTTCTTCGATGAAAACTGCTCCTACCGCCTGCTCGAACTGCTGCAAGTGGCGCGCCCGAGCCTGGACCTGACCTCGCAGTTCCCGCTGACCGCCATCCCCACCGACACGGTCAAGGCGGTGAAACAGTCGGGGCTGGTGTCGAGCATCAACTACCGCCCCTCGCGCGAACGTGAATTGCTGGCGCGCGCCGAACCGCTCGACCATGCCGAAAAACGCCAGGTACTGGCGCTCAGCGCCGATACCGGGCAATTGCAGGCCACCGATTTCACCGCCCTGCCCCGCGACCGCCAGGCCCTGGTGCAGGATGCCGCATACCGCCTGGAGCGCTACCGGGCCAACGGCCAGGAGCGCGACCCCGAGCAGGCCCGGCGCAGTTTCGAATTGCTGCGGGCGATCAATCGCAACCCGCCGCCGCCGCTGCAGATCGAACGCCCCGGGCTGCCGGAGGACGGCCATGACTCGCGCACCTGGCAGCTGGGCGTGGGCACCCGCGAAGACCGGGCCTACGCCGAGTACGGCCTGCGCATGGCCTACCACGACCTCAACGACAATGCCTACGGCTTCCCATTGGGTGCGCAGATCGAGATCCTCCAGCTCAAGGTCCGCCAGTACGAGGGCAACGACTGGCAGGTGCAGCGCCTGGACCTGGCCACCATTCGCTCGCTGACACCGCGCAACGAGCTGCTCAAGCCCTGGTCTTGGCAGGTCGCTGGCGGCCTGGAGCGGGTGCCGGGCAAGCATGACGACGAAGTGCTGGTCAGCCATGTGAACGGCGGTGCCGGTGGCACCTGGCAACTGGCGGACGGCCTGCTGGGCTTTGCCCTGGGCACATTGCGGGTCGAGCACCACAACGACTTCGCCCAGTTCGTGGCGCCGGCAACGGGTTTCAATGGCGGGCTGCTGTGGCGCAACGGCCTGGGCAATATGACCCTGGAGGCCAAGGGCGACTATTTCACCAATGGCGAGGTGCGGCGCAGCGTGAGCTTGAACCAGCAATGGGAGATCAGCCAGAACCTGGGGTTGCGGTTGAGTGCTTCGCGGCAGTTCAGTCACCTGGCCAGCGCGCAGAACGAGGTGATGCTCGAGCTGAAGTGGTATCACTATTGAGTGAAGCCCAGCTGACGGCGCGGCCAGGTCGGGACCGGGGCGCGCACGGACATCCGCCGAAACCCGGCACCTGCCACAGTGGTCTTCTGCAAAAGGAGGCCCCAATGAGCCGAGCATTCGTCAACGAAGACCACGCCGCCGCCCAGGCCGACCAGCCAGTGGAACGGCGCGTCAGCGACCAGCCCAACTATGTCACCGCCAACGGCCTGCGCCAGTTGCAACAGCGCGTAACCGAGCTCAACGCCTTGCGCAACCAGCTTCAGGCCCAGGGCGAACGGGGCGACAAACAGCGCCTGGCCGATACGGAGCGGGATATCCGCTACTTCGCCGCCCGGGTGCAGAGCGCCCAAGTGGTGCCCGCCGCAACGTCGCGCAGCAAGGTACAGATCGGTAGCCGGGTCAGGTTCGTCGATGAGCAGGATCAGGAGCACTAGGTGCAGTTGGTGGGCGAGGATGAGGCGGATGCCGGGCGCGGGATGATCAACTGGGGGTCGCCACTGGGGCGGGCGCTGTTGGGGGC
>NZ_JACVVE010000015.1 GCF_016648105.1 Pseudomonas sp. S31 | reverse complement strand
ACCGCTCGGTTCGTAGCCGAGTACTCTATCCAGCTGAGCTATGAGTCCGTGTCTTGCTGCGCATTGTAGACCGCTGAAACATTTTTGCAAGAACTTTTTCGTTTAAAATCAACTACTTAGCGTTCTTACTGGTTACAGCGCCCTACGCGAATAATGGCGGTGAAGGGGGGATTCGAACCCCCGATACCCTTATGAGGTATACTCCCTTAGCAGGGGAGCGCCTTCGGCCACTCGGCCACCTCACCGCAACACGAGGCGAATATTAAACACAGCTCCCCTCGTTTGCAACCCTTTTTTTTAAAAAAACTTCAAAAAAATTAAAGGCTTGGCTCTTCGTCCTTCTCTTTCTTGATCCGCAGGTAGATTTCCTCGCGGTGAACGGCCACTTCCTTGGGCGCGCTGACGCCGATACGCACCTGGTTGCCTTTGACGCCGAGCACCGTCACGGTGATCTCGCCATCCCCAATGATCAGGCTCTCGGCGCACCGACGAGTCAGAATCAACATAGCTTTCTCCTTACGCAAAACATTCAGGGACCACAGTCTGTAGGTAACGGGGCCTGGTCGTGGACGACGACTCAGGCCCCAGGGCCATCACGCAAGGCAGGACAGGGCCCGCGTGACAGCCAGAAACGCGAAGGGCGCGGCTAAGCCGCGCCCTCCTGGCAGCGACTTACTCGCTCTGTCGAGCAGGTGCGTCGAGCTCGAAGGCGGTGTGCAGGGCGCGCACCGCCAGCTCCAGGTACTTCTCCTCGATCACCACCGAGACCTTGATCTCGGAGGTGGAGATCATCTGGATGTTGATGCTCTCCTTGGCCAGGGCTTCGAACATGCGGCTGGCCACGCCTGCGTGGGAGCGCATGCCAACGCCAACGATCGAGACCTTGGCGATCTTGGTGTCGCCGCTCACTTCACGCGCGCCGATTTCGCGGGCGGTGTTTTCCAGCACGGCGTAGGCCTTCTCGTACTCGTTGCGGTGTACGGTGAAGGTGAAGTCGGTGGTGTTATCGTGCGCGACGTTCTGCACGATCATGTCCACTTCGATGTTCGAAGCGCTGATCGGGCCGAGGATCTTGAACGCAACGCCCGGGGTGTCCGGCACGCCACGAATGGTCAGCTTGGCCTCATCACGGTTGAAGGCGATACCGGAAATGATCGGCTGTTCCATGGATTCCTCTTCATCAATGGTAATGAGGGTACCTGGACCCTCCTTGAAGCTGTGCAGCACGCGCAGCGGAACGTTGTACTTGCCGGCGAACTCGACCGAACGGATCTGCAGCACCTTGGAACCGAGGCTGGCCATTTCCAGCATTTCTTCGAAGGTGATCTTCTCCAGGCGGCGCGCCTGCGGCACGACACGCGGGTCGGTGGTGTAGACGCCATCGACGTCGGTGTAGATCTGGCACTCGTCGGCCTTGAGCGCCGCCGCCAGAGCAACGCCCGTGGTGTCGGAGCCGCCACGGCCCAGGGTGGTGATGTTGCCGTGCTCGTCGACACCCTGGAAACCGGCTACCACGACCACGCGACCTTCCTTGAGGTCGGCGCGGATCTTCTGGTCGTCGATCTGCAGGATGCGCGCTTTATTGTGCGCGCTGTCGGTGAGGATGCGCACCTGGTTGCCGGTGTAGGACACCGCTGGCACACCGCGCTTGATCAAGGCCATGGTCAGCAGGGCAATGGTGACCTGCTCACCGGTCGACACGATCACGTCCAGCTCGCGTGGAACCAGCTGATCGGTAACCTGCTTGGCCAGGTCGATCAGGCGATTGGTTTCACCGCTCATGGCCGACAGCACGATCACCAGGTCGTCGCCCGCTTCACGGTGCTTCTTGACCTTTTCGGCTACCTGCTCGATCCGCTCGATGGAACCGACAGAGGTGCCGCCAAATTTCTGTACGATCAACGCCATTTCAATGGTGCCTCAGCCCTTACAGGGCCCCAAAAAAACCATCCAACATGAAGGGGCGGCGACTAGACCACCGCCCCCTCATCTCAAAGTCCCTGCTCTGCGAATGGCACGGCCAGCGCCAGGGCATTGTCCAGCGCGGCGACGTCGACGCCACCGCCCTGGGCCATGTCCGGACGGCCACCGCCCTTGCCACCCACCGCCGCAGCGGCTTGTTTCATCAGGTCGCCAGCCTTGAGTTGGCTGGAGAGGTCCTTGGTCACGCCGGCCACCAGCACGACCTTGCCCTCGTACTCGCTGCCGAGCAGGATCACTGCGTGGCCGAGCTTGTTCTTCAACTGATCGACCAGGGCCAGCAGGGCCTTGCCGTCCTGCCCATCCAGGCGAGCGGCAAGCACCTTGGCGCCCTTGACCTCAACGGCCGCGTTGGAGAGATCATCCCCGGCGGCGCTGGCGGCCTTGGCCTGCAGCTGCTCCAGCTGCTTTTCCAGCTGACGGTTGCGCTCGAGCACAGCCGACAGCTTGTCGATCAGGTTGTCGCGGTTGCCCTTGACCAGCTGCGCGGCTTCCTTGACCTGCTCTTCGGCAGCGTTCAGGTAGGCCAGCGCGGCGGCGCCGGTCACCGCTTCGATACGGCGTACGCCCGAGGCTACGCCGCCTTCGCTGATGATCTTGAACAGGCTGATATCGCCGGTGCGCTTGGCGTGGATACCGCCGCACAGCTCGACCGAGAAGTCACCGCCCATGCTCAGCACGCGTACGGTGTCGCCGTACTTCTCGCCGAACAGGGCCATGGCGCCCTTGGCCTTGGCGGTTTCGATATCGGTCAGCTCGGTTTGCACCGGGGTGTTCTTGCGCACTTCGCTGTTGACGATTTCTTCCAGGGCCTTGATCTGCGCTGGCGTCACTGCCTCGAAGTGGCTGAAGTCGAAACGCAGGCGCTGGCTGTCGACCAACGAGCCCTTCTGCTGCACGTGCTCGCCCAGCACCCGACGCAGCGCTTCGTGCAGCAGGTGGGTGGCAGAGTGGTTCAACGAGGTGGCGTGCTGGACTTCGGCATCGACCTTGGCCTCGACCGGCGCGCCGATCAGCAGCGCGCCACTGGCGACCACGCCGTGGTGCAGGAAGGCACCACCGGTCTTGGTGGTGTCGCGCACGTCGAAGCGCACGGCGCCGGCCTGCAGGTAGCCGCTGTCGCCGACCTGGCCGCCGGACTCGGCATAGAACGGGGTGCGATCGAGGACCACGACGCCCTCCTCGCCTTCACCCAGCTGGTCGACCGACTGGCCGTCCTTGTACAGGGCGATGACCTTGCCCTGGCCTTCGGTGGCTTCGTAGCCGAGAAAGTCAGTGGCGGTGTCGACCTTGACCAGGCTGTTGTAGTCCATGCCGAAAGCGCTGGCAGAACGGGCACGCTCACGCTGGGCGTCCATCTCGCGCTCGAAGCCGGCTTCGTCGATGGTCAGCTCGCGCTCACGGGCGATGTCGGCGGTCAGGTCCATGGGGAAGCCGTAGGTGTCGTACAGCTTGAACACCACGTCGCCCGGTACCACGCTGCTCTTGAGCTGGGCCAGGTCCTGCTCGAGGATGCGCAGGCCCTGCTCGAGGGTCTTGGCGAACTGCTCTTCCTCAGCCTTGAGCACACGCTCGATGTGCGCCTGCTGGCTCTTGAGCTCAGGGAAGGCTTCGCCCATCTCGGCCACCAGGGCCGCGACGATCTGGTAGAAGAAGCTGCCCTTGGCGCCCAGCTTGTTGCCGTGGCGGCAAGCGCGGCGAATGATGCGGCGCAGCACGTAGCCACGGCCTTCGTTGGACGGCAGCACGCCGTCGGCGATCAGGAAACCGCAGGAACGGATGTGGTCGGCGACGACCTTCAGCGATGCCTGCTCGTCGTTGCTGCAGCCAATGGCCTTGGCTGCGGCGGCCAGCAGGTTCTGGAACAGGTCGATCTCGTAGTTCGAGTGCACGTGCTGCATCACCGCACTGATGCGCTCCAGGCCCATGCCGGTGTCCACCGACGGCGCTGGCAGCGGGTGCAGGACGCCATCGGCGGTGCGGTTGAACTGCATGAAGACGTTGTTCCAGATCTCGATGTAGCGGTCGCCGTCTTCTTCAGGCGAGCCGGGCGGGCCACCCCAGATGTCCGCGCCGTGGTCGTAGAAGATCTCGGTGCACGGGCCGCACGGGCCGGTGTCGCCCATGGTCCAGAAGTTGTCGGAAGCGTACGCGGCGCCCTTGTTGTCGCCGATGCGCACCATGCGCTCGGCCGGCACGCCGACTTCCTTGGTCCAGATGTCGTAGGCTTCGTCGTCGCTGGCATAGACCGTGACCCAGAGCTTTTCCTTGGGCAGGTTCAGCCATTTGTCGGAGGTCAGGAAGGTCCAGGCGAAGGTGATCGCGTCGCGCTTGAAATAGTCGCCGAAGCTGAAGTTGCCCAGCATCTCGAAGAAGGTATGGTGGCGCGCGGTGTAGCCGACGTTTTCCAGGTCGTTGTGCTTGCCGCCGGCGCGCACGCACTTCTGGCTGCTGACAGCACGGGTGTAGGCACGCTTCTCGGCACCCAGGAAGCAGTCCTTGAACTGGTTCATGCCGGCGTTGGTGAACAACAGGGTCGGGTCGTTGTTCGGAATCAGCGAACTGGAGGCGACTCGGGTATGGCCCTGCTCTTCGAAGAAGCGAAGGAAGGCTTCACGGATTTCTGCGCTTTTCATAGGTTCTTCCACGGAAACGGCGGCCCTGCGGGGCAAACACGTCGACGAAACGACGGCAAAGGGCCGCATTATATCGGTCCTGCAATCTCGGTGCAGTGTGTTTATGCGATAGAAGGTGTCGATTGCACGGTTTTTCGGGCTGATGCAAGCGAAAACGACATGAGCGGATGCTAAAGCCTGGGTTTCGCCACTGGCAAGCCAATTACCGCCCAAGGGAAGGGAAAATGGAACAGACGGTGAATTAAAAGGTTTTCATCCAAGGCCGCAGCGGTTCAGCCCAGGCGCTGCCCCGAATCCGGCACGATCAGGATCCCCGCTCGCAGGCCATTCTTGACCTTGGGGTTGGGAAAGATGATCCTCGCCCCCTCCTCCTCGACCACCCAGCGCATTTCGGCCAGGTCCTCGGCCAGCAGGTAGCCCTTGCTCAGCTCGGAAAAGTTCTCGATGTCCGCCGGCAGGTGCAGGTGGAAGCTGTCGCTGTGCTTGATGATCTCCCGGGCGACGCTGAACAGCTTGAGACCGTCCAGCGAACCCTCGTCCTCGGGCTCGGTACCCTCGATGATCTGGATCAGCCGCTCTTCAAGCTTGTCGAGGTTGACCTGCTCGTTCTGCCCGAACGGCCGCGCCTTGCCCAGCTCCAGGGTGAACGCCTCGGCGTCGAGCTGTTCGTAGGTGAAGGCACTGAAGGTGATCGATGACTTGCTCTGCAGCAGCACCGCCTCCATGCCGGCCGCCGCCAGGCGGGCGAGTTGGCGACGGGAGTGCGTGCGCCCCTCTTTATAGGGATACAGGGCGAACTGCTCGATCTTCGAGCCACGGATGGCGGTATGCAGGTCGTAGTGCAGGCGGGTGCGCTCGGGCTTGCTGAAGAAGACCCGGGCAAATTGCTCCAGCTCGGCGGCGCGCAACGCCTCGAAACCACTGGACAGCTCGTGGCGGCCATTGAACAGGCGGTTGATGTCCTGCTCGACGAAGCGCTCGCCCTTGCGGATGGCCGCCGGGTTGCCGAACAGGAACAGCAACCGCGCACGCGGCTTGATCTTGCCATTGGCCACGCCATGCAGCAGCCGCTCGAGCAGCTCGATGGGCGCGGTCTCGTTGCCGTGGATACCCGCCGACAACAGCAGGTCCAGACCACAATCGAGGGCTTCCGGAGGCCGCACTTCGAGCGCGCCCTCGCCCAGCCAGCGTAAACGCACGCCCTTGGGTGTCACTTGGGTCTTCTCGGCCGGTTCGTGATCGGTGAGGGTCAGCTCAAGCAGTTTTCCAAGGGCGAGCATAGGCGCTTCCTTAGTGGTGGTGGCCGCAATCCGGACCGTGGACGTGATCGTCGTCTTCGCCGACCTCGGCCGGTTCCATCTCCAACTGCAGGCTGACCAGGTTGGTGGCCATCGGGCGCAGCAGCAGGTTGGCGTACTCGGTGTCGCCTTCCTCGACATCCACACCGATCAGCAGTTGGCCACGGCCATCCTGCTGGATCCACACTTCCTTGCCTTGCCAGACCACGGCAAAGCGGGTGCAGGAGGTTTCCAACTGGGTGCCGTCGTGGTCTTCGAGGATCAGGCGCAGGGCGTCGGTCATTGCAATTACTCTCTTCAAGGTTGGCGTTGGAACGGATAGACCGAACCCAACTGCAGGATCTGGGTCAGCTCATCCAGTGCCGCGCGGCACTCGATCAGCAGTTGCGGGTCGGCAAGGTCCGCTTCGCCGAGGCGGTCGCGGTAGTGCTTGTCGACCCACTGCACGAGCGTCTCGTACAGCGGCGCGGTCATGATAACGCCTGGATTGACCGCCGCCAGTTCGGTTTCCTTCAAGGCCACCCGCAAACGCAGGCAAGCGGGCCCGCCGCCGTTCTGCATGCTCTGCTTGAGGTCGAACACCTTGACCTCACGCACCGGGCCGCCCTGGCGGGTCAATTGCTCCAGGTAAGCCCAGACCCGCTCGTTGTTGCGACACTCTTCCGGCACCACCAGCAACATCGAGCCATCGTCGCGGCTGAGCAGCTGGCTGTTGAACAGGTAGGAGCGCACCGCGTCTTCCACCGCCACCGCTGCCCGCGGCACCTGGACGGACTGGAAACGGCCGCCCCTGCTGGCCAGTTTAGCCTGCAGCTGGCCAAGTACCGCATCGCTGTCGAGGAAGGCGTCCTCATGGTGGAACAGCACCTCGCCGTTACCCACCGCAATCACGTCGTTGTGGAACACGCCCTGATCGATCACCGCCGGATTCTGTTGAGCGTAGACCACCCCGTCGTCGCTCAGGCCATGCAGCCTGGCCACCGCCTGGGAGGCTTCGAGGGTCTGGCGCGCGGGGTACTTCTGCGGCGCCGGGTAGCGGCTGTCGAAGGCGCTGCGCCCATACACGAAGAACTCGACTCCCGGCTCGCCATAGTCACGGCACAAGCGCGTGTGGTTGGCCGCGCCCTCATCGCCGAACTGCGCCACCGCCGGCAATGCCGGATGGTGGGCGAAGTGCCGGTCATCGGCGAACATCGCCGCCAGCACCCGGCTGGTGGTCGGGTGCTCGATGCTGCGGTGGTACTTGCAGTTGAGGTTGGCCGCAGTGAAGTGCACGCGCCCATCGGCCGTGTCGGCACTCGGGCTGACGGTGGCGGCATTGGCCACCCACATGCTCGATGCCGAGCAACTGGCCACCAGCAAGGGCATGGCCTCGCGGGCGGCGCGCTGGATCACCTCGCCATCGCTGCCGGCAAAACCCAGGCGCCGCAGGGCCGCCAGGTCGGGGCGCTCCTGCGGGGCGATCACGCCTTGCTTGAAACCGAGGTCGGCCAGCGCCTTCATCTTTGCCAGGCCCTGACGCGCCGCTTCACGCGGGTTGGACGCCTGCTGGCTGTTGCTCTGCGAAGCCACGTTGCCGTAGGACAAGCCGCCGTAATTGTGGGTAGGCCCCACCAGGCCATCAAAATTCACTTCGTAGGATTTCATCGGCTAGGCTCCGTGGCCTGTTGTTATAGGCTCAGCGGCCAGTTGTTATAAAGTGACGCCCGGCGTCAGGGTCGCCGGCAGAGCAAGGTTGGCGGTTTCCAGCGAAGCCACGGGGTAGGCGCAGTAATCGGCGGCGTAATAGGCGCTGGCGCGGTGGTTGCCACTGGCGCCTACGCCACCGAACGGCGCGCTGCTGGCGGCGCCCGTCAGTTGCTTGTTCCAGTTGACGATGCCGGCGCGACTGCGCAGCCAGAAGTACTGGTAACGCGCCCGCGAATCGGACAACAGCCCGGCGGCGAGGCCGTACTGGGTGTTGTTGGCCTCATCGATGGCGGCATCGAAGTCGCTGTAGCGGATCACCTGCAGCAGCGGGCCGAACAACTCCTCGTCAGGGCGCTCGGCCACGCCACTGACATCGATGATGCCAGGCGTCAGCAGGGCCGCATCGGCTTGCGGCTGGGCCATCGCCAGCAGTGCCACGCCGCCCTTGCCCAGCAGATCGGCCTGGGCCGCGAGCAGCACGTGCGCTGCCTCCAGGGAAATCACCGAGCCCATGAACGGCGCCGGCTGCTGGTCGAAGGCGCCCACGGTGAGGGTGCGGCACACCTCGACCAGTCGGGCCAGCAAGGCGTCGCCCCAATCGCCTTGCGGCACCAGCAGGCGGCGCGCGCAGGTGCAGCGCTGGCCGGCGGAAATGAACGCCGACTGGATGATGGTGTACACCGCCGCGTCGAGGTCCTTGACCTGGTCGACCAGCAACGGGTTGTTGCCGCCCATTTCCAGCGCCAGGATCTTGTCCGGGCGCCCGGCGAACTGTTGGTGCAGCGAGTTGCCGGTACGGCTGGAGCCGGTGAAGAACAGCCCGTCGATGCCAGGGTTGGCGGCCAGCGCCACACCGGTTTCACGCCCTCCCTGGACCAGGTTGAGCACACCGGCCGGCAAGCCGGCGGCGATCCAGCAGTTGAGCGTCAATTCGGCGACCTTGGGCGTCAGCTCGCTGGGCTTGAACACCACGCAGTTGCCCGCCAACAGGGCCGGGACGATGTGCCCGTTGGGCAGGTGCCCAGGGAAATTGTAGGGGCCGAACACGGCCACCACGCCATGCGGCTTGTGCCGCAGCACGGCAGTGGCATCGGCCAGCGGGCCACTCTTCTCGCCCGTGCGTTCTCGGTAGCTTTGCACCGAAATCGCCACCTTGTTGACCATGCTGGTGACTTCGGTCGCCGCTTCCCACAGGGGCTTGCCGGTTTCGCTGCCAATGCAGTGGGCCAGCGCATCGGCATTAGCCTTGAGCTGATCGGCAAAGGCCTCGAGCAGGCTGATGCGTGCCTCCAGGCTCAGCTGCGCCCAGGCAGGAAATGCCTGGCGGGCAGCCTGCACGGCCGCCTCGACCTGCGCGGCGTCGGCGGCATGCCCCTGCCAGACCTGCGCCTGGCTGACCGGGTTGAGCGACTGCAAGGGCGCGCCCTGCCCGGGCTGCCAGGTGCCTGCGATGTAGTGGCTGTACATTTACTGACCCTCCCGGCTCGCCGACAGCGGCACCGCTCGCACGTTGTCGCCAGCGCCCATGCGCAGGCGCTTGGCGGTCGCCGGGTCGACCACCAGGGTACCGGCAGCCAGGCGCGCCGGCGCCGCCGTGATCCGGCAGTCGTCGCGCTTGCGGTTGTGGATGATGTACGGGGTGGCATCGTCGCCGGGCGTGCCCACGGCCAGCACCAGGGTCTGGCTGTCGCGCACCGCGCGCACCTTGGCGGTCTCGCATTCGATGGCAGGGCCGGCATCGAAGATATCGACATAGCCCTGGTAGCTGAACCCCTCCTGCTTGAGCATCGCCAGGGCAGGCTCGGTGTCGGTGTGCACGCGCCCGATCACACTGCGTGCGGCCTCTGACAGGAAGCAGGTGTACAGCGGGAACTTGGGCATCAGCTCGGCGATGAACGACTTGTTGCCCACGCCGGTGAGGTAGTCGGCCTGGCTGAATTCCATCCTGAAGAAGTGCCGCCCCAGGCACTCCCAGAACGGCGAACGGCCGTGCTCGTCGGAGATGCCGCGCATCTCGGCGATGATCTTGTTGCCGAACAGCTCGGGAAACTCGGCGATGAACAGCATCCGCGCCCGCGACAGCAGGCGGCCGTTGAGGCCTGAGCGGTGGTCGCTGCGCAGGAACAGCGAGCACAACTCGGAGTTGCCGGTCAGGTCGTTGGCCAGGAACAGGGTCGGGATCTCGCGGTAGATGTTCAGTTCCTGGGAGGCGCTGACGGTGAGCCCGACCCGGTAGTTGTACCAGGGCTCGCGCAAGCCCACGGCACCGGCGATGGCACTGATGCCGACCACCAGGCCTTCGTCGTTCTCCAGCACGAACAGGTAGTCGGTGTCGCCACGCTCGGCCTCGCCACGGAAGCTCTTCTCGGCCCAGCCGACGCGATGGCCGAGGCGCTCCTCGTTGGCCGGCAGGGAGGTCAGGCCAGTGGTACCGGTGCTGCGTGCCAATTCGATCAGCGCGGGTAAATCGCTGCTGCGTACGGGACGAACGATCATGCTATCTCCTTGTGCGCGGGCTTGCCCCCTGCGCGAAACTCTCTATACCGCGGGCGTCGTCAGCCCGGCTTCAGACCGCGACCAGGCGCACGCTCGCGCCCTCGCCCACTCCCAGCGCCTCGGCTGCGGCACTGCCCAGGCCGACCGGTTTGCCCGGCACCCAGTCGAGTTCCAGCAGCACCGCACGGTAGTCCTGCAACAGGCCGTTACACACCAGGTACGGCCGCCCGCCCTTGCTCGGCGTCTCCTCGAGCTTGACCGGCGCCACCCGGCTCTGGGCGATCGAACGGATGCCCGAGGTGCGCGCATGCAGGGTCGGACCGCCATCGAAGATGTCGATGTAGTGCTCGGTCTCGAAGCCGTCGCGCATCAGGATGTCGAAGGTGATCTGCGCGCGCGGGTGCACCTGGCCCATGGCTTCCTGGGCCTGGTCCGGCAGCAGCGGCACGTAGATCGGGTAGTGCGGCATCAGCTCGGCGAGGAAGGTGCGGCTTTTCAGGCCGCACAGGCGCTCGGCATCGGCGTAGTTGAGGTCGAAGAAGTTGCGCCCGATGGCATCCCAGAACGGCGACTCGCCCTGCTCGTCGCTGTAGCCGACGATCTCGGTGACCACCGAGTCGGCGAAGCGCTCCGGGTGCGAGGCCATGAACAGCAGGCGGCCGCGCGAATTGAGTTCGGCCCAGCCGCTGCTCACCAGCTCAGGCAGCACGTAGAAACTGGTCAGCAGGCTGTTGCCTGTGAGGTCATGGCACAGTGAAAGCACGTGGATCTTGTTGTGGATCTTCAGCTCGCGGGAAGCATGCACGAAGGTCTCGTTGCGAAAGCTGTAGAACGGCTCGGAGTAACCGGCCGAGGCGACGATGGCCGAACAGCCGGCGAGCTTGCCGGTCTCGCTGTCCTCGAGCACGAAGAAGTAGGTTTCCTCGCCATTGAACATGACTTCGGCGGCGAAGGAGGTTTCCGAGGCGGCGATCTTGTCGCCCAGGCGCGCGGCATCGTCCGGCAGCGAGGTGACACCAATGGGGCTGTCGGCAGCCATGCGCTGCACTTCGTTCAGATCAGCCATTTGCGCGGGGCGCATCACCAGCATGGTGTCACTCCTTTCGGGTCAGCGTGCCGAAAGGCTCGGCACGGAAAAACGGCGGATGCGCCAGCAACCTGCCAACACGCACCCACTCTGGAAATCGGTATCGCCGGCGCCGCCGTGGAGCAGCGTCGCCGGCGAACGGGCCTCAGCCCTGGACCAGCTTGGCCACGGCGCGCTCGAAGCGCTCCAGGCCTTCATCGATGTCGGCGTCCTCGACCACCAGGCTCGGTGCAAAGCGGACCACGTCCGGGCCAGCCTGCAGCACCATCACGCCTTCCTGCTCGGCGGCGTTGAGCACGTCCTTGGCCTTGCCTTGCCAGGCTTCGGTCAGCACGCAGCCAATCAGCAGGCCGACCCCACGCACCTGGGAGAACAGCTTGTATTGCTGGCCGATCTGCTCCAGGCGAGCCTTGAAGCGCTCGTGCTTGGCCTTGATGCCGGCCAGGGTCTCTGGGGTGTTGACCACATCCAGCACCGCGCAGGCGACGGCGCAGCCCAGCGGGTTGCCACCGTAGGTGGTGCCGTGGGTGCCGACGGCCAGGTGCTTGGCCAGTTCGGCGGTGGTCAGCATGGCGCCGATCGGGAAACCGCCACCCAAACTCTTGGCACTGGTCAGGATGTCAGGGGTCACGCCGTAGTGCTGGTAGGCATACAGCGAGCCGGTACGGCCAACGCCGGTCTGCACTTCATCGAAGATCAGCAGGGCATTGTGCTCGTCACACAGCTTGCGGGCACCCTCCAGGTAGGCTTTGTCGGCCGGCACCACGCCGCTTTCACCCTGGATCGGCTCGATCACCACGGCGCAGGTCTTGTCGGAAATCTGCGCCTTGAGGGCTTCCAGGTCGTTGTACGGCACGTGGCTGATGCCGGTGATCTTCGGCCCGAAGCCGTCGGAGTACTTGGGCTGGCCACCGACGCTGACGGTGAACAGGGTACGCCCGTGGAAGCTGTTCACGGTGGCGATGATTTCGTGCTTGTCCGGGCCGAAGCGGTCATGGGCAACGCGACGGGCCAGCTTGAAGGCGGCCTCGTTGGACTCGGCGCCGGAGTTGCAGAAGAAGGCGCGGTCGGCGAAGGTCGCGTCCACCAGCTTGTGGGCCAGGCGCAGGGCCGGCTCGTTGGTGAACACGTTGGATACGTGCCAGAGGGTGTTGGCCTGCTCGGTCAGCGCCTTGACCAGCGCCGGGTGGCAGTGGCCCAGGGCGTTCACCGCGATGCCGCCGGCGAAGTCGATGAGCTCGCGGCCCGATTGATCCCAGACGCGGGAACCCTCGCCTCGCACAGGAATGAAGGCCGCCGGAGAATAGTTGGGAACCATGACCTGGTCGAAATCGGCACGTTGCACCGGGGCTTGCTCAACGGACATCTGAGTCTCCTGAAGAGGAACGCTGGCCTTGAAGTGGCGAGCGATGGGGGGATTGTAAGGACTGATCCGCGCCTGTCCTTGCGGCCAAGCGACAACTTGTTACAGCGCAAAACCTCAGTTTTACCGGGGCTTTCGGCAATGCGACAAATTTTGTCGCAATGGCGCAGTGTACGGGAGAGAAGGGGCTGGGTGAACGGGTGTTCACATCAACAAGAGATGCTGACTAGGGTGGCCTCTTCGCGGGTAAACCCGCTCCTACAGATACCGCACAGGTTTCGAATACTGCTGGGATCCTGTAGGAGCGGGTTCACCCGCGAAGAGGCCAGACAGACAACAGAAGACTCAGCCCTTTTCAGCAGGCGCCGAGCTCAGCTCGAACGGGCTGCTGTTACGCCGCTGGTTACGGTCTTCACGCGGCGTGGCGCCGAAGAAATTACGGTAGGCACTGGAAAAATGCGGCCCCGAGGAGAACCCGCAGGACAACCCGATCTGGATGATCGACTTGCTGGTCTGCATGAGCATCTGCCGCGCCTTGTTCAGACGCAGCTCCAGGTAGTACTGGCTGGGCACGCGGTTGAGGTACTGCTTGAAGATTCGTTCCAACTGCCGGCGCGACACGCACACGTGCTGGGCGATCTCGTCGGTGGTCAGCGGCTCCTCGATGTTGGCTTCCATCAACAGCACCGCCTGGGTCAGCTTCGGATGGCTCGAGCCCAGGCGATTCTGCAGGGGAATGCGCTGGCGCTCGCCACCTTCGCGGATGCGCTCGACCACCAGCTCCTCCGATACCGCCCCGGCGAGCTCGGCACCGTGGTCACGGGCCAGCACCGCCAGCAGCAGGTCGGTCACCGCCATGCCGCCGCACGCCGTCAGGCGATCGCGGTCCCAGTCGAACAGGTGGCTGGTGGCGATCACCTTGGGAAAACGCTCGGCGAAATCATCCTGCCAGCGCCAGTGCACCGCAGCGCGGTAACCATCGACCAACCCCAGCAGGGCCAATGGATAGACTCCGGCCGACAGCCCGCCGATCATGCAACCGCTGCGAGCCAGCTGCTTGAGCGCGGCCCCCAGCGCCGAAGCCACCGCCAGCGGCGGCTCGTCGGCCAGCAGGAACAACTTGTGGCAACCGTCCAGGCGGCCATTCCAGGGCTCGCCCGGCAAGCGCCAGGCACCCTCCTCGGCCGGCTCGGCCTGCAGGAACACCAGCTCGTAGGCCACTTCCGGATGCACCTGCTGGGCCACCTGCAGGACTTCTTCGGCCAGCGCCAAGGTCAGGGGCTTGGTGCTGGGCCAGGTGAGAAAACCGATTCGCTGGGTGGTCATAGGGTACGGTCCGAAACCTGAGGTCGTTCGAGTCTGTGGCGCCTGGGGCAGGCTGCGCGCGTTGCGCAGCATGCCCTATTCTGGTGCAAAGCGGCAGCCTTTACTTCAGGCTACCGGAAAGGAACTGCCGCAGGCGATCCGATTGCGGGTTGGCCAGCACCTCGCGGGGGCAGCCGCGCTCTTCCACCCGGCCCTGGTGGAGGAACACCAGCTGGTTGGACACCTCGCGGGCGAAGCCCATTTCGTGGGTCACCACCACCATGGTACGGCCTTCCTGGGCCAGCGCCTGCATGACCTTGAGCACATCGCCCACCAGTTCGGGGTCGAGCGCCGAGGTCGGCTCGTCGAACAGCATCACCTCCGGCTCCATGGCCAGCGCTCGGGCAATCGCCACACGCTGCTGCTCACCACCGGACATATGCCCGGGGAAAGCATCCTTGCGATGCGCGACGCCGACCTTGGCCAGGTAGTGCTCGGCCTTTTCCAGCGCTTCTTTCTTGTTCACGCCCAGCACATGCACCGGCGCCTCGATCACATTCTCCAACGCGGTCATGTGCGACCACAGGTTGAAATGCTGGAACACCATCGACAGGCGCGAGCGCATGCGCTGCAGCTGCCGTGGGTCGGCGGCCTTGAGCGCGCCATCCTTGCCGGGGACCAGCTTGAGCGCCTCGTTGTTGAGCAGGATCTTGCCGGCGTGGGGCTGCTCGAGCAGGTTGATGCAGCGCAGGAAAGTAGACTTGCCCGAACCACTGGAGCCGATGATGCTGATCACATCGCCTGCCTTGGCCGCCAGGGAAACGCCCTTGAGCACTTCGTGGGTGCCATAGCGCTTGTGCAGGTCTTGGACTTCGAGTTTGTACATGCTGTCGGTTCTCACAGAGCGTTCAGTGCTTGCGCGGCGCCAGGTAGCCGAGCCAGCGGCGTTCGGCCATCTTGAACAGGCGCACGAGGATGAAGGTCAGGCACAGGTAGAACACGCCCGCCGTGATATAGGCCTCGAAAGGCAGGTAGTACTGGGCATTGACCGTACGCGCGGCGCCAGTGATGTCGATCAGGGTGACGATCGACGCCAGGCTGGTGGTCTGCAGCATCATGATCACTTCGTTGCTGTACTGCGGCAGCGCCCGGCGCAGGGCCGAGGGTAGCAGGATGCGCCGGTACATCTTCATGCGCGACATGCCCATGGCCTTGGCCGCCTCGATCTCGCCGTGGGGCGTGGCCTTGAGACTGCCGGCGATGATCTCCGCCGTGTAGGCGCTGGTATTGACGGCGAACGCCAGGCAAGCGCAGAACGTGGCGCTGGACAGCAACGGCCAGAATACGCTGCTGCGTACCGCCTCGAACTGGGCCAGGCCGTAGTAGATCAGGAACAGCTGCACCAGCATCGGCGTGCCGCGAATCACGTAGGTGTACAGCCAGGCGACAAGGTTCACCAGCGGCTGCTTGGACACCCGCATCAGCCCCAGCGGGATCGCCGCCAGCAGGCCAAAGAACAACGACAGCGCCAGCAGCTTGAGGGTGGTCAGCAGGCCGCCGAGGTAAAGCGGCATGGCCTCCCACACCACGTTGTAGTCGAAGATCATAGCTCAGCCACCTTGACGCCCACCGAATAGCGGCGCTCGAGATACTTCAGGGCCAGCAGCGAGATGCTGGTGATAACCAGATACAACGCGGCCACCGCCAGGAAGAACGTGAAAGGTTCGCGGGTGGCATCGGCCGCCTGCTTGGCCTTGAACATCATGTCCTGCAGGCCGACCACCGAGATCAGTGCCGTGGCCTTGGTCAGCACCAGCCAGTTGTTGGTGAAGCCTGGAATGGCCAGGCGGATCATCTGCGGCACCTGGATACGGAAAAACACCTGGCGCGCGCTCATGCCATAGGCCACCCCGGCCTCGGCCTGGCCCTTGGGGATACCGAGAAACGCGCCACGGAAGGTTTCCGACAGGTACGCGCCGAATATGAAGCCCAAGGTACCGATACCGGCAACCAGTGGGTTGAGGTCGATGTAGTCCTCGTAGCCGAGCAGCGGTGCCAGCCGGTTGATGATGTCCTGCCCGCCGTAGAAGATCAGCAGGATCAGGACCAGGTCGGGGATGCCACGAATCACCGTGGAATACAGATCCCCCAGCCAAGCCAGCCAGCGCACCGGCGACAAACGCAGCGCCACGCCGATCAGGCCGAGCACGATGGCCAGGGCCATCGACGACAGGGCGAGCTGTAGCGTCAGCCACGCCCCGTCGAGGATGACTGCCCCGTAGCCTTTCAACATGATTGGGATTCCTCAGGGCTTGGGAATGAAAAATGGTGCAAACCTCAGAGCCTCTGCTGTTTGCACCATTGGAGCGGTGAAACTCGACGTCTTAGTTCGAGTCTGGACCGTAGATATCGAAGTTGAAGTACTTCTTCTCGATTTCTTTGTACTTGCCGTTGGCGCGGATGGCGTCGATGGCAGCATTGATGCGCTCGCGGTTGGCGTCGTCGCCCTTGCGCACGGCGATGCCGACGCCGTCACCGAAGTACTTCACGTCGGTGAACGATGGCCCGACGAAGGCGAAGCCCTTGCCGGCGTCGGTCTTCAGGAAGCCATCTTCAAGCAGGGTGGCGTCGGCAACGGTGCCGTCCAGGCGTCCAGCGGCGACGTCCAGGTAGATTTCATTCTGGGTGCCATACGGCACGACGGTAGCGCCCTTCGGCGCCAGCACTTCCTTGGCGAAACGGTCGTGGATCGAGCCACGCTGCACGCCGATCTTCTTGCCCTTGAGCTCGTCGAGACCTTCACTGACGGTGGTGCCTTCCTTCATCACCAGGCGTGCCGGGGTCAGGTAGTAGCGCTTGGTGAAGTCGACCGACTTCTTGCGGTCGTCGGTGATCGACATGGACGACAGGATAGCGTCGATCTTGCGCACCTTGAGCGCCGGAATCAGGCCGTCGAACTCCTGCTCGACCCAGGTGCACTTGGCTTTCATCTCTTCGCACAAGGCATTGCCGATGTCGTAGTCGAAGCCGGCGATGCTGCCATCGGGCTGCTTGAAGGCGAACGGAGGGTAGGCGGCTTCGATGCCAATCTTCAGCGGCTTTTCATCGGCCTGCGACACCAGGGAAAACACGGACAGCGCCAGGGCGCCAAGCAGTGCGAGCTTCTTCATCAGGTAACTCCATCGTCACGGGGCAATACAAGGCAGGGGTAACGGCTGCCCGATTTGCGAATGGGTACAACGCAGCTACGGGGCATCGACCAAGGTCGCAGACCACGAGCGAGTGAGTGGCATTTTAACGACAGCCCGGTAGTCGATATTTCTTGAAAGCGACAACTACGTATAGAAGCGCAAGAAACTGCGGCGGGCGAGGTTGACAGCCTCTGCAATATATGCAAGAGCGCAAGGAACAGGACCTAGAGAACTAGCAATTAACGGGCCTATTATTGGCAAAGCCTTGTAGGACGGCAAGTGAAGGCTGCGCTCTTGTAAAAAATGCCTACAAAATGCACCGAAAAAATTCACAGCTGTTTCTTCCTGCCCCGTTTGCGTGCGAAAGCGGTGACACAAAGAGTTACCGATGAATGCCGGGTGACAGAAAAGCACAAACCCCGCCGATTGCCCTGGCGGGGTTTGTGGGAAGCGCCCATAGGCTGGCAGGCAGCCCAGGATCTATCAGGCCGAAGCCAGGCTCATCGCCTTGTGGGTATCGATCAGGTGCTGCACCACACCCGGGTCGGCCAGGGTCGAGATATCGCCCAGCGCATCGTATTCACCTGTGGCGATCTTGCGCAAGATACGCCGCATGATCTTGCCCGAGCGGGTCTTGGGCAGGCCTGGGGCCCACTGGATCACATCAGGCGAGGCGATCGGGCCGATCTCCTTGCGCACCCAGTTCTTCAGTTCCAGACGCAACTGCTCGCTCGGCTCCTGGCCGGCATTGAGGGTGACGTAGACATAGATGCCCTGGCCCTTGATGTCATGCGGCACGCCTACGACCGCGGCCTCGGCCACCTTGCTGTGGGCGACCATGGCGCTTTCGATCTCGGCGGTCCCCATGCGGTGGCCGGAAACGTTGAGCACGTCATCCACGCGACCGGTGATCCAGTAGTAGCCATCCTCGTCGCGGCGCGCGCCATCGCCGGTGAAGTACATGCCGCGGAAGGTCTTGAAATAGGTATCGACGAAACGATCGTGGTCGCCATACAGCGAACGCGACTGGCCCGGCCAGGAATCGAGGATCACCAGATTGCCCTCGGCCGCGCCGTCGATCAGGTTGCCCAGGTTGTCCACCAGGGCTGGCACCACGCCAAAGAACGGACGCGTGGCCGAACCCGGCTTCAGACCGGTCGCGCCCGGCAGCGGGCTGATCAGGATGCCGCCGGTCTCGGTCTGCCACCAGGTATCGACGATCGGGCAACGCTCCTTGCCCACGGTCTTGTAGTACCAGTTCCAGGCCTCGGGGTTGATCGGCTCACCCACCGAACCCAGCAGGCGCAGGCTGGAACCATCGGCACCGGCCACGGCGGCCTCGCCCTCGGCCATCATGGCGCGGATGGCGGTAGGTGCGGTGTAGAGGATGTTGACCTTGTGCTTGTCGACGATCTTCGACACGCGGGTGATGTCCGGGTAGTTCGGGATGCCTTCGAACAGCAGCGTGGTCGCGCCATTGGCCAGCGGGCCGTAGACGATGTAGCTGTGGCCGGTGACCCAGCCGACGTCGGCGGTGCACCAGTAGACTTCGCCCGGGCGGTAGTCGAACACGCGCTCGTGGGTCAGCGCGGCGTACACCAGGTAGCCCCCGGTGGTGTGCAACACACCCTTGGGCTTGCCGGTGGAGCCGGAGGTATAAAGGATGAACAGCGGCTCTTCGGCGCCCATTTCCTTCGGCGCGCAGTGGCTGGAGGCGACCTTCATCAGGTCCTCGTACCAGATGTCGCGGTGTTGGTGCCAGGCGATGTCGCCACCGGTGCGCTTGCACACGATGATTTTCTGTACGCTGTTGGTTTCAGGGTTGGTCAGCGCCAGGTCGACGTTGGCCTTGAGCGGAGTACGACGACCGCCGCGCACGCCCTCGTCGGCGGTGATCACCACCTTGGACTTGCAGTCGATGATGCGCCCGGCCAGCGCTTCGGGGGAGAAGCCGCCGAACACCACCGAATGGATCGCACCGATGCGGGCACAGGCCAGCATGGCCACCACCGCCTCGGGAATCATCGGCATGTAGATGGTCACCACGTCACCACGGTGCACGTCCTGGCCACGCAAGGCGTTGGCGAACTTGCACACCTGCTCGTGAAGCTCGCGGTAGGTGATGTTGCGGTGTTCGGAAGGGTCGTCGCCCTCCCAGATGATCGCCAGTTGGTCACCACGCTCCTCGAGGTGGCGGTCCAGGCAGTTGGAGGACACGTTCAGAGTGCCGTCGGCAAACCACTTGATATCGACATGGTGGTCGTCGAAGGAGGTCTGCTTGACCTTGCTGAAGGGCTTGATCCAGTCGAGACGCTGGGCCTGCTCGCGCCAGAATCCGTCCGGGTTGATCACCGATTGCTGGTACATGGCCTTGTAGGTGGCCTCGTCGGTCAGGGTAGTGGCCGCAACCTCGGGACGAACGGGATACAGTGGAGCCGCACTCATCTGTGTTACCTCGGTGTAATAGTTGTTTTTGTATGAAACCGTATGAATCGTTTGTAACTGTACCAGAGCGGGAAAATCCATTCGACGATGGTAGTAGCGCAGCGTTGCGAATCGCGCTCGGCTCTGGCGCGGGGCCTCTAGCCCGCGGCCAGCGGCCCGGCAAGGGAGCAAACCGGGGCGGCCTGCCAGGGCGATTGTTACCGATTCTGTCAAAAGGCAAAAAAACTTTATCAAAACGGACTCTGTTTCCCACAACTAACGGGGCATAAAATTCATCTCGCCAACAAGGCAAAGGCGATTAACAACTGGTAACAGCCCCCACGAAGGCAAACGTTAATCCCCCTCTAATCCCGATAGTTGAAACTTGGCTGTACTCGCGGCGCCACAAGCGCCGCGCACCCCATCACGACCTTAGACAGGTAAAATGAAAATGAAAGCTTTACTGGTATTGGTACTTGGCGGTTTTTGCGGCGCGGCACTGGCCGATGAAGCAAAAGATGTCGAGCAGATCCCGGTTGAACAATACAGCTACTCGCAACACCTGGACATCGCCCGCGTCATCTCCATGAGCGAAGTGCCAAATGTCTGCGAAGTGGTGCCAGCCCGCATGACCTATGAGGACTCCCAGGGCCAGAAGCACATTCTCGAGTACCGCGTGATGGGTAACGGCTGCTCCAACGGCTGATCGATGATCCGGGGCCCTGCTGCGGGGGCCCCTTCACCGGCAAACCAGCCAACGACACCATCCGTTTTGAATTAACAGCCGATTAATTAAACACTCATTATTCCGCCGACTTGCCCAGGTTATATTCCCGTAACTTGTTGGCAATCGTCGTGTGCGAAACACCCAAACGTTTCCCCAATGCACGACTACTTGGAAACTCTGCCTGCAGACTTTCCAATACGGCCTTTTCAAATCGTCCGACAATCTGCGAAAGATCACCGTCCAGGGAAAAATCACCCAACGGTTGCCGTGCGCCATAATCCGGCAAGCGGATATGTTCGCTCTTGACCACCCCGCCCTCGCATAACGAAACCGCCTGGAACAATACGTTTTCCAACTGCCGCACATTGCCCGGCCAATGGTACTGGCCGAGCTTGTCCATCGCCGCCGGCGCCAGACGCGGCATGGCGCAGCCGATCTGCCGGCTGGCCTGATCGAGAAAGTGCTGCACCAGCCCTTCCAGGCCATCCATGCACTCGCGCAGCGGCGGAATATGCAGCGACAGCACGTTGAGCCGGTGATAAAGGTCCTGGCGAAACTCGCCGCGCGCGCACAGTTCGGACAAATCGACCTGGGTCGCACAGATCACCCGCACGTCCAGATACACCTCCTCGTCGCTGCCTACTCGGCGGAAGCAACCATCCTGCAGGAAGCGCAGCAGTTTTACCTGCAGGCGCGGGCTCATCTCGCCGACACCGTCGAGGAACAGCGTTCCGCCCGCCGTCAGCTCCAGCAGGCCCAGCTTGCCTTCGGCGCGCGCACCCTCGAACGCCCCAGGGCCGTAGCCGAACAGTTCGGTCTCGGCCATGGATTCGGGCAAGCCGGCGCAATTGAGCGCCATCAGCGGCGACTGTCCACGCGGGCTGGCCAGATGGCAAGCTCGCGCCAGCAACTCCTTGCCGGTGCCGGTCTCGCCTTCGATCAGCAACGGCGCATCCAGCGGCGCCATACGACGCGCCTCGCGCACCACCGCCGCCATCACCCGCGAGCTCTGGAAGATGCTGTCGAAGCCGCGCAACTCCTGCTTGCGCACGTTGTAGATGCGCTCACCGATGCGATCGGCGCGGTGCAGGGTGAGCACCGCGCCAGCCAGCGCCTCGCTGTCGTCATGCTCGGACTGCAACGGCGCGATATCAGCCAGGAACACATCGCTCTTGACCTTGATGCGCAGGCCATTGATACGCGACTTGTTGGCCCGTACCAACTCGGGCAGGTCGAAGTCTTCGACATAACGTGACAGTGGCAGGCCCGGCACCTCGTCCACTCGCACGCCCAGCAACTGCGCCGCCGCGCGATTGCCAGCGACGATGCTGCCGCCCATGTCGATCGACAGCACCGGAAAGTCCAGCGCGCCGAGCAGGGCATTGAGTTCCATGTGCCGCCGCTCGCTGGGCATCAGGCCCACGCGCTTGACGCCGAACACGCCGGCAATGGCCTCGAACTTGGGGCGTAGCGCCTGGAACTGCAGGTTGATCAGGTTAGGGCAGTGCAGGTAGATGGCGTTGCCATGGTCGCCACCGACTTCGCCTCGCAGCACGTTGATGCCGTATTCCACTAGCAGGTTGAGAATGTCGCGAAGAATGCCGATGCGGTTCTGGCAATGCACTTTGATACGCATGGTAGGTCTCGGGCAGCGAGATTTTTCAACCCCGCGAAGAAAATTCGTAAAGATAAGCTGACAGAATTCCAGGTTTTGCCAGCTCGATACCGCGAATTTTCCGTTACCCTGGCCTTTTTGTAAAATAATCGTTACGAAAACCCTCGCAACGACTGCAGGCGTGCCGCGCCCTCCCCGTGCAAACCGCTGCAATACGAGTAACGTCTAGGTCATGTCGTGGACATAACAAGAAAGCCCTCACCAGGAGAGCCACATGAAACAGACGCAATACGTGGCACGCGAGCCCGATGCGCACGGCTTCATCGACTACCCGCAACAGGAACATGCGGTATGGAACACGCTGATCACTCGTCAGCTGAAGGTGATCGAAGGCCGCGCCTGCCAGGAGTACCTGGACGGCATCGACCAGCTCAAGCTGCCCCACGATCGCATCCCGCAACTCGGCGAGGTCAACAAGGTGCTGGGCGCCACCACCGGCTGGCAGGTTGCCCGGGTGCCAGCGCTGATTCCCTTCCAGACCTTCTTCGAGCTGCTGGCCAGCAAACGCTTCCCAGTCGCGACGTTCATCCGCACCCCGGAGGAGCTCGACTACCTGCAGGAGCCGGACATCTTCCATGAGATCTTCGGCCACTGCCCGCTGCTGACCAACCCCTGGTTCGCCGAATTCACCCACACCTATGGCAAGCTTGGCCTGGCCGCCAGCAAGGAACAGCGCGTGTACCTGGCGCGGCTGTACTGGATGACCATCGAATTCGGCCTGATGGAAACCGCACAAGGCTGCAAGATCTACGGCGGCGGCATCCTGTCCTCGCCCAAGGAGACCGTCTACAGCCTGTCGGGCGAGCCGGAACATCAGGCTTTCGACCCGATCGAAGCCATGCGCACGCCTTATCGCATCGACATCCTGCAGCCGCTGTACTTCGTGCTGCCGAATCTCAAGCGCCTGTTCGACCTGGCCCACGAAGACATCATGGGCATGGTCCAGCAGGCCATGCAGCTTGGCCTGCACGCACCGAAGTTTCCTCCCAAGGCGGCCGCCTGAGCCCGCCCAGACAACAACTCGAACGGAAGACACCCCATGAATGCCTTGAACCAAGCCCATTGCGAAGCCTGCCGCGCCGACGCGCCGAAAGTCACCGACGAGGAACTGGCCGAGTTGATCCGCGAGATTCCGGATTGGAACATCGAGGTACGCGACGGCCACATGGAGCTCGAGCGCGCGTTCCTGTTCAAGAACTTCAAGCACGCCCTGGCGTTCACCAACGCGGTTGGCGAAATCGCCGAAGCCGAAGGCCACCACCCTGGGCTGCTGACCGAGTGGGGCAAGGTCACCGTGACCTGGTGGAGCCACTCGATCAAGGGCCTGCACCGCAACGACTTCATCATGTGCGCACGCACCGACAAGGTGGCCGAAACAGCTGAAGGGCGTAAATAAACGCTGCACCAGGGCCTCCGTCAGGGGCCCTTTTTCATGGAATCTGTCCGGTATCCGCCCGCAAAACCGACAAGCGACAGGGAAAAAATCCAAACTGTCATCCAGACTTGTGTATCCTGCCCCAGCTTGAAAAAGCCTAGAAACGCGCCTGGCGCAGTCTTTTCACTCACACTTGCGAGGAACGACGAGATGCATGAAATCCCGAATCTTCCCTTCCCAAGCCTGAACCCCGAAGAGCAAACCGTTGCTGCCCACTCCGAACCGACGCCTGCCGTCGAGGATGGCGACGATAAATCCAGCGCTGACCAGGAATAACCGCGCACCCCACCCGACTGTGTGAAAACGGCTGACCTGCGGGCTACCCCCGTCATCACGTTTTCACACCGTTCAACAGCATTCCTCTACTCCTATACCACCTACCCTCGGTTGCGGCCACGCAATCTTTCGCCTCCCCCTCACAGGAGGCAGCGTCATGCCACTTACCGCCGAATTACTCGCACGAATCGATGCCCTCGATGCCGAAAGTGTGCGCCTGCACAGTCCACTGTCCGGACCACAAGACCTCATCACCTCGCTGAACGACCATTTCGATCGGGCCCTCGGTCTTGACTCAAGGTTCCCCACCGAGCTGGCTGACCCGGCACTGTTCGCCCGCCTGAGCGAAGCCTTCGCCAGCGAAGCCGCTCGTACGCATTTCAACCACACCCTGCAGCGCCCCGACGATGCACAGGTACACGCACAGCACGTGGCCCTGCTGTTCGCCAGGTGGGTCAAAGTGGTCGTACTCGAGGTCGATCACATCTTGGCAGCGCAACTCGCCGGGCTCCCGCCAGCAGCGCACCCCTACGCCAGTTGCAGCCTGGCGCAGACTTTCTGGAGCCGCCAGCTGTTCCGGCGTCGACGCGAGTGCTTCATCGCCGCCGCGCTGCTGCTCTACCCACTGCGCTCCAGCCCCCCTCTTGCAGCGCGCGCCCCCGCCCCCTCGCTGGCAGTGGACGACTACCTGGCGTTGCCGGTGTTGGCCGCCCATCTGTGGCCCGCACCCGCGGGTAGCAGCAGCGCCGCGCATGTGTTCGAGGTGATGGGGGCGTCTTTGTATGCCCAGGGCCGCCGCTATCGACCACCCACTGCCCGCGAACAAGCGGCAGGTCACACCGCCGACCAGTACGGCAAGGCATGGCTGCCCGGCCTCGCGCTGAATGCCCCTTCAGACCAAGCCCTGGATGCCCTGCTGCACTCGGCCAGCTTCGCAGACCGCGCGCGCGAGCTGGCCGACGCAGCCGAGTGGGAGGCCGTTGGCGACCCTCTGGCGCTGGCTGAGCAGACCCTGGTCGATACGTTGTATCCGCCAGAAGTACGTCGCCCAGGGTTCATTCTGGATTTCGAACTGTTTACTCCCACCAACGCCAACCTCGGCGTGGCCGAGATCCGTCTGGACCTGATCGACAGCCTGCAGGCCAGTCTCGCCTGCATGCCGGCGATCGCCGAACTGGCCAGCGAACTGTTGTTGCGGCGCTTCGCTCCAGAGCTGCTATTGACGGGCTATCCGGAAGACTTCAGCTACCAGGCTGACCTCCCCTGGATGCAGATCCGCCAGGGGGCGTCGATGCTGATCGCTCGCCAGCAACCGATGACCTTCGAGCTTGCCGAGCAGGCCATGCAGCAGCCGGGGACAGAAGGTGACCCGATCGCTGCTGCGGCCTTGCGCGATACGCTTGCCGTGTGGGCACCGCTCAAAGGCGGTTTCGAGGATGCTCCGCCTTGGTCCGACCGCCAATGGCAGTTGGCCCTCGACCGTTATCGAGTTCTTAGGGACCAGGAGAGCCTGCGCGACCTGCCCGACCGTTTCGAAGAAGCCCGGCGGCAACTGCGCCAAGCCGGGATCGACCCGCAGGGGCACAACGTCGATGGCCAGCAGCATCTACAGCGCTACCTGGACGTGGGGGCCGGCTATCGGCATATCCGCGAACTACCGGATGTGACAGCCTGGTACGAAAGCGCGTTCGCCGCCTGGTTCCAACGTGCCAGCAAGGTTTACCAGGGTATCTTCGATCGCTGCCTGGCTCACTTGCCGCAGGACTACCAGGACCGCTTGCGCGACCAACCCTGGACGGCCTATGCCGTGACCTGGCCACTGTACCTGGGCCCCGCCGGTCAGCTGGCGTATGGCGACGGCGCCGATGAAGACTGGCACCGTGAAACCGCCACCCAGGGCATGGTCGTGCATGCCCCCGGCGAGAGCTGCGACCTGCTCTGCGAGCTCTTTCCCGAGCGGCTGGAATGGCGCGCACACGAGATACCTCCGACATCAGCCGAGCGACTCGCCAGCCAGCTGCATCTGCAATACGAGCAGTACAACCAGACCGCGCGACCGTGGCATTCAGCCGATTTTCCAGCACTGCTGGCGTTACCCGAAGCCCCTTCGAAGGATCGCCTGGCTGCCCTTGCCCAGTGCTACGCAGGCTCCATCGCCCTGGCCAATCGGGACGCCTTGCACGCCCTGGGCAAGGGCGCGACCGAACATGAGCTGTTCCTGGCCAGAACCCACTCCGTAGGCATGGGCCGCTACCTGCTGAAACTGTTTTCGAACATCGTGCCAGGCGTTAGCTGCGTGGCCCCCCAAGACGGAGCCGACGCCGCCAGTTGCGCCGCAGATTTCATCACTTCGGCAGGCGCCGTACTCACTGTTGGCGGACGCCTTTTCCGGCCGATCGCCAGGCTGCCAGGCGTACTGGGCGACAATGCCAAGGCGGCACGGCTGGGCGCCACGCGCGCAGCCAGGCGCTGGAGCAGCGGACCCGACAGCGCGGCCATGTATTCGCGGGTGGGCGACCTGCGGCCTTGGCACAGCGCTCCGGAGCTTGCCATGGGCCGCCCTGGGCCCGAGGGCCTGAGGGTGCAGCAGCATACATTGCCAGGCCAGACACCCGACGCCTTGCTGCTCGATCGCTTTCCGGGGAACGATATCCCCCTGGCCTGGAACCACCCCGAACGGCCCATTCTGATTCGCCGTGACGCCGAACATGTCGACGCCATCGTCCAAGGCACAGCGTACCGCTACCAGTCCAGACAACCAGGCGACCTGGCTCGCCGACTGCAGCACGAACCGCTGCTGGGCCAACCTCCCGCTGTGCAAAGCCCACCTTATCCGAGCCCTGAAGCCCGTATCGCCTTGCATTTCGCGCCCCCGCCCAACGACGCTGGCACGCCCCTGTTCGGGCAACAGGTCAGTCATGCCTTCCAGACCGTCAGAATCGAGCCGGCCCCCATCCGATTTCGCCCGCAGAACAGCCGTTTCGATACGTGGGCCCAGGTCATGGTGCGCGACGGCAAGGTGGTCAATTACGTGCCTGGCAACCCGAGCCGCATCAAACCGCTGGCGGTGGATGAAACCCAATTGCGCCTTGGCGTCATCGCACCGCCCGTTTATCACAAGCGCATCGTGGTGGACCCGTCGGCCGAAGTTGCCTTTGGCCTGCCGGACGACCTTACAGCAGACCAGGTCAGGCACATCAATCGCTACTGCCCCCCGGTCCGCCTGGGCGGCCTGGCACGTACGATTGCCGACCGACGCACGCTGCGTGGCGCGATAATAGACTGGCGCGGCGAGCGATGGCTGGTCGTCGAAGCCGACCTGGGCGTGTTCTATGGTGCGCCCTACACCCCCTGGGCCTGGCAGGCGCAGCTTCCCGTCACACCCCAGCTGCCGGGCCAGTTGCCACAACCTCCACGAAACCTGCGCCGCTACTTCGCCAGGATCAAGGACGAGGAAGCGATCGAACGCTACCTGGAAATCAGCGAAACCTACCGAATCGTCGCGCAGCGCCCAAACCTGCAGCATGACATCGACAATCTGACGCAACTGCTGCGCGACTGGATCGATCAGGGCACGGCCTTCGAGCCCGTGCAACCCTCGCCATTCTTGGAGTTCCTGAAGGCGGCACAAGAGCGCCTGCTACCCATCCACGCCCGCAACATCCTCACCCAATCACCGGCACAGGATGCCCTGGCAGGCCTCGCCCGAAACGGCGTGGTAGGGCTGAATCGGGA
Organism: Pseudomonas sp. S31; assembly: GCF_016648105.1. Lineage (GTDB taxonomy): Bacteria > Pseudomonadota > Gammaproteobacteria > Pseudomonadales > Pseudomonadaceae > Aquipseudomonas. The sequence goes on along the minus strand of NZ_JACVVE010000015.1, from coordinate 102,099 downwards.
AATCATCCCCAACTGGAGGCAATTCAACGCAGCCAGCGGGCTGGAGCGCCAGCGCATGCGAGGCATACTCGACGACCTGCTGCCGGCATCGGGCAGCACTTCACCGTACACGCTGAGCACCGCACCAGCGGAACTCAGCCCCGCCGACATCGCCGCGCTACGCCAACACGTGTTTCCCACCAACCTGGCGTTTGCCAGCGTGACCCTCACGGACCAGAGCCGACGGGTCTATTTTTCGTTGTCTGGCAGTGTTGGCCGGCGCCCGCTGACGATCCTCGCCCATCCCAGGACCACGCCATTGGTACACTACATCGATGCGCGCCAGGCGATGCAAGGCCTGCCACCGGACCCACGCTTTACCGAGCTGACCAGCCTGCGCCGCGTCGACTTCCTGGAGCTCAAGCAGCACAAACGCCACCTCGATGCCGAACGGCAGATCGCCTCGGCGCTGAACCGTGACCTGCTCGAACGGGCCGACGAGGTCGAGACCATCGAGTTCTTCACCCTGCTCGACACCTGTCGCTCGTGCGGAGGCTTCGTCCTGCCGCGGCTGCGCCTGGACTATCGGCAAGCCCGCTTCAGCGTGACCTGGATGGCCGAATACCCGCAGTGAATGGACGGTCACGATGGCTACCCGAAGCGATCGTGACCGCTTGCTGAAAAGCTTCACCCACAACGGCAGCCTCTGTCGCTAAGATAGCAGCACTCTCGTGTCAGCCTCAGCGCCTCATTGGACTCCCGCAATGCCACAACGCAGCACATCTTCGTTGGCTATCACCGCCCAGGTGGTATCCATCGTCCTCTTCACCTTCATCGGCTACCTGAACATCGGCATTCCCCTGGCCGTGCTGCCAGGCTACGTACACACCGAGCTGGGCTTCGGCGCGGTGGTCGCGGGCCTGGTGATCAGCGTGCAGTACCTCGCCACCCTGCTCAGCCGCCCCACCGCCAGCCGCATCATCGACACCCAGGGCAGCAAGAAGGCAGTCATGTATGGCCTGGCCGGCTGCGGCCTGAGCGGCGTGTTCATGCTCGCCTGCGCGTTTCTCACCCAGCTCCCTTGGCTGAGCCTCACCTGCCTGTTCATCGGCCGCCTGGTGCTCGGCAGCGCCGAGAGCCTGGTGGGCTCTGGCTCGATTGGCTGGGGCATCGGCCGGGTCGGTGCCGAGAACACTGCCAAGGTGATTTCCTGGAACGGCATCGCCAGCTATGGCGCGCTCGCGATCGGCGCGCCGCTGGGCGTGGTGATGGTGCGCAACCTCGGGCTGTGGAGCATGGGCGTGAGCATCATCCTGCTCTGCGCGATCGGCTTGTCGCTGGCTTGGCCGAAGCGTGCCGCGCCTATCGTCAGCGGCGTGCGCCTGCCCTTCTTGCAAGTGCTGGGCAAGGTGTTCCCGCACGGCTCGGGGCTGGCCCTGGGCTCGATCGGCTTCGGCACCATCGCCACCTTCATCACCCTCTACTACAGCAGCCGTGGCTGGAACAACGCCGCGCTGACCCTGAGCCTGTTCGGCGCCAGCTTCATCAGTGCCCGCTTGCTGTTCGGCAACCTGATCAACCGCATTGGCGGTTTCCGCGTGGCGATCGTCTGCCTGGCGGTGGAGACCTTGGGGTTATTGATGCTATGGCTGGCACCGAACGCCGAGCTGGCCCTGGCAGGCGCGGCATTGAGCGGGTTCGGCTTCTCGCTGGTGTTCCCGGCGCTGGGCGTGGAGGCGGTGAACCAAGTGTCGGCCGCCAACCGCGGCTCGGCGGTAGGGGCGTATTCGCTGTTCATCGATCTTTCGCTGGGGATCACCGGGCCGTTGGTGGGCGCGGTGGCTGCGGGGTTCGGCTTTGCTTCGATGTTTTTGTTCGCCGCCGGAGCGGCGGGCTGTGGGTTGGTGCTGAGCCTGTATCTGTATCGCCAGGCGCGGCGAGGCTACGAACGCGCGGGGGCTTGAGAGATTCGGCCTATTCGCGGGTAAACCCGCTCCTACAGGGGTCCGAGATACCTGTAGGAGCGGGTTCATCGGGGCGCCGAACCGCCGCGAATAGGCCCTCCCAGGTCAGCGCTGTGCGTACTGCAACACTACTTCCAACGGATGGCGCATCTGCCGCTCGGTCATGCGCTTGACCTGGCTGCGGCACGAATAACCGGTCGCCAACGCCTCGCCCTGCTTGTCCAGCTTGGTCGCCCACGACTGCTCGAAGATCGTCCGCGAGGTGTCCTGATTACGCGCCTCATGCCCGTAGGTGCCAGACATGCCGCAGCAACCGGTGGCCTCGGTCACCAGCTTCAGCCCCAGGCGCGCGAACACCTGCTCCCACTGCTTGGTGCTGGCCGGCACGTTGGTCTTCTCGGTGCAGTGCGCCATCAGACGGAAATGCTCCGGCGCGCCGCCAACGGCCTGCTCGGGCAGCACGTCGACCAGCCACTCTTGCGGCAACAGCACCGTCGGGCATGCCTCCAGGCCTGGCACCTTCTGGTACTCCTGGCGGTAGACCAGGGTCATCGCCGGGTCCAGGCCCACCAGCGGCACACCGCAGTCGGCCAGGGCCTTGAGCTGGGTGGCGTTGCGGATCGCTGCCTTGGCGAAGGCGCCGAGGAAGCCCTGCACGTGCAGCGGCTTGCCATTGGCACTGTACGGCGCCAGGAACACCCGGTGACCGAGGCGATGGGCCAGCTCGATGAAGTTGGCCAGCACCGACGTCTCGAAGTAACGGGTGAAGGCATCCTGCACCAGCACGATACTGCGCTCGCGCTGGGCCGGGGTCAGCTCCATCAGGGCCGGCACGCTGGCCACGCCGACCTTGCAACGGGTCAGGGTCGACTGGAAGTTGAAACGGCTGATCAGCGGGCTGTCGACCATGCCGATCTTGTCGGCCAGCAGCCTGCTCACCCACTTCGAGCCCATCACAGCGTTGTAAAGACCCGGCGCATGGGCCAGGTAGGGAATGGTGAACTCGAGCGAGCCGATCAGGTAGTCACGCAAGGGGCGCTGGTAACGGCCGTGGTACAGCTCGAGGAAGCGCGAGCGGAAATCAGGCACGTTGACCTTGATCGGGCATTGCCCGGCGCACGACTTGCACGCCAGGCAACCGGCCATGGCGTCGTAGACCTCATGGGAGAAGTCCTCTTGCCCCTGGTTGCGCGCACGGTTGTTGCGCAGGCGCGCCGGCAGGCCCTTGAGCCACGACACCTTGTTGCGCGCCGCAGCCAGCACGTCGATGTTCGCCTCGCCCTGCAGGCGCAGCCACTCGCGCATCAGCGAAGCGCGGCCCTTGGGCGAATGCTGGCGTTCGCGAGTGGCCTTCCACGACGGGCACATGGCGTCGTTGGGATCGTAGTTGTAGCAGGCGCCGTTGCCGTTGCAGTGCACGGCGCTGGGGAAGTCCTGCCAGACGCGCTCGTCGATGGTGCGGTCGAGGTCGCCGCGCAGGGTCACGCCATCGACCTTGGTCAGGCCTTCGGCGCTGTCCGGCGGAGTGCAGATCTTGCCTGGGTTGAGCTGGTTGTGCGGGTCGAAGGCGCCCTTCAAGCGCTGCAACGCAGGGTACAGCTCGCCGAAATACTCCGGCACGTACTCAGACCGCAGGCCCTTGCCGTGCTCGCCCCAGAGCAGGCCGCCGTAGCTTTTGGTCAATGCCGCCACGGCATCGGAGATCGGCTTGACCAGCGCGGCCTGGGCCGGGTCCTTCATGTCCAGCGCCGGACGCACGTGCAGCACGCCGGCATCGACGTGGCCGAACATGCCGTAGGCCAGGCCATAGCCGTCGAGCAACGCACGGAAGTCGGCGATGTAGTCCGCCAGCTGCTCCGGCGGCACTGCGGTGTCTTCGACGAACGGCTGCGGACGCACCTCGCCCTCGACGTTGCCGAGCAGGCCCACCGAGCGCTTGCGCATGGTGTAGACGCGGGTCACGGCCTCGGCCCCCTCAGCCAAGGTGTGGCCCAGGCGCTCGACGCTGGTATCGCTGCGCAGGTGCTCGATGAACGCCTCGACCCGGGCGTTGACCTCAGCCGGCTCATCGCCGCAGAACTCCACCAGGTTGATGCCCAGGGTCGGGCGCTCGGGGTCGGCCGGGAAGTATTCGGCCACGCTGTGCCAGACGATGTCCTTCATCGCCAGCATGAGCACCTTGGAATCCACGGTCTCGATCGACAGCGGCTTGAGCGCCATCAGCGCATTGGCATCGCGCAAGGCGTCCATGAAGCTGGTGTAGCGAACGTTGACCAGCACCGCATACTTCGGAATCGGCAGCACATTGAGCTTGGCCTCGACCACGTAGCCCAGTGAACCCTCGGCCCCGCACAGCACGCTGTTGAGGTTGAAGCGGCCCTGGTCGTCGCGCAGGTGGGCCAGGTCGTAGCCAGTCAGACAGCGGTTGAGCTTGGGGAAGGTCGACTCGATCAGTTCGGCCTGGGTTTCCTGGATCTCGCGGGCCATGCGGTAAACCTCACCGGCTCGGCCTGGCGCGGCACAGGCCAGCTCCAGCGCGGCATCGTCGATCGGCAGGCTGTGCAGACGCTCACCGCCGAGCAGCACGCTGTGCAACTCGAGCACGTGGTCGCGGGTCTTGCCATACGTGCAACTGCCCTGGCCGCTGGCATCGGTATTGATCATGCCGCCGACGGTGGCGCGGTTGGAGGTGGATAGCTCTGGGGCGAAGAACAGGCCGTGGGGCTTGAGCGCGGCATTGAGCTGGTCCTTGACCACACCGGCCTGGACCCGCACCCAACGCTCCTCGACATTGATTTCGAGGATCTTGTTCATGTGCCGCGACAGGTCGACGACGATCCCATCGGTCAGCGACTGGCCGTTGGTACCGGTGCCGCCGCCACGCGGGGTCAGCTTGACCTGCTGGAAGCGCGCCTCACCCATCAGCGTGGCGACCCGCGCCACGTCGTCGGCGTCCAGCGGGAACACCGCCGCCTGGGGCAGCCGCTGATAGATCGAGTTGTCGGTGGCCAGCACCGTACGGGTGGCGTAGTCGGCACTGATCTGGCCACGGAAGCCGCTGTTGCGCAGGGCTTCGAGGAATTCGGGATAGTTGGCGCTCGGTGGGGTGGTCTGCAGCTGGGCGATCATCGAAGGATGGCCTCTTGATATTGGCTAATTCACGGGAAACCTGTCGTTCCGGCATGGGTCGTTGCATGCAGGGATGACGCATGGGCCAATGTTCCTGTAGTTTCGCTCTGGGGGCAAACGGATAATCCTGCCGCTATCGATGACTTTTATGAATGAATTACCGCCACCTCACCCCGTCGATGTCACTGCTGCTGGCTTTCGAGGCCGCCGCCCGGCATGAAAGCTACACCCGCGCCGCTGCCGAACTGTCGCTGACCCAGAGCGCGGTCAGCCGCCAGGTACAAGCCCTGGAGCAACAGCTTGGCCTCACGCTGTTCCGCCGCGAAGGCCGCCAGGTACAGCTGACCGACGTCGGCCGGCTGTACCAGCGCGAACTGAGCGAGGCGTTGGGGCGCATCCGCAGCGCGACCCTGCAGGCGCTGGCCTACCAGTCCGGGGTTGGCACCTTGCGCCTGGCAACCCTGCCGACCTTCGGCTCCAAGTGGCTGCTGCCGCGCCTGCATGCGTTCTACGGTGCGCACCCCGGCATGCTGGTGCACATCCATTCACGCATCGAAGCCATCGATTTCGCCACCAGCGAGATCGACGCCGCCATCGGCGTGGCCAGCCACGACCTGCCGGGGTTGATCTGCCACCGCCTGCACGCCGAGGAACTGGTGGTGATCCTGCCGCCCGAGGCCGGAGGCGATGCCCAGGGCTGGGGGCCGACGCGGATCAGCGAGGAAGTCTTGCTGAACGTGGCCAACAACCCGCACGCCTGGGGAGAATGGTTTTCCCACCACGGCCTGCCGCACCGGGCGATGCGCCTGGGGCCGAGCTTCGAGCTGACCTCGCACCTGATCCAGGCGGTGCGGGCGGGGATCGGCATTGGCTTGGTGCCGCGGATACTGGTGGAGGAAGAACTGGCCAAGGGCGAACTGTTCAGCCCAGGGACGGCGGTTGCCAGCCAGCGCAGTTACTACCTGATCTATCCGCCGCGCAATGAGGCGCTGCCTTCGTTGCGGGCGTTTCGGAGTTGGTTGCTGGAGCAGATCTGAGATTTCTGTTGGCTGCTATGGCCTCTTCGCGGGTAAACCCGCTCCTACAGGGGGCAGTGCAGTCCCTGTAGGAGCGGGTTTACCCGCGAAAGGGCCGGCACAGGCAATAAAAAACCCGATGCCAGCCACCTGACATCGGGTTCATGCAAATCGCTTGCGCTTACTTCACTGCACTACCGGCAGCAGGCTTCACGGGAACCTGGCGCTTGCCCTTGATCAGGTAGGCCAGGAACATCGCCACCAGCCACACCGGAATCGCATACACCGACACCTGGATGCCTGGGATCTGCAGCATGATGCCGAGGATCAACACCACGAAGGCCAGCACCACGTAGTTGCCATACGGGTAGAACAGCGCCTTGAACAGTGGCTTCTGCCCGGTACGGTCAAGGTGCTGGCGGAACTTCAGGTGCGAGTAGCTGATCATCGCCCAGTTGATCACCAGGGTCGCCACCACCAGAGACATCAGCAGCTCCAGGGCATTCTGCGGCATCAGGTAGTTGAGCAGCACGGCGATCAGGGTCACGGCCGCCGATACCAGGATCGAACGCACCGGCACGCCGCGCTTGTCGACCTTGGCCAGGGCCGCCGGGGCATCACCCTGCTCGGCCATGCCCAGCAGCATCCGCGCGTTGCAGTAGGTGCCGCTGTTGTACACCGACAGCGCCGCAGTCAGTACTACGAAGTTCAGCAGATTGGCGGCCGTATCGCTGCCCAGCATCGAGAACACCTGGACGAACGGGCTGCTGCCATAGCTGCCGCCAGACGCGTCGATGCTGGCGACCAGGCTGTCCCAGGGGGTCAGCGACAGCAACACCACCAGGGCGCCGACATAGAAGATCAGGATGCGGTAGATGACCTGGTTGATCGCCTTGGGGATCACGGTCTTCGGTTTATCGGCCTCGGCAGCGGTGAAGCCGAGCATTTCCAGGCCACCGAACGAGAACATGATGAACGCCAGGGCCATCACCAAGCCGCTGACCCCGTGCGGGAAGAAGCCGCCATGCGACCACAGGTTGCTCACCGAGGCGTCCGGGCCACCGCTGCCGCTGGTCAGCAGGTAGGCGCCCAGGGCGATCATGCCGACGATCGCCGCAACCTTGATGATGGCGAACCAGAACTCGGCCTCGCCGAAGACCTTGACGTTCATCAGGTTGATGGCGTTGATCAGCAGGAAGAAACCAGCCGCCGTGACCCAGGTCGGGATCTCTGGCCACCAGTAATGGATGTACTTGCCGACAGCAGACAGTTCGGACATGCCGACCAGGATGTACAGCACCCAGCAGTTCCAGCCCGAGAGGAAACCGGCAAAACCGCCCCAGTAGGTGTGGGCGAAGTGGCTGAACGAGCCGGCCACCGGCTCCTCGACGATCATCTCGCCCAGTTGGCGCATGATCATGAAGGCGATGAAGCCGCAGATGGCGTAGCCGAGGATCATCGACGGCCCGGCGGATTTCATCACCCCAGCCGAGCCCAGGAACAGGCCGGTACCAATCGCGCCGCCGAGGGCGATCAATTGGATGTGGCGGTTCTTCAGGCCCCGCTTCAGCTCGCCTGAATGCATGTTTTGTCCACTCATGAACGAAGTCACCTGCATTGTTTTTATCTGTGACGGAATCGGACCCACCGCGCTCGTGGCGCAGCGGAATGGGCAAGGTGGTTACCTTGGGTTTCTTGAGCACAGGCCGATCAACCGACCTTGAACAAGAGTGCGCGGGTACGCAGGAGGGTCACAGGTAAAACGCGGCGCACTGTATACCCCCGCAAGCGCGCAGGCGTCAACGCGTTGCGTCGATTCCCGAAAGAAAAACGCAGCGTTCCTGGGGTGAAGGCCTTGGAAGGCTTGGTGATCGGCGTACATGGCGCCTCCGTTTCTTGTTCTGTAGACCCGGCTCTGCGGTCGGGCTTCTTGCGCACGGCAATGGCCGCTATCTCAGCGGTGTAGAGGGGTTGCGGCAAGGGGGTGAGGGTAATTGGCAGGGTGGGGGGAAGCACAGGGATGGCAAGTTCTGTTTACACGGTGCCGGAAAATCCGCAGCCCGAGCTGAATTCGCACGATTTTGTATATATTTCTTTACAAGATGGTTCAAGAACTTGCCAGTCGTCCGAAATAATCTTTCAGTTCAACAAGTTGCAGGCGTAAAAAAGCCAGCCCGAAGGCTGGCCTGTCATCACCGCTGCAAATCAACCACGCGGTTTACCGCGACCGCGACCTGCTGGCTTGTCGCCGTCCGGCTTGGACGGGCGCTTGCGCATGTCGCTCGGACGCTCGGCCACGGCGCTGCCACGCCCGCCCTTGCGCGGGGCTTCTTCACGCGGCTGGCGAGCAGGGCGCTCGGCAGCACCGGCTTCATGGGCCGGTCGCAGGTTGCGTACCCGCTCGTTGCGCCCCATCGGCCGGCTGGACTTGCGCTGCATGCGCTCCATGCGGTCCTTGGTCTTGAGGTTCATGGCCGGCAGCGCCACCGGCTGCAAGCCCACTTCGGCGGCCAGGATGTCGATCTCGCCCTGGGTCATTTCACGCCAGCGGCCCATCGGCAGATCGGAGTTGAGGAACACCGGGCCGAAGCGAACCCGCTTCAGGCGGCTGACCACCATGCCCTGAGACTCCCACAAGCGGCGAACTTCGCGGTTGCGACCTTCCATCACCACGCAGTGGTACCAGTGGTTGAAGCCTTCGCCACCGGGTGCCTTCTGGATATCGGTGAACTTGGTCGGGCCGTCCTCGAGCATCACGCCTGCCTTCAGGCGGTCGATCATCTCGTCGTCGACTTCACCGCGCACGCGCACCGCATACTCGCGGTCCATCTCGTAGGACGGATGCATCAGGCGGTTGGCCAGTTCACCGTCGGTGGTGAACAGCAGCAAGCCGGTGGTGTTGATGTCCAGGCGGCCGATGTTGATCCAGCGGCCCTCTTTCGGCCGCGGCAAGCGATCGAACACGGTCGGGCGGCCTTCCGGGTCGTCACGGGTGCAGATCTCGCCGTCGGGCTTGTTGTACATGATCACCCGGCGGGTGGCCTCGGCGGCCTCCTCGCGCTTGATCAGCTTGCCGTCGACGGTGATGGCGTCATGCAGGTCGACGCGCAGGCCGAGGGTGGCCTCGACGCCGTTGACCTTGATGCGGCCCTGGCTGATCCAGGCTTCGACATCACGGCGCGAGCCGACGCCGATGCGTGCCAGCACTTTCTGCAGCTTTTCGCCGGATGGAGGGGTGATTTCGGTATCTTGCAGGTCTTGCTCACTCATCTGGGCACCTCCCGGTGTAGGAATGAAATCGAGGATCTGGCGACGAACGCGCCAAAAGGCCGCGCATCATACGCGGTTCGGTGGCGGAACGCACTGGAGGGTAGAGGGTTTTGTGGGCTTTGGGAGTGAATTCCGCCTAGTGGTGATGTGAAGGCCTTTCGGGCCTCTTCGCGGGTAAACCCGCTCCTACAGGGATATCACCGATCCTGAATGTGGCGTTGAGCCTGTAGGAGCGGGTTTATCGGGGCGCCGAACCGCCGCGAAGAGGCCGGTACAACCAGCAAAAAACCTCAGGGCTGCAACTTGCCCTCATCCTCCACCGACGCCTCGGGCTCTTCCTCGCGCAGGTCCTCGAAATCGGTCTTCAAGCCCTCTTCCATCTGGTCCAGCTCCACCAGCAAACTGCGGAAGCTGGTCTCTTCCTTGGGCTCGGCCAGCGCCTCTTCCTCACCCAGGCTGGCATCGGCCAATGCCTGCAGGTGCGCCGGCACCGGCGCGTCATCCGGGTCGAGCAGCGGTGCGGGCTCCGGCTCCATCTCGCGCAATTCGGCCAGCGCCGGCAGTTCGTCCAGGCTCTTGAGGTTGAAGTGATCGAGAAACGCCTTGGTGGTGGCGAACATCGCCGGGCGCCCGGGCACCTCGCGGTAGCCGACCACGCGAATCCACTCGCGCTCGATCAAGGTCTTGATGATGTTGCTGTTGACCGCCACGCCACGCACGTCCTCGATTTCGCCACGGGTGATCGGCTGGCGATAGGCGATCAGCGCCATGGTCTCGAGCAGCGCACGGGAGTAGCGTTGCGGGCGTTCCTCCCACAGCCGCCCGACCCAGGGTGCAAAGTCTTCGCGGATCTGCAGGCGGTAACCGCTGGCCACTTCCTTGAGCTCGAAAGCACGCCCGGCACAGGACTTGCCCAGGACCTCCAGAGCCTTCTTGAAGACCTTCGGCTCCGGGCGCTCGGCCTCCTCGAACAGCTCGTAGAGACGCTCCAGGGATTGCGGCTTGCCCGAGGCGAGCAGAAAGGCTTCGATCAGCGACGCCAGGTCGCGGGGTTCATTCAGATTCATCGGGTTCTTCGACAGACTCGGCGCGCAACCGCACATGGATCGGCGCGAAAGGTGCATTCTGCACCAGTTCGACCAGCGATTCCTTCACCAACTCGAGAATCGCCATGAAGGTCACCACCACGCCCAGCTTGCCCTCGTCGCTGGCGAACAGCTCGACGAACGGCACGAAGGCGCCGCCCTTGAGACGTTCCAGCACATCGCTCATGCGTTCGCGAGTAGACAGGGTCTCGCGGGTGATCTGGTGGCTTTCGAACAGGTCGTTGCGGCGCATGACCTCGGCCATGGACACCAGCAGTTCTTCCAGGCTGACCTGTGGCAGCAACTTGCGCACCTTGGCCTGGGGGGCCTCCAGGCGCGGCACGACGACCTCGCGGCCGACCCGCGGCAATTCGTCGATACCTTCGGCGGCGGCCTTGAACCGTTCGTACTCCTGCAGCCGGCGAATCAGTTCGGCGCGCGGGTCGCCCTCCTCCTCCTCGACTTCGGCCGAACGCGGCAACAGCATGCGCGACTTGATCTCGGCGAGCATCGCGGCCATCACCAGGTACTCGGCGGCCAGCTCCAGGCGCACGCTCTTCATCAGCTCGACGTAGCCCATGTACTGGCGGGTGATCTCCGCCACCGGGATGTCGAGGATGTCGATGTTCTGCTTGCGGATCAGGTACAGCAGCAGGTCCAGGGGGCCTTCGAAGGCTTCGAGGATGACTTCCAGGGCGTCCGGCGGGATGTACAGGTCCACCGGCATTTCGGTCAGCGCTTCGCCGTAGACCAGCGCCAGCTGCAACTGCTGCGGCGACGCAGCCTCGGCAGCCGGCGCCGCGGACGCTTCCAGCTGGCTCACGCGTCGACCATGAACGGCGTGGGGTCGCCGCAGCCTTCGCGGATCAAGGCAGGTTCGTCACCGGTGAGGTCGATGATGGTCGAGGCCTTGAGGTCGCCGTAACCGCCATCGATGATCAGGTCGACATGGTGCTCCAGGCGCTGACGGATCTCGTACGGATCGGTCATCGGCTCTTCTTCGGGCGGCAGGATCAGGCTCACGCTCATCAGCGGCTCGCCGAGTTCTTCCAGCAATGCCAGCACGATCGGATTGGACGGCACGCGCAGGCCGATGGTGCGACGCTTTTCGTGCATCAGCAGCCGTGGCACCTCGCGGGTGGCATTGAGGATGAACGTGTAGGGCCCTGGGATATGCGCCTTGAGCAGGCGGAAGGTGGACGTGTCGATCTTGGCGAACAGCCCCATCTGCGACAAGTCGCAGCACAGCAGGGTGAAGTTGTGCTGCTTGTCCAACTGGCGCAAGCGCCGAACCCGCTCGATGGCGCTCTTGTCGCCAATCTGGCAGCCCAGCGCGTAGGCGGAGTCGGTGGGGTACACCACCACGCCGCCCTTGCGGATGATTTCGACGGCCTGCTTGATCAGGCGCGCCTGCGGGTTTTCCGCATGAATCTGGAAAAATTGGCTCACGAAGTCTTCCTGTTCATAGCGCCATAGGCTGTTCATCACGGAATCGACGCCACAGGGGTGGCAGGTCCTCGGGCAATGGCCGGTAGGCACCGATCTCGCCCCAGGTGCCGGGGCCGTGGAAATCGCTGCCAGCACTTGCCAGCAGCCCGAACTCACGGGTGAGGATGGACATCGTGCCCACTTGCTCGGCCGGCATCATCCCATTGACCACTTCAAGTGCCTGCCCACCTGCCTGAATATAGTCGGCTATCAGCCGTCTGCGCTTGCTGCGAGTCAGGTCGTAATGCATCGGATGGGCCAGGCTCACCCATGCGTTGGACTGGCGCAGGGTGGCAACGGTTTCCTCGAGTGTCGGCCAGTGCAGCTTGACGTCGCCCAGCTTGCCGGCGCCCAGCCACTTGCGAAACGCCTCGCCGCGGTCCTTGACGTGGCCGGCGCGCACCAGGAACTCGGCAAAATGCGGCCGCGCAGGGGCATTGCCGCTGTCGCCCAGCTCCTGCTGCACGGCGCGTGCGCCATCGAGGGTGCCGGGCATGCCCTTGGCCGCCAGCCGTCTGTCGATTTCCTCGGCCCGCAACCAGCGGCCACGGTGCAGGGCTTCGATGGCTTCGAGCAACGGAGGGGCATCGAGCGGGAAGTCATAACCCAGCACATGGATGGTCGCGCCACCCCACGTGCACGACAGCTCCACCCCGCTGACCCAGCGCATGCCCTGCGCCTTGCAGGCCTGGCGCGCCTCGGCGAGGCCCTCGAGGGTGTCATGGTCGGTCAGTGCCAGCGTTTGCACCCCATGCTCATGGGCTCGGGCGACCAGGGCCGAAGGCGACAGGGCGCCGTCGGAGGCCGTGCTGTGACAGTGCAGATCAACATTCATTTAGGAGCGCTTTCGCTGGAATCGATGTTTGTTATTATGCCGTCACATCCCGATTCTGGCTGCCATTGTGAAACAATTCATCGATTTCATCCCGCTGCTGCTGTTCTTCATCGTCTACAAGCTCGACCCGCGGCCCATGGAGGTCGCCGGCCACAGCTTCGAGTTCGGCGGCATCTACAGCGCCACGGCGATGCTGATCATCAGCTCGCTGGTGGTCTACGGCGCGCTGTTCCTGCGCCAGCGCAAGCTGGAGAAGGGCCAGTGGCTGACCCTGGTGGCCTGCCTGGTGTTCGGCGGCCTGACCCTGACCTTCCACAGCGAGACGTTCCTCAAGTGGAAGGCACCGGTGGTCAACTGGCTGTTCGCCCTGGGCTTTGCCGGCAGCCACTTCATTGGCGACCGGGTGCTGATCAAGCGCATCATGGGCCACGCGCTGACCCTGCCGGATGCCATCTGGACCCGCCTGAACCTGGCCTGGATCGGCTTCTTCCTGTTCTGCGGCGCGGCCAACCTGTTCGTCGCCTTCACCTTCCAGGACTTCTGGGTCGACTTCAAGGTGTTCGGCAGCCTGGGCATGACCGTGCTGTTCCTGGTGGCGCAGGGCGTATACCTGTCGCGTCACCTGCACGACGACCCTTCCACCTCCAAGACCAAGGATTGACATGCTCTACGCCATCATTGCCAGCGACGTCGCGAACTCCCTGGAAAAACGCCTGGCCGCACGCCCGGCGCACATCGAGCGCCTGCAGCAGCTCAAGGCCGAAGGCCGCGTGGTGCTGGCCGGCCCACACCCGGCCATCGACAGCAACGACCCGGGTGACGCCGGTTTCAGCGGCAGCCTGATCGTCGCCGAGTTCGACTCCCTGGCCGCTGCCCAGGCTTGGGCCGATGCCGATCCGTACGTTGCCGCGGGCGTGTACGACAAGGTCATCGTCAAGCCGTTCAAGCAAGTGCTGCCTTGAGCCGAAACCGCGTAGCGGCCTTTGCGGGCAAGTCCGCGAGGGCCGCTACGCAATCCACATCCATTCATCAAATCTGATAAACGGCCGACAACCTCCTGAACCCATACCGCCTCAGGAGTACCCATGCGCCAAGGTCAGATGTTGCTGTTGTTTTGCCTGTTGTTGCTGTCTCCGCTCGCCGAAGCCGAGCAGCCCCTGTCGCTGGAAGCCGGGGCACGCCTGACCGAACTGCAGCAGCGCCTGGACGACAGCGAAAAGCAACGTGCGGCACTGGCCGAGCAACTGCAGAACAACGACAGCCAGCGCGAAAGCGCGCAGCTGACGCGCCTGCGCCAGGACAACCAACGGCTCAAGCTGGCGCTCCAGCAATTGCAGGCCGTGGCCCCGCAACAACTGCTGACCGATAAGCAACAATGGTTTCTGATTGGCTCGGGTGTTGCACTCTTGTCGGCAGTCTGCGGTATCTTTGCCAGTGGCGGACACAGAAGACGCCGTCAATGGTTGAATTGAGTGAGTCATGAGCGAGCTGTTACTGATTGATGATGACCAGGAACTCTGCGAGCTGCTCGGCAGCTGGCTGAGCCAGGAAGGCTTTGTCGTCCGCGCCTGCCACGATGGCCAGAGCGCGCGCCAAGCGTTGGCCGAGCAGGCGCCGGCGGCCGTGGTGCTGGATGTGATGCTGCCCGACGGCAGCGGCCTGGAACTGCTCAAGCAGCTGCGCAGCGATCACGCCGAGCTGCCAGTGCTGATGCTCTCTGCGCGGGGCGAGCCGCTGGACCGGATTCTCGGTCTGGAGCTGGGCGCCGACGACTACCTGGCCAAACCCTGCGACCCCCGCGAGCTCACGGCCCGTCTGCGCGCGGTACTGCGTCGCAGCCACCCCACCGCCACCACCACCCAGCTGGAAATCGGCGACCTGGCCTTCAGCCCGGTACGTGGCGTGGTCAGTATCGACGGACGCGAGATGAGCCTGACGCTGTCCGAAAGCCGTATCCTCGAAGCGCTGTTGCGCCAGCCGGGCGAGCCGCTGGACAAGCAGGAACTGGCGCAGATCGCCCTGGGGCGCAAGCTGACCCTCTACGACCGCAGCCTCGACATGCACGTCAGCAACCTGCGCAAGAAAGTCGGCCCGCATGCCGATGGCCGCCCGCGCATCGTCGCGCTGCGCAGTCGCGGCTACTACTACAGTCTCTAGACGTTCTTTACCGACCCTTTACCCTCGGCTGACTGCGCTTGACCTTGATTTCCCTAGACTGGGCTCATCCGGTAACGACCGGCCCATGAAAGGAGAGACACCATGCGCAAGACCCTTATCGCCCTGATGTTCGCCGCCGCCCTGCCAACCGTTGCCATGGCCATGCCAGAGGGCGGCCCGCGCCACGACGGCCCGCATCACCGCGGTGACGCGCCTTTCGCCCAACTGGACCTGAGCCGCGACCAGCGCCAGGAAGTCGGCAAGCTGATGGGTGAGCAGATGAAAGCCCAGCGCGACATCACCAAGCGCTACCTGGACAAGCTGCCCGCCGCCGACCAGAAGGCCATGAAGGACGAACTCAAGGCGAGCCGCGAGAAAACCGACAGCCAGGTACGTGCCCTGCTCAAGCCTGACCAGCAGAAGAAGTTCGACGAACTGCAGAAGGAACGCGCCGCCCGCCAGGCAGAGTGGAAAGAGTTCCAGGCCTGGAAAGCTGAAAAAGGCGGCAAGGCCCAGTAAGCTGTCCTACCCCATGCCCGGCCCGCGCCAAGCGAGCCGGGCTTTTCACGCTTACAGGAGGTGCTCTTGCGTTCTCTGTTCTGGCGCATCCTGGCCAGCTTCTGGCTGGCCATCGCCCTGGTCGCCGGCTTGTCCATCCTGCTCGGCCACGTGCTCAACCAGGACGCCTGGATCCTCAGTCGCCATCCCGGCATCAACACCCTGGCCGCCCACTGGACTCAGCATTACGAGCAGGAAGGCCTGGAGTCAGCCCAGCGCTTCCTCGAACGGCGCAAGCAGCGCTACAAGATCGACGTGCAGGTGCTCGACGACAGCGGCGAGGCCGTGGTGCCTGGTACCTTCCCGCGCCGTGCGGCAGCGTTCGAAGCACGCCAGCACAACGATGAGCGCCACCTTCCCTGGCGTCGCCTGACCGAGGAGTACACCAGCCCCACCAGCGGCGAGACCTACCTGCTGATCTACCGTATTCCACACCCCGAGCTCGATGCCTGGCACCGCGAAAGCCTGCTCTGGCCGCTGAGCGCCCTGGGCATCGCCCTGGTGGTACTGACCTTGTTCAGCCTGCTGGTGACGCTGTCGATCACCCGGCCGTTGAGCCGCCTGCGCGGCGCCGTGCACGACCTGGGCCAGACCAGCTACCAGCAGACCAGCCTGGCGCGACTGGCCGGGCGGCGTGACGAATTCGGCGTGCTGGCCAACGACTTCAACAAGATGGGCGCGCGCCTGCAAAGCCTGATCGGCAGCCAGCGCCAGTTGTTGCGTGACGTGTCCCATGAGCTACGTTCGCCCCTGGCGCGCCTGCGCATCGCCCTGGCCCTGGCCGAGCGGGCCGAACCCGAGCAGCGCCAGGCCCTGTGGCCACGCCTGACCCGCGAATGCGACCGCCTGGAAGACCTGATCAGCGAGATCCTGGCCCTGGCCCGGGTCGATGCTGAGCAGTCCCATGCCGAGCCCGTCGACCTCAACGCCTTGCTCGGCAGCGTGCGCAAGGACGCCCAGCTCAGCGCGCCGGAACAGGAAGTACGCCTGGAAGCCCAGCCCGGGCTGACGCTGCAAGGCTGGCCGACGCTGATCGAGCGGGCCGTGGACAACCTGGTGCGCAATGCCCTGCGCTTCAACCCGCAGGGACAGCCGATCGAAATCCGCGCCAACCGCGAGCAGGAGCGCATCGTCATCAGCGTGCGTGACCATGGGCCAGGGGCGGCGCCGGAGCATCTGGAGCAGCTGGGCGAGCCGTTCTTCCGGGCGCCGGGGCAGGAAGCTGCGGGGCATGGCCTGGGGCTAGCGATCGCACGCAAGGCGGCGGAGCGGCATGGGGGCAGCCTGGTGCTGGAGAACCATCCGCAGGGGGGCTTCCTGGCTCGGTTGGAGTTGCCGCTAGCGGTGGTGACTGGCAGTTAAGAGGATGTAGGGTTCACCGGCCCTTTCGCGGGCAAGCCCGCTCCTACAGGCTCAACATTGGCCCTGTAGGAGCGGGTTTACCCGCGAACGAGGCAACGCGCTACTCGCCCCAGGCGCTGACGAACGCGGCCGTTTCCAACACCGGCGCCGTACGCGGCTCGGTCGCCGGCGTGCCCACGTACAGGTAGCCGATCAGTTCTTCGTTTTCAGCCATCCCCAGCCCCTTGTGCACGTGCGCATCGAAGGCCATGTCGCCTGTACGCCACACCGCGCCGATGCCCTGGGCATGCGCCGCGATCAGGATGCCATGGGCCGCGCAGCCGGCCGCCAGGCGCTGCTCGCTCTTGGGTACCTTGAAATGGTCCTGCAGCGTCGCGATCACCACGATCAGCAGCGGTGCCCGCAGCGGCATGGCGCTGGCCTTGTCGAGCGCGGCCTGGCTGGCATCACCCTTGGCCTGCAGCGCTTCGGCGAACAGCTCACCGAGCTTTTCCCGGCCCTGGCCCTCGATGGTCAGAAAGCGCCATGGGCGCAGCTGGCCATGGTCCGGTGCGCGCAATGCAGCCTGGAACAACGCCTCGCGTTGGGCGTCGTTGGGCGCGGGGTCGGTCAGGCGTGGCACGGAAACACGGTTGAGCAATGCGTCGAGAGCCTCCATCGGCTACCCTCCTGGCAGGTTAATGTGCGGCCATTCTAGCGTTTACATCACCAGACCCATAGGTAGAATGGCGCCCTTCCGTTTCGAGTCAGAGCAGATCACATGGCGTTGCCGACCTTAAGGATCATTGGTTTCATCATCGGCATCTTCCTCATTACCCTGGCCGTGAGCATGGCCGTGCCCATGGCCACCCTGGTGATCTTCCAGCGAACAGGCGACATGCCGTCGTTTCTCTGGTCCAGCCTGATCACCTTCGTCGCCGGCCTGGCCATGGTCATCCAGGGTCGCCCAGAGCACGTGCACCTGCGCCCACGCGACATGTACCTGCTCACGGTCTGCAGCTGGCTGGTGGTCTGCGTGTTCGCCGCCCTGCCCTTCCTGCTCACCCAGCACATCAGCTACACCGACGCCTTCTTCGAAAGCATGTCCGGCATCACCGCCACCGGGGCCACGGTACTCAGTGGCCTGGACAACATGTCGCCCGGCATCCTGATGTGGCGCTCGATGCTGCACTGGCTCGGCGGCATCGGCTTCATCGCCATGGCCGTGGCGATCCTGCCACTGCTGCGCATCGGGGGCATGCGCCTGTTCCAGACCGAGTCCTCGGACCGTTCCGAGAAAGTCATGCCGCGCTCGCACATGGTCGCCAAGTCCATCGTCGGGGTGTATGTCGGCTTCTCGGTACTGGGCGCACTGGCATTCTGGTGGGCCGGCATGAGCCCGTTCGATGCCATCAACCATGCCATGTCGGCGATCTCCACCGGCGGTTTCTCGACCTCCGACCAGTCCCTGGCCAAGTGGGACATACCGGCGGTGCACTGGGTCGCGGTGGTGGTGATGATCCTTGGCAGCATGCCGTTCACCTTGTATGTGGCGACCCTGCGTGGCAACCGCAAGGCGCTGATTCGTGACCAGCAGGTGCAGGGCCTGCTGGGCATGCTGGTGGTGACCTGGCTGGTGCTGGGCACCTGGTACTGGTACACCACCAACCTGCACTGGCTCGATGCGCTGCGCCACGTGGCATTGAACGTGACCTCGGTGGTCACCACCACCGGCTTCGCCCTGGGCGACTACAGCCTGTGGGGTAATTTTTCGCTGATGCTGTTCTTCTACCTGGGTTTCGTCGGCGGCTGCTCCGGCTCGACTGCCGGCGGTATCAAGATCTTCCGTTTCCAGGTGGCCTATATCCTGCTCAAGGCCAACCTCAACCAACTGATCCACCCACGCGCGGTGATCAAGCAGAAGTACAACGGCCACCGCCTCGACGAAGAGATCGTGCGTTCGATCCTGACGTTCTCGTTTTTCTTCGCCATTACCATCTGCGTGATGGCGCTGCTGCTGTCGCTGCTGGGCGTGGACTGGATGACCGCGCTGACCGGTGCCGCCGGCACGGTGTCCGGCGTCGGCCCGGGGCTGGGCGAGGTGATCGGGCCATCGGGCAACTATGCCACCCTGCCCGACGCCGCCAAGTGGATTCTGGCCGCCGGCATGCTGCTCGGCCGCCTGGAGATCATTACGGTGCTGGTGTTGTGCATGCCTGCATTCTGGCGTCACTGACCGCCGGGTTGTCCGCTCCCAGGCGCGCCCGGTATTCGCTGGGGGTCGCGTCGAACCAGCGCCGGAAGGCCCGGTAGAAATTGCTGGGATCGGCGAAGCCGAGCAGGTAGGCGGTTTCGAGCAGGGTCATGCCGGGCTGGGCGAGGTACTGCTCGGCCAGCTCACGGCGGGTGTCGTCGAGCAAGGCCTGGAAACTCGTGCCTTCCTCCTGCAGGCGGCGCTGCAAGGTGCGCTGGGACAGGTGCAGGGCCTGGGCCAGGGTCTCGCGCTTGGGCTCGCCCTGGGGCAGGATACGGCACAGCACTTGGCGCACTCGATGAGTGACGCAGCTTTCCGAGAAACGCGCCAGGTATTCGCCGGCGAAACGGTCGTGCAGCACCGCCATAGCTTCATTGGCCGTTGGCAGCGGTGCTTCCATGTCGGCACGCTCGAACACCAGCGCGTCGCGCGTGGCGCCGAACACCAGCGGTGAATGGAACGCCACCTTGTAGGGTTCGATGTTCTTCGGCTGCGGCCCCTGCACCATCACCCGCACCGGCTGGATCGGCCGCCCGCTGAGCCAGGTACACAGTGCCAAGGCGCAGGCCAGCGATGCTTCGGCGCTGTGCCGGGTGGGCGGCAGGTGGTCGCCATGCACGGTCAATATCAGCGAATAGCCTTCGGGACCAAGGCGGAAGCTCAGGTCGGAGCTCTCGGCAATGATGCGCTGGTAGCGCACCAGGCGCTCGAAGCCTTCGGCCAGGGTGCGGCTGGACATCAGCGCATACCCCACCACATGGAACGAGGCCGGACGCACCACCCGCGCCATGTTCAGACCGATGGCCTCATTGCCCGACAGCTCCACCGCCAGTTGCCAGAGGCGGGTCATGTCGTCCTGGGGAAAGCGTGCGTCGGGGTCGTCCAGGGCGGCGAAGTCCAGCCCGAGCTGCTTGAACATGGCCGGGCAGTCGAGCCCTTCGAGCTCGAGTGCCTTGACGATCCCTGATGCCCAGCTGGCTGACGTGGTTCTTTCACTCATGACAGGCTTCTTTCGCTGACCGCTTCATGCGGTAACCCAAGGATACTCAATTGGCGCCCATTGTCACTGGCCGGCTCCGCCAATGACTCTAGACTCGAATCAGGCTCCACGCCGTGTATCCTGTCAAAAAGTGTTAACACTGGAGCGATGCCATGACCAGCACAGCGCAGTTTCGCAGTTTTGCCGAGTTCTATCCCTACTATCTGGGCGAGCACAGCAACCCGACCTGCCGGCGCCTGCACTTCGTCGGCACCAGCCTGGTGATCGCCTTGCTGGCCTATACGATCGGCAGCGGCAAATGGCTGTTGCTGCTGGCCGTGCCGGTGTTCGGCTATGGCTTCGCCTGGATCGGGCACTTCTTCTTCGAGAAGAACCGCCCGGCCACCTTCACCCACCCGCTGTACAGTCTGATCGGCGATTTCGCGATGTTTCGCGACATCCTGCTGGGGCGCATCAGCCTTTAGGGGTGCACGGCGCTGGGGGAAATTGGGGCACAATGCTCGCCTGCCCCGCGAGGACCTTGCAATGCACACCGGCCCGATCCTTTCCCTGCGCCACTACCGCCATGACCTGATCGCCCATAGCCACGAACACCCACAACTGGTGTTCGGGCTGCGTGGCCGCCTGGATTTCGAAGTGCAGGGCCAGGGCGCCTCGCTCGACCGCCAAGGACTGCTGGTAGTGCCGGCGGGTGCACACCACACTTGCGGCAGCGATGCCGGTAGCCATTGCATGGTGCTCGACGTACCGAGCGAATCCTGGCTGCGCGAGCAACTGGGCGAGCATGCCGATGCCAGCCGGCGTCTGCTCGACTGCCCCGGCCCTTTGGCGCTGGACCCTCGCCAGCAACAGCTGGTGGATTGGCTGGCGGCAAGCCCCATGGATGATCCACTGATTGCCCGCCAGGGTGCGGTGTTGCTGCTGGCCAGCCTCAACCCTAGCGCTTCGGCCAGCATCACGCCCAGCCGACGCCTGCCCTATGCCGCTTTCGATGCGCATATCGAGCAGCACGCGGCCTACCCGTTGCAGGTGGCCGACCTGGCGCGCATCGCCGGGTTGTCCAGCGCCCGCTTGCATGCACGCTTCGTCGCGGAGTGTGCAATGACGCCGATGGACTACATCCGCCAGCGGCGTCTGCTCAAGGCACGGCAACTGGTGACCGGCACGACCCTGCCGATGGGCGAGATCGCCGCGCAGGTCGGGTACGGCTCGCAGAGCGCGTTTTCCGCGGCGATGTTGCGGGCGTTCGGTTGCTCGCCCTTGGCCCTGCGGCGCGAGTCTGGCGACAACTGACGCCAGGTGCGCGACAGAAGTCGTTCGCCTGTGGGGATACACTGCGCCTGTGCTGGCCCTTTCGCGGGTAAACCCGCTCCTACAGGAATCGCTGCCCGTTGTAGGAGCGGCGGTTCGCCGCTGCGATTTACCCGCGAAAGGGCCGGCACAGCTGGCAAAAATACCACCCCAGAAGGACCACCATGAACCACCGCACCGCCCTCGGCGCCCTGCATATCGGCGCGCTGTTCTTCGGCCTCACCGGCGTCTTCGGTAAACTGGCCAGCAGCGCCAGCCCGACCCACATCGTGTTCGGCCGCGCCGCCTTCGCCGTGCTCGCCCTGGGTCTGTTCGCCACGCTGGCGCGCCAGGCCTGGCAACCGCTCACGCGCCAGGACATCCGCCGCCTGCTGCTGGGCGGCGTGCTGCTGGCGGGGCACTGGGTGAGCTTCTTCATCGCGGTCAAGGTCGGCGGCGTGGCCATCGCCACCCTCGGTTTCGCCAGCTTCCCCGCGTTCACGGTGATCCTCGAAGGGCTGCTGTTCCGCGAGCGCATTCGCCGTAACGAGGCGCTGCTGGTCGTGCTGGTGAGCATCGGCCTGGTGCTGGTCACGCCGCAGTTCGACCTGGCCAGCGAAGCCACCGGCGGGCTGCTCTGGGCACTGTTGTCGGGGTTGCTGTTCTCGCTGTTGTCGCTGACCAACCGTGCAGGCTCCGGGCGCTTGCCGGCGGTGCAGGCCGCGCTGTGGCAGAACCTGGTGGTGGGCCTGTGCCTGCTGCCGTTCTCCGCACCGGGCATGGCCGAGGTCAAGGCCGTGGACTGGCTGTGGATCGCCCTGCTGGGCATTTTCTGCACGGGTGTCGCGCACAGTCTGTTCGTCGCGAGCCTGGCCGTGATCAAGGCTCGCACCGCCGCCGTGGTGTTCGGCATGGAGCCGGTCTACGGCATCGCCATGGCCTGGGTGGTATTCAATGAAACGCCCACTCTGCGCATGCTGGCCGGTGGCGCGCTGATCATCTTCGCCATCGTACTGTCCAGCCGCCTGGCCGCCGAACAACCACCGCGCCAGCGCGAGGCGGCGCAGGGCGCCTGATCAGCGATCGTTGTGGCCCAGGTCGCGCTGCGGGTCGATCTGGTCACGCACACGCTGCTTGAGCTGCTTGGCCTCGGGGAACCCACCATCGGCCTTGCGCTCCCAGATCTGCACGCCATTGCAGGTGATCCTGAAAACGCCCCCCGTCCCAGGTTCCAGGGCAACCCGGCCAAGGTCGTCGCAGAAGGTGCTGAGCAGTTCCTGGGCCAGCCAGGCGGCACGCAGCAGCCACTGGCACTGGGTGCAGTAGGTAATGACAATTTCTGGCTTGGCATCGGACATGGTCGCGGGTCTCCGGTTGAGTGGCCGCTTATACTAGCGGTCTTTAGCCTTCGGTTTGAGACTCACGATGCGTCGTCTGCTGTTCTGCCTGTTGCTGATGCTCACCACCTGCACGGTGCTTGCCACCGAACCGACCCGGCCCAAGGTCGGCCTGGTGCTGTCCGGGGGCGCCGCCCGCGGGCTCGCCCACATCGGCGTGCTCAAGGCCCTGGAACAACAGGGCGTACGTATCGACGCCATTGCCGGGACCAGCATGGGCGCGGTGATCGGCGGCCTGTATGCCTCCGGCTACAGCGTCGAGGAACTGGAAAAGCTCGCCACCACGCTGGACTGGCAACAGGCGCTGTCGGATGCCCCACCCCGCAAGGATGTACCCTTCCGGCGCAAGCAGGATGATCGCGACTTCCTGGTCAAGCAGAAGATCAGCTTTCGCGACGACGGCAGCCTGGGCCTGCCGCTGGGCGTGATCCAGGGCCAGAACCTGGCCCTGCTGCTGGAAAGCAAGCTGGCCCATACCGCCGACATCCGCGACTTCGACAAACTGCCCATTCCCTTCCGCGCCGTGGCCACCGACATCGCCAGCGGCGAAAAGGTGGTGTTCAACCGCGGCCACCTGCCCCAGGTGATCCGCGCCAGTATGTCGATCCCTGCGGTATTCGCCCCGGTGGAAGTCGATGGCCGGCTGCTGGTGGATGGCGGCATGGTCGACAACATCCCGCTGGACGTAGCGCGCGACATGGGTGTGGACGTGGCCATCGTGGTCGACATCGGCTCGCCGCTGCGTGATCGCAAGCAGCTGGCCACCGTGGTGGATGTGCTCAACCAGTCGATCACCCTGATGACCCGGCGCAATTCCGAGGAGCAACTGGCCAGCCTGCACCGCGACGACATTCTCATCCAGCCACCGCTGGCGGCGTTTGGCGTGACCGACTTCGGCCGCGCCCGCGACATGATCGAGGCCGGCTACCGCGCCGCGCAACTGCTCGAGCCACGCCTGGCGGCCCTGCGCCAGCCCGAGGGCGACGCCAGCCTTGCGGTGGCACGCTCACCGCGCCAGCGCACCCCGGTTATCACCGCGATCAAGGTGGAGAACGACTCCAAGGTCAGCGACGACGTGATCCGCTACTACATCCGCCAGCCGATCGGCCAGCCCCTGGAGCTCGATCGCCTGCAGACCGACATGGGCACCCTCTATGGCCTGGACTACTTCGACAGAGTGCATTACCGGGTGGTGCACAAGGGCGACGACAACACGCTGGTGATCACCGCGCGAGGCAAGCGCGGCGGTACCGACTACCTGCGCCTGGGCCTGAACCTGTCGGACGACCTGCGCGGCGACAGCGCCTTCAACCTCGGCGCCAGCTACCGCGTCAACGGCATCAACGAGCTGGGCGCCGAATGGCTGACCCGCGCCCAGATCGGCGACCAGCAGGAGCTTTACAGCGAGTTCTACCAGCCGCTGGACGTGGGCTCGCGGTATTTCATCGCGCCTTACCTGGACTTCAGCTCGCAGAACATCGAAGCCACACTGGACAACGACCCGATCGCCGAATATCGCCTGGAACGCTATGGTTTCGGCCTGAACCTCGGCCGCCAGATCGGCACCTATGGCGAGGTGCGCCTGGGTGCCGGCAAGGCCTGGGGCGAGGCCGAGGTGCGCATCGGCGACCAGGACCTGCCGAAGGTCAGCTTCAACGAGGGCTTCTACGAGCTCAAGTACTCGTTCGACACGATGGACAACGTGTATTTCCCGCACAGCGGCGAGGACATCGGGCTGACCTTGCGCAAGTACGACAAGTCGCTGGACTCCGACGAGGACTATCGCCAGTGGCTGCTGAACCTGGACAAGGCGATCAGCAGTGGGCCGAACACCTTCGTGCTGGGCGGGCGCTACGGGCGCACCCTGGACGACACCGAGGTGGTCACTTCGAGCTTCGTCATCGGCGGGGCGCGTGAGCTGTCGGGCTTCCGCCAGGATTCGGTCTCAGGGCAGAACGTCAGCCTGCTGCGGCTGGTCTATTACCGCCGGCTGACGCCGCGGGCCTATGTGCCGCTGGACTTCCCGCTGTATATCGGAGGGTCGCTCGAACGCGGGCGAGCCTGGAACAACGACAACGACTTCGACAGTGGCTATATCAATGCGATGAGTATCTTCCTGGGGATGGAGACGCCGCTGGGGCCGCTGAACCTAAGCTATGGGGCCAATAGCGCGCATGAGCAGGCGGTTTACCTGAACCTTGGGCATACGTTCTAGAAGGGTGGTGTTTGGGGGCGGGTTGATCCATTCCTTGTGTTGGCGCTACCGCCCCCAGACAGCCGCGTCACACCTTCTCGAGATTGGCCAGAATCTTGGCATGCACACGCATGCACACATCCAGATCGTCCTGCTCGATCCCGGTGAACAGTTCAAGCCGCAGGGCATTGGCGATGGTCTCGATCTGCTCGATCAGCGGCCTGGCCGGCGGACACAGGGCGATCTTCTTGGCCCGGCGGTCTTCCACCACCGCCAGTCGCCTGACCAGCCCCTGGTTCTCCAGGCTGTCGAGCAGGCGCGCAAGGGTCGGCCCCTCGACGCCCACGCTCTGCGCCAGCTCACGTTGGGTAGGCGGCTCTTCGAAACGCGCCAGGTGCAACAACACCAGCCAGCGCGCCTGGGACAGGTTGAGCCCGGCCAGGCGGCGATCCAGTTCGGCACGCCAGCCCCGGGACATCTGGGCCAGTTGCATGCCGAAGCGGTGTTGGTTGTCGTTCAGGGGCATAGGAAACTCATCGACTAGAACTAATTATTAGGCAGCTAACCATGACCGCACTCATCAAGCAAGGCTACCTGGCGTGGTCAGGACTGAAAATCGTCAAAAAGGATGACAAAGATCAGCACTTGACCGATATGCCCCTCGATCAGAGCTCGAACTCCGCTGCCAGCGCCGCACGCACGCAGTGAAGCACGCCTTCCGGCACCCGAGCGCCGAACAACGGCGCGATGGTGGTCACAGATGGCAGCTCGCCTTCGCCATCGAGGAAGGCGTCCTGGATTTCCATCATCAGGTCTTCAGGGAGGTCCAAAGCCTGTTCCAGGCTCAGTTCCTGACGGCCGATGGCTTCGGCAAGCAGGCTGTAGACGTTCTTCTCGCTGCAGTTCAACTGGCCGGCGATCTGCGCCGGGGTCATGCCCGCACGGGCCAGGCTGACCAGTTCGTGACGCAGGTCGAGCACCACCTTGGGCGCTTCTTCGGTCCCCCCGGCGCCATTGAGCACTTCGAGGAAGGCCTGGCCGTAGCGCTCCAGCTTGCGTGCGCCCACGCCGCTGACCTGGGCCATGTCGCTGAGGCTGTTGGGCTGGCTGCGCAACATCTCGAGCAGGGTCGAATCGGGGAAGATGACGTAGGGCGGTACGCTGTGTTCCTCGGCCAGTTTGCGTCGCAAGGTACGCAGGGCCTCCCACAGCTCGCGCTCTTCGGCGCGCACCAGCTGGCTGGCCGGGCTGCCGCCGCCGGAGGACGTCTTGGCCACGGTCTGCGGCTTGAGGTCGCGGCGTAGCTGCAAGGTCACCTCGCCGCGCAGCAACGGCCGGCAACTGTCCGACAGGCGCAGGCCACCGTAGCCTTCCAGGTCGATGTCGACCAGGCCACGCGCCACCAACTGGCGGAACAGCGAGCGCCATTCGGCCTCGGCCATGGCCTTGCCGACACCGAACACCGATAGCTTCTCGTGCCCGAAGTTGCGCACCTTGTCGGTGTCCTTGCCGAGCAGCACGTCCACCAGGTGCCCGACGCCATAGCGTTGGCCAGTGCGGAACACCGCCGACAAGGCCTGGCGCGCCGGCTCGGTGGCATCCCAGGTCTGCACCTGGTCGACGCAGTTGTCGCAGTGCCCGCAAGGCTGTTCGAGCACTTCGTCGAAGTACGCCAGCAGCGACTGGCGACGGCAGCGGGTTTCCTCGCACAGGGCCAGCATCGCATCGAGCTTGTGCTGCTCCACGCGCTTGTGGCGCTCGTCGCCCTCGGAGTTCTGCAGCATCTGCTTGAGCATCACCATGTCCTGCAGGCCGTAGGCCATCCAGGCATCGGAAGGCAGGCCGTCGCGGCCGGCACGGCCAGTTTCCTGGTAATAGGCCTCGAGCGACTTGGGCAAGTCTAGGTGAGCGACGAAACGCACGTTGGGCTTGTCGATGCCCATGCCGAAGGCGATGGTCGCGACCATGATCAGCCCTTCTTCGTTGAGGAAGCGGTGCTGGTTGGCAGAGCGCGTCTCGGCCGGCAGGCCGGCGTGGTAGGGCAGCGCCGGGAAGCCCTGGTCGCAGAGGAACGCGGCGGTTTCATCGACTTTCTTGCGCGACAGGCAATAGACGATGCCGGCGTTGCCCCGGCGCTCGCCGAGAAACGCCATCAACTGCTTGCGTGGCGCCTCCTTGGGCACGATGCGGTAGAAGATGTTGGGCCGGTCGAAGCTCGACAGGAAACGCTCGGCACCCTGCAGGTGCAGGCGCTGGACGATTTCCTCGCGGGTACGCATGTCGGCAGTGGCGGTCAGGGCGATCCGCGGCACATGCGGGAACAACTCGGCCAACTGGCCCAGTTGCAGATATTCGGGACGGAAGTCATGCCCCCACTGCGACACACAGTGGGCTTCATCGATGGCGAACAGGGCGATGTCCAGCCCACGCAGAAAGTCCAGCATGCGTGGCTGCACCAGGCGCTCCGGCGCCAGGTAGAGCATCTTCACCTCGCCCCGGCGCAGGCGCCCGGCCAGGTCGCGCTGTTGCTCGGCGCTAAGCGTGGAGTTCAGGGCCGCGGCGGCCACGCCCAGTTCGTCGAGGGTGGCGACCTGATCGTCCATCAGTGCGATCAGCGGCGACACCACCACGGTCAGGCCCTGGCGCAGCAGGCCCGGTACCTGGAAGCACAGCGACTTGCCGCCGCCAGTGGGCATCAGCACCAGGGCATCGCCGCCATTGGCCACGCATTCGATGATCGCAGCCTGGCGCCCACGGAAACTGTCGTAGCCGAAGATATCCTTGAGAACCCGCTGAGCCTGTTCGAGCATGTGCAACTCCAAAAATCGCCGTACCATCCTGGACCAACAGGCTGGACGAAAAACCCGCCCCGCACACGTCGAATGCGTAAGCGGCTTTTGCCAACGGGCGGCAAAACACGCCCCTGGATGAAAAACCGCGGAGTATACCGTAGTGACGGGCCGCGCAGTGCGCAGCGCTGACAGACGTTCCTTTGCCCCGCTGTCGCCGCAAGGTGCTAGAATTCACTATCGTTTATTCCCCAAGGTAGCCCTGTAATGTCCTTCGCCGAGCAACTGACCCGCCTGCAAGCCTTCCTCGATGCCGATGAGCTGCACGAAGAAGCGCTGGACTACGTCGCCGCACATGGCTACCTGACCGCCTTGTCGATCACCGCCGAGGAGGTTCCCGAGCGCGAGTGGATCGACGCCCTGTTCGCCGAGGAGCCGCACTACGCCAGCGACGCCCAGCGCACCGAGATCGAGGCCACCCTGGTCGCGCTCAAGGCGCACATCGCCCGCCAACTGGCCAGCGACGACGAATTCGAGCTGCCATGCGACCTGGACCTGACCGACGAGCCGGACGATTCCGACCTACGCGGCTGGTGCATCGGCTTCATGGAAGGCGTTTTCCTGCGCGAAGAAGCCTGGTTCGAGAACGCCGAGGAAGAAGTCAGCGAAATGCTCTTGCCGATCATGGTCGGCTCGGGCCTGTTCGACGAGCAACCGGAGTTCGCCGACATCGCCAGCAACGCCAACCTGCAGGACGACATGATCGTGCAGATCCCCGAGGCACTGACCGCCCTGTTCCTGCTGCTGCACGCGCCAGACGAGAAGCCGGCCCTGCTCAAGCCTCGCCACCACTGAGCCGCGATGCGCTACCTGCTGCTGGCCATCGGCTGGCTCAGCGTTGCGTTGGGGGTCGTGGGGATCTTCCTGCCGGTGCTGCCCACCACCCCGTTCCTGCTGTTGGCGGCAGCGTGCTTCGCGCGCAGTTCGCCACGCTTTCACCATTGGTTGGTCAACCACCCCAAGCTGGGGCCATGGATCCGCGACTACCTCAGCGGTGAAGGCATTCCTCTCAAGGGCAAGGTCTATGCCATCGGCCTGATGTGGGCGAGCATCGGCCTGTCGTGCTACCTGGTGCCACTGTTTTGGGCACGGGCCTTCATGCTGACCAGTGCGGTGCTGGTGAGTGTGTATATCCTCAGGCAGAAGACCCTGCACCGCTAGTGGCGGCATGATTCGCCCCCGAGATGCCCCACGATCTAACAATCGACTTTTCCTACAGTTTTTTAGGACGCCCCCAGACTGCCGGAGCAGCGGTTCCTCGTTAGTGTGAATGGCCCGCACCTTAGCGCCAGTTCATACGTAAAGGAGCCACTATGAACGATGCTTGCGTCAGCAGCGCCACTTCCGATCCTCCCTGCAGTGCTCGCGTACCGATCTTTCCCATTCGCTATGCCATCGTGCCGCGCCCGGCAGGTGGGGCGCACTGTCGCTATGCAGATTCCGGTTTCGACTTGGAGAGAGGCTTCGCCCCTCTTCAACATTCCGCCTACACCTTGCGTACGTTGCGTCCGGGCTACGTCTACGTGTACATGAAAGGTACCCGCGGCGAAAAACTGGTCATTCACGAGCACGATGGCAAAGGCCAGTACAAGGAGCTCCGCTACAAAGGCCTCGATAATTACCACCAGCGAAATCGCTACCTGGCTGGCTACAGCACGGCCTGGGTCTGGGCCGACACCCGCGAGGACACCGCCAAGGAGGTCTGGATCGCCTACAGCCCGCATCTGTGGACCAACGCAATGACCGCCCGCATCACCGGTTCGCTGACGCTACGCAAGCGCCACATGCGCCAGCTCGACATGACTGAACTCGTGGCCAGCAACCAGGCGCCCTCCTCCCAACCCCATGTCTTGCCCATGAGTGCCGTGACGACTTGGGTCGAGGACTTGAAGCCCCTCGACCAACGCATGTCGCTGACCTGGAGCAGCAACCCGATCCATGAGGTTCTGCCCATCGGCAGGCTGACCGCCATGGCGCGGCACTATCCCATTACCCAGCCGAAGATCCCTGCCGTGGTGGCGTTGAGTGATACCGAAGGCATGGCGTTGGACTTGAGCCTCTCCGTTTCGGCGTATCAGCATCAAATGCGTGACCTGATGCCCGCCGAACAACTGGAATACACCAAGCCGGCACAAGGCTCTGAACAAGCCGACGTGCCGGGGTGTTATCAGTTGGATGCCGAACGCATCAGCCGCGAAAGCCACGATTTTCACCATCGCAACCTGATCGGTGCGCTGTTGAACAAGACCCTCGAAAGCCTCTATCCGAGCAAGTCCTCCCCACCCGAAAATGTTGCCCAACTTCTCCGACTTCGTGAGGGAGGCGCCCAATGGTCCGAAGCCGAAGCCCGCTTCCGGGCGCTGACCCACGAGGACTACTCCGAGAACGGTGCGCGCCTCGCGCAGCGAATGGATATCCCCAAGTACCTGCAATTTCTCTCTGAACGCGACGAGCTGGAACAACGCATCGCCGCCCTGCGCGAGGACGCCTTGCAAGCCAGCAACGATCATGACATCTGGCTGGCGACTGCCGAGGATTCGCATCTCGACGATCCCTACAGCCTGGCAGCAGCGCTGGCCTGCTACGACCGCGATGACTCCATCTCCGCCCGAGGGCTGGAGATGTCTCTGGCGTTGTTGATCCACCCGATGAGCCAACCTGCGCAAGGTACCGAAGAACACGACCGTCGCCTGAAGCGCCTGGAGAGGTGGCTCGATCAGCATGACAGCCCACTCTATACGGCGCTGGCGCCGTTCAATCCGTTCAAGGACAAGGCGGATGCGGTCGGTACCTTGCTGGGGGGAAGTGACAATGTCATCCAAGGTCTGGCCGGACGCTTCCCCGCGACAGCCGGCATCACGGACCTGACAGCTCAGACAGTGACCACCGTGGTACTGAAACGCATGCGTGGGGAAACCCGATGGAGCGCGAGTAATACGCTTCGCCAGCAAGTACTGATGGCCGCTCAGGAGGCGAATGCGGAGAAAGCGCTGGGGCTGTTGGCGGCTCGCTACAACGTGACTGATCAACTGATTCGTGACAATCCGTTTAGCCAAGAAGTAGACCGTTATTTGAAAAGCGGAATGGCCCGGATTGAGGAGATGAAGCAACTGCGCATCAGCGGAAGCCGGACGGTTACGCTCGAAATGATCACCACTTCTACCATGAAACCTAAATTTCTTGGTCTGCTGAGCTCTGGGGCGGGGGCCGGCCTTAACTCTGCGGTACTCTGGTTCAACATCATCTCACTGCAAGCTGCGTATCAGAGCCTACAAACCAGCCAGTCGCCTGAGTCCATCACTGGCTTTGCCTCATCAATCTTTGGCGTAATCGGTGCTACCGCCGGAGCATTGGTCAGCGCCAGAACGGCGCAAAGGGCTTTACTGCTGCGTCTAAGTCCATCCGCACCCGGCCTAGCGTTTACCCGCAATCTCATGGAAATGTTCGCGAGCAAATTATTCATATCCACAACTGGATATTTAACCATCCTTTTGGGGCTCTCATCAGACCTTCTGAAATCGTCACGTCAGAAAAGACTTGGAGACCCCATCGCTGCCAACTATACAAAACTTGCAGGCGTTTCAACAGCTATCGGTTCCGCCCTGGTTCTTCAGGCCAGTTTGTCTTTATCAGCGATCACAACCGCAATATCCTTCGCAGGGCTGGCGGCTGCAGGAGTCATACTGATCGGAGGCCTATTGATAGCAGCGGGCTTTTACGCATACTCAAAAGCAAACGAGCGCATTCACACGCCGCTGGAACTGTGGACAGCCAGAGGCGAGTTTGGCAATCGCAATAATGATGGCGAAATACATGAGGGCCTAATCTTGCACTCCGATGCAAAGCTTCCGGGGTACTCGACGGTGACTGAAGAGATCAGTAATTGGTACAACGAATATTATACACCCATCTTGCTCACGGGCACTGAAGCCAAGTCAATTGGTTTAAAAACCGCTACAACCGGATGGAAAGACAGCGACACATGGATCTCAACCAACTGGGCTAGCGTGACACATACCGAGATCACTACCTCTACACCTACTGTTGAGCTCACCATACTACTGCGAGAATTTGTGATTGGGGAAAGTGAATGGCATGCAGAATTTGGCATTTATGATAAAAACAATTCATTTACATCTTTAAACCTAGAACCCACCTGCCACCTTACAGCATACGGCATAGCACTCAACTTCAAGCAACGAATCGCGAGCAAGTCACGCATCACCTTGAGTATAACCTACGCACCCAACCAGGGATTCTCGAAAACGATACCGGTGACGAAAAATTTTCAAATCCAAGGATAATCATGCCCATCACATGGATATACCAAAAGTCCACCAAGACGAAAACAGCACCAAAAATCTATGGGAAGGAAGTTACCGTAAACCCAACTTTTATCGCATTAGACAACCCCTGGGTAACCGACTCAGTAATTATGAGTAAAATCTATACAGTAATGATTCTAGGAATCATGCTCACTGTATACCCAATCATCCTCTCCGACCTTATAGACCAACCCCATACATGGGATGCTATGTCGCTTGCGCTCGACATACTAATACCTTTCACTTTTGCGCCATTCCTAGCCTACAGAATTTATTTAATCAAAAAACTTTCAAAAATATACTTCAACAGAAAAACACAATCAATATATTGCCGAAGAGGAAATAAACTATTTACACTCGACTGGAAGACCATTCATGGTGGGATGCTCACAATGCGTGTATCTTATGGAAATTCATTATGTATTACTTATGCTCTAGCGTTAGCCTCACCGCGGCATGATGGTAGTCTTCATCAGAAAGATTGCATCTGGATAGATAGCAACCGGCCGCATGATCCAGATATACGACATGTGGAAGAACTTTGGGAATATCTTCGGCATTACATGGAGCATGGTCCAGATAAACTCCCTCCTCCCGGTCCGCCCAACTGGTGGCACCGCCCAATGCATGCCATCAGTCTGACCCCAGCAGAGGCTTGGCGTCACTACGTACCCTGGCGCACCGGCGAGCCGGGTGAGATGCAAGGCAAAAAAAACTGGCAGCTCCCGTTCTGGGCTATCGTGTTTCCTCTAACTTTCCCCGTAGCCGTCTGCTGGTACATCATCTGTAAAGTATTCAATGTCAAAGCTGCGCCTGTCCCCCCTGAAGCGTTTGCATCGAAATGAGCGTTCAGGGCGCAAGCCTAGAACAACCGTGCAGCCAGTCACGCCTCAAGGCCGCTCCCATAGCAGAAGCGGCCTGCGTAACGTTCTCTGGTAGAGCCTTACACCGTATCCACCTTCAACGAATGATCATTGAGCATCCCGGTAATGATCGTCGCCGTGTCCTGCCCCGCTGAGATCACTCCCCCCGACCCCGCTGTCACCCCGTAGTGCTGGGCCAGGTCGACGCCGGCCAGGTCGATGGTCTGGGTCGAGGCAGCGCCTGCGATACTGCTGACCTCGATGGTCGAGACGGCCTGGGTACCGGTACCGCTGACCTTGAAGTGCAGGTAATCATCGAGTGACGCAGCACTGCCATTCTCGCCCTGCAACAACTGCGACAGATCCAGATGGTCACTGCCCAGGCTGAAGTCGGTGATGGTGTCGTGGCCGGTGTCGCCCTTCTGCCAGATGAACGTGTCGCTGCCACCGCCACCGGTGAGCGTATCGTCCCCCAGCCCACCGGTGAGCCGATTGTCGCCGCTGTTGCCCACCAGGATGTCGTTGTGGTCCGAGCCGATCAGGTTGTCGATGTTGAGCAGCGTATCGAGCCCGGCACCACCCGTGTTCTGCTGCGCGGTCAGACCCAGGTTGACGGTGACACCCGACGTCGCCGAGGCGTAGCTGGCGGTGTCATTGCCGGCGCCACCGTCGAGCAGGTCGTTGCCTGGGCCGCCGATCAGCAAGTCATCGCCTGCACCGCCGTAGAGCTTGTCGTTCCCCGCGCCACCGATCAGCACGTCATGCCCATCGCCACCATAGAGCGTGTCGTCGCCGCTGCCTGCGAGCAGCACATCGTCGTGCGCGGTGCCGTTGAGGGTCGTCCCCGCCTGGTAGGCGATGTCCACCGCCCCGGTGGCGCTGCCACCATGGCCATCACTGACCGTGTAGGTGTCGTGGTGCACTTCGTTCTCGGCCTGGGCGTAATTCACCTTCAAGTTCAGCGTGTAATCCTCGGGGCCGGACTTGCTGCTGCCGCTGGCATTGACCTCGTTGATCACATGGATGCTGTAGATACCATCATGAGTGGCGGTGAAGCTCTCGCCACTGGCGATCGTGTGATAGCTGCCGGTGTCGTCCTTCCACTCCATCGTCAGGTTTTGCGCAGGGCGATCATGGCCGAGCTGCAGGGTTTCGCCCTTGCGCAACTCGACGGTAATGACATCTTCGCTGTTGCTGCCATTCACCGAGCCCAGGTAGCCCAGCACCACGACTGCCGCAGTCATCGTGCTGGCATTGAGGGTGAAGGCGCTGCGATCCAGCGCCAGGAGCTTGTTCTCTGGCTTGTTGCCACTGCCATCGAACCTGATCTGTGCGTTGGCACTGGTACTGAAACCCACACCTTTGTCAGCAAAGTTGGTATTGAACGTGATCGGCGAAGCGGTCAGGCGGTCGTTATCGGCGTCGCTGTCGTTGTACAACAACGCCTCGGCCGGCACGGTCAGTGTGGCCCCAGTGATGTTGGTGATGATGTGATCGGCGCCAGCCACAGGGGCGGTATTGCCATTGACCCGCACGGTCAGGGTGGCGCTGCTGGTGTCTCCGTCGTTGTCGCTGGCGGTGAAACCGAAGCGTTCCACGGCGCTGCCGCTGCTGCCCTTGGCCGACGTGTAGGTGTATTCACCGGTGTCCATGTCCACCAGCAGGGTTCCGCCCAGCGCCGTCTTGATGCTGAGGGAGTTGGTCACCGTGTCGAAGCTGGCCTTGTCGGCGCCGCCTGCTACCGTGTAGCCGCCCTTACCGGCATCGGCTTTGGGGTCGAAGGTGTAGGTGACGCCATCCACCAGCAAGGCCTTGATGAAACCACCATCGGCGCCGAACCCGCCGCCAGTCATCAGGCTGCCGGTGATTGGCGCGCCTTGCACGGTACCCGACAGTACCGAGCCCAGCTGGTTGAGATCGGTGACCACCACCGAGTTGGTGTCGATATGGCTGCTGCCGTCGTAGGCCAATGGATCGAGCTTGCCCGCGTTGGCACCGTTACCCATACCGATGGCGTAGGACTTGACGTCGTTGCTGTCGAGGAACGACTCCCACTTGCCCTCGCGGGTGGCGTCGATGGCATGACCGGTAGTGGGCGCACCATCGGAGAAGAAGTAGCTGACGTTCTGTGCTCCGCTCAGCTTGCCGGTCTTGTCGAAAGCGGTCTGTGCAAAATCGACAGCGTCATCGTAGTAGGTCGAGCCGCCTGCTTTCAGATTGGCCACCAGGGCCTTGGCCTGGTCGATGGATACCCACTGATCGGACAGTATCTTGGCACCCGTGCCGAAGGTGACGATCTGCACCTTGATATCGCCCATGTCGTCGTACTTGTCGAGCAACGCACTGATCGCCTGCTTGGTCAGCTCCAGGCGGTTCAGCCCAGACACGCCGGAACTCTGGGTCATGCTGCTGGATACGTCGATCACCAGCAGGATATTGGAGTCCACCTGGCCCGGTGTGATGGAGCGCTCGGAGCATACGGTGCTAGGTGCATCGTCCACGATGTTGACATGGATGGTGCCGGTGACCGTGTTGCCCAGTGAGTCGGTTGCCTGGTAGGTGAATTTTTCCGAAGCCGAATCCGCACCCGGGGTGTTCGCCGGGGAGGTCAGTGTGTAGGTGTAGGAACCGTTCGCGTTGATCTGTATCTGGCCGTACAGCCCCTTTGGCTCACCGACAAGGCTGTAGGTGATCGCGCCTATGCCGCCGTTAACCGAACCAGCCAGGCTTCCCGTGGCTGTTTCCGCGGTCGAGGCAGGATCGCTGCCCGTGGCTGTACCGGCGGCCAGGTCCTTGCCGTCCTGGATCATGTCCAGGGCCCGCTCGGACACGGTCACGCTGGCGTCGCCACAGGTCGTCATCGAGATGTCGTGCACCTTGATGGTGATGGTCGTGGTGCTCTGGTCGCCATCGGCGTCGCGGATGGTATAGACGAACACGTCCGTGGCACCGGCTGGCGCCACGCTGTTGGGGTTGGCGTGGTAGAGCGCGTTGCCCTCGGCATCCAGGGTCAGGTAGCCATATTGGCCCTGGACGTGGGTGCCGAGATTGCCGACTGCGGCAGTCGAGGTATTGGAGCCTGCGCGCACACCCACGACATAGGCGCCATCGCTGCGCACGTCGGCGCCGATGGTGTCGTTGTCCAGCACGTTGCCACCGATGGTGCCGCCTTCGTACACGTTGACGAAGTCGCTGTCGGCCTTGGGCACATCGTCGACGATGGTGATGACGATGGTGCCGGTGGTGCTGTTGCCCAGGCTGTCTTTCACTTCGTAGTGGAAGCTTTCGCTGACCTTGTCCGCGCCGCTTTGGGAGTGTTCCGCAGGGTTGGTCAGGGTGTAGGTGTAGGTACCGTCGGACTTGAGCTGAATCTGGCCAAAGTGCCCTTGCGGATCGTCCGTCAAGGTGAACGTCAGGGCCCCCTTGCCGCCATTGACCGAGCCGGCGAGGCTGCCCGTGGCCGTCTCCCCGGTCGAGGTTGGGTCGCTGCCGGTGACTTTGCCCGCGGCAAGGTCCTTGCCGTCCTGCTGCAGGTCCAGGGCTTTTTCGTACACCGTCACGCCAGCATCGCCGCAGACCGTCATCGAGACGTCGTGCACCTTGATGGTGATCGTCGTCGTGCTCTGGTCGCCATCGGCGTCACGGATGGTATAGACGAACACGTCCGTGGCACCGGCTGGCGCCACGCTGTTCGGATTGGCGTGATACACCGCGTTGCCCTCGGCATCGAGAGTCAGGTAGCCGTACTGGCCCTGGACGTGGGTGCCGAGATTGCCGATGGCGGCAGTCGACGTATTGGAACCTGCGCGGACACCCACGACATAGGCGCCGTCGGCGCGGACATCGGCGCCCACCACGTCGTTGACCAAGACGTTGTCGCTGACCGTGCCGCCTTCGTACACGTTGGCGAAGTCGCTGTAGGCCTTGGGCACGTCGTCGACGATGGTGATGACGATGGTGCTGGTGGTGCTGTTGCCCAGGCTGTCTTTCACCTGGTAGGTGAAGGTTTCCGTGATGGTGTGCGCGCTGCCTTGCGGGTGATCGGCAGGCGACGTCAAGGTATAGGTGTAGGTGCCATTGTCGCCCAACTGGAGCTGGCCATACTTGCCTTGCGCGCTGCCCACCAGGGTGAAGGTCAGCGCCCCTATGCCGCCGTTGACCGAGCCAGCGAGGCTGCCCGAGGCCGTTTCCCCGGTCGAAGTGGGGTCGCTGCCGGTGACCTTGCCAGCGGCAAGGTCCTTGCCGTCCTGCTGCAGGTCCAGGGCTTTCTCGTACACTGTCACACCAGCATCACCACAGACCGACAAGGAGATATCGTGCACCTGGAGGGTGATGGTGGTGGTGCTTTCGTCGCCGTCGGCATCGCGAATGGTGTAGACGAACGTGTCGGTGGCCCCGGCTGGCGCCACGCTGTTCGCGTTCGCATGATACGTCGCGCTGCCGTCGGCCTGCAGGATCAGGTAGCCATACTGGCCCAGCACCTTGACACCGAGCTGGCCGCTGGCGGAGGTCGAGGTATCGGAGCCGGCGCGCACGCCTACCACGTAGGCGCCATCGGTGCGCACGTCGGCGCCCACCACGTCGTTGACCAGCACGTTGTCGCTGACCGTGCCACCTTCGTACACGTTGGCGAAATCGCTATAGGCCTTGGGGACGTCGTCGACGATAGTGATGACGATGGTACTGGTGGTGCTGTTGCCCAGGCTGTCCTTGACCTCGTAGGTGAACGTCTCGGTCACGCTGTTCGCGCCGTCGTTCTGATGGACAGGCGAATCGGCAGGTTTCGTCAGCGTGTAGGTGTAGGTGCCATCGGAATTGATCTGGATCTGGCCGTAACTACCCTGCGGATTGCCCACCAAGGTGAAGGTCAAGCCGCCGGATCCGCCGCTAACGCCACTTGCCAGGTTGCCGGACGCGGTTTCACCCGTGGAGCTCGGCTGGCTGCCGGTCACCTTGCCGGGAGCCAGGTCATTGCCGTCCTGGACTGTGTCCAGTGCGTTCTCGTAGACCGTCACGCCACTGGGCCCTGCTACCGACAGCGAGCAATCCGTGACGTTGATGGTGATGGTGGTCGTGCTTTCATCGCCATCGCTATCGCGGATGGTATAGACGAACACATCGGTGGCACCTGCGGGCAGCACGCTGTTCGGGTTGGCGTGATAGACCGCGTTACCCGCCGCATCGATGGTCAGGGTGCCGTACTTGCCTACGATGTCGGTATTGAGGTTGCCGATGGCCGAGGTCGAAGTGTCGGAACCTGCACGCGCACCCACCACGACGTTGCTGCTGGCGACCTGGTCGGCGCCCATCTTGTCGTTGAGGAAGACGTTGCCCGATACCGTACCGCCCTCGACCACGCTGTCGCTGTCCGGGTTGGCCTGCGGCACGTCGTCGACGATGTTGACGTCCAGGGTACCGGTGCGGGTATCGCCGTCCACGTCCTTGGCGATCACGCTGAACTGTTCGCTGATGCTGTTAATGCCGTCGCCGGTCGGATGACTTTCGTTATCCACCAGGGTGTAGCTGTAGCTCACCACGCCGGTGCTCGGGTTGTAGCCGGTCACGGTCAGGGTGTTGCCTTCAGGGGTGGTGATCGACTGCGGGAAGCCCACCGCCGCGCCATTGCTGACCACCGTGATGCCGCCGACGCTCAGGCTTTGCAGGCCATCGGGGGCGGTGACCTTGAAGGTGCCCTGCTGGGTCAGGGCACTCTCGTTAGGCGCGCTGCCGTCGGCGAGGTTCTTCTCGTACACGGTCAGTTCGCCGCCCTTCACGTCCAGGCCTTCGAGGGTGACCGGGTCATCGAGATTGCTCACGTTCAGGGTCAGCGTCGCCTTGCTGGTATCGCCGTCGGCATCCTTGATCGTGTAGGTGAAGGTCTCCGTACCGCTACCGCCACCACCGAGATTCTTGAAGTCCGGGTCGTTGCTGTTCAGGGTATAGGTGTAGGAACCGTCGGCTGCCAGCACCAGGGTGCCATAGGTACCGGTGAAGGTGCCGGCCACCACCGGCCCGCCCGCCACGCGGTCGGCGCCTTGCACATCGTTGGTCAGTACGTTGCCGGTCAGTTCGGTGTGCTGCTCGGTGGCAGTCACGGCGTTGCTGTCATTCACTGCCTTGGGCACGTCATCGACGATGTTCACATCCAAGGTAGCGCTGCGGGTATCGCCATCCACGTCCTTGGCGATCACGCTGAACTGTTCGCTGATGCTGTTGGCATCGCCACCCGTCGGGTGGTTATCGTTGCCTACCAGGGTATAGCTGTAGCTCACCACGCCAGTGGTCGGGTTGTAACCGGTCACGGTCAAGGTATTGCCGGCAGCGGTGGTGATCGACTGCGGGAAGCCGGCCGCCACGCCATTGCTGACCACCGCGATACCGCCCACGCTCAAGCTCTGCAGGCCATCGGGGGCGGTGACCTTGAAGGTGCCCTGCTGGGTCAGGGCGCTCTCGTTCGGCGCGCTGCCGTCGGCGAGGTTCTTCTCGTAGACGGTCAATTCACCGCCCTGCACATTGAGGCCGTCGAGGGTGACCGTGTCGTCGAGGTTGTTGACGTTCAGGGTCAGCGTCGCCTTGCTGGTATCGCCATCGGCGTCCTTGATCGTGTAGGTGAAGGTCTCCGTACCGCTACCGCCACCGCCGAGATTCTTGAAGTCCGGGTCGTTGGTGTTGAGGGTATAGGTGTAGGAACCGTCGGCTGCCAGCACCAGGGTGCCATAGGTACCGGTGAAGGTACCGGCCACCACCGGCCCGCCCGCCACGCGGTCGGCGCCTTGCACATCGTTGGTCAGTACGTTGCCGGTCAGTTCGGTGTGCTGCTCGGTGGCAGTCACGGCGTTGGTGTCATTCACGGCCTTGGGCACGTCGTCACGGATCGTCACATCCAGCGACCCTTGCGCGACGTCACCGTCGCTGTCGCTGACCAGCACCGGGAAGTGCTCGCCCAAGCTATTGGTATCGCCACCACTGGCGTGCTGCTCGGCGCCGTTGAGGGTGTAGCTGTAGCTCACTACGCCGGTTGCCGGGTTGTAGCCGGTGATGGTCAGGGTGTTGCCCAAGGCGGTGGTGATGGACTGGCCGACGCCGGTGACCACGCCAGCCGTCACCACGTTGATGCCGCCTACGCTGAGGTTGAACACCCCGTCCTCGGCCACCACGGTGAAGCTGCCCAGCTGGGTGAGCGCCGCCGGGTTGCTGGCCGACCCCAGGGACAGGTTGGCCTCGTCGAGGGTCAACTCGCTCGGGCTGACATCCAGCCCTTCCAGGGTAACGGGATGGTCCGTCCCAGGAGGGGTCGGTGGCTGCACGATGTCGTCGTTGCTGGGATCGAGGCCACCAATCTCGCGGCTGGCCAGCTCAGGTATGCCGTTGAAGCCTGCGGTGGGGAAGCCGATCTGCGGGTCTACGCGCCCCCCCACTTCGCTCAGCATCACGAAGCTGTGGCCACCGCCCTGGCCGCCAGCGGCACTGTTGCCGGTCGGGCCCGCCGCAGTCGCCTCGGCCACCTGGCTAGGGTCCTGGCCGGCGGCGATGGCTTGCTGGAGTTTCTCGACATCGCTGAGCTGCGCATCGGTGGGAGCCAGGTCGGCAACCTGCACGTGCGGGGCCTGGTTGGCCAGCAGGTTGGGGGCCATCTCCAGGCGGCTATCGCGCCCCAGGGTCAACTCGCTGCCGTTGTCCAGGTGGACCGCCACGGCACCGGCGCTGCCGGTTTCGACCTGCTCGCCCGCGTATACGCGATCGCCTTCCACCAAGGGCCGACGGCTGCCATCGCTGCCAACCGCAAACACTTCGCCGATCACCTTGCCGACCACACCAATCAACTTAGCCATGATCCAACGCCTCCCCTCACCAATGGGTTTTTCCACAACTCGGACAGGGGAAGAAAGCTCAGGCGTGGTCGGGTATTCGACTGCCTCGAAAACGAGACACCAGCTCCCCGAAATATCCATCTTGGCGATAGCGATTCAATCAACGACCGTTCAGTCATGCCAATTTTTTGTCGCCAAAATTCGCTTTTTCCTGCCTATCCCTGTCCCTAGCTGTAAAAAATCTGGAACTTTCCAAGATCCTTGAAACGCGCCTGCTGTAGCGGTTTTTCAAATCACTTGAAGGAAACAATGTCCTGCTTTCCATAGACCGCATAAGTTTTTTTTCGCATATGGCTTATGAGAAATTCTTCTTAGCTCGCGCCGGAAATGTTCTTAGCTCCTTGTTACAAACCTGAAACGGTTTTGATGATAAATATCGCCAATTTTTTGGCGAAACAAAGAAAGCGACACACCGACACTTTGCATATCAGGGAGAAGTACCCCATGCGCGCGCTCACCCCACTCACCAGTGCGATTCTGTTGGCGATGACGTGCGCCAACGCCCAGGCGATGTCGATTACCGAGGCGGTGCAAAGCGCCGTGGACTACCACCCGCAGATCAGCTCCAATCGCAACAGCACGCTGTCGGCCGACGAGGATGTGAAGTTCGCGCGCGGTGGCTACTACCCGACCGTCGACCTGGTCGCAGGCTACGGTCGCCAGCGTTCGGACAACCTCAACACCCGAGGCCTGAACGCCGATGGCACGCGCAACCACAACAAGGAAACCCTCAATTACACCCAGTCCGAACTGCGCCTGCGGCAGATGATCTTCGACGGTTTCAACACCGCCAACGAAGTCGGCCGTACCGAAGCCGTGGCCACCTCCCGGGCCTACTACACCCAGGCCATCGCCCAGGACGTCGCCCTACGCGCCATCGAGGTGTACCTGGAAGTGCTCAAACGCCGCGAATTGGTGACCCTGGCCAAGAACAACCTGCAGGCGCACCTGCGCGTCAACGACCAGATCGGCCTGCGCAGCGAACGCGGCGTCGGCAGCAACGCCGACCTCGACCAGTCCACCGCCCGTCGCGCCCTGGCGGAAAACAACCTGGACACCGCCGAGGTCGACCTGGCCGACGCCGAGGCCAACTTCTATAGCGTGATCGGCCGCGTACCCGACGAGCTGGAAGCGCCGCAGTCGATCCAGCCGCAGATGCCCGCCAACCTGGACGAAGCACGCCAGGGCATGCGCGAGAACAATCCCTACCTGAAGTCCGCCCAGGCCGACGTGAATGCAGCAGAGCAACAGTACGAAGTGGCCAAGTCGCCCTTCTACCCCCGCCTGGATGCGGTGCTGGCCACCGGCGCCAACAACAACATCGGCGGTGAACGCGGACACGCCAACAACGACTGGCAGGCCGGCGTCGAGCTCAGTTACAACCTGTTCCGCGGCGGCAGCGACAAGGCCCGCCTGCAGTCCGATGCGCACAAGATCAACCAGGCCATGGACATCCGCAACAACGCCCTGCGCGAGCTGACCGAGAACCTCAGCCTGGCCTGGAATGCCATGAACAACGCGCGCAAACAGACCCCGACCGCCCGCGAATACGCCGAGACCACCCAGCGCGTACGTGGCGCCTACCAGGACCAGTTCGGCCTGGGCCAGCGTACCCTGCTCGATGTGCTCGACAGCGAAAACGAGCTATACAACGCCAATCGCCGCTACACCGAAGTCCGCTACACCGAAGAGTTCTCGATGTACCGGGTGCTGGCGACCATGGGGGAGCTGCTGAGCAAGCAGCGCATTTCCCTGCCGCCCGAGGCCATCGCCAAGACCGATGTGCGTACCCAGGCACAGTTGCCTGAGATGCGCTGAGCCGCGCACTGCTTCTGGCACTGCTAGCAGTCCCCCATCCACCGTGGCGGAGTAGGCCATCGTGACCAGTATGCAAAGCGGGCAACCGCGCCCGGATGTCGATGACCCGTTGCTCGACGGCTTGCTGATCCTGTGTCACCTGCATGGCCGCCCGGCCAGCAGGGCAAGCCTGTGCAGCGGGCTGCCACTGGCCCAGCAGCGCCTGGGTGTCGACCTGCTGCCGCGGGCGGCAGCCCGGGCCGGGTTGCAGGGCCG
This sequence comes from Pseudomonas sp. S31, assembly GCF_016648105.1. Classification (GTDB taxonomy): domain Bacteria; phylum Pseudomonadota; class Gammaproteobacteria; order Pseudomonadales; family Pseudomonadaceae; genus Aquipseudomonas. The sequence goes on along the minus strand of NZ_JACVVE010000015.1, from coordinate 59,161 downwards.
CGTGCTGCAACGCCCGCTGGCGGAAATTTCGCCGCTCAACCTGCCGGTGCTGTTGTTGCTCAACGATGGCCGCAGCGCCGTGCTGCAGCGCTGGGGCGAAGATGGCCGGGCGCTGGTCCTGCCCTGCGAGGCCGATGGCGGTGAGCAGTGGGTCGAGCGCGAGGCGCTGGCGCAGGCCTACGCTGGCCGCGCCCTGTTCGCCCGCCCCCGACATACCCTGGAAGACTTGCGCACACCGCTGATGCCACGGGTAGAAGCCTGGTTCCGCGATACCCTGCGCCACTCCCGCTGGCTGTATGGCGATGCCTTGCTGGCCAGCCTGCTGATCAACCTGCTGGGCCTGATGGTGCCGCTGTTCGTGATGCAGACCTACGACCGCGTGGTCCCCAACCAGGCGTTGTCGACGTTGTGGGTATTGGTGGCCGGGTTGTTCATCGGCACGGCCTTCGAACTGGTGCTGCGCATGGTCCGTGCGCACCTGCTGGACCAGGCCGGCAAGAAGACCGACCTGATCCTCTCCGCTACGTTGTTCGAACGCATCACCGGGATGTCGATGAAAGCCCGCCCCGCCACCATCGGCGGCTTCGCCCAGAGCATCCACGACTTCCAGGGCCTGCGCGAATTCCTTACCGCAGTGACCCTCACCAGCATCATCGACCTGCCGTTCGTCGCGCTGATGCTGCTGGTGATCGGCCTGCTGGGCGGCTGGCTGGTCCTGATCCCGCTGATTGCCTTCCCACTGGCGGTGGGCTTTGCCCTGTTCATCCAGGTGCGCTTGCGCGACACGGTGCAGAAAAGCCTGAGCCTGGGCGCGGTACGCCAGGCCCTGCTGATCGAGACCCTCGGCGGCCTGGAAACCCTCAAGGCCTGCGGCGCCGAAAGCGAGCGCCAATACCAGTGGGAACACACCAATGGCGCCATCGCCCGCCTCGATGCCCATGCCCGCAACCTGTCGTCACTGGCCAGCAATGGCACGCTGTTCATCCAGCAGTTCTGCGGCATGGCCACCATCGTCGCCGGGGTGTACAGCATCATCGCCGGCAACCTCAGCGTTGGCGCCCTGGTCGCCAGCTACATGCTCGGCAGCCGCGTGCTGGCTCCGCTCGGCCAGATCGCCGGGCTGATCACCCGCTACCAGCAAGCCCAACTGACCATGCGCAGCACCGACGCGCTGATGGCCCTGCCGCAAGAGCGCCTGGCCGACCAGCAAGCGCTGGAGCACACCACGCTCAAGGGTGCACTGGCCCTGAGCCACGTCACCTTTCGCTACCCCGGGCAGGCCTCGCCGGCATTGCAGGACGTCAGCCTGTCGATCCAGCCTGGCGAACGCATCGGCATCATCGGCCGCAGCGGCTCGGGCAAGAGCACCCTGGCGCGCATGCTGATGGGCTTCCACCACCCCGACGAAGGCCAGGTGCTGCTCGACAACCTCGACCTGCGCCAGCTGGACATCGCCGACCTGCGCAGCCAGATCGGCTATGTCGCCCACGATTTGCCGCTGCTGGCCGGCAGCCTGCGCGACAACCTCACCCTCGGCGCCCGCCACGTCAGCGATGCGCGCATGCTCGAAGTGGCCGAGCTGACCGGCGTCACCGAGCTGGCCCGGCAACACCCCAATGGCTTCGACCGCCCGGTGGGCGAGCGCGGCCAACTGCTGTCGGGCGGTCAGCGCCAAGCCGTGCTGCTGGCCCGCGCGCTGCTACTGGAACCGCCCATCCTGATCCTCGACGAACCCACCAGCCACATGGACAACAGCAGCGAGGACCAACTGCGCCAGCGTCTGCTGGCCTGGGTGCCGGGCAAGACCCTGCTGCTGGTGACCCACCGCACCTCGATGCTCAGCCTGGTGGACCGCCTGCTGGTGCTGGACAACGGCAAGATCGTCGCCGATGGGCCGAAGGATGCGGTCGTCGACGCATTGCGCAAGGGCCGCGTCGGCGCGGCCTTGTAGGAGAAGTCCATGTCCTTGAGCCACGCTGTGCGCAGCTATTTCCAAGCTGCCGACAAGAGCGCCGAGCGCGACTACATGCCCGAACTGGCCGGCGCCACCCTGCAGGACTCGCCGCGCCTGTCGCGCCTGACCGTATGGCTGGCGGCGATCCTGCTACTGGTCGCACTGGCCTGGGCCAGCCTGGCGGTACTCGATGAAGTGACCGTGGGCGAAGGCAAGGCGATCCCCTCTAGCAAGGTGCAAGTGGTGCAGAACCTGGAAGGCGGCATCGTCACCGAACTGTTCGTACGCGAGGGCCAGATGGTGGAGAAAGGCGCCAAGCTGCTGCGCCTGGACGACACCCGCTTCCGCTCGAACAAAGGCGAGAGCGAGGCCGACCGCTATGCGCTCATGGCCCAGGTCGAGCGGCTCTCGGCCGAGTCGGAAGGCCGGTCGTTCGTGCTTTCGGACGAAGTCCGTGGCAAGGCGCCACAAGTGGCCGAGGACGAACAGGCCCTGTACGACTCGCGCCAGCGCCGGCTGGCCAGCGAGAAACAAACCCTCAGCGAGCAACTGCGCCAGAAGACCCAGGAGCTGGCCGAGTTTCGCTCCAAGGTCGACCAATACCGCTCGGCCTTGGGCCTGCTGCAGGAAGAGTTGAACATGTCGACGCCTTTGGTGGGCACGGGTGCCATCTCCCCGGTGGAAATTCTCCGCCTCAAGCAGCGTACGGTCGAAGCCCGCGGTCAGCTCAACGCCACCAGCCTGGCGATTCCGCGGGCCGAAGCGGCGGTGGCAGAGATCAAGAGCAAGATGCAGGAGTCCGACGCGACCTTCCGTTCCGAGGCGGCCAAGGACCTCAACGACAAACGCACCGAGCTGTCGAAGATCACCGCCACCAGCATCGCCATCGATGACCGGGTCAACCGCACCACGGTGGTGTCGCCGGTGCGCGGCATCATCAAGCTGCTCAAGGTCAACACCATCGGTGGCGTGGTGCAGCCGGGCAGCGACCTGGTGGAGATCGTGCCGATCGAGGACAACCTGCTGATCGAGGCCAAGGTCCGGCCCCAGGACGTCGCCTTCCTGCACCCTGGGCAGCAGGCGATGGTCAAATTCAGCGCCTATGACTACACCATCTACGGTGGCTTGAAGGCCAAGCTCGAGCTGATCGGCGCCGACACCGTCACCGACGACAAGGGCAATGCGTTCTACCTGATCCAGGTGCGAACCGAGAAGAACCACCTGGGCGGCGACAACAAGCCGTTGCTGATCATCCCCGGGATGATCGCCACGGTGGACATCATCACCGGGCAGAAAAGCGTGCTGGATTACCTGCTCAAGCCGGTGCTCAAGGCCCGGACCGAGGCGTTGCGCGAACGCTGAATGGCAAATCGCCCTTGCCACTCCTGATAGCGGCAGCCTTGCACAGTGTCGCACTGCTGGAGACCTAGCATTTTTGCCAGTAGAGGCAAATGACGAAAGATCGCATTCTGACGGCTCCCATTACCTGAAGGAGTAGGTCACATGCGATTTCTTGCGATTGTAGGTGTTGCAAGCGTTCTGGCTGTAGGGAACGCATTTGCGGCTACATGCCCAGAGCCATCCAGCATCAGCCAAAAAGCTGATACACAAGACGACATGGATGGGATCGCTTACAGCGCCACGAATGCGGATGGTCAATGGTCGGGTTTCACACCCGATGCAACGGAATCGAACGCCGATGAATTCAAGCTGGTGAATCAGAAAGAGACCACCACCTCGATCATTTGCCGATACGAGAGCGAGGACGAAGGCATCAGCCTGGCATTGAAAAAATGATGCGCTGAGGCTAATGCCGTTCACATAAGAATGCCGGGGCTGCTGCGCAGCCCTTCGCGGCACAAGGCCGCTCCTACAATGTCTGCGTGAGCCCTTTAAACATGGGATTGCGCGATTGGTGTAGGAGCGGCCTTGTGCCGCGAAGGGCCGCAGAGCGGCCCCCATTGGCTTAACTGACTGGCATTATGCGCTGAGGCCCCTCATACAGAGGCAAGACCGTCCTATCATCGAATCTCACATTCAATGAGCGGGGCGGCTTGCTGCTTCAGCAACCATGATTTCGCTCAAACACCTCAGCCCCCATCGCCCTGATCTGCCCTTCGATCAACGCCTCGAACGGCCGCAGCAGCTCATCGAAACCGGCCGGCTGCTCCAGCACGTTCAGCGCCAGCACCACTGCTTCGATGGTCGATACCGCCCCCGGCTGCGGTGCCTTGCGCAAGCGATAGCGCGACGGCGCCACCTGCGCCAAGGTGACCTTCGGCAGTGCCTCTAGCAGTGGGTTCAGGTACAGCAGCTTGCGTGCCTTGCGCCAGGTGCCGTCGGGCACGATGAGCATCAGCGGGGTGTCCTCGCTGCCGGCATAAGGCCCCAGCACCTGGGCCCGCTCGCCTGGGAACAGGAGCACGGGCCGATACCCCGGTGTCGCCAGCAGGGCGTCCAGGCCGTCGAATACCTCACCCACGCGCAGCTCGGCGTTGACCAGGCCCAGGGCCGCCAGGCGCGCAGTATTCAACGCGTGGCTGGTTTCGCTGGGGTGCTGCAGCAGGACGACGCGGGTGCGGCTGTCGAGCGCCGGAATCAGCGGGCAGAGGCAGTGGTCGAGCGGGCGCTGGCAGCGTTCGCAGCGGGGTCTGGGCATAGGGGTCTCCGTTGGCGGAGGGATTTTGCCACAGGCTGGCGTATTGGGCCCGCTTTGCGGGCCCTAGCGGTTGAAGCGCTCGGCCAGATCATGCAGGTACTCAGCCATGCGTTCCAGGTCCTGGCTGATCTCGGCCCCCTGCTTGGCCTGCCCTGCCGTCTCGTCGCACAGATGGCTGATGCGCACGATCTGCTGGTTGATGTCTTCGGCCACGTGGCTCTGCTGCTCCGACGCCGTTGCCATCTGCTGGCTCATGCCGGTGATGCGGCTGACCGCCTGGGCAATGCCGGCCAACGCGGCCTGCACCGCCTCGACACTGTGCACGCTGTCACGGGAGATCTGCTCGCCACGGCTGGCCGTGCTCACGGCACGCTCGGCACTGGCACGCAAGGTGGCGATGATCTGGTGGATCTCGTCAGTGGACGAGCGGGTGCGCCGGGCCAGTGAGCGAACCTCGTCGGCCACCACCGCGAACCCGCGCCCCTGCTCCCCCGCCCGCGCCGCCTCGATCGCGGCGTTGAGCGCCAACAGGTTGGTCTGCTCGGCGATCGAGGTGATCACATCGACCACGCTGCCGATGGACTGGGTCTGCTCGGCCAGGGCGTTGACCGCCTGGCCGATGTCATCGACGGCGTCGCTCATGCTGCCCATCGCCCGCAGGCTCTGTTGCGCCAACTCGCTGCCCTGCTGGGCCAACTGGTCGGCATCGCCCGCAGCATGGGCGGTGTTCTGCACGTTGTGGGTGACCTCCTGGATGGTCGCCGCCATCTGCGCGATGGCCGTCGCCGATTGGTCGGTCTCGCTGCGCTGGCGGTCGAGCATCTGCGCCTGAGCCTCGGACAGGTCGGCGGACTGCGCTGCGCGCGCCTTGACCCCGACACCGGCATCCACCAGGCGGGTCAAGGCAGTCTGCAGGCGGGCTTCTTCGCTGAACATGGCCAGGTCCAGTTGCCCCTGCAGGCCAGGGTTGTCGCTATAGGTGAGCGCCACCACCGGGCTGGTGAAGGCCTTGGGATGCTCGTCCAAGGTTCGGCGAATGGCCCGGTTGTGCTGGTGCTCCAGCAGGTACCAGGCCAGCACCAGGCTGCCGGCCAACACGCCAAACGCCGCTGGCGGCGCCAGCCACAGGCCCCCTGCAGCCGACAGCAGGCCGGCGCCGGCCAGCGGCCAACCACGCGCCAGCCCATGGCCCAGGCGCGTCGCCCAGGACACCGGCGCACGCCCCGCCCGCAACCGTGCATACAGCGCCTCGGCACGGCGGATCTGCTCGCGGCTGGGCAGCGAGCGCACCGACTCGTAGCCGCTGATGCGGCCATTCTCGTAGATCGCCGTCACATAGGCGCTGACCCAGTAGAAATCGCCGTTTTTCGCGCGGTTCTTGACCACGCCCATCCACGGCTTGCCCTGCTTGATGGTCTCCCACATGTGGCCGAACACCGCTGCCGGCATGTCCGGATGGCGCACCAGGTTATGTGGCTGGCCGACCAGTTCGTCGTAGGTGAAACCGCTGATCGCCACGAAGGCGTCGTTGCAGTAGGTGATCCGACTGTTCAGGTCGGTAGTGGAAATCAGGCGCTGTTCGCTAGGAAAGGTTCTTTCATGCTCAGTGACAGGCACATTCATGCGCATCTGGGCGGTCCTTCTAGGCAATACGAGAAAAAAATCCAGCAACGCATAATGTTTTTAGCAGAGCGTTGTCAGGATAGCGGCCAGATTTTGCAGGACATTAACACGCGTCGACGGAATGCCTGCACATCGTGTTGATCAGCCGACGTTGAGGTGGCTCTTGAGCAGGTCGCGGAAGCTCTGGATCAGCGGTTCACGGCTGCGCCCGCGACGGGTGATCAGGGAGAACGGCGCCTGGTAACCGAACGTCGCCGGTGACAGCACGCGCAGGTCGCCCTTGTCGACCCAGGCCTGGGCGTAGTGCTCGGGCAGGTAGCCGATGTAGGCACCGGACAGGATCAGGATCAGCTGCGCCTCCATGCTGTCCACCGTCGCCGCGCTGTGCTTGAAGCCATGCCGGGCCAGCTCGGCCTGGCTCCAGTAGCCCCGGCCGACCATGCGCTGCTGGGTCACCACCTCTTCGGGGATGCGCCGTTCGGCATACAGCGGGTGCCGGCTGCTGCAGTACAACCAGTGCTGTTCGCGGTACAGCGGCTGGTAGACCAGCCCGCTCATGCGCGAGGAGAACGCACCGATGGCCAGGTCCAGGCGGTTGTCCTGCACGCCCAGTTGCAATTCGTAGGGGCTGGACACCGACAGGTGCAGGTGCACCGCCGGGTGTTCCTGGCTGTAGGCGCCAATGGCCTCGGCCAACGGCAGCGCCCGGTCACCGACGGTGGAATCGATCACCCCCAGGTTGAGCGTGCCACGCAACTCGCCCTTGAGCGCGGCTGCGTACTGCTCGAAACCGTCCAGCTCGGCGAGCAGGCGCAAGGTTTCCTGGTGGAACAGTTCGCCCTTGCTGGTCAGGCTGAAGCCGCCGCGTCCCCGGTGGCAAAGCACGATGCCCAGAGAACCCTCGAGTTGGCTCATGTAGGTGCTGATGGCCGAGGTCGACAGGTTGAGCTCGCGCTGGGCACTGGCGAACCCCTGGTGGCGCACCACGCTGACGAAGATCCGCAGCAGTTTCAGGTCGGGGAGTGTCGAGGCCATGGCGCACAGGGTCAGCAGCAGTCAGTGCGGCCAGTCTACCCCGTCCAGGGGGCTTTAGTTCAGAAATTTATGAACTAAGTTTTTGCCGGTAGCGATTCTTCCAGGGCACTACCTTGCGCAGACTTGGCCGAAATATCCCTGCCTGCCAGGTGCCCTGCCTTGTCGAGGCACGCGGCGGACAGGTTCGAACAATCAGAACAATCGACCGACTGATGAGGCCCACCGTGGACAAGACTCTCCACCAACCACTGGGCGGCAACGAAATGCCGCGTTTCGGCGGCATCGCCACCATGCTGCGCCTTCCCCACCTGCAAAGCGCCGCCGGCCTCGACGCCGCGTTCATCGGCGTGCCGCTGGACATCGGCACCTCGCTGCGCTCCGGTACCCGCTTCGGGCCGCGGCAGATCCGCGCCGAGTCGGTGATGATCCGCCCGTACAACATGGCCACCGGTGCCGCGCCGTTCGACTCGCTGTCGGTGGCCGACATCGGCGACGTGGCGATCAACACCTTCAACCTGCTCGACGCCGTGCGCATCATCGAAGAGGCCTATGACGAGATCCTCGAGCACGACGTCATCCCGATGACCCTCGGGGGCGACCACACCATCACCCTGCCGATCCTGCGCGCCCTGCACAAGAAGCACGGCAAGATCGGCCTGGTGCACATCGATGCCCACGCCGACGTCAACGACCACATGTTCGGCGAGAAGATCGCCCATGGCACCACCTTCCGCCGTGCCGTCGAAGAAGGCCTGCTCGACTGCGACCGCGTGGTGCAGATCGGCCTGCGCGCCCAGGGTTACACCGCCGACGACTTCAACTGGAGCCGCCGCCAGGGCTTTCGCGTGGTCCAGGCCGAAGAATGCTGGCACAAGTCGCTGCAACCGCTGATGGCCGAAGTGCGCGAAAAGGTCGGCGGTGGCCCGGTGTACCTGTCGTTCGACATCGACGGTATCGACCCGGCCTGGGCCCCAGGCACCGGCACCCCGGAAATCGGCGGCTTGACCACCATCCAGGCGATGGAGATCATTCGCGGCTGCCAAGGCCTGGACCTGATCGGCTGTGACCTGGTCGAAGTCTCCCCGCCCTACGACACCACCGGCAACACTTCGCTGCTGGGCGCGAACCTGCTGTTCGAAATGCTCTGCGTATTGCCGGGCGTCGTCCACCGCTGATCCAGCCTGGCGGCCCACCCACCAGGCCGCCCACACATCACGAGAGCGCCGGGCGCAGCAGCCGCCCGGGCGTTCGACCGCGCCATAATAAAGACAATCGGGAGATCCCCAATGGCCTTGGACATCATCGTTGTAATGCTCTATGCCGCTGGCATGCTCGGGCTTGGCTGGTATGGCATGCGCCAGGCAAAGAGCCATGAGGACTACCTGGTGGCCGGACGCAACCTCGGCCCGACGCTGTACATGGGCACCATGGCCACCACCGTGCTCGGCGGCGCCTCCACCGTCGGCACCGTGCGCCTGGGCTACGTCCACGGCATCTCCGGCTTCTGGCTCTGCGCCGCGCTGGGCCTGGGCATCATCGCCATCAACCTGTTCCTCGCCAAACCCTTGCTGCGCCTGCGCATCTTCACCGTGACCCAGGTCCTGGAGCGGCGCTACAACCCCATGGCGCGCCAGGCCAGCGCGGCGATCATGCTGGTCTATGCGTTGATGCTCGGCGTGACTTCGGTGCTGGCGATGACCACCGTACTGCAGGTACTGCTCGGCCTGCCGTTCTGGGCGTCGCTGCTGCTCGGGGGTGGCGTGGTGGTGATCTACTCGACCATCGGTGGCATGTGGTCGCTGACCCTGACCGACATCGTGCAGTTCGTGATCAAGACGGTCGGCCTGATGTTCATCCTGCTGCCGGTGTGCCTGTACCAGGTCGGGGGCTGGGACGTGCTGGTGGCCAAGCTGCCGGCCGCCAGCTTCCAGCTGACCACCATCGGCTGGGACACCATCATCACCTATTTCCTGATCTACTTCTTCGGCATCCTCATCGGCCAGGACATCTGGCAGCGGGTGTTCACCGCCCGTGACGAGAAGGTCTGCCAGCGCGCCGGCACGGCCGCCGGTATCTACTGCGTGCTCTATGGCCTGGCCTGCGCACTGATCGGCATGGCCGCGCATGTGCTCCTGCCAGACCTGGCCAACCCTAACAATGCCTTCGCCGAGATGATCAAGAGCGCCTTGCCCGATGGCATTCGCGGCCTGCTGCTGGCCGCTGCCCTGGCTGCCATGATGTCCACGGCCAGCGCCGCGCTGCTGGCCGCGTCCACCACCCTGACTGAGGACATGCTGCCCAAGCTGCGCGGTGGCAAGCAGTCGAGCCTGGGCCTCAACCGCCTGGTCACCTTGCTCACCGGCCTGGTGGTGCTGGGCATCGCCCTGGTAGTGAGCGATGTGATCAGCGCCCTGACCCTGGCCTACAACCTGCTGGTGGGAGGCATGCTGGTGCCGCTGATCGGTGCGATCTTCTGGAAACGCGCCACCACTGCCGGGGCGATCGCCAGCATGTCGCTGGGCTTCGTCACCGCGCTGGTGTTCATGTTCAAGGACGGGTTGGATGCCAATACGCCGATCTACTACAGCCTGGCGATTGGCCTGGTGAGCTTCGTGGTGGTCAGCCTGGTGTCGCCCAGGACGGCGGCCGAGGTGAAACTCGCCTGATCCCGCCTACCAGAGCGAGTGCAGGCGAAAACAGAAAGGCCGCTGCATCCCCCGGACGCAGCGGCCTTTTTGTTCCTCATCAGCGGCGACGCGGTTGGCGCTTGCGCTGCTCTTCATCAGTCGGGATCGGTACCGGCTGCAAGGGTGGTGGAATCAGCCCCAGCGCCACACCCAGATCGTGGAGCCAGTTGAACATGTCGTTTTTCATAATGCCCCCTTGACGGGTCAGCCTCACGGCGAATCAATCCTGCGATGTTTCATACAGATCATAGCTCTATGTGCTGTATTACGCATGCCCATAGTCCAACAGATATGGTCGAGTTTGATGCAAATCAAGCGGAAACGGCTGCGTCCGACGACTGGTTAATCGTTTCGCTTTGTTGCAAATCGATCCAGGCCTGCAAATTCGCCCCGCGCATCCCCTGGCGCCACATCAGCCAGGTGACCGCATGGTCGAACGGCGCCTGCAGGCGATGAGCACGTACCTGGTCACGTCCGGGCAGGCTGTCCAGCATCGATTCGGCCATCAAGGCCACCCCAGCCCCGGCGATCACGCAGGCGAGCATGCTCTGGTACGACTCGATCTCCATCACCCGGCCCATCGGCGTATGCGCGTCGGCATACCAGGCCTCCAGGCGCATGCGATACGAGCAGCCCTGGCGAAAGGTGAACACGGCCTTGCCGGCCACGTCCCGGGCACTGCGCACCGGTGGGTGTTCCGGGCTGGTGATGATCAGCAAGGTTTCGTCGCACAGCGGCACCCCGTCGAGCCCGGCCAGGCTGGGCGGGCCATCCACCAATGCGGCATCGAGGCGATGGCTGAGCAGGCCTTCGAGCAATTCTCCACTGGGTGCGGCCTGCACCTGCAGGTTCACCTCCGGGTAGGCCTGGTGATACCGCGCCAGCAGCGCCGGCAGGTGAATGGCCGCCGTGCTGTACATGGTGCCCAACACGAAGTCGCCGGCAGGTTGACCGCCTTGCACTGCCGCTACCGCTTCGTCGTGCAGCGCCGATAAGCGCTGGCTGTAGTCCAGCAGTACCTTGCCGGCCGGCGACAACTGCAGGCGCTGGCGTTCACGCAGGAACAATTCGACGCCGAGCTGTTCCTCGAGCTGGCGCAGGCGCGTCGACAGGTTCGACGGCACCCGGTGCAAGCGCTCGGCGGCGCGGGTAACGGAACCTTCCTCGGCCACGGCCTGGAAGATACGCAGTTGGCTGAACTCCATATCATTCTCCAAAACAGAACAACTTGATCATCATTATTCAATTTTATTGAAAGGAAAAGCGCCTTAACCTGCCATCCATCGCTTACCTGCATGCCGGAGTCCACGCCATGTCGCCACTCGTACAACTTTTGGCCAGCACTGTCGCGCTGATGATGGCCATGGGGATCGGCCGCTTTGCCCTGACCCCGCAACTGCCACAACTGATCGCAGAAGGGCACTTCGACCTGACTGCCGCCGGCCTGGTGGCCGCAGCCAACTACCTGGGTTACTTCCTTGGGGCGGTGGACGGCATGTTCGCCCGCAAGCCCGCTCAGGTTCGCCTGCGCCTGCACGGCGGCCTGTGGCTGTGCGTGCTACTGACCCTCGCATCCTGGGCCGCTCAAGGCTTCTGGAGCCACCTGCTGCTGCGCTTCGGCACCGGCGTGGCCAGCGCCTGGGTACTGGTGATGATCACCAGCCTCAGCCAGCAGGTGGCCAATGCCAATGGCCGCCAACGCCTGGGCGCCATGGTGTTCGCCGGCCCTGGCCTGGGTATCGCCCTGACCGGCCTGCTGGCACTGGGCGCGCATTTGCTGGGGATGGGGTCGGCAGCGCTTTGGCTGGTGTATGCCGTGGCTGCACTGGTGATGCTGCTGGCGGTACGCCCCGCCCTGCCACGTGCGGTGGAGCCCGCGCCGGTCACCGCTGCGCAAGGGCCGAGCCGCAGCCTGGGGATTGGCCGGCTGGGACTGGTCTATGCCCTGTACGGCGTGGGTTACATCCTGCCGGCCACGTTCCTGTCGCAAATGGCCAACCAGCAGTTTCGCGGCAACTGGATGGCCGACCTGTTCTGGCCGGCGTTCGGCCTGGCTGCAGCGCTGGGGGTGGTATTGGTGAGCCTGCGCCGCCCAGGGCAGACATCGGCCTGGCTGACCGTCACCTTGTGGCTGCAAGGCCTGGGTGTACTGGCCTGCCTGCTGGGCGATGGCATCGGCCTGGCCCTGGGCGTGGTACTGTGCGGCACGCCGTTCCTGGCCTGCATGCAGTTGGTGATGCAACGCTCACGGGAGCTGGCCCCGCATGCCACCCAGCGCAATGCCGGCCTGCTGACCGCCTGCTTCGCCCTGGGGCAACTGAGCGGGCCATTGTTGGCGGCAGTGAGCAACCATTACAGCGGGAGCTTGCAACCGGCGCTGCTGCTGGCAGCGAGTGGACTGGGGGTTGCGGGGCTGTTGGTACTGATCCCTGGCCGGCACTACCAACGCCTCAACCCACAACCTTGCGCAATTGCCGCTTCACCCAGGGCTCGGCATTGACCAGCACCACCCCCAGCAACACCATCACCGCGCCCACCACGAAATTCACGCTCAATGGCTCACCCAGCAACACCACCCCGAACGTCACGCCAAACAACGGCGTGATGAACGAAAACACCGCAAGGTTGGAAGCCAGGTACTTGCGCAGCAGCCAGAACCAGGTGAGGTAGCTGACGAACGACACCACGACCGCCTGGAAAAGCACGCTACCCACCGCCAGTGGCGTCAAGGACACTTCGCCGATCTGCCCACTCAGCAGGGCGATCAGCAGCAAGCCGGCGAAGCCGATGGCCAATTGGTAGAACAAGGTGAGAGTCGCCGGCGCTTCCGACAGGCGAGAGCAACGCACCACTACGGTAGTGGCCCCCCAGGCCATCCCGGCCAAGACACCCATGGCATCACCCAACAGCATCCGGCCATCCATTTGCTCGAACGACATGCCGCCAGCGAAGGCCGTAGCGATACCGCCGAAGGCCAGCAAGATGCCGAGCCATTGCAACAACCGCAGACGCTCGCTGGGCATGATGAAGTGCAGGCCCAACGCAGTGAACATCGGTGCGGTATACAGGAACACCGACATGTGCGCCGCAGAAGTCAGCTTCAACCCCTCGGCGATGAACAGGAATTCCAGGCCGAACAGGGCACCTGCGAGCAAACCAGCCTTCCAGGTCTGTCCGACCTGTTTGAAGTCGCCCCGCCACACCACCAGTGCACCGACCAGCAGTGCGGCAATGCAGTTGCGTAGTGCCGCCTGCATGACGGGCGCGATATCGACGGCGGCGGTCTTGATCAGCACCTGCTGGCAACCCCAGATCAGGCACCGGACCAGCATCACCTGGAAGGCGAAAGCGTCGGGGCTTTTACGGGCCTCGCTCATGGGCGGGCCATCTGGGTGAACAAATGCATGGGGCAAACTCGGCAATCGATGAGGAATGGCCGATTATCAGGTTTCCGCGCCTGCCCTCGCCACCCTCAAATCGCTCCGCCTGCAATCTGCGCTTTCGACGCAACCTGTACGAAAGTGCTCTCGTCCAATGCATCGTCCTGTTCATCCAGCACCTGGCGCGGGTGCTCGAAGCCGGGAATGCTGCTGTCGATCAGGCTCAGCAGACGAGAGCCGTTCTCGGTGAGTACGAAATTCTCGCCGTTGCCGCCGTCTTCTTCGGGTCGACTTTCGATGAAGCCACGCTCGAACAGCAGCTTTTCATACTCGCAGGCGCGGGTTTTCAGGTGGTCCAGGTCCCCCACCGGCTGGCCCTTGGCGGCCAGGTCAGCCGCGTGTTGCTCGGCATAGGGGCGAGGGGTGAAGCTGTGATCGGCACCGTTCTGCACTTCATGCAGCAGACGTTCGATCAGGTCCCAGTCGTAGTGTGAGCTCATGGCCGTGGCCTCCGGCTTTGAAGAAGGGGTACACAGCTTGGGACCAATGAGCGAGGACGAGCGTTCCGAAAGGATCAGCGCTAGCGCAATCACTGCTTCACCAGGTAATTGATGAACAAGCGAAACAGCTCGGCATTGCCGGCAATACCTAGCCGCTGCCAGATGTTGTGCCGATGTACCTTCACCGTGCCCTCGGAAATACCCAGTTCTCGGGAGATCGACTGGCTACTGTGCCCCTGCAGGATCAACTTGGCCACGTGCCGCTGGGTTTCGGTGAGCTGGCCCTGGAGAATATCGACGAATGCGTCCTCGAGCTGGCTGTCCGAATCCTGTGGGTCGGCCAGATCGTCGGCATGGGCCAGGCGCAGGTGCTGGCTGAAAATCGCATCGATCAGCGGCGTCAGCGCTGCCAGACGCTCGGCTTCGGCCGCCTCGAACGCGCCCTTGTCGAGCCCGCGCATCAGCGAATACACCAGTGCGGTGCGTGGCCGCACCGGGACGATGAAGCCGATTTCCTCGATCAGGCTGCCATGGTGCGACGACACGCAGGGATGGATGTCGTGGGAGATGGAAAAGCCCGAGGCGAAGAAGCTGTCTGGCGCCAGCTCGCTCATGCGCCACAGGCCCGCCGGGTGGTGGTTGGTGCAGGCCACATAGAACGGGTCGAGCAGATAGCCACCACGCAGATAGGCCTTGAGCGTACGCTCGGCTACCCGCTGGTTGTAGCCGTCATGCACCAGCAGCGCCGGCTGGTTGAAGCGAAACAGGTAGGCGCAGCTCATGTCGAAGTCGACCACGCTTTTGAGCGCGGTATCGAGGGCCACGCCCAGGTCGCCGCTGCCGATGCTGCGGATGACCGTGCCGAGGCGGTTGGCGTCGTCGCTGTTCATGCTAGGGCCTGTCTGAAATGAAAAATCGAACGCAAATGCCGTGCGGGAAGCCCGCACGGCATTGAACGACGATCGCCCTCCTTACTGCAACGAAGCGCTGACCTGCAGCACCCCCGCCGCTTCTTCCTGGCGCCCCAACTCCACCGCCTTGGGCACGGCCAGCCAATACGCCAGTAGCATCCCGAGCAAGCCGCCGGCGAGCTTGCCGATGATCAGCGGCCCGATCAGCGTGGGCTGGAAGTTGGCCGAGTAGGCCAGGTGGTCACCGAAGGTGAACGCCGCGCAGACCGCGAAGGCGATGACCAGTACCTTGTCCTTGGGCGGCATGTCGGCCACCAGGCGGAACATCGCCAGGATGTTGGCCGAGGCCGCGAGCACGCCTGCGGCGCCCACGGGCGACAGGCCGACCTTGCCGGCCACCTTCTCGATCGGGCGGGACAGGAAGCGCTTGATCAGGTACACCATCGGGAACGCCCCGCACAGCATGATGCCCACGTAGCCGGCGATCTCCAGCGCACGGAACTGGTCGTCCTTGTCGGCGATGATCGGCGCGAAGCCCCAGCCGCCGAACAGCGAGGTGAATACGCCAGTGAAGTACTCGACGATCGAAGCCACCAGGACCAGGGTCACTGCGGCGTACATCAGCTGCCCAAGCTTGAGGAACAGGTGCACCATCAGGTTGGGGAAGTAGCGCAGCGCCGCGGCCAGTGCCACGCAGAACAGGATCAGCGGCGACAGATTGCGCAACAGCGTCGGCAAGGTGAAGTGCAGCGCCTGAGTGGCCGCGCCCGCAGTGGCGATATCCGGGCGTACGCCGAGGCCCATGGCCTGCATGCCCATGGCGATCAAGACGATGCTGATCGGGATGCTCAGCAAGCCAGCCATGATGCCCAGGGCCATGTACTTGTGGTCGGCCTTGTTGAGCATGGCCAGCCCCACCGGGATCACGAAGATCACCGTCGAGCCGCACTGGAAGCCGGTGATCAGGCCGAGGATCCAGCCTTCGGGGCTGCTCGAGAGCGCCTGGGCCAGTTGGTAGCCGCCCAGGTCCGAGGCGATGAAGATCGGCCCGGCGATCCCGGCATCGGCGCCCATGGCCTGGAACAGTGGGCCGATGAAGTGGCTGATGAAGCTGGAAATGAACGGAATAGCAGCCATGATCCCGGCCACCGGGATGAAGATCGGCCCAATGCTGTGCAGGCCGGCGGTGAACTCCTTGGCCAGTTCGGATTCCGCGTTGACGATCGATGCGATCGCGCCGACCACGGCGCACGCCATGATCACGTAGATGACGTAGGTGCCTATGTTTTCCATCTGCTGCCTCTGATCTTGTTGGAGTTGGCTTGGGGGCAGAATTGAAAGGTGCTGCTGTTTTTCTTGTTCAAGACCGGCCCTGAGACCAGGGCCGGTGGGCTTTACATGGCGGTGTAGGCGTTGTCGACGAACAGGTGCGAGCCGCTGACGAAGCTGGACTCGTCGCTGGCCAGGAACAGCGCTGCATTGGCCACTTCGGTCGGATCGCACAAGCGGCCTTGCATGGTCTTGATGGCTTCGTCGGAGGCATCGACGCCGTAGCCACGCAGCAGATCGAGCTCGCGGCGACCGTGGGCGGTGCCGATGAAGCCCGGGCAAATGGCGTTGCTGCGGATGTTCTGGTCGCGGAATTCGACGGCCAGGGCGCGGGCGAACATATGGCATGCGCCCTTGGTGGTGCAATACAGCACTTCCATCGGCGTGCCGACCACGGCAGAAATCGACGAAGTGCAGATCACACTGCCGCCACCGGCGGCGAGCATGCCGGGCAGTACCGCCTTGGTGACCAGGAACATGCTCTTGACGTTGACGCTCATCAACCGGTCCCACTCGTCTTCGCCGGTTTCCAGGAACGGGCCGGCGGCGATGATACCGGCATGGTTCATCAGCACGGTGATCGGGCCGAAATGCTCCTGCGCCTGGCTCACCGCGCGATGCACCTGCTCGGAACTGGACACGTCGGCGGGTACGAACAGGGCCTGGCCGCCATTGGCGTTGATCCGCGCGGCCACGGCTTCACCCTGGCTGCTGGGCAGGTCGAGGATCGCCACCTTGGCGCCCTCGGCGGCGAACAGCTCGGAGGCGGCCAGGCCGCAGCCGCCAGCGCCACCGGTGATCAGCGCGACCTTGCCTTTCAATCGATCCATGGGTTGTTCCTCGGTTGTTGTGTTTGTGGGAACAAACTAGGGCCGAGGGGAGATGGGGTCCATATACCCGGGGGTATAGGTGGTGGATTTTATGAACTTACCCCATCTGCCGGTGCTCCACCGCGTACAGCCACCGACGGAGGTGATCAGGATGAAAATGCTGCCAACCCTGGCCTGTGCGGCCGGATTGCTCTGCGCCCTACCCGCCTGGGCCTGCACGCCCGAAGAAGCCACGCAGAAACGTGAGGAGCTGGCCGGGTTGGTGACCCAGCTGACCGAACAGAATCCGCAGAAGGCCAAGGAGATAAACGAGGAGCTCCAGGGGATGGAGCTGGGGACGGCGAGCAAGGACCTGCCCGACAAGTGTCAGTTGATCGACAAGCGGATCAAGGAATTGAAGGAAGCTGAGAAGAAGGCTGGGTAGGTGTTGGCATTTTTGCGGGCAAGCCCGCTCCCACAGGATGGACTGCAAACTGCCTGTGGGAGCGCGCTTGCCCGCAAAAATGCCAACACCGCCGGTGAATGTTACTCAGCCGCAGGCTTGCGCTTCTTCAGCGGCGCCAGGCCATCGGAGCTGGCCAATGGCGCATTCGGCCTTGGCTTGGCGGTCGGCTTGCGCTTGGCAGCGGCCTTTTTCTCGCCTGTCTTCTTGTCGACCTTCTTCTTCTTGGCACCCACCGCCTTGCCCGAGGCCTTGACCTTCTTCGGCCCGCTGTAGGTACCCTTCACTTCCTTGATCACCCGGCGCTCGAAGGTCTGCTTGAGGTAGCGCTCGATGCTGGACATCAGGTTCCAGTCATTATGGGTGATCAGCGAGATCGCCAGGCCTTCGCCGCCGGCACGGCCAGTACGGCCCACGCGGTGCACGTACTCGTCACCGCTGCGCGGCATGTCGAAGTTGATCACCAGGTCCAGGCCGTCGATATCCAGGCCACGAGCGGCGACATCGGTAGCCACCAGCACCTTGGAACTGCCCTGTTTGAAGCGCTCGATGGCCAGCTTGCGGTCCTTCTGGTCCTTCTCGCCGTGCAGGACGAAGGCCTTGACGTCCTTGGCCACCAGATGGCCGTAGATGCGGTCGGCCAAGGCGCGGGTGTTGGTGAAGATGATCGCCTTGTCGAAAGTCTCGTTGGCCAGCAGCCACTGGACGATCTGTTCCTTGTGCTGGTCGTGGTCGGCGGTGATGATCTGCTGGCGGGTGCCTTCGGCCAACTGCGAGACGCTGTTGAGCATCAGGTGCTCGGGCTCTTTCAGCACCTTGCCGATGATGTCGCGCAGCGCCGCGCCACCGGTGGTGGCGGAGAACAGCAAGGTCTGCTCGCGGTTCTCGCATTCTTTGCACAGGCGCTCCATGTCCTCGGCGAAGCCCATGTCGAGCATGCGGTCGGCTTCGTCGAGGATCAGCACCTGCACGTGGGACAGGTCGAGGTTGCCGGCATTGAGCTGCTCGAGCAAGCGGCCTGGGGTGCCGATCAGCACGTCCGGAACCTTGCGCAGCATGGCGGCCTGTTCCTTGAAGTCTTCACCGCCGGTGACCAGGCCCGCCTTGATGTAGGTGAACTGCGAGAACAGCTGCACCTGCTTGAGGGTCTGCTGGGCCAGCTCGCGGGTCGGCAGCAGGATCAGCGAGCGGATCTCGACGCGCCCGCCTTTAAGGTCGACCAGGCGGTTGAGCAGCGGCAGGACGAAGGCGGCAGTCTTGCCGCTGCCAGTCTGCGCAGTCACACGCAGGTCGCGCCCTTGCAGGGCCAGGGGGATGGCCGCGGCCTGCACCGGGGTTGGCTCGACGAATTTAAGCTCGGCCACGGCTTTAAGCAGGCGTTCGTGCAGGGCGAATTGGGAGAACACGGA
Organism: Pseudomonas sp. S31; assembly: GCF_016648105.1. Lineage (GTDB taxonomy): Bacteria > Pseudomonadota > Gammaproteobacteria > Pseudomonadales > Pseudomonadaceae > Aquipseudomonas. The sequence goes on along the minus strand of NZ_JACVVE010000015.1, from coordinate 40,402 downwards.
GGTAACCTCGGGCAAGTGCGGGAAATTCAAGTTGCATAGGGTAACGTTTTCTGCCGCCGGAGCCGAATTTCTTTTGGCCACCGCAGCGTCTTCCGCGTTCTAATAGTCCTTCTTTTCGCTACACAGATGTTGCAAAGCCCATGGATATCCAAACATTCTGGCGTGACACCCTCGACGTGTGGGGCACCCTCGACCAACATCCCCTGCTGCACGCCACCCTCGGCCTGGCCGTGCTACTGCTGATCTCGCTGCTGCTCGGCCGCCTGGTGCGCTACCTGATGCTGCACGCAGCGCGCCTGCTGGCCCGCCAGTCGGCGTTGATATGGCTCGACGACCTGCGCCACAACAAGGTGTTCCACCGTCTGGCCCAGACCACGCCCTCGCTGATCATCCAATTCGGCCTGAAACTGGTCCCGGAGCTGTCCGACACCGCCCAGCACTTCCTCGGCAACGTCGCCCTGGCCTTCACCCTGCTGTTCATGACCATGGCCCTGTCGTGCCTGCTCGACGCGCTGCTGGACATCTACGCCCGCACCGAGCATGCCCGTACGCGCTCGATCAAGGGCTACGTGCAGCTGGCCAAAATGATGCTGTGGATCTTCGCCTCGATCGTCATCGTCGCTACCCTCATCGACCGCTCGCCGCTGTTGCTGCTGTCGGGCTTGGGTGCGATGTCGGCGGTGCTGCTGTTGGTGTACAAGGACACGCTGTTGTCGTTCGTCGCCAGCGTGCAGCTCACCAGCAACGACATGCTGCACGTCGGCGACTGGATCGAAATGCCCCAGGTCGGCGCCGATGGCGACGTGGTGGATATCACCTTGCACACGGTCAAGGTGCAGAACTTCGACAAGACCATCGTCTCGATCCCCACCTGGCGTCTGATGAGCGAGTCGTTCCGCAACTACCGCGGCATGCAGCAGTCTGGCGGGCGGCGGATCAAGCGCAGCCTGTTCATCGACGTGGCCAGCGTGCGCTTTCTCACTCCCGAGGAGGAGCAGCGCCTGGAGCAGGTGCACCTGCTGGCCGACTACCTGGCGGCCAAGCGCCAGGAGCTCGCCGATTGGAACCAGGCCAAGGGCAAACTGGCCGGGCACTCCGGCAATCGCCGGCGGCTGACCAACATCGGCACCTTCCGCGCCTTCACCCTGGCTTACCTGAAGAACCACCCCAACGTGCACCCGAACATGACCTGCATGGTCCGGCAAATGCAGACCAGCGCTGAAGGCGTGCCGCTGGAGATCTACTGCTTCACCACCACCACGGTGTGGGCGGAGTACGAGCGGATCCAGGGGGATATCTTCGATTACCTGCTGGCGGTGTTGCCGGAGTTTGGCTTGAGCCTGTATCAGCAGCCGAGTGGCAGTGACATGCGCTTGGGGTTGGCGGGGCGTGCTGCGGAGCCGGTGCCGCGTCGGTTGGAAGAGATGAGCGAGGCTTGAGAGTGCCGGGGCTGCTTTGCAGCCCATCGCGGGCAAGCCCGCTCCCACAGGGTCAGCGTCTGCGCGGTTGAAATTGTGGGAGCGGGCTTGCCCGCGATGGGGCGCGTATCGGCCCCAATACGCTTGCTACCTGATGATGGCTCGATCGAGAGAACTATCAGATTTAGGCTATTCCACGTAGGACGTTTCCCAAAGATACTCTTGCGGCCTATTTTCCGTTGCGGCCTCGCTAGAACGCGTTCTAGTCTCAGGATGTCGTTACCCAGTAGCGACATGACTTTGACAGGTCACGACGGTAAACAACAAACTGCTGCCCCTTTATGGTGGCTGTACGTGCGGGCACGCTTGCGTGCGCCGGAACTTGTTGTTTCCGCCGGTCTGTCAACCCGCGTACAGCTACCACCCTCTGTTTGACAGCAGAAGGTGGCCGCCCGACAGATGGAAACAATAATGCTGAAAATAGTTCCCGATCCTCCCCCACACGCCTCCCGCCCCATGAAAGACGCCGTGCTACGAAACCTTGAAGCAACAAGCGGGTGTCGTGCAAACCAGCAGATGCTAGTGGAGTCGAATCCCCTGCCATAAGTCGCAGCCTGTTTCGCCTGGGCTGGCCTCACCGCTGGCAAGGCGGTATCTACATCGGGGCAGTGAAACTGACAGACCGGGCGCCGCCCTTGCCGGAACCGACTTGCATGACCACGCTCCACAGCCGTGGGGTCAGCCCAGGCACCTGGCTATCTCAAAGTGTATCCTCGACTCAGTATGAGGATGATCAAAAATGCTGGAATGGCGTGCCTATCGCTGTAGGCTATTTCCCAAAGCTGCGTTTCCCACCTGTTTACCGTTGCGGCACGGCAGATAAGCGCACTAGTCTCAATGCAGACACCCACACCTAGCGCTGTTCATTCTGCTCATCGATCTGCCCACCCGCTTCCTGAAGCTTTGGCGCAGTACGGCCATTGCACGGGAGCTTCATTTGTCCTTCCCTCATGTCCCCATACTGTCTCCGATCTACACGCCAGAGCTTCACAAGGACGACTACATCGCTGATCCCCGGACCCAGCACCAAAGCTTTGGCTACGTGCCCTTGATGAAGTCTCGGCAAATTCTCCTGCCGGAGGGACACATCTACCTGAGGGCAGGTCGGCAAATAGGTCGGAACAAGGGTTACGGCGTGAGGCACATCTGGGAACAGCACTTCCATGAGCTACCAAGCTGGGGTTACAGAACAGTCAACGAAGTCGCGGCCTATGTGGCTTCGGTAATCGTGCACAAGGCGGCCATCTATTGCGAATTCCACCAGACCAAGAACGGATACCGTATTGCCGTTCTGCGCAGCGCCAAGGGCGTCGTGATCTTGGAGCCCATCGTGGATGACAACTCCGGCCAAGCATTCTATTCGGTGGTGACGGCCTACAGGATCAACCGCCGTGGCCATGGCACTCAGGTAGGAAAAGTAATAGGTAACGCTGAATGAACAAAGGCGCCGATCAGGCGCCTTTGCATAAATGACAGGAGGGCTGGTAGTCGCAGCGCTTACTTAGCAGACTGGCCAGATATGACCAGCAGGGTCGCAAGCCAACCGTTGTTGCCTGGTTGCCGCTACCGCAGGGTGGTGCGCCCCGCAATCCGCACTGTCGGTCGTTAGCACCTTGTCACCGAACAGCAATGCTCTTATTGAGCCCTCGGCAGCAGCTTAACAACGGCGAGAGGTTTGATCAACCAGCAGCGCGCTCAGCTACCCCGCATAACCCAGCAGGTACAGCAGGCCGGTCAACGTCACCAACGACACCACGGTCGACAACAGGATCGTCCGGGAAATCAGCCCTGCCTCGCGGTTGTAGTACTCCGCCAACATGAACGGTCCGGTACCGGTCGGCAGCGCCGCCAGCAGCACCGCCGAAGCCGCCCACATGGTCGGCAGGCTGAACACCTTGAACGCCAGCACCCAGGTCAGCGCCGGCTGGCCGACCAGCTTCAGCCACACCAGTGGCCAGGGACTGGCCTGGGTCCCGATGCGCTTTTCCGCCAGGAAAGCGCCCAGCGAGATCAACGCGCACGGCGTGGTGGCCAGGCTCAGCATGTCCAGGAAGTGCATCACCGGCTCCGCCAGGCCCAGTCCGGACATGGCCCATGCGGCCCCCGCCAAAGGCGACACCACCAGCGGGTTCTTCGCCAGCGCCTTGCTCACCACCAGGATGGCCCGGCCGATCTGTCGCTCTTCCTGCAGGCCGATCTCGATCAGCATCAGCGAGATGGCGAACACCAGGCACACCACGATCAGCGACGAGATCAGCGCCGGCTGCAGGCCGGGCTGGCCGAACAGCAGCACGCACAAAGGAATGCCGATGTAGCCGGTGTTGGCATAGCCCGCGCTCAAGCCGTCGATGCTCGCCGCGACCAGGCCATGGCCGCTGAACAGGCGCCAGCCGAGGGTGACCACGAACATCGCCAGGGCCCCGGCGCCGAACGCCACGATGAACCCCGGGTGCCAGATCTCGCTCCAGGTCGCGGTGGCCGTGACCTTGAACAGCAGCGCCGGCAGGCACAGCCAGACCACCATCTTGTTGATCTCGGCCGCGGCCTTGTCGCCCAGCTTGTTGGTTTTGCGGCACAGGTAGCCGACCAGGATCAGGGCGAAGATCGGTGCGACGATGACGAAGATGGTATGCATGTCAGACCTTCTGGCTCAGTGCCGGGCGCGCACGGCTACCCAAGCGCGCCAACCATACCGAGGCGAGGATGATCGCGCCGCCGACAAGCAAACGCCCCAGCGGCTCGTCGCGGTTCCAGATCAGCAGGTTGAGCAGCAGGCCGACTGGCACGTGCAGGTTGTTCATCACCGCCAGGGTGCCGCCGGAGACCAGGCACGCACCCTTGTTCCACCAGTACAGGCCCAGCGCCGTCGGGCACAGGCCGAGGAACAGCAGCACCAGCCACTGCACGTCGGTGCTCGGCAGGTGCTGGGCATTGCCGAACAGCAGGAACGCCGGCAGCGCGATCAGCAGTGCACCGAGGTAGAAATAGCCAAAGCGCTTGTAGTGCGGCAGGTCGCTGGGGTGGCGGGCGATCAGGTGGCGGTACAGCACCTGGCCGGCTGCATAGGTGAAGTTGGCCAGTTGCAACAGCAGGAAGCCAATGAAGAAATCGCCGGTGATGCTGTCGAAACGAATGACTGCGGCCCCTGCCACCGCGACCGCAGCGGCCAGCAATGCCCAAGGGTTGAAGCGGCGATTCAACGCATCTTCGATCAGCGTCACGTGCAGCGGCGTGAGAATGGTGAACAGCAGCACTTCCGGCACCGTCAGCACGCGGAAGCTCAGGTACAGGCAGACGTAGGTGATGCCGTACTGCAAGGCGCCGATCAGCAGCATCGAGCGGATGAAGCGGGGTTCGACCTGGCGCCAGCGGGTCAGCGGCAGGAAGACCAGGCCGGCCAGCACCACCCGGGCGAGCACGGCGAAGTAGCTGTCGACGTGCCCGGCCAGGTACTCGCCGATCAGGCTGAAGGAAAACGCCTGGATCAGCGCGACGATTATCAGGTAGCCCATGGTTGCCTCTCGTGATTCAAGGGCGCGACCTTAGCGGGTTGCGCCAGCAGAGTTCAACCATGAGGAATGTGGGGGCCGGTAAATCCCCGGCATAAAAAAGCCCGGCCATCAGGCCGGGCAGGTACACCCAAAGGAGCAAAACCAGGTGTCAGGGTTGGGAATTCGTTACCCCTCAGGCCACCGCGGCCAGCTTGGCCTTGGCCTGGTTGAGGCCTTTCTCGTGGAACTCGCCGCTCATGTTCAGGCCCTCGGCATGGATGAAATCGACATCGTGGATACCGATGAACGCCATCACCTGGCGCAGGTACGGTTCCTGATGGTCGCTGGTGGCGCCGGCATGGATACCGCCACGGGCGGTCAGGACGATGGCGCGCTTGCCGGTAAGCAGGCCTTGTGGGCCGGTCGGGGTGTACTTGAAGGTGATGCCAGCGCGCAGCACGTGGTCCAGCCAGGCCTTGAGGGTGCTGGGGATGGTGAAGTTGTACATCGGCGCAGCCATCACCAGCACGTCGGCTTCGAGCAACTCCTCGGTCAATTCGTTGGAGCGGGCCAGGGCCTGCATTTCGCTGGCGCTGCGCTGTTCCTCGGGTTTCATCCAGCCGCCGAGCAGATCGGCGTCAAGGTGCGGGACCGGGGTCGCGGCCAGGTCGCGTACGGTGATCTGATCGGCCGGGTGCGCCGCTTGCCATTGGGCGATGAAGTCGCGGGTCAGTTGGCGGGATACGGAATCCTGCTGGCGGGCGCTGCTTTCGATGATCAGTACGCGGGACATGGCTGCCTCCATCGGCAAAATTGGGTGCGATTCGATGGAGAGAAGATTAAGGCTTGACCTATCGATAAAAAAGCGTAAAAAGTGGGTTCAATCTATCGATTAATCCGTTTTATTCCGCCTTGCAGGCCAGGTCGACGCGCAGCCGGATGATCTGCCGGTTGAACTTGGCGGTGACGTCCACGCTTCTACCGGCCGGCACATTCACCCGACGCACCCGGGGCGCTTCCGGGCCATTGCGGAAAGTGACCTTGCACTGCGCCGGCACCTGCCCATAGTTGTTCAGGCTGATACTGCCGATGTCGTAGGCCGTGGCGTAGGTGGTGTAGTCGAGTTGCACCCCGTCTGTCTGCTTTTCCACATCGATGGGATAGGCCACAGCCACCGCAGGCAGGCACAGCAGCAATACCGCACAACATTTCTTCATGGGCGCTCTCCTTGAGAAGAGCGCAGCTTAGGACAACAGGAGCCGAAGATGAAAGCGCCGCGCGTAACCCTGGATCAGTGGCGAACCCTGCAGGCAGTGGTCGACCACGGCGGGTTTGCCCAGGCCGCCGAGGCCCTGCACCGCTCGCAGTCGTCGGTGAGCTACACCGTGGCACGCATGCAGGAGCAACTGGGCGTGCCATTGCTGCGCATCGATGGGCGCAAGGCAGTGCTGACCGAGGCCGGCAACGTGCTGCTGCGCCGCTCGCGGCACCTGGTCAAGCAGGCCAGCCAGCTCGAGGACCTGGCCCATCATATGGAACAGGGCTGGGAAGCCGAGGTGCGCGTGGTGGTCGATGCCGCCTACCCCAGCGCCCGCCTGGTGCGCGCCCTCAGCGCATTCATGCCGCAAAGCCGTGGTTGCCGGGTGCGCTTGCGCGAGGAGGTGTTGTCTGGCGTCGAGGAAGTGCTGCACGAGGGTATCGCCGACCTCGCCATCAGCAGTTACAGCATCGGTGGCTACCTGGGCACCGAGCTGAGCTCGGTGGAATTCGTCGCCGTTGCCCATCCCGAGCACAGCCTGCACCGCCTGGGGCGGGACATCACCTTCCAGGACCTGGAAAGCCAGTTGCAGGTGGTGATCCGCGACTCGGGCCGGGCGCAGCCTCGCGATGTCGGCTGGCTCGGCGCCGAGCAGCGCTGGACGGTCGGCAGCCTGGGCACCGCCGCCACCTTCGTCAGCAGTGGCCTGGGCTTTGCCTGGCTGCCCCGGCACATGATCGAACGCGAGCTGCGCGATGGCGTGCTCAAGCCCTTGCCGCTGGATCAGGGTGGCAGCCGCCACCCACTGTTCTACCTTTATTCGAGCAAAGAGAAGACCCTGGGCCCGGCCACGCAGATTCTCATCGACCTGCTGCGCAATTTCGACACCGCGCCCCTGGACGTGCCCTTCGCAGCCCCCCCACAAGCTTGAGAGGACCGCGCCGGTGGCCTATTTCGAACATGAAGGATGCTCGCTGCATTATCAGGAATACGGCCAGGGCGAACCCGTGGTGCTGTTGCATGGGCTAGGCTCGAGCAGCCAGGACTGGGAGCTGCAGGTGCCGGCGCTGAGCCAGCACTACCGGGTGATCCTCATGGACATTCGCGGCCACGGCCGCTCCGATAAGCCCCGTGACGGTTACCAGATCGCCACCTTCAGCGCCGACCTGCTGGCCCTGCTCGAACACCTGGACACTGGCCCGGTGCACTTCGTCGGCCTGTCCATGGGCGGCATGGTCGGCTTCCAGTTCGCCGTCGACCATCCGCAGTGGCTGCGCAGCCTGTGTATCGTCAACAGCGCCCCGGCGGTCAAGCGCCGCACGGCCTCCGACTGGCTCTGGTGGGCCAAGCGCTGGGGCCTGGCGCGGCTGCTCAGCGTCGAGACGGTGGGCCAGGGTCTCGCCGCGCGGCTGTTTCCCAAACCCGAGCAGGCCGACCTGCGCCAGACCATGGCCCAGCGCTGGGCACGCAACGACAAACGCGCCTATCTCGCCAGCTTCGACGCCATCGTCGACTGGGGCGTGGAAGAACGCATCGGCCAGATCCGTTGTCCGACGCTGATCGTCGCTGCCGACCACGATTACACCCCGATACAACTCAAGGAGCGCTACGTGGCCAAGATACCCAAGGCCAGGCTGGTGGTCGTCGACGATTCCCGGCACGCTACGCCCCTTGATCAACCCGACGTCTTCAACCAGACCCTGCTGCAGTTCCTGACCGCCGCCTCCACCTCTCAAGGATCTTTGAGCCCATGCTGAAAAACCTCCTGCTCACCGCCTGCTCGTTCGCCTTCGCCGCCAGCGTCATGGCCTCGGACAAAACCCCGCACGTCCTGCTCGACACCAGCTTCGGCCAGGTGGAAATCGAACTGAACGCCGAGAAGGCGCCGGTCAGCACGAAGAACTTCCTCGAATACGTCGACAGTGGCTTCTACAACAACACCATTTTCCACCGGGTGATTCCCGGCTTCATGGTCCAGGGTGGCGGCTTCACCGATCGCATGGTGCAGAAAGACACCCGTGACCCGATCAGGAACGAAGCCAGCAATGGCCTGATGAACACCCGTGGCACCCTGTCCATGGCCCGCACCTCCAACCCGAACTCGGCCACCAGCCAGTTCTTCATCAACGTCGCCGACAATGACTCCCTCAACCCGGGCCGCGACGCTGGCTACGCGGTGTTCGGCAAAGTGACCAAGGGCATGGAGGTGGTCGACCAGATCGTCAACTCGCCCACCACCATCAAAAGCGGCATGCGCGATGTACCGGCAGACCCGGTCTACATCAAGTCGGCCAAACGCATCGACTGATTGCCGGTCTCACAAGGACGTGAGCCGCCTGCAGGTTGGTTGGAAAAGGAGTTGCACTGCCTATGCTGTATCGTCGTTTCGAGCAACTGATCGATATCTTCCGCGAAGCACCGAGCGAGTCGCCGCCCAGTCAGGTCTGGCCGTTCTACCTCTATTACCTGCGTCAGGTCTGGCCGAGCTTTCTCGCCTTGCTGGTGGTGGGCCTGGTCGCCTCGCTGATCGAGGTGGCGATGTTCAGCTACCTGAGCCGCATCATCGATTTGGCCCAGGGCACGCCCAACGCCAGCTTCTTCAGCGAGCACAGTGGCGAGCTGATCTGGATGCTGGTGGTGATCCTGCTGCTGCGCCCACTGTTCTTCGGCCTGCATGACCTGCTGGTGCATCAGACCATCAACCCCGGCATGACCAGCCTGATCCGCTGGCAAAACCACACCTATGTACTCAAGCAGAGCCTGAACTTCTTCCAGAGCGATTTTGCCGGGCGCATCGCCCAGCGCATCATGCAGACCGGCAACTCGCTGCGCGACTCTGCGGTACAGGCCGTGGACGCGTTGTGGCACGTGCTGATCTACGCCATCAGCTCGCTGGTGCTGTTCGCCGAGGCCGACTGGCGCCTGATGCTGCCGCTGCTGGCCTGGATCGCCTGCTACATCGCCGCCCTCTTCTACTTCGTGCCGCGGGTCAAGGAGCGCTCGGTGGTGTCTTCCGATGCCCGCTCCAAGCTGATGGGGCGCATCGTCGACGGCTACACCAACATCGCCACCCTCAAGCTGTTCGCCCACACCGACTACGAGCAGCAATACGCCCGCGAAGCGATTCGCGAACAGACCGAGAAAACCCAGCTGGCCTCGCGGGTCATCACCAGCATGGACGTGGTCATCACCACCCTCAACGGCCTGTTGGTGGTCGCCACCACGGGTCTGGCCCTGTGGCTATGGAGCCAGTCGCTGATCAGCGTGGGCGCCATCGCCCTGGCCACCGGCCTGGTGATTCGCATCGTCAACATGTCGGGCTGGATCATGTGGGTGGTCAACGGCATCTTCGAGAACATCGGCATGGTCCAGGACGGCCTGCAGACCATCGCCCAGCCCGTGACCGTGCGCGACCAGCCCGATGCCCCGCCGCTCAAGGTCAGCCGCGGCGGCGTGCGCTTCGACGATGTCGACTTCCATTACGGCAAGGGCAGCAATGTCATCGAGGGGCTGAACCTGGACATCCGCCCCGGCGAGAAGATCGGCCTGATCGGCCCTTCGGGGGCGGGCAAGTCGACCCTGGTGAACCTGCTGCTGCGCCTGTACGACGTGCAGGGCGGGCGCATCCTCATCGATGGCCAGGACATCGCCGAGGTCAGCCAGGCCAGCCTGCGCGCGCAGATCGGCATGATCACCCAGGACACTTCGCTGCTGCATCGCTCGATCCGCGACAACCTGCTCTACGGCCGCCCCGACGCCAGCGAGGCGCAGTTGCTCGAAGCGGTGCGCCGGGCCAAGGCCGACGGTTTCATCCCGCAGCTGTCCGATGCCCAGGGCCGCACCGGTTTCGACGCCCATGTCGGCGAGCGGGGGGTCAAGCTCTCCGGCGGCCAGCGCCAGCGCATCGCCATTGCCCGGGTACTGCTGAAGAATGCGCCGATCCTGGTCATGGACGAAGCCACCTCGGCGCTGGACTCGGAAGTGGAAGCGGCGATCCAGGAAAGCCTGGAAACCCTCATGCAAGGCAAGACGGTGATCGCCATCGCCCACCGCCTGTCGACCATCGCCCGCATGGACCGCCTGGTGGTGCTCGACCAGGGCCATGTGGTGGAGACCGGCAGCCATGCCGAACTGTTGGCCCAGCAGGGTTTGTATGCCCGCTTGTGGCACCACCAGACCGGAGGCTTCGTCGGCGTCGACTGACCCGTTGTCGCCCCTCAAGCGCTCGCCCGCCTAGCCGATACAAGTTGTCGTACGACTCAACAACTGAAGGCCCTGGCGGGCCGGCGAGGTGGTAATGCTGTTACGCAGATGGAGTATCGCGCCCAGGGCTGCTTCGGGCTTTGCGTGTATTGCACTGATGGTCGCGTTTCTTGGGGTGTTTTCGCTGGCCAAGATGTCGACCATTCGTGATTCGGCCACAGCCATGGAAAAGGACTGGGTACCGAGCATTCGCACGGTCGACACCATCCGCGAGAACATGCTGCGTATCCGCACCATTTCCCTGCGCGTGGCACTGGACCCCAACCCGGCCAACGTCGACACCTATGTCAGCCAGTACGAAGCGCGCAACACGGTGCTGATGCAGAACATCCAGGCCTACGAGGCGCTCGTCGACACCCCGGAGGAGACCCGCCTGTACCAGCTGTTCAGGCGCGATTTCGCGGTGTACCAGAAGGGCATGGCCGACTCCTTCACCCTGGCTCGCCGCGGTGATACGGCGGCATTGCAGAAGCTGGTGCTGGTCGACATGAAGCCGGTGGTCGATGGCACGGGTGCGCAACTGGCCGAATTGGGTGACCTGTACGGCAAGGGCATCGAGCGCGAGGGTACCCTCTCCGCCGAGCGCTATGCGCAGTCGCGCGCGGTGGTGATCGCGGTGATCGTGCTCGCGGCGCTGGTGACCATCGCCCTGGCCTGGCTGCTGACCCGCAGCATCGTCCAGCCGTTGCGCGACGCGGTACTCGCCGCTCGCCAGGTGGCTGAAGGCGACCTGAGCCAACCGATCGCCGTGACTGGCCAGGACGAAGTCAGCCAGTTGCAGCAATCGCTTTCGCAAATGCGCGAACGCCTGCGCGAGACCCTGGGTGAAATCACCGGCTCTTCCACGCAACTGGCGGCCGCCTCGGAAGAACTCAATGCGGTGACCGAAGAAGCCGGTCGAGGCCTGACACGCCAGCATGACGAGATCGAACAGGCGGCTACTGCGGTGAACGAGATGAGCGCAGCGGTGGATGAAGTGGCACGCAATGCCGTGTCCACCTCCGAAGCGTCCAGGGCATCCACGCAATCGGCGCAGCAAGGCCAGGCGCGGGTATCGCAAACCATCGAGGCGATCGGCGACCTGACCGAGGAAGTGACCGCTTCGGCAGCCTTGGTGGGCACCCTGGCCGAGCAATCTCAGCAGGTCGGCAAGGTGCTGGATGTGATCCGCGCGATCGCCGAGCAGACCAACCTGCTGGCGCTGAACGCCGCCATCGAAGCCGCCCGCGCTGGCGAGTCGGGGCGTGGTTTCGCCGTGGTCGCCGATGAGGTGCGGGCACTGGCCCATCGTACGCAGAACTCGACCCAGGAGATCGAGCAGATGGTCTCGCTGATGCGCAATGGCGCCAGCCAGGCCTTGCAGGCCATGCAGAGCAGCAGTGCACGGGCGCAGCACACCCAGGAACTGGCGCAGAGTGCCGGCCAGGCGCTGCACGAGATCACCTCGGGGATCAGCGAGATGTACGAGCGCAACCTGGTGATCGCCAGCGCCGCCGAGGAGCAGGCACAGGTGGCGCGCGAGGTCGACCGCAACCTGACCAACATTCGCGACCTGTCGGTGCAGAGTGCGACCGGCTCGCAGCAGACCAATGCCTCGAGCCAGGAGCTGTCGCGGCTGGCCAATGGGCTGAACGGGTTGGTGAAGCGCTTCATCCTGTAACGCCCAGGGTGGATGGCACGGGCTACGCCAGTGCCATCCACCGCTCAATCGCACCGGTAAGGCAGCATCTCACGAGCCTGCTCGGCGTACGCCCTCACCCCTTCGCGCTCCTGCACCAGGAACTCGTCCACCGCCCGCCGCAAGCCTGGATGCAGCAGGTAGTGCCACGAGCGCGTCAATACCGGCTCGAAGCCCCTGATCAGCTTGTGCTCGCCTTGGGCACCGGCATCGAAGCGCTGCACACCCTGGGCGATGGCGAACTCCATGCCCTGGTAGAAGCAGGTCTCGAAATGCAACCGGTCGAATTCGTCCAGGCAGCCCCAATAGCGACCATACAGGCTGTCGCCACCGACCAGGCTCAATGCCATGGCCACGTCCCGCCCCGCCTGCCGGGCCATGACCACACGCAGTGCCTCGGGCATGCGCTCGGCCAGCAGGCTGAAACACTCGCGGGTCAGGTAGGGCGCGCGGCGCCGCACCGTGTAGGTATTGGCATAGCAGCGGTAGACGAAATCCCACTGCGCTTCGCTGAGTTCGTCGCCCCGGTACCAACGGAAATCGATGCCCTGCCCAGCCACCTGCTCACGCTCCTTGCGCATCTGCTTGCGCTTGCGCGAGCTCAAGGTGTCGAGGAAGTCCTGGAAATCCCGGTAGCCCCGGTTACGCCAGTGGAACTGGCAGCCCAGGCGCTCCAGCCAACCGGGCTGTTCGGCCAGGTGCTGGTCCAGCGCAGGCTCGGTGAAGTTGATGTGCGCCCCGGAGAGCCCACCCTTGCCCAGGTATTCCGGTAGCGCCTGCAACAGCAGGAGGCCATCGGCGGGGTCGGCCGCCAACAGGCGCGGGCCGGTGACCGGACTGAACGGCACGGCGCCGAGCAGCTTGGGGTAGTAGGCGATACCGGCGCGCTCGCAGGCATCGGCCCAACCGTGGTCGAACACGTACTCACCGAACGAATGCCACTTGCGATAGGCCGGCAGGATCGCTCGCACCTGGCCATCGCGTTCGAGCAACAGGTGCTCGGCCGCCCACCCGGTGGCCGGAACGACGCTGCCGCTGTCTTCCAGGGCACTGAGGAAGGCATGGCGCAGAAAGGGTTGGCCGGCGGGCACCAGGGCGTCCCAGGTCGAAGCCGGCAGGTCGCGCAAATGGGCAAGGCTGTAGAGGCTGGTCACGGTGTCGACTCGCTGTTTGCAGAGACCCAGTATCCGGGAAAAGACCGGTATCACTCAAATCCAGGAAAGTTCCCGCGAACCTGTGAATTCTCAATTACTTAACAGCAGTGCCACTAATTAGACATTATTCTGTCATGCACCCCCGCAATACTTGCGCCTGTTTTCTGAAACCCCAGCGACCTGTCTATTCAGGCCTTTTCCGAAGACATGCCAACTTGGGGGTGGGCGCCACAAGCCTCCCCACTTTTTTCCAACAGGGAGAACCTTATGCGTCTTGTTTCTACACTTACCGGAGTGAGCCTCACCGGCATGATGCTGGCTCTGAGTGCTCCGGCCAGTGCTGCAGTCGACGCCAAGCTGCTCGAAATGCTCCGCGCCAACGGCTCGATCAACCAGGCGCAGTACAACGAACTGCAGGCCGACCTGGCCACGGAAACCAAGGAAAAGGCCGACCAGAAAGCCCAGGCCGAGCGCATGAACTCCTTCGAGCAGAAGGTTGCCTGGGCCGCCAAGACCCAGGTCAAAGGCGACGTGCGCCTGCGCTACGAAGACGTCAACGTCGACAACCCGAACAACGACAGCGGCAACCAGGACCGCCAGCGCGTTCGTGCTCGCGTCGGCTTCTACAGCGAAATCAACCCGCAAGTCGACGCCGGCGTGCGCATCGCCACCGGCAGCAGCGCCGACCGCCGCTCCACCAACCAGAGCCTGGACAACTACTTCGACAAGAAGAGCCTGTGGGTCGACTTGGCTTACCTCGACTGGCATCCGACCGCGCTGCCAGGCCTGCACCTGATCGGCGGCAAGATGCAGCAACCCTGGGTCAGCATGGGCGACATCATCTGGGATAGCGACATCAACCCAGAAGGCGTGGCGGCTACCTACAAGACCGACTTGGGCGGCGCCGAAATCTTCGCCAGCGCCGGTCAGTACACCCTCAAGGACAACGTCGACGGTGACGGCGTCCAGTACAAGCACGACGCACAGCTGTATCACGGCCAGTTGGGCGCCAAGTTCGCACCGGCCGACACCCTCAAGCTGACCGTGGGTGCGAGCATCTACGGCTACGACAACGACAAGGCCTCGGCGCTCCTGGCTTCGCTCGGCAACACCACCAACGAGTTCAACCTGGTCGAAGGCTTCGGTCAGCTCGACTTCACCGGCTTCGCCATTCCGCTGTCCGCCTACGGCCAGTACGTGAAGAACACCGAAAGCACCGACGGCGCCGACGTGGGCTGGCTGGCCGGTCTGAAGACCAAGGTCGGCGCCTGGAGCCTGGACTACAACTACCGCGATGTGCAGCGTAACGCCGTGGTCAGCCTGTTCACCGATTCGGACTTCGGCAACGGCTTCACCGGATCGCGCGGTCACAAGTTCAAGGTGGGTTACGAAATCGACAAGAACTTCTCGCTGGGTGCGGCCTACCTGATGGCCAAGACCGACCAGTCGCAGTTGCCCAACAGCAATGCCGACGTAGACACCCTCCAGGTGGACCTGGAAGCCAAGTTCTAAGCGACACCCTCCTCTGCTTCGCTCTGAGGCGGGAAATGCCGACCCCATCCGGCATTTCCCGCCTTTTTTTGCCTGGTGGAAATGCATCCGGCCCCTTCGCGGGACGAGCCCGCGAAGGGGCCGGATGCCTTCTTACATCTCTCAGCGCTTGCGCAGAATCACGCTACCGATCGAATACCCCGCACCGAACGAACTCAACACCCCAAGCGCCCCAGGCGCCAGGTCATCCTGGTACAGATGGAAGGCAATCACCGACCCCGCCGAACTGGTGTTGGCATAACGGTCGAGAATCACCGGCGCTTCCTGCTCGTCCACCTCACGCCCCAGCAGCTTCTTGACGATCAGGTGGTTCATGCTCAGGTTGGCCTGGTGCAGCCAGAAGCGCTGGACGTCGGAAGGCTGCAGGCCGTTCTCCGCCAGGTGCTCGCCAACCAGTTCGGCGACCTTGGGGCACACCTCGCGGAATACTTTGCGGCCTTCCTGGATGAACAGCTTGTCACGAGCACCGATACCCTCTTCCGCCGCCCGGTTGAGGAACCCGAAGTTGTTGCGAATGTTGTTGGAGAATTCGGTCCAAAGCTTGCTGCTGACGATATCGAACTGATGCTTCGACGTGGCCTGGTCGGCGCGCTCGATCAGCACAGCCGTGGCGGCATCGCCGAAGATGAAGTGGCTGTCGCGGTCACGGAAGTTCAGGTGACCGGTGCACACTTCCGGGTTGACCATCAGCACCGCACGGGCCTGGCCCAGTTGCACGCTGTTGGCGGCGGTCTGGATGCCGAAGGTGGCCGACGAGCAGGCCACGTTCATGTCGAAGGCGAAACCCTGGATGCCCAGCGCTTGTTGCACTTCGATGGCGATGGCGGGGTACGGGCGCTGCAGGTTGGAACAGGCGACGATCACCCCGTCGACATCCGCGGCGCTGCGCCCGGCACGCTCGAGCGCCTGGCGGGCGGCAGCCACGGCCATCTCGCAGAGGATCGACGGCTCGTCGTTGGAGCGCTCGGGCAGGCGCGGTTTCATGCGCTGCGGGTCGAGGATGCCGTCCTTGTCCATGACGAAGCGGCTCTTGATGCCCGAGGCCTTCTCGATGAACGCCGCATCGGACACAGGCGCCGCTTCGATCTCGCCACGCTCGATGGCGGCGGCGTTGTCCTGGTTGAACTGCTGTGACCAGGTGTTGAAGGAAGCCACCAGTTCTTCGTTGGAAATGCTCTGGGCCGGGGTAAACAGGCCGGTGCCGCTGATCACGACGTTATGCACGGTCGTTCCTCTGGTCAAAGGCCATCGCCACGGGGCGCTGGCTGGGAATATGAATAATGGCACTTTAGTGCCAATTTTAAGGCGAGGGCTTTGCCCTCGTTCGCGGCGCGAGGCCGCTCCTACAGGGGCCGCAGCGCGGCCCAAATTGGCTCAATATTGCCACAACTGGGGAAGTTTAGCCTTCCACCTGGCTCCACTGCTTGCTCAGTCGCTTATCCGAGATCGGTACCTTGGTGCCCAGCTGCTGGGCAAACAACGACACCCGGTACTCCTCGAGCCACCAGCGGTACAACGTCAACTGCTCGTCGCGCTTGCCCTCCTGGGCATGTTTGTCGGCACGCGCCTTGTACTGGGCCCACAGGTTGCCCAGCTCACCGCTCCACACGCGGTCCTTCTGCACCTGCGCGCCGAGTTTTTCCAGGCGCACTTCCACCGCCTTGAGGTAACGCGGCAGCTCCTTGAACCAGGCACTCGGGGTCTCGCGCACGAAGCCTGGGTAAACCAGGTTGGCCAGCTGCTGCTTGATGTCGTTGAGGGCCACCGCCTGGCTCAGGTCGATCTTGCCCTTGAAACGCTTCTGCAGGCCATGCCACAGCTTGAGCACTTCCAGGGTCTGGCGCGCCAGGCGCTCGGCATGCTCGGCCCAGCTGCCGCGCTTGCGTTCGGCAAGCCCGGCCAGTGCGGCGCCATCGCGCGGCAGCGGGGTTTCGCCTTCGAGAATGCAGGTGTCCAGGCTGGCCAGCAGGATGTCCTCCACCAGTGCCTCGATGCGCCCCAGTTCACGGTACAGCAGGCCCAGCTCGGTCAAGCCCGGTAGCTTGCCACGCAGGAACTTGGCCGGCTCCGCCAATTGCTGCAGCAACAGCCGTTGCAGGGCGCGGCGGTGCTGGAATTCGGCCTCGGCCTGGGTCGAGAAACGCCCTTCGCGCACGGTGCCGTTTTCTTCCACCAGTGCCGGATAGACCGTCATCGACAGCCCGGCAATCTTCTGCTGGGCGGTTTGCGCGACTTCAGCGAAGGCCTTGGCCTGCACCGGTTGCTCGGCCTTGTCGTTGCGCGGCACGGCCAGCGCGGCCTGGCTTGCGGCGGCAAAGCGCGCGGTCAGTTCGGCCAGGTCGCGGCCTTCACCGAGGAACTTGCCCTGGCCATCGAGCACCTCGATGTTCATCCGCAGATGCCCTTCGACCAGGCTCACCGACTCGTTCCAGGCTTCGTCCGGCACACGGGCGCCGGTCATGCGCAGCAACTCCTGGCCCAGCGCCTGGGGCAACGCGCCCTGGCCGAAGCTCATGCGCGCCAGGGCTGCCTTGACGAAGTCCGGCACCGGCACGAAGTTCTTGCGCAGGGCCTTGGGCAGGTTGCGCACCAGGGCCACGCACTTGGCTTCGATCAGCCCTGGCACCAGCCATTCCAGGCGCTCGCCCGGCAGGCTCGGCAACAGCGGTGCCGGTACCCGTATGGTCACGCCGTCGCGGGGGTGGCCGGGTTCGAAGTGATAGGTCAACGGCAGGCGCAGGTCGCCCAGCTGCAAGGTGTCGGGATACTGCGCCGCGGTGACTTCGCTGGCCTCGCGGGCCAGCACGTCTTCCTCGCGCATGATCAGCAGGTTGGCGTCCTTCTGGCTGGTCATCCGGTACCAGCTGTCGAAGGTCGCGGTCTGGTGGATTTCCGCCGGCAGGCGCGCCTCGTAGAAGGCGTAGAGGGTTTCCTCGTCGGCCAGGATGTCACGCCGACGCGCCTTGGCCTCCAGCTCGTCGAGCTGTTCGAGCAAGCGCTTGTTGGCCGCCAGGCACTTGGCTCGCGACTGGATCTCGCCACCGACCAGGCCCTCGCGGATGAACAGCTCGCGCGAGGTGGCCGGGTCGATCGGGCCGAAGTGCACCGGGCGGCGGCCGACCAGAATCAGCCCATAGAGCGTGATCTGTTCATAGGCCACCACCTGCCCGCGCTTTTTCTCCCAGTGCGGTTCGAAGTGGTTCTTCTTGACCAGGTGGCCGGCCAACGGCTCGATCCAGTCGGGCTCGATCTTGGCCACCATGCGCGCGTACAGCTTGGTGGTCTCGACCAGCTCAGCCGCCATCACCCACTGCGGGCGCTTGCGCCCCAAGCCTGAGGACGGATGGACCCAGAACCGTCGTTGCCGAGCCCCCTGGTAGTCACCCTCTTCGGTCTTGTGGCCGATCTGGCTGAGCAGGCCGCTGAGGATCGCCTTGTGCAGCTTCTGGTAGTCGCACGGCTCCTTGTTCACCGCCAGTTGCAGGTCACGGCAGATCAGCCCCAGCTGACGGTGGGCGTCCCGCCATTCGCGCAGGCGCAGGTAATTGAGGAAGTTCTTCCGGCACCAGTTGCGCAGCGGGCTGGCGGTCAACGCCTGGCGCTGTTCCTCGAAGCCACGCCACAGGTTGACCAGGGCGGCGAAGTCCGAATCGACGTCCTTCCACTGGGCATGCGCCTGGTCGGCGGCCTGCTGACGCTCTGGTGGGCGTTCGCGCGGATCCTGTACCGACAGCGCGCTGGCGACGATCAGCACTTCCTGCAGGCTGCCCTGGCGGGCGCCTTCGAGGAGCATGCGGCCCAGTCGCGGGTCGATCGGCAGGCGCGCCAGTTGACGGCCGAGCGGGGTCAGCTGGTTCTCGCGGTTGACCGCCGACAGCTCCTGCAACAGGTTGAAACCATCGCTGATGGCCTTGCCATCCGGCGGCTCGATGAACGGGAAGGCATCGATGGCACCCAGGCGCAAGTGCAGCATCTGCAGGATCACCGCAGCCAGGTTGGTCCGCAGGATTTCCGGGTCGGTGAAGGCTGGCCGGCCGTTGAAGTCCTCTTCGCTGTACAGGCGCACGCAGATGCCCGGCTCGACCCGCCCGCAACGGCCCTTGCGCTGGTTGGCGCTGGCCTGCGAGACCGCCTCGATCGGCAGGCGCTGGACCTTGGCGCGGTAGCTGTAACGGCTGATGCGCGCGGTGCCGGTGTCGATCACGTAGCGGATGCCGGGCACGGTCAGCGAGGTTTCCGCGACGTTGGTGGCCAGCACCACGCGGCGCCCGGTGTGCGGCTGGAAGATGCGCTGCTGTTCGGCCGGCGACAGGCGCGCGTACAGCGGCAGGATCTCGGTATGGCGCAGTTGCGCCTTGCGCAGGATCTCGGCGGCGTCGCGGATTTCCCGTTCGCCGGGCAAGAACACCAGCACATCGCCCGGGCCCTTGCCATTGCCGCGCTCGTGCTGGGCGATCTCGTCGAGGGTGGCGAGGATCGCCTGGTCGACCGTGAGGTCGTCCTCGACCTGGTTGCCCTCCTCGTCCTGCTCGCTGGTCAGCGGCCGATACCAGGTCTCGACCGGATAGGTACGGCCGGACACCTCGATGATCGGCGCACCATCGAAGTGCTGGGAGAAGCGCTCCAGGTCGATGGTCGCGGAGGTGATGATCAGTTTCAGGTCGGGGCGACGGTGCAGCAGGGTCTTCAGGTAGCCGAGCAGGAAGTCGATGTTCAGGCTGCGCTCGTGGGCCTCGTCGACGATGATCGTGTCATAGCGTTCGAGAAAGCGGTCGTGCTGGGTCTCGGCCAGCAGGATGCCGTCGGTCATCAGCTTGACCAAGGTATTGGCGTCGCTCTGGTCCTCGAAGCGCACCTGATAGCCCACCAGCGCCCCCAATGGCGTGCCGAGTTCCTCGGCGACCCGTGCCGCCACGCTACGCGCGGCGATCCGCCGGGGCTGGGTATGGGCGATCAGGCCATGGCTGCCACGCCCCAGCTCCAGGCAGATCTTCGGCAACTGGGTGGTCTTGCCCGAGCCAGTCTCGCCGGCGATCACCAGCACCTGGTGCTCGGCCAGGGCCTTCTTGATCTCGTCGCGCTTGGCAGCGATCGGCAGGCTGTCGTCGTAGCGGATGCGCGGCACGCTGTTCTGACGCGCAGTCACCTGGGCGCAGGACGCCTGGACCTTTTCTGCCCACTGCGCCAGCTTCGCCTCGTCGGGGCGCTTACGCAGCTCGTGCAATTGCCGGCGCAGGCGATGGCGGTCGGCGATCATGGCGTGGTCGAGGTTTTGCAGCAGTTTGTCGATGGCGTGGTCAGTCATGGGGCTTTTTAGTAATGCAGGTGAGCCTGCTGGGCATGATCGGCGTTCGTCGGGATGCGCGATTGTCGCAGATTTGCCGGTTCTCTGCTGGTTGTGGGGCCTCATCGCGGCGGTTCGGCGCGAAGAGGCCCCCAGAGCCAGCGCAATGTTTAGCCGATCCCGATGTAAAGGTTGCCATTCACTGCTTTAATCAACCTTGAGCCGCATGTGAGTATCCAAGGCATGACCCCCATCCAGACCATCGCGCCCCCGCTGTCCCGCCCTTCGCTGCCGAAGGCCCGGACCCGCGCCGGCGAAAATCCGCTGGTCCACGTCATCCTCGCCTTCTGGGCCCTATGGCATTGCCGTCACGCTCGCCCACCGGATACCTCGCTCTCGCCCCTGTGACCCAACCCGGCCGTAGCCTGGCCGTTTGACTCAGTCGGACCGCCCGCGCCTGCGGCGGCCCTGCGCGCCTACGAGCGAGAAAACATGCACTTTGCACCCATTGAGCAAGCGAGCCAGTTCCTGGCCGCCAACCCCGATATCGAACTGTTCGAGCTGTTCATCCTCGACGCCAACGGCGTGCCGCGTGGCAAGCTGCTGCACCGCGACGAGCTGCTGGCGGTGTACCAGAGCGGCCGCCCGCTGCCGAGCACCATCCTGGGCCTGACCCTCAATGGTGACGACGTGGAGAACTCCGGCCTGGTCTGGGACGTCGGCGACATCGACTGCCGCGCCTACCCCCTGGCCGGCAGCCTGGTCCGCCTGCCCTGGCGGCGCGTGCCCACCGCCGCGCTGCAGGTCAGCATGCACCCAAGCGAGGGCTTGCCGGCCAGCGTCGCCGACCCTCGCCATGTACTGCTGCGGACCATCGAGGCGCTCAAGGCCGATGGCTATCACCCGGTGATGGCCTGCGAACTGGAGTTCTACCTGCTCGACCAGCAGCGCGACGCCCAGGGCCGTCCGCAACCGGCCCTGGACAGCGACGGCGGGCGCCCGCGCAGTACCCAGGTGTACGGCCTGCGCGAGCTGGAGCAGATCGAGCCGTTTCTCGCCGACCTCTACGCCGCCTGCAAGGCCCAGGGCATCCCGGCACGCACGGCGATCTCCGAGTACGCCCCCGGACAGGTGGAAATCACCCTTGAGCACGGTGACGCGCTGGTCGCGATGGACCAGGCCGTGCGCTACAAGCGCCTGGTCAAGGGCGTAGCCCACGCCCACGGCATGCAGGCATGCTTCATGGCCAAGCCGTTCGCCCACCTGGCAGGCACCGGTATGCACATGCACCTGAGCCTGGCCGACCGCCACGGCAACAACCTGTTCGCCAGTGAAGACAAGGCCGGCACGCCCCTGCTGCGCCAGGCCGTGGCCGGCATGCTGCGCCACCTGCGCGACTCGCTGCTGTTGTTCTGCCCTAACGCCAACTCGTTCCGCCGCTTCCAGGCCAACAGCTATGCGCCGCTGGCACCGACCTGGGGCGTCGACAACCGCACGGTGAGCCTGCGGGTACCGGGCGGCCCGGCCAACAGCCGGCATGTGGAGCACCGCATCTGCGGCGCCGACGCCAACCCCTACCTGGCCGCCGCTGCCATCCTCGCCGCGACCCACAGCGGCATCCGCGAACAACTCGACCCCGGTGCGCCGGTCGAGGGCAACGGCTACGCCCAGGCCACCGAGCACCTGCCCACCGACTGGCTGAGCGTGCTCGATGCCCTGGAGCATTCCGAATGGGCCCGGGAAGCCCTCGGCGCAGACTTCCTCGGCGTGTACCTCAAGGTCAAGCGCGCCGAGTACCGGCAATTCATGGCCGAAGTCAGCGAACAGGACTGGCGCTGGTACCTGCACCAGGCCTGAGCACCACCCTACGAAGAACAAGGAACACCGATGAACGCAGCAACCAGCAACGGCCCGGCGCAGCGCGCGCCGTCCTACTACAGCGCCAGCCTCAATGACCACACCGAGTACCCCCAGCTCAAGGGCACGGTACAGGTCGACGTCGCCATCATCGGCGGCGGCTTCACCGGCGTGGCCACCGCCGTGGAACTGGCCGAACGCGGCCTGAAGGTGGCCATCGTCGAAACCAACCGCATCGGCTGGGGCGCCAGCGGGCGTAACGGCGGCCAGGTGACCGGCAGCCTCTCGGGTGACGAAGCCATGCGCACGCAGATGCGCAACCGCCTCGGTGCCGAGGTGGACGACTTCATCTGGCACCTGCGCTGGCGCGGGCACCAGGTCATCGAGCAACGCGTGGCCCGCTACGGCATCGCTTGCGACCTCAAGCGCGGTCACCTGCACGCGGCGATGAAGCCCTCGCACCTCGACGAGCTGCGCAGCTTCGAGGCCGAAGCCCAACGCCGCGGCATGGGCGAACAGGTGCAAATGCTCGACCGCGAAGGCGTCGCCGAGCACCTGCAAAGCCCGTTGTACCTGGGCGCACTGAAGAACCTGCGCAACCTGCACCTGCACCCGCTCAACCTGTGCCTGGGCGAGGCGCGTGCGGCCCATGGCCTGGGCGCGCTGATCTTCGAGAACTCCGAGGTACTGGATATCGTCCACGGCCCGCGCCCGGCGGTGGTCACCGCCCACGGGCGGGTCGAAGCGCGCCAGGTGATGCTGGCCGGTGACGTCTACCACAAGCTGGAAAAGCGCCAGCTCAAGGGCAAGATCTTCCCTGCCATGGGCGGCATCGTCACCACCGCGCCGCTGGGCGAGCTGGCCGAGCAGATCAACCCACAGGACCTGGCGGTATACGACTGCCGCTTCGTCCTCGACTATTACCGGCTCACCGCCGACAAACGCCTGCTGTTCGGTGGCGGCGCCAACTATTCGGGCAAGGATTCACGCGACATCGCGGGCGAATTGCGCCCGTGCATCGAGCGCACCTTCCCGGCGCTCAAGGGTGTGCCGATCGAATTCCAATGGAGCTGCGCCATGGGCATCGTGGTCAACCGCATTCCGCAGTTGGGCAAGTTGTCCGAGAATGTCTGGTACTGCCAGGGCTATTCGGGGCATGGCATCGCCACCAGCCACATCATGGGCGAGATCATGGCCGAGGCACTGACGGGGACGTTGGAGAAGTTCGACACCTTCGCGGCGTGCAAGCACGTGCGGGTACCGATGGGGGACTTGCTGGGCAATCCGCTGTTGGCGGCGGGCATGTGGTACTACCAGATGCTGGAGAAACTGCGCTGATCTCGGTGGCTTCTTCGCGGCGGTTCGGCGCCCCGACAAGCCCGCTCCCAAAGGACTTGTGCAGTACCTGTAGGAGCGGGTTTACCCGCGAAAATAAGCCAGCGAGGTCTATCAGGCGATCTTCTTCAAGCCCTGCTTCTTCAGCTCTTCATCGCGCAATTCACGGCGCAGGATCTTGCCCACGTTGGTGGTCGGCAACGCATCGCGGAACTCGATGTAGCGCGGCACCTTGTAGCCGGTGACGTTGGCACGCATGTGCTGCATCACCTGCTCCTTGGTCAGGGTCATGCCCGGCTTGACCACGATGAAAACCTTGATCACCTCGCCGGACTTCTCGTCCGGCACGCCGATGGCCGCGCACTGCAGCACGCCCGGCAGGCCGGCGAGCACGTCTTCGAGCTCGTTGGGGTACACGTTGAAGCCCGACACCAGGATCATGTCCTTCTTGCGGTCGACGATGCGCATGTAGCCGTCCGGCTGGATCACCGCGATGTCACCCGTCTTCAGCCAGCCTTCGCTGTCGAGGATCTCGGCGGTGGCCTCCTCGCGCTGCCAGTAGCCCTTCATGACCTGCGGGCCCTTGATGCACAACTCACCGGTTTCGCCCAGGGCCAGCTCGTTGCCGCTGTCGTCGATGACCTTGCACAGCGTCGAGGGCACGGGAATGCCGATGGTCCCGACCTGGTTGGCCTCGGCCGGGTTGACCGTGGCCACCGGGCTGGTCTCGGTCATGCCATAGCCTTCGCAGATGGCACAGCCGGTGACGGCGTTCCAGCGCTCGGCCACGCTCAACTGCAGGGCCATGCCGCCGGACAGGGTGATCTTCAGCGCGGAGAAGTCCAGCGCGCGGAATGCCTCGTTGTTGCACAGTGCGACGAACAGCGTGTTCAAGCCAACGAAGCCGCTGAACTTCCACTTGCCCAGTTCCTTGACCATGGCCGAGAGGTCGCGCGGGTTGCTGATCAGCACGTTGTGGTTGCCGATCAGCATCATCGCCATGCAATGGAAGGTGAACGCATAGATGTGGTACAGCGGCAGCGGCGTGATCAGGATCTCGCAGCCTTCCTGCAGGTTGGCACCCATCAAGGCCCGGCACTGCAGCATATTGGCCACCAGGTTGCGGTGGGTGAGCATCGCGCCCTTGGCCACGCCCGTGGTACCGCCGGTGTATTGCAACACCGCCACGTCGTTGGGCTGCGGGTTGGCCTCGACGACCGGCTGGCCCTTGCCCAGCGCCAGGGCGTCGTTGAAGCGCACGGCCTGGGGCAGGCGATAGGCCGGCACCATCTTCTTCACGTACTTGATCACGCTGTTGATCAGCAGGCGCTTGAGCGGCGGCAGCAGGTCGGCCACTTCGGTGACGATGACGTGCTTGACCTGGGTCTTGGGCACCACCTTCTCGGCGAGATGGGCCATGTTGGCCAGGCACACCAGGGCCTTGGCCCCCGAGTCGTTGAACTGGTGCTCCATTTCCCGCGCGGTGTACAGCGGGTTGGTGTTGACCACGATCAGGCCGGCACGCATGGCGCCGAAAACCGCCACCGGGTATTGCAGGACATTGGGCAGTTGCACGGCGATGCGATCGCCGGGCTTGAGGTCGGTGTGCTGCTGCAGCCAGGCGGCGAACGCCCCGGACAACGCATACAACTCGCCGTAGGTGATAGTCTTGCCCAGGTTGCTAAAGGCCGGTTTGTCGGCAAAGCGTTGGCAGGATTGCTTGAGTACTGCCTGGATATTGGGGAATTCGTCAGGATTGATTTCCGCCGTAATCCCGGCTGGGTACTTATCCTTCCAAAAATGTTCGATCATGGAAGCCCACTCCTTCAGCAACAGCGAAGTTCGATTCACGCGTCGATGCGCTTATTATTGATTTGGATGACGCTTCGCTGGATGGCGAAACATCTGAAAGCGCGCCGAGCGTAACAGCTTTGCCTAGGGTCGCCTAGAGCCAAAGACGGGCCTTACGGTCACCAAAATGACTCAATGAACAATATGAGTCATTTTTAGAGTAATTATCCAAAATGTCGCATGGCAGGCCAGAGTTGGCCTGCCAGAGCGGTCCAGGGTGCTGGAGCTGGGCGATTTCAGGCCGTCTCGCGTAATTCCCGGCGCAGGATCTTGCCCACCGGCGTCATCGGCAACGCGTCCCGCAACACGATGTACTTGGGCACTTTGTAGCCGGTGAAGTTGGCCTTGCAATAGGCTTTCAACTCCTCGACCGTGACCCCGCCGGCCCGTGGCACCACGAACAGTTTCACCGCCTCCCCCGAGCGCTCGTCGGGCACCCCGATCACCGCGCAACTGGCCACCTGCGGATGGGCCATGAGCACGTCCTCGATCTCGTTGGGGTACACGTTGAAGCCCGAGACGATGATCATGTCCTTCTTGCGGTCGACGATGCGCGTGAAGCCATCCGGATCGATCACCGCGATGTCACCGGTCTTGAACCAGCCCTCGGCATCCAGGGCCTGGGCCGTGGCCTCGGGTTGCTGCCAATAGCCCTTCATCACCTGCGGGCCCTTGATGCACAGCTCGCCGCGTTCGCCCAACGGCAGCTCGTTGCCGTCGTCGTCGATGACCTTGAACGCCGTACCGGCCACCGGGATGCCCACCGTGCCGAGGCGCGCCAGCTGGCCGTAGGGGTTGGTGCTGGCCACCGGCGAGGTTTCGGTCAAGCCGTAGCCCTCGACGATGCGGCAGCCGGTGATGCTTTCCCAGCGCTCGGCGGTGGCCTTGACCAGAGCCGTGCCGCCCGAGTTGGTGATCTTCAGTGCGGAGAAATCCAGCTGGCGGAAACCCGGATGGTCCATCAGCGCGACGAACAGGGTATTGAGCCCCAACAGCGCCGAGAACCGCCACTTGCCCAGCTCCTTGATGAACCCGGGAATGTCCCGCGGGTTGGTGATGAGCACGTTGTGGTTGCCAGTGACCATCATGCACATGCAGTTCGCGGTGAAGGCATAGATGTGGTACAGCGGTAGCGGCGCGATCATTACTTCCTGGCCTTCCTTGAGCAGCTTCTGCCCATCGGGCCCTTGCTGGGACAGGCAGGCCAGCACCTGGAGCATGTTGGCGACCAGGTTGGCGTGGGTGAGCATGGCGCCCTTGGCCAGGCCCGTGGTACCACCGGTGTACTGCAGCACGGCGATGTCCTCCAGGCTCAGCGGCACCGGCTTGCAGGTCAACCCGTCGCCCTGGCGCAGCACCTGCTTGAACGGCGTCGCCTGGGGCAGGCTGTAGGCCGGGACCATCTTCTTCAGCTTGTCGACCACGGTATTGACCAGCCAGCCCTTGGCGCGGGGCAGCATGTCACCCATCTTCGCCTCGATCAGGTACTCGATCGAGGTATCGGCCAGCACCTGCTGGACCCGCTGGCCGAACATGTTCAGGTACACCAGCGCCCGCACGCCGGCATCCTTGAACTGGTGGCGCATCTCGCGCTCGGTGTACAGCGGGTTGGTGTTGACCACGATCAGCCCGGCGCGCAAGGCGCCGAACACGGCGATCGGGTATTGCAGGACATTGGGCATCTGCACCGCGATGCGGTCGCCCGGGGCCAGGTCGGTGTGCTGCTGCAGCCAGGCGGCGAAGGCCGCGGAGTGACGATCCAGGTCGGCGTAGCTCAGGGTCACCCCGAGGTTGCTGTAGGCCGGCCGGTCGGCGAAGCGCTTGCAGGAGCGCTCGAACACTTCGACCACCGAGGCATAGGCCTGGATGTCGATGGTGGAAGGTACGCCCGCCGGGCGCTTGTCGTTCCAGAAATCGGCTTGCATTTATTGTCGTTCCTCTACCTGGGCCCGTTTTCCCTGACCGATTCGCCGCACGGCGAAAAGGCGTTGCCTCGACGTTAGCAGCTAAGTCCAGGGTGGCCTATGCGCAACGTGCTGCCATTAACATCATGAATCTTATTTGTGCCATTCCTGCAATCGGTCGGGTTGCGCATACACTGAGCGAGTATGCTTCCGCCAGGGATCCGCCATGCCCCACGACGCCTTCTGGCTGCCCGCCAGCGAGCATTGCAGCCTCCATGTGCACCAATGGTTGCCGAGCACACCGGTCAAGGCCGTGGTCCTGCTCGCCCATGGCATGGCCGAGCATGCCGGGCGCTACGCGCGCTTCGGGCATGCCCTGAGCGATGCCGGCTACGCCCTGCTGGCGCCCGACCTGCGCGGCCACGGGCGCACCGCCGAACTCGGCAGCCTGGGCTTGTTCGCTCGCCACCGTGGCTGGGAAACCGTGGTCGACGACCTCGGCCTGTTGGCCCAGCACATCGGCCAGCAGTACCCCGGCACCCCGTTGTTCCTGTTTGGGCACAGCATGGGCAGCTACATCGCCCAGGCCTACCTGCTGCACCACAGCGCCAGCTTGCAAGGGGCGATCCTCAGTGGCTCCAACTACCAGCCTGCGGCGCTGTACCGCCTGGCCCGCCAGGTCGCGCGCCTGGAAGCCTGGCGCCAGGGCCCACTAGGCCATAGTGCCTTGCTCGAATGGTTGTCGTTCGGCAGCTTCAACAAGGCGCTGGGCCCCACCCGCACCGCTTTCGACTGGCTCAGCCGCGATCCTGTGCAAGTGGACAAGTACATCGACGACCCGCTGTGCGGCTTTCGCTGCAGCAACCAGCTATGGCTCGACCTGCTGCTGGGGCTGGCACACATCAGCCAGGCGAAGAACCTCGCCCAGATCGACCCGAACCTGCCGCTGCTGGTGATCGGTGGCGAATGTGATCCGGTGAGTGCCGGCAAACGTCTGATGAAACTGGTCGACGCCCTGCGCGCGACCGGCAACCTTCATGTACAGTTGCGGGTTTACCCTGGCGCACGCCATGAAGTGCTCAACGAAACCAACCGTGACGAGGTCACTGCCGATATCCTCGGCTGGCTGGAGCAGGCGCTGGCCCTTTGCCGGCCTGCCCGCAGTGAATGATAGCGGCCTCGTCCGCCCACCAAGGAAGCCCCGATGACCCAGGTCACCAACACGCCTTACGAAGCCCTCGAAGTCGGCCAGACGGCCAGCTACGAGAAGACCGTGGAAGAACGCGACATCCAGCTGTTCGCCGCGATGTCCGGTGACCACAACCCGGTACACCTGGATGCCGAGTTCGCCGCCAAGAGCATGTTCCGCGAGCGCATCGCCCACGGCATGTTCAGCGGCGCGCTGATCAGCGCCGCAGTGGCCTGCACCCTGCCGGGCCCCGGCACCATCTACCTGGGCCAGCAGATGAGCTTCCAGAAACCGGTGAAGATCGGCGACACCCTGACCGTGCGCCTGGAGATTCTCGAGAAGTTGCCAAAGTTCAAGGTGCGCATCGCCACCAACGTGTACAACCAGAACGACGAACTGGTGGTCGGCGGCGAGGCCGAGATCCTCGCCCCACGCAAGCAGCAGACGGTCGAACTGGTGTCGCCACCGAACTTCGTCGCCAGTTGATCCTCCAGGGGCGGCCTGGTGCCGCTCCTACCACGGCAACGCGGCCATGCGCTTTTCGATATGCCGCCGCTCGGGCTCCTGTTGGGTCAGCGCCAAGGCGCGCTGCCACGCCGCACGCGCTTGGTCGACATGGCCCAGCTGATGATGCAGCTCTGCCTGTGCAGCATGCAGCAGGTGATAATCCTGCAACTCCCCGCCTTGCAGAATCTCCTCCACCGCCCGCAAGCCCGCCTGCGGCCCATCGCGCTTGGCCAACGCCACCGCCCGGTTCAGCGCCACCACCGGTGACGGCCAATGCCGTTGCAACACATCGTACAGCCCGACGATCTCCACCCAATCCGTCGCCTCGCTACTCGGCGCCTCGGCGTGCAGTGCGGCAATCGCCGCTTGCACGGTGTAGGCGCCGAATGCCCGACTGCGCAGCGCCAGGCGTACCAGTTCGCAGCCCTCGGTGATCCGCTCGCGGTCCCACAGGCTGCGATCCTGCTGGTCGAGCAGCACCAGGTTGCCCTCGGCATCGCTACGCGCACGCTGGCGCGAGGCCTGCAGCAGCATCAACGCCAGCAGCCCGGTGGCCTCGGCATCGGGCAGCAACCCCACCAGCAAGCGACCCAGGCGTATCGCCTCATCGCTCAACTCCCGCTGCAGCAGGCGCCCGCCGGACGACGCCGAGTAGCCTTCGTTGAACACCAGGTAGATGACCCGTAACACGCTGTCCAGCCGCTCGGGGAGCTCGTGCAGTTCGGGTACCTGGTACGGGATGCCGGCATCGCGGATCTTGGCCTTGGCACGGACGATACGCTGGGCGATGGTGGCCGGGCTCTGCAGGAAGGCCCGGGCGATCTGCTCGGTGGTCAGGTCGCAGACCTCGCGCAGGGTCAGCGGTACCTGGGCATCGGCGGCCAGGGCTGGGTGGCAGCAGGTGAAGATCAGCCGCAGGCGGTCGTCGGCGAGCAGTTCCTCCTCGCTCGGGTCCTGACCCTGGCCTTCGATGAGCATGATCAGATCCGCCTGGGAACGGTCGAAACGGGCGCGCCGACGCAGCGTATCGATGGCCTTGAAGCGCCCGGTCGAGACCAGCCAGGCACGCGGGTTGGCGGGGATGCCATCGCGCTGCCAACGCTCCACCGCGACGAAGAACGCCTCATGCAGCGCCTCCTCGGCGAGGTCGAAGTCGCCCAGCAGGCGAATCAGCGTCGCCAGGATACGTCTGGAATCCTGGCGATAGACCGCCTCGACTTGAGCGCGGACCTGGGCCTGTACCGCCATCAGTCCGGCATCCGCTGGACCACCGCCTCCAGGCGGTCGAGGCTCTCGCCCCAGCCCTGGTAGAAGCCCATTTCCTCATGGGCACGGCAGTCGGCGGCATTCCAGTGCAGGGCACGGGCGGTGTAGCGGGTCTTGCCGTGCTCGTCCTCGAAGGTGATCACCGCCGTCATGAAGGCCTTGTTCGACGGCACCCAGCCCGGGGTGAAGGCATCGGTGAACACCAGCCGGCGCGGCGCGGCAATTTCCAGGAACACGCCCTGGGTCGGGTACTCGGCACCGTCGGGGGCGCGCATCAAGGTACGAAACAGCCCCCCGACCCACAGCTGCATCTCGCATTCCGGCGTGGTCATGCCATGCGGCCCCCACCATTGCATCAGCCACTGGGGGTCGGTCCAGGCGCGGAATACCTTGGCCGGCGGCGCATCGAGCAAACGGCTGATGGCCAACTCATGCTGGGCTTGCCCAGGTTGTGCAAGGCTCATTGTTGTTCTCCATCGCGGTCAGGGTTGCAGTTCTCGCACCGGCCGCACCTCGACGCTACCAACCCGCGCCGCAGGGATGCCCCTGGCGATGTTCAGCGCCTCGTTGAGGTCGCGCGCATCGATCAGGTAGAACCCCGCCAGCTGTTCCTTGGTTTCGGCAAATGGGCCATCGGTCAGGCTCATGCGCCCAGCGCGCAGCCGCACCGTGGTGGCGGTCTGCACCGGCTTGAGCGCTTCGGCGGCGAGCATGCGCCCGGAGCCCTGCAGGCTTTCGGCGTAGGCCATGCATTCGGCATCTTCAGGGCTGTCCGGCAGGCTGTGCAGCAGCCCTTCGTCACAATAGACCAGGCACAGGTATTTCATCGTCGTCTCCAGGGCATTGGCAAAGTGCGTTTGGCGATAGCCGCTCAGGGTTTGAGATCGAAGCGTGCTTTTTGCGTTTCCATGTCGAACGGCGCCGACCAATGCTCGTGGATCACCTGCCATTGCCCTGCAGTCCTGCGGTAGCCCACGGTTGCGCGCATGAAGCCGCACTGGCTCTCGTCATCAGCAGGCCCACAGCGGTTGAGCCAGTGGGCCAGCGCCAGGTCGCCGTCGGCGTGCACGGTCAGCTCGGCCTGCTCGAACACCATGGGGCCGGTGCAAAACCCCATGCACATTTCCCAATGCTTCTGGTAGACGGCCTTGCCCTTGAATTGCAGGGCGGCGATGGCGTCGAAGGCGACGATATCGTCGGCATAGGGGGCGGTGATGGCCTGGATGTCCCGGTCGCGCACGGCCTGCATCCAGCGCTCGATCAGTTGACGGATCTCGGTTTCGACTGCGGTGTTCATGGGGCGTTCTCCGCTCGGTGATGAGGTGTGGGCGCAGGGATTGCCTGCGCTTTCATCTCATGGTCGAACGGGGTTTGATGGAATCGACAGTCTGGCTATCTTTTTCGATGGTGCAGACTGCATCGAAGCAATCTTTTTGCTCACATCAAAACGACTCGGCCCCCGTGCCGGCGTCTCGAACAGCGAGTCGCCAGCCACGGGGGCCGATCGGGCAACGCAGGGATCAGCCCTGCTGGCAGCCCTCGCCCATGGCTCGGTACTGGATGGTATGCACCTGGCCTTGGTGGTCTTCATAGGTCATGGTCGCCGGCACCACTTCACAGACATTGGGGATGGTCGACAGGTTGATCACCCGTTTGATGTCCAGGTTCATGGAGTAGTCGTACTGCTGGACCACTGGCTGGGTGGAGACGGGTGCGGCCTCATCGGCAAGGGCGAACGAGGACATACCGACCAATGCAAGAATCAGTAATGGTTTCATGGAGTTTGGCCTGCTAAAGCAATCAAGCTGATCGATTGACTTCTGTAGCCGTGGTAGGCGCGGAGAAGTTGTCATCACTGCGACGATGACACGAAGTACCGATCCCGCTTCGTCATACTGCGTGGGGATGAGTAAATTCTACTCCCCGACCAAAATAGTTGAACCCCAAAGTCAGTTATTCAGCCTTGCGTGATTTGCAACAATCTGCGACAACCCAGGACCGTTTCCCAGCCTCGTTCCCCATGACCGTACCCCACTGTTCCCTCTTGAGTGCCACCGAGGCTCGCCTGCTCGATCACTTCTATCGCCAGCACGGCTCGCGCATGCGCGCCGCCAGCGACGGCGAACGCTGGGTAGCGCGCGCGCCAGGCATCATTGCCGGCTTGAGCCTGTCGAGCGTTGGCGAGGGGTATTGGCTGACCGGACTGCTGGTGGCTCCTGCGCTGCGGGGCCAAGGCGTCGCCACGTGCCTGGTGGAGGCGGCGCTGGCACGCCGCCAAGCGCCTACCTGGCTGTTCTGCCATCCGGACCTGGCAGCCTTCTACCAACGCCTGGGCTTCAGCGCGGCGGCGACGCTACCTGAAGCGTTGGCCGCGCGCCTGGCGCGCTACCAACGGAGCAAGCGCCTGGTGGCGTTGCAGCGGGATCAATCGTCGCTGGCATCCAAGCCGGGGAACAGCACCTCGGTATAGCCGAACTTGGCGAAGTCCTGGATCCGCGAGGGATACAGCCGCCCGATCAGATGATCGCACTCGTGCTGCACCACCCGGGCATGGAAGCCGTCGGCAAAGCGGTTGATCGCGTTGCCCTGCGGGTCGATGCCGGCGTAGCTGATGTGTTTGTAGCGCGGCACCACACCACGCAGCCCGGGCACCGACAGGCAGCCCTCCCAGCCTTCCTCGATCTCGGTGGACAGCGGCGTGATCGCCGGGTTGAGCAGGATGGTCTGCGGCACCGGTGGTGCGTCAGGGTAGCGCTCGCTGCGCTCGAAGCCGAAGATCACCAGTTGCAGGTCGATACCGACCTGCGGCGCAGCCAGGCCGACGCCGCCGACGTGGTGCATGGTTT
Source organism: Pseudomonas sp. S31 (assembly GCF_016648105.1). Taxonomy (GTDB): domain Bacteria; phylum Pseudomonadota; class Gammaproteobacteria; order Pseudomonadales; family Pseudomonadaceae; genus Aquipseudomonas. Next base: position 7,490 of record NZ_JACVVE010000015.1, on the reverse strand, counting down.
CGAACATGTCGTCGATCAACGCCTGCAACTCGGCGCTGCCGATCAGGTGGTCGGGCACTGGTGGGGCGATGCGCAGCAGACGCTCGTCACCCATTTTCAAGATGTCACGGATCATCGCGGGTTTGGCTCTGAAGATGGCGCACGGCTCGGCTCAGGCTCCGTCGCAGGCTGTTCATGACCCAGCACGGTACGGCCATGCTCGGCGGGCTCGCCGACGTCCCTTTCACCGGGGTTCTTGCCCTCGGCGGACATGTGTTCGATCACCGCGTTCATCTCCGCGCCGAGCAGCAACACGGCGGCGGAGATATAGAAGTACAACAGCAGCACGATGATCGCACCAATACTGCCATACATGGCGTTGTAGTCGGCAAAGGTCTTCACGTAGTAGGCAAAGCCCAGCGAGGCGATGATCCATACCACCACCGCCAGTACCGAGCCTGGCGTGATGAAGCGAAACTTCTGCTTAACATCGGGCATCACGTAGTACATCAGTGCCACGGCGACCATCAGCAAGAAGATGATCGCCGGCCAGCGCACGATGGTCCATACCGTGACGATGACCTCCTGCATGCCAATCTGCGAGGCGATCCATTCCATCACCTGAGGCCCCAGCACCATCAGCGCCGCCGCAGCCAGGAGCATGCCGGCCAGGCCCACGGTGTAGAAAATCGACAAGGGGATCCGCTTCCATACCGGCCGTCCCTCTGGCACATCGTAGGCAGCGTTCATCGCGCTCATCATCAACCGCACACCGGCCGAGGCGGTCCACAGCGCGATCACGATACCTACCGACAGCAGCCCACCCTTGGATTGCTGCAACTGGTCGATCACTGGGTTGACCTGCTCCAGCGCCTGCGGCGGCAGCACCAGCTCCGACTGCAGGCGCAGCCAGGAGAAGAAGTCCGGAAGGTGCAGGAAGCCGATCAAGGCGATCAGGAACAAGAGGAAGGGAAACAGCGAAAACAGCATCTGGTACGCCAGTGCGGAGGCATAGGTGGACATCTCGTCGTCGAGAAATTCCTTGACGGTGCGCACCAGCACGCGGTGCAAGGGCAGGCCCTGCAGGGCGGAAAAAATCATAGCGTCTCCTTTCGCCGCTTGATCGGTCGTACGGTCCAGTCTAATAGACCACGGCTTCGATGTGCTGCTCCCTGGCTACTTTAGGAAAATGCCCACATATTCCTGCACCGGCCTCTTCGCGGCCAAGCCCGCGAAAAGGCCAGCACAGGCCACCTCAGATCAAGGCTTCTTCACCGCATCCTTGATGTCACCCTTGACCTGCTGCGCCTCGCCCTTGAGTTCCTGGGCCTTGCCCTCGGCGCGCAGCTTGTCGTTGTCGGTCACCTTGCCGACGCCCTGCTTGACGTTACCAATCGCTTCGTTGGCCAAGCCTTTCGCTTTGTCTTTGGTGCCGCTCATGGCGAATCTCCTGTAATCGAGACACGGGGAACCGTGTCGACAGTCGGTGGACCGGAGGCCCGCGCCAGGAGTTTCAAAAGGTTTTGCGCGCAGAAGCCGAACGGTAAATCAGCGGGCGAATACCGCACCGAATTGGCCCTGGACCTCTGCCCCATCGGCGGCGGCTGCCCTAGTATCCCCGGCAAAAGGCCGCCCCATGCAGGCTGCCACCCTACAAGAACAACAGCTTCTGGATACCCGCACACATGCGTCTGATACCTCTGTTCGCGGCCTTGCTGCCGCTGCTTCCCTTGCCTGCACTCGCCGGCCAAGCCACTGGCGAGCAAACCCTGCGCGTCGACCACTACGCCGATGACGACAAACCTGGCAGCCTGCGCTGGGCCATCGAGACCAGCAACCGCGAGCCTGGCCGCTATCGCATCGAGATCGCCGCCGTCGGCCAGGCGCCGTACGTCATTCGCCCGAGCCGAGCGCTGCCGGAAATCAAGGGCCCAGTGCGCATCACCGGCCTGCCCTGGGCACGTGACGGCCAGTACATCGCCATCGACGGCTCGGCCTACATCAAGGACCAGGGCGTGCGCACATGCCCAGGCGCGCTGCCCGGCCAGTTCGGCACCAATGTGCGCACCACCACCAACCCCGGCCTGGTGCTGCGCGACACCCAGGGCGTGCACCTGAGCGGCCTGGAAGTACGCAACTTCTGCATCGGCATCCTGGTCAACCGCGCCAGCAACAACGTCATCGAGGACAACCGCATCGTCGCCAACAAGGGCGGTGCCGGGATCATGCTCACCGGCGACGATGGCGCGGGCACCCCCACCGCCACCACCACGATCAACAACAAGGTGCTGCGCAACCAGTTGATCGACAATGGCGACGGCCTTGAACTGACCCGCGGCGCTGCGTTCAACCTGGTCGCCGACAACCTGTTCCGCTCCACCGAGGCCAACCCGGAGCCGTCCCAGGGCATCGAGATTCTCCTGGGCAACGACAACAGCGTGGTGCGCAACCGCTTCGAAAACTACTCCGACGGCCTGCAGATCAACTGGGGCAAGCGCAACTACCTGGGCGCGAACACCTTCACTGGCAACTCGATCGGCGTCAGCGTCACCGGCGAGGGCAACATGCTCGACGGCAACCTGATCCACGGCAACCGCATCGGCGTGGCACTGCGCCCCGAGCCAGACATCACCGCCACGCGCCTGAGCGGCAACCGCATCTGGGACAACAGCAAGGACATCCGCCGCTGCGAAGCCGGTGGCTCGTGCGTGCCGGACCAGCGCACCGGCGCCATCGTCTTCGGCGTGCCTGCCCAGGCCCATGCGCTGTATGTGGGTTCACGCGGGGTCGGGGCGGAGCTGGCGAAGAAGGACCAGGCGATCATCTGCGACGGCAATGGCGAGCCCAAGCCCTGCCAGCCGCTGCCCAACCACAACCAGCAGGCGCCAAGGCTGCTGGCGCTGGACGGCAATGTGCTACGTGGCGAGGTGCAAGGGCCGGCGTCGAGCCTGCTGCGCATCGAACTGTTCGGCAATGCCGAAGCCAATGCGACCGAGGCCGAGCGATACCTGGGCGAAGTGCTGGTGAACAGTGATGCCAAAGGCCAGGCGCAATTTGCCCAGCCATTGGACAATGCCGCTGGGTTGAACAGCTTCACCGCGACGGTGACCACCGCCGACGGCGCCACTTCCGAGTTGAGCCTGCCGGTTCGGCGTTAAGGCTGCTGGCCCTTTCGCGGGCTTGCCCCGCGAAGAGGCCCTGAAGCCTTGCCGCGCCCGCTGCCACCCCTCACAATGCAGCCCTAATCAAGCGTCAACCCGCAGGAACCTGCATGAAACTCGACAAACCCGCCGCCATCGCCCGGCGTAACGAAGCGCTGGCAAAACCGGTGCTGACCAGCGCCAACACCCTGTTCGCCATCCTCGACCCCAAGCGCAACCTGTGGTGGTTCGAGGTGCCGGTGGCGCTGCTGCGCAAGGGCCAGCCCGACTGGGTCAACCTGCTGCTGCACACCCCGGAAAGCGACGAACTGCAACACCTGAAGGTGCCGACCAACTTCCTCAAGGCCCACCAGGAGCAGATGGAAGTGCGCAACCCTGGCAAGCGCCGCTCGACCATCAGCCTGGCACTGAGCGCCGACCGCGACTCGCTGCTGCGCGACACCCGTCCGGGTGGCGAACAGCTGGACTTCAAGACGTTCGTGCAGGCCTGATCAGGCCTTTTCGATCCGGTCGTCATGGATGACGATGCGGCCCTGCTTGAACAACCCGCCAATGGCCTTCTTGAAGTTGCCCTTGCTGACATTGAACATCTGGCTGATCACTTCCGGGGCGCTCTTGTCGCAGACCGGCAGCACTCCGCCTTCGGCCTCAAGGCGTGCCAGGATGCGAGCCTGAAGGTCATCGCCCAGCGCCTGGCCCACCGGCTGCAGGCTCAGGGCGATCTTGCCGTCATGACGCACTTCCTTGATGAAACCGTCCACATGCATGCCCGAACGCAGGAACTTGAACACCTCGTTCTTGTGGATCAGGCCCCAGTGGCGGTTGTTGATGATCGCCTTGAAGCCCATGGGCGTCTCGCCCGCAACCAGCAGTTGCACCGGCTGGCCGGCCTGGTAGTCGGCCGGGGTGCGGTCCAGGTAGCGGTCCAGGCGCGAGGTGGCAGTGATACGCCGGGTGCGCTTGTCGAGGTAGGCGTGGACCACGCAGTAGTCGCCGATCTTCAGCTGGCGCGACTCTTCCGAGTAGGGCATCAGCAGGTCCTTGGACAGGCCCCAGTCGAGGAAGATACCGGCGCCATTGATGTCCTTGACCTTGAGGCTGGCGAACTCGCCGACCTGCACCTTGGGCTTTTCGGTGGTGGCGATCAGTTGGTCTTCGCTGTCCAGGTAGATGAACACGTTCAACCAGTCGTCGACCTCGGTTTCCGCGTCCTTCGGAATGTAACGCCCGGGCAGCAGGATCTCGCCATCGGCGCCGCCATCCAGGTACAGGCCGAATTCCACATGCTTCACGATTTGCAAACTGTTGTAACGCCCAAGCAGAGCCATTTCCGATGATCCTCAAGACAAGGCGGCTATTCTACACCTGAAGCCGGCACGCTGCCCGACCGCTGATTCGGTTGAACCGCGTCGCTGCGCCCTGCGCCTACCGATTGGCCCGCCCCTGCCAGGATTCGCACATGCCTCTACGCCTGTCCAAAGCCCTGTTCATCGCCCTCGGTTTCATCGTCGCGCTGGCCGCCTGCACCCGCATCGACCTGGCCTACCGCAACCTCGACCGCCTGGTGCCCTGGTCGCTGGGCGATTACCTGGACATGAACCGCGAGCAGAAGGCGCTGCTCGACGACCGCCTCAAGCAGCACCTGGCCTGGCATTGCAAGACGCAACTGCCCGGCTACCTCGACTGGCTCGACCGGGTGCGCGACATGGTCGCCGAGGGCCAGGTGACCGACCAGGCCGTGCAACAGCGCACCGTGGAAGCACGCCAGGCCATCGGCCGGGTGGCCGAGGCGATCACCCCGTCGGCTGCCGAGCTGCTGCGTGGCATGAGCGACAGCCAGGTGGCCGAGATGCGCGAAGCCTTTCACGACGACATCAGCGAACGGCAGAAAAAGTACGTCGACACCCCGTTGGCCGAGCAGATCACCCGGCGCACCGAGCGCATGGAAAAACGCCTGACGCCCTGGTTCGGCGAACTGACCCCGGTGCAGCAACAGCGTGTGCGGGCCTGGTCAAAGGCGCTGGGGGACCAGAATCGCGAATGGATCGCCAACCGCGCGCATTGGCAACAGCAATTGCTGTTGGCGATGAACCAGCGCAACGATGCCAGTTTCGAGCCGCGCCTGGCGACCTTGCTGCAGCGCAAGGAGAGCCTGTGGACGACGCAGTACCGGGCGGCTTACGAGAACACCGAAACACAGGCGCGTAGCCTGCTGGTGGATCTGGTGCAGCAGAGCACACCGCAGCAGCGGCTTTTCTTGCAAGAGCGGTTGAGCAAGGTGCGGGCGGATTTCAGTGGGTTGAAGTGTTTGCGGGGGTGACGGTGCAAGGCAGGTCTGGCCTCTTCGCGGGCAAGCCCGCTCCTACAGGGGGATCACAGTGGCCGAAAACGGTGCAGTACCTGTAGGAGCGGGTTTACCCGCGAAAGGGCCGGCACAGGCAAACCGAAATCACCGCCCCTTGCGCCGATACGGAAACACATCGATCACCTTCCCCTCGCGAATCGCCGCCTGCAGCCCCTTCCAGTAATCGGCGTCATACAACTCCCCATGCAAACGGCTGAACAGCCGCCGCTGCCCCATGTCGGCGAACAGGAACGGCGGAAACTCCTCGGGAAACACATCGTGCGGCCCGATCGAATACCACGGCTCGCCGGACATCTCGTCCTCTGGATAACGCGGCGGCGGGATATGGCGAAAATTCACCTCGGTCAGGAAGCTGATCTCGTCGTAGTCGTAGAACACCACTCGCCCATGACGGGTAACGCCGAAGTTCTTCAGCAGCATGTCCCCGGGGAAGATGTTGGCCGCAGCCAGTTGCTTGATCGCCAGGCCGTAGTCCTCCAGTGCCTCCAGCACCTGGGCCTCGCTGGCCTGCTCCAGGTAGAGGTTGAGCGGGGTCATGCGCCGTTCGGTCCAGCAGTGGCGAATCAGCACCGTGTCGCCTTCGAGCAGCACGGTCGACGGCGCCACCTCCAGCAATTCGGCCAGGCAAGCGGGCTCGAACTTGCCGAGCGGAAAACGGAAATCGGCGAACTCCTGGGTATCGGCCATGCGCCCGACCCGGTCGACGCTTTTCACCAGGCGGTACTTGTCGATGACGGTGGCGCGGTCGACGGTCTTCGACGGCGAGAAACGGTCCTTGATGACCTTGAACACGGTGTTGAAGCCCGGCAGGGTGAACACGCTCATGACCATGCCACGTACCCCCGGCGCGATGACGAAGCGGTCGTCGCTGGCGGCCAGGTGGTTGATCAGGGCGCGGTAGAACTCAGACTTGCCGTGCTTGTAGAAGCCGATCGAAGCGTACAGCTCGGCGATATGCTTGCCCGGCAGGATGCGCTTGAGGAAGTTGACGAACTCACCGGGCACCGGCACATCGACCATGAAATAGGAGCGGGTGAAGGAGAAGATGATCGACACCTCGGCCTCGTCGGTGATCAGCGCGTCGGCCTCGATGCCATGGCCTTCGCGGTGCAACAACGGGATCACCAGCGGCCACTGCTCATCCAGGGTGTAGAGGCGACCGACCAGGTAGGCCCCCTTGTTGCGGTACAACACCGATGAAAACAGCTCCACCGCCAGCGCCGGGTCCTTGCAGACCCAGCCGGGCAGGCTGTCGCGCAGTTGCCCGGCGAGCCGCGCCAGGTCCGCTTCCAGGTCGGCGTACGGCACATCGCACGCGTGGTCTTCGAGGATCGCCCGCAACAGGCCATCCAGCCCGGGATCGGGCCGATAGGTGCGGGTCTGGGCCGCACGTTCGTGGGCACGCAGGGCGGGCCGTGTCGTGTGGATGAACATGCAGCCGTCGCTGATCAGGTCATGGCTGAACAGGCTGCAGAACAGCGAGTTGTACCAGGTTTCCGCCAGTTCATCGTCCAGCCGCAGGTCGATCAGCTGGATGTAGGCACTCTTAGCCAGCGGCCACTGCGTCACGTCGAGCAGCACCTCGTCCGGGAACGCCTGGCGCAGGCCGCCGTTGGTCTCGGCCACCTTCTCTTCATAGAGGTTGATACGCGCAGCCGCCGCCTGCTGGATGTCCTGCCAGCGCGCCTGCTCGAAACGGGCCTGGGCGCCGAGGGTGATGCACCGGAAGTGTTCGCGGTAGTTGTCGAAGCCGTCGAGGATGAGCCGGGCGATCTCGGCGGCGGGCCAGGGCTGGGGCATGAGGGGGCCTCGGAGGCAAGGCTGGAGTGGACAGCTTAGTCGGTCTCGGCTGTGGCGACCGGCCTCTTCGCGGCGGTTCGGCGCGAAGAGGCCAGTACAGGTTCACACCGCAAGAAAGCACAAGAACCCCAGCCCCACGTCACGTAAACTCCCCGCCCTACCCCAACCCCGGAGCCCCGAGTGAG
>NZ_JACVVE010000014.1 GCF_016648105.1 Pseudomonas sp. S31 | reverse complement strand
CAATTTGCTTTGCAGATTGCGGTGGTGAAGACGAAAGACCCGAAAATTCGTGGCCACAAATTCACATATCCGAATTCGCTAGGCTGTCCATCTGGACATTCTGGCAACAGAATTTCTTGACGACCATAGAGCATTGGAACCACCTGATCCCATCCCGAACTCAGTAGTGAAACGATGCATCGCCGATGGTAGTGTGGGGTTTCCCCATGTGAGAGTAGGTCATCGTCAAGATTCATTTCGCAAAACCCCTATCTGCGCGAGCAGGTAGGGGTTTTGTCTTTCCGGCGGTGGCGGTAGGGCCTCAGCTTACTTCACCTCAACCGCGCGCCACCTCCGCCAGATGCGCTGCCGCTTCTTCACTCTTGAGCACCAGCACATCCCCTTGCAGTGAATCGAGCACCACCTCGGACGTATTGCCGATCAGCGCTCCCGATATCCCGGTACGCGCCACGGTGCCTATCACAGTGACCACGGCATCGTATTTCTGCTCGATTTCGGGAATGAGCACATCCGCCGGGCCTTCCTTCACATGCAGGCACCCCTCGGCGATGTCGTACTCTGCCTGGAAGCGCAGGCACGCGTCCCGATAGCGTTGTTCGATCGTTTCACTCAACTGGTAGACCGGGTCTGCCGAGGCCAGCATGGGAGAGGGATGGGCGCTGACCACGTGCAGGGTTCCCTGGGCCAGCCTGGCAATTTCGTAGCCATGATCGATGATACTGGCATGCAGGCGCCGGTGATCCTCGTCCTCGTTGCCCACATCCACGGCGGCCAACACCACACCACCGGTCCAGGGCCGCTCGCTGCGGACCATCAACACCGCGCAAGGGCAATAGCGCAGCAACTTCCAGTCTGTAGGGGTCAACAGCGCTCTCTTCAACGGGTTGTCCGGCCAGTGCTCCTTGATCACCAACTCGCAGCCTTCGGCTTGCTGCACCTCGATGATCGACTGGTGCAGGCTGTCATGCCAGGCCTGCTCGTGAGTGACATTGTCGTAGCCATCATCGTGCAACTGGCTACTGAGCAAACTGAGCAGGGCGCTGTGGTCGTGGTTCTTGTGGCACATCAACAGGTGTAGCCGGGCGCCCGTCACGCCAGCGATCAACTTGGCCCGGGTCAGCGCACGGCTGTGAGCATGTTCGGGGTCGAGGACGACGAGGATGCTACGGACGGCTTGCATGGGCAGTAACTCCTTCCAAAGGTGGCCAACGCTGACTATAGTCGGCGCCCCTCGCGCCGCCGCTTGATGTACATCAAGCATAGTCACTGGCGTAGGCCATCACCGCCGGTATAATCGCCGGTCCTGACCGTTCAACGAAGTGATTGGTAGCCCTATGTCCCTGATCCCCGAAATCGACGCTTTCCTTGGCTGCGCGACGCCTCACGCCTGGATCGAAGCGGCCTTGGCCGATCAGGAAACCCTGCTGATCGACCACAAGAACTGTGAGTTCAAGGCTGCCAGCACGGCGTTGAGCCTGATCGCCAAGTACAACACTCACCTCGACCTGATCAACATGATGTCGCGCCTTGCCCGCGAAGAACTGGTGCACCACGAGCAGGTGCTGCGCTTGATGAAGCGCCGTGGCGTGCCGCTGCGGCCGGTATCGGCGGGGCGCTATGCTTCGGGCCTGCGGCGCCTGGTGCGCGCCCATGAGCCGGTGAAGCTGGTCGATACCCTGGTGGTAGGGGCGTTCATCGAGGCGCGCAGTTGCGAGCGTTTCAACGCCCTGGTGCCGCACCTGGACGAGGAACTGGGCCGGTTCTACCAAGGCCTGCTGAAAAGCGAGGCCCGCCATTACCAAGGCTACCTGAAGCTGGCCCACCAGTACGGCGAGCCGGCCGATATCGCCCGGCGGGTCGAACTGGTCAGGGAGGCGGAGGCCGAGCTGATCCAGTCAACCGACCAGGAACTGCGTTTCCACAGTGGCGTTCCCATGGTGCAAGCCGCCTGACCCCCGCCAGGCGGCGCCCGGCTCAGTCGCGCCGCCCGATCAGCAAGCCCACCACCAGGCCAAGGCCTGCCGAGAGCGCCACGGTCTGCCACGGGTGTCCGCCGATGTAGTCTTCAGTCGCCTCCACCACAGGTTGCGCCCGGGCTCGCATCTGGCCAGCGGCCTGACTCGCCTGGCGCAACTTCAGACCCAGCTGGGCACGCAGGGTGTCGGCTTCTTCGCCCACCAGGGAGGCACTGCGGTCGAGTAATCTTTCCGACTCTTCGATCAAGGCCTGCAGTTCGCTGAACACCTGGTCCTTGATTTGTTCGCCGTTGGCAGTTGATTGGTTTTTTCGAGCCATGAACACGTCCTCGTCGATGGATGGTTAGAACAATGGATTTCAGCACGACGGGAAAGTTGCCACGGGTTTCCGATGTCATGCCGCTACGGTGTAAGATAGCGGCCATTTTTCATTGGCAGGTATTCCATGAGTTTCAATCTCGCCAACAAGAGCTTTCAGGAACGGGCGCAGATCGAGGCGGAAAAAGCCCGTCTGTTCGAAATGTGGCAGAACAACCTCGGCAAGGCCAAAGGCGAAGCGGCTCGGCTGATCTCGGAAAAGTCCCGCCGCAAGGGCAAATGGGCGGAATGGGTGCGTGCCGAGCTGGACGCCATGTCGCCGCCGGACTACGCCAACCTGGTGCGCAGCGAAGTCAACAAGATGATGGCCGCCGCCAGCGCCAACCGCTGAGGCCCCTACCAGATCAGGCTGCCATTGTTGGTCAGGTCGAGCTTGCCTTCGTCGGTGAAGCGTACGGTGCCCAAGGGCCCTCCCGCCAACTTGCCGCGCAGCTTGTAGGGCATTCCTTGCAGCGAGTCGAGCTTGCCTAGGCCATAGGCCTGGCGCAGGAAGGAAAAGGCGGTGATGCTCACTGGCACGGTGATCACCGCCTCATCGAATCGGCCGATGTGCCCTTGCTGGTCACTGACCCCAGCTGCCAACGGTTGGCCGTTGACCTCCAAGTTGAGCGCGATACCGTTGTAGTCGATGGCATTCTCGTTCGGGTTCTGTACCCGCATCTTCACCGCCATGCGCATTTCCAGCTCCTGGCCGGGCAGCGGCTCGATGCCGATCACGCTGATGTTCAGTGGGTCGCGCGCCTGGAACAGGGCACAGGCCTGCAGTGCACCCAGCATCAGCAGGACCATTAACAAACGCGTGCAGCGATGCAATCGGGCAACCATGGGGAGCAACCTTGCCAGCGGAGTCGAGCCTGCAGTGTGGCAAACGTACGGCATAGTTGAAAGTACCGGGCATTATCAAAGATACTGTTTCTCATTCACGCCCGATAATTCTTCCTACTGGCAGTGCTTTCTCCCAATGCTGACGTCTCCCGTGTCTGGTCTGCTGGCAAGTTTCCAGGAGCACTACGACGACCTGTTGCAGTTCTTGACTCGACGCATGAGCGATCGGCAGCGTGCCGCCGACGTCGCGCAGGAGACCTACCTCAAGCTGGCGAAGATCGACGAGCAGGCAGTGACGGTACTGCACGCACGCAGTTTCATCTTCCGCGTGGCCAGCAACCTGGCCATCGATGCCCTGCGCCGCGAGCAGCGCCTTGCCGCCAGCCATGAGGACAGCGACAGTGCAGGGGAGGTGGCCTGCCCAGCCCCGGCCCCGGAGGCGACCCTGCTGGCCCGGGAGCGTCTGCAGATGCTCGACGAGGCACTCTTGCAGCTGCCCGATAACGCCCGCCAGGCATTGTTGCTCAACCGTGTCGAAGGCCTGACCCAGGCGCAGATCGCGCAACGCCTGGGCGTTTCCGAGAGTATGGTGGCAAAATACATCGGCCAGGCCTTGCGCCATTGCCGTGACTGGCTCAAACACAACCATGACTGACGCCTCGACCATGCACGCTTCCCAGCCGATCAGCGACCTGTCCGACGATGCCCTCGACTGGCAGGCCCTGCTGCACTCGGGGAATGCCAGCGCGGCCGACCGGGCACGCTACCAGCGCTGGTGCCAGCTGAGTCCGGCGCATAGGGCCGCAGCCGCAGAAGCCGAGGCGCTGTGGCTGGACCTGGGCCATACAGCGACCGCCCAGGCATTCAAAGCACCGCCGCTGCGCCGTAGACAGCGCCATTGGGCGGCAGCTATCGCCGCTTCCCTGGTGCTGCTGGTGGTCGGCTACGGCAGCTGGCAGCAAGCGCCCGTGTGGTTGGCGGATTACCACACCGGGGTCGGCGAGCGGCAGAGCTTCACCTTGGCGGATGGCTCACGGGTACTGCTCAACAGCGCCAGCGCCTTGAACGTGGCGTTCAATGCCAATGAGCGCCGGGTGGTCCTGCAGGCCGGCGAAGCGCTGTTCGACACCGCTGACGACCCGCGGCCCTTCGTGGTCGAGACCGCTGGCGACGCCATCCAGGGCGGGACCGCGACCTTCAGTGTGCGCCGCGACGGCCAGGTGGTCCTGGCCAAGGGCGAGGCCCGGGCCGGCAACCACGCGTTGGCGGTGGCAGCGGATGCCAGCGCGCAGACCGCCTGGCAACGCGGCAAGCTGATATTCAACGGCAAGCCACTGGGGCAGGTGTTGGCCGAGCTGGAGCGCTACCAGCATGGTCGCATCTTGGTCCCCGACAGCAAGCTCGCCGCCCTCGAGGTCAGCGGCGTGTTCGACCTGGACGACCCTCAGGCGCTGCTGCGAACGCTCGAGCAGCGCTACGGCCTCAAGGTCACCTATCTGCCCTGGCTGGCCGTGGTCTACTGAGTCGTCAGAAAATAATCGAAATTTTTTTCATTTGGCGCTGCAAGGTCGTGCAAGCCAGATCGTCGTAGTGGGACTGATCAGCAACCCATTCTCATTTACGACTTGTCTGGAAGCTCATTCGTGCCTCTCATGCCCATGCCGTCTACCCCTGGCCAACCGCACCGTCGCGGCGCTCGACTCCATCTTGCCTTGCTGTCCTGCAGCGCCCTGGCCATGCTCGCTGGTCCCCTGCAGGCATGGGCCAGCAGTGAGGCCCAGGTGCAGGTCCAGGCGCGCCAGGTACAGCTCGACCTGCCGGCGCAACCCCTGGACCAGGCCCTGACGGCCTTCGCCGACCAGGCCGGGCTGCACCTGTTGTACACCACCGGCGATGTGCAGGGGCTGACCAGCCCAGCCCTGCAAGGCAGCTACAGCATCGACCAGGCCCTGCAGCAGCTGCTCGACGGCAGCGGCATGGCCTGGCAGTACAGCGATAGCCGCACCATTACCCTGCGCAAGGCCGAGGCGGCTGCGCAGACCGTCAATCTCAAACCCATCGAGGTCAGCGTCGCCTCGCGCACCAGCACCGCGATCAGCGAAATCCCTGGCACCGTATGGGTGGTCGACCAGCAGCAGTTGCGCGAGCAGATCGACAGTGGCGTCAGCCTAAAGGAAGCCATCGGCAAACTGGTACCGGGCCTCGACCTGGCCCCGGAAGGGCGGACCAACTATGGGCAGAACATGCGCGGGCGCAACGTGCTGGTGATGATCGACGGGGTCAGCCAGAACAGCTCGCGTGGCCTGTCGCGCCAGTTCGACAGCATCTCGCCGTTCAACGTCGAGCGCGTCGAGGTGCTGTCCGGTGCCAGCGCCATCTACGGCGGTGGCGCCACTGGTGGCATCATCAACATCGTGACCAAGAAAGGCGAGGCGGGGGATGTGCGTTTCGAGACCCAGCTCGGTGCCAGCAGCGGCTTCAACAACAGCGATGACCTGGCGACCCGCTTTGCCCAGTCGATCAGCGGCGGCAACGATCGGATCAATGCCCGCCTGGGCATTTCCGGCGAGCAGAACGAAGCCTTCTACGACGGCGCCGGCGACCAGATCTTCATCGACAACACCCAGACCGACCTGCAGTACAACCGCACCATCGACGTGCTCGGCAGTGTCGGCCTGAAGCTCACCGATGAACAGAGCCTCGACCTGTTGGCCCAGTACTACGACTCGGGCAACCATGGCAGCACCGGTATCTACTTCCCCAACCTGAACTACAACGCCCCGTCGGATCTGGAAGACGCCGAGCTGCGCAGCGGCTATTCGTCGGACCTGGAACCGCGCACCCGGCGCTTGCTGTTGAACGCCAACTACCACCACAGCGACGTGCTGGGCCAGGACTTCTATCTGCAGGCTTCGTACCGCAAGGAAGATGACAACTTCTATCCGTTTCCCTACTACAACCGCGCTACGCCAACCGGCTCGCGCGGCGTGTATTTCGCCGCCTCGCAACAGAATTTCGAAGTCACCAGCCTCAAGGGCCTGTTCGCCAAGCAGTGGGATACCCTCAAGCTGACCTATGGCGTCGACCTCGACCGAGAGCGCTTCAACGCCCAGCAGACCACCTTCGATGCCCTGACCTCATCGGAAAGCGGCGGCCTGGACCTGGACAAAGACAGCAAGGCCGACCGCTACCCCAGCTACCGCGTCGACGGCGTCTCGGTGTACGCTCAGCTCGACTGGCATGCCACCGACAACCTGACCCTGTCCGGAGGCGCCCGGCGCCAGCAGATGGACGTCGATGTCAGCGACTTCAAGGGGGTTCCAGGCGGCAGCAACGACTACCAGGTCAACCTGTACAACGTCGGCGCGATCTACGACTTCAAGAATGGCCACCAGGTCTGGACCAACTACGGTGAAGGCTTCGACTTGCCGGACCCGGCCAAGTACTACGGCAAGGCCGGCATGAGCGTGGCGGACAACCCGCTGGCCGGCATCAAGAGCCGCCAGGTCGAGCTGGGCTGGCGCTATGCCGACCTGGACTGGGACGCGCAGGCGGCGCTGTACTACATCTGGTCCGACAAGATCATCAACGTCGACTCGCAGACCCTGACCATCAACGTCGAAGACCAGAAGAGCCGTGACTTCGGATTCGAGGGCGCGTTGACCCGGCACTTCCAGAGCGGTTGGGAGGGCGGTGGCACCCTGCACCTGACCCGTTCCGAGGAGGAAGACGTCAACGGCGGCTGGATCAAGCGTGATGCGCGCTATGCCTCGCTGTCCAAGGCCACGGCCTTCGTCGGCTGGAAGGGCGATGGCCGCAGTGCCCGGTTGCAGGCCAACCATGCCTTCAGTCTGAAGGATGATGCCAATCATGAGATCGACGGCTATACCACCTTCGATCTGCTCGCCAGCCAGGATACCGGGTTCGGCACCTTCAGTGCCGGGATCCAGAACCTGTTGGACAAGCAGTACAGTACCGTGTGGGGCCAGCGTGCGACGCTATTCTACTCACCGACCTACGGGCCGGCCTATCTCTACGATTACCAGGGGCGCGGGCGCACCTACACCCTGACCTGGAGCATGGCGTACTGATGTTGGCCTGAGCGAAGGTCCTGCGCAGGTGCCCGTACGCTGTGCAGGATTTTCCATACAGAGCGAGACAGCGCCCGTCGAAGGCGCATACTGAAATATCAGGAATCAACTCCACACGCACTCACACTTTTGCCGCGAACCCTTCGCGCCTTAGGCTATCGAATCCACAAGGCGCGACTTTTCGTACAGGAGGTGAAGCATGAAGCCCGTATTGCCGACCCTGGTCGTCGGCCTGATGCTGTGTCTGCCGCTACAGGCAGCGCCAACCCAACCGTTGCAGCTCGCCGCCAGCAACAACAATCCCTACAACAGCCCGATCCAGCGGGCCAACCCGAACAGCCGCCAGGGTACCCAGCAGTCCACCCCACCGGTGCGCGGCCCCTCGACCGCGCCCAATGTGCGCACCCCTAGCCTGGACAACCGCGGCATCGGCAATGGCGACAATCTGCGTCGGCAACAGCAGACCCCCAATCTGGAGCCCACTCGTCCAGCGCGTGACTCGCAACGTGCGCCATGAACCCTATTCAGGAAGGAACCGCCCCATGCTTCGACGCACCTGGTTGAACACCCTGGCCGCTGCCACGTTGCTGCCGCTGTTGGCCCATGCGGCCCCCGAACAGCAGTTTCCCAGCGAGGAGGGCCGGCTGACCGTCAGCACCATCGCCGATGGCCTGCGCAACCCTTGGGCCCTGGCGTTTCTCCCAGGCGGCAAGGACATGCTGGTGACCGAACGCCCGGGTAACCTGCGGGTGGTCAGCGCCGAGGGCAAGGTTGGCGCGCCGATCAGCGGTGTGCCCAAGGTCTGGGCCGAGGGGCAGGGCGGCCTGCTGGACGTGGTGCTGTCGCCTGAGTTCGCCAAGGACAGGACCGTTTACCTGTCGTACGCCGAAGAGGGCAGCGACGGCAAAGCAGGTACGGCCGTGGGCCGTGGCCAGTTGTCCGAGGACCGCGCCCGGCTGGAGAACTTCAGGGTGATCTTCCGCCAGCAGCCGAAGCTGTCGGTGGGCAATCACTTCGGTTCGCGCCTGGTGTTCGACCGCGATGGCTACCTGTTCATCGCCTTGGGCGAGAACAACCAGCGCCCCACCGCCCAGGACCTGGACAAACTGCAGGGCAAGGTGGTGCGCATCCTCCCCGATGGCACGGTACCCAAGGACAACCCCTTCGTCGGCCAGGCCAATGTGCGGCCGGAGATCTGGTCGTATGGCCACCGCAACCAGCAAGGCGCTACGCTGAATCCGTGGACCGGCAAGCTCTGGACTCATGAGCACGGGCCCCGCGGCGGCGATGAGATCAACATCCCGCAAGCCGGCAAGAACTATGGCTGGCCGATCGCGACCCATGGCAGCGACTATACGATGCTGCCGATCTCCGAGGCCAAGGGCGAGCAGGTCGAGGGCATGGTCGGCCCGCACCACGTCTGGGAGAAGTCGCCGGGCATCAGTGGCATGGCCTTCTACGACAGCCCGACCTTCAAGGCCTGGGACCACGACCTGTTCATCGGTGCGCTCGCCACCCAGGAACTGATCCGCTTGCAACTCGACGGTGACAAGATCGTGCACGAGGAGCGTCTGCTGGGCGATTTGAAGGCGCGTATCCGCGATGTGCGGGTGGGGCCGGACGGCTACCTGTACCTGCTGACCGATGCCAAGGACGGGGCGTTGCTGAAGGTTGGCCTGGGCGAAAAGTGAGGATCGAGGTTGGTTGTTCCGGCCCTATCGCCGACAATGGAGCCCCCACAGGCCAAGGCCGGATGCCATGCCTTCAACCCCACGATCGCTCTACGACCAGGCCCTGACTGCGCAAGGCTATGCGCCTGACCCTGCCCAGGCCACGGCCGTCACCGCCCTGCAATCCTGTTTCGACGCGCTCGAACAGGGCCGTGCCACCCAGGGCCTGTACCTCTGGGGGCCGGTCGGGCGTGGCAAGACCTGGCTCATGGACCTGTTCCACCGCTGCCTGGATATCCCCTCGCGTCGCCAGCATTTTCACCACTTCATGGCCTGGGTCCACCAGCGACTGTTCCAGCTCAACGGCACCGCCGACCCGCTGAAGGCCCTGGCGCAGGAGTTGGCCGGGCAAATCCGCGTGTTGTGTTTCGACGAGCTGTTCGTCAGCGACATCGGCGACGCGATCATTCTCGGGCGTCTGTTCCAGGTGCTGTTCGACCAGGGGGTGGTCATCGTCGCGACCTCCAACCAGCCACCCGGGCAGCTCTACCGCGACGGCTTCAACCGCGAGCGTTTTCTCCCGGCGATCGCTGCCATCGAACGGCACATGCAGGTGCTGGCGGTGGCCGGTGACCAGGATCATCGCCTGCACCCCGGTGAAGCGCGGCAGCGCTATTGGGTTGCCAGCGCGGGCAATGAAGGGGCACTCGAGCAAGTCTTCCACACCCTGAGCCGCGACGATGCCGGTAGCGCCGAACCGTTGGCGGTCGGCTCGAGACAGATCCAGGTCATCCGGCGCAGCGAGCAAGCGATCTGGTGCCACTTCGCGCAGTTGTGCGAGCAACCGTTGGCGGCGACGGACTTCATGGCCTTGTGCGATCGCTATCAGGCGATCCTGCTGCAGGGGGTGCCAGCGCTAGGCGGCGAACAGCGCGTCGGGCGCATCGCCCGAGGCACCGAAGACGCAGCAGCGCGGGTGGAGGCGGGCGATCGTGAGTTGCCGAAGCTGTCGCCCAAGGATGACGCGGTGCGCCGCTTCATCGCCCTGGTCGACGAATGCTACGACCGCCGAGTGGCCCTGTACCTGGAAGCCCAGGTGCCGTTGGAGGCGCTGTACACCCAGGGCTACCTGGCGTTCGCCTACCAACGCACCTTGAGCCGCCTGCGCGAGATGCAGCTGCAGCGCTTCGGCTGACTCACCGTCAACGCCCGAGCCAGTCAAGCAGGGCCTTGTGGAATTGCTCCGGCTCCTCGATCTGCGGTGCATGGCCCATGCCGGGGAAAATCACCAATTGTCCCTGGGGGATCAGCTTGGCGACCCGCGGGCCCAGTTCCTTGTAGTTGCCCAGCTGGGCCTTGAGCGCCGCCGGGGCGATATCGCTGCCGATGGCCGTGGTGTCCTGGTCACCGATCAGCAGCAAGGTCGGCATCTTCAGGTTGTGAAATTCGTGGTACACCGGCTGGGTGAAGATCATGTCGTAGATCAGCGCCGAGTTCCACGCCACGGCTTCATGCCCGGGCCCCTGGTTGAGCCCCACCAGCATCTGCACCCAGCGCTCGTATTCGGGCTTCCAGCGCCCGGCGTAGTAGGTCTTGCGTTCGTAGTTGCGCACACCTTCGGCGTCGAGCTTGAGCTCGCGGGCATACCACTGGTCCACCGTGCGGTAAGGCACGCCCAGTGCTTTCCAGTCCTCCAGGCCGATCGGATTGACCATCGCCAGGCGCTCGACCTGCTGTGGGTACATCAGTGCGTAGCGGGTCGCGAGCATGCCGCCGGTGGAGTGGCCGAGGATGATCGCCTGGCCCACGCCCAGGCGCTCGAGCAAGGCATGGGTGTTGGTTGCCAACTGCTGGAAACTGTACTGGTAATGCGCAGGCTTGCTCGAGGTACAGAAACCGATCTGGTCTGGGGCGATGACGCGATAACCGGCCTGGCTCAGGGCGTCGATGGTGGTTTCCCAGGTAGCCGCACAGAAGTTCTTGCCATGCATCAGCACCACGCTGCGCCCGTTGGCGTTGCCTTTGGCTGGCACGTCCATGTAGCCCATCTGCAGGTCTTGGCCTTGGGACTTGAAGTCGAAATGTTGCAAGGGGTGGGGGTAGGCGAAGCCTTCGAGCTGTTTGCCATAGGTGGTGGGTTCGGCGGCGATGGCGGTGCCAGCGACAAGGCAGGCGAGGGCCAGGGCGGTTGCGCGCAGCATGGGGGCACTCCGTGTAGGGCCATGTAGGAATAGGCGACTTTAACAGTCAGACCGCAACCTTAACCGGTAAAGGTGTTACCAGGGATGAAACCGCCCTGGGGGGCCATTAGAACAGCGCAAACCCTGGCCTGACAGGTTCGGCACGTTGCAACACATGTGCGAGCTTGCTCGCGATGCGCCGCGCGGGCGGCGCTGGGTCGCATAGGCGCTGCAAATTCCGTGGTGAACAGCGGCTCACCGATCTGAATCAACGCAGTGATGGCACTTTTTCGACGGCGGCAACCACTAATGTTCCAGGACACTCAAGGAACCTCCATGAACGAAACCGCTCTGCAGAACAAAGCCCTGGCCGTGTTGCTGACATTGGTCACCGTCGCCTTCATCTGGATCATGCTGCCGTACTACGGCGCGATCTTCTGGGCGGTGATTCTGGGCATCCTGTTCGCGCCCATGCAACGCAAGCTGCTGCTGCGTTTCGGCCGCCGGCGCAACCTGGCGGCGCTGGTCACCCTGTGCACCTGCCTGCTGATCGCGGTACTGCCCGTCGCTGTCATCAGCGCCTTGCTGGTGCAGGAGGGCGCATCGCTGTACCAGCGCATCGAGAGCGGGCAGCTGGACATCGCCGGCTACATCGAGCATGGCAAGGACATGCTCCCGGCGTTTGCCCAACATGCCCTGGACCGCATGGGCATCGGCAACCTCGATGGCTTGCGCGACAACGTCACCCAGTGGGCGACCCAGGGTAGCCAGTTCCTCGCCGGCAAGGCCTTCAGTTTCGGCCAAGGCACGTTCGAAATGATGGTGAGCCTCGGCGTCATGTTGTACCTGCTGTTTTTCTTCCTGCGCGAAGGCGCCGAGGTCGCGCGGCGCATTCGCCTGGCCGTGCCGCTGCCCGAAGAGCAGAAGCGCCGCCTGCAACTGAAATTCAGCCGGGTGGTGCGGGCGACGGTCAAGGGCAACGTGCTGGTGGCGGTGACCCAGGGCGCGCTGGGCGGGTTCATCTTCTGGGTGCTGGACATTCCCAGTGCGTTGGTCTGGGCGGTACTGATGGCGTTCCTGTCACTGCTGCCAGCGGTGGGGGCGGGGATCATCTGGGCACCGGTGGCTGCCTATTTCCTGCTGACCGGGGCGATCCTGCAAGGGGTGATCCTGACGGCCTTCGGCGTGCTGGTGATCGGCCTGGTCGATAACCTGCTGAGGCCGATCCTGGTGGGCAAGGATACGCGCATGCCCGACTATCTGATCCTGGTGTCGACCTTGGGTGGCCTGGCGGTGTTCGGGCTCAATGGCTTCGTGATCGGGCCGCTGATCGCGGCGCTGTTCCTGTCGAGCTGGGACATTTTCGCCTCGTCCAAGCCGCAGGTGCAGTTGCCGCAATAGGGCTGCGTTGCAGCCCCTTTTCGGCGATATGGACGGTTCGGGGTTTCAGCGGAAACTGTACGAAACCCCGGCATACACCCCGAAACCTTCCCCTGGCGTCGAGCGAGCGACATCCTGGCCGGCGTCGTCGTACCCCGGCGTTACCGTTGCGGCATAGCGCTTGTTGGTGAGGTTGCGCAGGTCGAGCCAGGTCTGCCAGTCCTGCTTCGGCGAATCCCAGCCCAGGCGCGCGCCGAGCAGCATGTAGGCATCGGCGTGGTAGCTGTTGGCGTAGTCGACCTGCACCTTCGAGGCCATTTGCGTATTGACCCCGGCGTAGAATCCGCTCGGCCAGTCGTAGCGCAGTTCGGCCTGGTAGTAGTGCATGGGGATGCCCGGCAGGCGGTTGTCGCCGAACTGGTCGTCGTCGCGGTAGTGGAAGTCGCTGAAGGTGTAGGCTTGGCGCAGGCTCAGCTTGCCAGTTCCGGGGTCCTCCCAGAGGGTGCTGTCCAGGCCGGCTTCGACACCCTGGTGCACGGTGGGGCTGGCGTTGAACTCCTTGAACGGCAAGCCTTGCACGACTTCCACGTTGAGCAGTTCATGACGCACCTGTGAGTAGTACCAGGCCAGATCCCAATGCCCCAGGGCCGACTCCCCGCGGGCACCCAGTTCCAAAGTGGTCGCGGTCTGGTTCTGCATCTTCATGGGCTGATTGGTGACCGGCGCACTCCAGACCAGGGACCACGGATGTGGTGGCTCCACTGAACGGCTGAGATTGCCGTAGACCTGCAAGTCCGGGCGAATGTCGTAGCGCAGGCCAATGCGTGGCGCATAGTCCCAATCATGTTGACTGACCTTGCCGCCACTGGCCGGGTAGGTGACATCGCTTTCACGACGGGTATAGATCATCGCCAGGCCCGTGGTAAGCCACAGATCGGGTATCAGCTCCAGGTCGTTACCCACATGCAGCACGGTATCCGAGCCCTGGTAGCTGAAGTCGCGCGCGCGCTCACCGACCACATCGTTGACCCGCGAAAACTGTGAGGCGCCGCTGTTCGGTAGATGTTTGGTGGTGCGCCAGCCGACAGTGGTCTTGCTTTCAAGGCCAAACAGGGTGTCACGACGGAAGTAGTTCATCGTGCCGCTGACATCGGTATAGGCGACCTTCAAGCGCATGGCGCCTTCGCGCAGGTCCATCGGATAGTCGTGATACACCAGCCCCGCTTCCAGGCGAGAGTCGTCGTCGAGATAGAACGTGGTCTTGTTGCCGACCCAGGTGCTGCCGGGCTGCGGGCGGCTGTCGTTGCGCGACAGGTAACCAGGGTTGGCCGCACGGGGATGGTGCTTGATCTGCTCCTTGGTCAGGCGCCCGGCCAGGTCGTTTTCGGTTTCCCGGTAACGCAGGTAGAAGCGGGTTTCCAGGTTCGGGTTGAAGCGGTAGCCGACGTTGGCGGCGATGCCCTTGGAGCTGCCGCTGCTGTGTTCCTGGTAGCCGTCGTATTCCGAGTCGGTCAGGGCCACGTAGTAATCGAGGTTGCCCAGCACCTGGCCGGAACTGATGTGGCGATGCTGGTAGCCGCGGCTACCGACCTCGTAGCGCACCTGCAAGGGCGCCGCGTCGTAGCCGGTGTGGGTCACGTAGTTGATCGCCCCGCCCAGTGCCAGGGCACCCTGGTCGAAGCCATTGGCGCCACGCAGCACCTCGGCGCGGCTCAGCCACAGCGGCTCGAACAGTTCGTAGGGGGTACCACCGGGGCCGGTCAGCGGCAGGCCGTCGAACATCGTGTACACCCCGGAACCATGGGCGCCGGGTGCGCGGTTGATGCCCGAGCCACGGATCGACAGCTTGATGCCGTCGTTGCCCGCCGATTGGGCGAACACCCCGGGTTGGTAGGCCAGCACGTCCTGGTTGCTGGCAACCCGGCCTTGCCCCACGCCCTGCATGTCGATCAGGTTGCTGGCGCCGGGCACTGCCTGCAGGCGTGCGCGGGCATCCTCCAGTTCGCTCTGCTGCTCATCGTTGATCAGCACCTGGCCCAGCTCGATCGCCGGTGCAGCCGAAGCGGGCTGGCCAGCCGTGAACAGGGCCATCAGGCCAAGGCAGGATGAAAGGGGCAAAACGGGACGCATCGAACAACTCCAGGCGAAGGGAGAAAAGACAGTGGCGTTGTGACGAGCGAAACGCCGCGCAAAGCACGCGTAATTTCAGTTCTTTGCAGGCCACTGATGGGAACGGATTTGTACGCGGGTTGTTTACAAGCCGCACGAGTGGAGCGCGGGCATCGGGCTGCGTAAGTTGAGGCGGACTGCGGCGGGACCTTGGCTCGTCGTTATCGGCAATGATTTCTGGAGGCAGATGATGAATACCAACCTACAACCGATAGCCGAGCATTCTGCGGACTTTCCGATTCGCCTGACGCCTCGCGAAGAAAAGGTACTGCTGTGGTGCGCCTACGGAAAAAGCTCCTGGGAAATTGGCCAGATCCTCGAATGCCAGGAATCCACGGTGAATTTCCATGTGGGCAACATACTGCGCAAATTCGATGTCTCCACCCGCGTTGCCGCCGTAATCAAGGCCATTCGCTATGGCATGCTCTCCGAGGAATGATGGCATGAACCGAAACCCAATGGCTCTGCCTGGTCTCGCGTGCGAGCGTGAGGCGCTGGCCTGCATGCCACGCTTCCCGGATTGTCATGACCCGTTCTGGCCGCGCATCGACTTGCCGGTACTGCGCAAGCGACTGGCGCTGGAGGCGCGGGTCAGCGATGCAGGCCTGGGCCTTGCCGTACGCTGCGCGGCCATCGAGGCAGCGAAGGAATTCGCCACCTGGCGGACAGCCCTGCGCGGTCGGGGTTATCAACGCCTGGAGGACATTGGTGGGCATCGACAGGGGCGTGCGCTGTCGCTGTGCTATGTACGTTATCTGGAAGCGGCAGTGATGAAGGCGCTCGCCAGCACTGGCCAGCTATCCGTTGCCGGCAAGAAGGTGGGGCATGGATGATTTCGAGTGGGTGCGCAGTGTGCTGCGCGAGCGTGTCGAAGCCGAGGGCCGGGTGTTGTTCGGCGCATTGTTGGGAGCCGTGCTGATCGCCCTCGCGCGTGGCCGACTTATCCTGGAGCCGCGCAAACGGCTAGCGGTGTTCAGCCATCTGCTGTTGGTATTCCTGGCCATGGGCGTGGGTTATCTGTTCGAGCCCTTGTTGACCTCCCTGGTGCCCTCGCTCACCCGTGGGATGGCTGCGTTCGTTGCGGCGGTGGCGGTCATTCCGGTCTATCTGAAGCTCATGGCATGGCTGGATGCGGTGGACATGCGCGACATCCTGCAGCGCTGGCGCCGCTGAAGTCAGCCTGGGAGGGCATCCAGCCTATCGAGCTTGCGCTCCAACTCCTGAAGGCGCTGCTTGTCCTTCATGTACAGCAACGCGGCCTGCCGGTCGGTCAGGGAGAGGCTGCGCAAGCACTCGAGGGCTTCATTTTCCCAATGAGTCTGGCCCTCGGCTTGGTTGCCCAGTGTCCCTTCACCCAGCAACAACCAGTCGAGCGAGCAGGCGTTCTTTCTAGCAAGCTCTACGCATATGGAGTAAGGAACGCTCGCGCGCACCTTCCAGCTGCTGAGCGTTTGCGGGCTGACGCCCAGAGCGCGGGCCAACTGTACATCAGTGTTCGAACCGGTCAGTTGCTTGAGACGAGCGAACACCGAAGCGAAAAATTCACTACTCATTATGGATATCCTTGACTGTTATTATGGCGTTTCCCTGGCTTAAACTAATCATTGAGAGTATCAACCCTGCATTTTGAGGATGGTTCGGAATGTATCGTGAATTAATGGAATACCCTGGCTGTGCCGTAATAAATACTGACGCAGGTGCGCGATTAATCCTACAGGACGCACCAGTTTTCAAACATGGCAGGTACTTATCTTGAGTACGTATAAGTTGGTCTGTCCGCACTGCAACAGCAAGATGCGTATTCGTACCAGTGAGGGGCGGCATATCTTCTTGAGAGTCGCTTACTTGCAGTGCATCAACGAAGCCTGCGGTTGGTCGGTCAGGGCCGAATTCGAAATGACCCATGAACTGTCTCCGAGTGGCACGCCCAATCCGGCGGTCCACCTGCCCTCGGCCAACAGCGAACTACGACGCACCGTCGGCCTTGCGGAAAACCGTTCCTCATCGGCCAAATAGCGGAGCGCTAGCTGACGCAGATAAAAAAACACCCCGCATGAGCGGGGTGTTTTTCCTTGCGCCGTGATCAGCCGAGCAACTGCAAGCCGGCGTGTTGCACCAGCTCCAGCAGGGGTTGCGGGTAGACGCCGAGGACGAAGGCGAGAATGGCGATGGCCAGCAGCATCACGCCGCCGGTACGCTGTTCCCACTTCAGCGGGGCGTCGTGGCGACGCAGGTTCGGTTCGACCAGGTACAGGGTCACCATGACGCGCAGGTAGTAGTAGACACCGATGGCACTGCCGATCACCAGTGCGCCGACCAGCCACCACAGCTGCGACTCGACGCCGGTGGCGATGATGTAGAACTTGCCGATGAAGCCGGCGGTCAGCGGGATACCCGCCAGCGACAGCATCATCACGGTCAGTACCGCAGTCAGGTACGGACGGCGCCAGAACAGGCCGCGGTACTCGTACAGTGCGTCGGCATCACGGCCGCCGTAGGGCGAGGACATCAAGGTGATGACACCGAAAGCACCGAGGCTGGTGATCACGTAGGTGACCAGGTACACGCCCATGGCTTCCAGGGCCAGGCCCTTGCTGGCGACTAGGGCGATCAGCAGGTAGCCGAAGTGGGCGATGGACGAATAACCGAGCAGGCGCTTGAGATTGCTCTGGGTCAGGGCCAGCAGGTTACCGATCAGGATCGACGCCACGGCGATGACCGCCAATACGGTGCTCAGCACGCCGCTGCTGGCAGCAGGGGAGAGCATGAACAGACGCACGACCACGGCGAACACCGCCACCTTGCTGGCAGTGGCGAGGAACGCGGCGACCGGTGCTGGAGCACCTTCGTAGACGTCCGGGGTCCACAGGTGGAACGGTACCAGTGACAGCTTGAAGGCCAGGCCGACGAGCATCATGCCCAGGCCCAGCTGGGCCAACAGGCTTGGCATGCTGGTAGCGGCCAGGGCCTTGCCCAGCTGGTCGAAGGTCAGGCTGCCGGCGTCGGCGTACAGCAAGGCCATGCCGAACAGCAGGAAGGCCGAGCCTGCAGCCGACAGCACCATGTACTTGATGCCGGCTTCCAGCGAACGCTTGTTGAAGAAGGCGTACGCCACCAGGCCATAGACCGGTACCGACAGCAGCTCAAGGCCGATGAACAGGCCAGCCAGGTGGTTGGCGCTGACCAGCACCAGGCCACCGAGGGCCGACATCAGCAGCAGCAGGTACAGCTCTTCACGGTTGCCCGGGAAGCCCTTGGCACCTTCGCCGAGGTAGGCGTGGGCAAGAGTCACGCAGGCCAGGGTGGCGACCAGGATGATCGCCATGTACAGGCAGGCGAACTTGTCGATGGTGATCAGCGAAGTGACCGCCAGCGGCGCGACCTTCAGCGCCGGCAAAATCGACAGCAGGGCCAGGTTCAGGCCGACGGTGGACAGCAGGAAGGTCTGCGAGTGGTTGCGCTTCCAGGCGATCGCCAGCATCACCACCACCGTGGTGAGGGTGGTGATCAGCATCGGCGCCAATGCGATGAAGTGTTGAGTGGTGAATTCCATAGCGCTCTTACCGGGCCGAAGCGAGTTGAGTGAAAGCGGAACCGAGCCACTGCTGTACACCACTCATGGTGGCGGCAGAGGTGTCGAGGAACGGCTGCGGATACACGCCCAGCAGGATCAGCAATACCGCCAGGCCCAGCACCATGACCAGCTCGCGACCGTCCATGCCGGCCAGCACGGTATCGGCCTTGGCCGGGCCGAAGTAGGCGCGGTGGATCATGATCAGCGAGTAGACCGAACCGAAGACCAGGCCGGTGGTGGCGATCACGGTGATCCATGGCACATGCACGAAGCTGCCGAGCAGGATCAGGAACTCGCCGACGAAGTTACCGGTGCCGGGCAGGCCCAGGGAAGCGGCGGCGAAGAACAGACTGATGGCGGGCAGGTAGGCGATGCGGTGCCACAGGCCACCCATCTGACGCATGTCACGGGTGTGCAGGCGCTCGTACAGCTGGCCGGACAGGATGAACAGCGCGGCGGCCGACAGGCCGTGGGCCAGCATCTGGATCACCGCACCTTGCAGGGCCTGCTGGCTGCCGGAGTAGATACCGATCAGTACGAAGCCCATGTGCGAGACGCTGGAGAAGGCGATCAGGCGCTTGATGTCGGTTTGCGCGAAGGCCAGGAAGGCACCGTAGAAGATACCGATCAGGCCCAGGGTCATGGCGATCGGCGCGAACTCCGCCGAGGCGTTCGGGAACAGCGGCAGGGCGAAGCGCAGCAGGCCGTAGGCAGCAGTCTTCAGCAGGATACCGGCCAGGTCCACGGAACCTGCGGTCGGTGCCTGGGCGTGGGCGTCAGGCAGCCAGGAGTGGAACGGCACCACCGGCAGCTTCACCGCGAAGGCGATGAAGAAGCCCAGCATCAGCAGGTACTCGGTGCCGGCTGGCAGCTCGGCCTTGAGCAGGTCGCTGTAGTTGAAGGTGATGACCCCGGTGTTGGTGTAGTTGACCAGCACCAGGCCGAGGATCGCCACCAGCATGATCAGGCCGCTGGCCTGGGTGAAGATGAAGAACTTGGTCGCCGCGTAGATCCGGGTCTTCTTGCCGTCTGCCGAGCTGTGACCCCAGAGCGCGATGAGGAAGTACATCGGCACCAGCATCATTTCCCAGAAGAAGAAGAACAGGAACAGGTCCAGGGCCAGGAACACACCGACCACGCCGCCGAGGATCCACATCAGGTTGAGGTGGAAGAAGCCGACGTGACGCTGGATCTCTTTCCAGGAGCACAGTACCGACAGCACACCGAGCAGGCCGGTGAGCAGGATCATCAGCAGCGACAGGCCATCGAGGGCCAGGTGGATGCTGATGCCGAAGCGCTGGATCCACTGGACTTTGTATTCCAGGGCCCAGGCCGGTTCGGCACCTGGAGCGGGCGCGAGGGTGTAGTCGCCGTGAGCCCACAGCCACAGGCCGATGCCGAGCAGCAGGGACATGGTCAGCAGCGCGATCCAGCGCGGCAGGGTGGCGCCGAAGCGCTCACCCAGCCAGCACAGGAAGCCGCCGATGAAGGGGATCAGGATCAGCCAAGGCAAAATCATGACGGGTTCGTTTCCTTTTGCAGAGTCGCAAGGTTCGCAAGGTTCGCAAGCTTCATGGTCATACCGCCGCCACTACCACAGCGCCGAGTACCAGCACTGCGCCAACGGCGATCGAAGCGGTGTACCAACGCAGCTGGCCGGTTTCGGTCTTGCTCATGGCGACGTTGCCGCCGCGCGCCAGACGAGGAATCAGGCCGATGCTGCGGTCAACCGGGTCCTTGCGCAGGATGTGGCTGATCAGCAGGTAAGGTTTGACGAACAGCTTGTCGTAGATCCAGTCGAAGCCCCAGGCGGCGAACCACCAGGCCGACAGCACGCGGCCGATGCCGCTGTTGGCGACGGCGCTGACGAAGCGGCGCTTGCCCAGGAACAGCAGGGCCGACAGCAGGATACCGGCGATGGCGATGGAACCCGAGGTGATCTCCAGCGCGTGCTTGGCTTCGCCACCGGCGTGGCCGGCGCTTTCAGGCAGCACGCCTGCCAGCGGCGGGTGGATCCAGGCGCCGATGAAGGTCGAGAGCACGATCAGCACGCCCAGTGGCAGCCAGTGGCTGATGCCGTGGCCGGCGTGGGCTTCGGTCTTGGCTTCGCCGTGGAAGGCGATGAAGATCAGGCGGAAGGTGTACAGCGAGGTCATGAACGCGCCGACCAGGCCGGCGTACAGCAGGCCGGTGTTGCCGCTGGCGAAGGCTTCCCAGAGGATCTCGTCCTTGGAGTAGAAGCCAACGGTCACGACTGGCAGGGCAGCCAGGGCAGCGCCACCGACCACGAAGCTGGCGTAGGCCAGCGGCAGTTTCTTCCACAGGCCGCCCATCTTGAAGATGTTCTGCTCGTGGTGGCAGGCAACGATCACCGCACCGGAGGCAAGGAACAGCAGGGCCTTGAAGAAGGCGTGGGTCATCAGGTGGAAGATCGCCGCGTCCCAGGCGCCGACGCCCAGGGCCAGGAACATGTAGCCGATCTGGCTCATGGTCGAGTAGGCGAGGATACGCTTGATGTCGGTCTGCACCAGGGCGGCGAAGCCGGCCAGGACCAGGGTCACGCCACCGACCACAGCCACCAGGTGGAGGATGTCCGGCGCCAGCAGGAACAGGCCGTTGGTACGGGCGATCAGGTACACGCCCGCGGTCACCATGGTTGCCGCGTGGATCAGCGCCGACACTGGAGTCGGGCCGGCCATCGCGTCGGCGAGCCAGGTCTGCAGTGGCAGCTGGGCCGATTTACCGACCGCGCCACCCAGCAGCATCAGGGTCGCCAGCACCATCCAGGTATCGCCAGCCTGGAACTTCTGCGGTGCCAGCACCAGCAGCTCCTGCACGTTCAGGGTACCCAGCTGGGCGAACAGGATGAACAGGCCGATGGCCATGAACACGTCGCCGATACGGGTGACGATGAACGCCTTGAGCGCCGCGTTACCGTTGTTGCGGTTGCTGTAGTAGAAACCGATCAACAGGTACGAGCACAGGCCCACGCCTTCCCAGCCGAAGTAGATGAACAGCAGGTTATCGCCGAGGATCAGGAACAGCATGCTGGCGATGAACAGGTTGGTGTACGAGAAGAAGCGCGAGTAACCGGCTTCGCCGCGCATGTACCAGGAGGCGAAAAGGTGGATCAGGAAGCCGACGCCGGTGACCACGCCGAGCATGGTGACCGACAGGCCGTCCAGGTAGAGGGTGAAGTTCGGCGCGAAGCCGTCCACCGACATCCACTGCCACAACAGCTGGCTGTATGCACCGCCTTCAGGCGGGGCGACATTGAATTGCCAGATGACGTAGGCAGCCGTGGCGGCCGAAAGGCCGACCGAGCCGACGCCGATCAGCGCCGAGAGGTTCTCCGAGAACCGCCCGCGCGAGAACGACAGCAGCAGGAAGCCGATCAGGGGGAAGACGAAAGTCAGGAAGAGAAGGTTCATCCGCGCATCTCACTGGCAGCATCGATGTCGAGAGTGTGGAAGCGGCGATACAGCTGCAGCAGGATGGCCAGGCCAATGCTGGCCTCGGCGGCTGCCAGGCTGATCACCAGAATGAACATCACCTGGCCGTCGGGTTGGACCCAACGGGCACCGGCGACGATGAACGCCAGGGCAGCGGCGTTCATCATGACTTCCAGGCTCATGAGCACGAAGAGGATGTTGCGGCGGACCATCAGGCCAACCAGACCTAAGCAGAACAGGATGCCGGCGACCGCCAGACCATGCTCGAGGGGGATAGCACCCATGATTTACTCCTTCGCCTCGTTGCGGCCCAGGTGGAAGGCGGTGACGGCTGCAGCGAGCAGCAGCATCGAGGCCAGTTCGACCACCAGCAGGTACGGGCCGAACAGGCTGATACCTACCTCTTTCGGGCTGACGGTGGTACCGCTGATGGCAGCGCCGCTCGGGGTGACGAACAGCACGTACAGCAGCTCGAGCAGCAGCAGCGCGGCGAGGATCACCGGCCCCGCCCAGATACCGGGCTTG
This sequence comes from Pseudomonas sp. S31, assembly GCF_016648105.1. Lineage (GTDB taxonomy): Bacteria > Pseudomonadota > Gammaproteobacteria > Pseudomonadales > Pseudomonadaceae > Aquipseudomonas. Next base: position 116,774 of record NZ_JACVVE010000014.1, on the reverse strand, counting down.
AGCCAGCCGCGCTCCTGGGCGACCGAGGCCGGCCCGAGGTTGAGCATCATCACCACGAAGACGAACAGCACCATGATGGCGCCAGCGTAGGCGATCACTTCCAGGGCGCCGGCAAACGGCGCACCCAGGGCGAAGAAGATCATCGCGACGGAGATCAGCGAAATGATCAGGTAGAGCAGGGCGTGCACGGGGTTGGTGCCGGTCACCACCCGAAGGGTGGAGACCACGGCGATCCCGGATGCGAAGTAGAAAGCGAATTCCATCTTTCTGTCCTTATGGGAGCAAGCTCTTCACGTTGATCGGCTCGGCTTCGTTCTGCGCGGAGCCTTTCGGCTTGCCAGCGATCGCCATACCCGCAACACGGTAGAAGTTGTAGTCAGGGTTCTTGCCGGGGCCGGAGATCAGCAGATCTTCTTTCTCGTACACCAGGTCCTGACGCTTGAACTCGGCCATTTCGAAATCCGGAGTCAGCTGGATCGCGGTGGTCGGGCACGCCTCTTCGCACAGGCCGCAGAAGATGCAGCGCGAGAAGTTGATGCGGAAGAACTCCGGGTACCAGCGGCCGTCCTCGGTCTCGGCCTTCTGCAGCGAGATGCAGCCGACCGGGCAGGCCACCGCGCAGAGGTTGCACGCCACGCAGCGCTCCTCGCCATCGGGGTCGCGGGTGAGGACGATGCGGCCGCGGTAGCGCGGCGGCAGGTACACGGGCTCTTCGGGGTATTGCAGGGTGTCGCGCTTGCGGAACCCGTGGGAGAACACCATCACCAGGCTGCGCAGCTGAGTGCCGGTGCCCTTAACGATGTCGCCGATATACTTGAACATGGGTCAAATCCTCACTGGGCCGCGACGGCTGGCGTGTTGTAGAGCACGATCGCAGCGGTCACCAGCAAATTGATCAGGGTCAGCGGCAGGCAGAACTTCCAGCTGAAGTCCATCACCTGGTCATAGCGTGGGCGCGGGATCGAGGCGCGCAGCAGGATGAACAGCATGATGAAGAACGCGGTCTTCAGCGCGAACCACAGGAACGACAGTTGCGGCAGGATGCCGAACGGGCCGTGCCAGCCGCCGAAGAACAGGGTCACCAGCAGCGCCGAGATGAGGATGATGCCGATGTACTCACCGACGAAGAACATGCCCCATTTCATGCCGGCATACTCGATGTGGTAGCCGTCGGCCAGTTCCTGTTCCGCTTCCGGCTGGTCGAACGGGTGACGGTGGGTCACGGCGACGCCAGCGATGAAGAAGGTACAGAAGCCGAAGAACTGCGGAATGATGAACCACAGGTTCTGCGCCTGGTACTCGACGATGTCGCGCATGTTGAACGAGCCCACCTGCACCACCACGCCCATCAGCGCCAGGCCCAGGAACACTTCGTACGACACGGTCTGTGCCGAGGCACGCAAGCTGCCCAGCAGGGCGTACTTGTTGTTCGACGACCAGCCGGCGAACAGCACGGCGTAGACCGACAGGCCGGCCATGGCGAAGAAGAACAGCAGGCCGATGTTCAGGTCGGCGACGCCCCACAGCGGGGTGATCGGAATCACGCAGAAGGCGATCAGCAGGGCACTCATGGCCACGACCGGCGCCAGGGTGAAGATCATGCGATCGACGAAGGGCGGGTTCCAGTCTTCCTTGAAGAACATCTTCAGCATGTCGGCGGCGATCTGGAACATGCCGAACGGGCCGACGCGGTTCGGACCGTAGCGGTCCTGCCACCAACCCAGCAGGCGGCGCTCGACGAAGCTGAGCAGCGCGCCGCAGACCACCACCGCGAGCAGGACCACGATGGCCCGGACCACGGTGAGGATCACATCGATCACTTCGGGGGTGAACCAGCTCATTGTGCTGCCTCCTGCAGACCTTCGACGGATGCACCGAAGATGGCAGGCGGAATGCCGGCCAGGCCTTTGGGCAACGCAACCAGGCCAGCGCCCAGTTCTTCATTGATACGCAGCGGCAGGCGCAGGGCCACGCCGGCAACGTTCAGGCTGAGCAGAGCGCCTTCGTTGACACCCAAGCGGTCGGCTTCGGACTTGGCCAGGGCCACGTAGGCAGCCGGAATGCGCTCTTGTACCGGAGCGGCGCGCGAGGAGCTCTCTTCGCTGCCGAACAGGTGGAAGAACGGGACGGCGGTCCAGGTGCCACGGGCTGGGTTGAAGGCGCCCGGGATGGCGTTGAACCAGTTCAGGCGGTCACCTTGCGATTCGATCAGGCGCACGCCCGGGTCACCGGCACGCAGATGGCCACCGACCTCGTCCTGGAACTTGTTCCAGGCCTGCGGCGAGTTCCAGCCCGGCGACCAGGCGAACGGCACCTGCTGGCGCGGTTCGGCGGAGCCCGAGTAGCCTTCCATGGAGAAGGCGAACGCGGTGTCCTTGTCTTGCGGGGTACGCGGCTCATGCACGCTGATATTGGCGCGCATGGCGGTACGGCCGGAGTAGCGCAGCGGCTCGCGGGCCAGCTTCATGCCTTTGATGCGGAACGCGGCGCTTGGCGCTGCGTTGACGATACCGGCCAGTTGCGGGGCGGCCTCGGCGCAGGCGCTGGTGACGTGGTCCAGCTGGGTCCAGTCGACCGGCTTGTTCAGCAGGGTGGCACGCAGGGCGTGCAACCAGCGCCAGCCTTCGTGGACCAGGATGCTGCTGTCCAGGTACTGCGGGTCGAACACCTGGAAGAAGCGTTGGGCACGGCCTTCCTGGCTGATCAGGGTGCCGTCGCCTTCGGCGAACGAGGCCGCTGGCAGCACCAGGTGGGCGCGGTCGACGGTCGGGGTCTTGGAGTGGTCGGCAACGATCACCACCTTGGCCGCGGCCAGGGCAGCGTCGACCTTGGCGGCCGGTACGCGGGCGTACAGGTCGTTCTCCAGCACCACGATGGCGTCGGCTTTGCCGCTGATCACCGCGTCCAGCGCGGCATCCACCGACTCGCCACCCATCATGGCCATGCCCAGGCTGTTGGCCTCGGGGACCACCAGGCTCAGCGAGCCGTTCTTCTCGCGCAGCTTCAGGGCCTTGGCGATGTTGGCGGCGGCTTCGATCAAGGCCGGGTCGGCCAGGGAGGTACCGGCGATCACCAGTGGGCGCTTGGCCGCGACCAGGGCATCGGCGATGCGCTGGGCCAGGGCCTTGGCCTCTGCGTCCAGGCCTTCGACGGCCGGGGCGCTTGGATCGATGGCGTTGGCTACGGCGAAACCGATACGGGCGAGGTCGGCCGGGGCGGCGTGCACGCATTCTTCGGCGACGTCGTCGAGCTTGGTTTCAGCCAGCGAAGCGATGAACAGCGGGTACAGCGCGTGCTGGCCGATGTTCTTCACCGCGGCGTCGAGCCACGGTTGTACCTTCATGCCTTCGGCCATGGCCGCGGCCTTGCCCTTGGTGGCCTGGCGTACGGCCAGGGCGACGCGGGCGGCGGTCTGGGTCAGGTCTTCGCCGAGCACGAACACCGCGTCGTGGTCTTCGATGTCGCGCAGGGTCGGCACCGGCAGCGGGCTGTTGTTCAGTACGTCGAGCACCAGGCGTACGCGGGCCAGTTCACCGGCCTCCATGCCCGAGTAGAAGTACTCGGCGCCGACCAGTTCACGCAGGCCATAGTTGCTCTCGAGGCTGGCGCGAGGCGAACCGATGCCGACGATGGTACGGCCGCGCAGCAGGTCGGCGGCCTTGTCCAGGGCAGCGTCCAGGCTCAGCTTGGTGCCGTCGGCCAGCAGCGGCTGGCGTGGGCGGTCCTTGCGGTTGACGTAGCCATAGCCGAAACGGCCACGGTCGCACAGGAAGTACTGGTTGACCGAGCCGTTGAAGCGGTTCTCGATACGACGCAGTTCGCCGTACCGCTCACCCGGGCTGATGTTGCAGCCGCTGGAGCAGCCGTGGCAGATGCTCGGGGCGAACTGCATGTCCCACTTGCGGTTGTAGCGCTCGGAGTGGGTCTTGTCGGTGAACACGCCGGTCGGGCAGACCTCGGTCAGGTTGCCGGAGAACTCGCTCTCCAGCACGCCGTCCTCGACGCGGCCGAAGTACACGTTGTCGTGGGCGCCGTATACGCCCAGGTCGGTGCCACCGGCATAGTCCTTGTAGTAGCGCACGCAGCGGTAGCAGGCGATGCAGCGGTTCATCTCGTGGGCGATGAACGGGCCGAGGTCCTGGTTCTGGTGGGTACGCTTGGTGAAACGGTAGCGGCGCTCGTTGTGGCCGGTCATCACCGTCATGTCCTGCAGGTGGCAGTGACCGCCTTCCTCGCACACCGGGCAGTCGTGCGGGTGGTTGGTCATCAGCCATTCGACGACGCTGGCGCGGAACGCCTTGGACTCGTCATCGTCGATGGAGATCCAGGTGCCGTCGGAGGCAGGGGTCATGCAGGACATGACGATACGACCACGGGTGTCGTTCTCGTCGGTGTACTGCTTGACCGCACACTGCCGGCAGGCACCGACGCTACCGAGCGCCGGGTGCCAGCAGAAATAGGGGATATCGAGGCCTAGTGACAGACATGCCTGTAACAGGTTGTCCGCACCGTTGACTTCGAGCGCTTTGCCGTCTACGTGGATAGTGGCCATTGTTCAAAGTTCTTCGTTGGCCCGCGTGAGCGGGCGTGGCTAATGGAAATCTGTAAGCCTGCGGCACGCCACGCGTCATGCGGGCCGGCCGGCAGGCTGGCGGGTGGCACGGACCACCCGCGCTGCATCTTGTTATGCGCCTACCACAATGGGCTTCGCCAGGTTCGGGCGCAGGGTGCCAGCGCTTTCAGGCGCCACACCGGCCTCGAACTCCGAGCGGAAGTACTTGATGGCACTGCCCAACGGCTCTACCGCCCCCGGTGCATGAGCACAGAAGGTACGGCCTGGGCCGAGGAAGTTGACCAGCCCCAGCAGCGTCTCGATGTCTTCGGCGCGGCCCTGGCCTTTCTCCAGTGCGCGCAGCATCTTCACGCTCCACGGCAAACCGTCGCGGCATGGGGTGCACCAACCGCACGACTCGCGGGCGAAGAACTCTTCCATGTTGCGCAGCAGCGAGACCATGTTGATGCTGTCGTCGACCGCCATGGCCAGGCCAGTGCCCATCCGGGTGCCGACCTTGGCGATGCCACCGGCGTACATCTGGGCGTCGAGGTGCTCGGGCAGCAGGAAGCCGGTACCGGCACCACCAGGCTGCCAGCACTTGAGCTTGAAGCCGTCGCGCATGCCGCCGGCGTAGTCCTCGAACAGCTCGCGGGCGGTCACGCCGAATGGCAGCTCCCACAGGCCCGGGTTCTTCACCTTGCCAGAGAAGCCCATCAGCTTGGTGCCGTGGTCCTCGCTGCCTTCGCGGGCCAGCGACTTGTACCAATCGTTGCCGTTGGCGACGATGGCCGGCACGTTGCACAGCGTCTCGACGTTGTTCACGCAGGTCGGCTTGCCCCACACGCCCACGGCGGCAGGGAAGGGCGGCTTGGAACGCGGGTTGGCGCGGCGGCCTTCCAGCGAGTTGATCAGTGCGGTTTCTTCACCGCAGATGTAGCGCCCGGCACCGGTGTGAACGAACAGCTCGAAGTCGAAGCCCGAACCGAGGATGTTCTTGCCCAGCAGGCCCGCAGCCTTGGCTTCATCGATGGCGCGATTGAGGTTCTTCGCCGCGGTGGTGTACTCGCCACGCAGGAAGATGTAGCCACGGTAGGCCTTCAGGGCGCGGGCGCTGATCAGCATGCCCTCGACCAGCAGATGGGGCTGTTGCTCCATCAGCATGCGGTCCTTCCAGGTGTTGGGCTCCATTTCGTCCGCGTTGCACAGCAGGTAGCGGATGTTCATGGATTCGTCTTTGGGCATCAGGCCCCACTTCACACCAGTGGGGAAGCCTGCACCGCCCCGGCCCTTGAGGCCGGAATCCTTGACGCTCTGCACGATGTCGTCGGCGGACATGTCTGCCAGTGCCTTGCGGGCAGCGGCGTAGCCGTTCTTCGACTCGTACTCGGCGAGCCACACCGGCTCGCCGTCGTCACGCAGGCGCCAGGTCAGCGGGTGGGTTTCGGCCGTCCGCGCGATGCGGTTGGCCGGGCCGAAGGAAGTAATGGTCATACGTAACCCTCCAGCAGCTTGGAGACGCCAGCGGGCTGCACGTCACCAAAGGTATCGTCGTCGATCATCAGCGCCGGGGCCTTGTCGCAGTTGCCCAGGCAGCACACCGGCAGCAGGGTGAAACGCCCGTCCGCGGTGGTCTGGCCGAGGCCGATGCCCAGCTCGCTCTGGATCTGGCTGACCACCGATTCGTGGCCGCCGATGTAGCAGACCATGCTGTCGCACACGCGGATGATGTGACGGCCAACGGGCTGGCGGAAGATCTGGCTGTAGAAGGTGGCGACACCCTCGACGTCGCTGGCCGGGATGCCCAGCACTTCGCCGATGGCGTGGATGGCGCCGTCCGGCACCCATCCACGTTCCTTCTGGACGATCTTCAAGGCTTCGATGGACGCCGCGCGCGGGTCCTCGTAGTGATGCATTTCGTGCTCGATGGCCGAGCGCTCGGTCTCGCTCAGGGCGAAACGGTCTGTCTGGATAAGCGTGCTGTTCATGCTTAGCGGTCCACGTCAGCCATAACGAAGTCGATACTGCCCAGGTACGCAATGAGGTCGGCGACCATGCTGCCTTTGATCACCGAAGGGATCTGCTGCAGGTGCGGGTAGCTCGGGGTACGGATCCGGGTGCGGTAGCTCATGGTGCCGCCATCGCTCGTCAGGTAGTAACTGTTGATGCCCTTGGTCGCCTCGATCATCTGGAACGACTCGTTGGCCGGCATGACCGGGCCCCACGAGACTTGCAGGAAGTGCGTGATCAGGGTCTCGATGTGCTGCAGGGTGCGCTCTTTCGGTGGCGGCGTGGTCAGCGGGTGGTCCGCCTTGTACGGGCCTTCCGGCATGTTGCGCAGGCACTGGTCGATGATGCGGATACTCTGGCGCATCTCTTCGACACGGACCATGCAGCGATCGTAGGCATCGCCGTTGTGGGCCAGTGGTACTTCGAACTCGAAGTTCTCGTAGCCGGAGTACGGGCGCGCTTTACGCAGGTCGAAGTCGCAACCGGTGGCACGCAGGCCGGCACCGGTGGTACCCCATTCCAGGGCTTCCTTGGTGTTGTACGCGGCGACGCCGATGGTACGACCCTTGAGGATGCTGTTCTGCAAGGCAGCCTTGGTGTACTCGTCGAGGCGCTTGGGCAGCCATTCGACGAAGTCCTTGACCAGCTTGTCCCAGCCGCGCGGCAGGTCGTGGGCGACGCCACCGATGCGATACCAGGCCGGGTGCAGGCGGAAGCCGGTGATCGCCTCGATCACGGTGTAGGCGCGCTGGCGGTCGGTGAAGGTGAAGAACACCGGGGTCATGGCGCCGACGTCCTGGATGTAGGTACCCAGGAACAGCAGGTGGCTGGTGATGCGGAAGAACTCGGCCAGCATGATGCGGATCACGTCGACCTTCTGCGGCACCTGGATGCCAGCCAGCTTCTCGACCGCGAGTACGTACGGCAGGTTGTTCATCACCCCGCCGAGGTAGTCGATACGGTCGGTGTAGGGGATGAAGCTGTGCCAGGACTGGCGCTCGGCCATTTTCTCGGCGCCACGGTGGTGGTAGCCGATGTCCGGTACGCAGTCGACGATCTCTTCACCGTCCAGCTGCAGGACGATACGGAAGGCACCGTGAGCCGACGGGTGGTTGGGGCCGAGGTTGAGGAACATGTAGTCCTCGTTGGCGCCCTGGCGCTTCATGCCCCAGGCTTCAGGGTTGAAGCGTGCCGATTCCTCTTCGAGCTGCTGCTTGGCCAGGGTCAGGCTGTAGGGGTCGAACTCGGTGGCTCGGGCCGGGTAGTCCTTGCGCAGCGGGTGACCTTCCCAGGTCGGCGGCATCATGATGCGGCTGAGGTGCGGGTGGCCGGCGAAGTCGATGCCGAACATGTCCCAGACTTCGCGCTCGTACCAGTTGGCGTTCGGCCAGATGCCGGTCACCGATGGCAGGTTCAGGTCGCCTTCGCTGAGCGACACCTTGATCATCACGTCGCTGTTACGCTCGATCGACAGCAGGTGGTAGAACACACTGAAGTCGGCGGCCGGCAGGCCACGGCGCTGGGTGCGCAGGCGTTCGTCGACGCCGTGCAGGTCGTACAGCATGCTGTACGGCTTGGCGACGCCACGCAGGAAGCTGAGCACTTCCTTCAGTTGGGCGCGCTTGACCCACAGCACGGGCATGCCGGTGCGGGTTTCCTGGGCGACGAATGCGTCGGCGCCAAAACGGTTATGCAGTTCGACGACCACATCCTGGTCGTCTGCCTTGTAGGGCGGAATGAAAATAGCGTTGTCCGCTGTCATGGTCTCGGTCGCTTTGGGTCAGCGTTAAGAATGAAGCCAGGCCGCCGGCTCCTTCGGGAGCGGCGGCAGGTCGCTGGATCAGACTTCGTCGGGGCTGCGCAGGTTGGTTACCGCAATGCGCTGTTCACGACGCAAGTCCTTCTGGGCAGGCATCTCGGCACGGTAGATGCCTTGATCACCAACCACCCAGGAGAGCGGGCGTCGTTCTTGGCCGATCGATTCCTGCAACAGCATCAAGCCTTGCAGGAATGCCTCGGGGCGCGGCGGGCAGCCAGGCACGTAGACGTCCACGGGGAGGAACTTGTCGACCCCCTGAACGACCGAGTAGATGTCGTACATGCCGCCGGAGTTGGCGCACGAACCCATGGAGATGACCCATTTCGGCTCGAGCATCTGCTCGTACAGGCGCTGGATGATCGGCGCCATCTTCACGAAGCAGGTACCGGCGATGACCATGAAGTCGGCCTGACGCGGCGAGGCCCGGATGACTTCGGCGCCGAAGCGGGCGATGTCGTGGGGTGCCGTGAAGGCCGTGGTCATTTCCACGTAGCAGCAGGACAGGCCGAAGTTGTACGGCCAGAGGGAGTTCTTGCGACCCCAGTTGACCGCGCCACTGAGCACATCTTCGAGCTTACCCATGAAGATGTTCTTGTGGACCTGGTCCTCTAGCAGTTGATCGGTGACGGTTTCCCGTTCACCGATCGGGTACTGCTCGTTGGGCGCATCCGGATCGATTCTGGTGAGATTGTATTGCATGCCAAAGCCTCATTGTTTCAGCTTCGCTTGCCGCTTGCGGCGACCTTCGGGAGCCCAGTCAAGGGCCCCGACGCGCCATAGGTAGACAAGACCTGCCAACAGAATTGCTATGAAAACGAGAGCTTCGACGAATCCGGTCCAGCCGCTTTCGCGGACGGACACAGACCATGCATACAGGAATAGGGCTTCGATATCGAAGATCACGAACAGCATCGCGACCAGATAGAATTTGGCGGACAGGCGCAGGCGGGCGCTGCCGACGGGCAGCATGCCGGATTCGAAGGGTTCGTTCTTGGCGCGACCCCAGGCCTTGCTACCGAGCAGGCTGGAGAGGCCGAGCATGAAGGCGCACAGGCCGACGACACCCAGGAGGAAGATGGCAAAGCCCCAGTTGTGGGCGATGAGTCCTGCCGAATCGGACATGCTAGAAATCCTTATACAGAGACCCAGCTCTGCAGTCTGAAATAAGTAGAGCGGCGACGTGGTGTCGCAGGTGCAGTGACCAAATGTCGCAGCTGAATCAATCGCGCTGATTTTATGGGTAAACCCGAAGCAAGTAAAATTTCTGTGGCAACTTTATTCGTAGGATTAAGAACAAAAACCGCGCCTAACTGGCTGAAACCCTTGAGTTTCGGGGATTGCGTACGGTTTTGTTAATTATGTTTCTTGCCCGCCGTAACGAAATGCAAGTTTCGGAATGATAATTAATATCATTTGAGGGTGCCGGTTTAAGTTGGATATTCGGCGGGGTAATGAAGTTCATGCACGTACCTCCCTACTTGCAAATGAGAAAAACTCTCGTTCTACCAGCATGCGACAGGGAGCGTACGGTCCTGGATCAATGTTTTGTCGATCAAGAGGGTGCGCGTGCCTATATAAGGAAGGCCGGCGGGTGTGAAGGGGCAGGTGGCTTGGACTAGGCATGGGCGGTCCTTGCTGCTGTGCTGTGACAAGCATAGACCTGATCTGCAGGATTGCCGTCAACCTCGCGGGCCCTTTCGCGGGCAAGCCCGCTCCTACAGGATCTGCACCGTAGCTGATGTCGGTGCGGTACCTGTGGGAGCGGGCTTGTCCCGCGAAGAGGCCCGCGCAGAAATAAAAAAAGCCCGGGGCTCTGTCGAACCCCGGGCCTCGCTCAGCACCCCACTATCAGTGGAACTGCTCTTCCTCGGTCGAACCCGTCAGCGCAGTCACCGACGAAGCCCCACCCTGAATCACGGTGGTCATGTCGTCGAAGTAGCCAGTGCCCACTTCCTGCTGGTGCGCCACGAAGGTGTAGCCCTTGCTGGCGTCGGCGAATTCCTGCTCCTGCAGCTTCACGTAGGCGGTCATGTCGTTGCGGGCGTAGTCGTGCGCCAGGTTGAACATGCCGTGCCACATGTTGTGGATGCCGGCCAGGGTGATGAACTGGTGCTTGTAGCCCATGGCCGACAGCTCGCGCTGGAACTTGGCGATGGTCGCGTCGTCCAGGTTCTTCTTCCAGTTGAAGGAAGGCGAGCAGTTGTACGACAGCAGTTGGTCCGGGTACTCCTTCTTGATCGCCTCGGCGAAGCGACGGGCTTCGTCCAGGTCCGGTTTGGCGGTTTCACACCAGATCAGGTCGGCGTACGGCGCGTAGGCCAGGCCGCGGGCGATGGCCTGGTCGAGGCCGGCACGCACTTTATAGAAGCCTTCGCGGGTACGGTCGCCAATCACGAACGGCTGGTCGTATGGGTCGCAGTCGCTGGTCAACAAGTCGGCGGCGTTGGCGTCGGTGCGGGCCAGGATGATGGTCGGCACGCCCGCCACGTCAGCTGCCAGGCGCGCGGCCACCAGCTTCTGTACGGCTTCCTGGGTCGGTACCAGTACCTTGCCGCCCATGTGGCCGCATTTTTTCACCGAGGCCAGCTGGTCTTCGAAGTGCACGCCGGCGGCGCCTGCTTCGATCATGTTCTTCATCAGTTCGTAGGCGTTGAGTACGCCACCGAAGCCGGCTTCGGCGTCGGCCACGATCGGCGCGAAGTAGTCGATGTAGCCGTCGTCACCCGGGTTCTTGCCGGCCTTCCACTGGATCTGGTCGGCGCGGCGGAACGAGTTGTTGATGCGCTTGACCACGGTCGGGACCGAGTCCACCGGGTACAGCGATTGGTCGGGGTACATCGACTCGGCCGAGTTGTTGTCGGCGGCAACCTGCCAGCCGGACAGGTAGATGGCCTGGATGCCAGCTTTTACCTGCTGTACCGCCTGGCCCCCAGTCAGGGCGCCCATGCAGTTGACGAAATCTTTTTCTGGGCGGAAGGAGGGGTGGGCACCTTGGGTGACCAGCTTCCACAGTTTTTCTGCGCCTTGGCGAGCCAGGGTGTGCTCTGGCTGCAGGGAGCCACGCAGGCGAACGACATCGGCGGCGGTGTAGGTACGGGTCACGCCTTTCCAGCGCGGGTTCTCGGCCCAGTCTTTTTCGAGGGCTGCAATTTGCTGTTCGCGTGTCAGTGCCATGGAAATAAACCTCGTCGCATCGATCTTGGGTTAATTGTGCTGATGCTCGGAATGCCGATCAGGGTGCCAGGCGGCTGTCCTGTTCGCAGGCTTGCGGTGCGACGTGAAGGCTCGAAGGGGAAGGAGGTACAGACTCGGCCAGGGTGTGCCCGTGCAGGTCGGCTCGTGGTTGCCTTGCTGCGGTGCGACGCGATTGCCGGTGCTGTAGTGATGCGCTTCCGTCCCTCGGGACAACTTCTTCGTTGCAGTCGCAATCCCGTCGAACCGCCTTGTGGGCCGTATAGACACGAGGCGCCTCCAGGGGTGGGAGGAGGGCGCTTCGAAGGCCCTTGCCAGGGCCCCTGATTAGCGGGAGCGAGGCCATCATGCCCTCGGTAAAAAGACCCTGTCAAATGTTTTGTAGTGCTTTTTTAGTCGTACTACATATTTGTTCCAATGCGACTTGCCGGTCAGTTTCGAGGCCCTTGGTCGAGGCCTCGGATTGCCTGGGATCAGTCCAGAAGGTCGACTTTTACCCGCAAAGTCATGTTCTCACCCCGTTGGGTGCTGTAGGTGAGGGTGGAAGAGGCCTGGTCGGCCTGGCTCTGCTGGTTGTAACCGGCCAGGGTGATCCACTCGCCGAGCTCTCCCGTGATTGTCGTGTCGGTACTTTGCACTTTCACTACATCTGCGCGTTCGTTGCTGATCCTATCGTTATTGCTGCTTATTTGCAGACGAACGGTGTTTCCGCTCAGGCTCGGCGTGACGTAGAAACCTTGGGTGACATTACGGTATTCGGTGTTGCTCTGGATGCGCCCGTAGCCGTCGGTGCTGGTACTGGTGATGGGGATGCTCTGCCCGACCTGGATCAATGCCGGCTGACCCTCGCTGGCCTGGATCTGCTGCAGGCCGCCGTCGCGATTGGAGGTGCCGTAGTTGATGATTCGCGCGTTACCGCGGTTGTCCTGGAAGTTGCTGTCACTGTTGTCGACGCTGATCAGCAGGCGCTTCGGCGCGGTATCGAGCTGTTGCAGCAGGGCGCGCAAGTCGTCGATGCGTTCGGGGCTGGCATTGACGATCAGCTTGTTCTCGAAGGCACTGACCGTGCCGTCCTTGCCCAGGAAGCCCTGGGCGGTCGGCAGCAGTTCGGCGCTGGTACGGTGCTGCAGGGGCAGCACCTCGGTGGCGGCCTGGGTCACCAGGCTGGTCGCCAACAGCAGGGCGGCGACGAGAGGGCGTAGCGGCATGGGGGGGATCTCCGCGGGTAGAATCATCATGATGGCAAATTTGTCGGGCTCGTGCCGGCTGTGCATCACAGGCTGTCTTTTATCTTCGATTATCCTATAGGCTATAAATTATAGTGATGCAGATAAACGAGGATATTGACATGACTCCATCACGCCCGATGTTTCGCCGCGAGCAGTTGGCTCAGGCCCTGGCGCGCGACTTGGCTGGCGAGTCGCTGGTCGACTTCAGCTCCGGCATGTTCCTCGCGGCGCCCCGGCGTACCGGCAAGAGCACCTTCCTCAACAACGACTTCATTCCCGAGTGCGTGCGGCGCGGCTGGCTGCCGGTGTATGTCGATCTGTGGTCGGACCGTGACGCCGACCCGGCGACGTTGATCAGTGGCGCTATCGGCACTGCATTGGCGGGTTTCGAGAGCGCACTGGCGCGCACCGCGAAGAAGGCTGGCATCGACAAGATCAACCTGTTGCGCACCCTGAGCTGGGATTTTACCCGGCCACAACTGCCGGCCGGCACCACCCTGGCCCAGGCGCTCGCCGTGCTGCACCAGGTGTGTGGGCAGATGCTGGTGCTGATCGTCGACGAAGCCCAGCATGCGCTGAACAGCGAGGAAGGGGTCAATGCCATGTTCGCCCTCAAGGCCGCGCGCGACCACCTCAATCGGGGCGATCGGCCCGATGGCCTGCGCCTGGTGTTCACCGGGTCCAGCCGCGACAAGCTGGCCAACCTGGTACTCAAGAGCAAGCAGCCGTTCTATGGCGCCAGCATCACCCCGTTTCCGCTGCTGGGCCGGGATTTCGTCGAATTCATCACCGCGTTGTGGAACGGCCGCCTGGCCGCCAGCAACCAGTTCAAGGTCGAGGACCTGGAGTACGCCTTCGAGCGCGTCGGCCGGCGCCCGGAAATGCTCGGCAAGTTGCTCACCGAAGTGAGCCTTGGCCTGGGCGAGGCCGGCAACCTGGGTGAACTGTTGCGTACCGGCGCGCTCAATCACCAGGCGGGCGTATGGAGCGACTACGAAAGTGCCTGGAACGACCTGTCGCCCCTGCAGCAGGCCGTACTCCAGGTGATGGCCGAGCGTACCCTGGGGCGCCAGCCGTTCTCGCCGTTTACCGAGCACACCCTGCTTGCGGTCAACCGCAGGCTGGAGCAGGCCCAGGCGCAAGCCACTGCCAGCACCGCCAATGTGCAGAAGGCCCTGGATGCCCTGCGGGACAAGGAGCTGATATGGAAGGCCAACCGTGGCGAGTACGCCCTGGAGGATGGGGCCATGGCCGAGTGGCTGGGCCGGGACGGGCGCTCGGGGTCATAGCGGTGGTGGCTGTTAGACAAATTCCGTAACATCTCGCCCTTCGATTTTTATCCGGTTCCCGGACCCGACCCTGTGCGCGCAGTCGCACAGGGCCTCGGGGCGGGTGTCGTCACAGGAAGCCCATGAAAACAGCCAGACTCCGCGCCGACCTGCTCGCCGGTCTCACCACGTCCTTCGCCCTGGTGCCCGAGTGCATCGCCTTTGCCCTGGTGGCGCACCTCAATCCACTGATGGGCTTGTATGGCGCTTTCATCATCTGCACGCTCACCGCGCTGTTCGGCGGCCGTCCAGGGATGATCTCGGGTGCCGCTGGCTCCATGGCTGTGGTGATCGTCGCCCTGGTGGTGCAGCACGGCGTCCAGTACCTGCTGGCCACGGTGCTCCTCGGCGGGGTGGTGATGATCCTGTTTGGCGCCTTGCGCCTGGGCAAGCTGGTGCGCCTGGTGCCTTATCCGGTGATGCTCGGCTTCGTCAATGGCTTGGCGATCGTCATCGCCATGGCCCAGCTCGAACACTTCAAGGACGGTCAAGCCTGGCTCAGTGGCACGCCGCTGTACCTGATGATCGGCCTGGTGGCCCTGACCATGCTGGTGGTGTATGTGCTGCCCAGGCTCACCCGTGCGGTGCCACCGGCACTGGTGGCGATCCTCGGCGTGGGGTTGCTGGTGTACCTGCTGGGCCTGCCGACGCGCACCCTGGGCGACATGGCGCACATTGCCGGCGGCCTGCCGCAGTTGGCCCTGCCCGAGGTGCCCTGGAGCCTCGAGACGCTGAAGGTCATTGCGCCATACGCATTTTTGATGGCCATGGTCGGCCTGCTGGAAACCCTGCTCACCCTCAACCTTACCGACGAGATCACCGAGAGCCGCGGTTTTCCCGATCGAGAATGCGTGGCCTTGGGGGCCGCCAACATGGTCTCGGGCCTGTGCGGCGGCATGGGTGGCTGCGCGATGATCGGCCAGACCGTGATCAACCTCAGCTCCAATGGCCGTGGGCGGCTGTCGGGCGTGGTCGCTGGCGTGATGATCCTGCTGTTCGTGCTGTTTTTGTCGCCGCTGATCGAGCGCATTCCGCTGGCGGCGCTGGTCGGGGTGATGTTCGTGGTGGCGCAGCAGACCTTCGCCTGGGCCTCGCTGCGGGTGCTGCACAAGGTGCCGGCCAGCGACGTGCTGGCTATCATCGCCGTGACCGTGGTCACGGTGTTCACCGACTTGGCCACAGCGGTGCTGTTCGGCATCGTCATCGCCGCAGTGAACTTTGCCTGGCAGCATGCGCGCGAGCTGTACGCCGACAGCCATGAAGACGCCGAGGGCAGCAAGCACTACCAGGTGCATGGCACCTTGTTCTTCGCCTCGACCACGCCGTTTCTCAACCAGTTCGACCCCGCCAGCGATCCGGCCAAAGTGACCCTGGACTGCCAACACCTGCGCTTCGTCGATTATTCGGCGATCGCGGCGTTGAAGACCCTGCGTGAGCGCTATGCCAAGGCGGGCAAGCAGCTGCGCGTGGTGCATCTGTCGGAGCGCTGCAAGAAGCTGTTGCGCAGGGCAGGGGAGCAGCACTGAAGTTGCTTGCTGCCTGTGCCGGCCTCTTCGCGGGTAAACCCGCTCCTACAGGTTTCACCGCCCCCTGTAGGAGCGGGTTTACCCGCGAAGAGGCCGGCACAGGGTTATCGCTTACTCCCCGCGGCTTTTCTTCACGATCGAATCGGCAATGCTGGCCGGGGCCTCGGCATAGCGGGTGAACTCCATCGAGAAGCTGGCCCGTCCCTGGGTCATCGAGCGCATCGAGGTGGCATAGCCAAACATCTCGCCCAGCGGCACCTCGGCACGGATCACCTTGCCCGCCGGCGTCTCGTCGCCATCCTGGATGATCCCCCGGCGCCGGCTCAGGTCGCCGAGAATATCGCCCTGGTACTCCTCGGGCGTCACCACCTCGACCTTCATCACCGGCTCCAGCAACACCGCGCCACCTTTCTGCGACAGCTGCTTGGTGGCCATGGATGCAGCGATCTTGTAGGCCATTTCGTTGGAGTCGACGTCGTGGTAGGAGCCGTCGAACACCGCGGCCTTGAGGTTGATCAGCGGGTAGCCGGCGAGCACGCCGTTCTTCATCTGCTCCTCGATGCCTTTCTGGATGGCCGGGATGTACTCGCGAGGCACCACGCCGCCGACGATCTCGTTGATGAACTCCAGGCCTTCCTTGCCCTCGTCACCCGGGGCGAAGCGGATCCAGCAATGGCCATACTGGCCGCGCCCGCCGGACTGGCGGACGAAGCGGCCTTCGATCTCGCAGGTGTTGCGGATCTTCTCGCGGTAGGCCACCTGCGGTTTGCCGATATTGGCTTCGACGTTGAACTCGCGGCGCATGCGGTCGACGATGATGTCCAGGTGCAGCTCGCCCATGCCGGAGATGATCGTCTGGCCGGTTTCTTCGTCGGTGCGCACCCGGAACGAGGGGTCCTCCTGGGCCAGTTTGCCCAGGGCGATGCCCATCTTTTCCTGGTCGGCCTTGGTCTTGGGTTCCACCGCTACAGAGATCACCGGATCGGGGAAGTCCATGCGTTCGAGGATGATCGGTTTTTCGATGTCGCAGAGGGTGTCGCCAGTGGTGACGTCCTTCATGCCGATCAGTGCGGCGATATCGCCGGCGCACACGTCCTTGATCTCGGCGCGCTGGTTGGCGTGCATCTGCACCATGCGGCCAATGCGCTCCTTCTTGCCCTTGACCGAGTTGAGCACGGCATTGCCGGAACTGAGCACGCCGGAGTACACACGGGCGAAGGTCAGGGTGCCGACGAAGGGGTCGGTGGCTATCTTGAAGGCCAGCGCCGAGAACGGCTCGTTGTCGTCGGCGTGGCGCTCCAGGTGCTTGTCTTCGTGGTTCGGGTCGGTGCCCTTGATCGCTGGGATTTCCGACGGTGCGGGCAGGTAGTCGATCACCGCGTCGAGCATCAGCGGCACGCCTTTGTTCTTGAACGACGAGCCGAGGATGGTCGGGACGATTTCGTTGGCGATGGTGCGTTGGCGCAAGGCGGCCTTGATTTCATCGACGCTCAGCTCCTCGCCTTCGAGAAACTTCATGGTCAGCTCATCATTGGCCTCGGCGGCGGCCTCGATCATGTGCGCTCGCCATTCGTCGGCCAGCGCCTGCAGTTCGGCGGGAATCTCTTCTTCGCGGTAGCTGGTGCCCTGGTCGTTCTCGTTCCAGTAGATGGCCTTCATCTTCACCAGGTCGATCTGGCCGATGAAGTTTTCCTCGCTGCCGATGGCCAGCTGGATCGGCACCGGATGGTGGCCCAGGCGCTGGTCGATCTGCTTCACCACGCGCAGGAAGTCGGCACCCTGGCGGTCCATCTTGTTGACGTAGGCCAGGCGCGGCACATGGTACTTGTTGGCCTGGCGCCACACCGTCTCGGATTGCGGCTCGACGCCGTCGGCGCCGCTGAACACCACCACCGCGCCATCGAGCACGCGTAGCGAGCGTTCCACCTCGATGGTGAAGTCGACGTGGCCAGGGGTATCGATGATGTTGAAGCGGTACTTGTCGGCGAACTGCTTGGTCGAGCCTTGCCAGAAGGCCGTGGTCGCCGCCGAGGTGATGGTGATGCCGCGTTCCTGCTCCTGGGCCATCCAGTCCATGGTCGCGGCGCCATCGTGGACCTCGCCCATCTTGTGGTTGACCCCGGTGTAGAACAGGATGCGCTCGGTGGTGGTGGTCTTGCCGGCGTCCACGTGGGCGACGATGCCGATGTTGCGGTACAGCTCGATAGGTGTTGTGCGGGCCATGGTCGACTACCTGTGGCGGTGCGGGGATTCTCCCAAGGTAGCAGACCGGGAAAATCCTGCCGCGCCGCCGGGCGTCAGTCAGCCTGGGCTTGCAGCATCCATTGGCCGTCCACTTCGCGGGCCAGCCCGCTGGCCGGCAACAGGGCCAGCAAGCGCGGATGCAGGGCGGCTTCGGTGAAGGTCTTGAGGGTGGCCAGGTCGAGCGTGCCGACCGGGTTGAGGTCGGCCTTGGTGTACGACAACCAGGCTTTTTTCAGTGCCTGCAGCACATCGCTGCCGGCGGTGCTGGCGAAGCGGCGGTGCAGCTGGCGGCCTTCGAGGGTGAAGCTGTGCTGATGGCTGTAGCTGGCCGGGTCAGTGCCTTCGCTGCAGCGGTGGCAGGTGCACGGGCCGTCGCCGAAGGCGTTGCGCAGGTAGTTGTTGAAGTCCACGACAGGCTTGAGGGTCAGGCGTTTGTCGACCTCGAACAGGTCGGCGATCAGGGGTTCTTCGGCGCTCACTCGGGTGTCCTCGTGTGGTGTGGCGTACATCGGCGGGCACCCTAACAGATCGGGGCATCTTTTGCAGGCCCGGCCTCCTCGCGGGACAAGTCGGGTCGCGAAGAGGCCAGTAGAGACAACAGAGACCGCCTACCGTACTCTACGCGCCCATATACCCAGACACCCTTTTGAGGTAACCCCGCTTGAGCACCAAGTACCCGTACACCGCCACCGTCACCATCAGCGCCGAAGACCGTGGCGGCGACACCGAAGCCTCGGAAAATCCGAGCATGCGTGTCGGCCTCGAGGCGGTGACCGAAACCCTGAAGAAGGTGCATTTCGTCGGTACGCTCGCGGCCCCGGAGAAGTCCGCCACGCACATCTGCGTGACCCTGGAGAACGGCCTGACCTACTACGGCCCGATCGTCAACGGCCACGCCGAGCTCGAAGGTGGCTGGATCGCCTTCGAGTCCGACATGCTCACCCCCGAGGAGCTGGGTCTGTAAGGCTCACTCCAGCTCCGCCAGGCACTGCTCGAGGATATCCAGGCCTTCCTCGAGCACCTCGGCCTCGATGGTCAGGGGCGCCAACAGGCGGATGATGTGGCGGGCCTTGCCGCTGGGCATCAACAGCAGGCCTTTGCCGCGCGCCGCTTCCAATACCTTGGCCAGTTGCGCTGGCGCGGGACTGCCGTCGGCATTGACGAACTCGATGCCGCGCATGGCGCCGACACCGGTCAGGCGGCCGATGAACGCGCTCAGCCCGCCTGCTTTCCAGCGCGCATGGCGGCGGACGATGGCCTGCTCCTGGCGTTCACCCCAGGTGGCGATGTTCTCGTCGCTCATCTGCGCCAGGCTGGCCAGCGCCGCCGCGCAGGCGATCGGGTTGCCTGAGTAGGTACCGCCCAGGCCACCCTTGGGCAACGCGCCCATCAGCGCCTTGCGACCGACCACCGCACCGAGCGGCATGCCGCCGGCAATGCTCTTGGCCAGCAGCAGCAGGTCCGGCTCGATGCCCAGGCGTGGGAAGGCGAAGCGCTGGCCGGTGCGGCCGAAGCCAGACTGGATCTCGTCGACGATCAGCAGGATCCCGTGCTCGTCGCAGAAGCGCCGCAGAGCCTGGGCGAAGCCCCGGTCCAGGGCCAGGAAGCCGCCTTCGCCCTGCACCGGTTCGAGGATGAACGCCGCCACGTCCTCCACCGCCAACTCCACGCTGAACAGGCGGTCCATGGCCCGGAGCGCCTGCTCGCAGGTAATGCCGGTGTCGGCGCTGGGGTAGGGCAGGTGGTACACCGGCCCTGGCAGGTCGCCGACACGCTGCTTGTACGGAGCGACCTTGCCGTTGAGGTTCAGGGTGGCCAGGGTGCGGCCATGAAAGCCGCCGTCGAAGGCGATGATCGCGCGCTTGCCTGTTGCGCCTCGGGCCACCTTCAGGGCGTTTTCCGCAGCTTCCGCGCCGCTGTTGGTGAGCATGCCGGCCAGTGGGTAGCTGACCGGCACGAACTGACCCAGGCGTTCCATCAGCTCCAGGTACGGGCCATGGGGCGCGGCATTGAAGGCGTAATGGGTGAGGCGGTTGGCCTGGGCCTGGATGGCCGCGACCACGGCCGGGTTGCAATGGCCCAGGTTGAGTACGCCGATGCCGCCGACGAAGTCTATGTAACGTTGGCCGTCGGTATCCCAGACTTCGGCATTGCGGCCATGGGAAAGTGTGATCGGGTGAACGATGGCGATGGACTGACTGATACTTTCCTGATTCATGGGCACGCGTGACCTTGTTCGAGTTTCTTAATATCCAAGCGCGCCGGGGGATTATTCCGCAAACGAATTATTGGATTGCAATCATTCCCTGGATTCATGAAGTTGCCAGGATTTTTATCTGCCGTACAGGCGCCATCAATTGCCTTCGGCCACCCGCTCGCGGATCCACTGCACGAACGCCCGGACCTTGGGCACCTCCGCCGCATGCTCGGCATGGGCGATGAAATGCCGGCCGTTGCTCGCCACCGGGTGGTCCCAGGCCACCACCAGCTTGCCCTCGCTCAGCTCCTCGGCCACCAGGTAGCGCGGGATCAGGGCGATCCCGCAGCCGGCGATGGCTGCGCGGATGCACAGATAGAACGTGTCGAAGCGCGGCCCGTGATAGCTGTTCTGGCTGTGCAACCCGAGGCCGAGAAACCACTCGTGCCAGGCCTCGGGCCGCGACGCGCATTGCAGCAGCCGGTGCTCGGTGAGCGCTTCGGCACTGTCGAAGCGGTACTGCGCCTGCAATTGCGGGGCGCACACCGGAACCACCTCCTCGCTGAACAGCTCGATGCAGGTCGCCCCCGGCCAGGTGCCTTGGCCGAAGAAGAAGGCGACATCGGCCTTGGCCTGCACCAGGTCGAACGGCTCCAGTTCGTTGCGGATGTCGAGGTGGATGCGTGGGTAGCGTTCGCCGAAACCCTTGAGCCGGGGCACCAGCCAACGGGCGCCGAATGTGGGCTGGGTAGCGATGCGCAGCACCTCGGTTTCGTCGCCGTAGCTGAGGATGTAGCGGCTGGAGATGTCGATCTGGGTGAGGATCTTGTTCACCTCGGCCAGGTACAGCGCGCCTGCCGGTGTCAGGTGCAGGCGCCGGCGAATCCGCTGGAACAGCGAGTGCGAGAGCATTTCCTCGAGCTGCGCCACCTGCTTGCTGACGGCGCTCTGGGTCAGGTGCAGCTCTTGCGCCGCACGGGTGAAGCTCAAGTGGCGGGCAGCGGCTTCGAAGCACTGCAAGGCCGTTGTGGAGGGCATCAAGCGTTTGGACATGGCGGGCGCGTACCGAGCAAAAAAGTCAGGAGTTCATTCCGTATTGGAATCATGTGCGTCGAAAAGGTCGTTTGTTGAGCCGGGCCTATAGATTAATACTGACCTCGATCAATGATTACAACCGGTGTTGCGAAGTAGCAGGAAAGTGCGCATCACCGCGATCAGAACAACAAAAAGAGCAACAAGACTTACCCGTATTCTGCTCCAACTCTTCAGCCGTCCAAGGTGGCGGCCGACCCATTCGAGGGTTCTCCATGGCTTCGCTAGACAATAAGAAACAGCGTTCCCTGCAGCACGGCCTTACCTCCCGTCAGGTCTCCATGATTTCCATCGCCGGCATCATTGGCGCCGGGCTGTTCATCGGCTCGTCGAACGCCATCGCCACCGCCGGCCCGGCCATTCTCATCTCCTATGCCATGACCGGCTTGCTGGTGCTGCTGGTGATGCGCATGCTTGGCGAAATGGCCATCGCCAACCCCAACAGCGGTTCGTTCTCGACTTACGCCAGCGAGGCCATCGGCCCTTGGGCGGGCTTTACCATCGGCTGGTTGTACTGGTGGTTCTGGGTGCTGATCATCCCGGTCGAGGCCATCGCCGGCGCCGATATCCTGCATGCGTACTTCCCGGCGGTGCCGTCCTGGCTGTTCGCCTTCCTGATCATGCTGGTGCTGTCGGGCACCAACCTGGTCAGCGTGAAGAACTTCGGCGCGTTCGAATACTGGTTCGCGCTGGTCAAGGTCATCGCGATCCTGGCCTTCATCATCGTCTGCAGCCTGGCCGTGTTCGGCGTCTGGCCGCTGGCCGAGGTGTCCGGGGTGAGCCGCCTGTGGGACAGCGGCGGCTTCATGCCCAATGGCTTCGGCACCGTGCTCGGCGGCGTGCTGATCACCATCTTCTCGTTCTTCGGCGCCGAGATCGTCACCATCGCCGCCGACGAGACCGCCAACCCCAAGGACAAGATCCGCCGGGCCACCAACCTGGTGGTATACCGCATCGCCATCTTCTACCTGGCGTCGATCTTCCTGGTGGTGTCGCTGGTGGCCTGGAACGACCCGGGCCTGAAAGCGGTGGGTTCGTTCCAGCGCGTTCTGGAGGTACTCAACGTGCCGGGCGCCAAGCTGCTGGTCGACCTGGTGGTGCTGGTGGCGGTCACCAGCTGCATGAACTCGGGCCTGTATACCGCCTCGCGCATGCTGTATTCGCTCGGTGCCCGCGGCCAGGCGCTGAGCATGACCAAACGGATCTCTGGCGCTGGCGTGCCCACCGTGGCGGTGATCCTCTCCACCCTGGCAGGCTTCGTCGGCTGCTTCGTCAACTACGTGTTGCCGGGCAAGGTGTTCGGCTTCCTGCTCTCGACAACAGGCGCCATCGCCTTGCTGGTGTATCTGGTGATCGCCGTGTCGCAACTGCGCATGCGCGCCCGCGCCGAGCGCGAAGGCCGGATGCTGGAGCTGAAGATGTGGCTGTTCCCCTGGCTGACCTGGCTGGTGATCGGCACTATCGTGATGGTCCTGGGCTACATGCTGTTCAGCCCCGCCTACCGGTACGAAACGCTGATGACCGCCGGGGTGACCCTGTTCATCCTGCTGGTCTCGCTGACCCAGCGTGGCACCAAGGTGGTTGCCCAGCCGGCCTGAGGTTTCTGCTTTAATGGGGGCGTTTCGAGCCCCCATTCCAATAAGCACAGGCAGCGTATGAACGACCAGACCCTTTCCCTCCAGGCGCTCGCCGCCCCCGAAGGTGCCTGCTACGGCTGTGGCATTGCCCACCCCAGCGGCCTGCACCTGCAAAGCCACTGGGATGCCGATGGCGTTCACCTGGTGTGCCGCCATGCCCCCGACAGCACCTTCATCGGCTGGCCCGGCCTGGTCTACGGCGGCCTCCTGGCGATGTTGGTCGACTGCCACTCCAACTGGACCGCCATGGCCTACCACTACCGCGCCGAAGGCCGTGAGCCGGGGAGCCTGCCACGCATCGACTGCGTCACCGGCACGCTCGGCATCACCTACCTCAAGCCCACGCCCATGGGGGTCGAGTTACTGCTCAAGGCGCGGGTGGAGGGCGAGGTCGGGCGCAAGAGCCGGGTGATCTGCGAGGTCTGGGCCGGCGCCGTGCTCACGGTGAGCGCCGATTCGGTGTTCGTGCGGGTCGACACCGAGAAGCTCAAGCTCAAGGCGCACGGGCAGGCCTAGTGTGGTGATCGGTCGCTGAGCAGTGATGGCCAGGATGCGCCATTGTCCTTAAAGTGACGGTTCACTCACTGACTAGGCGAGCCCATGAGCGATCTTTCCGCATTTCCGATCACCCGCAAATGGCCAGCGCAACACCCCGAGCGCCTGCAACTGTATTCGCTGCCCACCCCCAACGGCGTCAAGGTCTCGATCATGCTCGAAGAGATCGGCCTGGCCTATGAGGCGCACAAGGTCAGCTTCGACAGCAATGACCAGCTCAGCCCCGAGTTCATCTCGCTCAGCGCCAACAACAAGATCCCGGCGATCCTCGACCCGGATGGGCCAGGTGGCGAGCCGCTGCCGTTGTTCGAATCGGGAGCGATCTTGCAGTACCTGGCCGAGAAGAGCGGGCAGTTGTTGAGCCAGGATCCTGCCCAGCGTTACCAGACCCTGCAGTGGTTGATGTTCCAGATGGGCGGCATCGGGCCGATGTTCGGCCAGGTCGGCTTCTTCCACTTCTTCGCTGGCAAGGAATACGAGGACAAGCGTCCGCGTGACCGCTACGTCAATGAGTCCAAGCGCTTGCTCGGTGTGCTCGACCGTCACCTGGAAGGGCGCCAGTGGATGGTCGATGAGTACAGCATCGCCGACATCGCCATCTTCCCCTGGGTGCGCAACCTGGTGGAGCGCTACAACGCCCGAGAGCTTGTGGGGTTCGATGCGTTCAAGGAAGTTCAGCGCGTGCTGGCCAGCTTCCTCGCGCGGCCGGCGGTGCAGCGTGGGCTGAAGATTCCAGGCTGAAGGCGGTAGGGGGCGAGGCCGGGCAGGGTAGCCGCCTGGCCTCGACCTGCGCTGGCTCAGTGCAGCTCGTCGGTCGCGAAACCCAGGCAGTTCACGCTCAACTGCTGGGTACCGCGGCTGCAGCTGAAGTTGAATTCGCCTGATAACCAATGAAAGCGGTAATTGATGTGGGTGAGCAGGAAATCGCCTTCATCTATGGGCTCGGCTTGCTGGTCACGGGCACCGAATTCGACCTGTAAGCGGTTATCCCAGTCGTCGTCGCTTTCCAGTATGTAGAAACCGGGCTCAGGGCCCTGTTGCCCGATCAGGTGCATCCAATAGCCCATGCCTTCGGCTTCAATGCGAAAACCGTCGCTCCACCATTCCTGGCGGCGAACCTTGAGGCTTCCAGGCGATGTGCCCGCGTGGGTGTCGATCGTGAGTCGAATTTCGTTGAGCATCCTTTCCCTCCCTACTGGCGCTTCACTGCGCGAAGGGCCATCACGCTAGGGCGGAAATGGACAACCGTCTACTGGTAAAAATGATAGGTAACGGCCGTAGTCAAAAGACGTGACTCAGTAGCCAATAAAGGCTGCCCGCCAGCAACATGGCGGCCGGCAGAGTCAATACCCAGGCCAGCAGCAAGTTGATCAACGTGCGCTTCTGAATGCCCGATCCATTGGCAACCATGGTCCCGGCCACACCTGAGCTGAGCACATGGGTGGTCGAGACCGGCAGCCCGAACATATCCGCTGCGCCGATGGTGCACATCGCCACTACTTCGGCAGAGGCGCCCTGGGCGTAGCTCAGGTGGGTCTTGCCGATCTTCTCGCCCACCGTCACCACGATGCGCTTCCAACCGACCATGGTGCCCAGGCCCAGGGCGATGGCCACCGCCACCTTGACCCACAGAGGAATGTAGCGGGTGGCGTCGTCGAGCTCGTCCTTGAACGACGACAGTTGGCTACGGGTGCCGGCGTCGAACACCAGCAGGCGGTGCTTTTCGATCAAGCGAATGGACTCGCTGGCCAGGTACATGTCGTTACGCACGTTGGCCATCGCTTCGCCAGGCACGGCCTTGAGCGAGCCGTATCCCTCCACCTGCGCGCCAATCTCGCCGGTCAGTTGGGCCAGGGCAGGGAGCAATTCGGGGCCGGCTTTGGGCGCGGCAATGAACACGGTCAGCGTCTGGCGCACGTCAGCCGGCGGTGCCTGCGGGGCGCTGCGCACCAGCGCTTGCCGTGTGGCTTCGGCCACGGAGGAAAACTGCAGCGCCTGTTCGTTGGGCATGGTCTTGTTCAGCGCGTAGGCCATGGGCAGCGTGCCCACCAGAATCAGCATGATCAGGCCCATGCCTTTCTGGCCGTCGTTGGAACCATGGGCGAACGATACACCGGTGCAGGTCAGGATCAGCACGCCGCGGATCCACCAGGGTGGCGGGGTTCGGTCCTCCGGCGCCTGATACAGCTCCCTGCGTTTTACCAGTGCCCGCAGCGCCAGCAGCAACAGGGCCGCGCAGGCGAAACCGACTACGGGCGACAGCAGCAAGGCGTAGCCGACCTTGCTGGCCTGGCTCCAGTCGACCCCGCTGGTGCCTTCGCGCCCGTGCATCAGCGCATTGGCCACGCCCACACCGATGATCGAGCCGATCAACGTATGCGAGGAGGAGGCGGGCAAGCCCAGCCACCAGGTACCGAGGTTCCAGATGATCGCTGCCAGCAGGAGGGCGAAGACCATGGCGAAGCCGGCCGAAGAGCCGACCTTGAGGATCAGCTCGACCGGTAGCAGGGCGATGATGCCGAAGGCCACCGCGCCGCTGGAGAGCAGCACACCGAGGAAGTTGCACAACCCCGACCACACCACCGCGACCGGCGCCGGCAGCGAGTGGGTGTAGATCACCGTGGCGACGGCGTTGGCCGTGTCGTGGAAGCCGTTGACGAACTCGAAGCCCAGGGCGATCAGCAAGGCCAGGCCGAGCAGCAGGAATGGCGTGACCGTGGTGACCACCGTGCCGCTGGCGCTGACGTCCTGCTTGAGGCTCCAGGCGGTGTAGGCGATGCCGGCCAGCAACAGGCCAACGAACATGAAGAGCGTGGCACGCCCGGGTTTGTGCGAGAGTTCCGGGCGGGAATCACGTTCGGCCAGCTGTTGCTGGCTGGCCAGTGACGGGGTTGCCATGATGGCTCCGAGTGACGGTGGCAAAGGTGCCAAGGGCCTTGAGCATAGAAACAATTGCCCGCCGCGGCGTGACCTCGGTCAATGAATTGCCTAGTCTCAAGACAGGCGGTCAGGAGGAAAAACCAGCATGATCCGATGCAAACGTGTCTACCAAGCGGCAGAGCTGAGTGATGGCCAGCGCGTGCTGGTCGACCGCCTGTGGCCGCGCAACCTGCGCAAGGAAGCCCTGGACGGGGAGTGGCTGCGCGAAGTGGCGCCGTCGTCCGAACTGCGTAAGGCGTTCCACCACGGCGAAGTGGATTTCGCCGGCTTCACCCAGCGCTACCACGCCGAGCTGGCCGCGCATCCCGAGCACTGGTACCCGCTGCTGGACCTGGCGGCCAAGGGTAATCTGACCCTGCTTTACGCTGGCAAGGACACCGAGCACAACAACGCCCGGGTGCTCGCCGACTGGCTGGAGGATGAGCAGGAGCGGCGTGGGCCCGGTAGTTCGCCAGTATGTTATGGGCAATGACCGGCCCCTTATCTGTCAACCTGAGCCCCACACGCGATGCCAATTGCCCTTCTGCCTGCAGACCTTAGCCACCGCACCTTCGCCCGGGACCTCACCCGTCGGGCCATGCTGCCTTACTACCGCGAGTTCGACCTGCTGTGGATCGAAGAGGCCTTCGATGAGGCCTGGGGCTGGCGAGAACAGTGGCTGGTGACCGAAGGTGACACGCTGTTGGGGTATTGCAGCCTGAGCCAGGACCGCCAGGCCCTGTTCATCCGTGAACTGCACCTGTTGCCCGAGCACCGCGGCCGTGGCGTCGGCGGCTGGGTGTTGGAGCAGCTGGCGCAATGGGCGCAGCAGCGCCGGCTGCCGCTGGTCAGGTTGATGGTGTTCAGCAGCAATCCCGCCCGGCGCCTGTACCTGCGCCACGGCTTCGTGGAAATGGGCACCGATGCTTGTTTCGTGCGTATGCAACGCGACCTCGGCAAGCCTGGTGGCGTAATAGTGGCTTGCGACGGACAGTCTTGATCGGCATAGTGGCCGATGATCGCCCACTGGACAGTGGGCCAGCCCGACGTCGCAGCAAGCTAGGAGAGGTTTGGTATGAATGGACTCGGTTCACGCCTGAGGGAGGAGCGTGAGCGCCTGGGGATGACCCAACGGGTGTTTGGCGATATCGGCGGCGTCGAACCCAATGCCCAGGGCAAATACGAAAGCGGCGAGCGCACGCCCCGGCTCGATTACCTGGCAGCCCTGGCCCAGCGTGGCGTCGATGCACTCTATGTGCTCAGTGGTGCGCGTACTCCGATACCGCTGGGTAACCTTTCCGATGAGGAAGTAGGCCTGTTGGGCGCGTTCCGCCAGTTGCCGGCAGCGGACCAGGCCGCGTTGCTGCATGTGTCCGCACGCTTGGCCGGCGAGGGTGAGAGCGCTCAAGTACCGTGCTTGCAACGGGTTTGATGTCAGACGTTTCTGAAGGCAGCATTGCGCTAGGCCGATCCTGAAAAATTTTGTTAAGGTGGCGGGATCCAATCGCCCTGTTGACGAGGTGTCTGTTTGATTAGGGTCCTAGTGGTCGACGATCACGATCTGGTACGAACCGGTATTACCCGCATGCTCGCCGACATCGATGGCCTGCAGGTGGTGGGCGAGGGAGACTCGGGGGAATCGGCGCTCAAGCTGGCCCGTGAACTCAAGCCGGATGTCGTGCTGATGGACGTCAAGATGCCTGGGATCGGTGGCTTGGAGGCGACCCGCAAATTGCTGCGCAGCCATCCGGACATCAAGGTGGTGGCCGTCACCGTGTGCGAGGAAGACCCGTTCCCCACCCGATTGTTGCAGGCGGGTGCTGCCGGCTACCTGACCAAGGGCGCCGGCCTCGACGAGATGGTCCAGGCCATCCGCCTGGCCTTCGCCGGCCAGCGCTACATCAGCCCGCAGATCGCCCAGCAGCTCGCGCTGAAATCGTTCCAGCCACAGGGTTCGCCGTTCGATGCATTGTCGGAGCGGGAAATCCAGATCGCCCTGATGATCGTCGGCTGCCAGAAAGTGCAGATCATCTCCGACAAGTTGTGTCTGTCGCCCAAGACCGTCAATACTTACCGTTATCGGATCTTCGAAAAACTCTCGGTTACCAGCGACGTCGAGCTGACGTTGCTGGCCGTTCGCCACGGTATGGTCGACGCAAGCCTCTAATTCATGTCCCAAGCTTTCGATGCCAGCGCTTTCCTGGCGACCTGCAGCGGCCGTCCAGGCGTCTACCGGATGTTCGATGCCGAGGCGCGGCTGCTCTATGTCGGCAAGGCCAAGAACCTCAAGAAGCGCCTGGCCAGCTATTTTCGCAAGACCGGGCTGGCGCCCAAGACCGCCGCACTGGTGGCCCGCATCGCCCAGGTCGAGACGACCATCACCGGTAACGAGACCGAGGCCCTGCTGCTCGAGCAGACGCTGATCAAGGAATGGCGTCCGCCCTACAATATCCTGCTGCGCGACGACAAATCCTACCCCTACGTGTTTCTTTCCGATGGTCAGTTTCCGCGGCTGGGTATTCACCGTGGCGCCAAGAAGGCCAAGGGGCGCTACTTCGGCCCCTATCCCAGCGCCGGTGCCATTCGCGAGAGCCTGAGCCTGCTGCAGAAGGCGTTTTCGGTGCGCCAGTGCGAGGACAGCTACTACGCCAACCGCACTCGGCCCTGCCTGCAATACCAGATCAAGCGCTGCAAGGGGCCGTGCACCGACCTGGTCTCGGCCGAGGAATATGCCGAGGACGTGCGCCACTCGGTGATGTTCCTCGAAGGCCGCAGCCAGCAACTGGGCAATGAGCTCAACGCCGAGATGGAAAAGGCCGCCATGGCCCTGAACTTCGAGAAGGCCGCCGAGCTGCGCGACCAGATCGCCCTGCTGCGCCGTGTGCAGGACCAGCAATACATGGAAGGCGGGTCGGGCGATGTCGATGTGGTCGCGGCCTTCGTCAACCCAGGCGGCGCCTGCGTGCACCTGATCAGCGTGCGCGGCGGCCGCGTGCTGGGCAGCAAGAACTTCTTCCCACAGGTGGGCATCGAGGAGGAGGTGAGCGAAGTCATGGCCGCGTTCCTCTCCCAGTACTACCTGGGCAATGCCGAGCGCGAGCTGCCGGGCGAGCTGATCGTCAACGTGGTCCACGAAGACTTCGCCGCCCTCAGCGAGGCGGTGCAGACCCTGCGCGGCCGCGAACTGCAGATCAGCCACCGGGTACGCGGCACCCGCGCACGCTGGCAGCAATTGGCCGTGACCAACGCCGAGCAGGCGCTCAACGCGCGCCTGGCCAACCGTCAGCACATGGCGGCGCGCTTCGAGGCGCTGGCCGAGGTCCTGGGCCTGGACGAGGTTCCGCAGCGCCTGGAGTGCTACGACATCAGCCATTCCAGCGGCGAGGCCACGGTGGCCAGTTGCGTGGTGTTCGGCCCTGAGGGGCCGATCAAGTCCGACTACCGCCGCTTCAATATCGAAGGCGTCACCGCTGGCGACGACTACGCCGCCATGCACCAAGCGCTGACGCGCCGCTATGGGCGGATCAAGGACGGCGAGGGCAAGCTGCCCGATGTGCTGCTGGTGGACGGCGGCAAGGGCCAGCTGAACATGGCCCGCGAAGTGATGCAGGAGCTGGCCTTCACCGACCTGACCCTGCTCGGGGTGGCCAAGGGCGTGACCCGCAAGGCCGGCTTCGAAACCCTGTACCTCAACGACGTGGCCCACGAGTTCACCCTCAAGGGCGACAACCCGGCACTGCACCTGATCCAGCAGATCCGCGACGAGGCCCACCGCTTCGCCATCACCGGCCACCGCGCGCGCCGCGGCAAGGCCCGGCGCGTGTCGAGCCTGGAGGATGTGGCGGGGGTCGGGCCCAAGCGCCGGCGTGACCTGCTCAAGCACTTCGGCGGCCTGCAAGAGCTCAACCGCGCCAGCATCGACGAGATCGCCAAGGCGCCGGGGATCAGTAAAAAGCTTGCCGAGTCGATTTATGCCAGCCTGCATAGCGAGTAGAATGTCGGGTTCAACCTGCAGCCAGTCGTGCCGATGAATATTCCAAACCTGCTCACCGTACTACGCGTCCTGCTCATTCCGATCTTCATCCTGCTGTTCTATATGCCCTACCACTGGAGCTACATGGCTGCCAGCAGCGTGTTCGCCATCGCCGCCGCGACCGACTGGCTGGATGGCTACCTGGCTCGTCGGCTACAGCAGAGCACCCCGTTCGGCGCCTTCCTCGACCCGGTCGCCGACAAGCTGATGGTGGCCGTTGCCTTGGTCCTGCTGGTGCAGGTGCACGCCAACTTCTGGCTGACCTTGCCGGCGGCGGTGATCATCGGCCGCGAGATCGTGGTTTCGGCGCTGCGCGAGTGGATGGCCGAACTTGGGGCGAGGGCGCATGTGGCCGTATCGAACCTGGGTAAATGGAAAACCGCGGCGCAGATGCTGGCGCTGGTGATCCTGCTGGCCAATCCGCCGCTGCTGACCTTCTGGGTTGTGCTGGGTTACGGCCTGCTGCTGGTGGCGGCGGCGCTGACCTTGTGGTCGATGTTCCACTATCTGCTTGCTGCCTGGCCGCACCTGCGTGAAGGCTCCGAACAGAAATAAAGTTTTTTGAATCAAGGGGTTGACGTCGTTTGCCAGATCGCTAGAATGGCACCCATCACGACGCGGGAATAGCTCAGTTGGTAGAGCACGACCTTGCCAAGGTCGGGGTCGCGAGTTCGAGTCTCGTTTCCCGCTCCAAATATAGATCTACAGAGTTCAATGGAAGTCTGTAAATCGTCGAAAAAGGGCCTTCGGGCCCTTTTTTCGTTTCTGTGGGCGTACTGGGTTTGGTTCTCCAGAGGGGCCATGGTCTTGATGATGTTGCCGCGTTGATCGTAGTCGTACGCCCACAAACCGCCCTCGGTGTCGTGTGTCTTGAAGCGGTGGCTCTGATCATCATTGGCATGGTCAATCGTAGAGAGGCGGCTGTGGGCATTCGTAGCGATGCCCGGTGCGTGCCTGCTCCTCGCAATGTCATGATTTCAACGATGAACGCTGCCGTGTGAGGCACTGGCGATCAAGCTGGCCCCGCAGGCGGTTTTCATGCCGTCGAGTGCAACAGGCACGCCGTTGACTTGGTAGGTGGCGCTACCCTCCGTGATTGGAAAAGTCCCTTTGCATAAGGGACAAAAAACCATGCATCCTTTGCCGGCTATCGGCCGGCCATTAAGGCTTGTGTGCGCTATAGCATCAATCACTTGCCCGCCATGGTTGGTTGTGTCGCCTATTCGCACAATCGCTTTCATGAATTCCCCTGTGCTTGTTGTTCAACGGTATCTCGTAAAGTCAGGCCTGCTGTAATCTGGTTTATGAACTCTGAATGAGAGTCGGGGAGTTGAAGCGACTTCAATGTTAGGTGATCAATGATTGCATTAGTCTCTTGTTGGTTGCATATAAAATTCGTACTTCCGATAAATGATAGCAGTGGAAAATAATCGAGAACATCAAGTACAATATTTTCAAGTGCGTCCTCTATTCCGTCAAACATGAGTGGGTTGTGCATTTTCTTTGTCCAGCTTGAGGCATCTTTGAAAATACTATCCAATGCCCACTGGTTGTTGATTGATGAGTGAGTATATATATGATTCTCATGCAGTTTTTCTATGGCGCTATAAATTGTCGGGTTTGATATCACGCTACCTAATATCAGGGTTTGATCGATTAGTTTGGCAAAGCAAACATTGATTGGTTCTAGGATTTTATTTTCTGTATCAAATAGGTCTAGCATGGTGGTGATGTAAGAAATGGCAGTTGGGTGTAGTGAGTCTTTTCGTATGCCTGAAGTTAGGCGTGCTTTTGACAGACTTAATCGTTCTGTGCTGAGGTCTGTTTTATAGTAGTTTTCGTGCCCTTTTAATATGGCTAATATTTCTTGTTTTGCACAAGTTGATATCTGTTTGTGCAGTTTGGCGGAGGACTTGGGCAGCATGCAAGCTACAAAATAGTCCAGGCTTAGTGAAAACAAAAACTTGTCAAGCATGACATCGGGCTCCGGATGGTTTCTGAGACTACTCGGTTCTGTCTATAGAGAGTCCTGGGTTTCGATATAGTTGCCGCGCTGATCGTAGTCGTACTTCTACAGCCAACCTTCGGCGTCGGGTGTCTTGTAGCGTTGGCCATCAGCATTGGGTAGTTTCTGCATATAGCAACCCGTGTGAAGTGAAGCGGCTTAGTGTGCGAATTTAGTAGCGTATTAATTTTTGCAAAAGACCTTAATTTCTTCGGTTGCATAGAACATCTACTGCGCTTCACTTAGTTATACTTCGTTAATTAATGCATCTATCTTTGCGGCTGCGGCTGCATTTGCGTTGTCAAGCTCATGGTGTGCCTCAGTCTGGATGAATTTTTTAATGTGGGAAAATTTTTTATGCCCGAGATGAGCGCTCCACTTGCGAAGAAAGTCAAGATGAAATAAATTTTCCTTTAATTTCAGAAATGTCAGATAGGGGGCTTCATCTATCCCGTCCATAAGCGACATTATGTATAGGTCCCACTCGGATTTGCTTTCAAGCCATACATCCTGCCATGAAAGCTGAGGGTGCTCGACATCAAGTCCGAGATGCTCAATTTCAGCTATTAGTTCTACTAGTTCCAATGTGACCGGTGTGTTGAAATCGTCGATCGCAAGCCAATAGAGTCTACTTGCAATTGAGTTGATTACATAGGAGGCAGTGTTTAAATCGTCGGTGCTGCCTTTAAGAGTTTCACGGAGATTTACTATTGTTTTTAACGTTTGCTTGGAAACGCTGCTTTCTTTTATGGCTTGAAGGAAGTTGTTCTCGGTTTCTTGTATTCTGTGGCTGGAGAAATTTGCGAAAATGTAATAATTGTTGCCGCCATTAATGATTGTAGGGATGGTTCTGCGTGCTATTTTCTTTATCTCAAGGCAGTCGCTATCTGATGTGTTAGCAAGTATTTCTCCGCAAAAACAGTCTGTGCTCAGAAGAAAAATTATGTCGTCAAAAATTGGCTTCATTCTTGCTCTCTCGCGGGGCTGGATGGGATCTCTAATGTGGCAATGTTGCGTATTGAGGCAGGTATTTTATAGTGCTTATTGCAACCTTGCTTATCGAATTCGAGGATGTTTTTCTTTAGGCCTGATTGTAGATCGGTGGCCGCCTTTTCGTGGCCGGCCCAAGACCCCTTGCCTGCTAGTTGGCCATGAGACTTTGCTTCATCCATTTCGCGAGCGAATATGTACAAGTTGTGCTTGTCCTCATGCATGTCTTCTACTCTTTCCAAAAGACCTCGATTTCCGGAAGATGCTTTTCGTGCCGTTGATTTGGCATAAATTTTTGCGATCAAAGCTTTACATTTTTCCTTGGCTTGTAATGGCTCGCACGGAGAAAGTCCGAAAGGGTCAATCCACTCTATTGGGTTTTTTGCAAATTGATAAACATTTAACCCTCCATTGAAACCGATAGGGTCTTTGGTGGTGAATCGACCAGTTGCGGGATCATAGTATCGATGGCGGTTGTAATGTAGTCTCGACTCGACATCAAAGTATTGTCCTTGGAAGCGTAGCGGGTTCCAACTATCCGCTTTCTTCGCGGTCTCACTACGCTTCTCTTTCATCAATCCCCATGCTCTATAAATCTCACGGCAAGCCAACTTTCCGTGTCTGTCCATAATCTCCTGAGGGGTACCTAAATGATCGCATTGATACCAAGTAACCGTATCAAACCAGCACACTGAATTCGTCTCAATGTCATCCGGGGAGTCATACTTCGGCTGAGGCAGCATCTCCTCAATATAATTCATCACCCCTTGCGCAACGGGGACAAAGGTCCCCGGTTCGAAGACATAATGCGTAGTCCGCCCCTTACCATCCCGACCCTTTTGCTCAAACGCCAGCGTATCCCCATCCCAGATGAACAACGTCAGATCACACCCCAACTGTTCGTCCAGGGCGCGCTTGGCGTTCTCATTCCACACCGGCCCGGCTTGAACGCGGTTGCGGTACTTGGAATGCGAGTCTTTGTAGACCCGTCGGCCTATCGCGTCATAGCCAAACTCGACAACCAGTCGGTCATCTTCGTAACGCCGCAGTCGGTCGTACAGGTCCCAAGTGAACTTGCCCGTCTTGCCGTTTTCGATCCGCTCCAACAAGTTGCCGCGTTCGTCATACCGGTACTGCGTACTCCAATGCCGAGTCGGCTCAGCTAAGGACGCTGCCGTGTGATGCGCTGGCGATCAAGCTTGCCCCGCACGCAGTCTTCATGCCATCGAGTGCGACGGACACTCCGTTGACGCGATAGGTATCACTGCCCTCTATGATGGGGAATTCGCCTTTGCATAGAGGGCAGAAAACCATGTTACCTTTACCGGCCATTGGTTTTCCGTTGAGATTTGTATGTGGGATGCCTTCAACCACATACCCTCCATGATCTGATTTATCGCCAAGACGAACAATGTGGTCCATAAGAGTTCGCCTTTAGGATGTTTGTATCTTTAAGCGTCCGGCTTCAAATCCATTCGCAGAAATATTTGGAGCTAAAAGTAGGTAGCCCATGCCTCCTGCGAACAGGCCTCTATGGTCTGGGAATAGTGTGTCAAGGTCGTATTCGTCAATTTGCATGAAGTAAAACAAACCGTTGCTTTCATCATCTTGTATCCAGCATGGTATCCCCCCTATTTTCGATATTCCATTCGCGCTGCTGTCTTGCTCGTCTGTTTCCTGAGCCCCAATAGGCATTGCCTTGAGGGGGGAGGGGTGTTCATTTCTTTCAGTAGTTGCGGCTAAGTATGCAATGGCAACGCCGTCTTCATTCATTGCTTTGTCGATGTGGTTTAGAGGGTTGATATCGAAGGGGGTGAATACAGAAATTGTAAGCTCGTTGTTTACTGAAATGTCACGGCTATTGTGGTTAACAAAGCTTGCGGATAGGCTGATTAGGTGCATTAGTGGGGCCCCTTGGGAGTCATGTGGCCATGCTATGTTTTGGGGGAGGCGCGGACTTCCTCCTAGGAATGCTTCATGTTTTTTGGAGGTGGGTAATAATGTTATTTTTCTCAAAATAAAAACTCCTATGAGCAGGAACAGTCGCAGTTAATGAATTGATTGGCTTGGGCCCTCAGTTTTCTTGCCTGTGATGCTGGGACGCCTGCTTGCCTGAGGGCTCCTTGCCAAACATCCATTTGTCGCTTGCTGGGTGTTCCAGATCTGTTGAAATCGAATTGATTGATTCCTAGGTTTAAATGTCTATCAGCCAGTACGGCCTCATTTCTGTGTGCGGCAGTATGCATGGAGCGGGGAATAGCTATGGCCGGATTGTTTGGGTTTCGAGTAGCGGAAGACGTTATTCCCATCTGCCTGAGAGCTTGATGTCGTATGAATTCATGTGCATCTAAGCTGTCTCCTTCATGGCCTTGTCCAGTAAGGTCAGTATACCTCCCCAACTGGCAATTTCGCGCTAGTCCAAGTGGATCAATCCATTCTGTAGGATTTGGAGCGTAGGTGTATACATTGATGTCGCCTAGAAATCCAATAGGATCCTTGGTGATGTATCTGCCTGTACTCGGATTGTAGTATCTGTGGCGGTTATAGTGCAGGCCTGTTTCGATGTCAAAATACTGACCTTGGAAACGCAATGGGCTATCGCGCATCTCGCCGTTGGGACTGTCGCTAAAACCTGTAATTGTTTGCCCCCATGCCTTGTGGTTGCTGCTCCAAACAATGTATCCAACATCATTGCTGAGTTCTATAGGTGTTCCAAGTTGATCGCATTGATACCACTCAACCTTCTCAACAGGCCTTGATGCCGATTGATGTTGCCAGACCGGATCCTGGTTCATGTCATATGGGAAGTCATAGTCTGGCTGATGCAGCATTTCCTCAATATAACTCATCACGCCTTGCGCTACCGGAATGAAGGTCCCCGGTTCAAACACGTAATGCGTGGTCCGCCCCTTGCCATCTCGCCCTCGCTGCTCGAACGCCAATGTATCACCGTCCCAGATGAATACCGTCAGATCGCATCCCAGCTCCTCATCCAGCGCACGCCTTGCGTTCTCATTCCATACCGGACCAGCCTGTACGCGGTTGCGGTACTTGGAGCGTGAATCCTTGTAAACACGGCGGCCTAATCAGCACCGTGCGCTCGTCGAATTCTCGAATGAATACCTGCCTGAGGTCGAAGCAGTGCGCAATCATGCCGGCCACCATGCCGGGGGACCGGCTGCGACTGGCGATCATCCCCACGAAACTGAGCAGCCGGCTCCACGGCAGCGGCGTCGCGCCACGCAGTTCTGCGTCATCCAGGCCGATCAAGGCGAAGATGTAGCGCGAGAAGCCATCTGTGGCGCCGGGTTGGAAGCGCCGGTAGTAGCGGTACTTGCGCCAGCCCTGATGCAGTAGGGTATGCAAGCGGTGGTTGAAGAAGTTGAAGTACGCCGGGCGAACACCGATGTCTTGGGCGTGCTCATAGGCCAGTTGGTCGAGGTAGTAGCCGGGCAGTGGTGAGTCGGTGCCATGCAGGCCCAGAAAAGAGGCTTGGATACAGTAGCGGTCATCCTTCAGGCGGCTGGCGCTCAGCACATCAGCGACGGGAAAGGACAAGCTTGGAGAGACCTCCAGGCGCAACCTCCTGCGTGCCTCATCGGAAAGGGGACGTTGCTCAAGATCATCCCCATGGAGCTGGTGCATCAGTTCCAGGAGTTGGAAGTACGAATAGCGGTGGGCATCCTGCGTTATGAGGTCCGCTTTGTGACGGACTCTGGATTCTTCTGATTCATCGTCCATGTCAAATTCTCAGGTGGTGGATTGAGGGTGGCTTATATGGGTGATTTTGTAGGAATAGTTACCGCCAAGATCAGATTCATTAAATAAATCGCACCACGGGATTCATTTCCAAAAGAAAGACCTTGCAGTAAGAAGGGGCTTGTGGTCGAGGTGCGAAGTGTAAGCGGATGTTTGCGAAAAGTTGATTGCCGCTCTATTGCGCAGGTAGCAGCTTTTCCATATGCAACCTATATCTGCTGCGTGAGGGTGTTGATGGTCGGCGTAACGGTTCTCGAACTGCTGTCGGTGCGCATCAAGTTCATGAGTTGCGCAAATATTCAAAAGATCCCGCGGGCGATAAGCACGAGCACTGCAGGCGAACCTCCTGAACACTTAGCCAAGTATTCAGGACCTTATGGTACATCTGTGGGATACCACCGCATCGCTGCGTTGTGAAAACTGGCTCCCTGAACCCGTGGAGCCAGGGCACATGCCTACTACCCCCATAGATGCGACCCGTGATCTTTCTTCCGCCGCCTGCCTTAGAATGGCGGCAGTGGTGGTGTTCGCGGCACTCAGCCCAGCACTGCTGATGACTGCACCTGCCGTGGCAGGGCAACTGGCCAGCCAACTCGTGCTATCCCCCGTGCAGATCGGCCAGTTGTTCAGTGTCGAACTTGGCGCGATGAGCCTGGCGACGGTCCCGGCCTGGTTTTGGCTCAAGCGCGTGCCGCCAAATCGCGCGGCATTGCTGGCGGCGGTGATATTCATTGCCGGCAACATCGCGTCGGCGACTTTCGTCAGCTACCCGGCCCTGCTCGTGCTGCGTTTCATGACAGCGCTGGGCGCAGGTTCGCTGATGATCCTGTGCATGGTCAGTGCTGCCAGCCTGGGCCAGGGCAGCCGCGTCTATGGCCTGTGGTTGCTGGGCCAACTGGTGCTCGGCGCCATCGGCTTGCAGGTCTTGCCGGGGTTGTTCGCGCACTACGGCCTGAGCGCCTGCTACCTGAGCCTCGCCCTGCTGGCGAGCCTGGCCTTGCCGTTGACCCGTGCCTTCCCTGCTCGGTTGGCCAACACGCAACGCCAGTCTGCTCCATCCTTGCCCCGCGCCAAGGCCGTGACAGGCCTGCTGGCGATCCTGTGCTTCTACCTGAGCTTGAGTGGCGTCTGGACCTTCATTGGCGAACTCGCCCAGGCTGCCGGAATCGACGCTGCGCTCAGTGCGCAAGTGCTGGCGATCGCCACGCTGATGGGCATCCTCGGTGCTGCGCTGGCGACGTTCCTCGGCACGCGCCTGCCCCGGGCCATCTTGATCGTCGCCGGTCTCGGCCTGATGGCGGTAGCGATCCTGCTCCTGCAAGGTCAGCCGAGCCTGGCACGCTTCGCGGTCGCGGCGATGGCCTTCAAGGCCATGTGGACCTTCGTGCTGCCGCTGGTGCTGGCCTGCGTGGCCGAGCTCGACCCCAGCGGCCGACTGATGAATGCCACCAACCTGGTGATCGGCGCGGGCCTGGCCGCTGGTCCCGCGCTTGCCGGTCAGCTGCTGCAAGACCATGGCCAAAGCCGGCCACTGCTGTTCGCCGCGGCTGCTCTGGCCCTGCTGGTATTGCCCCTGATCCTGTGCAGCCGCACACGCGGTTGACCCACCCTTGCAGAGTGAATTCCATGACCTCACGCACCGCCTTTTTCTTCGACGAACTGAGCCTCTGGCACAGCGCCGGCCCCCACGCCCTGACCTTGCCTGTCGGCGGCTGGGTGCAGCCTCCGGCCGGTGCCGGGCACGCCGAATCCCCGGAAACCAAACGTCGCCTGAAGAACCTGATGGATGTCAGCGGCCTGACCCGTCAGTTGCAGGTGCGCAGCGCTACTCCCGCCACCCACGAGCAACTGCTGCGCGTACACAGCGCCGAGTACCTGGCACGCTTCAAGGCCATGAGCGATGCCGGTGGCGGCTCGCTGGGCCAGGATGCGCCCATCGGCCCAGGCAGCTACGAGATCGCCGCGCTATCGGCCGGCCTGGCCATCGCGGCGGTCGACGCAGTGCTGCGAGGGGAGGTGGACAACGCCTACTCGCTATCGCGTCCGCCGGGCCATCACTGCCTGGCCGACCAGGCCATGGGGTTCTGCTTTCTCAACAATATCGCCGTGGCCATCGAGGCGGCCAAGGCCCGTCACGGTCTGGGCAAGGTGGCGGTGCTGGATTGGGATGTACACCATGGTAACGGCACCCAGTCGATTTTCTACTCGCGCGACGATGTCTTCACCCTCTCGCTACACCAGGAGGGCTGCTTCCCTCCTGGGTACAGTGGCGCCGAAGATCGTGGCGAAGGCCCAGGGCTTGGCTGCAACCTGAACATCCCGCTGCTGCCTGGGGCTGGCCACGATGCCTATCTGTACGCGCTGGAGCAGTTGGTGATTCCGGCGCTGGAACACTTCGAGCCCGAACTGATCATCGTCGCCAGCGGCTACGACGCCAACGCCGTCGACCCCCTGGCGCGCATGCAACTGCACAGTGATTCGTTCCGCGAGATGACCGCTCGTCTCAAGGAGGTCGCCGAGCGTCTGTGTCACGGCCGCCTGGTGTTGGTCCACGAGGGTGGATACGCCGAGGCCTACGTGCCGTTTTGTGGCCTGGCGACCCTGGAAGCGCTCAGCGGACTGCGCACCGAAGTGTGCGACCCGATGCGGGACTTCATCGAACTGCAGCAGCCAAGCCCGGCGTTCCAGGCCTTCCAGCGCGAACTGCTCGACGTCCAGCGACAACGCATCGGCTGAGCCGTGCATCGGCCATCCTGCATCTGTAGGATGGCCATACGTCAGAACGCCACCGAGACTGAGCCCAAGATCGGCCACTGCCCACGCCACCTCGGCGCGGCCCCCATCCTTGCGTGACCTGTAGAACAACAATAAAACATATCCTGAGGTAATCAGCATGAGCAGCGAGTCCCCGGCTCATCAAGCACAGTGCACCGAACTGCTGGGCCAGTTCAGCAACACCGTGCTGGACATCCAGCGCCTGGCTCAGGCCCGGCCGATCGAACAGTTCCACCCGCAGATGTTCCAGCGCCTGCAGGCGCTGCTGCCGTTCGACAAGGCCTGGTGGGGCCGCTCGGCACAGGTCGACGGCCAGTTGTGCGAACACAGCAGCGCGGTGTTCAACCTGCCGGCCGACTACGTCGCCGACTGGCAGTCGATACGCCACGACGACATCACCGTCGAGCAAGTCCACGCAGCCCCGGGCCGGGCGGTGGTCATCGACCTGGCCAGCACCCCGGGACTGCACTGGCTCGGTGTTCGCCACGACATCCGTGAGCTCATGTGCATCATCGTGGTCGACCCGGTGACACGCCTGTCCGAGCACCTGACGCTGTACCGAAGCCCGGCGCTGCCGCGCTTCTCGCGGTTCGACTGCGAGCTGCTGACCTGCCTGATGCCGCATTTGGCCGCCGCCATGTCGAACAACCAGATCCGCGCCATGCTGGCCATGCGCGAAACCCTGGCCGACCCCCATGCCCTGGGGCTGGCCGTCTGTGACCGACATGGCATCCTGCAGCATGCCGAGAGTGGTTTCATCGAGTTGCTGCACAGTCATTGGCCACGCTGGAGCGGCCCGGTGCTGCCGATGCCGGTGCGTGCCGGCCTGCTGGAGCTGGCCGACCTGCGCATCGAAATGACCGCGGTGGGCGCCAGCTACGTGCTGATCG
Organism: Pseudomonas sp. S31; assembly: GCF_016648105.1. Classification (GTDB taxonomy): domain Bacteria; phylum Pseudomonadota; class Gammaproteobacteria; order Pseudomonadales; family Pseudomonadaceae; genus Aquipseudomonas. The sequence goes on along the minus strand of NZ_JACVVE010000014.1, from coordinate 76,022 downwards.
GCCGAGCCCGCAGCCCCTTGCAACGCCTGAGCCCGCGGGAATATGACGTCGCCCGCAGCTTCGGCAAGGGCCAGACCTATAAAGAGATTGCGCGCGACCTTGGCCTGGCGCCGAACACGGTGCGCCATCACATCCGCACCATCTACGCCAAGCTCGGGGTCAACGACAAGGCTCGGGTCGCGCACCTGCTGCACTCGGCCTCCGGCTGACCTCACCCGTTTTCCCTGACCCTGACCGTCTTGCGCCTGTCGGCGTGGCTCGGTCGCGCCCGAAAATCCTCTCGCAAAAGGAATCCCTATGCGTGCACTCTTGACTCTGGCCATCGGCGCTCTGCTCAGTTGGCAGGCCCAGGCTGCCCCTAAGCAGCCGAACATACTGTTGATCGTCGCCGACGATCTCGGCTACTCGGATATCCAGCCCTTCGGTGGCGAGATCCATACGCCCTCCTTGCAAGCTCTCGCCGACCAGGGCGCGCGTCTGACCAACTTCTATGCCGGCCCCACCTGCTCGGTCACCCGCTCGATGCTGATGTCCGGCGTAGACAGCCACCAGGCAGGGCTGGGCACCATGGCTGAAGGCATGCAGCCGGAACAGAAGGGCAAACCCGGCTATGAGGGCTACCTGAACTTCCGGGTGGCGTCGATTGCCGAACTGCTCGGCAGCGCCGGCTACGACACCTACATGACAGGCAAATGGCACCTCGGCGGTGGCCAGGGGCAGACCCCGGCCTCACGCGGCTTCCAGCAGTCGTTCATCCTGGTCCAGGGCGGCGCCAGCCATGTCGACCTCTCGGAGATGTTCCCCGGCTACGCCGCCCGCTACCTGGACAATGGCAAACCCGCGCAGATGCCTGAGCAGTTCTTTTCCTCGGACCTGTTCACCGATCGCATGCTCGGCTACCTCAAGCGCGGCGAGGGCGACGGCAAGCCATTCTTCGCCTACCTGGCCTATACCGCACCCCACTGGCCGCTGCAGGCCCCGGACGCCTACCGCGACAAATACAAGGGCCAGTACGACAAGGGTTATGAAGCCATTCGTCAGGCGCGCCTGACGCGCATGCAGGCCCTGGGCCTGCTGGCACCCGGCACCACCGCCAACGTGCCGATGCGCGCGGCGCTACCGACTTGGGAAGAGCTGACGCCGGCCCAGCGCCAGGAGCAGGCGCGCACCATGGAGATCTATGCGGCGATGGTCGACAACCTCGACCACAACATCGGCCGGGTGCTCGACTACCTGCAGCGCACGGGCGAGCTGGACAACACCTTCATCCTGTTCATGTCCGACAACGGCGCCGAAGGCACCACGCCCAAAGGCCTGGAGATCGCCGACTGGGTTAGCGCCAACTTCGACAACCGTCTGCAGAACATGGGCCGCAAGGGCTCTTACCTGACCCAGGGTCCGCAGTGGGGCCAGGTCAGCGCCACGCCGAATCCCTACTTCAAAGGGTTTACCGCCCGTGGTGGCATCAACGTCCCGGCTATCGTGCGCTACCCGAAGGTGGTCAAGCCCGGTGCGATCAACACCCAGCTGTTCCATGCCATGGACCTGATGCCCTCGGTGCTGGAACTGGCCGGGGCGCAGTACCCGGCCACCTTCGCCGACCGGACGTTGCTCCCGCTGCAAGGCCGCTCGATGCTCAGCGGCCTTGCAGCACCGCATGCACGCCAGGAGCGAGAACTGGGCTGGGAGCTGTATGGCCGGCGCTCGCTGCGCAAAGGCGACTGGAGCATCCAGATGCAAGCGCCGCCCTACGGCAGCGGGCAATGGGAACTGTACGACCTGGCCCAGGATCCGACCGCCCAGCATGACCTGGCCGCGCGCTATCCGCGCAAGACCCGTGAGCTGGCCGCCGACTGGCAGCGCTATGCCCAGGACAACGGCGTGGTCGATGCGCCGGTGCGCTACAAGTACACCTACGAGAACTGCCTCTACGACCACTGCGTGAAGTGACCACCTCGCGCTCGCCCGGTGCCGGACGAGCGCCCACATCTGCCCTGGAGGCTCTCGATGCCACGCCCTTCCTCGCGCCGCCTGCTGGCCGGCGTGCTGCTTTACTGTGCCTGCGATGTCCAGGCACAGGAGCTGTACCGTGACGATCGGAATCAGCTGAATCTCGACCTGCAACTGGCCTGGTCGTGGCTGCACAGCGACCACAACTATGTAGCCGGCCCACAAAGCCCCGGCAGCTCCACCTGGCAGGAAAGCTACATCCGCTATGGCCTGAGCGGCGTGCATCGCCTGGCCAATGGCGATGCCAGTGTGTATGGCGCGTTCAACCTGGCCAGCTACGGCACCTTCGGCGACGGCGACGCAGCGCAGTACACCGACGGCAGCGAACGCGAAACCGCCTTGGACAAGGCCTACCTGGGCTGGCGCTCCGGTACCCTGTTCCCGGCCCTCGGGCAGGACGGTGTGGACCTGTCCTTCGGCAGCCAGAAAGTGCCCTTGGGCGATGGCTTCATCATCAACGGTGACGGCACCATGATGGGCGACAGTTTTGCCGGTGGCCTCTACGACCGTGGTGGCACCTATTACCTGGCTGCACGCAACGCGTTTCGCCGCACGGCCGTGGCTCGCATCGGCGGCAACCGCGGCTGGCGCAGCGATCTGCTGTGGCTCAAGTCCGACAACCCGTTTCGCAGCAAGATGGAGCTGGGGGCCGCCACCCTCGAGCATGTCGGCCCCAGCACCACGGTGGGCCTGACCGCGGTCAAGGTGCTGGACATCGACGAACGATACGCCCTGAGCGCTGCCCAGCGCGACCGCGACGACCTGCGCACCTGGAGCCTGCGCGGCAAGACCGATGCCGGTATCGATGGGCTGTTCCTGTCCGCCGAGCATGCCTGGCAAGAAAAGCGCAGCGGCGACGAAAGCGCCTGGTATGCCGAAGCGGGCTGGACCTCCAGCCAACTGCCCTGGCAGCCTTACGTGTCGGCGCGCCACACCCGTTACTCGGCCAACTACGATCCGCTGTTTTCCGGCTGGAGCCGCGGCCCAGGCACCTGGCAGCAAGGCTCGACCGCCACCAACTTCGCCGGCCCGTTCAAGCGCAACGCCGCGATCGACATGCTCAATCTGACGCTCGCCCCCCACCAGGCGCTCAAGCTGGGCGCCCAATATTTCCGCTTCCGTACCCTGGATAAAACCGTGGGTGACTATAGCGGCCAGGAACTGGACTTCTACATGATCTGGAACATCGACCCCCATCTGACGCTGTTCCCCATGCTCAGCGCCTACAAACCTGAGCGTTCGGCAGCCGATGGCGGGCTGCAACTGGGCGATGCGGACCTCGCCCTGTTCAGCCAACTGACGCTGTTCTACAGCTTCTGATGGCACGCCTGCTGCTGGCACTGCTCGCCTGGATGGCGAACCCGGCCCATGCCGCGCAGTGGGTCGACGAGTCGGCCTGCGCGGGCTGTCATGCCGTCGAGGCGCAGGCCTGGCAAGGTTCGCATCACCAGTTGGCGATGCAGGTAGCCGCTGTCGGCAGCGTTGAAGGCGACTTCAACGACGTGCGTTTCCAGGGCGAACGCGAGGCGGTGCGGTTCTTTCGCCGCGACGGTGGCTGGTGGGTGAATGCGGTCGGGGCTGACGGCAAGGCGGCGGATTTTCGGGTCGCCTACACCTTCGGTGTCGAGCCGTTGCAGCAATATCTGGTGGCCCTGCCCGACGGTCGCCTCCAGGCCTTGGGCGTGGCCTGGGACACCCGGCGCAAACGCTGGTTCGAGCTGTATCCCGGCCAAGGGGTCGACTTCAACGATCCCTTGCACTGGAGCCAACCCGGACAGAACGCCAACTTCATGTGCATCGAGTGCCATACCACCGGCTATCGACGAAATTACCAGCCCGAAACCGACCGTTTCGCCGGTCATTGGCAGGGCCTGGGCATCACCTGCCAGGCCTGCCATGGACCCGCCTCAGAGCATCTGGACTGGGTCGCCCGCCCGGATGCCCGCCTTCATGCCGGCTTCGCCAGCGCCCTGGTCGGTGGCGACAACCGCATACAGGTCGAAACCTGCGCCCGCTGCCATTCGCGGCGAGTGCCGCTGGCCGACGGTGACCAGCCTGGCGCGCCGCTGCTCGATCGCTACCTGCCAACCACCCTGTTGCCTGGCCTGTACGAGGACGATGGCAAGATCAAGGACGAAGTGTTCGAATACGGGGCTTTCGTGCAAAGCCGCATGTATGCCAAGGGTGTACGCTGCTCCAATTGCCATGATCCGCATAGTGCCGAACTCAAAGCCCCTGCAGACGGCGTCTGCCTGCAATGCCACAACCCGACGGGGCGCAGCAACGATGCCGGGGTCGATGGCAGCGGCCTGCAGGCCAAGGATTACGACAGCCCGGCGCACCACAAGGTCGCAGGCTCGAGCTGCATCGGCTGCCACATGCCGGGGCGCCTGTACATGGTCAACGACCTGCGCCACGACCACGGCTTCACCCTCCCGCGCCCCGGCCAGAAAGTCAGCGAACTGTTCAACCTGTGGGAGGCGGCCCGTCCTGGCAGCTATGCGGCTGACATGCCGCGCATCCGCCAGGGGCATGCAGATGCCAGCGCCGCCTTGTCGAGGCAATTGAACGATCCCGCCCAGCCCCCCATTCGGATCGCGACGCTCCTGGGCGAACTTCCTGTCTATCCAAGCGCTGAAGGCCTTGAGCGGGCCATACAAGCCCTCGATGACGCCGACCCACAGGTACGCGTTGCCGCTATCCAGGCCGTGGATCGCATGGTGCCAGGTCGCTGGGCACTGCTCGGGCCACGCTTGCAGGACCCGATAAAGGCCGTACGCCTGGCGGCCGTCGGGCAATTGCTCGATGCCCCGAGCGATCCGACCTGGCATGCAGCCTGGTCGAAAAGCAGCCAGGAATACGAACAGACCCAAATGGCGCTGGCCGAGCGTGCCGAAGCCCACGTCAATCTGGCCCGCCTCTACAAGGCACGGGGGCAAGATACGAAAGTGGAGGCGCAGTTGCGCCTGGCGATCGAGCGCGACCGACATTTCCTGCCGGCTTCGACCATCCTGGCTGACTGGCTGCAAACCCACGGCCGCCCCGCGCAAGCCCGACAGGTATTGCAGACAGCGATCCTCGCGCATCCGGAGGCGGCCGAACTGCAGTATGCCTTTGGGCTGCTATGCGTGCGCCAAGCGGATCCCCAGGCAGCGTTCGGAGCCTTGAACGAGGCCGTGCGACTAGCGCCAGGCAACGCCGGGTATGCTTATGCCCTGGCCTTGGCGAAACTGGAACGCAACGACGTGGCCGGCGCGCGTGACCTGTTGGCGCAATATCCTCAGTTTCCTCCAGCGCTGCTTTTGCTCGAGCGCTTAACGATGAATGATCATCGACGCTAACTTTGAACCGCGAGAGGGAGGCCCTACCTTGCGGCAATCTGCTTGCCTACCTTTGGTAATGTGTCCAGTATTAAGGCTGCCCGTGTTTCGGGGGCGGCTGAAAACCTATTAATTTCAACAGCTTGCAAGATTGATGCGTGTCTCGTCTCGCGCTCCGCTCATAGAGCTGCAGTGATTCGCCCTATCACTCGCGCCTGCTCGTCTGCGACTGTCTGTGCAGATAGCGCGAATCGAGTACGAACTGTTGGCGGCGTCATCAGCGTGCTGCGGCACAGCCCTCAAGGATTACTTCGTGCGTTACGACCTCACCAGCCTGGACCTTTTCATCACCGTCGCCCAGGAGCGCAACCTCACGCGTGCCGGGCGGATCAAGCATGTCGCGGTGTCGGCGATCAGCAAGCGGATCAGTGAACTGGAAGCGCAGATCGGCTCGCCGCTGCTGCTGCGCAATGCGCGCGGCGTGGAGCTGACCCCTGCGGGGCAATCCTTGTTGTTCTACGCCCGTCAGTTGAAGCAGACCATGGCCCAGCTGGACAGCGAGCTCAGTGGTTACGCCAGTGGTGTGAAGGGGCATATCCGGGTGCATGCCATCACCTCGGCATTGTCCCAGTTCCTACCCCAGGATGTGGCGGAGTTCGCTGCGCTGTACCCACAGATCAAGTTCGACATCGAGGAGCGTGTGGGTTCGGCGGTGATTCGCGCGGTCGCCGACGGTCGAGCAGACTTGGGCATCATCGCTGAGCAGACCGCTGCCGAAGGTCTCGAGACCTTTGCCTACCGGCACGATGAGTTGACCTTGGTAGTGCCCGGTGGGCATGCGTTGGCGACACGCAAGTCGATCGGTTTCAAAGAGGTGCTGGAGCACGAGTTCGTCGGCCCGCACCTGGAAAGCTCGATGAATACCTTGCTGACCAGTGAGGCCGACAAGCTGGGCATGGCCCTCAAGCTGCGCATCCGCATCAGCAGCTTCGACTGCATGTGTCGCATGGTCTCAAATGGTCTGGGGATCGCCGTGCTGCCGCGCAGCGTTATCAATCAGTACTTGCGCAGCCATAAGCTGAAGGCAGTCACGCTCAGCGAGCCTTGGGCGCGGCGCACGCTGATGCTGGTGTTGCGTAAGTACGACGCCGCATCCCCCACGTTGAAGACCTTCATCGACCATCTCAGGCTGCCCGGCTGACGTTTCTCAGCGTTCTCGTTTGGAGAACGCTGCTATGGCGATTGACCAATTTTCATCCAGCCTGCCTGCTCGTAGTATCGGCTCATCCCCAGTGCCGCCTGCCTTGCGCAGGGCCTGTGAACATTATAAGAAGCCGAGCGATTCCAGCATGACCGAGACTGCCTGCGACCTCTTCAGCCCCCTGGTGATCAACGACGACGTCTTCACCATCGTCGACCTGAGCAAGATGCTCGATCACAGCCAACTGACCAAGCTGCCGTACTCCCTGCGCATTCTGCTGGAGAACGTCGCGCGCTGCTCGCCCCAGGCATTGCCGTCGGTGCTGGCGCGGGCCATTGGCCAGGGCCCAGATTGCGAAGTGCCTTTCCAGCCGAACCGGCTGATGTTCCACGACACCACCTGCCTGCCGGCACTGGCCGACTTCGCCGGCATGCGTGATGTGGTCGCCGAGCTGGGTGGCGACCCGCAGGCGATGAACCCCCTGATCCCAGCAGTGCTGACCATCGACCACTCGGTGATCGTCGAGCGTTTCGCCGAGGCCGATGCGGTCGAGCAGAACCTGGACATCGATTTCCGTCGCAACAGCGAGCGCTATCGTTTCATCAAGTGGGCGCAGAAGAGCCTGGACAACTTCGGGGTGATCCCGCCGGGCACCGGTATCATTCACCAGATGAACATGGAGGCCCTGGCCCAGGTGGTCTGGGAAACCCCGGGCGAAAACGGTGAGCGCCTGCTGCACCCGGACGACATGGTCGCCACCGACAGCCATACCCCGATGATCAATGCCATTGGCGTATTGGGCTGGGGCGTCGGCGGCCTGGAAGGGCAGGCGGCGATGGTGGGTGAGCCGGTGCCGATCAGCTTCCCCAAGGTGATCGGCATTCGTGTCACCAATGCCCTGCGCCCAGGTGTGACTGCCACCGACCTGTCGCTGCACGTGGCCGAGATCCTGCGTCAGCGTTCGGTGGTCGGCAAGTTCGTCGAGTTCACCGGCCCTGGCCTTTCCACCCTGAGCTGGGCCGCCCGCGGCACCGTGTCGAACATGGCCCCGGAGTACGGCGCCACAGTGGTGTTCTTCCCGTTCGACGACGAAACCCTGGCCTACCTGGAACTCAGCGGCCGCTCGGCGAAACTGCGCGAGCAGGTGGTCAGCTACATGCGTGCCCAGCCGCTGTGGCGCCGAGACGACTTGCCCGAGCCGCAGTTCGACGAGCTGATCGAGCTCGACCTGGCCAGCATCGAACCCAGCGTCGCCGGCCCGCACCAGCCGCACCAGCGTCAGCCGCTGTCCAGGGCTGGCGCGTCCTTCCATGAAGAAGTGCTCGGCGCTGGCAAGCTGATCGATGCGCCGCAGGAGCAGCGCTTCTTCGAGCCTTCGTTCGGTCAGCCAATCACTCACGGGGCCGTGGTGATGTCCGCCATCACCAGTTGCACCAATACCGCCAACCCGGCGCAGATGATCCAGGCCGGCCTGGTGGCCCGTAAAGCCCGCAGCCTGGGCCTGCAGCGCAAGCCCTGGGTCAAGACGTCGCTATCGCCTGGTTCCCGGGTGGTGGCGGACTACCTGGCCGAGGCCGGGTTGCTGGAGGACTTCTCCGCGCTGGGCTTCGACCTGGCCGGTTTCGGCTGCATGACCTGCATCGGCAACTCCGGCAAGCTCGAAGAGCCTGTCGAGGCGTTCGCCGACCAGGGCCTCAAAGGTGTGGTGGTGCTGTCGGGCAATCGGAACTTCGAAGGCCGGGTCAACCCCAAGGTGCCGGCCGGTTACCTGGCTTCGCCCGCCCTATGCGTGGCCTATGCCATCGCCGGCAGCATCGATATCGACCTGACCACGCAGCCGTTGGCCACCGATGCCGAGGGCCAACCGGTGTACCTGCACGACCTGATGCCATCGGATACCGAGATCGCCGCGCAGGTCGCTCGTGTGGTCAAGCCCGAGTTCTTCCAGCAGCGCCTGGCCACCGTCTGGAACGGCACCCACCACTGGCAGGCTCTGTCGGCCGAGGGCAGCGTGCAGTTCCCGTGGAGCTCACAATCGACCTACCTGCGTCGCCCGCAATACCTGGCCGGTATCCAGGCCGAACCCAAGGCGTCCCTGGCGATCAGCGGTGCCCGTGCACTGATGGTGCTGGGCGACAACGTCACCACCGACCATATTTCACCGGCGGGGGCCATTCCGGCCAACAGCCTGGCCGGCCAATGGCTGCTGGAGCGCGGTGAAGACCCGCAGGACCTCAACCAGTACTCCACCCGCCGCAGCAACCACGAAGTCATGCTGCGCGGCGCCTTCACCAACAAGTCGGTGAAGAACCGTCTGCTCGGGGAATCGCAGCCAGGGCAGGGCGCCTGGGCCTGGAATGCCGATCACAGCGAGTGCCTGCCGTTGTACGAGGCGGCCAAGAGCTACGCCGCCCAGCACACGCCCATGGTGGTGTTCGCCGGGATCAACTATGGCGCCGGCTCCAGCCGCGACTGGGCGGCCAAGGCCCAGGCCCTGCTTGGGGTCAAGGCGGTGGTGGCGCAGAGCATCGAGCGTATCCACCGCAGCAACCTGATCGGCATGGGCGTGCTGCCACTGGTGTTCCAGCCAGGTCAGAGCGTCGAGGATCTGCATCTGGACGGCTCAGAAGCGTTCGATTTCGTCGGCCTCGACGAGTTGGTGGTGGGTCAGAACGAGATCGGCCTGATCATTCGCCGGGCTGATGGCCGCCGCGACCCGTTCAAGGTCATCGCCCGTATCGATTCACAGCAGGAAGTGCGCTACTTGAGCAACGGCGGCGTGCTGCCCTTCGTGATTCGCAAGGTGGTCGCGCGCACCCGGCGCTGACACCCACGGCCCCGATACCTGGGGCCACCTGAAAACAACAACAAAAGGGACAACCCATGCACCGCGAACAACCCTCTGTTGTCGCGCCCGATGCCGTGAGCGCAGAGCACACGGACGTGGGCCGACGCATCATCCTCAAACGACTGGGCGCCGCCACCGGGCTGGGCCTGTTGGGCGCGATGTTGCCTGCTGGCATGGTCAGTGCGGCAAGCGCCTTGTCTTCGAATCATTCTGCAAGCGGGAGAAACACCCCTATGTTCGCGTATGTCGGATCGCGCACCACCCGGGAGCGCAATGCGCGTGGTGATGGCATCACCGTCTACCGGCTCGACCAGCAGGCGGGCACGCTGGAAAAGGTCCAGGTGGTCGGTGACCTGGTCAACCCTTCCTTCCTGGCCTTGAACCGCGCTGGCGACCGCTTGTACAGCGTGCACGGTGACCGCAGCGAAGTCAGTGCCTTCACGGTCGACAAGCAAAGCGGCAAGCTCAGCCTGCTCAACCGGACCAGCTGCGAAGGCAAGAACCCCGTGCACCTGGCACTGGACCCGAGCGAACGCTTCATGGTGGTGTCCAACCACATCACGGGCTCGCTGGCCGTCCTCAACGTTGGCGAAGACGGGGCCCTGGGCAGCGTCAATCAACTGGTGAAGCTGGAAGGCCCGCTGGGCCCGCACCGTGTCGAGCAACCTTTCGCCAAGCCGCATTTCAACCCGTTCGACGCCTCGGGCAACTTCGTGCTGGTGCCGGACAAGGGCTTGGATCGGGTCTTCAGCTTCCGTTTCGACAATGGCAAGCTGCACCCGGCCGAGCAACCGTTCGCCGTGACCCGCGAGGGTTCCGGCCCACGTCACATCGCCATGCACCCGAAGGCCGGCTTCGCCTATGTGATCAACGAACTGGACTCGACCGTCACCAGCTACCGCTTCGACGCGGCCAGCGGTGCACTGAGCCCGCTGCAGGTGTTGTCGTCGCTGCCTGCGACTTTCACCGGCAACAGCCGCGCCTCGGAGATCGAGGTCGACCGCAGTGGCCGCTTCCTGTACGCCTCCAACCGTGGCTACGACAGTATCGCGGTGTTCGCCATCGACCAGGGCAGTGGCCTGCTCAGTCCGGTCGAGTACGTACCGAGCGAAGGCAAGACGCCGCGCTTCTTCTCCCTGACCCCCAACCAGCGCTTCATGTTCGCCCTCAACGAGGACAGCGACAGCATCGTCTCGTTTGCAGTGGACCGGCAAACCGGCGCGCTGAAAAAGACCGGCTTTTCGGCTTCGACCGGCAGTCCGGTGTGCATGATCTTTTCTGCCTGATGTTCCGTTGCATCGATAACAATTAAAGGGGCAAGCCACGGCTTGCCCTCGATGAGGTACTTATGAACAACAACAAAACTGTCGACGAACAGGCTACGGTGCGCAAAGTCACCCTGCGCATCATCCCCTTCATGTTCCTGCTCTATATCGTTTCTTACCTTGACCGCGCCAACATCGGTTACGCCGCCCTGGAAATGAACAAGGAACTCGCCCTGACCAGCGAGGCGTTCGGTTTCATCTCCGGGATCTTCTTCATCGGCTACTTCCTGTTCGAAGTACCGAGCAACGTCATGCTCAACAAGTACGGTGCGCGGGTCTGGATCGCCCGCATCCTGGTGACCTGGGGGGCGATTGCCGCCGCCACCGCGTTTGCCCAGACGGCCAACCAGCTGTACGTGCTGCGGTTCTTCCTCGGCGTGGCCGAAGCCGGCTTCTTCCCAGGCGTGATCGTCTACCTGACCTACTGGTTCCGCGCCAAGGAACTGGCCACCACCGTGGCACTGTTCACCGCCGCGATTCCGGTCAGCTACATCATCGGTGCACCGCTTTCCACCTGGATCATGGACAACATCAAGTGGTTCGACTGGAGCGGCTGGCGCTGGATGCTGTTCCTCGAGGGCGTGCCGGCCGTCTTCCTCGGCATCGCCTGCTTCCTGTTCCTGACCGACAAGCCCGAGCAGGCCAAATGGCTGACCCAGCAGGAAAAGGACTGGCTGCTGGCCGAACTCGAGCGCGACCGCCAGAGCCGCAAGAACGTCAAGCGGTTGGGCGTGTTGCAAACCATGGTCAACAAGAAGGTGCTGTACCTGGCCTTCATCTACTTCGTCTACCAGTGCGGCAGCCTGGGCGTCGGTTACTGGATGCCGCAGATCATCAAGGGCTTCTCCAGCGACCTGAGCCATACCCAGATCGGCCTGATTGCCATGGTCCCGTACATTGTCGCCACCGCTGTGATGATCATCTGGTCGCGTAGTTCGGACCGGCGCAACGAGCGCAAGATGCACTCGGCCATTCCGCTGGCGGTCGCCGCACTTGGCCTGATCGGTGCCGGCATGCTGCCCAGCGCTTTGGCCTCGATGGCCATGATCTGTGTGGCGCTGTCTGGCCTGTACAGCTTCAAGTCGCCGTTCTGGGCACTGCCCACGCTGTTCCTCGACCGTGCCACTGCCGCAGTGTCGATTGCCGTGATCAACTCCATCGGCAACCTTGGCGGTTTTGTCGGGCCGTCGATGATCGGGGTGGTCAAAGGCAGCAGCCAGAGTGCCGCCACCGGTTTGCTGTTTCTCAGCGCACTGCTGGTCATCGCCTTCCTGATGACGGCACTGATGCGCGTCACCAATAAAGACCCCGATCAGCCAGTGGCCGCCTCGGCCCACTGATCCTGAAGGGGGCCGCAACCTGGCCCCCTCACTGACCCGTTCCGTTTCCTTTCACTGCCCGGTGCCATGCCCCGGGCCGGGCAGTCTCGTGCCAATCAGATGGAAATCGCCAGATGCACAACAACAAGAACATCCTGCGTACTCTTGTCACCCTGTCTCCTTGCGTGATCGTTGGCGCTGCCAGTGCAGAGGGCTTCGTCGAAGACAGCAAGCTCGACCTGCAGATGCAGAACTATTACCTGAACCGCGATTTTCGCGATGGCAGCGGGCAATCCACACGTGAAGAATGGGCCCAGGGTTTCCTGCTGGACTTTCGCTCCGGCTACACACCGGGCACCGTCGGCTTCGGCCTGGATGCGCTGGGTATGCTCGGCATCAAGCTCGATTCCAGCCCAGATCGCGCTGGCACCGGCCTGTTGCCGGTCCACGATGACGGCCGTGCAGCGGACGAATTCAGCCGCCTGGGCCTGACCGCCAAGGTCAAGGTGTCGCAGAGCGAGCTCAAGTACGGCACCTTGATCCCCAAACTGCCCACCGTGCAGGCCAACACCGGGCGCATCCTGCCGCAGACCTTCGAGGGCGGCCTGCTGACCAGCAGCGAAATCGAAGGCCTGACCCTGACCGGCGCACGCTTCAACCGCATGACCGACCGCGACTCCACCGATGCGCAGAAGATCACCCTCAACAACAAGAACCGGCGCTTTGCCGGTGCCGTGGAAGGGGATGACTACTGGGTCGGCGGCGCCGACTATGCGCTGAGCAAGACGCTCACCCTGAGCTACCAGTACGCCGAGCTGCAGGACGTTTACCGGCAGAACTTCTTCGGCATCAATCACAGCTGGAGCATCGGCCCGGGCAAGCTCAAGAGCGACCTGCGCTACATGCTCAGCGACGATGCCGGCAACGCCCGGGCCGGTGCCATCGAAAGCGGCGCATTGAGCGGCATGTTCACCTACAGCCTGGGGGGCCACGCCTTTGGTCTGGGGCTGCAGAAAATGAATGGCGATACGTCGATGCCGTTCCTCAACGGTACTGACCCCTACCTCGCCAACTACATCCAGCTCAACGACTTCGCCGAGCCTGGCGAGCGTTCCTGGCAGTTGCGCTACGACTACAACTTCGCCGCGATCGGCATCCCCGGCCTAACCTTCATGACCCGCTACGTCAAGGGGGACCACGCCGACCCCGCCACCAGCGACGAAGAAGGTCGCGAGTGGGAACGCAACACCGATATCGCCTACGTGTTCCAGTCGGGGGCATTGAAGAACGTGGGCATTCGCTGGCGTAATGCGGCGTACCGCTCCAACTTCGCCCGCGGCACCGACGAGAACCGCCTGATCGTGTCCTACACCTTACCCATCTGGTGAGGCCTCGCTCCTACGCGGTCCCTGTAGGAGCGGCTTCAGCCGCGAAGAGGCCCTCACAGAAAACCGGAGATCCAAATGTCCACCTCGATCACCCCAGCCCTCCTGGCCGAACTGGCCCCCAACGGCATCCTCACCGCCGCCATCAACTTCGGCAACCCCGTCCTCGCCCAACGCGGACCCGACGGCGAGCCCCAGGGCGTCTCGGTCGCCCTGGCCAAGGCACTGGCCGAAGAACTCGGCGTCACCCTGAACATGCGTACCTTCGATGCCGCCGGCAAAGTCTTCGCGGCGCTGGAGGAGGGTGCCTGGAGCCTGGCCTTCCTGGCCATCGAACCGGTTCGCGAAGCGCAGATCTTCTTCAGTGAGCCCTATGTGCTGATCGAGGGTACTTACCTGGTCAAGCAGGAGGCGCCGTTCGCCAGCGTCGATCAGTTGGACGCTGCAGGCCTGCGCCTGGCCGTTGGCAAAGGGGCGGCTTACGACCTGTACCTGAGCCGCACGCTTGAGCATGCCGAACTGGTGCGCGCCGAAACCTCGGCCGGGGCCGTCGACCTGTTCATCGAGCAAGGCCTGGATGCGGCGGCTGGTGTTCGCCAGCCCCTGCAGAAAGTGGCGGACGCGGACGCGCGCTATCGGGTGCTCGATGGCGCCTTCACGGCTATCCGCCAAGCCATGGCGGTGCCCAGGGGCAATGATGCAGCCGCCGCGTACGTGCGTGATTTCGTCGAGCGCAGCCTGCGCAGTGGTTTTGTCCGGGGGGCGTTACTGGCTACCGGGCAGACCGATGTCAGTGCCCCGCGCTGACTGACCCGATCACCCGCTTGCGGTCGAATGCGATCACGGCCAGGGCCATGGCCGTGATCGCCAAGGCCTGGTCAGATCCTCGACAACCGGTTGGATCCCGCCATTTTTCAATGGAAGCCATACAAGGCTTGCGGGTTCTCGATCAGTATGCGCTGGGTCTCGGCGGTACTCGCCCAACCACTGATCAGGTCGAGCAGCAGCGAATCGTCAGGCTTATGCCGTTGTTCGGTGATATGCGGCCAGTCACTGCCCCACACCAGGCGTTCGGGGGCCGCCTTGACGAATGCCCGTGCAACGCGTGAGGCGTCGGCGTATCCAGGGCCGCCTTCGGCGGTATTGAGGTAGGCCCCGGACAACTTCACCCAGGCACGGTCAGCGTCGAGCCAGCGTCCGATCATGGCGAACGCAGGGTGCGCGGTCCCTTGGGCGGGCGGCAGGCGCCCCATGTGATCGAAGACCATCGGTACCTTGACCTTGTCGAGCAGGGCCTGGTGTTGGACGATCTGGTCGCCGGACAGGTGCAACTGGATATGCCAACCCAATGCAGCGATACGCTCGGCCAAGGGCAGGATCATCTCGGGCGTGGTCACCGTGTCCTTGGGATTCCACAGGCTGAAGCGCAAGCCACGAATGCCGCCGGCAGCCAGCCGCTCCAGTTCGGCCTCGCTGATGGACGGGTGAACCACCGCGATACCGCGAGCCTGACCGTCGAAGCGCGCGACGGCGTCCAGGGTGCAACGGTTGTCGGTCCCGTAGTATTTGGGTTGGACGATCACGACACGGGTCGTGCCATTGCTGCGCTGGAGCTGACGATAGTCGTCGACCGACATGCCAGCGACCGCGGGGGTACCGGCGACGGCAGGTGCGAAGCCCGGGTCGATGATATGAATATGTGCGTCGCAGGCGCCTGCCTGCACACGCAGACGGGGGCGCTGCGATGCGCTGGAGTTGGGGATGCTGGCGGCGGCTGGCACTGGCGTTCCTGCGAGTACGCGTTCGGAAACCAACCATAGAGCGGCCGCGCAGGTGCCTGACAGAAAATTTCGACGACTGGTATTGGCGGTCATGGGTATGTCCTCAAGGTAATCAAGGCAGTGGCAGGCATCAGGGCCCAACGTGGGCGAAGATCAGCAGCGCTGCCATGACCGTGATCGCCCCGCCGATGCGCGTGGCGATCTGGGCGAACGGCATCAGTTCCATGCGCCCGGCAGCGGTGAGGATGGCGACGTCGCCGGTGCCACCCAGGCCGCTGTGGCAGCCGTTGACGATACCGGCCTCGACCGGGTGCAGCCCCAGGCGGCGGGCCATGGCGAAACCGACCAGAATCAACGTCAGCACCGTGGTGAAGATCGCCAGCAGGTTGGCGACATGGAACGCCGAGATCAGCTCGTGCCAATGGGTGACCGCAATCGAGTTGGCGAACAGCAGCGGGTAGGTGACGCAAGCCATGAAGAACTTGAACAGCGTGCGCGAGCCTTCTTCCAGGCGCTTCGGTACGCCGTTGCACAGCTTCAGCAGCACCGCCAGGAACAGCATGCAGACAGGCCCAGGCAGCCCGAACAACTGGTGCAGCAAGACACCGGCCAGGTACAGCGTGACCGCGCTCATGCCGGCGGCGATCACCCACTCGATGTTCAGCCCTTGTTGCGGCGCCTCGGCTTTCGTCGCCAGTTCCGGGCCGCTTTCACCCACCTGCAAGCGGCCGTTACCGGTCAGGTGCGGGAAGCGCTTGCCCACCGCGCTCATGACGCCGCACAGGACGATGGCGAACAGGTTGGCCAGCAGGATGATTGGCAGCACCTGCGCGAGGACCTTGCCAGACTCGATGCCCATGACTTCCCCGTAGCCCACCGAGAGCGGGATCGCACCTTCACCGAGGCCGCCGCCCATCACCGGTACGCTGACGAAGAACAGCACCTGCTTCAGGTCCAGGCCCGCCGCCATGCCGACCAGGCCACCGGTGACGAATGCCAGGATCGAACCCACCATCAACGGCAGGAAGATCTTCGCGAAGCCCTTGATGATCATGTCGCGGTCCATGGTGAAGATGCTGCCGACCACCACGGAAGAGACGAACAGGTAGATGAAGTTGCTCGACTTGGTGAAGCTGGTGACAGAGGTGGTGACCGCATCCGGTACCCAGCCAATGCTCACCAGGTACGACGGCAGGAAAGCAGAGATGATAGCTGCACCGCCGATCTTGTTGAGGTAGGGAATACGCTTGCCGATTTCCGCGCAGGTAGCGCCGCCCAGGCCGATGATGGCGATCATCGTCATCAGGTCGGTACCGACCTTGCCGACGGCAACGATGCTTGCAACCAGCACGCACAGCACGATGTAGACCGGAAGCGGAATGAAGCTGACATGGATCTGGAACAGCCTATGCCACAGGCCGCTTTCAGGAGTGGTTTCAATGGGCACAGCGCGCTTCGCGATATCCGGGGTCATGGACATGGTGAAACCTCATTATTGTTGTAGGTTCGGGATCTATCTGCTCGCTCGTGGGCGGGCCTCGGTTTCAGTGTTGAAGCAGCCCTGCCTGGCGGGCTTGCAGCAGGATTTGCTCGGCACGGACCACGAATGGCCCGTCGACCATCTGGCCATCGACCTGGTAGGCGCCCATGCCGTCGGCTGCGGCCTGTTCTGCGGCGGCAACGATGCGTCGGGCTTTTTCGATTTCGGCGTCCGAAGGCAGGAACGCTTCGTTGGCCATCTCGATTTGGGTGGGGTGGATACAGGATTTGCCGGTGAAGCCCAGTTGCCTGGCATAGCGCGCCTCGGCGGCGTATAGGGCCGGATCCTTGATGGAGGGGTAAGCCGCATCGTAGGCGGCAATGCCGGCTTCACCGGCTGCCAGCCGCACCGTCAGCTGGATGGCTTGAATCAGGCGCGGTTCATGACGATCGATTCCCAGGGGTTCGAGCAAATCGGCAAAGCCCAGTTGCAGCCCCATGACACGTGGATGGGCCGCCGCGATCTCGCTGGCCAGGCGCAGGCCGCGCGGGGATTCGATGTTGGCCAGGATCTTCAGCGGTGAGGTGCGTCGGCATTGCGCCTCGAGCTGCTGCAGGTCTTCGGCCAGGCGGATGATCTGTTCGGCCGACTCGACCTTGGGCAGGTTGACGATATCGATGTTGCAATTGACCAGCGCTCTCAGATCGTCGGCGTAATACGCCGTGTCTTGCGCGTTGATTCTAACGATCAGGGTCTTGTCGGTCAGGCGCGGGCGGCTCAGATAATCACGCAGCTGTTCGCGAGCCTGAACTTTCGAACCCGCAGCCACGGCATCTTCAAGATCGAAACTGAGGGCGTCAGCGGCGCAGCCCATGGCTTTATCGAATAGCTCAGGGCGCGAACCCGGAACAAAGAGTTTGCTGCGCATTGTGGGCATCTCACTATTGGCCAGCCTGACGCCTGGAACGTCATGCCGGGCTGAAGGATGGGGCAGTCATCTTCAGCGTTGTTGTTGGTAACCAGCGCTTCAGATGGCTGGCGACCGTATGTTGCAAAAAACAAAAATGCAGTTAAAGTAGTTTTTCTTATCTTCAAAATCCAACAAAAGTTCACTATGGACACTCGCTATCTAGACAGTTTCCTGCAAGTCGCCGAGCTCGGCTCCACCGCTGCGGCGGCTCGCAAGCTGAACCTGACGCCGACCGCAGTCGCTCAGCGAATCAAGGCGCTGGAGAACGAACTGGGGCAGCCGATCCTGACCCGTGCAGGCAGGCGCATGCAGCTCACCGGTGCCGGTCAGGCGTTGTTGGAGCCGGCCAGGGAGCTGCTGGCGAGGGCAGGGGAGCTACGGGCGATCGCTGCCCTGGATAGCGTCGTGGGCGAATTGCGGATCGGCTGCATTACCACGGCGTTGAGTTACCTGGTGCCCAACGTGCTGGCCAACCTCATCCAGAACTACGCTCATCTGCACCCGCACCTCGAGCCGGCGTTCTCGACCGAGCTGTATCAGAAAGTGGTGTCGGGCCAGATCGATATCGCCTTGCTGGTCAAGCCACAGTTCGAGTTGCCCAAGGAGTTCACCTGGCAGCCGGTCAGCGACGAGCCTTTCGTGGTGCTGGCACCCAGGGAGTTGGCGAACGTCGACCCCCACGAATTGCTGGCTACACAGCCATTCATCCGTTACCACCGCAGTTCCTGGGGCGGAGTGATGGCCGCGAAGTACCTGTTGCAGGCCGGTATCCAACCCCATGAGCGCTTCGAGATCGATGCGCTCGACGCCATTGCCGCCATGGTTCGTGGCAACCTTGGGGTGTCATTGGTGCCGCGCTGGCGGCCCCTGCATGCAGGCCTCGATGAGCTGGCGCAAATCCCCTTGCCGGCACCTGGCCTATCTCGACCCATCGGGCTTTTATGGAAGCGCAACACCGCCAAGGCGCGGCTGATCGACGTCCTTCGCCATGAGTTGGCGTTGCAAATGCAATCGGTATGAGTCCAGTTTTTATTGATTTTGAATATATTAAAAAGCCATTTTATTTAACTCTTGGCCTCCGCAAAATGGTCCGACTCACCACGGCAGCGGCGTGAGCGCTGCCCGCCGTGCAGCCATAACAAGATCGGAGAAGCCAAGTGAAACCAGCCCTGAACGTCGATCACTCCACCCCTGCCGGGCCGCTTGCCGGTATCACCGTCCTGGATCTCAGTGCGTACATCGCCGGCCCTTACGGTTGCTCGTTGCTGGCGGACCAGGGCGCAACGGTAATCAAGATCGAGCCGCCGCTGGGCGATAATCTGCGTCGATACCCCTCCACACTCGCCAACGAGAGCCGCGCCTTCCTGGGTGTCAACCGCAGCAAAGTGGGCATCGCGCTCGACCTGAAAACCGCCGAAGGGCTGGAGGTCCTATACAGGCTGGTGCGCAGCGCCGACGTCCTGGTCCACAACTTTCGCCCAGCGGTGCCGGCGCGCCTGGGTATCGGCTATGCCGACTTGAGCCGTATCAATCCGCGCCTGGTGTACTGCGCGGTGAGTGGCTACGGCGATACCGGCCCGTTGCAGAACAAGGCCGGATACGACCAAGTGCTGCAGACCATGACCGGCATGTGCTCGGCCCAGGCCAAGCCAGGTTGCCCGCCGGAAATCCTCTATGGTTCGGTCGTCGACTACTACGCGGCGGCGATGGTGGCCGGCGCGGTGTCCTCTGCACTGTACGAGCGCGAGCGCTCGGGCAAGGGGCAGGAAGTTGGCGTTTCGCTGCTGCGCAGCGCCCTGGCGATGCAGTCTGCCCGGTTGGTATGGGCTGAAGGCGAAGCGCAGGAAATCGACCGCGACATGCGCTCGGGCGGCATTACCGGCATTCATCCTACCCGCGAAGGACACCTCTACATCTCCGCCAATACGCCGCATTTCTGGCAGGCGCTGTGTGAGAAGACCGGTTTGCAACACCTGTTCCACGACGCCCGTTTCGACACGGTGCGCAAGCGGGCCGAACAGGTCGAGGTGATCGTGCCCCAATTGCACGAGGCGCTTGCCCAGCATTCGGCGCTGGAGTGGGAAGTCATTTTTGGCGAGCAGGTGCCATGCGCCGCTGCGCGTCGAGTAGACGAGATGTTCGACCATCCGCAATGCCAGTCCGAAGCGCTCGTCGCGGATTTCGAGCACCCGGAGCTTGGCCGCTACAGGGGCTTCACCCGTGCAACCACTTTCAGTCGTACCCCTGGCCGAGTGCCGTATGCTGCACCGCAATTCGGCGCTGATTCCGACCGGGTGCTGGCAGCGGCAGGTTTCAATTGCGAGCAGGTTGCTGGTCTGCGGCTGAGAGGCGCAGTGTTGTGAAACTCCTCCCGCCTCCGATGCTACGTCCAGCCGCAGCAAGTACAACCATGCGGCAGGGTTGCAACGGATGAGCGCGGCGGGTGTCCAGTGCGTGACCCGTGAGAGGGTGGTCTTCGAATCGTTGCGCAGTGCCGGCCATGAGAGCTTCCGGAGTATCAGCAAGGCTTTCCTCGCTGGCGAGCAGCCTTGACCCTGTTTCTACTCGGTTTCGCCATGACAACCCATCAATGACCGCTCCTCTTGAGCGGTTTGGTCGAAGGCTTGGCATGCGCATTGTTGAGTGGACGGGCGTCAACTCACGCTCACTCCTGGCGGTCGAACACCCGCTCGACGAGTCGCTGCAGTTTCTCGATGCGTTCAGCCGTCCAGGGCGCCGAGAAATTCAGCGCCATGAAGTTCGAAAACGACCCCGCGGGCGAAAAGAAAGGTCCAGGTATGAAATCGAAGAGGTCATGGCTCGCAGTCGTGGCCAGCTTCATCGAGTCGAAACCTCGTGGCCCTCTGACCCAGCACATGTAACCGCCATCCGGGGAGGAGACGACAACCCTTCCCGCCGACGAGGCCTTGAGCAACTCGATACCCTGGCTCATCCGCTGCTTCAGCTTCAGGCAGGTGTCGCGCAGGTCGCGCTCGATCTTGCGCCCCTTCAGGTATTCGGCGAGTGCCCCCTGCAGTGCCGGGTGCGGCAAGTGGGTGGCGCCAAGATGGCGGTTGGTGCTCAGTTGGCGGGTGTGCCTGCCCGCCATGACCCAGCCGATCTCGAAAGCAGACGACAGGTACGAAGTGGTGCCACCGAACTGCACGATCCGGCCATCGCTGTCGAACTCGCCAAGCGAGGGGCTGCGTAGCTCGCCGTAGCCCAGTTCCGCAGTCATGTCGTTTTCGATGATCACAGCGTCGTGCTGGCGGGCGGCGCGCACCAGTCGCTCCAGGGTGTCCCGCGTGTAGGTCACGCCGGTGGGGAAGCGGTTGCAGCCCATCAATACGCAGCGCTTCACGCCCGTGGTCTTGAGGATGTGCTCGAACTGTTCAGGGTCGATGCCCTGTTGCGGGTGCGAGTAGATTTCCAGCGCCTTGATGCCACGGTGGCGCAGGCTTTCCAGCACCGGGTGGAACGAGGGGCTTTCGACCAGGACGGGGCCGGCGTCTTGCACCAGGCTGTCGAGGCAGAGATTGAACCCCTCCATCGCCGAGCGGGTGAGGATCACCTGTTCGGGCCCTGGGTAGAGCTCTCTCCGCCCGGCCCGTTGCAGGATCGCCGTGATCAGTTCCGGGTCGCCATCAGGCGCGTGGTCCAGCGGCGAGTGGGCGCGCAGCAACGTGCGGCGCAGCAACTTGTTCAGGCCCTGCATGGCGACGAGGTCGGCGGCGGGCAATGTGGCTGCCGCTGCCCGGGCGTGAAAGTGCCGGCCGGCAACTGCCCCATCCAGTGCCCGGACGGTGTCTGCCGGCATCACCGGCATGTCCTTGGCGAAGCGCTGAACGCTGGCTTTGGTCGGACCACACAGGTAGAAACCGGAGCGGTCGCGGGACTGGCACAGGCCCTGCGACTCGAGCAGCTCGTAGGCGCGGTACACGGTGACGACGCTGCAGCCGGTGTCGCTGGCGAGTCGACGCAAGGAGGGCAGCTTGTCGCCTGGGGCAATCAGGCCGGTATCGATACGTTTGCGCAGCAGCTCGGCGATCTCTCTGAATCGCGGCATCTCGACTCCCAATCTGTACTACTTGTAATCGTGAAAATGTGTGCATTGTAGTACAGGAGACCGCCCGTTAGAGTCCCTCCATCAGCGATCTCGGGAGGGTGCCATGGAGCAGTTCGTCATCGTCGGCGGCGGGCCGGCCGGCCATCGAGCGGCCAGAAGCCTGCTGGCCGCCAAGCCGCAGGCGCGGCTTGCCATGGTCAGCAACGAGCGGCAACTGCCGTATGACCGGCCGCACCTGTCCAAGCGCTTTCTGCTTGGCGACGATTCATCGCCGAGCCTGCTCGCGGACCTGGGCTTGCGCACCGAGTCGCGTATCGAGTGGATCAGCGGCGCAGCGGTGGGCGAGATCGACCGCGAGGCAGCGCGCCTGCACCTCGATACCGGCCAGTCACTGGCCTATGACAAGCTGGTGATCGCCACCGGCTCCCGGGTCAGGAAGCTGTCTGCCGAGGTAGCCCAGGCGCCTGTCCACTATCTGAGAACCTTCGAAGATGCGCTGGCGCTACGCAGCGTGCTGGCCAGCCATGCCCATGTGGTGATCATCGGCGGCGGCTTCATCGGCCTTGAAGTCGCAGCTGCCGCTCGCCAGCGCGGCTGCCGGGTGACGGTCCTCGAGGCGCAGCCGCAGCTGCTCGCCCGCACGGGGTGCCAGGCGCTGAGCCGCTGGGCGCAAGCGCTGCACACCGGTAACGGGGTGGAGCTTCAGTTGCAAGTGAATGTCAACGCGATCGAACGTGGCGCTGCCGGAAAAACCCTGGTGCAGACGTCTGCCGGCCCGGTGCTCGCCGATGTGGTAGTGGTGGGCATCGGGGTTCAGCCGAACGCGGAACTCGCCGGCACCTGCGGCCTGGACGTCGATGATGGTGTCGTTGTCGACAGAAACTGCGCGACCCAGGATCCCAACATCTTTGCGGCGGGGGAGGTGACCCGCTACCCGGTGACGCAGCTCGGCGTGCACACCCGCTCCGAGTCCTGGACCGCGGCCGGGGAGCAGGGCGGGGTGGCCGGTAGCGCCGCTGCGGGAGATCGCTCGGCTGCCTATGGCGAGATGCCCTGGTTATCGTCCGACCAATACACCAGCGCCATCCAGTGCCTGGGCATCCCACAGCTGGCCAGCAAGTACGCCTACCTGGGCGATGTCCACACCGACCAGTGGCTGGCGATGGGCTGGAGCAGCGACGATCGATTGGTGTGCGCCATTGGCGCGAACCGCAACAGGGACATCTCGGCGATCAGGCGGGCGATGAAGCGTAACGAGCCCCTGGCTGAAATCTACGCTTCGGCCCTGAAGTCGGCGCAAACAACAACAGGGAAATGATCCCGGGAAGGAGGGTTGTCTGATGGAAGCTGTCTGGGCCAAAGTCTGCGATGCCGAACAGGTGCCGCCCGATACTGCGTTTGCCTGCGAAGTCGATGGCAGGATGATCGCCGTGTACCGAGTCGATGATCGTTACTTCGCCACCGAGAATGTCTGCCCTCATGCCTATGCGCTGTTGTCGGACGGTTGGCTGGAAGGGACCGAGATCGAATGCCCGCTGCATGGCGCCCGTTTCGATATCCAGACCGGTGCCGTGCTGGAGGGGCCGGCCGAATGCGCCCTGAAAACCTATGCCGTGCGCGTCGAGGCCGGTGAAGTCCAATGCATCATCCCGGCCTGAGTCGAACATCCACCCGCGAGGAACCCGTATGCATGTGATCGACGCGTTGAGAACCGATTTCTACGAGGTCGAGCTGGACGGCAAGCCCGCCGGCAGTGGTGATGTGTTCGCCAACTGGGCTGCCCATGATCGCCTGGGCATCCTGATCTACGAGCCGCTGGCCGCACTCGGCGCGACTCACCTGATCCAGCTGGCGTGCATGTGCTTCTACGATTCGAAGCCGGTTCGCAGGAGCGAACGCAAGGTCTATCCAGAGATCTTCGCCATCCACGTGGGCGGTTGGTGGGGAGGGCACGGTAACTTCGATTTCTGGCCTGCCCGGCGCGAGGTGCAGGTGCCCGCCGACCCTTGTGAAGTGCTCGGTGCCCTGAATGATTTCGGCATCACCCGCCTGGCGCTGCCGGAGCGCCCGGTGCGTGATATCACCCACCGGCGCAAGGAGGAAGACTGCGCGCTGGATCGGCTCGTCACGGCGGTGATGTACAGCCCGAACGGCCGGATGGCCGCGCCGGACTTCACCATCAGAAGCAATGACCGACGCAGCGAGCGTGATGTGCAGCGCATCATCCACCCGACCCAACTGTCCGAGCAGAGTATCGCCCAGCTGCAAAAGACGGCGGTGCCGGTCAAGGAGACGGATGCCGATTTCATGCCCCGCCAGATAGCGCTGAACATCAACATCAGCGAGGCCATGCGCGAGCAGGCCGAGCGCGATCGTGCCGCGCTCAAGATCGATGGGCGGGTCACCGAATCCTACCGTTTCGCCGATCTGCAGAGCTCGCTCAAGCGCTTGTGATCGGCTGCTTGCCCCGCCTGACCAGCACCACCACGGCGCCGAGGAGCATGGTCACGGCCAGCAGGTAGACCCCAGCGGCGTAGTACCCGGTAACGCTTTTCGACCAGCCGATGACGACCGGGCCGATCATGCCGGCGAAGTTGGCCAGTGCGCTGATCGCTGCAATGCCCACGGCCGTGGCTTTCTTGCTCAGTACCGAGGCCGGGATGCTCCAGAACACCGGCATCGAGCCGTAGGTGAAGAAGGCTGCAAGGCTCAGCACCGCGTAGGCCGCCATGCCCGATACCGCTTGCGAAGCGATGACGGCGTAGGTCAGTGCCCCGGCGATCAGCGATGCGCCAACGAAGGCGCGGCGCAGCATGAAGCGGTCCGACAGCCAACCCAGCACCAGCATGCCGATCGCCCCCACGGCATACAGGCCGGCGGAGTACCAGGCGATGTCGCGGGTGCTGCCGCCGATGGACTCCTTGATGAACGAAGGCGCCCAGTAGTTGAGCACGACCATCGACATGACGATGGAGAAGTACACGAAACCCAGCGACAAGGTGATCGGGGAACGCAGGGTGGCGAGCAGTTTGACCGGACCCTCCGGGGCGCCGGGTTTTACCACGTGCTCGGCTTCGATCGCCTTGTTCAGCAGGCTTTTCTCTTCGGCCGAGAGGCGCTTGGAGGTGGCGGGGCGGTCATCGAGCATGAACCACGCCAGCAGGCCCACGAACACGGTGATGCCCCCTTCGATGATGAACATCCATTTCCAGCCGCTGAGCCCATGCCAACCGTCGAAGTGGGTCATCAGGAAGCCCGACAGCGGGCTGCCGATCACCCCGGCCACCGGGATGCCAAGGGTGAACCACGAGGTGATGCGCCCACGCCGTGAGGCGGGAAACCAGTAGCTGAGGTAGAGAATCATGCCGGGCAGGAAACCTGCTTCGGCGATACCTAGCAGGATGCGCGCGAGGTAGAACGCGCCGACACTCTGCACCAGCATGAACCCTGCGGTGACCAGTCCCCAGAGCACCATGATGCGGGTGAGCGTGACCCGTGCGCCGAAGCGTTCGAGCATCATGTTGCTGGGCACTTCGAAAAGGATGTAGCCAATGAAGAACAATGAGGCACCAAGGCCGTATTGCGCGGCGCTCAGGCCGATCTCGGCACTGAACTGCAAATGCGCGATGGCGACGTTGGAGCGGTCGATGTTGCACAGCACGTAGCTGATGAACAGAAATGGCAGGATGCGCCAGGCGACCTTTTTCAGGACATCCTCGGACCCGGCCAGGGTCGGTTGGGCGATAGCGTGACGTGTGTCGGCGCTCATGTTTCAGTTCCTCTTATTCTTGTGTGGAACAATCTGTATGACGGTGGCCAGAGGGGCGCTCGAAGCGGTGAGTCAGTGCCCAAGCGCCTTGAGCCGTTTGCTGATCTGCAAGGCCTGTTCGCTGAGCACCGCAGCCGTGGCGGCGACATCGTCCTGCGTCAGGTTGCCGGCAACCGCAGCGACGCTGAGTGCGGCGACGATGTCCCCGGCTGTGCCGTAGATCGGTACCGACAGGGCGGCTGTGCCCTTGGTCACGCCCTGGGAGGTGTAGGCGAATCCTTTCTCGCGGGCGGCCGCGAGCCTGGCCTTGACCTCATCGATGGTCAGGTTGCAGGCCTGCAGGCGTGCCTCGTTCAGCTGCAGCAGGTAGGCCGCTTCGTCGTCCGGCAAGCCGCACAGCAGCATCACGCCGGCGACTCCCACGCCCAGCGGGCGGCGGGTGCCGACGTCGATGGACATGACCTTGATCGGGAACGTCCCGAGTCGACGGTCCAGGCATACCGAGTCCCTGCCGCTTCGCACGGTAATGAACACGGTGTCGCCCAGCTGATCGCTCAGGTACTGCAGGTGCGGCTCGGCCAGCTTGCGCAGGGGCGAGCGTGATGGCCGCGCCAGGGCCAGCATGGAGATTTCACTGCCTACCCGGTAACGCCGGGTGCCTGGGTCCTGTTCGACGGCACCTTCGTCCATCAACGCATGCAGCAGGCGATGCACCGTTGGCCGAGACAGCTGGGTGTGCCGCACCACGTCGACCAGACGCATGCCTTGCTCTTGCCCGAGGGCGAGAATGCGCAGCACCTGGAAGGCGCGGCTCAATGCCCTCACGGTCGATGTACCGTTGTCGCTGGCTAGGTTGTTGTCGGTGTCGTTCATCGGCGTCTCGCAGTGCGGTGTACAGCTGGAAGTTCAGCTGGGATCGGGCCGGCTTCGATAGTGGTCTGTTGCCAGTACGGGAGACAATCACCTCGGGGTGTTTCGTTCCATTGCATGGACTTTTTCGGGTGTTGCCGCCTTCCTGGCTCAGTCCACCCAGGCGGTGATATCGCACTGGATCAGGAACTTCGAAGGCGTCGCGGCCTGGACGGCGTGGCGAGCAGGGCGGTTGTCGGCATCGGGGAACATTTCCAGCCAATGCTCATTGAGTGGGCCTCGACGGTCGCGATCCTGCATCCACACCGTCATCTTCACGATGTGCTCGCAAGTTGCGCCAGCGGCGGCCAGGATGCTGCGAACATGCGCGAACATATTGCCGGTCTGTGACTCCAGGTCAGGCGGTAGCTCCCCGGTCTGCGGGTCGTTGCCATTGATGATACCGCTCATCAACAGTGGGCCGCGGCGGCACGCTGCGGGGATCGGATTGGTGTGGGCGAACTGCTCCAGGTGAATGGTCTGACGCGTGGTCATGGCGGGCTCCATCTGCGAAGGGGAGGCTTATTGTTAGCGACCCTGACCGCGGCAAAAAAGCCGGCCGAGCGCAAAGAGTCCACCTGGTGGAACGAACTGCGGCAGGGCGGTTGTTGGGGGGGCTCGGGCTTTTTAAAGTCTCGCCAAGCCTCACAACAAGAGCAGACCCCATGGCGAACTACCTACCCTTCGACCCCAATCCCCGGGCGCCGTCGCCGTTGCCGCCGGCATTGGCCTGCGACAGCCAGTTCCATGTGTTCGGCCCGCCCGAGCGCTACCCCGTGCAGCCAGATGCCGCCTACACCATGCCGTCGGCAACCTGGGAGGTGGCGCGCGACCTGCACCGCACCTTGGGTATCCAGCGCGGCGTGATCGTGCAGGCCACCACCTATGGCGCCGACCACAGCGTGGTGATCGATGCGCTCGAAGGTCTCAATGCCGGTCAGCCGGCCAAACGCTACCTGGGTTGCGCCAATGCCGCCGTGTTGCTCGAAGGCAACGAGGCCCAGTTGCAACGCTTGCAGGACGCCGGCGTACGTGGCGCACGGTTCAGCCGGGCAGGGCTGGGTATCAGCTTCACGCCGACGCAGCTCAAGCGCGCATTGGCTCTGGTCAAGGAACTGGGCTGGTACGTCAAGGTGCAACCTTCGGCGGACGGGATCGCCGCCCAGTTGAGCGACTTCGAGCAGCTGGACATCCCGGTGGTGCTCGATCACATGGGCCGACCCAAGCCCGCACTGGGGCGCCAGGACCCGAACCTGGACAAAGTGCTCGGCTTGCTGGGCGAGGGGAATTTCTGGGTGATGCTGTCGCTCAGCGAGAAGATCTCCACCCAGGGCGAGCCCTGGGATGACGTGGTGCCGCTGGCCCGCACGTTGATCGAGGCGGCGCCCGAGCGCTGCATCTGGGGCAGCGACTGGCCACATCCGATCTCCGTCAAGCAACCGCCCAACGAAGGCGCGCTGATGGAACTGCTGTACCGCTTCGCAGCCGATGCCGCCACCCTCGAACGCATCCTCGTGACCAATCCCGCTCAGCTATTTGGATTCGACGCATGAAACTCGTGACCTATACTTACCAAGACGCCACCTGCTGGGGCGCAGTCGTCAACGACGGCGTCATCGACCTGGGCAAGCGCTTGCCGCACATCGGCGGTGTAGCGCAACTGCTGGCTGCCAGTGCCGCCACCCGGGATCAGGCACGGCAGTTCGCCGAGGGCATCGGGGCCGACTACCCGTTGGCGGAGGTGGTGCTGCAATTGCCGATACCCGAGCCCAGGAAGATTTTCTGCATCGGCGTCAACTATGCCCAGCGCAATGCCGAGTACAAGGACGGCAGCGACCTGCCACGCTACCCGAGCATTTTCATGCGTGTCCCGGATTCGTTCGCCGCACCTGAGCAGGCGCTGTTGCAGCCGTTGGAGTCGCAGCAACTCGACTACGAAGGCGAAATCGGCATCGTGATCGGCAAGGGCGGCCGGCGCATCCCCAGGGAGCAGGCGCTCGAACACATCGGCGGGCTGACCTGCGTCAACGAGGGGACGATCCGTGACTGGGTGCACCACGCCAAGTTCAACGTAACCCAGGGCAAGAATTTCCACCGCTCCGGCGCCTATGGGCCCTGGGTGGTCAGCGCGGATGAGTTTACCGAGGGCTACGACGACCTGCGCGTGCAGACGCGGGTCAACGGTGAGGTTCGCCAGGACGACACGACGGCGCGCCTGATGTTCGACTTCCCCGCACTGATCGCCTACCTGTCGACCTTCACCACGCTCGAAACCGGCGACCTGATCGTCACCGGCACGCCGACCGGGGCCGGCATTCGCTTCGACCCGCCGCGGTTCCTGCAGCCAGGCGACGTGGTCGAGGTCGAGGTTCAGGGCGTAGGCATTCTGCGCAACGGCGTGGAGCAGGAGCGATGATCCCTTCATTGAGCCCCGAGCAATTGCACAACGCCGCGTTGAGCCTGGAGCAGGCCGAACGTGAACGCAGGCAATGCCGGCAGTTTTCCTTGCAGTACCCGCAGATGAACCTGGCCGATGCCTACGCGATCCAGTCCGCCTGGGTCGCTCACAAGGTGGCAGCCGGGCGGGTCATCAAGGGCCACAAGATCGGCCTCACCTCCAAGGCCATGCGGCGGGCGGTGAACATCGACGAGCCGGATTTCGGCGTATTGCTCGATGACATGTTGCATGCCGATGGCGCTCGTATCGCGACGGAAAAGTTCATCGAACTCAAGGTCGAGGCCGAGCTTGCCTTCATCCTGGCCAAGCCCTTGAGCGGGCCCGATTGCACCCTGTTCGACGTGCTGGATGCGACCGCCTACATCACCCCCGCGCTGGAACTGCTCGATGCCCGCATCCAGCGCCGCGACAGTGAAAGCGGCCGCACGCGAACCGTGCTCGACACCATTAGCGACAACGCAGCCAATGCGGCGCTGGTGCTTGGCGGGCGTGCATTCAAGCCAGACCTTGTCGATACCGATCTGCGCCGTATCGGTGCCATCGTCAGCAAGAACGGTGAGGTCGAGGAAACCGGGCTGGCGGCGGGGGTGCTCAATCACCCAGCCTATGGCGTGGCCTGGCTCGCCAACCGGCTGCACCGGCATGGCGTCACCTTGCAGCCCGGCCAGGTGGTCCTGGCGGGGTCGTTCATTCGCCCGATCGATGTCGTGCAAGGCGACACGGTCGTGGCCGACTTCGGCGAGTACGGCAGCGTCTCTTGCCACTTAGCCTGACCACCCGTTGCCTTCGATGAGCGAGACCCACCATGAACAACGCATTCAAGCGCAGGTTGCACGACCAGCAAGCGCAGATCGGCCTCTGGCTGGGGTTGGCTGACCCCTACTGCGCCGAGCTCGCGGCCAATGCCGGTTTCGACTGGCTGCTGATCGACGGCGAGCATGCGCCGAACGATTTGCGCAGCATCCTCGGGCAGCTTCAAGCCATTGCACCCTATGCATCCCAGCCCGTGGTCCGGCCCGCCACGGGGGATACCGCGACGATCAAGCAACTGCTCGACATCGGCGCCCAGACCCTGTTGATACCCATGGTCGAAACGGCCGAACAGGCACGCGAGCTGGTGCGCGCCGTGACCTATCCACCCCGTGGCATACGCGGTGTCGGCAGCGGCCTGGCGCGTGCCTCGCGGTGGAATACCCAGGCGGACTACCTGGACAGCGCAGACGAGCAGGTTTGCCTGCTGGTTCAGGTCGAGAGCCTGGAAGGGTTGCGCAACCTCGACGCGATCACCGCAGTCGAGGGGGTCGATGGTGTGTTCATCGGGCCTGCCGACCTGTCCGCCGCCATGGGCCATCGCGGTAACCCTGGCCATGCCGATGTGTTGTCGGCTATCGAACAGGCCATCACGTGTATCGTCGCGGCCGGCAAGGCCGCTGGCATCCTCACAGGCGATGATCGACTGGCGCGCCGCTGCCTCGAGTTGGGCGCGAGTTTCGTTGCCGTCGGGGTCGATACCACGGTGTTGATGCGCGGGTTGCAGGGGTTGGCGGGACGCTTCAAGACGAATGGCGCTTCGCTTGCCGGGGGTGGCGTGTACTGACCCCCGTCTCATCGATGGCCGGCAGGCGCTTGCACGGCTCGCTGGATGATCGCCAGGAGCTGCTCGACCCCCTCGCCGGCGGCCGGCCCCTGGCGCACCAGCGGCAATGCGCCTTGCATCATGCCCAGCACTGCCTGAGTCAGCATTTGCAGGTGCCTCGGGGAGTGCATCAACGTGGGTGCCAGGTTGGCAAGGATGCCTTGCAGGCAAGCCTGGTGAGCCTGGCGCAGCTGGTCGATACGCGCCTGCTGAATGGCCGAAAGGTGGCAGGTTTCCCGTTCGAGCAACCGCAGGCTATGGTCCTGGCTGGCCTGAACGTTCATCCACGCCAACACGAATCGCCGCAGGCGCAACTGCGGCCGCGCGGGATCCTTCAACGCCCGCCGGGTCTCGCTCAGCAGGCACTCCAGCGCCTCTTCCAGCAATTCGAAGAGCAGCGCCTGCTTGCTTTCGATGTGGTGGTACAGCGAGCCTGCCTGCACCCCCAGGTCGCGGGCCAGGTCACGCAGGCTGGTCCCCTGGTAACCCTTGGCGCAGAACATGGCCAGTGCCGCTTCACGCAGCCGTTGGTAGGTGTCGGGGTGTCGCGCGGCGGCATTCGGCGCAGGCATCGCTGGGCTCCGGTGGTGGCGTGCTGGCTGGGCCGGTCACGCGCGCTGGTCGCTGATCAACCACAGCACCACCGCGTCCTCGGGGCCCTTGGTGGTCCAGATGTGCTCGGTGCTGGCGTCGTAGTACATCGCATCGCCTTCGCCCAGTTCGATCGGCTGGTACAGGCGGCTGTTCACCACCAGCGTGCCTTTGACCACGAACAGGAAGATCTCGGCGTCGGTGCGCGGCCAGGTGCTGTAGTCGTCGACCGAGCGGGCGCTGACGGTGGTGCACAACGGGGTCATGCGCTTGTGCTTCAGGTCGTGGCACATCACCTCGTTGATGCAGGTCGGCGACCGGTGAACGCTGCCGGTGCGCGCGCGGGTGATGCTGCGCCGCCCCAGCAGCCGGGGTGACTCCTGCTGGCCGGCCAGCAACTGGATCACGTCCAGGTCGAAACCGCCGGCGATCTTCTGCAGCGTGGTGATGGTCGGCGACAGGTCGCCGCGCTCGATCTTCGACAAGGTCGAGGCCGACACGCCGCTGGCCTCGGCAGCCTCCTTCAAGGTCCAGCCGCGCTGCTGGCGCAAGCTGGCAATCCGTCGCTCGAGGGCAGGGGCCGCGTCGAACGGGTCGGCGTCGGGGCTATGCAGAGGGTGGCCGTGGGGCAGGTTCATCGGATCAGGTTCCTGGGTCGCTTGGGTGGCCATCATGGCCCGCGCCTTTTGCAGGACATCCTACGCTCGATATTATTTTTCTGAAAGGACTAAAAATTTCGCATACGAAAAAAAGTGTCGTATGTGCATTGACATCGTCGCGGAACAGATTAACGTAGAAAGCACGCCGCTAGACACGCGTCGGCCACCGGCAAAAACCCGCCGAAGCTTCAAGCAAGCCTCGCGCCAGCCTTGGCCCGAACAGCGAATGCGGTCGCGCTGCACGTTCATTGGAGGTCGTTCGAGCATTCTGCACACCAGCCGGTCTTTGCCCAGCTGTGGTACCGGGGCAAGGCCCGCTCGCTGCAATTCAACGTTACAGCAGGGGAACGCGATGAAAGAGATAAGAATAAGCCGTCGTCATTTGCTCGCACTGGCGAGCGCCACTGCCATAGGCGCCATGGCCGCGCCCTATGTTCGCGCCAGCCAGCCGGCGAAAAAGACCAACGAACTGGTGCTGGTGACCTGGGGCGGCAACTACCGCCAGGGCATGGAGGAGGGGCTGGTCAAGCCTTTCATGAAGGAAACCGGGATCAACGTCACCATCCTCGACACCCCGGATATCGCCAAGGTCAAGGCCCAGGCCATGACCGGCAACGTGCAGTGGGATGTCTTCGACGCGCCCGGCTCGATGGGTGCCAGTGGCGCCAACCACGGTTACTGGGAGGAGCTGCCGCCAGGTCTGTTCGACGAAAGCGACCTGTTGTTGCCCAGCCAGAAGTACCTGGTGCCGTTCTTCACCTTCGCCGGTGGTATCGCCTACGACGAAGCCCGTACCCCGGATGGCAAGCATCCGAAAACCTTCGCCGACTACTTCGACCCCAAGGCTTATCCGGGCCGGCGCACCTTGCGCACCCGGGCCATGGAAACCCTGGAAATCGCCCTGCTCGGCGATGGCGTGGCGCCCAAGGATCTCTATCCGCTGGACGTCGACCGCGCCTTCGCCGTACTGGAGCGGATCAAGCCGCACATCAGCAAGTGGATCGAAGCCACGCCGCAAAGCGTCACCCTGCTGCAGACCGGGGAGGCCGATTTCAGTTTCACCTACGCCAACCGTATCCAGGCCAGCAATCGCGACCAGGGCGTGAAGCTGGGTTTTTCCTTCGACCAGAACCTCAACGGCGTGGAGTACCTCGCCGTGCTGAAGAACGCGCCGAACAAGGAAAACGCCTTCAAGTTCCTGTCCTTCGCCATGCGCCCGGAGTACCAGGCCTCGTGCATGGAGGCCAAGGGCGGCGCGCCGATCAGCCGCAAGGCCTACGAGTTGCTCAAGCCCGAGTCGCTCGCCTGGCTGCCCAAGCTGGATGCGCCGAACAACGCCTACATCAACGATGCCTGGTGGGCTGACAACCTCGAAAAGCTCGAGCGCCGCTTCAAGGAATGGCTCCTGAGCTGAGGCATTGCGCAGCTGTCGTCTTTTGGCACATGCCCAAGGAAATCCAAGGTGAATACAACAAATCACGGCCCGTGGCCTTTCATCGCGCCGGCGGCGATTCTTGCCCTGCTGGTGGCGTTGGTACCGCTTCTGTTCATCGTCTACAACAGCACCTTCGGCGGTGCTTCCAGCGAAGCCTTCCAGACCGTGGCCAGCAGCTCGCTGTTTCGTCGCGCACTGGCTACTACGGTGCAGGTGGCGGTGCTCGCCAGCCTGATCAGCCTGGTGCTCGGCTACCTGGTGGCGCTGCATCTGGTACGCCAGCCGCCGCGCAAGCGCGCGCTGCTCATGGTGCTGGTACTGCTGCCGTTCTGGACCAGCATCCTAGTCAAGAGCTATGCCTTCACCATCATTCTGGGGCGCGAGGGCATCATCAATGGCTTGCTGTCCTGGTTGACGGGCGGGCCGGTGGAGCTGCCGCTGATCTTCAACCGCGTCGGCGTGCTGATCGGCATGACCAACTACCTCACGCCACTGGTGGTGTTCCCGATCCTGGCCAGCCTGCTGGCGATCGACCCGGCGCTGTACCGCGCCGCCGAGATCATGGGGGCCCGGCCGACCCGCATCTTCTTCACCATCACCTTGCCACTGAGCACGCCGGGGGTGGTCGCCGGGGTGCTCAGCGCGGCCGTGGTGTCGCTGGGCTTCTTCATCGTCCCGGCGCTGCTGGGCGGCAAGCAGGACATGATGCTGGCCAACCTGGTGGACTTCTATACCCGTGAAGTCCTGGACTGGAACGTGGCCAGCGCCGTGGGCGTGATCCTGTTCCTGCTGATCGCCATTTTCGCGGTGCCGGCGATGATCCTGCGCCGCCGCAAGCAGCTGGGGGTGTCCTGATGACCGCTCGCACACAACCGATCAAGGACCTGCGCAAGCGCAGCGCGCGCTGGGGCGGCACGCTCCTGGCTTCGCTGGTGTACCTGTTCCTGCTGGCGCCGAGCCTGATCGTGATCCCGGTGTCGTTCGGCTCGCGCTACGAGCTGCAGTTTCCACCGGCCAGCTACTCGCTGGAGCTGTTCGACATGCTGTTCTCCTCCAGCGCCTGGACCCAGCCGCTGTGGCTGAGCCTGCGCATCGCGCTGATCACCACGGCGCTGACCACGGTGATCGCGGTGCCGGCCGCCTATGCCATCGTGCGCTTCAGCTTCTTCGGCAGGAACCTGCTCAACGGCTTGATCATGAGCCCGCTGGTGACGCCTTCGGTGGTCTTCGCGCTGGGCATCTACCTGTACTTCTCGCACCTGCGGCTGACCGGCACCGTCACCGGGCTGATCCTGGCCCACACCATGTTCACCTTGCCCTACGCCCTGGTGATCATCAGTGCCGGGGTGAAGAAGCTCGACCCCAACCTGGAGTTCGGCGCGATGCTCATGGGGGCGGGGCGCTGGCGCATGTTGCTGACGGTGGTGCTGCCGCAACTGTACCCGTCGATCTCCGCCGGGGCGCTGTTCGCCTTCCTGATCTCCTTCGATGAAGTGGTGATTTCGTGGTTCCTCGCCGGGCCGACCACCACCACGTTGCCGGTGAAGATGTTCAGTGCCATCCAGTGGGAGATCTCCCCGGTGATCGCCGCCGTCTCCACCGTGCTGACCGTGATCTCGCTGGTGGTCTGCCTGGTGAACGTCGCCTTGCAGAAAAAAGACCCGAATCAGCAGTGAGCGCCTGGCTACAGGCGCCAAGGACCCCAAACATGACAGACCGTGACCGCAACATGATCGAGTTGCAGGACATCTCCAAGACGTTCCTGCAGTTCGTCGCCCTCAAGCCCACCACCCTGACCATTCGCCAGGGTGAGTTCCTCACCCTGCTGGGGCCGTCGGGCTCGGGCAAGAGCACCTTGCTCAACCTGATTTCCGGCGCCTATGAGGCCAGCAGCGGCAAGATCCTGCTCAAGGGCAAGGACATCACCAGCGCACCGCCGCGTGACCGGGAGATCGGCATGGTGTTCCAGAACTACGCATTGATGCCGCACATGACCGCCTTCGACAACGTCGCCTACCCGCTGAAGATTCGCGGCGTGCCCAAGCAACAGATCCGCGAACGGGTGATGGACGCCCTGGCCCGGGTCGGCCTCGCCGGCTTCGAGCAGCGCAAGCCCAAGCAGCTTTCCGGCGGCCAGCAGCAGCGGGTGGGCATCGCCCGCTGCATCGTCTATTCGCCGTCGATCATCATGATGGACGAGCCGCTGGGCGCGCTGGACAAGAACATGCGTGAACAGATGCAGGACGAGATCAAGACCCTGCACCGGGAAATCGGCACCACCTTCATCTACGTCACCCACGACCAGGAAGAAGCGCTGAACATGTCGGACCGCATCTGCCTGATGAACGAAGGTGGCATCGTCCAGCTGGGTACCCCGGACGAGCTGTACTTCCGCCCGGTCAACCGCTTCGCCGCAGGCTTCATCGGTGAGTCCAACCTGCTGTCCGGCAAGGCCGAAGCGCCGGACCGCCTGCGCATGGCCAGCGGCCACAGCCTGGCCCTGGCCGGGCAGAACCTGGTCGCTGGGCAGGACTACGAGGTGATGCTGCGCCCCGAGCGCATTCGCATCGCCAGCGCCGGGGAGCTGCCCCAGGCCTCGGGCCGGGTGGCCAACGTCGCCTTCGTCGGCAGCCTCACCACTGTGACCACGGTCTTGCCCGATGGCACCGAGCTGAAACTCAAGACCACCTCGTTGCCGTCCCAGGACCGCCCGCAGGTGGGCGACAGCATCGCACTGCGCTGGGCGCCCGAGGACTTCATCGTCCTGGGCGACGAGCGCCCGACTCCGACGCGCCACACCCGTTCGCACGGCGCCCTTCATCACTCCTCCGAGGCTTCCCGAGCATGAGCATGAGCATCAAGAACCTTTCCGGCATCGTCACCGCCACGCCCACACCGATCACCGACGGCCAGGTGGATGTCGCCTCGGCCCAGGAACTGGCGCGCTACCTGATCGCCAACGGCACCTCGGCCCTGGCGCCCATCGGCGGCACCGGCGAATACATTTCTCTGAGCGAGCGGCAGAAGGTGGACATGGTCCGCGCCACCCTCGAAGCCGCCGACGGCAAGGTGCCGACCATCGCCGGCCTGCTGGCGCCCGGCCTGAGCGATGCCCTGGGCTCTGGCCGCAAGCTCATCGAGGCCGGTGCCCATGGTCTGCTGGTGACCACGCCGTTCTATGTGCGCCCGACCCAGGAGGGTGTGGTGGACTATTTCAAGGCCTTGTCCGATACCCTCGATAGCGATTTGGTGCTGTACGAGTTCCCCTACCGCACCAACGTCTCGCTGACGGCCGAAACCGTGCAGCAGTTGGCCGAGACGACGCGGGTGGTGGCGATGAAAGCCTGCAACCCCGACACCGGCCTGCAACTGCGCGTGCTGGAGGCGGCCGGCGACAAGATCTCGATTCTGTCGGGTGATGAGGATGTGTTTCCGCTGCATATCGCCGCCGGTGCCCGCGGTGGCTTGATCGCCTCGTCCTGCATCATCCCCAAGGTCTGGAAGCGCATCACCGCGCTGGTGCAGGGCAACCAGATGAACGAGGCGCTGGCCCTGCACGGGCAGATCCGGCCGTTCCTCAAGCTGCTGTTCAGCGAGCACAACCCGATACCGCTCAAGGCCGCGCTACGCCTGCTCGAACGCCCGGCCGGCGAGCCACTGACCCCACTGCGCCCGGCCAGTAGCGAAACCGAAGCCCAGCTGGCACGCATGCTGCCACAGATGCTGGCACTGGAAGCGTCGATGCCGTGAGGCCTGTGCACCGGCGCCGCTGGGCCGCCGGTGCCTCTTTGCCAACCACCACAAGCGGAACAACTACAAGATGGACGCTGACAACCCGATAGTGGCCGAGCTCAAGGCTCGGCTAGGCGACAAATACGTCCGCACCGGCAGCGATGCCGAGGGGCATCTGGAGGATTTCTGGGGCAGGGCACGGGGCAAGGCCCTGTGCGTGGCTTTGCCGGGTAATACCGAGGAAGTGGCGGCGGTACTGAAGATCTGTCAGCGGCACCAGCTGGCGGTGTTCCCCCAGGGCGGCAACACCAGCACCTGTCTGGGCGCCGTACCGGACGCGAAGGGCCAGTCGATCGTCCTGGCCCTGGGCAGGATGAACCGCATCCTTGCACTGCAGCCTGAGGATTTCTCGCTGGTGGCCGAAGCCGGTTGCGTGCTGGCCGACATCCAGCAGGCTGCCAGCCAGGCCGGCCTGCTGTTCCCGTTGAGCCTGGGCGCGGAGGGCAGTTGCCAGATCGGCGGCAATGTCGCGACCAACGCCGGCGGCACGGCAGTGCTGCGCTATGGCAACACCCGCGACCTGGTGCTGGGCATCGAGGCGGTGCTACCGGACGGGCAGGTGTGGAACGGCCTGCGCACCCTGCGCAAGGACAACACCGGCTACGACCTCAAGCACCTGTTCATCGGCGGCGAGGGCACCCTCGGGGTGATCACCAAAGTCGCCCTCAAACTGTTTCCCCAGCCCCCGCAGACCACCACCGTGCTGATCGCGTTCGACGACATCGCGCACCTGGCCGGCTTCACCCAACCCCTGCGCCGCGCCTTCGACACGGCGATCGGTGCCATGGAGCTGATTTCCGGCAGCGAGGTGCGCATCGTCAAGGCCATCTACCCAGACCTCAACGTGCCCTACGACCCGGCCACCCCCTGGTTCCTGCTGGTGGACATCGCCTGCGAGCAACAGGATGAGGTCAACGAGCGCTTGCAGCAGGTGCTCGGCGATGCCCTGGAAAACGGCCATGTCAGCGACGTGCTGGTCGCCCACAGCGAAGCCCACCGCGCGGCGATCTGGCGCTTGCGGCACACGGTCACCGAGGCGCACAAGAAGTACGGCATGGGCATGTCTCACGATGTGGCCATTCCACTGATGCATATTGCCGGCTTCATCCAGCAGGCCGGTGCCATCGTCGCCAGCCGCTTCCCACAGGCCGAGATCGCCCTGGTCGGGCATGTGGGCGATGGCAACCTGCACTACAACGTGATGTTCGAGCAGCGAGTGTGGGAAGCGATCGAGGACCAGGCGGCGACGCGCAAGGCGGTGTACCGCGCCATCTACGACCTGGCGGCGAAGCTCGACGGCACCTTCAGCGCCGAGCACGGCATCGGTGCCCTGCATGTGGCAGAGATGGCCCAGTACAAGCCCCCGGTCGAGCTGCAACTGATGCGTGGCATCAAGGCCTTGCTCGACCCGGACAATCGCATGAACCCCGGGCGCGTGCTGCCGGGCTAGGAGGGTGCGGGCCATGCTGATGAATTTCTTCGACTACCGCCTGCGCGCCCGGCGCAGATTGCCGCGCTTCCTGTTCGAGTACATCGACCGTGGCTGCGAGGATGAAGTCGCCCTGGCGCGTCTACGCCAGAGCCTCGACCGGCTGACGCTGCGCCCGGCCATGCTCAGCGGCCATGCCACGCCCGACCTGGGTAGCGAACTGTTCGGCCAGGCCTGCGCCATGCCGGTGATCATCGCGCCAACGGCCATGGCCGGGCTGGTGGCGCATGACGGCGAGGTCAAGCTGGCGCGAGCGGCCGCCCGGGCTGGCATCCCGCTGTGCATCTCGACCCAGTCGATCAGTTCGGTGGCGCAGGTGCGCGCCGCCGTGCCCGACGCCAACCTGTGGTTCCAGTTGTATTTCTGGAAGGACCGCAGCCTCACCGAGCGGTTGCTGGACACTGTGGCCGGGCAAGGTGTCGAGACGCTGGTGATCACCGTCGATACTCCCGCGGTGCCCAAGCGTGAATACAACGCCCGCAATGGCCTGAGCATGCCCATGAAGCCCGGCCTCAAGCTCGCGCGCGATGTGCTGCTGCGCCCAGGCTGGTTGACCACGGTGTTGCTGCGTTACCTGCGCGAGGGCGGCATGCCGTGCTATGGCAATTATCCCCCGGGGTTTCGCACCGGGGCGGGCAAGTCGCCGGTGCATGAGGCGGTGAAGCTCGATGCTGCGCTGGGCTGGCGCGATATCGAGCAGGTCCGCCAGCGCTGGGCCGGGCAGTTGCTGATCAAGGGGGTGCTGAGCGTCGAGGATGCCTTGCGCGCGCAAGCAGCGGGCGCCCAGGGCATCGTCGTGTCCGCCCACGGCGGGCGCAACCTGGATTGCTCAC
This sequence comes from Pseudomonas sp. S31, assembly GCF_016648105.1. Lineage (GTDB taxonomy): Bacteria > Pseudomonadota > Gammaproteobacteria > Pseudomonadales > Pseudomonadaceae > Aquipseudomonas. The sequence continues at coordinate 36,746 of NZ_JACVVE010000014.1, read as the reverse complement.
CGATGACGGCGGAGGTCTTGCCTGGCATTTGCGCGGCGGTGGGCAAGCAGATGTGCGTGATCGCCGACAGCGGTGTCGCCCGGGGCAGCGATGTGCTGCGTTATCGCGCCCTCGGCGCCCAGGCGGTGATGGTCGGGCGCTTGCCGCTCTGGGGGCTGGCGTGTGGCGGGGAGGCCGGTGCCGACGGCATCCTGCGGATGCTGCGCGAGGAGCTGGAGCTTACCCTGCAACTGCTGGGCAGGGCCGACCTGGAGGGGCTGGAGGCGGTGCTGGCCCAGGCCGGCACCCAGCACGACCTCAGTTGTTGCTGATCATCCAGAGGATCTGCGCGTCTTCGGCACCCTTGCTGGTCCACAGGTGCTCGGTGCTGGCGTCGTAGTACATCGAGTCGCCTTCGTGCAGTTCGATGGGCTCGTACAGGCGGCTATTGACCACCAGGGTGCCCTTGATCACATACAGGAAGATCTCTGCATCGCTCTTGGGCCAGGACGAGTAGTCGTCGATCGAGCGGGCGCCGATGGTGGTGTAGAGCGGGGTCATGCGCTTGTGCTTGAGGTCGTGGCACAGCACTTCGTTGATGCAGGTCTTGGTGGGGTGCACGCTGCCCTGGCCTGCGCGGGTGATGCTGCGCCGGCCGGCCAGTTTCTGCGGCTGTTCCTGGTTGGACAGCAGCTGGATCACGTCCAGGCCAAAGCCGCTGGCGATCTTCTGCAGGGTCGAGATGGTCGGTGACAGCTCCTGGCGCTCGATCTTCGACAAGGTCGAGGAGGCGACGCCGGTGGCTTGCGCGGCATCCTTCAAGGTCCATTGCCGGTCGCGGCGCAGCTCGGCGATTTTCTTCGCGATGTCAGCCGTCGACTCAGGGCCTTCTGTCTTCGCCTGTGCGCCAGGCGCTGCAACGGTTTGCTCCATAAATCCTCATCAGCCTGTGGCACCGGTACGGGCGCCGTTGCGCGGCGCTTCTGGGCGACATCCTACTCTCCGGCAAGGTTTTCCGAAAGACCTGAATAATTTCGTATAGTGGATTTAATTTCCGATAAGCATTGACAATGCCGTTGTCGAGATCCATCTTGGTTGCACGGAACACAGGCCAACCCACAACAACAGCCCCTCCGGAGACCTCTCAGATGAAGCTCAAGGCCCTTGCCTCGACCGTCGTTTCTGCAGCATGTGGTTTCATGATCTTCCTCCCCTTGGCGCATGCGGCGCAGCCGCTGCGGGTCGGCACCTCGCTGACCCAGATGCCCTGGGGCTTCTACGACGCGCAGCAGCAGCCCACCGGGATCGATGTCGCGATGTGCGGCGCCATCGCCCGACACATGGGCGCCGAGGCGCAGTTCACCAACCTCGACTACAAGGGCCTGGTGCCCGCCCTGCAGGCCGGGCGCTTCGACATGCTCTGCGCCGCCATGTACATCACCCCCGAGCGGCAAGCCGTCATCTCCATGGTGCCGTACCTCACTGCCAGCCAAGCGGTGCTGGCCCAGCACGACAGCACCCTCGCTGGGCTCGCCGACCTGTGCGGGCAACGCGTCAGCGTGTTGCAGGGCTCGGGTTCGCTCAAAGTGCTGGAGCAGGCCAGCGGTGCGTGCAGCGCAGCCGGCAAGCCGGCCATCGCCATCCAGTCGTTCGATACCCAGCCGGTCGCCATCCGCGCCCTGGAAAACCGCAGCGTCGATGCGTTCATCGCCACCGACTCGCTGGTCTCGTACTACCTCCAGCGCAATCCACGGTTGAAGAAGATCGCCACCGGGATCAGCCCGATGACCTTGGGTATCGGCCTGCCCCGCAGCGACCCGGCCCGGGCCCAGCAGGTGCGCCAGGCGCTGGCCGAGGTGCAGGCCAGTGGCGAGTACCGCGCCATTCTCAAACAGTGGGGAATCGAGGCGGCCGGCATCGACGCCGGTCAGCAGGCGGCCCCCTGAGCACCAGCATCACCACTCGAACCGAAAGGAAGGTCGCCCAAATGAAACAACAACTCTCTGGCATCCTCAGTGCCATCGTCACCCCCTTCAACCAGGGCGGTAGCTCGGTCGACGAGGGCCGCTACGCCGAGCTGATCCGCTCGCAGATCGATGCGGGCATCCATGGCGTGGTCGCCAGTGGCTCCACCGGCGAGCACCCGGCGCTGTCGTTATCCGAGCGCCGACGCTTGTTCGAAATCGCCGTGCAAACCGCCTCCAGCCAGATCGACGTGATTGCCCATGTCGGCTCCAGCAACCTGCGCGACAGCCTGGAGCTGGCCCGTCACGCTCGCAGCCTTGGGGTCGACCAGATGCTGGTGCTGACCCCGTACTTCGATCGCCTGGCCTTCGACGATGTGCGGCGCTTCCTCAACCAGGTGGTGGAGATCGCCGGCGGCGCGATCATCTACTACGACACACCCGGCATCACCGGCCTGCACATTTCCGAGCAGCAGATGGTCACGCTCAAGGCCGAAGGCCTGGTGTCGCACGTCAAGGACAGCCCGCAGAGCTTTGCCCGCACCATGCGCCTGCTGAGCAACCCCGATGCCCCGACCGTGCTGGCCGGCTCCGACCCGGCCCTGCTGGCGGCACTGATGCATGGCGCGCCGGGTTCGATCATCGGCGCCTCGACCTTCGTGCCCGAGCTGTGCGTGGCCCTGTACGAAGCGGTGCGGGTGCACCGTGACTATCCGCAGGCCCTGGCGATCTGGGACAAGCTGTGGCCGATCCTCGATTTCATGCTGCAGAACGGCTACGTACCCCTGGCCAAGGCGGGCTCCGCCGCGCGCGGGCTGGATGTGGGGGAACCGCGCGAACCGGTCAGGGCGTCGGAGCCGGCGTTGAAGGCGCGCTTTGCGCAGTTGCTCGAACAACTCGGCGTACAACCGCTCGCCCTTGGGGCATAGGAGGCCGGCATGACAGTCTGGGACTGGCAGGTGTTCTTCCACAACCTGGTGCATCCGGCGATTCTGCAAGGGCTGTGGACTACGGTGTGGTTGACCTTTTCGACACTGTTCCTGGCCATCGTGCTGGGCACCTTGGTGGCGCTGGTGGGGCGTATCGACCACCTGTTGGCGCGGGGTTTCTACCAGGGCTACGTGGCGTTCTTCCGGGCTACGCCGCTGCTGGTGCAGCTGGTGTTCCTGTACAGCGCCTTGCCGCAGATGGGCATCAGCCTCTCGGTGCTGGAGGCGGCGGTGATCGGCTTGATGCTTTCGGAAAGCCCCTACGTGGCCGAGATCGTGCGCTCGTCGCTGTCGGCGGTGCCTGGGGCGCAGTGGGAGGCGGCGCGGGCGATCGGCATGCGCCCGGCGGCGATCATGCGGGCAATCATCTTTCCCCAGGCGTTTCGCATCGCGATTCCACCGCTGGGCAACGAGTTCGTCAGGCAGCTGAAAAACACCTCGCTGGTCTCGATCATTTCCATGACCGAGCTGTTCCGCGCCACCGACAGCCTGACCCAGACCAACTTCCGCGTGCTCGAAGGGCTGGCGGTGGCCACGTTGTACTACCTGGCGCTGATGATCATCTGGACCTGGCTGCAGAACGGCCTGGAGCGGCGCAATTCACGCTGGTTCGCCGAGGCCGCGCAGGGCGCGCCCAAGGCCACCGCCATCAAGGGGGTAGCGCGTCATGCATAAGCCTGCGTTGTTGGAAGTGGAAGGGCTGGTCAAGCACTTCGGCGACTTCACCGCCTTGCGGGGCGTGTCGTTGAGCGTGGCCAAGGGCGAGGCGATCGCCCTGATCGGCCCCAGTGGTTCGGGCAAGAGCACCTTGCTGCGCTGCATCAATGTGCTGGAGACCATCAGCGCCGGCTCGATCAAGGTGCAGGGCCAGCCGATCGGCTACCGCGTTGCGGCCAATGGCCCGGTGCGCCTGGGCGAGCAGGTGCTGGCTCGCCAGCGCGAGGACGTCGGCATGGTGTTCCAGAGTTTCAACCTGTTCCCGCACATGAGCGCGCTGGACAACGTTACCGCCGGGCCGCGCCTGGTCCGGGGGCAGAGCGCCCAGCAGGCGGCGCGCCAGGGCATGGACCTGTTGGCGCGGGTGGGCCTGGCCGACAAGGCCGGGCACTTCCCCCGCCAGCTCTCCGGCGGGCAGCAGCAGCGGGTGGCGATCGCCCGGGCACTGGCCATGGAGCCGAAGGTGATGCTGTTCGACGAACCCACCTCGGCGCTGGACCCGGAAACCGTACAGGAAGTGCTCAACGTGATCCGCGATGTCAGCGCCTCGGGCATGACCACGCTGATCGCCACCCACGAGATGGAATTCGCCCGGCGGGTATCGCACCGCACGGTCTTCATGGAAGCGGGGCAGATCGTCGAGCAGGGGCCTTCGGCCCATGTGCTCGGCAACCCGAGCAGCGAACGCTGCCGGCAGTTTCTCAAGGGCCTGACCGGCCATTCGGACATCTCAAATGTAGAGGGTACGCAACATGCAGATTGAACAACGCATCGGCATCATCGGCGGCAACGGCTGGCTGGGCAGCGCCATCGCCGTGTCGGCGATCAATACCGGGGTCGTACCAACGGCGCGCCTCTTGTTGTCTGGCCGCACGCACAAGGCGCTGGACGAGACCCTGGCCGATGTCCAGGTGCTGCGTGACAACCAGCAACTGGTCGAACGCAGCGATGTGATCGTGCTGTCGGTTCGCCCCGACCAGTTCGGTGATGTGGTGATCGACGCCAAAGGCAAACTGGTGATTTCGGTCATGGCCGGCGTGCCGGCGGCCTATATCGCCGAGCGCACCGGGGCCAGCGAGGTGGTGCGGGCCATCCCCAACGCGGCGGCCAGCCTCGGGCAGTCGTTCACCCCCTGGTACGCTACCGAACCGGTATCGGCGCAGAGCAAGGGTGTCGTTCAAGCGTTGTTCGACGCCTGTGGCGAAGCCGCGCAAGTGCCGGAGGAACGCTTCATCGACTATTGCGTGGGTATGACCGGCTCGGGCGCGGCGTTCCCGGCCCTGCTGGCCCAGGCTCTGGAAATGCACGCCGTGGCAGAGGGCCTGCCGGCTGAGTTCGCACGCCGTGCCGCACTCGGGGTAGTGGTGGCAGCCAGCCAGTTGCTGGCGGCTTCGGGCAGCAACCCAGCAAGCGTGGTGCAGGAAATGATCGACTACAAGGGCACCACCGCTGCCGCGCTCAGCAGCATGCTTGACCAAGGCTTCGCCCGCGCGGTCGGGACTGGGCTGCAAGCGGCATCGGCCAAGGCGAGCGCCATGTCGAAGGCCGTGACGGGCTGATCGCCATCCGGGCAGCCTTGACGTTGCCCCCCACCGTTGTATCGGGGCGTTGCGCCGATTTTCTTCGATAGCGCGCAGCGCCTTACCTCAACTCTATCGCACGCTCCCAGCCCCGGCCGGGGGCTGCGCGTGAACGCACAATAATAATGAGGGGCAGCGACATGAAGACGGCAGTAGTGGGTGTGGTTGCGGTACTGGGATATTCGGGGTTGGCCATGGGCTCGGAGCAGTCGGAGTCCAAAGGATTCGCCGAAGGCTCGTCGCTGGTGGTCAAGGCGCGTAATGTGTATTTCAATCGTGATCAGCGTGCCAGGGGGGCCGAGCAAAGCTACGGCGAGGAATGGGCGCAGGGTTTCATCGGCACGTTCCAGTCAGGGTTTACCACCGGCACCGTGGGGGTGGGCTTCGATGCCCTGGGCCTGGTCGGCCTGCGCCTGGATACCGGCGATGGCCGCACCGGTGGCGGGACCCGCTTGCTGGAACAAGACAGCAGCGGCGCCAAACCCTCGTACGGATCGCTGGGCGGGGCGGTGAAGCTGCGGGTGTCGAGTACCACCCTCAAGTACGGGACCCAGATCGTCAACACCCCGGTGCTGGGTATGTCCGACAGCCGCTTGCTGCCCGAAACCGTGCAGGGCCTGCTGGTCACCAGCAACGAGTTGCCTGGCCTGAAATTGCAGGCGGGGCACTTCACCGCCCTCAAGCTGCGCAACGACAGCGCCCATGACAGTGGCAACCTGCCGGGCATCGACCTGGCCGGTGCGGTGTACGATTTCAACCCCAACGTACAGGGCAGCCTGTACTACTCGGACGTCGAGGATTATTGGCGCAAGCAGTACGGCGGCCTGGTCTGGACCGTGCCGCTGAGCAGCCTGCAGGCTGTGAAGTTCGACGCCAACCTGTACCGCACCCGCAGCCAGGGCGAGGCGCTGGGCGGGGACCTGGACAACCGCATCTGGAGCTTGGCGGTGTCGTACAAGACCGGCGCGCACACCTTCATGCTGGCACGCCAGCAGGTGCACGGTCGTGGCGACTTCAAGTACGGCGTGGAGGGCAACAGCGCGATCTACGTGGCCAACTCGAGCCAGTATTCCGACTTCATCTACGAGGGCGAAAAATCCTGGCAGCTGCGTTACAACCTCGATGCCGCTCCCTACGGCATCCCTGGACTGGCGTTCATGGCTCGCTACATCCGAGGCAGCGACTTCACCACCGACACCGGGCGAGATGGCAAGGCCTGGGAACGCGATCTCGAGGTGCGCTATGTAGTGCAGTCGGGGGCGGCCAAGGACTTGAGCTTTCGCGTGCGTAGCGCCTTGTACCGCAGCTCGGACCGGGGCGGGGATATCAATGAGGTGGTGGTGACCACCGAATATCCGATCTCGATCTTCTGAGGCTAGGCTCAGCGTTCAAAGCTTGCTCGCCCCGGGCGCGTCGTCAGCTGCCGGCCTTGCGCCGCGGCTGACGTGGCTTCCTTGTCGCAGCCTTAGCGCCGTCGCCGGCTGACTTGCCCTTGCCGCCGCTCCGGCGCTTCTTCTTCCAGGCCGGCGCCTTGCCCACCGCCGGCCCGCTGATGCTCAGGCGCAGGCCGCTGCAACGCTCGACCAGCTTGCCCATCCACGCCGATTGGCGGGTGACGAACTCCTCCAGGCTCATCTCACCGCTCTGCACCATGTCCAGCGCCTGCTCCCAGATGGCGGTGGTACCGGGGTCGGCAATCGCTCGTGGTACGGCGTCGATCAGGCTGAACGCGGCGGGAGTGGCGGCCAGGGCCTTGCCGTTCTTCACCAGGTAGCCGCGATCGAGCAGGCCCTGGATGATGCTGGCGCGGGTCGCTTCGGTGCCGATGCCGGTGGTTTCCTTGAGTTTCTGCTTCAGGCGCGGGTCGTCCACGAGCTTGGCGACGTTCTTCATGGCCTTGATCAGGTCGCCCTCGGTGAACGGCTTGGGCGGTTGCGTCCACAGGTCCTTGAGCTGCAGCCCGCGCACCGAGCAGTCGTCACCCTTGCGCAGCGCCGGCAGAACCTGCGCGGGGGCGGCTTCGCGACCTTTGGCCGGGGTCAGCGCCTCGGGCAAGGCACGGCGCCAGCCGGGCTCGACGATCTGTTTGCCGACGGCGCGCAGGGCGTGGCCGGCGCAATCGAACTCGGCCTGGGTGCGGTCGTATTCGTGGTTGGGCAGGAACTGCGCCAGGTAGCGGGCGCGGATCAGGGTGTACACCGCCTTGTGCTTGGATGGCAGGCGCGCCGGGTCGCTCGCCGCGGCGGTGGGGATGATGCCGTGGTGGGCGCTGACCTTGGCGTCGTTCCAGGCCCGCGAGCGCCGCTGCGGTTCGAGGTAGGGCTGCAGCGGGGCCAGGCTGGTGTCGGCCCGCTGTAGCGCAGCGAGGATGGCTGGCGCTTCGCCGTGTTGGCTCAGGGGTAGGTAGCCGCAGTCGCTGCGCGGGTAGGTGATCAGCTTGTGGGTTTCGTACAGCGCCTGGGCGATGTCGAGGGTTTCCTGGGCGCCCAGGCCGAATTTCTTCGAGCACAGCTCCTGCAGGGTGCCGAGGTCGAAGGGCAGGGGAGCGGCTTCGCGCACGCGTTCGGTGGCGACCTCCAGTACCTGGGCACTACCGGCGCGACCGATGTCGGCGGCGGCCTGCTGAGCCAGCGCCTGGTTCAGGCAGCGGCCCTGGTCGTCACAGGCATCTTCCGGGGCGCGCCATTGGGCATTGAAGGCCTGGCCTGCGTGTTCGAGTTGTACCTCGATGGCCCAGAACGGCACCGGCACGAAGTCGGCGATGCTGCGGTCGCGGTCCACCACCAGGCGCAGGGTCGGGGTCTGCACCCGGCCCACTGGCAGCACGCCCTGGTAGCCGGACTGACGGCCGAGCAGGGTGAACAGGCGGCTCATGTTCATGCCGATCAGCCAGTCCGCGCGCGAGCGTCCCAGCGCCGAGTGGTAGAGGCTGAAGGTCTGCTGCCCAGGCAGCAGGCGCGCCAGGGCCTTGCGAATGGAGGCGTCGTCCAGTGCCGAAAGCCACAGGCGCTGGATCGGCCCACGGTAGCGACAATGTTCGACCAGCTCGCGGGCGATCATCTCGCCTTCGCGATCGGCGTCGGTGGCGATCACCAGCTCACGCGCCTCGCCGAGCAGGCGCTTGACTGCCTTGAACTGGCTGGCGGTCTTGGGCTTGACCAGCATCTTCCATTTTTCCGGAATGATCGGCAGGTCGGCGAGGTTCCAGCGCTTGTAGCGTTCGTCGTAGCTGTCGGGCGGGGCGGTTTCGAGCAGGTGGCCGATGCACCAGGTCACGCAGACATCGGTGCCTTGCCAACAGCCGTCGGCCTTGCGGGTGGCGCCGAGGACCTTGGCGATGTCTTTTGCCTGAGAGGGTTTTTCGCAGAGGAACAGGCGCATGGCCGGGAACGCTTCATCGGGGGTGATGGGCGTAAGGATGCGCAAGCGGGGGCGCGCAGGCAAGCTTTATCTGGATGGATGTACAGGTTTTTCGCTGGAGATATGTTTCTGGACCTGTGCCGGCCTCTTCGCGGGTAAACCCGCTCCTACAGGCCTGTAGGAGCGGTTTACCCGCGAAGAGGCCAGTACAGCTTACCGATCAGACGCGGGACTCGCGCACCATGTCCACATGCGGGATGCCGGCCTCGAGGAACTCCTCGCTCACCACGCGAAAGCCCAGCCGCTCGTAGAACGGCGTGGCATGCACCTGGGCGCTGAGCATCTGCTGGCTGAGGTCGCGGTCCTGCGCCTCGCGGATCACCGCGTTCATCAGCGCATCGCCGACCTTCAGGCCACGCCAGTCGCGCAGCACGGAGACCCGGCCAATGGTGCCGTCGGGCAGCAGGCGGGCGGTGCCGATCGGGTAGTCGCCTTCCAGAGCCAGGAAGTGCAGGGCGGTCGGGTCCTCGGCATCGAACTCCAGCTCCGGTGGCACATGCTGCTCGGCGACGAATACCGCACTGCGGATACGGTGGATATCGGCGTGGTCCTTGTGCCAGTCGGCGAGGCGAACGCTGATCTTATTCATTGGCAAATCCCAAGCTTCCTTGTTTGACCAGCTGGCAAACCAGCGTCAGGCCGTCTTCGTCTTCCAGCCACTCTACAAGGTTTTCGATGTGCAGTGCGTCGGCCGCGCAAATCAGTTTCAGCAGATCGCGCAGATGGCCCGGCAGCAAACGGCTCTGGCCGCTGGCGAACAGCAGCAGGTTGTCGTCGACTTCCGACCAGGCCATGCGCGCGCTCGGGTTGCGGATCAGGATGGCGCCCTGTTCCAGGCTGTCGATCAGCTCTTCCTCGCTCAGCTCCTCACCGGTGACCTGCTCGGGGTAGCGCGGTTCGGTCATGAACTGGCCGAACCAGGTCAGCAGCAGGCGTTCGTCACCCATGTGCTCGGCCAGCAACGCCTTGAGGCGGTCCAGGGCGTCGTGCTGGATCTGGTGCGGGTCGCTGACCGGCTGGGCGTCGGCGTCGCTGTAGCGCTCTTCGTCAGGCAGGAACTGGCCGAGGAAGTCGGTGAAGTGGGTCAGCACTTCAGCGGCGCTCGGGGCGCGGAAGCCGACCGAGTAGGTCAGGCAGTCGTCCTCGGCCACGCCGTAGTGGGCCAGGCGCGGTGGCAGGTAGAGCATGTCGCCCGGCTCCAGGGTCCACTCGCCGCTCTGTTCGAATTCGGCGAGGATGCGCAGGTCGGCATGCTCCAGCAGCGGGCTGTCGCTGTTGCACATCTGGCCGATCTTCCAGTTGCGCTTGCCGTGGCCTTGCAGCAGGAACACGTCGTAGTTGTCGAAGTGCGGACCGACGCTGCCACCTGGGGCGGCGAAGCTGATCATCACGTCGTCGATGCGCCAGCTCGGAAGGAAGCGGAAGTGCTCCAGCAACTCGGCGACTTCCGGCACGAACTGGTCGACGGCCTGCACCAGCAGGGTCCAGTCCTGCTCCGGCAGCTCGGCGAAGGTGTCTTCGGTGAACGGGCCGCGGCGCAGCTCCCACGGGTGCTCGCCATGCTCGAGTACCAGGCGCGACTCGACTTCCTCTTCCAGGGCCAGGCCGGCCAGTTCGTCGGGGTCGATCGGGCTGATGAAGTCCGGGAAGGCCTGGCGCACCAGCAGGGGCTTCTTCTGCCAGTAGTCGCGCATGAATTCGCGGGCCGAGATGCCGCCGAGCAGCTGCAGTGGAGTATCAGGATTCATGTTCAACCTATTGAAAAAACGTAATTTTCGTCCGGGAATAAAAACGCCCGGCTAAGCCGGGCGTTGAGCACGACGCTCAGCTTAGATGCGTTTGGCCTGGGCCGCGGCGTTACCGATGTAGGTCGCGGGGGTCAGCAGCTTGAGCTCGGCCTTGGCGTCGGCAGGCATGTCGAGACCGTCGATGAAGGTCAGCAGCGCTTCAGGAGTGATGCCCTTGCCACGGGTCAGCTCCTTGAGCTTCTCGTAGGGGTTCTCGATGTTGAAGCGGCGCATGACGGTCTGGATCGGCTCGGCGAGAACTTCCCAGCAGGCGTCCAGGTCGGCGGCGATACGGGCTTCGTTGACTTCCAGCTTGCCGATACCCTTGAGGCTGGCCTCGTAGGCGATGACGCTGTGGGCGAAACCGACGCCGAGGTTGCGCAGCACGGTGGAGTCGGTCAGGTCGCGCTGCCAGCGCGAGATCGGCAGCTTGCTGGCCAGGTGCTGGAACAGCGCGTTGGCGATGCCCAGGTTACCTTCGGAGTTTTCGAAGTCGATCGGGTTGACCTTGTGCGGCATGGTCGAGGAGCCGATTTCGCCGGCGACGGTCTTCTGCTTGAAGTAGCCCAGCGAGATGTAGCCCCAGACGTCACGGTCGAAGTCGATGAGGATGGTGTTGAAGCGAGCGATCGCGTCGAACAGCTCGGCGATGTAGTCGTGCGGCTCGATCTGGGTGGTGTACGGGTTGAACACCAGGCCCAGTTCGTCTTCGATGAAGGCGCGGGCGTTCTGCTCCCAGTCGATCTGCGAGTAGGCCGACAGGTGGGCGTTGTAGTTGCCCACGGCACCGTTGATCTTGCCCAGCAGCGGTACGGCCGCGACCTGGGCGATCTGGCGCTCCAGGCGGTACACGACGTTGGCCAGTTCCTTGCCCAGGGTGGTCGGCGACGCTGGCTGGCCGTGGGTGCGCGAGAGCATCGGCACGTCGGCGTGGGCGTGGGCCAGGGCGCGGATGGCGTCGGCGATCTGGCGCATCAGCGGCAGCAGCACTTCGTCACGGCCGGCGCGCAGCATCAGGGCGTGGGACAGGTTGTTGATGTCCTCGCTGGTGCAGGCGAAGTGGATGAACTCGCTGACCTTGGCCAGCTCAGGCAGCTTGGCGGCCTGCTCCTTGAGGAGGTATTCGATCGCCTTGACGTCGTGGTTGGTGGTGCGCTCGATTTCCTTGACGCGTTCGGCGTGCTCGAGCTTGAAGTCGGTGGCCAGGGTGTCCAGCAGGGCGTTGGCTTCGGCGGAGAACGCCGGCACTTCGCCAATCTGCGGGTGGGCGGCCAGGCGCTGCAGCCAGCGCACTTCGACCAGGGCGCGGAAACGGATCAGGCCGTATTCGCTGAAAATGGGGCGCAAGGCCTGGGTTTTGCCGGCGTAGCGGCCGTCTACAGGGGAAACCGCAGTGAGCGAAGAGAGCTGCATGGGGTGTTCTCGGACAGTCAGGCTTTTGGAAGGGCGCATATCATACATGAAAAATGCGTCCGGGTCGGGTGGCTGACCAAAGGTCGGGCCTATAACAGCAGGTCGAGGGCCCTGTAGGAGCGGGTTTACCCGCGAATGCGGCGGCGAGGCGAGCATCGCATTCGCGGGTAAACCCGCTCCTACAGGGCCTGCATAGCATCTTCAGGAAGGCGCGCGCATCATGTCGTACAGTTCGTTGAGCAGCTTGCGCCGGCTGAATACCAGTTGCCAGCGGTGCCCGCCCAGTTGCCGCCACAGGCGCGCAGCGCGGATGCCGGCCAGCAGCAGGGCGCGGATCTTCGAGGCATTGCTGGCCTGCTGCAGGAAGCGCATGTCGCCATGGACCTGGATACGTTGGCGCAAGGTGCTCAGGGTGTCCTGGTACAAGGCTCCGCTGGAAGCGATGACGTTTTCGTGAACCAGGCCGAAATGCTCGGCCTGGGACTGGATCTGCGGCAGGCGGTTGCCGATGGTGTCGAGCAGGTCGCCGCGCTTGTTCAGCTGGCGCTCCAGGCCGAGCATCGACAGGGCGTAGCGCAGCGGCTCGCGCTGCAGGCTGCTGGGGTCGCGTTCGAGGGCGCCGACCAGGGCGCGGTAGCCGTCGCGCAGGTTGAGATCGTCACCGCCGAACACCTGCAGGGTGTTGTCGGGGTCGCGCACCAGCAGGCTGCCGAGCATGCAGCCGATGTCGGCCTCGCTGGCCTGGCCGGTGCGGGCGATGCGGTCGACCAGCACGGCGGCCTGGAACACACCGCCGAGGGCGATCAACTGCTCCTGCAGGTTGCTCATGCGCGAGGGCTCCATGGCTCGGCGGTTTCGATCACGCCGCCGCCCAGGCACACTTCGCCGTCATAGAACACCACCGACTGGCCCGGGGTCACGGCGCGCTGCGGCTCGTCGAACACGGCGCGGTAGCCGCCTGCGGTGCGTTCCAGGGTGCACTGCTGGTCGGCCTGGCGGTAGCGCACCTTGGCCGTGAGCTGGCGCGGGCTGCTCAGGTCGATCGGGTTGACCCAGAAGATTTCCGAGGCCAGCAGCGCGCGGGAGAACAGCCATGGGTGTTCGTTGCCCTGGCCGACCACCAGCACGTTGCGGGTGAGGTCCTTGTGCAGCACGTACCACGGCTCGTCGCCGGCATCCTTCAGGCCGCCGATGCCCAGGCCCTGGCGCTGGCCGATGGTGTGGTACATCAGGCCGTGGTGGCGGCCGATCACTTCGCCCTCGGTGGTTTCGATGTCGCCTGGCTGGGCTGGCAGGTACTGCTTGAGGAAGTCGCTGAAGCGGCGCTCGCCGATGAAGCAGATGCCGGTGGAGTCCTTCTTCTTGGCCGTGGCCAGGCCGTGTTTCTCGGCGATGGCGCGTACCTCGGGCTTTTCCAGTTCGCCGACCGGGAACAGGGTGCGGGCGATTTCCTTGCCGCCGACGGCGTGCAGGAAGTAGCTCTGGTCCTTGTTCGGGTCCAGGCCCTTGAGCAGCTCGGTCAGCTCGCCGGTGTCGCGGCGGCGCACATAGTGGCCGGTGGCGATCAGGTCGGCACCCAGCGACAGGGCATAGTCGAGGAACGCCTTGAACTTGATCTCGCGGTTGCAGAGGATGTCCGGGTTCGGCGTGCGGCCGGCCTTGTATTCCTCGAGGAAGTGCTCGAACACGTTGTCCCAGTACTCGGCGGCGAAGTTGGCGGTGTGCAGCTTGATGCCGATGCGGTCGCACACGGCCTGGGCGTCGGCCAGGTCTTCACGGGCGGTGCAGTATTCGGTGCCGTCGTCCTCTTCCCAGTTCTTCATGAACAGACCTTCCACCTGGTAACCCTGCTCGATGAGCAGGAGGGCGGAGACGGAAGAGTCCACGCCGCCGGACATGCCGACGATGACGCGGGTCTTGGCGGGGTCTTTGAGTGCTGGGCTGGTCATGGCTACCGCTGAGTATCAAGGGGGAAAAACGCCGATTCTATCAAACCCGCGCCCGCGCGTCAGTCGCGCAACAGGTCGAGGCTGTGCAACGGGCCTTGGAGGTAGTCGTCGAGGCAGCGCGGTACCAGCTCGCTGCGCCAGCGCTCGGGGTCGGCGAGCAGCGCTTCGCGGGTCAGCCAGACGGCGCGCACGATATCGCTGTCCAGCGCCAGGTCGGGGTGGTGGCGCAGGGGGCGGGCGGCGAAGCAGATGCGTTGGTAGGTCACGCCGTTGCTGGGCGCGGTGTACAGGTAGATGCCGACCAGGCCGGTCAGCTCGACTTCCCAGGCGGTTTCCTCGAGGGTTTCGCGCAGGGCGGCCTGGGCCAGGGTCTCGTTGGCTTCGAGGTGGCCGGCGGGTTGGTTGAAGACGTGCTGGCCGGCCTTGAATTCCTCGACGAAGAGGAACTTGCCCTCGTGTTCGACGATGGTGGCGACGGTGATGTGCGGTTGCCAGGTCATGAGCAGCTCCATCAGGGCTTACGCGCACCCTGTAGGAGCGGGTTTACCCGCGAATGCGATGATGAATCCCCTGACGCATTCGCGGGTAAATCGCAGCGGCGAACCGCCGCTCCTACAGAGGCGCTGGAAATCATCTATGCAGAAAGCACAAACCCCGGTGCGTGGCCGGGGTTTGTGCTGTTACTTCAAGCGAACCTTACAGTGCGGCAATGGCGCTGTTCAGGGTCTGGCTCGGGCGCATCACCTTGGCGGTCAGCTCGGCATCCGGCGCGTAGTAGCCGCCGATGTCGGCCGGCTTGCCCTGGACAGCGTTGAGCTCGGCGACGATGGTCTCCTCGTTCTCGCTCAGGGTCTTGGCCAGCGGGGCGAAGCGTGCCTGCAGGGCGGCGTCGTCGCTCTGGGCAGCCAGGGCCTGGGCCCAGTACAGGGTCAGGTAGAAGTGGCTGCCGCGGTTGTCGATGCCGCCGACTTTGCGCGAAGGCGACTTGTTGGTGTCGAGGAACTTGCCGGTTGCTTGGTCCAGGGTGTTGGCCAGGACCTTGGCGCGCGGGTTGTCGTAGGTGTTGCCCAGGTGCTCCAGGGAAGCGGCCAGGGCCAGGAATTCACCCAGCGAGTCCCAACGCAGGAAGTTCTCTTCGACCAGCTGCTGCACGTGCTTGGGCGCCGAACCACCAGCACCGGTCTCGAACAGGCCACCGCCGTTCATCAGCGGGACGATCGACAGCATCTTGGCGCTGGTGCCCAGCTCCATGATCGGGAACAGGTCGGTCAGGTAGTCGCGCAGCACGTTGCCGGTCACCGAGATGGTGTCCTTGCCTTCGCGGATGCGGGCCAGGGAGAACTTGATGGCCTCGACCGGTGCCAGGACACGGATGTCCAGGCCGGTGGTGTCGTGGTCCTTCAGGTACTTCTGCACCTTCTCGATCATCACGCCGTCGTGGGCGCGAGCCGGGTCCAGCCAGAACACCGCCGGGGTGTTGCTCAGGCGGGCACGGTTGACGGCCAGCTTGACCCAGTCCTGGATCGGCGCGTCCTTGGTCTGGCACATGCGGAAGATGTCACCGGCTTCGACGTTCTGCTCCAGCAGGACCTTGCCCTTGCTGTCGACCACACGCACGACGCCGTCGGCCTTGATCTGGAAGGTCTTGTCGTGGGAGCCATACTCTTCGGCCTTCTGCGCCATCAGGCCAACGTTCGGCACGCTGCCCATGGTGGTCGGGTCGAAGGCACCGTTGACCTTGCAGTCTTCGATGGTGGCCTGGTAGATACCGGCGTAGCAGCGGTCCGGGATGACGGCCTTGGCGTCCTGCAGTTCACCGGCGGTGTTCCACATTTTGCCCGAGTCACGGATCATCGCTGGCATCGAGGCGTCGACGATGACGTCGCTCGGCACGTGCAGGTTGGTGATGCCTTTGTCGGAATTGACCATGGCCAGGGCCGGACGCTGGGCGTACAGGGCCTGGATGTCGGCTTCGATCTCGGCCTGCTTGTCGGCTGGCAGGTCCTTGATGCGGGCGTACAGGTCGCCGATGCCGTTGTTGGCGTTGAAGCCCACTTCGGCCAGTGCGGCGGCGTGCTTGGCCAGCACGTCGTTGTAGAACTCTTCGACGATGACGCCGAACATGATCGGGTCGGAGACCTTCATCATGGTGGCTTTCAGGTGCACCGACAGCAGCACGCCGGAGGCCTTGGCATCGGCGATCTGCTCGGCGATGAAGGCTTTCAGGGCCTTGCGGCTCATGGTGGCGCAGTCGATGACCTCGGCGGCCTTGACTGCGGTCTTTTCCTTCAGCACGGAGGTGGTGCCGTTGGCTTCGACCAGTTCGATGCGCAGGCTGTCGTCAGCCTCGATCAGGGCGGCTTTCTCGCTGCCGTAGAAGTCGCCTTGGGTCATGTGGGCAACGTGCGACTTGGAGTCGGCGGCCCAGGCGCCCATCTTGTGCGGGTGCTTGCGAGCGTAGTTCTTGACCGACAGCGGAGCGCGGCGGTCGGAGTTGCCTTCGCGCAGGACCGGGTTGACGGCGCTGCCCTTGATGCGGTCGTAGCGGGCGCGGGATTCTTTTTCCTCGGCGCTGCTCGGCTCGTCGGCGTAGTCAGGGATGTTGAAGCCCTTGCCTTGCAGTTCCTTGATCGCGGCCTTGAGCTGCGGTACCGAGGCGCTGATGTTAGGCAGCTTGATGATGTTGGCTTCAGGGGTGGTAGCCAGCTGGCCCAGTTCCGCCAGGTGATCGCCTACTTGCTTCTCTGCGCCCAGTTGCTCCGGGAAAGCCGCGAGGATACGGCCAGCCAGGGAGATGTCGCGAGTTTCGACGGCGATGTCAGCCGAAGCGGTGAAGGCTTCGATGATCGGCAGCAGCGAGTAGGTGGCGAGGGCAGGGGCTTCGTCGGTGAAGGTATAGATGATCTTGGAACGGGTGGGCATGCGGGTTAACTCTCTATGTGCTGAGCGTGCTCGAGTCTCGAGGTGCGCAGGGTAGGCGCATCGCCCAGGCAGCGCCATGAGCGGAAAGTCGAGAGGCTGCGAGCGGTGATGGTGGATGCATCAGTCGAGCGTCAATTGCTGGGCTGCGGTAACAGACCAGGCTTGGCGGCCAGGCTTAGTTGCCATTCTGGCCAAGGGCGAGCCGCATTTTTCCAAGGGTTCGCCCCGATGACCCTACGGTCGCGGCGCAGTATATCAAACCAATCGGGCTATTCAGCAAGGCGAAGTGACATCGGCCCATTTATAAGACCAAAGAAGTAGGGGCAATGTGGTCGGTTGTCGCAGGGCTTGCAGGGCCGTGGATGTGGTTTAGGCTGATTGCATCGCATGAAGTCCAACCACGACCCGCAAGCGGAGTAGTGCACCATGGGATACCAGAAAATCAAGGTTCCGACCGACGGTAGCAAGATCACCGTCAATGCCGACCACTCGCTCAACGTTCCCGACAACCCGATCATTCCCTTCATCGAGGGCGACGGCATCGGGGTGGACGTTTCGCCGGTGATGATCAAGGTCGTCGATGCCGCCGTGCACAAGGCCTACGGCGGCAAGCGCAAGATCGCCTGGATGGAGGTGTACGCCGGGGAAAAGGCCACCCAGGTGTACGACCAGGACACCTGGCTGCCACAGGAGACGCTCGATGCCGTGCGCGACTACGTGGTGTCGATCAAGGGGCCGTTGACCACCCCGGTCGGTGGCGGCATTCGCTCGCTCAACGTGGCCCTGCGCCAGCAGCTCGATCTGTATGTCTGCCTGCGCCCGGTGCTGTGGTTTCAGGGGGTGCCGAGCCCGGTCAAGAAGCCTGGCGATGTCGACATGGTGATCTTCCGCGAAAACTCCGAGGACATTTATGCCGGTATCGAGTGGAAGGCCGGCTCGCCGGAAGCCGACAAGGTGATCAGGTTCCTCAAGGAGGAAATGGGCGTCACCAAGATCCGTTTCGACCAGGACTGCGGCATCGGCGTCAAGCCGGTCTCCCGCGAAGGCACCAAGCGCCTGGTGCGCAAGGCCTTGCAGTATGTGGTGGACAACGACCGCGAGTCGCTGACGCTGGTGCACAAGGGCAACATCATGAAGTTCACCGAGGGGGCCTTCAAGGACTGGGGCTATGAAGTGGCGCGCGACGAATTCGGCGCCGAACTGCTCGATGGCGGGCCTTGGATGAAGTTCAAGAACCCGAAAAGCGGCCGCGAGGTAGTGGTCAAGGATGCCATCGCCGACGCCATGCTCCAGCAGATCTTGCTGCGCCCGGCCGAATACGATGTGATCGCCACCCTCAACCTCAATGGCGACTACCTGTCCGATGCCCTGGCGGCGGAGGTTGGCGGCATCGGCATCGCGCCAGGGGCCAACCTGTCCGATACCGTGGCCATGTTCGAGGCCACCCACGGCACCGCGCCCAAGTACGCCGGCCAGGACAAGGTCAACCCAGGGTCGGTGATCCTCTCGGCCGAGATGATGCTGCGGCACATGGGCTGGACCGAAGCCGCCGACCTGATCATCAAGGGCACCAACGGGGCCATCGGCGCCAAGACCGTCACCTACGACTTCGAGCGCCTGATGGACGGCGCCACGCTGGTGAGCAGTTCAGGCTTCGGTGAAGCGATGATCAAGCACATGTAAGGACACGACGAAACGGCCGCCTCGTAAAGAGGAGGCCGTTTCGTTCGTCTACCTGCTGGGGCCGGCTCAGGCTTCGACTTGAGCGGTCGCGGTCGACGTTTCGGCGGATGAACCGATACTTGCGTTGGCGCCGGCGCTGGAGATCGCCACCGCATGCAGCCCCTTAGGGCCTTGGACGATGTCGAAACTCACGGCCTGTCCGGCTTTGAGCGTCTTGTAACCGTCCATCTGGATAGCCGAATAGTGGGCGAACAGATCATCGGTCTTGCCGTCTTCATTGATGAATCCGTAGCCCTTGGCATTGTTGAACCACTTGACTTTGCCGCTTGCCATCCCTATGTCCCTCTGCAAAGGACTCCATCACTGGAGTATCATCCACTTCATCCGCATACGAACCATGCGAAAATTCTGGTTGACTGCGCGGATCTTTATCGACCACGGTGGGTTCCTATTGGTTGTAACACCGTTTTGCCGATAGTCAAGGTCAGGCGGCGCCCGCGCCAGCGAAGGCCTTAGCGGTCAACCCACAACCTTAACCTGTCGATCGTGATGAAATTCTTTCCATGCATGCACCTAGCGAGATTCGACTAACATTCAATCAGGATCGCCCGCAATCGAACGAGGACGATGGCTCTGGTCTCGCGGTTCAGGAAGCCAAGCCGATCCTGCAGGCGCCACCGATGTACAAGGTGGTTTTGTTCAACGATGACTACACACCGATGGATTTCGTCGTCGAAGTGCTCGAGACGTTCTTCAGTCTGAATCGCGAGCTGGCGACCAAGATCATGCTGACCGTCCATACCGAGGGGCGGGCAGTGTGCGGATTGTTTACCCGTGACATCGCCGAAACCAAGGCCATGCAGGTCAACCAATACGCCAGGGAAAGCCAGCATCCGCTACTCTGTGAAATCGAGAAGGACGGTTAATCGCCGACCACTTGGGTATGAGGTGAAGCTATGTTAAACCGCGAGCTCGAAGTCACCCTCAATCTTGCCTTCAAGGAGGCCCGTTCGAAGCGTCATGAGTTCATGACCGTCGAACATCTGCTCTTGGCACTCCTTGACAATGAGGCTGCCGCGACCGTTCTGCGCGCCTGTGGCGCCAATCTCGACAAACTCAAGCACGACCTGCAAGAGTTCATCGATTCCACCACCCCGCTGATCCCGGTCAATGATGAAGACCGCGAGACCCAGCCGACCTTGGGCTTCCAGCGCGTGCTGCAACGCGCCGTGTTCCACGTGCAAAGCTCCGGCAAGCGCGAAGTGACCGGCGCCAATGTGCTGGTGGCGATCTTCAGCGAACAGGAAAGCCAGGCCGTGTTCCTGCTCAAGCAGCAGAGCGTGGCCCGTATCGATGTGGTCAACTACATCGCCCATGGCATCTCCAAGGTACCGGGCCATGGCCCTAGTACCGAAGGCGATCAGGACATGCAGGACGAGGAGGGTGGCGAGGCGTCGTCCTCCAGCAATCCGCTCGATGCCTATGCCAGCAACCTCAACGAACTGGCCCGTGCCGGGCGTATCGACCCCCTGGTGGGGCGCGAGCAGGAAGTCGAGCGCGTGGCGCAGATCCTCGCTCGCCGGCGCAAGAACAACCCGCTGCTGGTCGGGGAGGCCGGCGTCGGCAAGACCGCCATCGCCGAGGGCCTGGCCAAGCGCATCGTCGACGGCCAGGTGCCCGACCTGCTGGCGCAGAGCGTGGTGTACTCGTTGGACCTCGGCGCGCTGCTGGCCGGTACCAAGTACCGCGGCGACTTCGAGAAGCGCTTCAAGGCGCTACTCGGTGAGCTGCGCAAGCGCCCGCAGGCCATCCTGTTCATCGACGAGATCCACACCATCATCGGTGCCGGTGCGGCGTCGGGCGGGGTGATGGATGCCTCCAACCTGCTCAAGCCGCTGTTGTCCTCGGGCGACATCCGCTGCATCGGCTCCACCACGTTCCAGGAGTTCCGCGGCATCTTCGAGAAGGACCGGGCCCTGGCGCGGCGCTTCCAGAAGGTCGACGTCACCGAACCGTCGGTGGAAGACACCGTGGGCATCCTGCGGGGCCTGAAGGGGCGCTTCGAAAGCCACCACAACATCGAGTACAGCGACGAAGCCCTGCGCGCAGCGGCCGAGCTGGCCTCGCGCTACATCAATGACCGCCACATGCCGGACAAGGCCATCGACGTGATCGACGAAGCCGGCGCCTACCAGCGCCTGCAGCCCGAGGCCAGCCGCGTCAAGCGTATCGAGGTGCCGCAGGTCGAGGACATCGTGGCCAAGATCGCGCGGATTCCA
Organism: Pseudomonas sp. S31; assembly: GCF_016648105.1. Lineage (GTDB taxonomy): Bacteria > Pseudomonadota > Gammaproteobacteria > Pseudomonadales > Pseudomonadaceae > Aquipseudomonas. The sequence continues at coordinate 16,064 of NZ_JACVVE010000014.1, read as the reverse complement.
CCGAAGCATGTCACCAGCTCCGACAAGGAGCTGCTGCGCAACCTCGAGCGCGACCTGAAGCTGACCGTGTTCGGCCAGGATGCCGCGATCGATTCGCTGGCTACCGCCATCAAGCTGTCGCGCGCCGGCCTCAAGGCACCGGACAAACCGGTCGGTTCGTTCCTGTTCGCCGGCCCCACCGGCGTCGGCAAGACCGAAGCGGCTCGGCAGTTGGCCAAGGCGCTGGGCGTCGAACTGGTACGCTTCGACATGTCCGAGTACATGGAGCGGCATACCGTATCGCGACTGATCGGTGCGCCACCTGGCTATGTCGGGTTCGACCAGGGTGGCCTGCTGACCGAGGCGATCACCAAGCAACCGCATTGTGTGCTGCTGCTCGACGAAATCGAGAAGGCCCACCCCGAAGTCTTCAACCTGCTGCTGCAGGTGATGGACCACGGGACCCTGACCGACAACAACGGGCGCAAGGCCGACTTCCGCAACGTGATCCTGATCATGACCACCAACGCCGGCGCCGAAACCGCCGCGCGGGCCTCGATCGGCTTCACCCATCAGGACCACGCGTCCGATGCCATGGAAGTCATTCGCAAGAGCTTCACGCCGGAGTTCCGCAACCGCCTGGACACCATCATCCAGTTCGGCCGCCTGAGCCACGAGACGATCAAGAGCATCGTCGACAAGTTCCTCATCGAACTGCAGGCGCAACTGGAAGACAAGCGTGTGCTGCTGGAAGTCAGCGACGATGCCCGCGGCTGGTTGGCGGCTTCGGGCTACGACGTGCAGATGGGCGCACGGCCGATGGCGCGGCTGATCCAAGACAAGATCAAGCGGCCGCTGGCCGAGGAGATCCTGTTCGGCGAGCTGGCCGAGCACGGCGGTGTGGTGCATGTCGACCTGCGCGATGGCGAACTGGTGTTCGACTTCGAGACCACGGCCGAGGTTGCGTGACAAGTGGGGCTGCGCAGCAGCCCCGGCTTTTGCGGCCACAAAAAAGCCCGGCACATGCCGGGCTTTTTCATGGCTGGAGCTTAGCGCGCACGGTAGGTGATGCGGCCCTTGCTCAGGTCGTACGGCGTCAGTTCGACGCGGACCTTGTCGCCAGTCAAAATACGAATGTAGTTCTTGCGCATCTTTCCGGAGATGTGCGCGGTTACGACGTGCCCGTTTTCCAACTCCACGCGGAACATGGTGTTGGGCAGGGTGTCGACGACAGTACCTTCCATTTCGAAGCTGTCTTCTTTCGACATGCAGTAGAGCCCTCGGTATCCAGTGTTAGCCCGACGCATAACCGCACCGGGCAAAAAAAGTGGCGTGGATTATGCCCGAAAATTGTGTGTCAAGCCAATGCCTTTCAGTTGAGGCTGACCCAGCGTTGGTTGATCAGCAGCTCGATGGGGCGGTACTGGGTCTTGTAGCTCATCTTCTTGCAGTTCTTGATCCAGTAGCCCAGGTACACCGCCTCGAGGTCCTGGCGCAGGGCTTCGGTGATCTGCCAGAGGATGGCGTAGCGGCCGAGGCTGCGGCGTTCTTCTTCAGGCTCGTAGAAGGTGTATACCGCCGACAGGCCGTTGGGCAGCAGGTCGCACACCGCCACTGCCAGCAGGCGGCCTTCGAGGCGGAACTCATAGAACCAGCAGAACGGCAGGTCGCGGACCAGGAAGGTGGAGAACTGGTCGCGGCTTGGGGGGTACATGTCGCCATCGGCGTGGCGGGTCTCGATGTAGCGGCGGTACAGGTCGAAGTACTCTTCCTTGAACGCTGGCCGCGCGGCCGTCACGGTCAGGTCGGCGTTGCGCTTGAGGATGCGCCGTTGCTGGCGGTTGGGGATGAAGCGGGCAGCCGGGATGCGCGCAGGCACGCAGGCATTGCAGTTCTGGCAATGGGGGCGGTAGAGGTGGTCGCCACTGCGCCGAAAGCCCATTTCCGAAAGATCGGCGTACACGTGCACGTCCATCGGCTGGCTAGGGTCGAGGAACAGGGTGGTCGCCTGCTCGTCCGGCAGATAGCTGCAGGAGTGGGGCTGAGTGGCATAGAACTTCAGCCGCGCCAGCTCTGTCATGATCAACCCCCCTCGGTGAGACTTTGCTTTAAGTGTAAGCCAGCTGGCAGAACTCGCCTAGGAAACCCAGGTAGCGCTGTTGGGCTGGTCGAGATGCTGGCGCAGGTACTCGGCGAACCGGGCGCGGCTGATGGCGCGGGCGCCGAGGCTGTGCAGGTGGTTGGTGGGCATCTGGCAGTCGATGAGTACGAAGCCGGCAGTGCGCAAATGTTCGACCAGGGTCACGAAACCGACCTTCGAGGCATTGTCGGCGCGGCTGAACATCGACTCGCCGAAAAATAGCTGGCCCATGGCCAGGCCATACAGGCCGCCGACCAGCTCGCCGTCCTGGCGCACCTCGACGCTGTGGGCGATGCCGCGCTGATGCAGCTGGCAATACGCGTCGCGCATGTTGTCGGTGATCCAGGTGCCGTCGGCGTAGTCGCGCGGCGCGGCGCAGGCGTCGATGACGGCGCGGAAGTCGCTGTCGAAGCTCACCTGGTAGCGGCCCTGGCGCATCAGCTTGGCCAGCGAGCGCGACACGTGCAGCTCGTCCGGGAACAGTACGGTGCGTGGGTCAGGCGACCACCAGAGGATCGGCTGGCCATCCTGGTACCAGGGGAAGCAGCCATGGCGATAGGCTCGCACCAGCCGCTCGGCGCTCAGGTCGCCACCGGCCGCGAGCAGACCATTGGGATCGTGCAGGGCCTTTTCCAGTGGTGGGAAGGTCAACGAGTCGCGGGTGAGCCAAGTGAGCATGGTCTATCGTGCGGTAGGGGAGGGGAGAGGGCAGCATGGCGCGTGCGGCTTTGCTGGTCAATGCAAGGGCCGGAACATCCCCCGCAAGATGTAATTTCCTACACATTAGGATGGCCACAGGCACCATCTGGCACATTTGCTGTCACACCTGTGCAAAAACACAGCATAAGCCTTTGTCACGAAAGAAAATGCATGCTCAAATTGCACTCATACGATAGTCGCCCCCACTCGAGCCCTTCATGGCGTGCCGCCATGGCGGCTGGCGGGCAGTAATGTTAAAAGTAGTGGTTCATTGGCCGTATGCCTGGCCGATCCCTATTGGACGCGCAGCACGCGCAGGAATAGACGCGTTTTGAAGAAATCCACCGCAACCCCAGCTCCATTGCCCGTGCCCTTGTGGCGGCAGCAGCTGCATTACCGCCTCAAGGAAGGCGCGTTGATCGCAGTCGGCGCCTTGTGCCTGTACCTGTGGATGGCGCTCATCACCTATTCGAAGGATGACCCGGCGTTCACCCAGACGAGCAACGTCGAGCAGGTGCAGAACGCAGCCGGCCGTGCCGGTGCCTGGTCTGCCGACATCATGTTCATGGTGCTGGGCTATTTCGCCTATATCTTCCCCTTGCTGCTGGCGATCAAGACCTGGCAGATCTTCCGCGAGCGCCACCAGCCCTGGCAATGGAGCGGCTGGCTGTTCTCCTGGCGGCTGATCGGGCTGGTGTTCCTGGTGCTGTCGGGCGCGGCCCTGGCGCATATCCACTTCCACCCGGCCACCGGCATACCGTTCTCCGCTGGCGGCGCCTTGGGCGAAAGCCTCGGCGACCTGGCGCGCAACCTGCTGAACGTGCAGGGCAGCACGCTGATGTTCATCGCCCTGTTCCTGTTCGGCCTGACTGTGTTCACCGACCTGTCGTGGTTCAAGGTGATGGACCTGACCGGCAAGATCACCCTCGACCTGTTCGAACTGGTGCAAGGGGCGGCCAACCGCTGGTGGGAAGCGCGCAACGAGCGCAAGCGCCTGGTGGCGCAGCTGCGTGAAGTCGACGAACCGGTGTTCGACCTGGGGCCGAAGGCCACCGACAAGCGCGAGCCGGCCAAGCCTGCCCTGCGTGAGCGCCTGTTCAAGCGTGAAGAAGCGCCGGCGCAGCCGGTCGAACCTCGCGAGCCGACCCTGGGCCGCGAGCCTGTGGTGCCGCGTGAACCCACGCTCGCCCGCGAGCCCGTGGTACCGCGTAACCCCGTGGTGCCCCGCGAGCAACCCGCTGCGGCCCCGACCATCGTACCTCCGGCCGCAGACCGGGTACCGGAGCAAAGCAAGCGGGTAATGAAGGAGAAGCAGGCGCCGCTGTTCGTAGACAGCGCCGTGGAAGGCACCTTGCCGTCGATCTCCATCCTCGACCCGGCCGAGCAGAAGAAGATCGAGTATTCGCCGGAGTCGCTGGCTGGTGTCGGCCAACTGCTGGAAATCAAGCTCAAGGAGTTTGGCGTCGAGGTCTCGGTGGACTCCATCCACCCTGGGCCGGTCATTACCCGGTACGAGATCCAGCCGGCTGCCGGCGTGAAGGTCAGCCGCATCGCCAACCTGGCCAAGGACCTGGCGCGCTCCCTGGCGGTGACCAGTGTGCGGGTGGTCGAAGTGATCCCCGGCAAGACCACCGTGGGTATCGAGATTCCCAACGAGAACCGGCAGATGGTGCGCTTCTCCGAAGTGCTCGCCACGCCCCAGTACGACGAGCAGAAGTCGCCGGTCACCCTGGCCCTGGGCCACGACATCGGCGGCAAGCCGGTGATCACCGACCTCGCCAAGATGCCGCACCTGCTGGTGGCGGGTACCACCGGTTCTGGTAAGTCGGTGGGTGTGAACGCGATGATCCTGTCGATCCTGTTCAAGTCCAGCCCGGAAGATGCGCGGCTGATCATGATCGACCCGAAGATGCTCGAACTGTCGATCTACGAAGGCATTCCGCACCTGCTGTGCCCGGTGGTCACCGACATGAAGGACGCCGCCAACGCCCTGCGCTGGAGCGTGGCCGAGATGGAGCGCCGCTACAAGCTGATGGCGGCCATGGGCGTGCGTAACCTGGCGGGCTTCAACCGCAAGGTCAAGGACGCCCAGGACGCTGGCGAGATCATCCACGATCCGCTGTACCGCCGCGAAAGCATGGACGACGAGCCGCCCGCGCTGAAGACCCTGCCGACCATCGTAGTGGTGGTCGATGAGTTCGCCGACATGATGATGATCGTCGGCAAGAAGGTCGAAGAGCTGATCGCCCGTATCGCCCAGAAAGCGCGGGCTGCCGGTATCCACCTGATCCTCGCCACGCAGCGCCCGTCGGTGGACGTGATCACCGGCCTGATCAAGGCCAACATCCCGACCCGCATGGCGTTCCAGGTGTCGAGCAAGATCGACTCGCGGACCATCATCGACCAGGGCGGCGCCGAACAGCTGCTCGGCCACGGCGACATGCTGTACATGCCTCCGGGCACCAGCCTGCCGATCCGCGTGCACGGCGCGTTCGTTTCCGATGACGAGGTGCACCGTGTGGTCGAGGCCTGGAAGCTGCGTGGCGCCCCTGACTACAACGACGACATCCTCAACGGCGTGGAAGAGGCCGGCAGCGGCTTCGAAGGTGGCGGTGGCGGTGGCGATGGTGAAGATTCGGAAAGCGACGCCCTGTATGATGAAGCCGTGCAGTTCGTGCTGGAAAGCCGCCGCGCCTCGATCTCGGCGGTGCAGCGCAAGCTGAAGATCGGCTACAACCGCGCCGCACGCATGATCGAAGCCATGGAGATGGCCGGCGTGGTCACCCCGATGAACAGCAACGGCTCGCGGGAAGTGATTGCCCCGGGCGGCCCGCGCGACTGATGGACACTTGCCGGGCGCCAACGGTGGCGCCCGGCCTATTCAATGCTCGATGAGGATTCCCATGCGCGCGATTCGCATGCTGTTGGTTTCTGCCCTGACCCTGGGCTCGGTTACTGCTTATGCCGGTGAGCAAGACGTACAGCGCCTGACCCAGTTGCTGGAAAAGTCGCAGACCATCCAGGCCAACTTCTCCCAGCTGACCCTCGACGCCGGCGGTACCAGCCTGCAGGAAACCTCTGGCAAGATGACCGTCAAGCGCCCGGGCCTGTTCTATTGGCACACCGATGCGCCGCAGGAGCAGGTGGTGGTGTCCGACGGCAAGAACGTCACCCTGTGGGACCCGGACCTCGAGCAGGCGACCATCAAGAAGCTCGACGTGCGCCTGAACCAGACCCCGGCGCTGCTGCTGTCCGGTGACGTGTCGAAGATCAGCCAGAGCTTCGACATCACCTCCAAGGAACAGGGCGATGTCATGGACTTCACCCTCAAGCCGAAAACCAAGGACACCCTGTTCGACTCGCTGCGCGTATCGTTCCGCAAGGGCCTGATCAACGACATGCAACTGGTCGACAGCGTTGGCCAGCGCACCAATATCCTGTTCAACGGGGTCAAGGCCAACACCGCAGTGCCTGACAGCACGTTCAAGTTCGATGTCCCGAAAGGCGCGGACATCATCCAGGAGTAACCCGAGGCCGTGATGGACCTGTTTCGAAGCGAACCCGTTGCCCAGCCCCTGGCTGCCCGCCTGCGTCCGTCCAACCTGGATGAGTACGTCGGCCAGGAGCACCTGCTGGCACGCGGCAAGCCGCTGCGCGAGGCGCTGGAGCAGGGTGCGCTGCACTCGATGATCTTCTGGGGCCCGCCAGGCGTGGGCAAGACCACCCTGGCGCGGCTGCTGGCGCAGTTCTGCGACGCTCACTTCGAAACCGTTTCGGCGGTACTGGCCGGGGTCAAGGAGATTCGCCAGGCGGTCGAGGTGGCCAAGCAGCAGGCCGGGCAGTACGGCCGGCGCACCATCCTGTTCGTCGACGAGGTGCACCGTTTCAACAAGTCGCAGCAGGATGCCTTCCTGCCCTATGTGGAAGACGGCACGCTGCTGTTCATCGGCGCCACTACCGAAAACCCGTCGTTCGAGCTGAACAACGCGCTGCTGTCGCGGGCCCGGGTATACGTGCTCAAGAGCCTGGACGAAGCGGCGCTGCGCAAGCTGGTCAACCGCGCGCTGAGCGAAGAGCGCGGCCTGGGCAAGCGCAACCTGCGGGTTGGCGACGATGCCTTCAAGATGTTGATGGCCGCCGCCGATGGCGATGGCCGGCGTATGCTCAACTTCCTGGAAAACGCCTCGGACCTGGCCGAGGACGGCAGCGAGATCGACGTCGAGATGCTGCAGAGCCTGCTGGGCGACAGCCGCCGTCGTTTCGACAAGGGCGGCGAAGCCTTCTACGACCAGATATCGGCGCTGCACAAATCGGTGCGTGGCTCCAATCCCGATGCCGCGCTGTACTGGTTCGCACGCATGCTCGACGGCGGTTGCGACCCGCTCTACATCGCCCGGCGCGTGGTGCGCATGGCCAGCGAGGACATCGGCAACGCCGACCCCCGGGCGTTGAGCCTGTGCCTGGCGGCCTGGGACGTGCAGGAGCGCCTGGGCAGCCCGGAGGGTGAGCTGGCGGTGGCTCAGGCCATCACCTACATCGCCTGCGCACCCAAGAGCAATGCCGTGTACACGGGCTTCAAGACCGCCCTGCGCGAGGCCGCCGAGCACGGCTCGCTGGAAGTGCCGCTGCATCTGCGCAACGCCCCGACCAAGCTGATGAAGCAGTTGGGCTATGGCGACGAATACCGCTACGCCCACGACGAGCCCGACGCCTACGCGGCGGGCGAGGACTACTTCCCCGATCAACTCGAGCCCCGCCAGTACTACCAACCGGTGCCGCGGGGTCTGGAGCTGAAGATCGGCGAGAAGCTGCGCCACCTGGCGGACCTCGACCGCAACAGCCCACGGCAACGGAGAAAACCGTGATCGCACTCATCCTGGCCGTCAGTGCCGGTGGCACCGCCGGTACCCTGTTGCGCTTCGCCACCTCCAACTGGGTCGTGGCGCGCTGGCCGCAGCACTATTATACCGGTACGCTGGCGGTCAACCTGGTGGGCTGCCTGCTCATTGGCCTGCTCTACGGGCTGTTCCTACACAAGCCGTTCGTGCCGGTGGAGCTGCGCGCCGGCCTGATCGTCGGTTTTTTCGGCGGTCTGACCACCTTTTCGTCCTTTTCGCTCGACACCGTGCGCCTGATGGAAAGCGGGCAAGTGCCACTGGCCTTGGGCTATACCACTATCAGCGTGGTGGGCGGGCTCCTGGCCACCTGGGCTGGCCTGTCCCTGACCCGTTTCTGAACCAACACCTACCTATAACGAGAGAACGATATGCTCGATTCCAAACTGTTACGCGGCCAACTTCAGGAAGTGGCGGATCGCCTGGCCTCCCGTGGCTTCAGCCTGGATGTCGCGCGCATCGAATCACTGGAAGAGCGCCGCAAGTCGGTGCAGACCCGCACCGAGCAACTGCAGGCCGAGCGTAACGCCCGTTCCAAGTCCATCGGCCAGGCCAAGGCCAAGGGCGAGGACATCGCGCCGCTGATGGCCGACGTCGAGCGCATGGCCAACGAACTGGCCGCTGGCAAGACCGAGCTGGACGCCATCCAGGCCGAGCTCGACGGCATCGTGCTGACCATCCCCAACCTGCCGGACGCCAGCGTGCCGGTGGGCGCGAGCGAAGACGACAACGTCGAAGTGCGCCGCTGGGGCACCCCGACAGCCTTCGATTTCGAGATCAAGGATCACGTCGCCCTGGGTGAGATCAGCGGCGGCCTGGACTTCGAGGCCGCGGCCAAGCTGTCCGGCGCCCGCTTCGCCGTGCTGCGTGGGCCAATCGCCCGTCTGCACCGTGCCCTGGCGCAGTTCATGATCAACCTGCACACCGCCGAGCACGGCTACGAAGAGGCCTACACCCCGTACCTGGTGCAAGCCCCGGCGCTGCAAGGCACCGGCCAGTTGCCGAAGTTCGAGGAAGACCTGTTCAAGATCAGCCGCGAAGGCGAGGCCGACTTCTACCTGATCCCGACCGCCGAAGTGTCGCTGACCAACCTGGTGGCGGGCGAGATCCTCGACGCCAAGCAGCTGCCGATCAAGTACGTCGCCCACACCCCGTGCTTCCGCAGCGAGGCCGGCGCCTCCGGCCGCGATACTCGCGGCATGATCCGCCAGCACCAGTTCGACAAGGTCGAGATGGTCCAGGTGGTCGAGCCGTCGAAGTCGATGGAAGCCCTGGAGGGCCTGACTGCCAACGCCGAGCGCGTATTGCAGGCCCTGGAGCTGCCGTACCGCGTGCTGGCCCTGTGCACCGGCGACATGGGCTTCAGCGCCGTGAAGACCTACGACCTGGAAGTGTGGGTGCCGAGCCAGGACAAATACCGCGAAATCAGCTCCTGCTCCAACTGCGGCGACTTCCAGGCCCGCCGCATGCAGGCCCGCTGGCGCAATCCGGAAACCGGCAAGCCCGAACTGGTGCATACCCTGAACGGTTCCGGCCTGGCCGTGGGTCGCACCCTGGTGGCGGTGCTGGAGAACTACCAGCAGGCCGATGGCTCGATTCGCGTGCCGGAGGTGCTCAAGCCGTACATGGGCGGTGTCGAGGTCATCCGCTAAATGGAATACCTGCCACTGTTTCACAAGCTGCAGGGCGGCCGCGTGCTGGTCGTCGGCGGCGGTGAGATCGCTCTGCGCAAGGCGCGCCTGCTGGCTGATGCCGGCGCGGCGCTGCGTGTGGTGGCGCCCGATGTGGATGGCCAGCTGGCCAGGCTGGCTCGCGAGGGCGGCGGTGAAGTGCTGGTGCGCGGCTACCGGGCCGGCGACCTGGAGGGTTGCCGCCTGGTCATCGCGGCCACCGACGACTCCGCGCTCAACGCCCAGGTCTCGGCGGACGCCCAGGCGCGCAGCCTGCCGGTCAACGTGGTGGATGCGCCGGCCCTGTGCACGGTGATCTTTCCGGCGATCGTCGACCGCTCACCCCTGGTGATCGCGGTGTCCAGCGGCGGTGATGCACCGGTGCTGGCGCGCCTGATCCGGGCCAAGCTCGAGGCCTGGATCCCTTCGGCCTATGGCGAACTGGCCGGGCTGGCTGCGCGCTTCCGGCGCCAGGTCAAAAGCCTGTACCCGGACGTCAACCAGCGCCGAGGCTTCTGGGAAGCCGTGTTCCAGGGGCCGGTTGCCGAACGCCAGTTGGCCGGGCAGGGTGCTGAAGCCGAGCGCCTGCTGCAGGCGATGGTCGATGGCGCACCGGTTCAGCAAGGCGGTGAGGTCTACCTGGTGGGTGCCGGGCCGGGTGATCCGGACCTGCTGACCTTCCGCGCCCTGCGCCTGATGCAGCAAGCCGACGTGGTGCTGTACGACCGCCTGGTTGCGCCTGCAATCATCGAGATGTGCCGGCGTGATGCCGAGCGCATCTATGTGGGCAAGCGCCGCGCCGACCATGCCGTGCCGCAAGAGCAGATCAACCGTCTGTTGGTCGACCTGGCCCAGCAGGGCAAGCGCGTGCTGCGCCTGAAGGGCGGCGATCCGTTCATCTTCGGCCGGGGTGGCGAAGAGATCGAGGAGCTGGCCGAGCAGGGTATTCCGTTCCAGGTGGTGCCAGGGATTACTGCGGCCAGCGGTTGCTCCGCCTACGGCGGGATTCCGCTGACCCACCGCGACTATGCCCAGTCGGTGCGTTTCGTCACCGGGCACCTGAAGGACGGCACCAGCAACCTGCCTTGGGACGATCTGGTGGCACCGGCGCAGACCTTGGTGTTCTACATGGGGCTGGTGGGCTTGCCGACCATCTGCGCCGAGCTGATCCGCCATGGGCGCGCCGCAAGCACGCCGGCGGCGCTGGTGCAGCAGGGCACCACGCGCAACCAGCGGGTGTTCACCGGTACGCTGGCAGACTTGCCAGATCTGGTCGCCCGGCACGAAGTACATGCGCCAACCCTGGTGATCGTCGGGGAAGTGGTGCAGTTGCGCGACAAGCTGGCCTGGTTCGAAGGGGCGCAGAACAGCTGAAATGGCTGGGGCCGCTTTGCGGCCCATTCGCGGGGCTAGCCCGCTCCCACAGGCTGGACGGTCCTCGAGACCGGTGAGCTTCCTGTGTGGGAGCGGGCTTACCCCGCGAATGGGCTGCAACGCAGCCCCAGCCATCTCAACCCCGCCAGATCCCTTTCCCCGCCAACCGCTCCCGGTCATGCGGCAGATTGAAATCCTGCAGCGGCCCCTTGGGCACGATCCCATTCGGGTTGATGGTCTTGTGGCTCATGTAGTAGTGCTTCTGGATGTGCTCCATGTTCACCGTCTGCGCCACCCCTGGCCACTGGTACAGCTCACGCAGCCAGTTGGACAGGTTCGGGTAATCGCTCAAGCGTCGCAGGTTGCACTTGAAGTGGCCGTGATACACCGCATCGAAGCGCACCAGCGTGGTGAACAGCCGCACATCGGCCTCGGTCAGGTACTCGCCGGCCAGGTAGCGGTTGCGGCCCAGCAGGTCTTCCAGGTAGTCCAGCTCGTTGAACACATCGTCGAACGCCGCCTCGTAGGCATCCTGCGTGGTGGCGAAGCCTGCGCGGTACACGCCGTTGTTCACCGCCGGGTAGATCCGCTCGTTGAGCGCTTCGATGGTCGGGCGCAAGGGTTTGGGGTACAGGTCCAGGCGGTTGCCGGTCAGCTCGTCGAAGGCGCTGTTGAAGATGCGGATGATCTCCGACGACTCGTTGTTGACGATGCGTTTCTCTTTCTTGTCCCACAGCACCGGTACGGTGACGCGCCCGGTGTAGTGCGGGTCGTCCTGAGTGTAGCGCTGGTGCAGGTACTGCAGGGCGTCCAGGTGATCGCCGCTGGAGCCTTGCTGAGTATCGAAGGTCCAGCCATGGTCCTGCATCAACCAGCTGACCACGGACACGTCGATCAATGAATCCAGGCCCTTGAGGGCGCGCAGGATCAGGGTGCGGTGGGCCCATGGGCAGGCCAGCGACACATACAGGTGATAACGGCCGGCCTCGGCAGCAGGCAGTGGGTTGCGGCGCTGGGCATTCTCACGCTTGAACGTGCCGTCCTTGCCGTTTTCATACCACTGGTCGTGCCAGCGGCCATCGATCAAAAGGCCCATGCTGAGCTCCTCGGAAACATAAGTTGTTTGTCGTTGGAGCCCAGTCTAGAGAAAAACGTTCGAATAAATAGCGCAAATACCGCGCCAGAATTATCTACTTGTTCGATCGGTTGCGTTGGCTCCAGTAGCCGCGCGCCTGCTCGAATGCCTGCTCCTGCGTATTGCCCAGGCCACGCAAGGCAAGGGCCATGGTCGCGATCACGGCCATCTCGCCATAGCTGTCCTCGGCCTCGCCGCGCCACACTGCCAGCAGTCGCTCAGGTTCGAGGCTCGCCGGTTTCACATGGCGCCGTTCGCTCATTGCCGGCCATTCTTCGTCCCAGGCCTGACCAGCGGTGGTGCCATAGAGGTGGCTGATGGTATCGGGGTTGACCTCGATTTCGCCGCCATCGCCCTTGATCACGATGGCATGGTCGCCGAGCAGCTGGCTGGCTTCGCGATGCACGGCCTGGTAGCCGGGGTGGAAGATGCTTTGCAGGCCGCAGCGTGCGCCCAGCGGGTTGAGCACCCGGGCCAGGGAATGGATCGGCGAGCGCAGGCCGAGGGTGTTGCGCAGGTCGATCATGCGCTGCAGCTGCGGTGCCCAGTCCTGCAGCGGGAAGAACGCCAGCTGCTGTTGCTCCAGGGCCTCGCCGACTTGCTGCCAGTTGCGGCACAGCGGGATCTGCAGCAACCCGAGCACTTGCTCGGTGTACAGCCGGCCGGCGGTGTGCGCGCCGGCGCCGTGCAGCAGGATACGCACGCCATTGGCGGCCAGGCACTTGGCCGCCAGCAGGTACCACGGCAGGTGCCGGCGCTTGCCGGCATAGGTCGGCCAGTCGATGTCCACGGCGATGCTCGGCGCGTCGAGGTACTTGCGCAGGGCCTCGGTGAAGCCTGCCAGCTCTTCGGCGCTTTCCTCCTTGTGCCGCAGCAGCATGAGGAAGGCGCCCAGCTGGGTGTCCTCGACCTTGCCCTCGAGCAGCAGGGTCATGGCTGCCCGGGCTTCCTCGCGAGTCAGGCCACGGGCACCGCGCTTGCCTTTGCCAAGGATGCGCACGAATTCGGCGAATGGGTGTTCGGCCGGGGTTTGCAGGGTCAGCGGAAGCGGTTCGGTCATATGCAGTTGGTCGGCTTGGGCAGGCCCGCCAGCTTGGCGGCGAGTTTGGCGGGGGTGCCGTTGAACAGGCGGTTCAGGTGCGGGCTATTGCCCTTTTCCACGCCCAGCTTGAGCGCGGTGTACTTGATGAGAGGCCGGGTGGCCGGCGACAGCTGGTACTCGGCATAGAACTGGCGCAGCAGTTCGAGGACTTCCCAGTGGTCGGGGGTCAGGGCGATGGCCTCGCGGGCAGCGAGCGCCTCGGCCACGGCGGGTGACCAGTCTTGCAGGTCGACCAGGAAACCGTCCTTGTCCAAAGCGATGGCGTTGTCGCCGACAGTCAGGGTGCTCATAGCCAGCTGTTGACCTTGTCGTAGTGCAGCGACAGTGTGACGAAAGCCGGATAGTCCACGGCCTTGGCCAGGTCGCTGCTGATGGCGCGGGCGTGCAGGTCTTCCTCCAGGGCGAACAGGCGCTGTTCGAGCCCGGCGGCCTGCAGTTGGCGCAGGGTATCGGTGCCGGCGCGCAGGGCGTAGACGGCATCGCCGCTCAACAGCAGGCCATCGTCGGCACCCAGCAGGCGCAGGCAGCTGCCCAGCCGCTCATCACTGAAAGGGGAGTGGGATAACAGGTGCAGGGTTGCCATCAGAGCGTCACCACTTGGTCGAAACGGGCAATCAGGGCCTTCAGCGCGGCGTCGTCCAGCACTTGCACCGGCAGCTCCAGGTTGTCTGCGGCCAGGCCGCGGCGGGCCAGGCTGTACTGGCAGGCGAACAATTCGTCGACGCCGAACATCGGCAGGGCCTGCAGGTTGGCAGCGAGGTTCTTCTGCTCCACGGCGGCTGGCTGTTGGCCGGGCGCCAACTGGAGCACGCCATCATCGAGGAACAGCATGCCCAGGGGCAGGTCGAAGGCGCCGCCAGCCAGGGCGATATCCAGTGCCTCACGGGCGGATGGGCCGTTCCACGGCGCCTGGCGGCTGATGATCAACAGGGATTTGGCCATTTCAGTCGCCTCCGAAGCAGACCAGGCGGTCCGCGGTTTGCGCGGCCTCGTGCAGCTGGCCCAGGCCAGACAGCTCCCAAGGCTTGGGCAGGTTCACCGCCGGGCGCTGGTAGCGATTGGCTTCGGCTTCGTCGAGTACGCCGCGGCGCAGGGCAGCTGCGATACAGACCACCGCGTCGAGCTTGTTGATCTCGATGAAGGCGCGCCACTGGGCAGCGATGTCCTGTTCATCCTGGGGCGTGACCACGTTGGCCGAGGCGCTGTGCACGCCGTCTTGGTAGAAGAACAGCCGGGCAATCTCATGCCCGCCCGCCAGCACCGCCTCGGCAAAGCGCAGGGCGCGACGCGAGGAGGGCGCATGGGCCGGGGAAAAAACCGCGATAGCGAATTTCATGGGCAACTCGTGCAAAGGAATGCCGCCATGATAAAGCAAAAAGCCCGCGCAAGTGGGCGCGGGCTTGGTCGGCAAGGCAAGCGCGGATCAGGCGTTTTCCTTGCTCTCCGGCAGGAACCAGTTCAGCACCAGCGCACAGATACCCCCAGTCGCCACGCCCGATTCCAGCACATTGCGAATCGCTGCCGGCATGTGCGCCAGGAACTCCGGCACCTGGGCCACACCCAGCCCCAGAGCCAGCGACACCGCGATGATCAGCAGCGCACGGCGGTCCAGCCGGGTACTGGCCAGGATATTGATCCCCGAAGCCGCCACCGCACCGAACATCACCATCGCTGCACCACCCAGCACCGGCTCCGGCACGGCCTGGATCACCCCGGCAACGCTCGGGAACAGGCCCAGCAGCACCAGCATCAGCGCAATCCATACGCCGATATGGCGGCTGGCGATACCGGTCAGCTGGATCACCCCATTGTTCTGGGCGAAGATCGAGCTAGGGAAGGTATTGAACAGCCCGGCCAGCAGCGAGTTGGCGCCGTTGACCAGCACGCCGCCCTTGATCCGCTGCATCCACACCGGCCCCTCGACCGGCTGGCGCGACACCTTGCTGGTGGCGGTCACGTCACCAATGGCTTCCAGCGAGGTCACCAGGTAGATGACCAGCATCGGAATGAACAACGCCCAGGAGAAGCCCAGGCCGAAGTGCAGCGGCGTCGGCACCTGGAACAGCGCCGCCTCGTGCATGCCGGTGAAGTCCAGGCGCCCCAGGTAGCCCGCCAGCGCGTAACCCACGGCCAGGGCGATGACGATGGCGCAACTGCGCATCCACACCACCGGAATCCGGTTGAGGATGACGATGATCGCCAGCACCACGCCCGACAGCAGCAGGTTCTCGCCATTGGCGAAGGTGCCATTGGCCATGGCACCGAAGCCGCCACCCATGCTGATCAGGCCGACCTTGATCAAGGTCAGGCCGATCATGAGTACCACGATGCCGGTCACCAGTGGAGTGATCAGGCGTTTGACGAACGGCAGGATGCGCGACACGCCCATCTCGACGAACGAGCCAGCAATCACCACCCCGAAGATCGCGGCCATCACGCCTTCCACCGGCGTGCCTTGCTTGACCATCAGCGCACCACCGGCGATCAGCGGGCCGACGAAGTTGAAGCTGGTGCCCTGCACGATCAGCAGCCCGGCGCCGAACGGCCCGAAGCGCTTGCACTGGATGAAGGTGGCGATACCGGAAATCACCAACGACATGGACACGATCAGGTTGGTATCGCGTGCGGAAACCCCCAGCGCCTGGCAGATCAGCAGCCCCGGGGTGACGATCGGCACGATGATCGCCAGCAGGTGTTGCAGCGCCGCCAGCAGGCCGATCAGCAGTCGCGGTTTGTCCTCGAGGCCAAGCACCAGTTCATTGGCAGGCGCCGCCGCGCCTGGGCTGTGTTCGTGTGTGCTCATCGAAGAAGCTGTCCGGCAAGAAAAAAGGGAGCGCATTCTACGGGGTGGCGCGCGATTGCGGTAGTGGCAGGCACGATCCCGGCAAGATCGCCGGCTATTCGTTCAATAAGCTGACTTTCAGGTCAATTCGCGGCCGTGGAGCAAGGATGAATGAAGGATCTTCACTGATTATCGGGGGAAGGTTTACTGGTAGTGATGGGGCGCCTATGAAATCGAGCGCCGCCCGCGCGGCGCATCGCGAGCTGCGCTCGCTCCTACGCTTGTTTC
>NZ_JACVVE010000013.1 GCF_016648105.1 Pseudomonas sp. S31 | reverse complement strand
CTCCTACAGGACCATCGAAACCGCTGGGGTTGTAGGGTCTCTGTAGGAGCGGCGGTTCGCCGCTGCGATTTACCCGCGAAAAAGGCAACGCGGTCTAACTAGTCAGATCCGGAAACTACCCACCAGATGCTTCAGCCGCGTCGCCTGCTGCTCCAGGTCCGAACACGCACGCAACGTCGCCTGCAGGTTCTCGACGCCTTCCTGGTTGAGCATGTTGATCTCGTTGATGTCCATGTTGATCGAGTCGACCACGGCGGTCTGTTCCTCGGTGGCGGTGGCCACCGACTGGTTCATGCCGTCGATCTCGCCAATGCGCACGGTCACGCTGTCCAGGCGTTCGCCGGCCTGGTTGGCGATGGCCATGCTGTCCTGGCTGTGGCGTTGGCTCTGGCCCATGGTCTCGACCGATTCGCGTGCACCGACCTGCAACTCTTCGATCATGGCCTGCACCTGTTGCGCCGATTCCTGGGTGCGGTGCGCCAGGTTGCGGACCTCGTCGGCGACCACGGCGAAGCCACGGCCGGCTTCACCGGCACGGGCCGCCTCGATCGCCGCATTGAGCGCCAGCAGGTTGGTCTGCTGCGAGATGCTGGTGATCACTTCGAGGATCTGGCCAATGTTGACGGTTTTGCTGTTGAGGGTCTCGATGTGCGCGCTGGAGGTGACGATCAGGTCCGACAGGCGATTCATCGCGTCAATGTTGCGCTCTACCACTTGCTGCCCTTCCTCGGCCAACAGGCGTGCGGAGCTGGCATGCTGCGAAGCCTGGGCGGCGTTGCCGGCGATTTCCTGGGCGGCGGCACCCAGTTCGTTGATGGCGGCGGCGACGCTGTTGGTGCGGTTGGATTGTTCGTCGGAGTTGCTCATCGACGAGTTGGAGGCGCTGATCACCCGCAGGGCCACTTCGTTGACCTGTTGGGTGGCCGACGACACCTCGCGGATCGACTCGTGGATGCGCTCGACGAAGCGGTTGAACGCGGCCCCGAGAATGCCGAACTCGTCATGGTTGTGAATGGCCAGGCGGCGGGTCAGGTCGCCTTCGCCTTCGGCGATGTTCTCCATGGCACGGGTCATGGTGTGCAGCGGTTGCATCAGTACACGAATCAGCAGGCCGAGCAGGGCGATGATGATCACCACCGCTACCACCGTGGCGATCACCGCCGAGGTGCGGAAGGTGCTGAGCATGGTGAAGGCCTTGTCCTTGTCCACGGACAGGCCGATGTACCAGTTCGCCGAAGGCAGGCCCTTGATCGGGGTGAAGGTCAGCAGGCGGGCCTGGCCATGGCTCTCGACCTCGGTCAGGTCGGCGGACAGCTTCGGTGTGTTGTGCGGGAACAGGTCCGACAGCGACTTCATCACCAGGTCTTTGTCCGGATGGACCAGGACCTTGCCTTGGTCGTTGACCAGGAACGCATAGCCCATGCCGCCGAAGTTCAGCGAGTTGATGATCTGCACCAAGCCGTCGAGGGCCAGGTCGCCGCCCACTACGCCGACATTGGAAGACACTTTGTCGATGATGCCGATGACCATCTTGTTGGTGGTCATGTCGATGTAGGGTTCGGTGAGCATGACGCCGGTGGCGCTCATGCCGTCCTTGTACCAGGGGCGGGTACGCGGGTCGTAGCCGTCGGGCATGGGCGCATCCGGGCGTACGCTGAAGCCGCCGTCGGCCTTGCCCAGGTACACGGTCAGGAAACTCGAAGTCAGGGCGCTCTGGCCCATCAAGGTTTCCGCCGTGGTAGGCGCCTGGGCGATGTTCTGCGCCAGGTTTTCCACCAGTTTGATGCGGCCATCGAACAGGTTGCGAATATTGGTAGCAGTCGATTCTCCCATCTCGGAGAGATAGTTCTCCAGGTTGGCCCTGATCGCATTACGCTGGAGATAGTCGCTGTAGAGTGTGAAAAGGCTGAAGGCGAGTATCACGATCAGCGAAGCTGCCAGAAGAATCTTGTGGCTGAATCGAAGGCTTCTATTCATGGCGTAATCGGTTCCGCTAAGGTTTAAATCGGGTGTTCGCAGGCAAATAGCCGCAAAACAGTGCAACATCCCGTTAAGTCCCTTTAGGGGTGTTACTGTCTTTCACGCGAATCTCACGGTAGATATCGGCCACTGGGCTGCAAAGCTTGAACAGAGGATGAAATAAGATGACGGATACTTCGCAGATAGTGGTGGGTGCCGGCCAGGACGGCCAGCCGGTCAGCCAGGCCATGCGACTGGCCAACCGCCATGGGCTGGTCGCTGGGGCCACCGGCACCGGCAAGACCGTCACCCTGCAGCACTTGGCCGAGGTGTTCAGCGATGCTGGCGTGGCCGTGTTCGCCGCCGATGTCAAAGGTGACCTGTGCGGCCTTGGCGCG
Source organism: Pseudomonas sp. S31 (assembly GCF_016648105.1). Lineage (GTDB taxonomy): Bacteria > Pseudomonadota > Gammaproteobacteria > Pseudomonadales > Pseudomonadaceae > Aquipseudomonas. The sequence goes on along the minus strand of NZ_JACVVE010000013.1, from coordinate 143,181 downwards.
GCGGGTGCACCTCAGGGCAAGGTGGCCGAGCGCATTGCCGGCATGCCGTGGCTGGGGCATGTGCCCAAGGCCTACCCGGTCAGCCTGTGGGACATCGCCGGGCAGTCCGGCCATCCGCTGCGCACCACCCTCACCGACATGGGGCCGTTGTTGCTGGGCAATCTGCTGGAACTGACCGACAGCCAGCAGGCAGCGCTGTATGCGGCCTTCAAGGTGGCCGACCGTGAAGGCCTGTTGTTGCTCGACCTGAAGGACCTCAAGGCGCTGCTCGCCCATCTCAAGGACAACCCTCAACTGCTCGGCGAGGACAGCGCGCTGATGACCGGCGCCTCGACCCAGGCCTTGCTGCGGCGGCTGGCAACGCTGGAACAGCAGGGTGCCGAGGCGTTGTTCGGCGAGCCGGCCCTGCAGCTCGAAGACCTGCTGCGCCCGGAGGCGGACGGTCGTGGCCGCATTCACCTGCTCGATGCCAGCCGCCTGGTGCACGAGGCACCCAAGGTCTACGCGACCTTCCTCCTGTGGTTGCTGGCCGAGCTGTTCGAGCAGTTGCCCGAGCGTGGCGATGCCGACAAGCCGGTGCTGGCGTTGTTCTTCGACGAGGCCCACTTGCTGTTCAACGGCACGCCCAAGGCCCTGCAGGACCGTCTCGAGCAAGTGGTGCGGCTGATTCGCTCGAAAGGCGTCGGGGTGTACTTCGTGACCCAGTCACCGGGTGACTTGCCCGACGCCGTGCTGGCCCAGTTGGGTCTGCGTATCCAGCATGGGCTGCGGGCCTTCACCGCCAAGGAGCAGAAGTCGTTGCGGGCAGTGGCCGATGGCTTCCGTCCGAACCCGGCGTTCGACACCCTGGCGGTGCTCACCGAGTTGGGCATCGGTGAAGCGTTGGTTGGCACTCTGGAGGAGAAAGGCACGCCGGCGATGGTCCAGCGGGTGTTGGTGGCGCCACCGCAATCGCGGATCGGGCCATTGAGCACGGCCGAGCGCAGTGCGCTGATCGCCTCCTCGCCATTGGCCGGGCGCTACGATAAGCCGGTCGATCGTGAATCGGCGTATGAAATGCTGACCCAGCGCAAGGGCGAGCCGGTGGAGCCGGCGCCAGTGCCCAAGCCGGACGAGGAAAGCCTGGCCGACAAGGCCGGGGACTTCTTGCAGAGTGCGGCGGGGCAGGCGATCAAGTCGGCCGTGCGCCAGGCGGCCAACCAGTTGGGCCGACAGTTGGTGCGTGGGTTGATGGGGTCGCTGCTGGGGAAGAAAAAGCGCTAGCGCGCACCCATGAAAAAGGCGCCCGAGGGCGCCTTTTTCATGATGGCAGGGATGCCTCAGGCCAGTGCCTTGGACGCCAGCCAGAACAGCCCCGCCGCCAGGCCCATCGAGGCCGGCAGGGTCAGTACCCAGGCCAGCAGGATGGTTTTCACGGTGCCGCCTTGCAGGCCGCTCTTGTTGGCGACCATGGTGCCGGCCACGCCGGACGACAGCACATGGGTGGTCGATACCGGAAGCGCGAACACGTTGGCCATGCCGATGGCGCAGGCTGCGGTGATCTGCGCCGACATGCCCTGGGCGTAGGTCATGCCCTGCTTGCCGATCTTCTCGCCAACGGTCAGGACCACGCGCTTCCAGCCGACCATGGTGCCCAGGCCCAGGGCCAGGGCGACGGCCACGATCACCCAGAACGGGGCGTATTCGGTGGTGGCGGTAAGGTCCTTGCGCAGTTTATCGAGGTCGGACTTCTCGCGGGCGTCCAGGCCTGGCAGCTTGCCGACCTTCTTCGCGGTATCGTCCAGGCACAGCAGGTAGCGGCGTACTTCCACGCGCTTGTCGGCGCTCAGGTCGTGGTAGTCGGTCACGCCCTTGAGCGAGGATTGCAGGGCGGCGATGGTCGGTTCGGTCTGCTGCGGGTTGCAACTGAACTGCGCTGGCAGGTCGCCGGACTTGGCCTTGCCCAGGGCCAGGAACTCGCCCAGCGTCGCTTCGTTGCGCTGGTAGAACTGGCTCATGTGCAGGGTGGCGTCGCGGGTACGCTCGATCTGGTAGGTGGTGCTGTTGAGGTCGAGCACGAACTTGGCCGGGACGATACCGATCAGTACCAGCATGATCAGGCCAATGCCTTTCTGGCCGTCGTTGGACCCGTGCACGAAGCTCACGCCCATTGCCGAGATCACCAGTACCAGGCGGTTCCAGAAGGGAGGGTGCTTCTTGTCGTCGAGCTTGCGACGCTGCTCCGGCGTCTTGTGCATCTTCGACAGCGGGCGCCACCACTTCAGCCCGATCAGCACCAGCGCGGCAACGGCGAAGCCGGCCAGGGGCGAGACCACCAGCGACATGGCGATGTCGATCGCCTTCTGCCAGTTGACCCCATCACCCAGTGGGATGTCGTTGATCATCGCGTTGGCCAGGCCCACGCCGAGGATCGAGCCGATCAGGGTATGCGAGCTGGAGGCGGGAATGCCGAAGTACCAGGTGCCCAGGTTCCAGGTGATGGCCGCAGCCAACAGCGAGAACACCATGGCCAGGCCGTGGCCGGTATTCACGTTGATCAGCAGCTCGACCGGCAGCAGGTGGACGATGGCATAGGCCACGCCGACGCCGCCCAGCAGAACGCCGAGGAAGTTGAACACCCCGGAGAAGAACACGGCCAGGTGCGGAGGCATGGCTTTGGTATAGATGACGGTGGCTACCGCGTTGGCGGTGTCATGAAAGCCATTGATGAACTCGAATGCGAGCACGAAGGTCAGGGCGAGCAGCAGGCTCACCAACACCCAGGCATCCAGTCCGCTGAATAAATCGATCATGAAGGTTGTCTGGCGGTCATAGGGGGGCCGGATTATGCCAGAAAACCTTGGCAATCGATGCACCCGCTACTGACCGATGGCAATCTTGCAACCGGCTTCACGTGATGGGCAAGCGGAGCCAAGACCTACCTAAGTCACAGAAATTTCGCTCATTATCGAGAAAATTCTGGAAAACGGCGGCAAAAATGCAAGCTGGCCTGAATTCAAACGGATGTATGAAATTTGTGTAATTCCATTTCATCTTCAGCCTGGCGGTAAAGATCTGCCCGCATCGGCTGACGCGGGCGAGCGGATCGGCAGGTTCAGGCGCCGTCGCTGCGCAGTTCCTTTTCCATTTTCTCCAGCTCCTCGCTGAAGGCCTGGTCACGGATGCTGGCGCGTTTGCGCCAAGGTTTACGCTCTGGATCCGGTTGAGCGGCATAGGTGGTGACTTCCCCACCGTAAACTTCCTTGTAACGTTCAGCCTGGCGCTCGAGTTCGGCGCGCAGTTCGTCTTTCGTCACAGTAATACCTGATTCAAGTTGAAGGGGCGTTCGCCTGGCGTTTGCAGAAAAGTGCCCGAATGGCATTGCACCATTGCCGATGCGTTTCCAGCCAGTGCGGCGATTATAGCAATCGGCAAAATACCCGGCAGGCATCTTTACCCAATATTGACCGGGCATGACGATAATGTTCGAGGGAAGGTAAGTATTCCCACGTGCTTAGCCAAGTTTGAAAGGGTTCGGTTCGGAAAGTTCGCAAAAGCGCAGGCACAAACAAAAACGGCCCCGCACAAGGCGAGGCCGTTGCCTGGGGACTTCTACGGTGGGTACCTGACCAGTCTCTCCAAAGAAGCCACATGTGGCATGAGCAAGGTATAAGCAAATGTGGCAGCGGTCAATTGCGATTATCGGCCGTTCGTTCGATAATCGCACGAACCAGCGATTTTTTTGAGGTGATCGATGAACGACGAAATCCAGCCGGTGGAGACCGCCAGCGCGGAACCTGGACGCACGACCGCTCCAGCCCTGGCGCCACCGATCGTGGCCTCGCCGGCCAAGCGTATCCAGGCCTTCACCGGTGATCCGGACTTCATGACTTCGCTGGCGCGCGGCCTGGCGGTGATCCAGGCATTCCAGGAGCGCAAGCGGCACCTGACCATCGCCCAGATCAGCCACCGCACGGAAATCCCCCGCGCTGCCGTGCGCCGTTGCCTGCACACCTTGATCAAGCTCGGCTATGCCACCACCGATGGGCGCACCTATTCGTTGCTGCCCAAGGTGCTCACCCTCGGCCACGCCTACCTGTCGTCGACACCGTTGGCGGTGTCTGCCCAGCCGTACCTGGACCGCATCAGCGACAAGCTGCACGAGGCTGCCAACATGGCCACGCTGGAGGGCGACGACATCCTCTATATCGCGCGTTCGGCCACGGTCGAGCGGCTGATCTCGGTCGACCTGTCGGTGGGGGGCCGGCTGCCGGCATACTGCACCTCGATGGGGCGTATCCTGCTGGCGGCGCTGGACGACACCAGCCTGCGCGAATACCTCGAGCGGGCCGACCTCAAGGCCCGTACCAGCCGCACGCTGCATGATGCCGAGTCGCTGTTCGCCTGCATCCAGCAGGTGCGCGCGCAGGGCTGGTGCGTGGTGGACCAGGAGCTGGAACAGGGCTTGCGCTCCATCGCGGTGCCGATCTACGACGCCTCCGGGCAGGTACTGGCGGCGCTGAACGTCAGTACCCATGTCGGTCGAGTCAGCCGCAGCGAGCTGGAGCAGCGCTTCCTGCCGATTCTGCTGGCCGCCAGCCGCGACCTCTGCCATCAACTGTTTGGTTGAATGCATGCCAGGGGTCGCCAGGCGGCCCCATTTTCGAGCAGGCTCGCGCCATTCCTGTGCGATAAACGCACAGTGTCGTCCCTGGCGAATTGCGTCACCCCCCAGCCGCTGATTAATGTCTTTCGCAGCGGTCGGCTGTGCCGACCGGACAAGAAAAACATCAGAGGCACACAGCATGATTACTGTCCACCATCTGCCACGGCCGCACCCGTGTGCAGACCTGTTTTATCCAGGCTGACCCAGGCCACCCTCAATCGATGATCGAACCTGCGCCTGTCGCTCACGTGCAGTGACGTGCCTGTGCCCATTTCTGGATAACAACAATGAACAAACCGCAAGCGACTGTCGGCAATTGCCTCGACGTTCAAACTTTCATCAACCAGCAGCCTTTGTCCGCCTATCAATGGCGGGTGGTGATTCTCTGCTTCCTGATCGTTTTCCTGGACGGCCTCGATACCGCCGCCATGGGCTTCATTGCCCCGGCCTTGTCCCAGGAGTGGGGCATCGACCGTGCCAGCCTCGGCCCGGTCATGAGTGCGGCGCTGATCGGCATGGTGTTCGGTGCCCTGGGCTCTGGGCCGCTGGCCGACCGATTCGGTCGCAAGGTGGTGCTGGTGGGCGCGGTACTGGTATTCGGTGGCTTCAGCCTGGCGTCGGCCTATGCCACCAACGTCGACCAGTTGCTGGTGCTGCGCCTGCTGACCGGCATCGGGCTTGGCGCGGGCATGCCCAACGCCACCACATTGCTGTCCGAATACACCCCGGAGCGCCTCAAGTCGCTGCTGGTGACCAGCATGTTCTGCGGTTTCAACCTGGGCATGGCCGGCGGCGGGTTCCTTTCGGCGAAGATGATCCCGGCCTACGGCTGGCACAGCTTGCTGGTGATCGGCGGGGTGCTGCCGCTGCTCCTGGTGCTGGTGCTCATGGCTTGGCTGCCGGAGTCGGCGCGTTTTCTGGTGGTGCGCAACCGCGGCAGCGAGAAGGTGCGCAAGACGCTGGCGCCGATCGCGCCCGATGTGGTGGCCCAGGCCGGCAGCTTCAGCGTGCCGGAGCAGAAGGTGGTGGCCACCCGCAACGTCTTCGCGGTGATCTTCTCGGGCACCTATGGCCTGGGCACCGTGCTGCTGTGGCTGACCTATTTCATGGGCCTGGTCATTGTCTACCTGCTGACCAGCTGGTTGCCGACGTTGATGCGTGACAGCGGCGCAAGCATGGAACAGGCGGCGTTCATCGGCGCATTGTTCCAGTTTGGCGGGGTGCTCAGCGCAGTGATCGTCGGCTGGGCCATGGACCGTTACAATCCGCACAAGGTGATCGGCATCTTCTACCTGCTGGCGGGTGTGTTCGCCTACGCCGTAGGCCAGAGCCTGGGCAACATCACCCTGCTCGCGACCCTGGTGCTGATCGCTGGCATGTGCGTCAACGGCGCGCAGTCGGCCATGCCGTCGCTGGCGGCGCGTTTCTACCCGACCCAGGGGCGAGCCACGGGTGTATCGTGGATGCTCGGGATCGGCCGTTTCGGCGCGATCCTCGGGGCCTGGAGCGGCGCGACATTGCTGGGCCTGGGCTGGAACTTCGAACAGGTGCTGACCGCCTTGCTGGTACCGGCTGCGCTGGCCACGGTGGGGGTTATCGTCAAGGGGCTGGTCAGCCACGCCGACGCTACCTGAAGGTAAGGGCTCGGGCAGATAGTTAGGGCTGCAATAATCAGTTCGATAATCGCCCATATAGTCGATTATCGGATTGTCCAGCCCCGGCTCTCTCCTTAATCTGAATGCCATAGTGGAACCCTGACCAGGGATCGAAACCCATACCGCCGCGGCCCACGGCCATGTGGCAGGAGAAGCCTGATGCGTGACGTTTTCATCTGTGATGCCATCCGTACCCCGATCGGCCGCTTCGGCGGCGCCCTGGCCAGCGTACGTGCCGACGACCTGGCAGCGGTGCCGCTCAAGGCGCTGATCGAGCGCAACCCGCAGGTGGCCTGGGACCAACTCGACGAAGTGTTCTTCGGCTGCGCCAACCAGGCCGGTGAAGACAACCGCAACGTGGCGCGCATGGCGCTGCTGCTGGCGGGCCTGCCGGACAGCGTGCCAGGCGTGACCCTCAACCGCCTGTGTGCCTCGGGCATGGACGCCATCGGTACGGCGTTCCGCGCCATCGCCAGTGGCGAGATGGAGCTGGCGATCGCCGGCGGCGTCGAGTCGATGTCGCGTGCACCGTTCGTGATGGGCAAGGCCGAAAGCGGCTATTCGCGCAACATGAAGCTGGAAGACACCACCATCGGCTGGCGCCTGATCAACCCGCTGATGAAAAAACAGTATGGCGTCGACTCGATGCCGGAAACCGCCGATAACGTCGCCGACGACTACCAGGTCTCGCGCGCCGACCAGGACGCCTTCGCCCTGCGCAGCCAGCAGAAGGCCGCTGCGGCCCAGGCGGCCGGCTTCTTCGATGAAGAGATCGTGCCGGTGCGTATCGTCCACAAGAAGGGCGAGACCGTGGTCGAGCGCGACGAGCACCTGCGTCCAGATACCACCCTGGAAGCGTTGACCAAGCTCAAGCCGGTCAATGGCCCGGACAAGACCGTCACCGCCGGCAACGCCTCGGGCGTCAACGACGGTGCCGCGGCGCTGATCCTGGCCTCGGCCGAAGCGGTCGAGAAGCACGGCCTGACCCCGCGTGCCCGCGTCCTGGGCATGGCCAGCGCCGGCGTGGCGCCGCGCGTGATGGGCATCGGCCCGGTGCCGGCGGTACGCAAGCTGACCGAGCGCCTGGGCGTGGCGGTGGCCGATTTCGATGTCATCGAGCTCAACGAAGCCTTCGCCAGCCAAGGCCTGGCAGTGCTGCGTGAGCTGGGCGTGGCCGACGATGCGCCGCAGGTGAACCCCAACGGCGGCGCGATCGCCCTGGGCCATCCGCTGGGCATGAGCGGCGCGCGCCTGGTGCTGACCGCGCTTCACCAGCTGGAGAAGAGCGGTGGGCGCAAAGGCCTGGCGACCATGTGCGTGGGTGTTGGCCAGGGCCTGGCATTGGCGATCGAACGGGTTTGACCTGTATCGGCCTTTTCGCGGGGCAAGCCCATTACCACAGGGGAACCACGCCTCCCAGGTGGGAGCGGGCTTGCCCCCGCGAAGAGGCCGGCACCTAAGACACAAGGCCAATTGCCTGTCCCAAAGCGGAATGAGTGTGTTACTAGGTATGTCTAGACTTGCCAGTATCCCTCTAGGAGTAAAACCGCCATGAGCTCTACCTATTACACCGGCGAAGAGCGCAGCAAGCGCATCTTCGCCATCGTCGGTGCCTCGTCGGGCAACCTGGTCGAATGGTTCGACTTCTACGTCTACGCCTTCTGCGCAATCTACTTCGCCCCGGCCTTCTTCCCTTCCGACGACCCTACCGTGCAGTTGCTCAATACTGCAGGTGTGTTCGCCGCAGGCTTCCTCATGCGCCCCATCGGTGGCTGGATCTTCGGCCGCCTGGCCGACCGCCATGGCCGCAAGAACTCGCTGATGATTTCGGTGCTGATGATGTGCTTCGGCTCGCTGATGATCGCCTGCCTGCCCACCTACGCCACTCTCGGTGCGATGGCGCCTGCGCTGCTGTTGCTGGCTCGCTTGATCCAGGGCCTGTCGGTGGGCGGTGAGTACGGCACCACCGCCACTTACATGAGCGAAGTGGCGCTGCGTGGCCAGCGTGGCTTCTTCGCCTCGTTCCAGTACGTGACCCTGATCGGCGGCCAGCTGCTGGCAGTGCTGGTGGTGGTGATCCTGCAGCAGGTGCTGACCGAGGACGAACTGCGCGCCTGGGGCTGGCGCATTCCGTTCGTGGTCGGTGCGATCGCTGCGGTGATCTCGCTGATGCTGCGTCGCTCGCTGCACGAGACCAGCAGCGCCGAAACCCGCAAGGACAAGGAAGCGGGCACCATCAAGGGCCTGTTCCGCCACCACACGGCAGCGTTCATCACCGTACTGGGTTACACCGCTGGTGGTTCGCTGATCTTCTACACCTTCACCACCTACATGCAGAAGTACCTGGTCAACACCGCCGGCATGACCGCGAAGAACGCCAGCTTCGTGATGACCGGTGCGCTGTTCCTGTACATGGTCATGCAGCCGTTCTTCGGCATGCTTTCCGACCGCATTGGCCGGCGTAACTCGATGCTGCTGTTCGGTGCCCTCGGCACGATCTTCACCGTGCCGCTGCTGATGGCCCTGAAAACCGTGAGCAGCCCGTTCATGGCCTTCGTGCTGGTGACTCTGGCCCTGGCAATCGTCAGCTTCTATACCTCGATCAGCGGCCTGGTGAAGGCCGAGATGTTCCCGCCGCAGGTGCGCGCGCTGGGTGTGGGCCTGGCCTATGCCATCGCCAACGCGGCGTTCGGCGGCTCGGCCGAGTACGTGGCCCTGGGGTTGAAGACCCTGGGCATGGAAAACACCTTCTACTGGTACGTGACGGCCATGATGGCGATCGCCTTCCTGTTCAGCCTGCGTCTGCCGAAACAGGCGACGTACCTGCACCATGACGACTAAGGACGTGGCATGACCGACCAACTGTTCGACGCCTACTTCACCGCGCCGGCCATGCGCAAGGTGTTCTGCGACCGCGGCCGCCTGCAGGGCATGCTCGATTTCGAGGCTGCCCTGGCGCGTGCCGAAGCCTCCGTGGGACTGGTGCCGCAGGGTGCGGTGGCGGCCATCGAGGTGGCCTGCCAGGCGGAGCGTTATGACGTGGCCGCCCTGGCCGACGCCATCGCCACGGCTGGCAACTCGGCCATCCCGCTGGTCAAGGCGTTGGGCAAGGTGATTGCCAGCGGCGTGCCCGAGGCCGAGCGTTACGTGCACCTGGGCGCCACTAGCCAGGATGCCATGGACAGCGGGCTGATCCTGCAACTGCGCGATGCCTTGGACCTGCTCGAGGCCGACCTCGGCAAGCTGGCTGACAGCCTCTCGCACCAGGCCTTGCAGCATGCCGACACGCCCCTGGTGGGGCGCACCTGGCTGCAGCATGCGACGCCGGTGACGCTGGGCATGAAGTTGGCAGGCGTGCTCGGCGCGCTGACCCGTCATCGCCAGCGCCTCAAGGAACTGCGCCCGCGCCTGCTGGTGCTGCAGTTCGGTGGCGCATCCGGCAGCCTGGCCGCGCTGGGCGCCAAAGCCATGCCGGTGGCCGAGGCGCTGGCCGCGGAACTGGCGCTGAGCCTGCCCGAACAACCTTGGCACACCCAGCGTGACCGCCTGGTGGAGTTCGCTTCGGTACTGGCCCTGGTGGCCGGTACCCTGGGCAAGTTCGGTCGCGACCTCAGCCTGCTGATGCAGACCGAGGCCGGCGAGGTATTCGAGCCGTCGGCGCCAGGCAAGGGCGGCTCCTCGACCATGCCGCACAAGCGCAATCCGGTGGGTGCGGCGGTGCTGATCGGCGCTGCCACCCGCGTACCGGGCCTGCTGTCGACGCTTTACAGCGCCATGCCCCAGGAGCACGAACGCAGCCTAGGCTTGTGGCATGCCGAATGGGAAACCCTGCCGGACATCTGCTGCCTGGTCTCCGGTGCCCTGCGCCAGGCCCAGGTGATCGCCGACGGCATGGAAGTGGACGCTGCGCGCATGCGCCGCAACCTCGACCTGACCCAGGGCCTGGTGCTGGCCGAGGCGGTGAGCATCGTGCTCGCCCAGCGCCTGGGCCGCGACCGAGCCCATCATCTGCTGGAGCAGTGCTGCCAGCGTGCGGTGGCCGAACAACGGCATCTGCGTGCGGTGCTCGGCGACGATCCACAGGTCAGCGCCGAACTCAGCGCCGAAGAACTCGATCGCCTGCTCGACCCCGCTCATTACCTGGGCCAGGCCCGCGTCTGGGTGGCGCGGGCGGTGGCCGAACATCAACGATTCACTGCCTGAAGGAGACCGCTGTGGCGCACTTGCAACTGGCCGATGGCGTACTGAACTACCAAATCGATGGCCCGGCCGATGCGCCGGTACTGGTCCTGTCCAACTCGCTCGGCACCGACCTGGGCATGTGGGACAAGCAGATCCCGCTGTGGAGCCAGCACTTTCGCGTGCTGCGCTACGACACCCGCGGGCATGGTGCTTCGTTGGTCAGCGAAGGCTTCTACAGCATCGAGCAACTGGGCCGTGACGTGCTGGCCCTGCTCGATGCGCTGGACATCCACAAGGCTCACTTCGTCGGCCTGTCGATGGGGGGCCTGATCGGCCAGTGGCTGGGCATCAATGCCGGTGAGCGCCTGCTGAGCGTGACCCTGTGCAACACTGCCGCCAAGATCGCCAACGATGAGGTGTGGAACACCCGCATCGACACCGTGCTCAAGGGTGGTCAGCAGGCCATGGTCGATCTGCGCGATGGCTCGCTGGCCCGCTGGTTCACGCCGGGCTTCGTCGAGCAGCAGCCTGCCGAGGCCCAGCGCATCTGCCAGATGCTCGCGCAGACCAGCCCGCAGGGCTACGCGGCCAACTGCGCGGCGGTGCGCGATGCCGACTACCGTGAACAGCTCGGCCGCATCCAGGTACCGGCGCTGATCGTCGCCGGTACCGAAGACGTGGTGACCACCCCGGAACATGGCCGTTTCATGCAAAACGGCATCGCCGGCGCCGAGTACGTCGACTTCCCGGCCGCGCACCTGTCCAACGTCGAGATCGGCGATGCGTTCAGCCAGCGCGTGCTCGATTTCCTGCTGGCCCACTGAGGAGCACGCCATGGACGAGAAACAACGCTACGACGCTGGCATGCAGGTACGCCGCGCCGTACTCGGCGATGCCCACGTCGACCGCAGCCTGGAGAAGCTCAACGACTTCAATGGTGAGTTCCAGGAAATGATCACCCGGCATGCCTGGGGCGACATCTGGACCCGCCCGGGCCTGCCGCGTCACACCCGCAGCCTGATCACCATCGCCATGCTGATCGGCATGAACCGTAACGAAGAGCTCAAGCTGCACCTGCGTGCCGCAGCCAACAATGGCGTGACCCGCGACGAGATCAAGGAAGTGCTGATGCAGAGCGCGATCTACTGCGGCATTCCGGCGGCCAACGCCACCTTCCACCTGGCCGAGTCGGTGTGGGATGAGCTGGGCGTGGAGTCGCGCGAGTAGTCACGAGGTGAGTGGCGGCCGCTTCGCGGGCAAGCCCGCTCCCACAGGGATATCACTTCGCCCAGCGCGGTGAAACACCTGTGGGAGCGGGCTTGCCCGCGAATGGCTACACCGTCGCGTTCTTCCGCCGAATACCTACCGGCCCCGCCTTGGCCTCCACGGCCCGCTTCAATTCCACGCACAGCCCCAGCATGAACGCCGCCTCGGCCACCACGAACAGCGGCCCGATGATCAACCCGCTGATGTCATCGACGAATGCCGGCTTGCGGCCTTCGTAGTAGTGCCCGACGAACTGGATGACCCAGCCCACCACGAACGCGCCCAGCCCGGCGCTGAGCCACACACCTGTGGCCTGGATCGCCAGTGCCTGGCCGAGCCACAGGCACAAGCCCAGCAGCAGGCCCATGACCAGGCCGAAGCGCAGGTCGAGGCGCAGGTAGAACCACACTGAAGCCGCTGCCGCGAGCAGGGCAGGGGAGAGCCAGGCTCCAGCCACGTCCCAGCCGGGACGTGACAGCAGGATGGTCACCGCCACGACGATCAGCGGGATGCCGACGAAATGGCTGGCGATGTTGCGCGGGTCACGGTGGTAGTTGGCGTACTGGCTCAGGTGATCGACGAGGGTTTTCATTGTTGTGCCTCCCTGGATGGCCTGTTCGGCATTGTGTTGGCCGACACAGGTACACCCGCTTCGATACTGAACAGGATAGCCCCCAGCCACCACCATCATCAGTTCAGCGAATGCCAGCAGTCCGCATTGGCACATCCAGCTCCACCAACGTCTCGATCATCGCCCGCGCCGCGGGCGAAAGGCGGTAGCCACTGCGGCTGACCACCCCGCAGCGCACACTGAGCACCTCCAGCGCCGGCGGCAGGTTGCGCCAATGAAGGCGCACCAGGCGCCCGGCGGCGAGGTCTTCGGCCACCGCCTCTTCGCTTGCGGTACCAATCGCATCGCTGGCCTGGACCACGCTGCGCAGCACCTGCAGGTGTTCGGTCTGCAGGTGCGGGGTGAAGTCGTTACGCCCGCTCAGGTTGGCCAGGCGCTTGCGTACGCCGGGCGCGAGCAGGCCACTGGCCAGTGGATAGCTGAACAGGTCGTTGGTCGACAGGCTGTCCTTGGCCAGCAACGGGTGATCTGGGCGACAGAAGAACAGGCCCGGGCGAGGGGTGAGTGGCTCGGTATGGAAGTTGGGGTCGGATTCAAACGGGCGGATGTCGTCGACGAAGAATTCGATCTGCTCGCGGCGCAAGGCCTGGCCCAGGCGTTCGGCGTTGTCCACCAGCAGCGCGGTGCGGATACCGGGATGGCTGGCGATGAACTGGCGCAGTGCCTCGGGAACAAGCCGCACGGCCAGGGCCGGGCCGCTGCCGAAGTGCAGTTCGCCGGCGTCGAGCTTGGTCATCTGCAGCACTTCGTTGCTCAACTGCGCGGCGCCCTGCACCAGGCGCCGCGCATGTTGCAGCACCACCAGGCCCTCGGGCGTGGGCGGCAGGGCCTTGCTGGCACGGTCCACCAGCGGGCAGCCGAAGGTCTGCTCCAGGCCCTGGATGGCGCGGCTGAACGCGGGTTGGGTGATACCCATGGCTTCGGCGGCCCGGACGAAACTGCGATATTCGGTGAGGGCGATGAAGTAGCGCAGTTGGCGAAGGTCCATGTCGGGCTCTGCGGTGGGAACAGGGCCCGATTTAAGCGGTTACAGCTTATGTCGTCAAAGAAGGTTTATTGAGGCAGTTATATCTTTTTTGAATTACCTGGCCTCTTCGCGGGGCCAGCAGCTTCAAAGCAGATTCAACGGATAGCTGACGATCAAGCGGTTCTCGTCGAATGCATTGGTGCTGAAGTCCCGGCGCATGGTCGAGTTACGCCACTTCACCGACAGATCCTTGAACGACCCCGACTGCACCACGTAGGCCAGCTCGGTCTCGCGCGCCCATTCCTTGCCATCGTCGACGCCGCCGGCGCTGACGTTGTCGCCCTTTATGTAGCGGTTCATCAGGGTCAGCCCCGGGACGCCAACCGTGGCGAAGTTGAAGTCATGGCGTACCTGCCAGGAGCGTTCCTTGGCATTGTCGAAGCTCGAGTTGTAGCTGTCGTTGGCCAGGGTGCCGCCACTGGTGCCGTTGACCCGCAGCCAGGCATCGTCGCCGCTGACCTTCTGCAGGCCGACGTAGAAGGTATGCCCTTGGTAGCGTGCCGAGAGCAGCGCCGAAGCGGTGCGGTTGTCGAGTTCGCCAGCGCGTTCGGCACCATCTTCCTTGCCGACGAAGTAGCCGAGGTTGGCGCCCAGGGTCCAGTCGCCCAGGGGCTGGCTGTGCACCAGGTTGAGGTATTGCTGGCGGTAGATGTCCTTGAGCTGGGCATCCCACAGGCCAATCATCGTGCGCTTGTCGTTGAAGGTGTACTCGCCGCCGGCGAAGTTGAAACGGTCGGAGGTGAACGCGGCGCGGCCATTGAGCGACATGTCTTCCATGCTCGCGTCGTTGCGCGGGCTGTTGCCGCGGAACTGGCCGCCGTACAGCACCAGGCCGTCGATCTCGCGCGAGGTGAACTGGCCACCGCGGAAGGTTTGCGGCAACGAGCGACCGTCGTCCGAGCGCAGGATGGGCAGCACTGGCATCCATTCGCCGACCTTCAGTTCGGTTTGCGACAGTTTGGCCTTGAGGGCCACGCCCAGGCGGCCGAAATCATCGGCGGGGCGGCCATCGTCATGTACCGGCAGCAGGTGGGTGTTGGTGGTGCCTTTACCACCATCGAGCTTCACCGAATACAGGCCGAGCACGTCGACGCCGAAGCCGACGGTGCCCTGGGTGAAGCCCGAGCGGGCATCGAGGATGAAGCTCTGGGTCCATTCCTCGCCCTTGCTCTGGGCATTGGCCGGGTCGACGAAATTGCGGTTGATGTAGAAGTTGCGCAGGTTGAGGGAGGCCTTGGCGTCCTCCAGGAACCCACTTTCGTCGGCAAACGCGGGGAGCGCGCAGGAAACGGCCAACAGGCCGGGCAGCAGCTGGCGTGCGGGTTGCAAAGTACTCATCGGTATTGGATCTCTTGTTTTTATTGGGGTGATGCGAGTAGTGCGTGTAGGGATGGTGCGGGGCGGGGAAGGGGTGAGGCAATTCGTCGCAAACGGTAGTGGGCGATAATCGAACGTAAATGTTCCGTTTGGTTAATTAGTTGTCGAGCGGGCAACAAAAAGCCCACCGCCAGGGTGGGCTTGATGTGCCGGGCGGGTCAGCCTTGCGGTGCTGTCACCGAAGCCTGTTGCTGGGCTTCGCCGGTGCGCTCGTACCAGCCACCGCCGAGCGCCTTGTACAGGTTGACCTCGCTGGTCAGCTGCGACAGGCGATCGCTGATCAGCGCCTGCTGGGCACTGAACAGGTTGCGTTGGGCGTCGAGGAAGGTCAGGTTGCTGTCGATACCGATGCGGTAGCGGCGTTCGGCCAGACGGTAGTAATCCTGGTTCGCCTGCACCAGGTCGCGTTGCGCCTGCAGCTGTTCCTCGAAGGTCTTGCGCGCCGCCAGGCCATCGGACACCTCTTGGAAGGCGGTCTGGATGGTCTTCTCGTACTTGGCGACGTTGATGTCCTTCTGGATCTTCGAGTAGTCCAGGCTCGCTCTCAGGCTGCCGGCGTTGAAGATCGGCAGGTTGATCTGCGGCTGGAACAGCCAGGTGCCTTGGCCACCCGAGAACAGGTGGCCCATGTCGGGGCTCAGGCTGCCGGCGTTGGCGGTCAGGCTGATGCTCGGGAAGAACGCAGCGCGTGCGGCGCCGATGTTGGCGTTGGCGGCCTTGAGCAGGTGCTCGGCCTCCTGGATGTCCGGGCGTCGCTGAAGGATGTCCGATGGCAGGCCGGCGGGTACTTCGGCCAGTTGGTCGGCACCGAGCTCGAGTGGTTTGGGCAGGTTGCCAGGAATGCCGGTGCCGAGCAGCACGGCCAGGCTGTTGGCGTCCTGGGCGACCAGGCGCTGGTACTGCGAGTACTTGACCCGTGCGCCTTCAACGGCGGTGCGCGCCTGGCTCACGTCGAGCGCCGAAGCCACACCGACCTCGTTGCTGCGGGCGGTCAGGTTGTAGCTTTCCTGGTAGGCCTTGAGAGTGTCCTCGGTCAGCTTCAGCAGTGCCTGGTCGGCCTGCCAGGTGTAGTAGGCGTTGGCCACGCTGGCCACCAGGGCGATCTGCGTGGAGCGGCGCGCCTGCTCGCTGGACAGGTAGGTTTCCAGGGCCTGCTCGGTCAGGCTGCGCACGCGGCCGAACAGGTCGAGCTCGTAGGCACTGACGCCGAGGGTGGCCGAGTACTGGCTGGTGATGCCGGACTCACCGGTGGTCGACATGTTCGCCGGGACCCGCTGGCGGCTGCCGCTGCCGGTGGCGGAAACCGCCGGCAGCAGGTCGGCACGCTGGATGCGGTACTGGGCGCGGTAGGCGTCGATGTTCAGCGCAGCCACGCGCAGGTCGCGGTTGTTCTCCAGCGAGGTCTGGATCAGTTGCTGCAGTGCCGGGTCGTGGAAGACCTGGCGCCAGCCCTGTTCGGCGGCGGCGACGTTGGCCGATTCGGTCGGCGAGTAGGCAGGGCCTTGCGGCCACTGCGCAGCCACCGGCGATTCCGGGGTCTGGTAGTCGGGGATCAGCGAGCAGCCGCCGAGGATGAAAGCGGTTACTGCCAGGGATAACAAAGACTTGGTCATTGCCCAGCCTCATAACGTGGAGTTTCAGGGGTGGCGTCTTCTTTTTTCGGCTCTTTACTGCCGAACAGCGACGACACTGCGACGAAGAACAGCGGTACCCAGAAGATCGCCAGAACGGTGGCACTGATCATACCGCCGATTACCCCGGTACCGATGGCGTGCTGGCTACCAGCGCCCGCACCACTGGAGATGGTCAACGGTACCACGCCGAGGATGAACGCCAGCGAGGTCATGATGATCGGGCGCAGACGCATGCGGCAGGCTTCGATCGCCGCGTCGTACAGGCTGCGGCCTTGCTCGTGCAGTTCCTTGGCGAATTCGACGATCAGGATCGCGTTCTTCGCCGCCAGGCCGATGGTGGTCAGCAGGCCGACCAGGAAGTACACATCGTTGGACAGGCCACGCAGGCTGGTGGCGATCAGCGCGCCGATGATACCCAGGGGCACCACCAGGACCACGGCGATCGGGATCGACCAGCTTTCGTACAGGGCTGCCAGGCAGAGGAACACGAACAGTACCGAGAGGGCGAACAGTGCCGGCATCTGCGAGCCGGAGAGTTTTTCCTCGTAGGACATGCCGGTCCAGGAGTAGCCGATGCCGGTTGGCAGTTCGCCGGCGATGCGCTCGACTTCGGCCATCGCCTCACCGGTACTGTAGCCCGGGGCCGGGGCACCGAGGATCTCGACCGCTTCGACGCCGTTGTAGCGCGACAGCTTCGGCGAGCCGTAGGTCCACTCGCCTTTGGCGAACGAGGAGAACGGCACCATCTCGCCAGCGCCATTGCGCACGTACCACTTCTGCAGGTCTTCCGGGCTCATCCGCGAGTTCGGTTGACCCTGGATGTACACCTTCTTGACCCGACCGCGATCGATGAAGTCGTTGACGTAGCTGGCACCCAGGGCGATCGACAGGGTGTTGTTGATGTCGGCGATGGTCACGCCCAGGGCGCTGGCACGTTCGTCATCGATGGTCAGCTGGTACTGCGGCTCGTCGTTCAGGCCGTTCGGGCGCACGGCGCTGAGGATCTTGCTCTGCGCGGCCTTGGCCAGGAACTCGTTGCGGGCTTCCATCAGCTTGGCATGGCCGACGCCGGCGCGGTCCTGGAGGAACACGTCGAAACCGGTGGCGTTACCCAGTTCGAGTACCGCTGGCGGGGCGAAGGCGAACACCATCGCGTCGCGGAAGCCGAAGAAGTGCTGCTGGGCGCGGGTGGCCAGGTTGAACACGCTGTTCTCGGCAGAACGCTCGTCCCAAGGCTTGAGCATGATGAACGCCATGCCGGAACTCTGCCCGCGACCGGCGAAGTTGAAGCCGTTGACGGTGAACACCGAAGAAACGGTATCGGCTTCGTCCTTGAGCAGATACTTGCGCATGTCGTCGATCACCACCTGGGTGCGCTCGGCACTGGAGCCTGCCGGGGTCTGCACCTGGGCGAACAGTACGCCCTGGTCTTCCTCGGGCAGGAACGCCGTGGGAATGCGCGCGAACAGCCAGATCATGCCGACCACGATCAGCGCATAGGCCAGGAGGAACGGCAGCTTGTTGCGCAGGATGGTGCCCACGCTGCGCTCGTAACCCACCACGCTGCGGTCGAAGTTGCGGTTGAACCAACCGAAGAAGCCGCCCTTGGCGACATGGTGCTCGCCTTTTTTCAGCGGCTTGAGCATGGTCGCGCACAGCGCTGGGGTGAACACCAGCGCCACCAGCACCGACAGGCCCATGGCCGAGACGATGGTGATGGAGAACTGCCGGTAGATCACGCCGGTGGAACCGCCGAAGAAGGCCATCGGCAGCAGCACCGCCGACAGCACCAGGGCGATACCGACCAGGGCGCCCTGGATCTGCCCCATGGAGCGCTTGGTCGCCTCCTTGGGCGGCAGCCCCTCCTCGGACATCACCCGCTCGACGTTCTCCACCACGACGATGGCATCGTCCACCAGCAAGCCGATGGCCAGGACCATGGCGAACATGGTCAGGGTGTTGATGCTGAAGCCGGCGGCGGCAAGGATACCGAAGGTACCCAGCAACACCACCGGTACGGTCATGGTGGTGATGACGGTGGCGCGGAAGTTCTGCAGGAACAGGTACATCACCAGGAACACCAGGACCACGGCTTCGATCAGGGTGTGGATCACGCCGCTGATCGACTCGGTGACCACCGGGGTGGTGTCATACGGGAACACGGCCTTCACACCCGGCGGGAAGAACGGTTCGAGGTCGGCGATGGTCTGGCGCAATGCCTTGGCAGTGTCCAGGGCGTTGGCACCGGTCGCCAGCTTGACCGCCAGGCCCGAAGCCGGCTTGCCGTTGAACTGCGCACTGATGGCGTAGTTCTCGCCACCCAGGCCCACTTCGGCGACATCGCCCAGGCGCACCTGGGAGCCGTCGGTGTTGACCTTGAGCAGAATGTTCTCGAACTGCTCGGCGGTCTGCAGGCGGGTCTTGCCGATGATGGTGGCGTTGAGCTGGGTGCCCGGCACGGCAGGCAGGCCGCCGAGCTGGCCGGAGGACACCTGGACGTTCTGCGCGGCGACGGCGGTCTTGACGTCGACCGGGGTCAGCTGGAACTTGTTCAGCTTGGCCGGATCGAGCCAGATACGCATCGCGTACTGCGCACCGAATACCTGGAAGTCACCGACGCCGGCAGTCCGCGAGATCGGGTCCTGCATGTTGGAGACGATGTAGTTGGCCAGGTCGTCCTTGGTCATGCTGCCGTCTTCGGACACCAGGCCGATCACCATCAGGAAGTTCTTCACTGCCTTGGTGACGCGGATACCTTGCTGCTGCACTTCCTGCGGCAGCAGCGGGGTGGCCAGGTTCAGCTTGTTCTGCACCTGGACCTGGGCGGTGTCGGGGTTGGTGCCCTGCTCGAAGGTGGCGGTGATGGTCATGCTGCCGTCGGAGTTACTTTCCGACGATACATAACGCAGGTTGTCGATACCGTTGAGCTGCTGCTCGATGACCTGCACCACGGTGTCCTGTACGGTCTGCGCGGAGGCACCCGGGTAGGTCACGGCGATGGCGATGGCCGGAGGCGCGATGCTCGGGTACTGGTTGATCGGCAACTTCAGGATCGACAGGGCGCCGACCAGCATGATCACCAAGGCGATCACCCAGGCGAAGATCGGGCGATCGATAAAGAACTTCGACATGGTTTACTCCGCTTTGGCGTCTGCTTTGGCCGCGTTGGCCTGATCAGGGCTATCTGGCTTCTTGACGTTGGTGGCTTCGTTGACCTTGACCTCGACGCCTGGACGCACGTACTGCAGGCCTTCGGTGATCAGGCGATCGCCCGGGTTCAGGCCTTGCTCGACCAGCCATTCGCTGCCCACGGTACGGCTGACCTTGAGTTGGCGCAGTTCGACCTTGTTCTCCTGGTTGACCACCAATGCCGTTGGGGCACCCTTGAGGTCGCGGGTCACGCCTTGCTGCGGGGCGAGAATGGCCTTGGAGTTGACCCCGGCCTTGAGCCGCGCGTGCACGAACATGCCAGGCAGCAGGGTGTGGTCGGGGTTGGGGAAGACCGCACGCAGGGTCACCGAGCCGGTGGTTTCGTCAACCGACACTTCGGAGAACTCCAGGCGACCTTCCTGCTTGAACAGGCTGCCGTCTTCCAGCACCAGCTGTACCGAGGCGGCATTGTCACCGGCCTTCTGCAGCTGGCCGCTTTCCAGGTCGCGGCGCAGTTTCAGCAGCTCGGCGGTCGATTGCGTGACATCGACGTAGATCGGGTCGAGTTGCTGGATGGTCGCCATGGCGTTGGTCTGGCCATTGCTGACCAGCGCGCCCTCGGTCACCGAAGAGCGACCGATACGGCCGCTGATCGGGGCCAGGACCTTGGTGTAGCGCAGGTCGATCTGCGCGCTCTTGAGCGTTGCTTCGGCCTGCAATCGTTTGGCATTGGCGTCGTCGTATTCCTGCTTGGACACAGCCTGCTCGTCGATCAGCTGCTTGTAGCGTTCGGCCAGCGAGCGGGTCGATTGCAGGTTGGCCTGGGCATTGGCCAGGGTGGCTTCGTACACCGATGGGTCGATCTGATACAGCTGCTGGCCTTCCTTGACCTCGCTACCTTCCTTGAACAGGCGCTTGAGGATGATGCCGTTCACCTGCGGACGGACCTCTGCGACGCGGAAGGCGGTGGTGCGCCCAGGCAGTTCCGAGGTGAGGGTGAAGGGTTGCGGCTGCAAGGTGACCACGCCGACCAGAGGAGCCTGCGCTGCGGGCGCGGCTTCTTCTTTCTTGCAGCCACTGAGCAGGGTGGCCAGGGCGACGGCGGAAACCAGAGCGGTAACGGCTGGCTTGAATTGCATGAGGATCCTCGGGTCGCTAGAGCAGGTAGACGCTCAAGAGTAATGGAAGAGACTTGTCAGAAAAAATCTTATCGAGTGGATAAGTAGCTTACTAACGAATATACTTACATTCACGGTTGTTTGTAAATACCGCTGGATGGTAGATCGCTACCATCGCGGCTCTTGATTAGCCCATCCGGCAGGTGCCCCGCAGAGGTGCCCCCGGCGGTTTCCCCGTAGGCAAAAGGCCTGCGGGCCCAGATGAGGTGGTACTGCCATGGTCCGTCGAACAAAAGAAGAAGCGCTGGAAACCCGCGCGCAGATTATCGAGGCCGCGGAAAAGGCTTTCTACAAGCGCGGCATCGCGCGTACCACGTTGGCGGACATCGCCGAGCTGGCTGGGGTGACCCGTGGCGCGATCTACTGGCACTTCAGCAACAAGGCAGAGTTGGTCCAGGCGCTGCTCGACAGCCTGCACGAAACCCACGACCACCTTGCCCGGGCCAGCGAAAGCGAAGATGAACTCGACCCGCTCGGCTGCATGCGCAAGCTGTTGCTGCAGGTGGTTCATGACCTGGTGCTCGACGCCCGTACCCGGCGTATCAATGAAATCCTGCATCACAAGTGCGAGTTCACCGATGACATGTGTGAAATTCGCCAGCAGCGCCAGGGCGCGGTGCTGGATTGTCATGAGGGCATCACCCTGGCGCTGGCCAATGCCGCGCGTCGCGAGCAATTGCCCGCCGACCTGGATGTGCAGCGTGCTGCGGTCGCCCTGTTTGCCTACGTGGATGGCCTGATCGGCCGCTGGTTGTTGCTGCCCGACAGTTTCGACCTGCTGGGGGACGCGGAAAAATGGGTCGATACAGGGCTGGATATGCTGCGCTGGAGCCCGGCGCTGCGCAAATGACACTTTGTGAAGGATTGTGAGGAAGTGTTTCCCTGGAAGATTAAGGCGGGATTAACGCGAGAGTGAGGGGCGCCGGGGCCCTCGCACGCTCAGCGCCCGCGCAGTTGCCGGTCTGGCAACGCCAGCGCCGCTACCAGCCCCAGCAGTGCCACCCCGGCACTGGCCAGCAGCACATCACGGAACGTTTCCAGCAGGCGGGCCTGGGTCGCCGGATCCGCTTCCCCGGCCTGCAGGCTGCCAAGCAGCGGATTGCCTACGGCGGCGAAACCATTGTGCAACAGCAACGCCAGCAACAGGCTGGACATGCAGGCCACGCCCATGGCGCCGCCCAGGGACCGGAACAGGTTGGTGGTGCTGGTGGCGACGCCGATGTCTTTGCGTTCCACGGCGTTCTGCGTGGCCACCAGCGAGGTCGGGAAATGCAGCCCGCAGGCGATGCCGGTCAGCAGCATGTACAGGCCGCTGAGCCAACCCGCTTGCGGTGGCGTCAGGGCGATTGCGCCGATGGCCAGCGGCATCAGCAACGCACCGGCGACGATCTGCGGTTTGTAGCGGCCGGTGCGGCTGGTCATGCGGCCGCCATAGAACGCCCCCATCGGCAACCCCATGGCCAGGGGCAGCAGATGCAGCGCCGCGCTGTCGGCGCCTGCCCCTGTGATGCCCTGGAAGCGCAGGGGCATGATCATGGTCAGGGAAATCGACTGGAAGCCGGCGAAGAAGATCACCGCCCAGCACAACACAGCAGTACGGTTGGCGAACAACTGCATCGGCAGCAGCGGCTCCGGACAACGCCATTCGTGGCCTATGAACAGCGCCAGGCCGAGCACGGCACAGGCGAACATCGCCAGCACGGCAGGCGCTGTCCAGGCCTGGCCCTGGCCGACCAGGGTGATGCCCAGCAGCAGGCTGCCCAGGCCGAGCACCATCAGTATCGCCCCGAGGTAGTCGACACGGGCCTGGCGGGTAGTCATCGGCAGGTTGGCCAGGGCCCGACGGATCGCCCACAGCGCGACCAGGCCCAGCGGCACGTTGATCCAGAACACCCAGCGCCAGGACAGGTACTCGGTGAGCCAACCGCCGAGTACCGGGCCGGCGACACTGGCAATGGCATACATGCTGCTGAAGTAGCCCTGGTAGCGGCCCCGCTCGCGTGGGGGCACGAAGTCGCCGATGATCGCCTGGCTGACCGAAACCATGCCGCCGGCGCCGATGCCTTGCAGCACCCGCGCCAGCACCAGTTGCTGCATGTCCTGGGCCAGGGCGCAGGCGATCGAGGCCAGGGTGAAGAGACTGATGCCGGTGAGGATCATGCGCCGGCGCCCATACAGGTCACCCAGCTTGCCGTAGATCGGCACCGCCACGGTCATCGCCACCATGTAGCCGGAGATGACCCAGGCCAGCAGGCCGACATCGTTGAATTGCGCGGAGATGGCAGGCATGGACACGGCGACGATGGTCTGGTCCAGGGCACCGAGGAAGATGGCCAGCATCAACGCGCTGAGCACGTTGCGCAAGGCGGCAGGGGGCAGGGCGGCGGTCACGGTTTTACCTTGTTCGAGCATGGGTGGTGCTGCTTTCGCGGGTAAACGCGCTCTTGCAGGAGCGGGTTTACCCGCGAAGGCTGCGACACGGATTCCCGGAATTGTAACCGGAGTTAGGTAGCTTCCTATGTACTATCTGCATCCCCTATGCAAGATCGGCATTGGCGCTTTCATCCAGTCAGACATGGCTGCGTGATATCGTGACATGCTCACAGCGGCTGAAAACCGGGGCTCGCACCAGCATGGTGCAGCAAAATGCCGCAGGTTTTCCGCGCACTGTCTTCCACGCCTTATATTCCTCTGCCTGCATGTCGAGCATGACCGCCCAGATGGCGACGGTTGGAACAGGTCAGGTAGACCCGATCCAGAGGTCGGTAGCAACCGTTCAATTTTATCTTTCAGCGGAGTGATCATGCCCAAGGCTTCCCATCAAGATCTGCGTATTGCCTTCCGCGAGCTGCTCGCTTCAGGTGCTTGCTATCACACCGCATCGGTGTTCGACCCCATGTCTGCGCGGATCGCCGCCGACCTGGGTTTTGAAGTCGGCATTCTCGGCGGCTCGGTCGCCTCGTTGCAGGTACTGGCCGCCCCGGACTTCGCCCTGATCACCCTCAGTGAGTTCGTCGAGCAGGCCACCCGCATCGGCCGCGTGGCGCAGTTGCCGGTATTGGCCGATGCCGACCATGGCTATGGCAATGCGCTGAACGTCATGCGCACGGTGATCGAGCTGGAGCGTGCCGGCGTGGCCGCGCTGACCATCGAAGACACCTTGTTGCCGGCCCAGTTCGGCCGCAAGTCCACCGACCTGATCTCGGTCGACGAAGGCGTCGGGAAGATCCGCGCGGCCCTGGAGGCGCGAGTGGACTCGACCTTGTCGATCATCGCCCGGACCAACGCCGGTGTGCTCACCACCGAGGAATGCATCGTCCGCACCCAGAGCTATCAGAAGGCCGGCGCCGACGGTATCTGCATGGTGGGGGTGAAGGATTTCGAGCAGCTCGAGCAGATCGCCGAACACCTGACCGTACCGCTGATGCTCGTCACCTACGGCAACCCGAACCTGCGTGACGACGAGCGCCTGGCGCGCCTGGGCGTGCGTATCGTGGTCGATGGCCACGCCGCGTACTTTGCCGCGATCAAGGCGACCTACGATTGCCTGCGTCTGCAGCGCGGCCGGCAGAACAAATCGGAAAACCTCAGCGCTACCGAACTCTCGCACACCTACACCCAGCCCGAGGATTACATCCGCTGGGCCAAGGAATACATGAGCGTCGAGGAGTGACCGGCTGGGCGCCGTCAACTCAACGGACGGCGCTCAAGGTGGCGGTGTGAGGCACGCAATGTGCCTGCTCGCAGCTGGCAGCGGCGCTGGGCTGGCTGCGTAGCAGCTCGGCACGCCAGCAGGCAGAGCCGTAAAGGCCTGCGACTGCAGTCAGGGCCATGACAAGCGCGACTCTTCTTGATTTGATGCCCATGGTGCTCACCTCCTTGTACCGCGAAGGGATCTACACCTCCATTATAGATCTCTGTCCCACTCCGGCTCGTCCTTGAACCGCTGCACCAGAAAATCCAGCATGCTGCGCAAGGTAGCCGGCATGTGCTTGCGCGATGTGTACACCGCATTCAGGTTCAGCTCGCGCGGCTTTGCTTGCGCCAGCAGGCGCACCAGCTCACCTTTGCGCAGGGCTTCGGCGGCCTGGTAGGTCGGCAACATGGCGATGCCGGCGCCAGCCAGCGCGGCCTTTTGCAGGGTCAGCGCCTCGTTGGCACTGATGTTACCCGCCACCGGCACGGCAACCTGCTGACCGGCTACTTCGAAATGCCACAGGCTATGGCCGAAGTAGGCATGGGTCAGGCAGTTGTGCCGGCTCAGTTCTTCGACCTGTTGCGGCGTGCCGTGCTCGCGTAGATAGGCTGGTGCCGCACAGACCACCGAACGGCACACGCTCAGGCGCCGGGCGATCAGGTTGGGGTCAAGGTCGTTGCTGGTGCGAATTGCCAGGTCGATGCGTTCGTCCACCAAGTTGACGGTGCGGTCGAGCATCTGCAGTTCAATGTCTACCGCAGGGTAGCGCCGTACATAAGCAGCGATCGCATCCACCAATTGGGCCTGGCCGAAAGAGGTACTGACGCTGATGCGCAATGCGCCTTTGGGGGCGTCGTCCGGCTGCTGTACGGCGGCCTGCAGGTCGTCGGCCAGCTCCAGCAGTTGCCGACAGCGGGGCAGCGTTTCCTGGCCGGCAGCGGTAAGGCTGAGCTTGCGTGTTGTGCGCTGCATCAACCGCGCGCCCACCCAGTCTTCCAGCTCGGCCAGGTAGCGCGATACGACCGGCCGCGACAGCAGCAGATGGTCCGCCGCCGCGGACTGGCTGCCCAGGTCGACAACGGTGACGAAGACGCGCATGGCGTTAAGACGGTCCATGATTTGCTCGCTTTCAGAAACAAACTATGTTCAAGCATGGCATTTTTTGTCACGGATCGGGCAACTAAGCTGTTGGCCATCCTTCAGCGAAAGGCATAGCCAATGTCCCTGTTCACCCCTCTGCGTGGCCTGCTGCTGGCCTGCGCCACCCTGGCCGGCCCGGTGCTGGCTGCCGAGCCCTTGCAACTGGAAGTCTACAACCCCGGGCACGAGGCGATTTTTCCGGTGAGTTCGGTGATCGTCAGCGGCGAGCATGATGCCGTGCTGGTCGATGCCCAATTCGGCAAGGCCCAGGCCGAGCAATTGGTGCAACGCCTGCTGGCGAGTGGCAAGCAACTGACAAGCATCTACATCAGCCATGGTGACCCGGATTACTACTTCGGCCTGGATACCCTGACCCAGGCCTTCCCCGATGCCAAGGTGCTGGCTTCGGCTGCCACCGTTGCGCACATCCGCCAGACCATGGACGCCAAGCTAGCGCACTGGGGGCCACAGATGGGGGTGGACAAGCCGGCGCGGTTGGTACTGCCGCAGGTGCTCGAAGGCAACCGCCTGACACTGGAAGGGCAGGCCTTGGAAGTGGTCGGCCTGGACGGCCCACAGCCTGAGCGCAGTTTTGTCTGGATTCCGTCGATCAAGGCGGTGGTTGGCGGCGTGGTGGTGTCCGAGCACATCCATGTATGGATGGCCGACACGCAAACGGCCAAGTCGCATGACGACTGGCTTGGCACCCTGGCGCACATCGAAGCGCTGGCGCCGCGCACGGTCATCCCGGGCCATTACCTTGGCGATAGCAGCCGCTCGCTGGAGGCGGTGCGCTTTACTGCCAACTACATTCGTGATTTCGATGCCGAAACCGCCAAGGCGAAAGATGCTGGCGCGTTGATCAAGGCGATGAAGCAGCGTTACCCGGGCCTGGCCGATGAAAGCTCGCTGGAGCTAGGAGCGAAGGTCGCCAAGGGCGAAATGAAGTGGTAATTCCTTTCAACTGATGGAGAGTCTCCCATGAGCAAGATTGCAATCATCGGTGCCACCGGCCGCGCTGGCAGCCAGTTGCTGGAAGAGGCGCTGCGCCGAGGTCATAGCGTGCTGGCCATTGCCCGCGACCCTTCGAAGCTGCAGGGGCGTGACGGGGTGATCGTCAGGGCGCTGGATGCCAAGGATAGTGCAGCCCTGCAAGCGGCGGTGGCGGGTGTGGACGCAGTGCTGAGCGCGGTGCATTTCTCGACTATCGAACCCCAGGCGATCATCGAGCCGGTCAAGCGTGCTGGGGTCAAGCGCCTGCTGGTGGTGGGTGGGGCGGGCAGTTTGCTGTTGCCATCCGGGCATCGGGTCATCGACAGCCCGGACTTCCCCGAGGCCTACAAGGCTGAAGCCAGCGCCGGCGTGCACTTTCTCGACGTACTACGCCAGGAGCCGACGCTGGACTGGACTTTCCTGTCGCCATCGGCGGAATTCGTCGAGGGCGAGCGCCGTGGCCACTACGTGCTGGGCAAGGACCACCTGCTGATCGGGGCCGATGGCAAGAGCTGGATCACCTTCGCCGACTTCGCCATCGCCATGCTCGATGAACTGGAAAAGCCGGCTCATTCGCGCCAGCGTTTCACGGTCGGTTACTGAGCCTGGCGCTCAACTGGCACTGGCACGCAGGCGCGCCACATCGCGGATCGGCGGCGCGCCGTAGAGCCGGCTGTATTCCCGGCTGAACTGCGAGGGGCTCTCGTAGCCCACTCGGTACGCGGCCACCGCCGCTTCCAGCCCGTCGTTGAGCATCAGCCGCCGCGCTTCCTGCAGGCGCAGTTGCTTCTGGTATTGCAGCGGGCTCATGGAGGTCACCGCCTTGAAACGGTGGTGCAGGGTCGACATGCTGAGGTTGACCTCGCGGGCCAGGTCTTCGATGCGCAAGGGTTGCTGGAAGTTCTCGTTGAGCCAGGTGATGGCCTGGCTGACGCGGTGGGTCTGGCTGTTGGCCAGGGCGATTTCGTACAGGCGGTAACCCTGCGGCCCACGCAGCAGACGATAGAGAATTTCCCGACGGATCAGCGGCGCGAGCATGCCGATGTCGCGCGGCGAGTCCAGCAGGCGAACCAGCCGCAGCAGCGCATCGAGCAGTTGCGGGTCGGTTCGTTCCACGTACAAGCCGCGTCCGGACGGCAGATTGGGCACCAGCATCGGCCCGCTTTCGGCGATCAGCCGGCTGATTTCGGCCGGGTCCAGGTCCAGGCGGATACCCAAGCAGGGGTTTTCCGGGCTGGCCTCGAGCTTCACGCCGCTGAGCGGCAGGGTGACCGACACCACCATGTAGTGCAGCGGGTCATAGGCGTACTGCTCGTCACCCAGGAACAGGCTCTTGCTGCCCTGGGCCATGATGCACATGGCGGGTTGGGCCAGGGTCGGCACCGAGCGGATATTCTCGACGTAGCGCACCAGGTACAGGTCGTCGATGGCCGATGCCGGCCCATGGGGCTCGCTGGCATGCCGACGGATCAGCTCGGCCAGTTCCTGGCGTTGCGCTTCCAGGGTCGGGTCGATGGACGGGGCTGTGGTCATGGCGGCGTTCCTGTCGTTATCACTGCGTGGCGGACCGATGCAGCATAAGTTTGGGGTCGGTCGCGCGCTAGTCGAAAGCTGCACGCCGATTGCCTGATCCTGTCGTGCTGCAGGATCAGGCAATCGGCGTGCAGTATTGGCCTAACGTGGCGCACGCGCGTGGCCCTAACCTTGGCAGCCTGGTTTTTACGTCCGCCCGCTTCAAGGAGATCGTGCAATGACCTTACGACAACCGGTCACCCACCTGGCTTTCATCCGTGCCAGCAGCGGTCGTTCGGCCGAGCTCGGCGCGCGCCTGCGCGACTTGCTCGAACCTTCGCTGCGCAGCCCGGGCTGCCTGAGCTTCAGCGTGCAGCGCTCGCAGGCCGATGATGACCTATGGCTGCTCAGCGGCAGCTGGTGCGACCAGCAGGCGATGAGTGGCTACTTCGCCTCGCCCACCCTCGACGTGTTCGGTGAGCTGGTGCAGGCGCAGGTGGTGCGCAGCCTGGATCTGCAGACCTTCAATTGATGCGGGGCTCGTTTTGGCCGCCTCGCCGGCAAACCCACCCGCGCGCATTGCCCTTCCCAGCGATGAGGCCAGGGCAGGCAAATGAAGTAAGATGCCGCCCCTCGATCAATCAAGCGGAAAGCAACATGGCACGTAGAGAATTCCCGCACTTCGAAGCGGTTTCGGCGATGGTTCCGGTGGAAGGGGGTGGCTACAACGCCGCTATCGCGGTCAAGGCCCTGCACCTGGGCGGCGCGCCGCGTTTTCACAAGGTGCTCGACGGCCAGGTATTCAACAGTGCCATGGCGGCCGACGAGGCCGCCTGCGCCGAGCTGCAACGCCTGCAGAGCGTGGGCGAGGAAGGTGAACTGATCTGGTGATCGGCGTTGTCCGTCACACCTGGGGCCGGCGCATCTTGAACAGATTTCCCAGCTCGAAATAGTCCGCCGGGCCACCACCACGCAGGATCGGCTCGGCGGCAGCAGTATCGTAAATGCCATCCTTGAGCAGGTGCTCGGCGATGTGCACCGCCACCACTTCGCCGAGGATCAGCCAGCTCGGCACCGGCTCCTGGTCGGCACGCTTGAGCTGCACGATCTGGCTCACCTTGCACTCGAAGGCTACCGGAGTTTCCCCCACGCGCGGCACCTTGACGATGCTCGACGGCGTGGCAGTCAGGCCGCTCAACTCGAACTCGTTCACGTCCGCGGCAACGGCCGCGCAGCTCTGGTTCATCTGCTCGGCCAACGGACGGGTGGCCAGGTTCCAGACGAACTCGCCGGTCTGCTCGATATTGTTCAGGCTGTCTTTGCGCCCGACGCTGCAGAAACCGATGATCGGTGGGATGTAGTTGAAGGCATTGAAGAAACTGTACGGCGCCAGGTTCAGCCGGCCTTCGCGATCCTGCGAGGAGATCCAACCGATCGGGCGCGGGCCGACGATGGCGTTGAACGGGTCATGGGGCAGGCCGTGGCCTTTGGCGGGTTCGTAGTAGTACATCGGCTTTGGGCCGGAAGGCCCACCTCTTGGGGACGAGGTGCCTAGTGTGCCAAGCCTGAGGCCGGCTGGAAATGATCAAGCCCGGACAAGCCGGGCTGGGGACGCGCATCAGGGATCAGCTGATGCGGTGGGCGTGGGTGCGGTCGAAGCCATCTTCGGCGAAGCGTTGTGCGCCAGTGCGGTCGAAGCCGTCTTCGGCGAAGCGTTGTGCGCCAGTGCGGTCGAAGCCGTCTTCGGCGAAGCGTTGTGCGCCGGTGCGGTCGAAGCCGTCTTCGGCGAAGCGTTGTGCACCAGTGCGGTCGAAACCATCTTCCACGTAGGCTGCCGACTGGCTTTGCACGGAGAAGTTGTGGGCATTGGTGCGGTCGAAGCCATCTTCGGCGAAGGCGCCAGCTGCGAATGCCGAGAGAGCCAGGGTAAGGATCAGTTTGTTTTTCATGGTCGGTGCTCCTTTGGGGGCGAGAGGTTGTTTGTTTCTATGGGTTTAATCCTACGCCGAATAAATTGATTAAAAAGCGCAAAAAATAGCGCTTAAGAATCGATTAAATCGATGTGTGTGCGTGCAGATGACCTGCGACAGCGGCGTTGGTAGCGCGTGAGCACTGCAAGCCCGGCCGAGCGCATTTCTTCATCCCGCGATTGCAGGATGGCGGATGGGAATTAATGGCGGGTTAAGAGCGAACTTGATGAGCGGCAACCCGCTCGATGTCAGGCGTTGGAGATGTCTCGAGTGTTGATCTGGTAGCGCGTGCTACGACCGCCACCCTCGAGTCGAACCAGGCAGTCCTTTTCGAGCAGCTCGGTCAGGTGGCGAGTGGCGGTAGCTTTGGAAACCTTCGCGACAGCCTGATACTGCGCGGCATTGATGCCATTCTCGAAGCCCTTTGGCCCGCCATCGAGTAGACGGTTGAGCACTTTTGTCTGTTCGGGGCGCAGACCGTCGGCACGGTGCGCATTCCAAAACCTCGACTTGACCAGTATCCGGTCGATGCGCAGCAATGCCTGTTCGAGGCTACACAGTAGCGTGTCGAGGAACCAGGTCAGCCAGGAGGTGATATCCAGGCCACCCTTCTGGCTACTTTCGAGTATCCGGTAGTAGCCAGCTCGATCATCGAGAATGCTCGTGGACATGGCGTAGAAACGGATGGATTGGCGTTCACTCTGAGCGAGGGCAAGGTCGGTCAGGGCTCGGGTCAACCGGCCATTGCCATCATCGAAGGGGTGCAAGGTCACGAACCAAAAGTGCGCGATGCCTGCACGCAATAGCGGGTCAAGCCCAGGGTTGTGGCGGCTTGAGGCAAACCAGCCGAGAAAGCGCTCCAGCTGGGCTTCCAGTACTGCACGCGGTGGGGCTTCGAAATGCACCGTAGGCTTGTCGATGCGACCGGAGATCACCTGCATCGGTGCTTCGTCCCGTAACTGCCCGACGAGTAGAGGCTTGGACAGTGTGTGGTCGTGCTCTGGAAACAGCCAGCGATGCCAAGTGAACAAACGCTGCAAGGTCAACGGCTGGTCGTAGCCCTGGGTGGCATCGAGCATGAGTTCTGCAAGGCCTTCACTGCGGGCGGTGGTTGCGCTTTGCTCGCCCATGCCCAGGCGGCGGGCGAGTGAGGAGCGGACGGAGCCCACGTTCAGTTGCTCACCTTCGATCGCGGAGGACGTGACGATGTTCTGTAGAAGGTTATCGAGGACGTTCTGGCATTCATTGAGCTCATCGACGGCTCCCATTTTTCCGAGTAGGCGGCCTTGGGCTTCCACGCAGCGACGTAGCAGTGGGGCCAATGCAGAGCCTTGCCACTTGAAATCCGGCCAGTCTGGTTGCTGCCAGATCCAATAGGGTGTGTTCATGGTTGCCTCGATTGACGGTGAGCCGATTAATCCCATTATTCGGCTCATGGGCGGTTGAACACGCATAAAAAAGGGCGTCCCTGTTACCGGGCGCCCCTTTCATATGCGGCTACGACACAATCAGTCAGTGTTGATCCGTGAATGCTGCTTGGTGTCTTTCATGGTCGCATAGACCAGCAGCGAGCAGGCGATGCAGGCCGTGACGTACCAGTAGAAGCCCGTCTCCATGCCAATGCTCTTGAACCACAGGGCCACGTACTCAGCGGTGCCGCCGAAGATCGACACGGTCAGCGCGTAGGGCAGGCCGACACCCAGGGCGCGGATTTCGGTAGGGAACAGCTCGGCCTTGACCACCGCGTTGATCGAGGTGTAGCCGCTGACGATGATCAGCGCCGCCATGATCAGGAAGAACGCCCCCCACCAGCTCTGGATGGTGTGCAAGGTGCTGAGGATAGGCACGGTGAACAGCGTGCCCAGTACCCCGAAGGCGATCAGGATCGGACGACGGCCGATCTTGTCCGACAGGCCGCCGATCACCGGTTGCAGGCACATGAACAGGAACAGCGTGGCCGCCGAGATGGTGGTGGAGTCGCTGATGCTCATGCCTACCGTGTTGACCAGGTACTTCTGCATGTACGTGGTGTAGGTATAGAAAGCCAGGGTGCCGCCCATGGTCAGGCCGACCACGGTGAGCAATTCCTTGGGGTGGCGCATCAGGGTACGCATCAGGCTTTCCTTGGCCTTTTCCTTCTTGGTGAAGGAGGCGGTTTCTTCCATGCCGCGGCGCAGATACAGCGCCACCACCGCGCACAGTGCACCGATCACGAAGGGTACGCGCCAGCCCCAGGCATACAGCTGCTCGGTGGTCAGCGTCTGCTGCAGGATGATCAGCACGGCAAGGGCGATGAGCTGGCCGGAAATCAGTGTCACGTACTGGAAGCTGGAGAAGAAGCCGCGGCGTTCCTTGCTGGCCATCTCGCTGAGGTAGGTGGCCGATGTGCCATACTCGCCGCCTACCGACAGGCCCTGCAGCAGACGTGCGAGAACCAGCAGGATCGGCGCGGCGACGCCGATGGTTTCATAGCCTGGCGTCAGGGCGATGACCAGCGAGCCCGCGCACATGAGCAGTACCGAGGCCATCAGTGCGGCCTTGCGGCCTTTGCGGTCGGCGTACAGGCCCATCAACCAGCCGCCAATCGGGCGCATCAGGAAGCCCACGGCGAAGATCGCGGCGGTGTTCAGCAATTGCGCGGTGGTGTCGCCTGCAGGGAAGAAGGCCTTGGCGAAATACAGGGAGAATGCAGCGTAGACGTACCAGTCGTACCACTCGACCATGTTGCCGATCGAGCCACTGAAGATCGACTTCAGGCGGCTGGCGGTGGACTTTTCAGCGGCGGGCGCGATGGCCGCCCCGGCTGGCAGGGAGGTGGCGTTATCCATCAGGGATACCTTCTCGTTGTTTTTGTGGAGCGCGCCAAGGCGCAGCTTGCCTGAGCAATTGCAGAAGGTGTGCCAAATGAGTGCGCAGGTGTTCCATTCAAGGGCGACGAGCGCCAAACCCCCGCCACAGCGCGCTCGCCTGTAGGAGCGGGTTTACTTGCGAAGCTCTCAATCGCATCCACGATCGCGGGAGATGAGCGGTTTTCCGCTTACCAGTGTGCTTGGGTGAGCAAAAAACCGCCTATCCGCGATCGAGATAATCCTCTCGCACCAGCCCATGGCGCTGCATCTTCTCGTTCAACGTGCGCCGGGGTAGCTGCAACGTTTCCATCACAGCCTTTATTTCACCAGCATGTTGGCGCAACGCCGCGCGCAAGCATTGCGCCTCGAACGATTCCATCTGCTCGGCCAGTGACGGCCCGGCTGGGGCCACCTCGATGTTCACCCCGCCCAGCCCCAGGGCATGGCGCTCTGCTGCATTGGCCAGCTCGCGTACATTGCCCGGCCATTCGTGCACCAGCAGTTGCGCCAGCTGCGGCCCCGACAGTGGCGGGGCGCTGCGGCCCAGGC
Organism: Pseudomonas sp. S31; assembly: GCF_016648105.1. GTDB lineage: Bacteria > Pseudomonadota > Gammaproteobacteria > Pseudomonadales > Pseudomonadaceae > Aquipseudomonas. The sequence continues at coordinate 109,726 of NZ_JACVVE010000013.1, read as the reverse complement.
GTTCGGCCGCTGCCTGGGCGAAGTGCTCGAACAGCAGCGGGATGTCTTCACGACGCTCGCGCAGCGGCGCCAGGCGCAGTTCGGCAACGTTCAGGCGATAGGCGAGGTCTTCGCGAAAACGCCCGGCACGGGCCTCTTCGAGCAGGTCGGGCTTGGTCGCGGCAATGATCCGCAGGTCGACGCTGATGCTCTGGTTGGCCCCCAGCCGCTCCAGTTTCTGTTCCTGGATCACCCTGAGCAACTTGGCCTGCTGGGCCAGGGGCATGCTCTCGATCTCGTCGAGGAACAGCGTGCCGCCGTTGGCATACTCCAGCTTGCCGATGCGCTTGCCTTGGGCGCCCGTGAACGCACCGCTCTCGTGGCCGAACAACTCGGCCTCGAACAGCGTTTCGGGGATGGCCGCGCAATTGAGCGCGACGAAGGGCTTGTCGGCACGCGGGCCGAAGTCATGCAGGCAACGCGCAACGCGCTCCTTGCCGCTGCCGGTTTCACCGCGGATGAGCACGTTGACCGGCAGGGTGGCCAGGTCCAGCACCTGCCGGCGCAACTGTTGCAGGCCTTGGGACATGCCCAACAGGGTGGTCTCCAGGCGCGACTTGAGGTCGGCCTGCTCATGCAGGCGGCGGTTCTCCAACACCAGCTGGCGCTTTTCCAGGGCGCGGCGCAGGCTGCCCAGCAGGTGCTGCGGGGTGAAGGGTTTTTCCAGGAAGTCATAGGCCCCGTTGCGCATGGCCTCGACCGCCATCGGCACGTCGCCGTGGCCGGTGAGCAGGATCACCGGCAGGTCGGGGTCATCGCCGCGCAGGCGCTCGAGCAGTTGCAGGCCATCCATGCCCGGCATGCGTACATCGCTGATCACCACGCCGGGAAAGTGCCGGGGCAACTGGGCCAGGCAGTCCTCGGCGCGGGCGAACAGCTGGACGCTGAAGCCGGACAGGCTCAACCACTGCTCGACGGCGGCGCGGATACTGGCTTCGTCGTCGACGACTATGACGGAATTCAACATACAGGCTCCTGGTCACGGGGCAGGGTCAGGCTCAGGCGGGCGCCACCTGGGAGGTTCTCTGCCAGCAACTGGCCGCCGCTTTCGTGAACGATACCGTAGGAGATCGCCAGGCCCAGGCCAAGCCCTTCGCCCACGGGCTTGGTGGTGAAGAAGGGGTCGAAGATCCGTGCCAGGTCCGCTTGCGGGATACCGCCGCCGGTGTCCAGGACGCTCAGGCGCCACTGTGGGCCCTCGGGTTCGATGCGGATTTCCAGGCGCTTGTAGCGCTTGTCGAGCATGGCGTCGAGGCTGTTGCGCAACAGGTTGATCAGCACCTGCTCGAGGCGGATGGCATCACCGCGTACCCAGGCCGGGCGCGCCAGGTACAGGGCGACCTCGACGGCTTCGGCGCGGATCCGCGTTTCCAGCAGGTGCAGGGCCTGGTCGACCACCACCGCCAGGTCCAGGCGCTCGCGCAGGCCGACCGGGCTGTTGCGGGCGAAGGTCTTCAGGTGGCTGGTGAGCGCGGCCATGCGCGTGAGCATCTGTTCCAGCGGCTCCAGGGCCTGGCGCGCTTCCTCGTAGCGGCCATGGTCCAGCAGCAGGCGCAAGGTCTCCAGTTGCATGCGCTGGGTGGTCAGCGGTTGGTTGATTTCATGGGCCATGGCTGCTGACATCTGCCCCAGCGCGGCCAGCTTGGCCGATTGCACCAGGCCCTCCTGGGCGGTGCGTAGCTCGCGGGTGCGTTCCTCGACCTGGCGCTCGAGTTCCTCGCGGCTACGCCGGCGCAGGCGGGCCAGACGCAGGCGCTGGCTTACGAACAGCGCGGCGAACACCAGGCTCAACCAGACGGCGGCAGCGCCCAATGCCGCGTTGCGCCCGGCTTCAGCGACCTGGGGTTTGCGCAGCAGATGCAGGGTCCAGGCCTCACCTTCCAGTGGCAGGCTTTCCCAGAGGTATTCGGCGCTACCGGCCGGACCTTGGACCCGGCTGAGGTGGCTGTTGCTGGCGAAGCGTGTCAGCACCTGATGCTGCAAGGGCACCAGGGGGTGCTTGTCGTATTGCCGGGTTTCGGCCAGCTCGGCGCGATCGCTGTTGCTCAATGGCGTGAGTTCGCGGTAGCGCCAGCCGTCCTGATTGGCGATGAATGTGATGCCACGGGCATCGCTGACCAGTAGTACATCGCTACCCTGGCGCCACTCGCGCTCAAGTTCCGGAAACTCCAGCTTGACCACCATTGCGCCGAGGAAGCGGCCCTTGGCGTCGCTGACAGCATTGGCCAGGAAGTAGCCGGGCACGCCACTGGTCACGCCAACGGCGTAGAAGCGGCCGCTGCCCTGGCTGCGGGTCTGTTTGAAGTAGGGCCGGAAGCCGTAGTTGGAGCCCACGTACGAGGTCGGCAGGCGCCAGTTGCTGGCGGCTATGGCCAGGCCGGTACTGTCGAGCAGTTCGAGCGTGGAGGAGTTGGCCGCGCCGTTGATGCGTTCGAGCTTGTGGTTGAGCGCGTCCGCCGTGGCCTCGTTGACCGGGCCGCTCAAGGCCGCGATCAGCTCGGGGTCGAGCGCCAGCACCGCAGGCAAAGCACGGTAGCGGTCGATCAGTGTGTGCAGGGCATTGGCATACAGCACCAGCTGCTGGCTGGCGCGCTGGGCATCGTCCTGCATGGCCTGGCGCTTGGCCTGGTGCATGGCCCAGCCGGCACTGAGGGCAGTGCCGATGAGAATCAGCAAGGTGATCAGCCCCAGACGCAGGGCGCGAACGGAAAACGGCATGGGACGGATCCGGGTAGAGGGATGTCAGGCCCGGCCTCTTCGCGGGGCCAGCCCGCTCCCACAATATCTCTACCTGTGGGAGCGGGCTTGCCCCGCGAAGAGGCCGTTACAGGCGACCTTTTCAGTTACAGCAGTTCGAAGCTCTTTTGCTGAACTGCCTCGGAATCCAACCCGACCTGGACATTGAACTCGCCAGGTTCGGCCACCCGCTGCAGCTGACCATTGTAGAACTTCAGGTCGTCCTCGCTGATGCGGAAGGTCAGGGTTCGCGACTCACCCGCCTTGAGCATCAGCTTCTGGAAGTTCTTCAGCTCCTTGACCGGGCGGCTCATCGACGCCGATACATCCTGCAGGTACAGCTGCACCACCGTCTCGCCTTCCAGCTTGCCGGTGTTCTTGACCGTCACCTTGGCCTCGAGGGTTTCACCACGCTTGAGGTTGTCGTTCGACAGGGTCAGGTCCGAAAGCTCGAAGTTGCTGTAGCTCAGGCCGTATCCGAATGGGTAGAGCGGGCCGTTCGGTTCTTCGAAGTACTGCGAGGTATAGTTGCCGGGTTTGCCTGGGGTGAACGGTCGGCCAATGCGCGTGTGGTTGTAGTACATCGGGATCTGCCCGACCGAACGCGGGAAGGTGATGGCCAGTTTGCCCGACGGGTTGTAGTCGCCCAGCAGCACGTCGGCGATGGCGTTGCCGCCCTCGGTGCCGGCGAACCAGGTTTCCAGGATGGCATCGGCCTGCTCGCGCTCCCAGCCGATCGACAGCGGTCGACCGTTCATCAGCACCAGTACCAACGGCTTGCCGGTGGCCTTCAGGGCCTTGATCAGCTCACGCTGGACGGCGGGGATTTCCAGGGTGGTGCGGCTCGACGACTCGTGGGACATGCCGCGCGATTCACCGACCACGGCGACCACCACGTCGGACTGCCTCGCGGCCTTGACCGCTTCGTCGATCAGCACCGCGGCAGGGCGTGGGTCGTCGACGATTTCCGGGGCATCGAAGTTGAGGAAATTCAGGTAGTCGAGGATGGCCTTGTCACCCGTGACGTTGGAGCCCTTGGCATAGACCAGCTTGGCCTTGCCCTCCAGGGCGCGGCGCAGGCCTTCGCGGACAGTGACCGAATGCATCGGTTTGCCGTCGGCGGCCCAGCTGCCCATCATGTCGATGGGGGCATCGGCCAGCGGCCCGACCAGGGCGATGGTCCCGGCCTTCTTCAACGGCAGGGTCTGCTTGTGGTTCTCCAGCAGCACCAGGCTGCGCCGTGCCACGTCGCGGGCGGCTTCGCGGTGCAGGCGGTCGTCGCCGTAGTAGTCCTTGAGGTCGGTCTCGGCCTTGCCGATACGTACGTACGGATTTTTGAACAGGCCCATGTCGTACTTGGCGCCGAGTACTTCGCGCACCGCCTGGTCCAGCTCGCCCTGGGTCACCTCACCGGACTTCAGCAACCCCGGCAACTCTTCGCCATAGAGGGTGTCGTTCATGCTCATGTCGATGCCGGCCTTGATCGCCAGCTTGGCGGCCTCGCGGCCATCGCGAGCGACGCCATGGCGGATCAGTTCCTGGATGGCTCCGTGGTCGCTGATGGTCACGCCCTTGAAGCCCCATTGCTTGCGCAGCAGGTCGTTCATCAACCAGGTGTTGGAAGTAGCCGGCACGCCGTTGATCGAGTTGAGCGCCACCATCACCCCGCCAGCCCCGGCGTCGAGCGCGGCGCGGTAGGGCGGCAGGTAATCGTTGTACATCTTCGGCAGGCTCATATCGACCGTGTTGTAGTCGCGCCCGCCTTCCACCGCGCCGTACAGGGCGAAGTGCTTGACGATGGCCATGATGCTGTCGGGGTTGGCCGGGCTGCTGCCCTGGAATGAGCGGACCATCACCTGGCCGATCTTCGAGGTCAGATAGGTATCCTCGCCGAAGCCTTCGCTGGTGCGCCCCCAGCGTGGGTCACGGGCAATGTCGACCATCGGCGCGAAGGTCATGTCCAGCGCGTCGGCGGACGCCTCGATCGCCGAGGTGCGGCCGACCTTGGCGATCGCGTCCATGTCCCAGGTGGCGGCCAGGCCCAGGCCGATTGGGAAGATCGTGCGTTCGCCGTGGACGGTGTCGTAGGCGAAGAACATCGGGATCTTCAGGCGGCTGCGCATGGCGGCGTCCTGCATCGGCCGGTTCTCGGGCGCGGTGCGCGAATTGAAGGTGCCGCCGATACGACCTGCAGCGATTTCCTCGCGGATCTTGTCACGGGGCATTTCCGGGCCGATGCTGATCAGGCGCAACTGGCCGATTTTCTCGGCCTCGGTCATCTGCCCGATGAGGTGATCGATGAAGGCCTGCTTGTCCTGCAGGGGCGGGGCGGTCGGGGCGGCGAGGGCGGCCTGAGTGGCCAGGCCCATGGCCAGGCCCAGCAAAGACAGTTTCATCGTGAATTCCGTGGTCGGGGCCTTGGGCCGTATCCAAATGGGCTACGCGCGTGGGCGAAGTGTTCAGGCGGCTGTTGTTGTTCATGCCAGGGGCATGCTGACAGCGGGCGATTATGCCTGAATCCATTGCAGCAGTAGGTATCGGTATCGATCGCCAGCCACGCCCATCGCCAAGGCCTTCGCCTGGCCCGGTCATGCACGTAGAATGCGCGGCATTGCGCACCGCGCTTCCCGTCATTCGAGGCATCTGCTTTCCATGTCCGCCCGTACTTCCGCTTTCACCGCGCCGGATGCGCGTGCCCAGTTCCTCGACCAACTCAGCGTTGCCCTGCATGGCAACACCCTGGTCAAGCTGGTGCTGGCCCGCCCGGTGGGTTCCGACCCGACCCTGCAGCGCATCATCGCCAAGCCGTTGCAAGTCAAGGGCCAGCCCTGCCTGTCGCTGGTCTACCGCCATCAGACCCGCGACATCACCCGCAATCTGCCGCTGGACGAGGCCCAGGCGCTGGTGGCCGAATTGCTGCCCGAGGGTTTTCGCAATGCCCACCTGTTCGACGAAGGCGGCGAGCTGCAGCTAACCTTCAGCAAGAAGGGCAAGCCGATGCTCCAGCGCCATGGCGCCCAGGCGCCGCGTGAGGCAGTCGGATCGGTTGCGCACGACCGCGAGAAGAAACGCTACCTGCACCTGTCACGGCCATTCCTGCGCGATCTGGGCGTGACCGATGCGCAGGGCGCGCTGATTCCGGCCATGTCGCGCAAATGGAAACAGATCAACAAGTTCATCGAGGTCTTCGATCACGCCCTCGCCAGCGCGCCGGTTGCGTCGGAGCAGGTGCTGCGCGTGGCCGATTTCGGTTCGGGCAAAGGCTACCTGACCTTCGCCATGCACGATTACCTGCGCGACACCCTGGGCCGTGAGGCCCAGGTGACCGGCGTGGAACTGCGCCAGGACATGGTCGACCTGTGCAACGCCGCCGCCGCGCGCCTGGACCACCCAGGGCTGGAGTTCCTGTGCGGCGACGTGCGCAGCGTGGTGCCGGAGGCCATCGAGGTGATGATCGCCCTGCATGCCTGCGACATCGCCACCGACTACGCCATCCATACCGGCATCCGCTGCAACGCCGCGATCATCATGTGCTCGCCGTGCTGCCACAAACAGATCCGCCCGCAACTGCAAAGCCCGGGCCTGTTGCAGCCGATGCTGCAATACGGCCTGCACCTGGGCCAGCAGGCCGAGATGCTGACCGACAGCCTGCGGGCGCTGTACCTGGAGGCCTGTGGCTACGAGACCAAGGTATTCGAGTTCATTTCGCTGGAGCACACCAACAAGAACAAGATGATTCTTGCGGTGAAGCGGCGCCAGCCGGTGGATAACGCTGAGATGCTGGAGAAGATTGCCCAGTTGAAGGCGTTCTATGGGGTGCACGAGCATTGCCTGGAGACGTTGCTGCGGGGTGATCGGTTGATCTGATCTGCAATTGTTGTGGGAAGCGTCCGAAGGTGCTCCACGGGTGGGCGGGTTTGGTTAAAGACGCTGTAGTGTGGCGTCACCGCTCGGAACAGCTCAAGGTTGTCAGTTGACAACTTCGGGCTGTTGGGCCCACGCTTGAGAAGATGCATGTCCCGCCCCAGTCACGCCAGAAAGGAGGTCGAGCAGGCCCTGAGGCACGCTGAGTCACAAGGATGGAAAGTCGTAGCGGGAGGAGGGCACTGTTGGGGGAAGATGTATTGCCCCTCTAAGGATGCCGATTGCCGATGTGGGGAGTTCTGCATTACCAGCATCTGGTGCACGCCGAAAAAACCTGAAAACTTCGCCCGTCAACTGAAGCGAATCGTGACCAACTGCACCCGGGGACCGGCGACCACCGTACCCTCAGCAGGTGAGGAGTAGTAGCAATGGAGTACGAATTCACCCTCAAATACCAGCTCCAGGAAGACGATGACGTCGACCTGCTGCTTGAGCGGCTGGCGGAGGCCGGCTGTGACGATGCAGTGGTAGGAGTCGGCCAACCCGGTCGCTTGGCGCTGGCCTTCGTGCGCGAATCGCAATCTGCCAGGCAAGCCATCGAAAGCGCGCTGCATGACGTGAGAGCGGCAATACCCAGCGCTCGCCTGATCGAAGCGACGCCCGACCTGGTCGGGCTTACCGACATCGCGCATGTCATTGGGGTATCCCGCCAGAACATGCGCAAGTTGATGCTATCGCACATGCACAGTTTCCCGGCGCCCATTCATGAAGGCAGCACGTCGCTGTGGCATCTGGTGGAGGTGCTGGCATGGCTGCAGGCGCGGGGGAGCTACGCCATTGGCCAGGAGGTCATTGACCTGGCGGCTGTCGCCAGGTCGGTGAATGTTGCCCATGCCTATGAACGGGTCTTCGACCCGGCGACTCAGGCCGCTCTGCGGTAATACCTTACGGCGACTCAGCGCTGCCCTGCTGGCGCCTCGATCGCCAGTGCAGCCGCTCCCAGGGGATGCGTGCTGGCGTCGAAGAAGTGCAAGGTGGTCGCCCGCAGGTCACCGAAGCGGTCGACGAAATGCTGCTTCTGGTTGATCACCGACGCTTCGCTCAAGGGCCGGATGGCGATGCACAGGTGCGCCGGCCGTGCCTGGCGTATCGCTTCGAGCAGGTGCTGGTCGCTGCTGTCCAGATGCTGGCCGAACAGGCACATACCCTGGCTTTCCTGCGCCAGCTGGCCGAGGCACCAGGCCAGGTAGTCAGAGCTGCGGATGGCGCGCAGCTTCTCGTCGCTGCGCTCTTCGTTGATGAACAGCGGTACCTCACCGGGGATGTTCACGGCAAAGCCCTCCAGCAGTTCGGCCGCTTCTGCGCTGCGCTGGCGGGTGCTGCCGTCGGGCAGCTTGAGCAGATGCAGGCCGCCGTGCAGGTGCAGGACGCGGGTGCCTTCGCTACGGGTACGGCGCACATCGAAGAAGCCTTCGTCATCGAACAGCGCGGCGAAGCCTTGCGGAGCGTGCTGCATGGCCCAGGGCAGGATCAGGTCGTAGTTGCTGGTATAGACGCTGCGATAGTTGCGCAAGGCCTGGTTGATCGCCGCCAGGCTGGCAGTTGGCATCAGCGGCCACGGCAGGTGCACCGTGCGCACGGCATGGATCAGCGCTTCCTTGATCGAGTAGTAGCGGTTCAGCGGTGCGGTGGAGTTGATGGCCAGCGCGGCGTTGGCGCGCACGGTGTGGTTCAGGGTGCTCAACAATGGCTCGAACAACTCGCTGCCCAGGGACTTGAACAACGCCTGGTCGCTGACGCCAAGGCCCTTCTTGCGGCCCGCGCGCTGGGCCTCCTCGAACAGCGAGAAGTAGCCGAACGGCTTCCACAGCGCGCGGCTGGCACCGTTGCCGAGCAGCAGGGCGTCGCAGGGGTGGCGTTGGTCGAGTTCTGGCCAAGTGGCGAGTCGGGCGTCGAGGGCTGGCATGCGGGGTCCATTCGGTGGAGCGGGAACGGCGGGGACTTTAGCATGCTGTGCGGGTTATGCGGCCAATGTCGTCATCTGTAGCCCTGTAGCGATGGGGCCAGGTAGTTCATCGATGAATCAATGGGCCAATGCTTTGAGTACATGATCGGGATCATTACGAATGGCGCGTAGCAACGCCTTGGCTGGACCGGTCGGCTCTCGCCGGCCCTGTTCCCAGTTGCGCAGCGTTGCAACCTGCACGTCGATCATCTCAGCGAAGCGCGCCTGGGACAAACCTGTCGATTTGCGAATGCTCCTGACCTGAAGCGCGTCGATCTCAAAAACCCGCGAAGGTGGGCACTTTCCTCGGGTTACATCGTCCATCTGCTGGACGCTTTCCATCAGCTCTTCGAAAAACGTGCTCATGTCTACCTCCAGCGGTCGATGATGTTTTTGAGGGCTTTACGTTGATCTGTAGCCAGGTCTGGTTGCTCGTTTTTGGGGTAGATGAAAAGCAGTGCAATCTGGGTCTTGGCAGTGAAGTGGTAATAGATGACTCTGGCTCCGCCGCGCCTCCCATGGCCTTTGCTGGCAACACGTACTTTACGTAGCCCACCCGTTCCTTCGATCAGATCCCCGGCATCAGGCGATACCATCAACCTGATTTGCAACAGACGATAAGTATCGTCGTCGAGAAGTTCTCTCACCTGTTTGGTAAACAGGGGCGTTTCGATAAAAAGCATAGCACGACATACGCCATTGGCGTAGCTTCTGGTGGCCCAGCGCTACTTGGAAAGAAGAGACCATCGCTTCGTTGGCGTGGTTGACCCAAGCTAGGCGATCGCACCCCTCCAGAACAGCCTCTCTTTCCGAGAGCAATGTAGGCCATTTCCCAGCCAGGCCTACGCCTCCTGCCGCTGCCGATTGCGCCACACCCGATACGCCCGAATCCCCGCGCGCACCGAGCCGAACAACAGCTTTTCCTCCATTTCCCGCGCCATCCCAGAGCGCACCAGCATGCGCAGGAAGGTCCCGCGGGCGCGGGCGATGGCGAAGTAAATACCCTGGGCGATGAGGGTGTCGCGCACTTCGCGCAGGGCAGCGATGCCGCTGACGTCGATATCGGTCACCGCCTCGGCATCGAACAGCACCACCTGGGGTTTTTCCTGGCTCTTCATGGCTTCGAGCAGGCGCATCTTGAAGTAGTCGGCATTGAAGAACAGGATCGCGTCATCGAAGCGGTACACCACCAGCCCCGGGACGGTTCGTGCTTCGGGGTGTTTGCGGATGTCCACCTGACCCTCGGTGCCGGGCAACCAGCCCAGGACCGCGTCCGTCGGTTGGTAGATGCTGTACAGCAGGCGCAGGATCGCCAGGGTCACCGCGAACACGATGCCGGGCAACACACCCAGGCCAAGGACGCCAGCGGTGGTTACCAGGCACAGCCAGAACTCGAAGCGGCTCAGGCGCCGGATCAACGGCAGCGACTTGATATCGATCAGCCCCCAGCCGGCCATCAGCAACACTGCACCCAGTGCCGCCTGCGGGATCCACGCCATGGGCGCAGTGAAGAACAGCAGGATCAGGGCGATCACCAGCGCGGCGATGATTCCCACCAGCTGGCTCTTGCCGCCGACCATGTCGTTGACCGCCGTACGTGAGTCGGCGCCGCTGATAGCGAAGCCCTGGGAGATGCCGGCGGCCAGGTTGCTGACGCCGAGGGCGACGAACTCATGGTTGGCGTTGATCGCGTAACCATGCCGAGCGGCGAAGCTGCGCGCGGTGAGCATGGCGCTGCAAAAACTCACTGTGGCGATGCCCAGGGCATCACGCATCAGGCTTTTCATTTCCGCCAGGTTGGTCTGTGGCCAAGCCAGTTCTGGGATGCCCGCCGGTACCTTGCCGAGCACCGCGACGCCGAAGCGGTCGAGGCCGAACAGGCCGGCCAGCAGGGTGAATAGCGCCACCGTGACCAGCGCCGCAGGCAGGCGAGGGTAGCGCCGTGGTAGCCCGATCAACAGGGCCAGCCCACCCAGTCCGATGGCCAGGCTCAGCCAGTGGATTTCGTCCAGCCGCTGGAGAAGGTTGATCAGGCTGAGGATGAAACCGTCGCCCTCGATCTTGAAGCCCACCACCTTGGACAACTGCCCGGCGATCAGGCTCAGGCCGATCCCGTTGAGATAGCCGATGAGAATCGGCCGTGAGAAGAAGCTGGCGATGAAGCCGGCCCGAGCCACGCCAGCGGCGATCAGCATCACCCCCACCAGCACCGTGACGATCACCGCCAGGTCCGCGATGCGCTGTACATCACCCATGGCCAGCGGCGCCACGGCGCCGGCGATCATCGCGCAGGTGGCGGCATCGGGGCCGACCATCAACTGACGGGAGCTGCCCACCAGGGCGTAGACCATCATCGGCAGCACACAGGCATACAGGCCGTACTGCGGTGGCAGGCCGACGATCTGCGCGTAGGCGATGGCGATGGGAATCTGGATGGCCGCGACCGAAAGCCCGGCCTGGACATCGGCAGAGAACCACTCGCGGCGGTAGTGCAGGAGGTTGGCAAGGCCTGGGAGCCAACGAGAGAGAAACATGGACATTCCTTTCTGGATGTTTCGCGAATCCTTGAAGCATATGCACCATCAGCCGTTTCGCTTGCAAATGAACGCGTGCACCGCGCATTCGAGCGAAGCGGTCGAGGAGGAGCCTTGGGCCATGTAAACGAAAGGCCAGAAACGAAAAAAGGAGCCGAAGCTCCTTTTGACAGCGATGACGTTGCTGGAACGCCATGCGGGGAATGCGATGTGGAGCGGGTAGAGGGAATCGAACCCTCAACTAAAGCTTGGGAAGCTTTCGTTTTGCCACTAAACTATACCCGCTTCGAAAGACGACTTTTTACCAGAACCAGCCTGCAATTAGAAGCCCACGCTATAAAAAAGCTTGTCGGCGACCTGCAACCCGCGGGTAGGGAGCGGCAGGACGCCGATGTGCTCAGATGGCCAGTGCATGTTGCTCCTGCGCGTAGCTGAAACGCGGTCTGTGCTCGCGCACGGTCGGCTTGAGGAAGCCGAGCATGGCGTCGCGGGTGTCCTCGCAGGCGGTTTTGTGCTCCATGTCGAGGAAGTGCCCGGCGCCACGAATCACGCTGAAATGGCTCTTGTCCACATGGCGACCGAACTGCCGGGCATCCTCGACGGTGGTGTACTCGTCACGGTCACCATTGATGAACAGCACCGGGATGTCGATGTTGCGCGCCGCAGTCAGGGCCCGCTGCAGGTCATGCTGCAGCACCTGGTTGATGTGGAAGTGCATCTGCGCGTACTCGTGGCTGTCCAGGCTGCTCACGTGCCGGTAGTTGAAGCGCTTGAACAGCGACGGCAGGTATTTGCCGATGGTGTCGTTGACCAGGTTGCCTACCTGGTAGCGATCGCACGCCGCCAGGTACTGGCAACCGCGGTCGAGGTAGTCGCGCATCGGTTCGTTGATGATCGGCGAGAACGAACTGACCACCGCCTTCTTCACCAGCCGAGGCTGGTGCGCCAGCGCCAGCAGGGTGCAGGCTCCGCCCCAGGAGAACGACATCACGTGATCGGCATGGAAGTGCTCGATCAGTTCCAGCAGGATGTGCGCCTCGTCCTCCTTGGAAATCAGCCGTTCCTGGCGGTTGTGTGGCTTGGACTTGCCTGCATAGGGCTGGTCATACAGCACGACGTTGAACTGCGGGTGCAGGTTGCGCACCGTCTGGGCAAACGAGGCCGTGGTAGCCAGCGAACCGTTGATCAGGATGATCGTCTTCTCGGCCGCGTCCGCGCGATAGAACTCCGTGTAAACCCGATACTGACCTTGGATATCAAGTACAGCGATTTCTGGCCTCATGTCATCGACTCCTGGCGCAAAAAGGGTATTCGCGTCACCTAGGGTGCACGTGCTTTATGACAGGTAGGCATTCGCCTGAAGTGAAACCGGGGGCCCTGTGTCGATCCTTGGCAGGCATCTCGACGATATTGTTGTCGGCGGGCAATCTGCCGTGCCCCAGGGCATCTAGGCCTTGGGTAGCCGGCAAAAAGGCGTCTTGGACTGCGAACATGACCAGCTGGTCACATGCAGACCGACGAATTAGGAGTCAAGCAGCGAGGCGTTCATCCCGCAAGGGCCGCTTGCAGAGAAATGTGCCGTGAACCGCTGGGCGGTCGTATGACGTCTGTACATCGCCTGGCCCTCAGACCGAGGCGATTTCCTCGGCGGTCAGCGCACGGAATTGCCCGGGCGCCAGCGACGGGTCGAGGTTGATTGCGCCCATGCTTTCGCGGTGCAGCCTGACCACCTTGTTGTCGAAGAACCCGAACATGCGTTTTACCTGGTGATAGCGCCCTTCGACGATTGCCAACCGCGCCGTGCGCGGGTTGAGGATATCGAGGCTGGCGGGCTGGGTCGTGAGATTTTCGAAGGCGAAGTACAGGCCTTGCTGGAAGGTCGCGGCGTAGTGCGCGCCGATCTCGTCCTCGGTCTCGACCAGGTAGTGCTTGGGCAGCTTGGTCTGCGGCTGGGTCAGGCGCCGCGACCATTGGCCGTCGTTGGTCAGGATCAGCAGGCCGGTGGTGTTGTAGTCCAGGCGCCCGGCGATGTGCAGGTCATCGCGCAGGGCCTCGGGCAGCAGGTCGAGCACCGTTCGGTGTTGTGGATCTTGCGTGGCGCTGACGCACCCAGTGGGCTTGTTCAGCATCAGGTAGCGTGCTGGCCGACCGGCCTGGATCACATGGTCGTCCACCTCGACACGGCTGAACTCGCGTACCTCGGCCTGCGGTTCGGCCACTACCGCGCCGTCGAGCCGCACACGGCGCTGCGCCAGCAGCAGACGGACCTGCTGTCGGTTGTAGCAAGGCAAGTTGGCGAGGAAGCGGTCGAGGCGCATGACAGGGTCGGTATCAACGGGGGACGCAGTCTACCGTGTCGGTGGCGTGGCTGGCGCCTGCAATTGCAGGTCGGCCGCCGCGCAGGCCGGGCACAGGCAGGCACGGTCGCGCAGTTCGTCGGGAAGTGCCTGCAGCACGGCCGGGTCGATGCTCACCGAGAAGCACCAGCAGGGCTGCATGGCGGTACGCGGATCAGCCAGGGTGCATTGGTTGGAGGCGCCGCACGCGGGGCAGCGTTGGGGATCGTTCACGCGGGGTGTACCTGTTTCAAAATATTGCACAAAGGGCACTGCACCTTGGCGCAGTTGTCTCAATCATTGCCGATGAGCGCATTTTCGTCGGCGCTCGCCAACGCCGTTGGCCGGGCATCCCAGCGGTCCAGGAGGCCGCCATGTCCTACCGAATTCTGCTTGCCGCCCTGTTGGGCCTGATGACATCAGCCTGCGCGCCCTATTATGGCGACGGCGGCTATTATCGCTCGGATACCTACTACAGCGGTGGCTACGTGAATCCTGGGTATTCGCCTGGCTACTATCGTTACGACCGTTACTATGGCGCGCCGCAGCCTCGCTACTACTACCGGTCAGCGCCACGTTACTATCATCCTGCACCCGCGCCGCACCACTACCAGGGCCACCCCCAGCCTGGAATGAACCAGTGGCATGGCAATCCGCGCAATGACTACGGCAACCGTCAGCGCGCCGACTATGGACGCGATCGGGACCGCAACGACTACCGCAACAACAGCCAGCGTTACCAGAACCATAACGGCAACCAGAACGACCGTTGGCATTCCAGCGGACGTGGCGATCGCGACCGTCGGCCGGATGGCATGCATGGAAACGGTAACCGCAACTGGCAACGCTGAGGCCGATACCGGCGCTACGCCAGGTCGGCCAATGGATGGCGCCCCTCCCAGGCTTTGTTGAAATGCGCCTCGACCACGGCGTCCGGCACTTGTGACACATCTGGCCAATGCCAGCGCGGCTGGTTGTCCTTGTCGATCAACCGGGCGCGCACCCCTTCGCTGAATTCCGGGTGGCGGCAACAATTCAGGCTCAGGGTGTATTCCATCTGGAACACCTGCGCCAGCGACAGGTGCCGCGCCCGTCTGATCTGCTCCCAGACCAGGTGCGCGGTCAGCGGGCAGCCCTCGTGCAGGCGTTGGCCTGCTTCGGCCAGCAGTGGGTCGGCATGATGTTTCAGGCTTTCCAGCGCGCGCCAGGCCGCCGCAGCGTCGGCCACATCCAGCAGCTCATCGATCACCTGCCGGCGCGGCAGCCATTGCGCTGCAGGCAATTCGGCGCTGACGCGATGCTGCTCGGCCTTGAGCAGGCTGTTCAGTTGCAAGGCGGTCTGTTCCTGCCAGTTCAGTTGCAGCAATTCCTCGACCAGCGCGTCCTGCTGCTGCTCGCCCAGGAAGCGGTCGGCCAGGCCCAGGTCCAACGCGTCGCGGGCGTTGATCGGAGCGCCGGTGAGGCCAAGGAACAGCCCAAGCTTGCCGGGCAGGCGGGCAAGGAACCAACTGGCGCCGACATCCGGGTACAGGCCGATGCTGATCTCCGGCATCGCCAGCCGGCTACTGGGCGTGACGATGCGAACAGCGGCGCCCTGCAACAACCCCATGCCCCCTCCCAGTACATGACCATGGCCCCAGCACAGCAGTGGCTTGGGATAGGTGTGCAGGGCATGGTCGAGGCGATACTCGGCGGCGAAGAAACTGGCGGCCAGCGGTGGCACGCTGCCGGGGTGTTCGCGGCAGGCCTGGGCCAGTGCACGGACGTCGCCGCCGGCACAGAAGGCCTTGGCGCCATTGCCGCGCAACAGCACGCTGACGATGCCAGGGTCGCGTGCCCAGTCGTGCAATTGTTCGCCGAGCCTTTCGATCATCGGCAGGTTCAGGGCGTTGAGCGCCTTGGGCGCATCCAGGGTGGCGATGCCGATGCGTGCGCCATCGACGCCGGTGAGTACCTCGCAGTGAATGGACATGGACTACCTCGCGCAAGTCATCCCCCAAGTATGGACTGCCATGGCGATCATGCCGGTCGTCGGTCGGATCGATTGACAAGCAGGGCCTGCGTTACCTAGTGTCGCGCCATTGTTTACGGATGGCTCCATGACTGACGACGATCGCATCAAACTCGAACCCAGCTGGAAGGCTGCCCTGCGCGGCGAATTCGACCAGCCCTACATGCATCAGCTGCGTGAGTTCCTGCGCCAGGAACACGCCGCCGGCAAGGAGATCTACCCACCAGGGCCGCTGATCTTCAACGCGCTCAATTCCACACCGCTGCCCGACGTGAAGGTGGTGATCCTCGGCCAGGACCCGTACCACGGCCCCGGTCAGGCCCATGGCCTGTGTTTCTCGGTGCAGCCGGGCATCGCCACGCCGCCTTCGCTGGTGAACATCTACAAGGAGCTGCAGCGCGACCTGAACATTCCCATCGCCAGCCACGGCTGCCTGCAGAGCTGGGCCGACCAGGGCGTGCTGCTGCTCAACACGACCATGACCGTCGAGCGCGCCAATGCCGCGTCGCACGCCAAGCGTGGCTGGGAATTCTTCACCGACCGGATCATCCAGGTGGTCAGCGAGCAGTGCCCGAACGTGGTGTTCCTGCTGTGGGGCTCGCATGCCCAGAGCAAGCAGAAGCTGATCGATGGCACCAAGCACCTGGTACTCAAGTCGGTGCACCCGTCGCCGCTGTCGGCCTACCGCGGGTTCCTTGGCTGCGGGCATTTCAGCCGGGCCAATGGGTTCCTAGAGCAGCGCGGGTTGGCGCCGATCGACTGGGCGTTGCCACCGGTGTGATGCGCGCCGGCCTTTTCGCGGGCAAGCCCGCGAAAAAGCCGAGGCGATCACGGCTGCTGGGCGACCCACCACCTGAACAGCGGCTCGGCCAGAAACAGCACGAACAGCAAGCGCATCACCTGCAACGCCGTCACCAGCGGCACCGACAGTTGCAGGGTCTCCGCCGTCAGGCTCATCTCGGCGATCCCCCCTGGCATCATCCCCAGGGTCAGCGACCGCAGGTCCAGCGCAGTCAGCACGCTCAAGCCCCACGCAGCACTGGCGGCAATCAGCATGCACAACCCTGTGGCCAGCAACGTGCGCCCCAGGAACGACGGCGCGCGGCGGAAGAACGCCCGGTTGAAGTGACAGGCCAGGCCGCTGCCGATCAGCCACTGGCCGATCTGGCTGGCGCCATTGGGCAAGGCGATCTGCAGGTCGCCCGCCAGGCTCACCGACGCGGCCACCAGCAACGGCCCGAACAGCCATGGGTTGGGCTGGCGCAGGCGTTGCCAGGCAAAACCGACTGCCACGCCCAGTGGCACGATCAACGCCAGCCAGCCCCAACTCACGCTGCCCGTATGATTCAGCGGCACGCCATCGCCCAGCAGGAACTTGAACAGTGCCGGTACGCACAGCACCACCGCCAGGACCCGCAGGCTTTGCGCCGCCGCCACCTGGCTGAGCACCGCACCATTACGCGCGCCGAGGTTGACCATCTCTCCCGAGCCGCCAGGCATGCTGGCGAAGAAGGCCGTGGCGCGGTCCTCGCCGGTGCGCCGCAGCAGCCACACGCTGATCACGCTGGACAGGGTGGTGAACAGCGCGCCGAAGAAGATCAGCGCGAAGTGGCTGGCCACCTGCTCGATCACCGCCGGGGTGAAGTGCAGGCCGATACCGATGCCGATGATGCACTGCCCGCACTTGCGGCCATTGGGGATTTCCGACAACTGCCAGGGCGTCAGGCAGCGCACCAGGATGATGGCCAGCAGTGCGCCGACCATCCATGGCAAGGGCCAGCCGACCTTGCTGGCGGCAAAACCGCCGGCAAGGCCGACCAGCCCGGTCGCCCAGTACAAGGGCAACGTTCGCTCAGGCATCGGCCAGGGCCCGGCGCTGCTGGCTGCGTTTGCGCCAGATACGCAGCAGCGGCAGGCTCAGCATGCAGGCGGTCAGGACCCACACCGACAGGCTGATCGGGCTCGACCAGAGAATGCCCAGCTCGCCATTGGAGATCGACAGCGCGCGGCGCAGGTTCTGCTCCATCAGGCCACCGAGGATGAAGCCCAGCAGGATCGGCGACAGGGGGAAGTCGAGCTTGCGCAGGATGTACCCCATGATGCCGATACCGACCATCAGGAACAGGTCGAAGGTGGTGGCATGCACGGCGTACACGCCGATCCCGGTGATGATCGCGATCACCGGCACCAGCGCCCAGTTCGGCACGGCGAGGATGCGGGTGAAGATGCGGATCATCGGGATGTTCAGGATCACCAGCATGATGTTGGCGATGAACAGCGACGCGATCAGGCCCCAGACGATGTCTGGCTGTTGTTCGAACAGCAGCGGGCCGGGGGTGATGTTGTACAAGGTCAACGCGCCGATCATCACCGCAGTGGTGCCCGAGCCGGGTACGCCCAGGGTCAGCATCGGCACCAGGGCGCCGCAGCAGGAGGCGCCGATGGCCGTTTCCGGGGCCGCCAGGCCACGGGCATCGCCTTTGCCGAAGTTACCGCTGGTGCCGGCGATGCGCTTCTCGGTCATGTAGGCCACGGCGCTGGCCAGGGTGGCGCCGGCGCCAGGCAACACGCCCATGATGAATCCGAGCAGGCCGCAGCGGATGTTGACCACGAACACCGAAGCCGCCTCCTTGAGGTTGAACAGCATGCGCCCGGTGGCCTTGACCGCCTGGTGGCCATGGTGGGTCTTTTCCAGCAGCAGGAGGATTTCGCTGATGGAGAACAGGCCCAGCACCAGCACCACGAACTGGATACCGTCGGCCAAGTGCACGCTGTCGCCGGTGAAGCGGTACACGCCGCTGTTGGCGTCGATACCGACTGCCGACAGGAACAGGCCGATCAGCGCCGCGATGAACGTCTTCAGCGGCTTGTCGCCGGCCATGCCACCCAGGCAGACGATGGCGAACACCATCAGCACGAAGTATTCCGCGGGGCCGAAGGCGATCGCCCATTTCGCCAGCAGCGGGGCGAACAGCACCATGCCACAGGTGGCGATCAGGGCGCCGATGAACGAACTCCAGGCCGACAGCGACAGGGCCACGCCGGCCAGGCCATTGCGGGCCATGGGGTAGCCGTCGAGGGTGGTCATCACGGTCGAGGCTTCGCCTGGGATGTTCAGCAGGATCGAGCTGATCCGCCCGCCGTATTCGCAGCCCAGGTACACCGCGGCCAGCAGAATCAGCGCGGACTCCGGCGGCAGGCCGAGGGCGAAGGCGATCGGGATCAGCAGGGCCACGCCGTTGATCGGGCCCAGGCCCGGCAGCAGGCCGACCACGGTGCCGATCAGGGTGCCGGAAAGGGCGGTGACCAGGTTGTAGGGGCTCAGGGCGACGCCGAAGCCCTGGCCCAGGTAGCTCAAGGTATCCATGTGTCAGTTCTCCAGTACGCTCAGCAGGCCAAGGGGCAGGGGCACGTCCATGACGCGATCGAACAGCCAGTAGAGGAACAGGCTCATCCCCACTACCACGATGGCGCTGTGCAGCCAGCGGCCGCCGTACAGGCGAGCCATGGGGATGCCGACCAGGATCGCGCTGAGGATGAAGCCCAGGGTTTCGAAGGTGCCGGCGAAGACCAGCAGCAGGCCGACGCACGTGGCGATCTTGATCAGCGTGGCGCGGTCCAGTTCCGGCTCGTCGTCCTTGTGCACGATCGGCGTGGGGCGGATGGCGAGGTACAGCAGGCCGAGGCTCATCAGGCCGAGCATCAGCAGTGGGTAGGCGCGCGGGCCCACCGGTTCGTAGGAAAACGCGGCCTGGTAGGGCCAGGCCATCACGGCCAGGGCGGCGCACACCGCCAGCAGGGCCAGGGCGAAGATGCGTTGCAGGATCATGAAGGAATCCTCGTGGGAAGCAGTTTTCATACTCCCCTGTGGGAGCGGGCTTGCCCCGCGAACACCGGCAAAGCCGGTGCCACGCACCGCGGTGCCTTCTTCGCGGGGCAAGCCCGCTCCCACAGGGTTGATGGTAGGTTCCAGGGTTATTGGATCAGCCCGAATTCCTTGGCCAGCGCCTTGTAGTCAGCCACTTGCTTCTTCACGTACACGTCCAGCTCCTCGCCGGTCATGGCGAACGGGAACAGCTCGCGCTGGTCACGCAGCTTGGCGAAGTCTTCCGAGGCCAGCATCTTGTCGAACGAGGCTTTCCACCAGGCGTAGTCCTCGTCGCTGACCTTCGGCCCGAGGTAGAAGCCGCGTACGACCGGCCAGACGATGTCGTAACCCTGTTCCTTGGCGGTGGGGATGTCCTTCATCTCGGGCTCGTCCAGGCGGTTTTCCGAGAACACTGCCAGAATGCGCATGTTGCCGCTCTGGATATGCGGCATGGAGTCGGAAATGTCGGTGGAGCCGACCTGGATGTGCCCGCCGAGCAGCGCGGTGGCGATCTCGCCGCCACCCTCCAGGGCCACGTAGCGCAGGTCGCGTGGGTTGATGCCAGCGGCCTTGGCGATCAGCGCGGTCTGCATCCAGTCCTGGCTGCCGACGGTGCCGCCGGAGCCGATCACCACTTTGCTCGGGTCCTTCTTCAGGGCCGCGACCAGGTCATCGAGGGTCTTGTAGGGCGAATCGCTTTTCACCGCGATGGCGCCATAGCTGGTGCCCACCGCCGCCAGCCATTTCACCGCGTTCTCGTCGAAACGGCCGAACTTGCCCTGGGCCAGGTTCAGCAACGAACCACTGGACCAGGCCACCAGGGTGCCAGCATCGCCTGGGCGCTGGGCGACCACGGCGTTGTACGCCACCGCGCCGACACCGCCGGGCATGTAGGTGACGCGCATCGGCTTGCTGAGGATCTTTTCCTGCACCAGGGCGCTTTGCACCAGCTTGCAGGTCAGGTCGAAGCCACCGCCGGGCGAGGCCGGCGCGATGCATTCGGGGCGTTTCGGTTCGGCGGCGAAGGCCGAGCCGGCCAGCAGCAGGCAGCCGGTGGCGAGGGCGAGGCGGCGCAGTGAAAAGGTCATCGTCTATCTCCGTGGGCGTTGTTGTTATGGGGTGTTACCAGAGGGCCACGCTGTAGCTCACCAGCAGGCGGACTTCGTCGGCATCGCGGGCGAAGTTGGAGCGGAAAGTGGCGTTGCGCAGGCGCACGGCGACGTTTTTCAACGGGCCGCTTTGTACCACGTACTTGAGCTCGGTATCGCGTTCCCATTCCTTGCCCTCGCCGCCAGCGGCGCGGCTGACGTTGTCGCCGCTGATGTAGCGGGTCATGAAGGTCAGGCCGGGCACACCGAGGGCGGCGAAGTTGTAGTCGTAGCGCGCTTGCCAGGAGCGCTCGTCGGCGCCGGCGAAGTCGTTGATCTGGACGAAGTTGACCAGGTACGGGTCGGCGCCATCGACGTAGGGGAAGGCGCTGTCGCCAGACAGCTGCTGCCAGGCAGCGCTGACCTTGTGGCCACCCAGGGCGTAGCTGAGCATGCCGTTGAAGGTGGTGTTGTCGATGCGCCCAGCCTTGGCCTGGCCGGCGTCGTCGCTGAGCGCCAGGCGCAGGTCGGCGCCGAAGGTACCCGGCCCCCATGGCTGACTGGCGACCAGGCCGATGAAGTGCTGGCGATAGATGTCGTCGAGCTGGGCGAAGTGGTAGCTGCCGGTGAGGCGATCGTTGAACTGGTAGTCCAGGCCGGCCAAGGCCAGGTTGTCGGCGCTGAAGGTGCCGCCGAAGCGGCCGTTCTTGTTGTTGAGGGCGAGGTCTTCCCAGTTGGTGTCGTTGCGGTCCTTGGCTTTGTCCAGGCGCCCGCCGGTGAAGGTCAGGCCCTTGATCTCGCGGGAGGTGAGCAGGCCACCCTCGAACGTTTGCGGCAGGATGCGCCCATCGTTGGGCTGCAGGGTGGGCAGTTCGGGAATCAGGGTGCCGATCTTCAGTTCGGTCTGCGACACCTTCACCTTGCCGGTCAGGCCGAGCTTGGAGTATTCGTTGGCGGCCTTGCCGTCGTCATGGGTGGGCAGCAGGCCGGTGTCGGTGCGGTCGGGGCTGGAGTCGAGCTTGATGCCGAGCATGCCCAGCGCATCCAGGCCGAAGCCCACGGTACCGTCGGTGTAGCCGGACTCGAAGTTGAGCATGAAGCCCTGGGCCCACTCGTCGCGCTTGGATTGCTGCGCGCTGGTGCCGTCGCGAAAGTCGCGATTGAAGTACATGTTGCGGGTTTCGAAGGTGGCCGTACTGTCTTCGAAGAAGGCGGCCTGGCTCATCGGGGCGGCGCCGGCAAGCGCAAAGGCGCTGGCGAGGGCAGAGGGGCGTGCGGACAGGGATCGGCGAGGCGCGAACGCCTGAGGCTGCGATGACAGCATCGGGATGACTCCGTTTTTTTGTTCTTATTCGTTGCACCTTGCTGGTGCTTTTTGCGGCGCATGGTGCGACCGTGGTGCGATGCTAGGTAACGAACCTTTCACCAACCTTTCATCGTGAAAGGATTGTTACAAGGGGCTTCACAGTGCCGGAGACAGCGGTACACTCCGCGCCACCGCCCACTCGAGCAGGGAGAATCCGATGCGTGTGCTGCTGGTCGAAGACCATCTGCAATTGGCCGAAAGCGTGGCCCTGGCCCTCAAGAGCCAAGGCCTGACCGTGGATGTACTGCATGACGGCGTGGCCGCCGACCTGGCCCTGGCCAGCGAAGACTATGCCGTGGCCGTGCTGGATGTCGGCCTGCCGCGCATGGACGGCTTCGAGGTGCTGGCGCGCCTGCGCGGCCGTGGCAAGACCGTGCCGGTGTTGATGCTGACCGCGCGTAGCGACGTCAAGGACCGCGTGCATGGGCTGAACCTGGGGGCAGACGACTACCTGGCGAAGCCTTTCGAGCTGACCGAACTCGAGGCCCGGGTCAAGGCGTTGTTGCGGCGCAGCGTGCTCGGTGGCGAGCGCCAGCAGCGCTGCGGGCCGCTGGTCTACGACCTGGACACCCGGCGCTTCAGCCTGGGCGAGGACAACCTGACCCTGACCCTGCGCGAACAGAGCGTGCTCGAAGCCCTGATCGCCCGCCCCGGGCGGGTGATGAGCAAGGAGCAACTGGCTGCCCAGGTCTTCGGCCTGGATGAGGAAGCCAGCCCCGACGCCATCGAGATCTACATTCACCGCCTGCGCAAGAAGCTCGACGGCCAGCCGGTAGCCATCGTCACCTTCCGCGGCCTGGGCTACCTGCTCGAGCATCGCGATGCGTGACGCCGGCAGCCTGCGTTGGCGGCTGCTGGGCAACCTGGCGTTGCTGCTGGTGGTGCTGATGCTGGCCAGCGGCCTGAGCGCCTACTGGAATGGCCGCGAAGCGGCCGATACCGCGTACGACCGTACCTTGCTGGCCTCGGCGCGGACCATCGCCGCCGGCCTGTCCCAGCGCGACGGCAGCCTGAGCGCGGATGTGCCCTACGTGGCCCTGGACACATTCGCCTACGACAGTGCCGGGCGCATCTATTACCAGGTGCTGGACATCAACCATAAGCTGATCTCTGGCTACGAGAACCTGCCGCCACCCCCCGCGGGCACGCCACGCACCGATGCCTACCCGGCGCTGGCACGCTTCTACAACGCCAGCTACCTGGGCCAGGACGTGCGGGTGGTGAGCCTGTTGCGGGCGGTGAGCGAGCCGAACATGAACGGCATGGCCGAGATCCGCGTCGCCGAGACAGAAGAAGCGCGAGAGCGCATGGCGCGCGGGCTGGCGGCCGATACCTTGCTGCGCCTGGGGATGCTTGCGCTCGCCGCGCTGCTGATGGTCTGGTTCGCCGTCAGCGGCGCCCTGCGGCCCCTGGAGCGCTTGCGCTCGGCGGTGGAAGAGCGCCAGCCCGACGACCTGCGGCCCTTGCCGGTGGTACCGGTGCAGCGTGAGCTGCGGCCGTTGGTCAGCGCCTTGAACCACTTCACCGAGCGCCTGCGTGAGCAGTTCGAGCGCCAGGCGCAGTTCATCGCCGATGCCGCCCACGAGTTGCGTACGCCCTTGGCGGCGCTCAAGGCGCGGGTCGAGCTGGGGCTGCGCTCGGAGCAGCCCGAGCAGTGGCGCCAGACCCTGGACGCCGCAGCGCAAGGCACCGACCGCCTGACCCACCTGGCCAACCAGTTGCTCTCGCTGGCGCGGGTGGAGCATGGCGCCCGGGCGATTGCCGAAGGCGGCGCGCAACGCCTGGACCTCAGCCAGCTGGCCCGCGAGCTGGGCATGGCCATGGCGCCGTTGGCGCACAAGCGCGGCGTGGCGTTGGCGCTGGAGGCCGAGCAGCCGGTGTGGCTCAAGGGTGAGCCGACGCTGCTCAACGAGCTGCTCAGCAACCTGGTGGACAATGCCCTGGCGCACACGCCGGTGGGGGGCAACGTGATCCTGCGGGTGGTGGCACCGGCGGTGCTCGAGGTCGAGGACGACGGGCCAGGGATTCCCGAAGAGGAGCGGGCGCGGGTGTTCGAGCGGTTCTATCGGCGCAGTGCTCAGGGCAGTGGCCTGGGCCTGGCGATCGTCGGGGAGATCTGTCGGGCGCACCTGGCGCAGATCAGCCTGCATGATGGGGAGCAGGGTGGGTTGAAGGTGCGGGTGAGTTTCTCTGCCGATTGATGGGTCGGCCGAGTAGAAAAACTGTCTTCTAGCGCAACATGCTCCGGGCTTCGAGCAACTCACCGATCTCCAGCTCGGTACCGAACGGCAGCCCCAGGTGCCGGTAGGCCGGCAGCGCCGCCAATGGCCGGCTGCGCCCGCGCTGGCTGATGCAGCGGGCGATCTGCACGACGTCGATGTAGTCCACCTTGTCGGTGCGTCGGTCCAGGTCCTGTACCTGGCTCGGCAGGTTGACCAATTGCTCGGGGAACTCCCACGACGTGAGGATCTTGTCGCCCAGCACCGGCTGGATCTGCTCGATCACGTAATGCAGGCAGACTGGGTCGGACAGCAGTTCGTTGTGCTCTTCGGCATAGATCAGCACCGGCAGCGCGCCGATCTGGTTGACCAGGCCGCCCAAGGTCGCCTGGTCCGGTTTCAGCTGGGTGTAGCGGCGGCACAGTTCATAGCTGATGCCCGCCACCTCCAGGCTGTTCGCCCAGATGTCCCGGAGTTTTTGCTCCACTGCAGGCGAGCGGGCATGGAAGATCTGTTCGATCACCAGGCCGATGGCCAGGTTGCAGCTGTAGTTGATGCCCAGCCGGGTGATCGCCGTGTGCAGGTCGGTGACCTCAACGGCCGCCCGCAGCAAGGGGCTGTTGACCACCTTGATCAGGCGTGCCGAGAGCGCTGCATCGCGGCCGATCACCTTGCTCAGGGCGGCCACGCTGATCTCGCTGTCCTCGGCGGCATCACGGATGCTCAGGGCAACTTCCGGGAGGGTGGGCAGGACCAGGTCGTCGTTGCTGATGGCGTCGAGCAATTGCGCTTGGACCATTTCGGCCAGCTTGTTCATGGGCTTCTCTACGGCAGTGGTGATGCAGCCCCGCGCCAGGAGCGGGGCAGGCGGGTCAGCGCTGGATTTCCCGGTCGCGATCCAGTTCGTAAGGCAGGCTCGACACAGCCAGGCGTGGCCCAGCGAGGCTGCCCAGGTGCAGGTTGTCGTCGGCCACGGCCTCGGCGCTGAGTACGGCAAGCAATTCGCAGCCCTCGCCGGTACTGGCAGCCAGCACCACTTCGCCGACTGAGGATCCATGGGTGGGCGAGAAGATTTCCGTGCCTGGGGCGGGGACCTCCCGCTGCTCCAGGGCCAGGCGGTACTGGCGGCGCTTGAGCTTGCCCAGGTACTGCATGCGGGCGACGATTTCCTGGCCGGTGTAGCAGCCTTTCTTGAAGCTCACGCCGTCCACTGCCTGCAGGTTGATCATCTGCGGAATGAACAGCTCGCGGGTCGGCCCCATCACTTGGCCGATGCCGGCACGGACCTGGCCCAGCAGCCATTCGTTGAGGCTGGCCTCGGGCAATGCGGCCTCCAGGCTTTCACGTACGGCGGCGGCCTGCTCGGCCGGGGCCCACAGCTCGACCCGGCCCGGCGAAACGGCGATGGCGATCAGCCCGGCACGACGCACCGTGGCGCCGGCGCTTGCGGGTACCTGCAGGCCCAGGGCCTGCAGCGCAGCGTCACCCGCCTGCAGGCCGAAGCGCGCCCATGCAGCGCTTTCATCGGTGAGCGTGGCCTTGGAGAACACCGCATATTTCTTCAGGTCGGCCATTTGCGCCTCGAGCAGCTCGCTGGCCATGGCCAGCAGGTAGCCGTTGCCCTCGGGCAGGATGCGGAAGCTCGACTGCATGCGCCCCTTGACCATGCAGCGGGCGCCGAGGCTGGCGTGTTCGGGGCTCAGGTAGTTGATGTTGCAGGTCAGCTGGCCCTGCAGGAACTTGCCGGCGTCCGAGCCGCGAACGGCGAGGATACCCTCGTGGGACAGGGGGCTGTAGAAAGCGGAATCGGCCATGGTTCATCGCGGTGGCTTAAGACTGGCGGCCATCATAGAACGCTGGTAACAAAATAGGTAGGTGACTAGACCAACGCCTTGTGCCGCTGCGTTCGCCGCTTGGTATACTGCGCGACCTATTCGAGGAGGGCCCCATGGTCGAACAAACTGAACTCAACCGGCTTTTCTGGCATAGCCGCCGCGGCATGCTGGAGCTGGACGTACTGCTGGTGCCTTTCACCCAGGAAGTCTACCCGAGCCTGAACGAGACCGACCGCGAGCTCTACGTGCGCCTGTTGAGCTGTGAGGATCAGGACATGTTCGGCTGGTTCATGGAGCGTACCGAGTCCGAAGACCCGGAGCTGCAGCGCATGGTCCGTATCATCCTGGACCGTGTCCAGCCCAAGTGATTGTTTCCAGTGCCGTTGGCGGGGCTCGCGCCTGCTGCTGACGGCCTACCTGAGCTGCCAGGCGCTGGCGCTGCTGACCTTGTGGGCCAGCGCATTGCCTGGCTGGCTGTCCCTGGCGCTGGTTGCCACCTGTATCGCCCATGCCTGCTGGGCCATTCCCCTACGTATCGTGCTGACGCATGCGCGTGCCGTCACCGGACTGCGCCGGGATGCCTGTGGCTGGTGGGTATTCAGCCCGGCGCTGGGCTGGCAACCGGTGCGCTTGTGCCGGGACAGCGTGGCCCTGCCAGGGTTGGTGGTAGTGCGCTACGTCCGCGCCGGGCGCTGGTTTGCCGAGAGCCAGTGCGTGCCTGCGGATGCCTTGGCAGCGGAGCAGCATCGGCGCCTGCGGGTGAGGTTGAAGTTCAGCCGCAGGCGCTGGGCGGACAATGCCGGCAATCCTGGGGGCCTGTAGGCGCCCGCGGGCTGGCGAAAGCGACAGGCGCCGATTTCACACCGGGCAGAGAATGGTATCCCTGGCCTCGTCGAGCATTCCCGGATAATCCAGGGTGTAGTGCAAGCCCCGGCTTTCCTTGCGCTGCATCGCCGAGCGAATCATCAGCTCCGCCACCTGGGCCAGGTTGCGCAACTCGATCAGATCGCGGCTGACCTTGTAGTTGCTGTAGAACTCGTCGATTTCGTCCAGCAGCAGGCGCACGCGGTGCTCGGCCCGCTGCAGGCGCTTGCTGGTGCGCACGATACCGACGTAGTCCCACATGAAACGCCGCAGCTCGTCCCAATTGTGCGCGATGATCACGTCCTCGTCAGAGTCGGTGACCTGGCTGGCATCCCAGCAGGGCAGGGCGTTGGGCATCTGCACCTGGTCGAGGTTGGCGTGGATGTCGGCGGCAGCCGCGCGGCCGTAGACGAAGCATTCGAGCAGCGAGTTGCTGGCCATGCGGTTGGCACCGTGCAGGCCGGTGAAACTGGTTTCGCCAATGGCATACAGCCCTGGGACATCGGTGTGGCCGCGATCGTCGACCATCACCCCGCCGCAGGTGTAGTGCGCGGCAGGCACCACCGGGATCGGCTGGCGCGTGATGTCGATGCCAAAGCCCAGGCAGCGCTCGTAGACGGTGGGGAAATGCTGCTTGATGAAGTCGGCCGGCTTGTGCGAGATGTCCAGGTACACGCAATCCACGCCCAGGCGCTTCATCTCGTGGTCGATGGCGCGGGCGACGATATCGCGCGGGGCCAGTTCCTCCCGTGGGTCGAAGCGCGGCATGAAGCGCTCGCCGTTGGGCAGGCGCAACAACGCACCTTCGCCACGCAAGGCTTCGGTCACCAGGAAGCTCTTGGCCTGCGGGTGGTACAGGCAGGTCGGGTGGAACTGGTTGAATTCCAGGTTGGCCACCCGGCAACCGGCGCGCCAGGCCATGGCGATGCCATCGCCGCAGGCACCGTCAGGGTTGCTGGTATAGAGGTAGACCTTGGCGGCACCGCCGGTGGCCAGCACGGTGAAGCGCGCACCGAAGGTGTCCACCTCGCCGGTGTTGCGGTCCAGCACATAGGCCCCCAGGCAGCGTTCGCCCGGCAGCCCCAGGCGGCGCTCGGTGATCAGGTCGACCGCCACGCGCTGTTCCAGCAGTTCGATGTTGGCGCGTTTGCGGGCCTGGGCCAGCAGGGTGGTGAAGATCGCCGCGCCGGTGGCGTCGGCGGCATGGATGATACGCCGGTGGCTGTGGCCGCCCTCGCGGGTGAGGTGGAACTCGAAGCCGCCGTCATCGACGCTGTGCCGGTCGTCGCGGGTGAACGGCACGCCCTGCTCGATCAGCCACTGGATCGCCTCGCGGCTGTGCTCGACGGTGAAGCGCACCGCCTGTTCGTCACACAACCCGCCGCCGGCGTTGAGGGTGTCCTCGACGTGGGATTGCACGGTGTCGGTGTCGTCGAGCACCGCGGCGACACCGCCCTGGGCCCAGAAGGTCGAGCCGTTGGCCAGGTCGCCCTTGCTCAGGACCGCGATACGCAAGTGGCTGGGAAGGTTCAGTGCCAGGCTGAGGCCGGCGGCACCGCTGCCGATCACCAGGACATCATGTTGGAATTGTTGGCTCATGTCGGGACACTAGTAATCTTCGGAAGGGGCGCGGCACAATAGTCACGCGCCGATGGCAATGTGAAACTATCGTGAATACTGGCCGGGTTGCCTTTATAGCAGCCCCCGGTGGCCAATTTCCATGCCACCTGCGAGCGAGGGCAATCTTCGTGGGAACTTTCCGATAGCCCCGGAAATCCTATGAAGGCTGCCCGTATGCCGGCATATTGCCACGGCGACGCAGGGCAGCAGCTCTACCCGGGCTGGCACCCGCGTATTCGAAACCTGATTATCGACGCCCGCGATCCTGACCGCGCCGCGTCTTTCGTGCGAGCCGACCAAGGGCCGCAGGAAACTTGCTTGGAGGGGAGAACTTTTGCGCAAAGCCCGAGTCTATGTTTGCAAGCCTGAACGATGGCAGTTGCAACGCTCCTTCAGGTTCATTGAGGAGTGTTCATGCTAACCCAGGAAGAGGATCAGCAGCTGGTCGAGCGCGTTCAGCGCGGTGATCGGCGAGCGTTCGATCTGTTGGTGCTGAAGTATCAGCACAAGATTCTGGGGTTGATCGTGCGGTTCGTCCATGACACCCACGAAGCCCAGGATGTGGCGCAGGAAGCCTTTATCAAGGCCTACCGTGCGCTTGGCAATTTCCGCGGTGACAGTGCGTTTTATACCTGGCTGTACCGCATCGCCATCAACACGGCGAAGAACTACCTGGTGTCCCGTGGAAGACGGCCGCCAGACAGCGATGTCAGCTCCGAGGATGCGGAGTTTTACGACGGCGATCATGGTCTCAAGGATCTCGAGTCCCCAGAGCGCTCGTTGTTGCGGGATGAAATCGAAGGCACCGTCCATCGCACCATCCAGCAACTGCCCGAAGACCTGCGCACGGCGTTGACCCTGCGTGAGTTCGATGGGTTGAGTTACGAAGACATTGCCAGTGTCATGCAATGTCCGGTGGGTACCGTGCGCTCTCGAATCTTCCGCGCTCGGGAGGCCATAGACAAAGCCCTGCAACCTTTGTTGCAGGAAACCTGAGACAGCGGCGACAGCCAAGAGAGGAACCGCCATGAGTCGTGAAGCTTTGCAGGAATCGCTGTCCGCGGTAATGGATAACGAAGCGGACGAACTGGAATTGCGTCGGGTGCTTAATGCCGCCGACGATGCCGAAACCCGTGCCACCTGGTCGCGTTACCAGGTCGCGCGTGCAGCCATGCACAAGGAACTGCTGCTGCCCAAGCTGGATATCGCCTCGGCCGTATCCGCCGCACTGGCCGACGAAGCCGCGCCGGCCAAGGCCAAGCAGGGCCCATGGCGCAGCATTGGCCGCCTGGCCGTGGCCGCTTCGGTGACCGTTGCCGTGCTGGCGGGTGTACGCATGTACAACCAGGATGAGATCACAGGTGCCGAGCTCGCTGCCCAGCAGCCTGCCCAGCAGGGCCTGAGCATGCCACAAACTCAGGGCCCCGCCGTGTTGGCCGGCTATAGTGAGAGCAGTGAGCAACCGACCGGGCCGATGGCCAACGGCGTGCTGCAGAACCAGGCTGGCTGGGACCAGCGCCTGCCAGGTTACCTGCGTCAGCACGCCCAGGAATCCGCGCTCAAGGGCACTGAAACCGCACTGCCCTACGCACGCGCCGCCAGCCTGGAAAACCGTTAAGTAAGGAGGACCATGCGCGCGCTACCTCTCTTGTCGCTGCTGCTAGGCAGCTGCATGACGGTGCCAGCGTTGGCGGCCAACTCTTCGCCCGAGGCGAACGAATGGCTGAACAAGCTGGCACAGGCCGAGCAGAAACAGAGTTACCAGGGCTCCTTCGTCTACGAACGTAACGGCAGCTTTTCCTCCCACGATATCTGGCATCGCGTCCAGGACGGCAAGATCAGCGAGCGGCTGCTGCAGCTCGATGGTGCCGCCCAGGAAGTCGTGCGCGTGGACGGCAAGGTGCAGTGCGTCAGTGGGGCGCTGGCCAGCGATCTGGCCGGCGCAGCGCCGTCGAACTCGGCACCGCGTGTGCTCGATCCTCTCAAGCTGATGAGCTGGTACGACCTGAGCGTGGCGGGCAAGTCGCGGGTGGCCGATCGCGATGCAGTGATCGTCACCCTGACCCCGCGCGACCAGCATCGCTACGGCTTCGAGTTGCACCTCGACCGGGGGACCGGCCTGCCGCTGCGCTCGTTGATGCTCAACGACAAGGGGCAACTGCTCGAGCGCTTCCAGATGACCCGCCTGGACACCGATGACGTACCCAGCGACGAGGACCTGCATGCCAGCGCGGCCTGCAAGCCGGTGCAGCGCAGCGACAAGCCTGCCGGCGAAGCGGTGGTGGGCTGGCGTTCGGACTGGTTGCCACCCGGGTTCGAGCTGATCAACAGCTCGGTGCGTCGTGACAGCGAGCGCGGCAGTACCGTGAGCAGCCTGATGTATGACGATGGCCTGACCCGCTTCTCGGTGTTCCTCGAACCCATCAGTGGCGATGCAGGCACCGATACCCGTACCCAACTCGGCCCGACCGCCGCAGTGTCGCGGCACCTGAACACGCCGAAAGGCGAGGTGATGGTCACCGTGGTGGGCGAGATACCCCTGGGCACGGCAGAGCGCGTTGCGCTGTCGATGCGGCCCCAGGATAGCCAGGCGCGCCAGTAGCGGTGCGCCTTTTTTCAGCCGTGCCAAGCCCCGGAATACCGTGGCTGAAATGAAATTAAAGCATTGTCATTTGCAATCCTTCGCCAAATTTTCTATAGGTCAGGCTTCTCGGGGTCTGGCCTTTCCTGCGTTTGCAGGGGCTTAACTGCTAACTACGCTCGTTGTGACGGGAGCCGTATGTCAATACCACGCTTGAAATCCTACCTATCGATGTTCGCCGCCGTGCTGATGCTCGGCCAGGCGCTTGCTGCCCAGGCCGAAGAAGCCCTGCCGGACTTCACCACCCTGGTCGAGCAGGCTTCGCCGGCGGTGGTCAACATCAGTACCAAACAGAAACTGCCGGACCGCCTCGCGGGTGGGCAGATGCCCGACCTAGAAGGCCTGCCGCCGATGTTCCGCGAGTTCTTCGAGCGCAGCATCCCGCAGCAGCCCCGTTCGCCGCGTGGCGACCGCCAGCGTGAGGCCCAGTCGCTGGGCTCGGGCTTCATCATCTCCAGTGATGGCTATGTGCTGACCAACAACCACGTGGTGGCCGATGCCGACGAGATCATCGTCCGCCTGTCGGACCGCAGCGAGCTGCAGGCCAAGCTGGTCGGTACCGATCCGCGCACCGACGTAGCCCTCCTCAAGGTCGACGGCAAGAACCTGCCGACCGTGAAGCTGGGAGACTCGGAAAAGCTCAAAGTCGGTGAGTGGGTGCTGGCGATCGGTTCGCCGTTCGGCTTCGATCACTCGGTGACCAAAGGTATCGTCAGTGCCAAGGGGCGTACCCTGCCGAACGAAACCTACGTGCCGTTCATCCAGACCGACGTGGCGATCAACCCGGGCAACTCCGGAGGCCCGCTGTTCAACATGAAGGGCGAAGTGGTCGGTATCAACTCGCAGATCTTCACCCGCTCCGGCGGTTTCATGGGCCTGTCGTTCGCCATCCCGATCGACGTGGCCCTGGACGTTTCCAACCAGCTCAAGAAAGACGGCAAGGTCAGCCGTGGCTGGCTGGGCGTGGTGATCCAGGAAGTCAACAAGGACCTGGCTGAATCCTTCGGTCTCGACAAGCCGGCCGGTGCCCTGGTAGCCCAGGTGCTGGAAAACGGCCCGGCGGCCAAGGGTGGCCTGCAGGTGGGTGACGTGATTCTGAGCATGAATGGCCAGCCGATCGTCATGTCGGCAGACTTGCCGCACCTGGTCGGCAGCCTGAAGGATGGCGAGAAGGCCAAGCTGGAGATCATCCGCAACGGCAAGCGCCAGACCCTGGACGTTGCCGTCGGTGCCATGCCCGATGACGATGCCGACATCGGTAGCGGTACCGGCCCGGAAGGCACTGCCGAGCGCAGCAGCAACCGCCTGGGTGTATCCGTGTCGGATCTCACCGCCGAGCAGAAGAAGACCCTCGAGCTCAAGGGTGGCGTGGTCATCAAGGAAGTCCAGGACGGCCCGGCGGCGCTGATCGGCCTGCGTCCGGGCGATGTCATCAGCCACCTGAACAATCAGGCGATCGCCTCGGCCAAGCAGTTCACCGAGATCGCCAAGGAATTGCCGAAGAACCGTTCGGTGTCCATGCGCGTCCTGCGCCAGGGGCGGGCAAGCTTCATCACCTTCAAGTTGGCTGAATAAGCTGGCATGGAGGTAGGAAAGGGCAGCTTCGGCTGCCCTTTTTCATGAAGTTTCATCCCTGCGGCGATTAAGCCCACATAGACTGCCGATCGAGGAACCTCCCATATCCCTGAAGCTTGAGGTACAATTCCCGGCTATTTTTCGGCGGGCGTCCGGCTCGCAGCCTTTTCGAGTGTTGACCTGTGAGTGATTTGAGTCATATCCGCAATTTCTCCATCATCGCCCACATCGACCATGGCAAGTCGACGCTGGCCGACCGTTTCATCCAGATGTGCGGTGGCCTGACGGCGCGCGAAATGGAAGCCCAGGTGCTCGACTCCATGGATCTGGAGCGTGAGCGCGGGATCACCATCAAGGCCCACAGCGTCACGCTCAACTACAAGGCGCAGGACGGCAAGACCTACCAGCTGAACTTCATCGACACCCCTGGCCACGTCGACTTCACCTACGAAGTCTCGCGTTCGCTGGCGGCGTGCGAAGGTGCGCTGCTGGTGGTCGATGCCGGCCAGGGCGTCGAGGCGCAATCGGTCGCCAACTGCTACACCGCCATCGAGCAAGGCCTCGAGGTGATGCCAGTGTTGAACAAGATGGACCTGCCGCAGGCCGATCCGGACCGCGTCAAGGATGAAATCGAGAAGATCATCGGCATCGACGCCACCGACGCCGTGGCCTGCAGCGCCAAGAGCGGCATGGGCGTCGACGAGGTGCTCGAGCGCCTGGTGCATACCATCCCGGCGCCCGAGGGTGAGATCGACGCGCCACTGCAGGCGTTGATCATCGACTCCTGGTTCGACAACTACCTGGGCGTCGTGTCCCTGGTGCGCGTGCGTCATGGCCGCGTCAAGAAGGGCGACAAGATCCTGGTCAAGTCCACCGGCAAGGTGCACCTGGTCGACAGCGTCGGTGTCTTCACGCCCAAGCACACCCAGACCGCCGATCTCAAGGCCGGCGAAGTGGGCTTCATCATCGCCAGCATCAAGGACATCCACGGTGCACCGGTCGGTGACACCCTGACCCTGTCCACGACCCCCGAGGTCGAAGTGCTGCCGGGCTTCAAGAAGATCCAGCCGCAGGTCTACGCCGGCCTGTTCCCGGTCAGCTCCGACGATTTCGAGGATTTCCGCGACGCCCTGCAGAAGCTCACGCTCAACGATTCCTCGTTGCAGTACATGCCGGAAAGCTCCGACGCCCTGGGCTTCGGCTTCCGTTGCGGCTTCCTCGGCATGCTGCACATGGAGATCATCCAGGAGCGCCTGGAGCGCGAATACGACCTGGACCTGATCACCACCGCGCCAAGCGTGATCTACGAGCTCGAGCTCAAGACCGGCGAAACCATCGTCGTCGACAACCCGTCGAAGCTGCCTGACGTCTCGGCAGTGGCCGATTTCCGCGAGCCGATCGTTACCGCGACCATCCTCGTGCCCCAGGAACACCTCGGCAACGTCATCACCCTGTGCATCGAGAAACGCGGCGTGCAGCGCGACATGCAGTTCCTCGGCAGCCAGGTGCAGGTGCGCTACGACATGCCGATGAACGAGGTGGTGCTGGACTTCTTCGACCGCCTCAAGTCCACCAGCCGCGGCTACGCTTCGCTGGACTATCATTTCGATCGCTACCAGTCGGCCAACCTGGTCAAGCTGGACGTGCTGATCAACGGCGACAAGGTCGATGCCCTGGCATTGATCGTGCACCGCGACAATGCGGCCTACAAAGGCCGTGCGTTGACCGAGAAGATGAAGGAACTGATTCCTCGGCAGATGTTCGATGTGGCGATCCAGGCAGCCATCGGCGGCCAGATCATCGCGCGGACAACCGTCAAGGCGCTCAGAAAGAACGTACTGGCCAAGTGCTACGGTGGTGACGTCAGCCGTAAGAAGAAGCTGCTGGAGAAGCAGAAGGCCGGTAAGAAACGCATGAAACAGGTGGGCAACGTGGAAATTCCACAAGAAGCCTTCCTCGCCGTGCTCAGGTTGGATAGCTAGGTCCTATGTCGCTAAATTTCCCGCTGTTGCTAGTCATCGCCGTTGCCGTCTGCGGCCTGTTGGGCTTGATCGACCTGCTGTTCCTGGCTCCGCGCCGGCGGGCAGCGGTCGCCAACTACCAGGGCAGCGTCAACCAGCCAGAAATGGCCGTGGTCGAGCGCTTGAACAAGGAGCCGTTGCTGGTCGAGTACGGCAAGTCGTTCTTTCCGGTGCTGTTCATCGTGCTGGTGCTGCGCTCGTTCCTGGTGGAACCGTTCCAGATTCCTTCGGGGTCGATGAAGCCGACCCTGGAAGTGGGCGATTTCATCCTGGTAAACAAGTTCTCCTATGGCATCCGCCTGCCTGTGATCGACAAGAAGGTCATCGAGGTGAGCGACCCGCAACGCGGCGATGTGATGGTCTTCCGCTACCCCAGCGATCCGAACGTCAACTACATCAAGCGTGTGGTCGGCCTGCCAGGTGACCAGATCCGCTACACCAGCGACAAGCGGTTGTTCGTCAACGGCCAGCCGATTGCCGAGCAGCTGGTAGGCGCCGAGCCGGGCACCCTGGGCAGCGCCGAGCTGTACAAGGAGAAGCTGGGCGAGGCCGAGCACCTGATTCGCAAGGAAATGACCCGCTATCGCATGCCGCCGGACCAGCAATGGACCGTGCCGGCCGGCCATTACTTCATGATGGGCGACAACCGCGACAACTCCAACGACAGCCGTTACTGGGACGATCCCAATATCCCCCAGGCGCTGCATGGCATGGTTCCGGACCGCAACATCGTCGGCAAGGCCTTCGCGGTGTGGATGAGCTGGCCA
Organism: Pseudomonas sp. S31; assembly: GCF_016648105.1. GTDB lineage: Bacteria > Pseudomonadota > Gammaproteobacteria > Pseudomonadales > Pseudomonadaceae > Aquipseudomonas. The sequence continues at coordinate 74,337 of NZ_JACVVE010000013.1, read as the reverse complement.
GAGCCCAAGCTCAGCCACTTCCCCAACCTGTCGCGGGTCGGCCTGATCCATTGATACCCAACGGCGCTGTCCAGCAGACAGCGCCGAATGCATTTCTGACATAGGCTGTGTTCTCAGGGATCGGGAGATCCGCCGCCCGCTGCGGTGGACCACAGCCAAACAGTCTTCCAGGATGTTGATTTGAACAACGCGTTGAACAACCCACGGGTGGCCGCATGAGTGCTTCCCTTGCCCGTCTTGAGCGCAAGCTCGGTTATACCTTCAAGAACCAGGATCAGATGCTCCTGGCCCTGACGCATCGCAGTTATGCCGGGCGCAACAACGAGCGTCTGGAATTCCTCGGTGACGCCATTCTCAACTTCGTGGCCGGCGAAGCGCTGTTCGAGCGCTTCCCGCAGGCCCGCGAGGGCCAGCTGTCGCGCCTGCGTGCGCGTCTGGTCAAGGGCGAGACCCTGGCCCGCCTGGCGCGCGGCTTCGACCTCGGCGAATACCTGCGGCTGGGCTCGGGCGAGCTCAAGAGCGGGGGGTTCCGCCGTGAGTCGATCCTCGCCGACGCCCTCGAGGCGTTGATCGGTGCCATCTATCTCGACGCCGACATGCAGACTGCCCGTGAGCGCATCCTCGACTGGCTGGCCAACGAGTTCGACGGCCTGACCCTGGTCGATACCAACAAGGACCCGAAGACGCGCCTGCAGGAGTTCCTGCAATCGCGTGGCTGCGAGCTGCCGCGCTACGAGGTGGTGGACATCCAGGGCGAACCGCACTGCCGCACCTTCTTCGTCGAATGCGAAGTGGTGCTGCTGAACAACAAGAGCCGTGGCCAGGGCGTGAGTCGGCGTATCGCCGAGCAGGTCGCCGCCGCTGCCGCATTGATCGCCCTGGGCGTGGAGAATGGCAATGACTGATAGCAATCCGACCCGCTGCGGCTACGTGGCCATCGTCGGCCGCCCGAATGTGGGCAAGTCGACGCTGCTCAACCACATCCTCGGGCAGAAGCTGGCGATCACCTCGCGCAAGCCGCAGACCACCCGGCACAACATGCTCGGGATCAAGACCGAGGGTGAGGTGCAGGCGATCTACGTCGACACCCCCGGCATGCACAAGGCCAACGACAAGGCCCTGAACCGCTACATGAACCGCAACGCCTCGGCGGCCCTGAAGGACGTCGACGTGGTGATCTTCGTGGTCGACCGCACCAAGTGGACCGACGAGGACCAACTGGTGCTCGAGCGTGTGCAGTACGTGACCGGCCCGCTGATCATCGCGGTCAACAAGACCGACCGCATGGAAGAGAAAGCCGAGCTGATCCCGCACCTGCAGTGGCTTCAAGAGCAATTGCCGAACGCCGAAGTGATGCCGATTTCCGCGCAACAGGGGCATAACCTCGAAGCGCTGGAGGCCCAAATCGCCAAGCACCTGCCGGAGAACGAGCATTTCTTCCCGGAAGACCAGATCACCGACCGTAGCAGCCGCTTCCTGGCTGCCGAACTGGTGCGCGAGAAGATCATGCGTCAGCTCGGTGCCGAGCTGCCGTACCAGATCACCGTGGAGATCGAGGAATTCAAGCAGCAGGGCCATGTGCTGCATATCCATGCCCTGATCCTGGTCGAGCGCGATGGCCAGAAGAAGATCATCATTGGCGACAAGGGCGAGCGCATCAAGCGGATCGGCTCCGAGGCGCGCAAGGACATGGAAGTCCTGTTCGATTCCAAGGTCATGCTCAATCTCTGGGTCAAGGTCAAGGGTGGCTGGTCCGATGACGAGCGTGCCCTGCGTTCGCTGGGTTACGGTGACCTGTAATTCAACCTGAAGCCTCAGGTTGCTCTGTAGGAGCGGGTTTACCCGCGAATGCGATGGTGGCTCCACCGACGCCTTCGCGGGTAAACCCGCTCCTACAGTTCTATGAGGCCTTAGAGGCAGTGCATGGAACAACCTGACGCCCAGCCGGCCTACGTGCTGCACAGCCGTGCCTACAAGGAAACCAGCGCGCTGGTCGACTTCCTCACCCCCCAGGGCCGGATGCGAGCGGTGTTGCGCCGTGCCAGGGGTAAGGGCGGCAGCCTGGTACGGCCGTTCGTGCCGCTGGAGGTGGAGCTGCGCGGGCGCGGCGAGCTGAAGAACGTCGGCCGCCTGGATACCCAGGGTATCGCTGCCTGGCTGCATGGCGACGCCCTGTTCAGTGGCCTTTATCTCAACGAACTGCTGATGCGCCTGCTGCCGGCCGAAGCGCCACACCCCGCATTGTTCGAACACTACACCCTCACGCTGCAGGCACTGGCGGCTGGCCGGCCGTTGGAGCCATTGTTGCGCTCGTTCGAATGGCGCCTGCTGGATGAGCTGGGCTATGCCTTCGCCCTGGACCACGACGCCAATGGCCTTGCGGTGGATGCCGCTGGCCTGTATCGCCTGCGGGTCGACGCTGGCCTGGAGCGGGTCGAGCTGGTGCAGCCGGGTTTGTTCAAGGGCACCGAGCTGCTGGCCCTGGCGCAGGCCGACTGGGACGCCCCCGGCGCCTTGCTCGCGGCCAAACGCCTGATGCGCCAGGCACTGGCGGTGCACCTGGGGCCAAAACCACTGGTCAGCCGGGAACTGTTTCGCAAGCGTTGAGCACGTCGTATCCTGTAGCGCTAAACCATCAGGAGAGCCTTTCGTGACTCACAGCAACCGCATGCTTCTTGGCGTCAACATCGACCACGTGGCGACACTGCGCCAGGCCCGCGGCACGCGTTACCCAGACCCGGTCAAAGCCGCCCTGGACGCCGAAGAGGCCGGCGCGGACGGCATTACCGTGCATCTGCGCGAAGACCGCCGGCACATCCAGGAGCGTGACGTGGTGCTGCTCAAGGACGTGCTGCAGACCCGCATGAACTTCGAGATGGGTGTCACCGAAGAGATGATGGCGTTCGCCGAGAAGATCCGCCCGGCGCACATCTGCCTGGTTCCCGAAACCCGCCAGGAGCTGACCACCGAAGGTGGCCTGGACGTGGCGGGCCAGGAAGCCCGAATCAAGGCTGCGGTCGAGCGCCTGTCGCGTACCGGTGCCGAGGTGTCGCTGTTCATCGATGCCGACGAACGCCAGATCGAGGCCTCGCGCCGTGTCGGTGCCCCGGCCATCGAGCTGCACACCGGGCGCTATGCTGATGCCGAAACCCCGACCGAGGTGGCCGAGGAACTCAAGCGCATCAAGGATGGCGTAGCGTTTGGCGTCGGCCAGGGGCTGATCGTCAACGCCGGTCATGGCCTGCACTACCACAACGTCGAGGCGGTGGCGGCGATCAAGGGTATCAACGAGCTGAACATCGGCCATGCACTGGTGGCCCATGCCTTGTTCGTCGGCTTCAAGGCGGCTGTGGCGGAGATGAAGGCGCTGATCGTGGCGGCCTCGCGCTGAGGCGTATCACCATCTGTAGGAGCGCCCCGGCAAGGCCGCTCCTACACACAGAGTCTTACTTGCGCGCCAGCAGGGTGGCGCGACGCGGTGCCGGCAGGCCTTCGACGGTCTTGCTGTGGTCGTCGGGGTCGAGGAAGTCGCCCAGCGACTGGTAGCGCATCCATTCGGTGCTGCGCTGTTCCTCGACACTGGTCACGCTGACGTCGACGCAACGCACGTCGCTGAAGCCAGCGCGGCGCAACCAGCGTTCCAGCGCCGGAACGGACGGCAGGTACCAGACGTTGCGCATCTGCGCGTAACGGTCTTCGGGCACCAGTACTTGCTGTTCGTCACCCTCGATCACCAGGGTTTCCAGCACCAGTTCCCCGCCCTTGACCAGGCAGTCCTTCAGCGCCAGCAGGTGCTCAATCGGTGAGCGGCGATGGTAGAACACCCCCATCGAGAATACCGTGTCGAAACCTTCGAGGTTGGCTGGCAGCTCCTCCAGGGCGAAGGGCAGGTGCCAGGCTGGCAGCTCGGGTAAATAGTGCTGCACCGCCTGGAACTGACAGAAGAACAGCCAGTTGGGGTCGACGCCGATGACCATGTCGGCACCCGCGCCGAGCATGCGCCACTGGTAATAGCCATTGCCACAGCCTACATCGAGCACGCGTTTGCCCTTGAGGTCCAGGTGCGGGCTGATCCGCGACCATTTCCAGTCCGAGCGCCATTCGGTGTCGACGTGCACGCCAAACAAGTCGAACGGGCCCTTGCGCCAGGGCGACAAGCCCATCAGCGCTTGGCGCATTTGCGCGCGGGTGGCGTCATCGCAGGCGCAGTCCAGACGCAGGCCGTCGACCAGGTCGATGTCGCTCGGTTGCAGGCGGGGCAGGGCTTCGAGGGCGCCACGCCAGCGATCGAGGTCGCCGTGGCCTTTTTTCAGCTTGGTTTCGAGCTGGACTTGCAGGCCTTGCGACCAGGAAGCCAGGGGCGTACCCGCCAGACGGCGGACGAGGGGGGACAGATCGATCATGGCAGGGCTATCAGTGAGGCGAAGTTGAGGCATTGGAACCATGGCACCACTTTGCTGAAGCCGGCTGCACGCAGACGCTCCTTGTGGGTTTCCAGAGTATCGGGCTTCATGACGTTCTCGATGGCGCTGCGCTTCTGGGCGATTTCCAGTTCGCTGTAGCCATTGGCCCGCTTGAAGTCCAAGTGCAGCTCGTTGAGCAGGGTCTGCTCTTCGTGGTCGGCGAAGTGCAGTTTTTCGGAGAGGATCAGCGCGCCGCCGGGGAGCAAGGCCTGCCGAATGCGGCCGAGCAGCGCCAGGCGTTGCTCGGGGGCGATGAACTGCAGGGTGAAATTCATCGCCACCACCGAGGCCGGTTGCAGCGCCAGGGCGAGGATATCTGCCTCCAGCACTTGCACCGGCAACAGTTCTTGGAACATCGAGTCCTGGGCGGCCAGGTATTGGCGGCAGCGCTCGACCATGGCAGCCGAGTTGTCCACCGCGATCACCTCACAGCCTTCGTTGCGCACGTGGCGGCGCAGTGCTTGGGTGACCGCGCCGAGCGAGGCGCCGAGGTCGTACAGGGCGGTGTGCGGCTGGGCGAAGCGCGCGGCGAGCACGCCGAGGTTTTCCACGATGGTCGGGTAACCGGGCACCGAGCGCTTGATCATGTCCGGAAACACGCGCACCACGTCCTCGTTGAAGACGAAGTCGGGCACCTGTTCCAGGGGCTGGGCGAAAAGCCGGTCGGGTTGCTTGCTCACGGTGAACTCGTGCAGGGAAACGGGGCGCTATTCTAGCCAAAACCGGCCGGTGCTGCCTAACCATCGGACCAGTGCCGCAATGGCGTACGGAAATGCTTCCTTCAATCAAATCTCCGGCATGAGCAGGTGATTTTTCTTCATGCGTACCGTAACTACCCCGACTTCGGATTCGCGCAGACAAGCCTAGAGTGCTTCACGTAGTTCAGTGTCGACTCATTGGAGGCCTTGCATGGTAAGTGAAAGTAAAGAATATTTAGCCTTGTTCCCGCCGGCTGATAAACCCTCGCAGCAGTCCTATACTTTTGAAGAGTTGGATGAGGAGCAACGCGCCGTGTTGGTGCCGGCTCAGATCTTCGACCATAAAAAAGATGACCCTGCGTTTATATTCAGTGCCGACAACCTGCAGACGATCAAACGTTATGAGCGGGCCGTTCGGCAGTTGCCACTCCGTCAGGAAGTAGACGCCAATCTCGCCTTTGGGGTATTGGGTATACAGACCGCTGACGTCAATGTGCTGTTCGATAACCTGCGCACGCATGTCAACTCCTGGGATGCTATCGAAGATGCCTGTAAGAAGTTAGGTTCAGACTTGCAGGTGTTTGCCGAGACGCTGACACTGGAGGGGGCTGAGTTGGTATCGGAACTCAAGTCGATGCCTTCCTGGGATTCGCAGGTCGTCAGCAAAGAACTCGCCGACTCCACGTTGACGACCGAAGAGGCCAAGACCTTCCGGGAGAAGGTAGACAGCCAACTCGCCGTCATTCGCGAGGACATCAACGGAAAACGCCGTGGTACCCAGCAGGTCAGGGAACTGGTCGACCGCTTTGGTGATGACATCAGTGAAAACCTCAAGCCCATGGCCAATGCCCTGTCTTTGCAGGTTCAGGCTCAGTCCATACCCGAAAAATTGCTGTCCTTGCAGCGAGCAGTCGCTGAATTGGATAAGAAAATTCAGCAGAAGCTCGATCAATACAACAAGCTGGTCGGCTATTCCTTTACTGGGCTGGCTTTTGGTCCAATCGGGCTGCTCATCACCGGCGGGGTGTATGGCTCCCAGGCCGAGACGGTGAGAAGTGAAAAAAACGCATTGATCGAACAACGCGCGAGACTGGACCTTGATATCAAGGATCTTACAGGAGACGTCGGTGGGTTCGAAGCCATTGGTGAACATATTGCCGACATACAATTCCGTCTGGTCGATGTCGGCGTGGCGGCCAAGAACCTGGAAGATATCTGGATCTTGCTGGAGGCCTACGTCGATCATTCCCTGCGCAGGGCTAACAATGTTTCAACCCAGCAGGAAGTTCTGCGGTTCGTAGTTTCTTTCGAGCGGGTCATCAGTCCATGGGAAAAGATCAAGGATATATCGAAGCACCTCTCCAGGCTCTTCAATGAAACCGTGAAAATCTAAAAAGGAGTGTCATTGTCATGGGCATCAAACCAGACGACTTACCGGATGTGACGGCAATGCTGTCGATCGAAAACCTGCTGAACGAACTCTATCACAGCAAGACGGCCGGCATGATTCCCGCTCTTCGCGAGCAATTGAGGGATTTGAAAAGCCTGGTGCAAGCCGGGAACGATATCTTTCGAGAAAACGTGGTCAGCTGCCTGGTGGAGTTGAACCTCGACCTCGAGGCGTCGTTGACCATGACCGAGGCGGACCTGCTTCGCTCGCGTCAATATCTGCACGATGAGATGGCACAGATCATCGGCGCGGTCGAGCGTGTCAGCCGTTATCGTGCGCCATCCACCACTTCGCTCAGGGAAGAAAACGACCAGCGTATCGTGAAAAACCGTGCCGCCGTAGCGCAACTGGAGCAACTGATCGCAGCGCAAGCGCTACGACTGGCTGAAATCGACGAGTCGCTCAAGACGCTGGACCACCCCACGGTGCAACAGGCACTGCGTAATCTCATTCCGTCGGAGAGCGAGATCGATGCCCTGTTGTCTGTGCTCAGGGACCGCACCGTCACCCCGGAATTGGTCAAGGCAGCCTTGGTGAAGCTCAACAAGAACCTCGACCTGTTCGAGCAGGGGCGCAGATACGTTGATGTGAACGCGGCCAGGGGGCGACTTGCCGAGCGGCTGGACCAGCAAAAGCTCACATTGCTGGAGCTCCAACGGCAGCTGGAAGCGGCGTTGGCGAAAAGCGGGCAGTTTGCCGGTGTCGATGAGCTGCTGGCCCAGCGCGAGCCTTGGTTGGCGCAGGCGAACAAGTTCGTCGTGCATTGGCAGGCGGTCTCGGCCAAGACCCAGGCAGCCACCGAACAGCGTGCCCTTCAGGCTGCGCTGGAGAACGCCCGGGATTACCTGGTTGCCGTGCGCCGGCGTTTCGAAGCGGCTTGAATCGCGCTCAGCGGACCCGGACTTCGCAATCGAAAGTCTGTACCGGTTGCACTTCCGGGGCCCACGGCTGCTGGTAGACCAGCACCAGGTGGCCGTCGCCAGGGGTCTGGGCCTGGAAGCGCCAGGTGGATTCCCCGGCGGTACCGACCAGGCCGCTTTCCTCGGGGGCGGCGTAGACCTCCGGGCCAAGGCTGCGCAGCACGCCAGGCGCAGCATCCTGCACCCGCCAGCGATAGCCGGTGGTGGGGTTGCTGGGCAAGCTCAGGTTGAGGGTCTGGCCGACCAGCAGGCGCTTGGGGCATTCGCTGTCGGCGTCCAGTTCGGCGGGTGTGTTCTGCGGTTGTTGGGCGCAGGCGGCCAGCAAGGCAAGGCCCAGGGGAACGAGCAGGCGAGGGGCGGACATGGCGGCTCCGAAGACGAACGATGGCCTGAGGATAACCGATGAAGCGGGTTTGTGTGTGCTCGCACCAGGCCTGAATGCTGGCAAGCCGGCGCCTACAGTCCTTCGCCAACCCCAAGGTGGGGGCGCGGTGCCTGTAGGCGCCGGCTTGCTGTCGTCGGCTTAGAACAGCACCTTCGCCACGTCGGCGAAGCGCTTGGCGAAATGCACCGTCAACCCGTCACGCAGGTAGTCTGGCAGTTCTTCGAAGTCGCCACGGTTGGCCTCAGGCAGGATCAGTTCATAGATCTTCTGCCGTCTGGCAGCGATCACCTTCTCACGCACTCCACCGATCGGCAGCACCTGCCCGGTGAGGGTCAGCTCGCCGGTCATGGCCACGCCCTTTTTCGGCACCTGGTCGCGTGCCAGGGACAGCAGTGCGCTGGCCATGGTCACCCCGGCGCTCGGGCCGTCCTTCGGCGTGGCGCCCTCGGGCACGTGCAAGTGGATGAAGGCTTCGTTGAAGAAACCCGGGTCGCCGCCAAACTGCTTGAGATTGGCGCTGATGTAGCTGTAGGCGATCTCGGCCGACTCCTTCATCACATCACCCAACTTGCCGGTCAGCTTGAAGCCGCGGTTCAGGGTATGGATGCGGGTAGCTTCGATCGGCAGCGTGGCACCACCCATGCTGGTCCAGGCCAGGCCGGTGATCACACCCTTGCCGGCCAGTACCTGCTCGCTGCGAAACACCGGCATGCCGAGTGCAGCTTCCAGGTCCTTCGGGCCGATCTTGAGCGTGGCCTGGGGGTCGTCCAGCAGTTTGACCACCGCCTTGCGCACCAGTTTGCCGAGTTGCTTCTCCAATTGCCGCACACCGGCCTCGCGGGCATAGCCCTCGATCACCGTGCGTAGGGCGCTGTCGCTGATCCCCAGGCTGGTCTTGGCGACACCGGCCTTGGCCAGTTGCTTGGGCCACAGGTGACGCTTGGCGATGGCCAGCTTTTCTTCGGTGATGTAACCGGACAGGCGGATCACCTCCATGCGGTCGAGCAACGGGCCGGGGATCGAGTCCAGGGTATTGGCGGTGCAGACGAACAGCACTTTCGACAGGTCCAGGCGCAGGTCCAGATAATGGTCGAGGAAGTCGACGTTCTGCTCCGGATCCAGCGTTTCCAGCAGCGCTGAAGCGGGGTCGCCCTGATAGCTCTGGCCCATCTTGTCGATTTCGTCGAGCATGATCACCGGGTTCATGACCTCGACCTCCTTCAGCGCCTGCAACAGCTTGCCGGGCTGGGCGCCGATGTAGGTGCGACGATGCCCCTTGATCTCCGCCTCGTCGCGCATACCGCCGACGCTGAAACGGTAGAACGGCCGGCCAAGGGACTCGGCGATGGACTTGCCGATGCTGGTCTTGCCCACGCCGGGCGGGCCGACCAACAGCACGATCGAGCCGCTGATCTCGCCTTTCCAGGCGCCGACGGCGAGGAATTCGAGGATGCGTTCCTTGATGTCGTCGAGACCTGCATGGTGCTGGTCGAGCACTTTGCGTGCGTGCTTGAGGTCGAGCTTGTCCTTGCCGTACACGCCCCAGGGCAGGGCGGTGGCCCAGTCCAGGTAATTGCGGGTGACGGCGTATTCGGGCGAGCCGGTTTCCAGGATCGCCAGCTTGCCCATCTCTTCGTCGATGCGTTTCTTCGCCTGCTCGGGCAGGGTCTTGTTCGCCAGACGCTGTTCGAACTGCTCTAGATCGGCGCTGCGGTCGTCCTTGGTCAGCCCCAGCTCCTGCTGGATGACCTTGAGCTGCTCTTTGAGGAAGAACTCACGCTGGTGCTCGCCGATCTGTCGGTTGACCTCAGCGGAGATCTCGTTCTGTAGACGTGCGACCTCGACTTCTTTGCGCAGCATCGGCAGGACCTTTTCCATGCGCTTGAGCATGGGCACGCAGTCGAGCACCTCCTGCAGTTGGTTGCCGGTGGCCGAGGTGAGCGCTGCGGCGAAGTCGGTGAGGGGCGAGGGGTCGTTGGGGCTGAAGCGGTTGAGGTAGTTCTTCAGTTCTTCGCTGTACAGCGGGTTTAGTGGCAGCAGCTCCTTGATCGCGTTGATCAGGGCCATGCCGTAGGCCTTGACCTCGTCGTTGGGCTCGGTCGGCTGGCGAGGGTATTCGACCTCGACCAGGTAGGGCGGGCGGTGGTGCTTGAGCCAGGTGCGGATGCGCACTCGGGTCAGGCCTTGGGCGACGAACTGTAACTTGCCGTTCTCGCGGCTGGCGTGATGTACCTTGACCAGCGTGCCGTACTCGGGCAATGCCGCGGTATCGAAATGCCGGTGGTCTTCTGGCGGGGTGTCCATGAAGAACAGCGCCAAGGAGTGGTGCGGGGTCTTGGCCACCAGGTCGAGGGTCTCGGCCCAGGGCTCCTCGTTGACGATGACCGGCAGCACTTGGGCTGGGAAGAAGGGGCGGTTGTGGATCGGGATCACGTAGACCTTGTCCGGCAACTGCTGGCCGGGCAGGGCGAGGGCGTGGCCGGGGCCGCGTTCGGCCTGGGTATCGAGGTGTTCGACTGCGCTGTGTTCGTCGGGTTGTTCCGGGAAATCCTGCTGGTCGCTCATGGGGCACCTGCGTGAATGACTATGGTGCTTAGATGGGGCGGGCGGTGGTGGGTTTCAAGTTATGAATTATAAGCTGCAAGAATGGGCGGGGCCGCTTTGCGGCCCCTCGCGGCACGAGGCCGCTCCTACAGGAGGTCGCATTTCCCCTGTAGGAGCGGCCTCGCCGGGGCGCCGGACCGGCCGGATGGGCTGCAAAGCAGCCCTATGCTCATTCCGCCAATTTGTAAGCGATGATGTAATCGCCCATCTTCGTACCCAGCGAACCGTGTCCGCCGGCGACGATCAGCACGTATTGCTTGCCGTCCTTGCCGGTGTAGGTCATCGGCGTGGCTTGACCCCCGGCAGGCAGGCGGGCCTTCCACAGCTCCTTGCCGTCATTGGTGTCGTAGGCGCGCAGGTACTGGTCGAGGGTGCCGGCGAGGAAGCCGACGCCGCCTGCAGTGACGATCGAGCCACCCATGCTCGGTACGCCGACCGGCATGCCGATAGGCACTGGGGTGCTGTCGCGGGTGGTGCCGTTCTTGCGCTTCCACACCACTTTGTTGGTGAACAGGTCGATGGCCGCCACATAACCCCAGGACGGTGCCTGGCACGGCACGCCCAACGGCGACATGAACGGGTGCATGATCACCGCGTACGGCGCGCCGGTGTTGGGCTGCACGCCGCTGGTCTCGCTCTCGCGCTTGCTGCCGGCGGCGACCTGTTCGCGCGGCACCATCTTCGACACGAAGGCCATGTAGTTGGGCGAGGTGAACAGCAACTGGCGGACGGGGTCGACCGACACGCTGCCCCAGTTGAACACACCGACGTTGCCTGGGTAGATCAGGCTGCCCTGCTCGGACGGCGGCGTGTACTGGCCTTCGTAGCGCAGCTCGCGGAACTGGATACGGCACAGCATCTGGTCGAACGGCGTAGCGCCCCACATGGCTTGTTCGCTGAGCTCCGGCCCCAGCAGGTTGAGGTCCGACCGCGCCTGGGTGGGCGCGGTGTGGTCGCCGGGCACGGCGCCCTGCGGCGTCGGGATTTCGCGGATCGGCACGATCGGCGTGCCGTCGCGGCGGTCGAGCACGTACAGGCTGCCTTGCTTGGTCGGTACGATGATCGCCGGCTTGACGCCGTCGTCGGTCTTCAGGTGCACCAGAGTCGGCTGGCTGCCGACGTCCATGTCCCACAGGTCGTGATGGGTGAACTGGTAGTTCCAGCGGACCTTGCCGCTGGCCAGGTCCAGGGCTACCACGCCGGCGCTGTACTTCTCGGCGCCTGGGGTGCGGTTGGCGCCATACTGGTCGGGCGTCTGGTTGCCCAGGGGCAGGTAGATGAGGCCAAGCTTCTCGTCGACGCTGGCCAGCGACCACATGTTGGCCGAGTTGCGGCTGTAGGTCTTGCCAGGGGCCAAGGGCTTGGTGTCGTCGGGGTTGTTGCTGTCCCAGTTCCAGACCAGGCGGCCGTCGTGCACGTCGTAGGCGCGGATAACGCCAGACGGCTCGTCGGTCGACTCGTTATCCGTGACATGGCCGCCGATGATCACCAGTTCGCGGGTGATCGCCGCCGGCGAGGTGGAGTAATAGCCGCCAGCGGTGAACGGGCCGATGCCGGTGGTGAGGTCGATGGTGCCTTGGTTGGCGAAGCCTTCGCAGACCCGGCCGTTGTCGGCGTTGATGGCGATCAGGCGCGCGTCGGCGGTCGGCAGGTAGAGGCGGCGCGGGCAGGCCAGGGCCACCGCCTGGCCAGCTTCGGAGACTTTCGGTGCCGGGCTGCCATCGCGGCTGACGTAGCTGTTCTCGTCATAGTACGAGACGCCGCGGCAGGTCATGTGGGCGAAGCCCTTGAAGGTGTTGGTAGGGCTCTTGATCTGCGGGTCGAAGCGCCAGATCTCGGCGCCGGTGTCCGGGTCGAGGGCCAGCACCCGGCCATGTGGCGTGCACGCGTAGAGCATGCCGTTGGCCTTGAGCGGGGTGTTCTCGTTGGTGAGCTCGACCGGGTCGTTGTCGGTGGGCAGGTCGCCGGTGCGGATGCGCCAGGCTTCTTCCAGGCGATAGGCGTTCTGGGGGGTGATCTGGCGCAGCGGCGAGTACCGGTCGCCATGTTCGGTGCGGCCATAGGCCTGCCAGTCGCCGTCGGGCATCGTCGGCGCGGCGCTGGCCATTTCGCTGCTCTCGCGGCCCACTTCGCCGAACACTTCACCAGGGTGGGTGAATTGGCTGGCCAGCGCACAAGCACCGGAGGCCAGCACGGCGATGCCGAGCAGGGCGGTGTTGGCCCTGGGCGCCGGCCCGATGAGCGGGCGACGTGCCCAGGGCAGCAGCAACAGCACACCGATGGCGAACCACAGCGACAGGCGTGGCACCAGTTGCCACCAGTCCAGGCCGACTTCCAGCAGGGCCCAGGCCGTGCTGCCGAGCAGCACCAGGCCGTACAAGCCCAGGGCGATGCGGCGCTTGGCCAGCAGCAGGATGCCACTCAAGGCAAAGCCGATCCCGGCGATCAGGTAGTAGAGCGATCCCCCCACCTGGCTCAGCTTGATGCCCCCCGCCAGCAGGGCCAGGCCCATCAGCAACAGCAACACACCCATGATGCGTGGCATCCGGTGTTTTTCACTCTTGGCACCTTCGGTGCTCATCGTACGTACTCCGTCAGGTCAAAATTCAATGCTTCAGCATTTAAAGTAGTAGCAGCCGACATGATCGTTCCGCTTGAGACAGCGCTGTCTTTGGAAAATTGAAAACAGCCGAGCGCATCGAGCAGAGGACTCCTCGATGTTCAGGTCGCTATCTGGAATGAATGAATCGATTCAGCTTGGGGCGAGAGGATATAGCGCTGGCGGTGTGAAAAAAAGACAAATTGTCGCAGGGAATCGTTGCCGATTCAGAAACAGTGGTGCGTTCGCCGCTGGCAAGCCGGCTCCTTCAGGAGCCGGTGCGGTTGCCGAAATTAGAACGTGGTCCGCAGCCCGAATTCGACGCTGCGCCCGGGAGCCGGGGCAATGTCGCGCAGGATCGAGCTGGCATAGCGCACGGTCTGGTCGGTGAGGTTTTCACCACGGACGAACGCCAGCCATTCACTCTTGCCGATATCGAAGCGATAACCGACGCTCGCGCCCAGGGTCGTGTAGCCCTCGGTGCTGGTTTCGTTGGCCGGTTTGCGATGCTGCGACGCGGCATGCTGGACGTCGACCCGCGCCTGCCAGCGGTCCAGTTCCCAGACCAGCCCGCTGTTCAGACGCAGCGGCGCGATGCGCGGCAAGGGTTCGCCGCTGTCGAGATTCTTGGCCCGGGTGTAGTCGCCGGACAACTCGAGGGCGAAGCTGCCGTAGCGGTTTTCCAGCAGTTGCCAGCGGTCCTGGGCCTCGATGCCGTAGAATCGCGCGCGCACGCCCTGGTACTGATACTCGGGGAAGCTCTCGTCCTCGTCACCCGCTTCGCGCAGGTTGCCGGTGCCGATCAGGCCGATGTAGTTGCGAAAGTGGCTGTAGAACACACCCACGCTGCCCTTATGGGTACCGTTGTCGAAACGCAAGGCGAGGTCGGCAGAAATTGCCTTCTCCTTGTTCAGACTGGCATCGCCGACCTCGTAGGCTCCGGTGGCCACATGCGCGCCGTTGGCGTACAGCTCGTAGAAGGTTGGGGCGCGCTCGGTGTAGGCCAGGTTCGCCGCCAGCGCCCAGACCGGGTCGAGCTGGTAGACAGCCCCCGATGACAGGCTGAAGGCATTGAACGAGCTGCTGCTGTCGGCATCGACGAAGTTTTCATTGCCCTTGGCATCCGGGTCGACACGGGTGTGTTCCAGTCGCGCACCCAGGCTCAGGTTCAGGCGTTCGGTGGCTTGCCATTGTTCCAGGGCGAACACCGCCAGGCTGTCGGTGTCGGTCTGCGGGACGAAAGCCTCTTCGCCCAGGGCGGAAAACTCGTTGCGATTGATCTGCGCGCCGATCACCCCTTCCACCGGGCCGATGGGTTGGTGGCGAGCCTCGATGCGCGCTTCGTAGCCTTTGTTCTTGAACGTGGTGCCCACTTCGCCATCTTCGATCTCCCGGTGCTCATAGTCGGTGTAGCCAGCATCGAGCTTGACCGAGCTGAACGGCCCGTCGAGGTCGCGCAGTTCCGAGGCGAAGGCATAGTGGTCCTGTTTCATGTCCAGGCGCACGCCCGACTCGGCCACCGAGCCGTAGTTGCTGTCATAGCGGCTGTAGGACAGGCCGGCGTAGCCATGGTCCCAGTGATAGCTGCCGCCGATGGCCCCGCCATCCTGGCGCCCGTCGCTGTTCTCCAGGCGGCCATGGCTGCCGGGCTCGTCGGCATCGCGTACTTTCGAGCTACGGGCGTAGCCGGGGATGCGCAGGTCGTTGAACTGGCGGCTATTGGCATCCAGGTGCAGGGCGAATGCGCCGTTGCCGGCTTCCAGTTTGCCGGCGCTGCTGCGCGTGGTGTCGGCGCCACCATAGCGCAGCTCGCCGGCGCCATGAATACCCTCGATGGGCGAGTCGGGAATGCGGTTGTCGAAGGTATTCACCACCCCACCAATGGCGTTACCGCCGTACAACAGGGCGGCCGGGCCGCGGACGATCTCGATGCGCTCGACATTCACTGGGTCCAGCGGCACGGCGTGGTCATAGGACAGCGACGAGGCGTCCAGGGCACCGACGCCGTTGCGCAGGATGCGGATGCGGTCACCATCCAGGCCACGGATCACCGGGCGGCTGGCGCCAGGGCCGAACCAGGTGGAGGCGACACCGGGTTGCTTGTTCAGGGTTTCACCGAGGCTGCCGTGCTGCTGCAGTAGCAGGTCGTCACCTTCGAGAACGGTGCTGGGCGCGGCGAGCTGGCGATTGCCCAGCGGGTTGGCGGTGATGACCTGGGGTTCGAGCTCCACGGCCTGGCTGGGAGAGGCAGCGAGCCAGAGCGCGATGGCGAGGGGGGAGAGGCGTAGCGGGATGTGCGGCATGGAGGTGAGACGTTCCTTGGTCGAGTTTTATATAGTTACAATATAACATCACCATTTCAGCACAGGGCCTTGTGCCTTGACCAGCGCTTTCTCCCCTGCAGGTCTTCGGCGCGATGCGCAGCATCGGCCACTACACTCGTGTAAGGTGCGCATCTTTTACGGAGCACTGGCATGAGCACGGCCCAACACAATGCATTGCACGGCAAGACCCTGGAGCAGATCCTCACCGAGCTGGTGGCTCACTATCAGTGGCAAGGCCTGGCCGAGCGCGTCGACGTGCGCTGCTTCAAGAGCAACCCGAGCATCAAGTCGAGCCTGACCTTCCTGCGCAAGACGCCCTGGGCGCGGGAAAAGGTCGAGCAGCTCTACGTCAGATTGCAGCGCAATGCCTGAGCTGCCGGCCCGCCCGTGGTTGAGCGCGGCGGCCGTGCTGGGCTGGTTGGGCCTGGCGGTGCAGGTTTATCTGGTGTTGCTGGCGCGCTGGCAGGAGCAGGCCAGCCTGATCGGCGGGTTGGTGAATGTGTTCGGGTATTTCACCGTACTGAGCAACACCTTGGTGGCGACGGTGCTCAGCTATGCCGCCTTCGGCCATGAAGGCAGGGCCAGGCGCTTTTTCCTTTCGCCTGCGGTGAGTTCGGCGGTGGCCGCCAGCATCGTCCTGGTAGCGTTGGCCTACAGCCTGTTGCTGCGCCACCTCTGGCACCCCCAGGGCTGGCAGTGGCTGGCGGACGAGTTGCTGCACGACGTGATGCCGCTGCTGTACGTGCTGTACTGGTGGCTCGAGGTGCCCAAGGGCAGCCTGCGGCTCTGGCACCTGGCGGTGTGGGCGCTGTATCCGGCGGTGTACTTCGCCTATGCGCTGTGGCGGGGTAGCGAGATCGGTGTGTATGCCTATCCATTCATCGATGTGGCCAGCCTCGGGTATGGGCAGGTCATGCTCAATGCGTTGGGGGTCCTGGCGGGTTTTTGGGGGATCGGGCTGGTGATGCTGGGGCTGGATCGCTGGCGCTCGTCGCCAGGGCTTGCCTAGGCAGGGCCTGCCCTTTCGCGCCGAACCGCCGCGAAAGGGGTCGACCCGAACCCGCAGAAATCACTCGTCGTCTGCCGTTCCATCAGCACGCCAGTAGGCCGCGGCCTTGAGGGCATCTTCCGCCACGCCCTTGGCCAGCAGCAGTGCCTTGGCCTGGCGGGTCAGCGATTTCTCCAGGGCCACCCAGCTGTACAGCCTGCCTTGCGGCAGCGTCAGCCCTTCGACCAGGGCCAGCAGGTTTTCCTCACGCTTTACCCAGATCACTTCGACCTGTGCCTGGCTCGGCAGCGGCTGGCGCTCCTGGTCGTCTTCGATCTGGATCACCGCCAGCACCTGGCGGCCTGCCGGCAGTTCCTCGAGGCGTCGGCCAATGGCCGGGATCGCCGTCTCGTCACCAATCAGCAGGTAGCTGTCGAAGATGTCCGGTACCACCATCGAGGCCCGTGGCCCGGCGATGTTCAGCACCTGCCCGGGGGCTGCCTGGGCGGCCCAGGTCGAGGCGGGGCCATCGCCATGCAGGACGAAATCAATGTCCAGTTCGTTTGCCACCAGGTCGATGCGCCGTGGCGTGTATTCGCGCATGGTCGGGCGGACGCCGCCGTCGCGGCCGAGGCCACCAGCGTCCAGGGCCTGCTGTTGCTCGGGGGTTTCAGCGAACAGCAACTTGATGTGGTCATCCGTGCCCAGGCTGGTGAAGCCTTGCAGTTCCGGGCCGCCCAGGGTGATGCGGCGCATGCGCGGGGTCAGCTCGGTGACGCGCAGCACTTCCAGGCGCCGGCGGCGGATTTCGTGGTTGACGCGGTGAATGGTGTCACTCATGGGGGTTCTCCGTGACAGAGGCGGCCGGCCCGGAGGCGATGGCCTTGGCGGTTTCATTGAGCAGGCTGCGGACCCGTTCGATTTCTTCCGGGGTCCAGCGGCCACTGTGCATGTGCAGGGCGTGGCGCAGGTTGCCGACGGCCTCGTGGATTTCCGGCGGGCGGTCATGGCCGCGCAGGGCGCGTTTGCTGACATCGATGCGCATGCGCACGCCGTCGAGGGCGACGGCTTGTTCGCCCAGGGCCTGGCGCCCCGCGTCGGTGATGGCGTATAGGCGCTTGCTGCCTTGGGGCTGGCCGCTGATCAGCTCGGCTTCCTCGAGGAAGTTGAGGGTGGGGTAGATGACCCCTGGGCTCGGGCTGTAGCTGCCATCGAACAGTTTCTCGATCTGGCGGATCAGGTCGTAGCCGTGGCCCGGCTGCTCGGCGAGCATCGACAGGATCAACAGCTTCAGGTCGCCAGGGGCGAATACCCGGGGGCCGCGCTCACCCCGGCCGGGGCGGCGCTCCAGTGGATCATGGGCATAAGCATCGCGCATGAGGTGAGGCTCCGTGTGTGTTTAGATATATCGCAAGATATTACTCAAGATATATCTAAACACAAGCCTCTAAATGCCGATGATTCTCATCTAGCTATTCGATGGGTTGCTCGAATGCATGGCCATCTGCGGCGGCTTGCATTCATTCGGGTTGCCTGGCTGTAGGTACGGCATGAGGATCGGCGCCATGCCCTTGAGCACCTGGACCGGCAGCGCCGAGGTGAACTTGAAGGCCTCGGCGGTCCGGCCCGGGACGAACGCGGTGAGGGTGCCGAAGTGGTTGTCGCCCAGGTAGAACACGAACGTGGCGGTGCGGTTGAGCGAGCGTGAGCCGATCAACCGGCCGCCGGCGCCGAAGCTCTCGATGCGGTTGTCGCCGGTGCCGGTCTTGCCGCCCATCACCAGCGGGGTGCCGTCCTGCAACTTGAAGCTGCCGGAGATCCGCCGCGCAGTACCGGCATCGACCACTTGCGACATGGCGCCCTTGAGCGCCCGTGCCACTTCCACCGGCAGGATCCGTTGGCCGCGATCCGGGTCGCTGATCAGTTTGGTCTCGTACGGCGTGTTGGCGGCGAAGTGCAGGGTGTCGATGCGCAAGGTCGGCAGGCGTACGCCATCGTTCTGGATGATGCCGACCAGCTCGGACAACGCCGCCGGGCGGTCGCCGGAGCTGCCGATGGCGGTGGCCAGCGACGGCACCAGGTGGTCGAAGGGGTAGCCAACGCGCTTCCAGCGTTGGTGGATCTCGGTGAATGCCTCGATCTCGACCATGGTGCGGATGCGGCTGTCGCGGGCGCCCTGGTGACGGCTCTTGAACAACCAACCATAGACTTCCTGGCGCTCGAAATGGCTGGCGTTGAGCATTTGCGTCAAGGTGGCGCTGGGGTTCTTCAGCAGATACCCGAGCAGCCACAGGTCCAGCGGGTGGACCTTGGCGATGAAGCCTTGGTCCGGCAGGTCGTACTTGCCGGGGCCATAGGCATCGTACATCTCCACCAGGCGGCTGTCGGTGAGCTTGGCCAGCGCCGCCTTGTCGTCCTTGCTGTGCGCCCGCACGAACGCGTTGAAGGTCTCCTGGCCGGCCTCGGGGAACAGGTAGCGGTGCACCGCGGCCAGGCGCTGCGGCGTCACTCGCATGCTATCGAGGAAGGTGTCCAGGCGTTGCTGCGAGGTCTTGCGCTGGTACTTCTTCCAGAAGCGCATCAGGTAGTTGCTGCCTTCCTTGTCGGCGAAGCGAGCGAGGTATTCCTGGCGCCGCGGGTCGGAGTCGTCCTTGAGCAGCGGTACGCGATTGTAGGGCTGCTGGTAGGTGACGTAGCGCACGATGTCACGCATCAGGCGGATGAACGGCAGGTTGATCGATTCGCGCAGGGCATCCTTGAGGGTCGGGTTGCGGCCGTTGTCTTCCTTGCGGAAGTTGTTGAACACATGCATGCCGCCACCGGTGAAGAACGCCTCGCCGGTGTTGGCCGAGTACTTGCGTTCCAGCGCGGCGTCGAGCATGGCGTCCAGGCTCTGGTTCTTGCTGTTCAGCATCAACCATTCCAGCGACCACTGGGTGATGCGGTCGAGCTCGGCGACCTCGACCTTCTTCAGGTCGGCCACCGGCTTGCCGGCGTACTTGTCGTGCAGCTCGGCGATGATTTCCAGGTAAGTGGTGAGCACCCGCAACTTGGCGGTGGAGCCGAGCTCCAGCTTGCTGCCTTCATTGATGTCGAACGGCTGGTCGGTGCTGTCGGTCTGCACCCGCACCCGCGAACCATCGGCGGTGCGCTCGAACAGGGTGAAGCTGTAGCTCACCTGGTCGGTGGTCTTGGCGGTCAGCAGGCGCTCACCGATCAGCCCCATCTGTGCGGCGAACTCGGGGTCGGCGAGGTTCTTCAGGTATTGGCTGACCTGCACCTGCAGGTCGGCCTGCAAGGTGCTGGTGGCCGACAGGTCGAGGCGGTCGAGGTCGTAGAGGGGGCGATTGAGCATGCCCGCCAGGCGGTTGCGCGCCAGGCTGATGCCCTTGTTGGTGATGATCGGCACGATGGTCGGCTGCGCCACCCAGTCGCGGTAGACCGCCTTGCTGGCCAGCGCCGCGTCGGCCAGGGGGCGGTCGATCACGTTGTTGGCGGCCAGCACGCGGATGTGCGAGTCGGTCAGCTCGGCCAGCTCGACCCGCCCCTTGGACAGATAATGCGAAGGCCGGCGCTGGGCGATCATCAGCGACAGCACCTGGCGCAGGGCCAGGCCACGGGCCGCCAGGCTCTCGGCATCAGTGGCGGTGGAGGTCAGGGCTTGGTTGACCTTGTCGAAGTCGGCGCCATACCAGACCCGCAAGCCTTCGGCCATGCCATGCACCTCGCCATGCCCAGGCACCGCCGACAGCGGCACGCTGTTGAGGTAGTCGCGCACGATGCGCTGGCGCGCCTCGGTGGTGTCCGGGCCGCCCTGGTAGGCGCGCACGCTGGCGGAAATCATCTGGCGGATCTTCTCGGCGCCCGACACGGTCAGGCCGTCGGGTGAGTGGCGGTACTTCTCCAACTGGGTGGCCAGGGTGCTGCCGCCGGCGGACTGGCCCGGCAGGGCCAGGTACTTGGCCACCTGGCTGTAGGCGGCCTTGGCGAAGCGCGGCCAGTCCACTGCCGGGTTGTTGCGCGGGTCCTGGGTGTCAAGCAGGTCGCGGTTCTCGATGAACAGCAGGCTGTTGACCATCACCGGCGGAATCGCGGCGAAGTCGGGGTACAGATGTTGCGGGTAGTTGTATTGGTAGAGGGTGTCGCCGCGGCAGTCGGTGATCGACAGGCCAGCCTGGATCTTCTCGATGTAGGGCGCGAACAGGCCGTGATCGACATAGCGCATCAGCGCGGGCGAGAACTGCACCTGTTCGCTGATCAGGTAGTCGCGCTTGAGCAGGCGCGGCAGGAACTCACCCAGTGCGCTGTAGCCCAGGCGTTTGTCGAAGGGGCCCTCGCCTGGGTAGACGATGGCATCGCTGGGCCCCCGTTGCAGCGAATAAGTGAGGGTGCCGGCCAGGCGGCTGAACTCGCGTGATTGCAGGTTGGAGGTGCGGAACTCGTCATACGCGGCAAAACCGATGGCGATGATCGCCACCAGCAGGATGAGAATGATCAACCGCCACCACAGCCGGCGCTGACGTGGGGACTTTGGCTGTGGCGCTTCGGCCTGAGGTGTCGTGGGTGCTTCCGTTCTGCTTGGTTCCGATTGCCACAGTGCGCCCATAGTCTTCAATCCGGCCAGGTTTTTTCGTCTTGCTTTGCCTGAAGCTTAGACGTTAGCCGGATGAGGTGAAAAAATTGTGCTGGCCCAGGCGGTCTGGGCCATCGGCAGGGTCAAGTGGGCTGTCAAGCGGACTGGGGCTCGAAGCTATCGGCCCGAGCCATCCGCCACATGCGCGAATAGAACTCGCCGCTGATCTCGCCCGTGAGCAACTCGCCCGGCTTGAGGAACACATGCATCTGCGAGAACAGCTTGATCTCGGTGGCTGACACCCGCCGTACCAGATGCTTGGCTTCCAGTTGTGCGGGATGCTCGAGGCCGGCGGCGGCAAGCATCTCGGCCAGGGCGCGCAGGGTGTTGTGGTGGAAGTTCAGCACCCGCTGGGCCTTGTCCGGCACCACCAGGGCGCGCTGGCGCAGCGGGTCCTGGGTGGCCACGCCGGTCGGGCATTTGTTGGTGTGGCAGCTTTGCGACTGGATGCAGCCGATGGCGAACATGAAGCCACGCGCCGAGTTGGCCCAGTCGGCGCCGATGGCCAGCACGCTGGCGATGTCGAAGGCGCTGACGATCTTGCCGCTGGCGCCGAGCTTGATCTTGTCGCGCAGGTTGAGGCCAACCAGGGTGTTGTGCACGAACAGCAGGCCCTCGCGCAGCGGCACACCGATGTGGTCGGTGAATTCCACCGGTGCCGCGCCAGTGCCGCCTTCCTTGCCGTCGATGACGATGAAGTCGGGCAGGATGCCGGTCTCGAGCATGGCCTTGGCGATGCCCATGAACTCCCAGGGGTGGCCCAGGCAGAGCTTGAAGCCCACCGGCTTGCCTGCGGACAGCTCACGCAACTGGGCGACGAAGTGCATCATCTCCACCGGGGTGGAGAACGCGCTGTGGCGAGACGGTGAGATACAGTCCTCGCCCATCAACACACCACGGGTCTCGGCGATCTCCTGGGTCACCTTGTGCTTGGGCAGGATGCCGCCGTGGCCGGGCTTGGCGCCCTGGCTCATCTTGATCTCGATCATCCGCACCTGCGGGTTGCGCGCCTGTTCGGCGAAGCGCTGTGGGTCGAAACGACCGTCGGCGGTACGGCAGCCGAAGTAGCCGCTGCCCAGCTCCCAGACCAGGTCGCCGCCGTGCTCGCGGTGGTAGGGGCTGATGCTGCCTTCACCGGTGTCGTGGGCGAAGTTGCCGAGCTTGGCACCTTCGTTGAGGGCGCGGATCGCGTTGGCACTCAGTGCCCCGAAGCTCATCGCCGAGATGTTGAAGATCGAGGCCGAGTAGGGCTGGGTGCACTGCGGCCCGCCGATGATGATGCGAAAGCTTGCCGGGTCGGCCAGTGGGGCGGGGCGCATGGAGTGGCCGATGAACTCGAACCCCGACTGGTACACGTCGATCAGGGTACCGAAGGGTTTGTCCGCACCTTCGTTCTTGGCCCGTGCATACACCAGCGAGCGCTGCGCGCGCGAGAATGGCAGGGCATCGCTGTCGGCCTCCAGCAGGTACTGGCGGATTTCCGGGCGGATGCCTTCGACCAGGTAGCGAATATTGCCGAGGATCGGGTAGTTGCGGCGCACCGCGTGGCGGGTCTGCAGCAGGTCGAACAGGCCGATCAGGCTGAGCACACCGGTGGTCAGGGTGAACGGCCACAGCCATTCGTGGTGCAGCAGGGGCAGGCTCGCCAAGGTGAACAGTACGCAGACAGCGAAGACGGCATAGCGGCTGAGAAGTGACAGGCTCATACGGGGTCCTTGCGATGGCTCGGTCAGGCTCAGGGCCTGGGCAAACATCGAACATAGCCAAGTTGCGCCGCGCTGAACATTAAAAAATGTAGGGGCTTTCCGGCTTCATGGATGGCGCAGCAACTTCTGCCGCCAGCTTTCCTGCTCTTCTGGCGAAGCTTCGACCAGGTAGCTGTAACGCCCGGCGACCCGCGTAGCCACCGGTACCCCGTCCCGATACAGCAAGCGATTACCGCTGACGGCCGGCACCTTCGCCCCGGGCAACAGCGAGCCGATCAGGTTCAGTGGGTCGCTGGCGCTGACCACCGTGAGCGTGCCATCGGCCTCACGCCGGCGCACCTGCCTGAGCAGGCCGACGGCTTCCGGCAGGGCGAACTGCTCGCCGGCCAGCCCGGCGATGAAGCGCCCGCCACGTATCTCGCCGCGTGCCTCCAGGCGGTGATAGCAGCGCAGCAACTCGCGCCAGGGCGGCAGTACGTCGCTTTCGCGCTCCAGCAGGCGCCAGCAGATCACCCCGTAGCGGCGCAGCAGGGCGTGGGCGATGTGTTCCAGGCGCTGGTGTTCGTCCAGGGTGGCCGCGCCCCGGCGCAGCAGGGCCCAGCGTCCGGCATGGGCCATGCTGCTGGAGATCGGCGGATGGCCACGCCGGCTATTACGCGATGAGCGTTTTGCCGCCGGGGTGATCAGGCTGCGCAGGCCGGTGAAGCTGTCGGCACCGACCAGCCCGGCGCCCACCAGCGCCTGCAGGGCGGTTTCCAGCTCGCTGGGCAGCAGGCGGGCCTCTTGCGCCAACTCATCGAAAAACAGAGCCCCTTGCGCCTGCAATACGTCATGCACCCGCTGCGCACGTGCGCCAAGCACGTCCTCGCCCGGCGCAGGGGCAAGGCTTCGCCACTGCGCCAGGTGCTCGCGGGGCAGCAGTACCAGTGGTGTGCTCGACAGGGTGTTGCTGGACACCGTCGCCGCCAGCCGGCACCAACTGAATTGCCCGCTGCGGCAGGCGTCGTCGAGCCACTGCGGGCTGTAGTCGACGATGCGCGCCGGCAGCAGCTCGGCCTCCCAGGCTCCGGCGGCGCTGGGAAAGCCCTGCAGCTGGCCCAGCACCTCGGCCACCGCCTGCGGCCCGCGCAAGCGCTCGCCAGGGGCCAGGTGCTGCCAGTCGAACAGGAAGCGCAGGTAATCCTGCAGGCTGACCGGCTCGATTTCCCGGCGCAGGCGCTTGACCGTGTAGCGATGGATGCGCGCCAGCAGGTGTCGCTCGCACCATTGCCGCTCGGCCTGGCCGGGGCTGAAATGACCGCGCAGCACGTAGCCTTCGGCCTCCAGCCGAGCCAGTGCCTGCTCTACCGCCGAGCCGGGCAGGCCCAGCGGCGCGGCGATCTGCACCAGGGACGAGGGGCCATGCCCGCTCAAGCGAGCACGCAGCAGCTCGCTCAAGGCACTGTCCCGGTCGATCACCTGGTCGAAGCCGGGCAGCACCTGCAGGTCGGGTTCCAGGGCGGCGCCAGGGTACAGCGCCTGCAGCAGGTTCTGCCGCTCGCGGGCCAGCCAGAGCTTGTGTGCCGGCAGGCGCAAGGCACGCCCGTTCTTTGCCAGTTGCCTGAGCAGCAGGGCCCAACTGGGGTTGGCCTGGACTTCGTCCTGGCTGATCGCGCCCAGGTTCATCAAGGCTTCGTGCATCTCGTCGGCCCGGGTCGGCTGTGGCCAGGCTTCCTGGGCCACGGCAGCGATCGCATCGGCGTCCAGCGCGCCGAGGTCGTCGCCGCTGTGCACCTCGTTCCAGCGCCGGTTCAACACCGCCTGGGTGCGCCGCTCTTCCAGCGGGGCATCGTCGAGGAAGGCATAGGGCCGCGCGTTGAGGATGGCCGAGGCCAGTGGCGACGGCGCCGGCAAGTCGCGGCTCAGCAGGCGTACTTCGCCGTTTTCCATGCGCCGCAGCAGGGCCAGCCAGCCTTCGCTGTCCATGGCCTCATGCAGGCAATCGTCGAGCGTTTGCTCCACCAGCGGGTGCTCGGGGATTTCACGTTCGCCTGCGAGGTTTTCCAGGCAGGCGATCTGGTCGGGGAATACCGCGGCGATCAGGTCCTCGCTCTTCATCCGCTGGATCTGCGGCGCCACCTTGCGCCCGCCCGCGTAGCGCGGCAGGGCCATGGCCACGGCGGCGTTCCAGCGCCAGCGCACACCGAACAGCGGTGCGTCGAGCAGCGCCTGGACGAGGATCGGCTCGGCGCTGCGGCTGTTCAGGTAGCGCCACACCTCGTCGAGCTCGAAGCTGTGGCTGGTAGAGAGCGACAGCACGATCGCGTCTTCGCTGGCGGCGGCCTGCAATTCGAAGTTGAACGTGCGGCAGAAGCGCTTGCGCAGGGCCAGGCCCCAGGCGCGGTTGATCCGGCTGCCGTAGGGCGAGTGGATGATCAGCTGGGTGCCGCCGGACTCGTCGAAGAAGCGCTCCATCACCAGCGTCTGCTGCGAGGGCAGGGCGCCGAGCACTTCGCGGGTGCGCCCCAGGTAGTCGAGCAACTGGCTGGCGCTGTCCTCGCCCAGCTCGAAGGTGGCCTGCAGCCAGGCCAGCACCGGGGCGAAATCGCCGCCGCTGAGTGTCAGCTGCTCGTCGATACGGGCCTGCAGCCGTGCCACGGCCGCCGACAGTTCGTCGCTGCGCCCCGGCGCCTCGCCGAGCCAGAACGGTATGGTCGGCGGCAGTCCGTGGGCGTCCTCGACCCGCACGCGGCCCGGCTCGACGCGCAGGATGCGGTACGAAGCATTGCCCAGCTGAAAGATGTCGCCAGCGATGCTTTCCACGGCGAAGTCCTCGTTGACACTGCCGATGTTCAGCGCCTGGGGTTCGAGCAGTACGGCGTAGTCGGCGGTTTCGGGAATGGTCCCGCCGCTGGTCAGTGCCGTCAGCTGGCTGCCCCGCCGCCCACGGAGCATGCCGCTGACCGCATCGCGGTGCAGGTAGGCACTGCGCACGCCCTGGCGGCCGTTGTAGCCTTCGGCGAGCATGCGTAACAGGGCCTGGTAGTGGCCGATGTCGAGGTCGGCGTAGGGCGTGGCCTGGCGCAGACAATCGAACAGCGCCTGCTCCGGCCAGTCCTGGTTGCTGGCTTCGGCGACGATCTGCTGGGCCAGCACGTCCAGTGGCGCCTTGGGGATGTGCAACTGGTCGAGTTCGCCCAGGCGGATGCAGTCGAGCAGGGCCACGCATTCGATCAGGTCGTCGCGCGAGGTCGGGAACAGGCGGCCCTTGGGAACGCCTTCGACCTGGTGCCCGGAGCGGCCCACACGTTGCAGGAACGCGGCAATCGAGCCTGGCGAGGCGATCTGGCAGACCAGATCGACATCGCCGATGTCGATGCCCAGCTCCAGCGAGGCGGTGGCCACCAGCACCTGCAACTGGCCGTTCTTCAAGCGTTGCTCGGCATCCAGGCGCAGCTCCTTGGCCAGGCTGCCGTGATGCGCGGCTACCGCATCCTTGCCCAGGCGGTCGCTGAGATGGCGGGTCAGGCGCTCGGCCAGGCGCCGGGTGTTGACGAACACCAGCGTCGTACGATGCGCGCGGGCCAGGCTGGCCAGGCGGTCGTACACCAGGTTCCAGACATCGGTGGCCATCACCGCGCCGAGCGGCACGGGGGGCACCTCGATGGCCAGGTCGCGCTGGCGGGCATGGCCGACGTCGACGATCGCGCACGGGCGTTGCTGGCCGACCAGGAACTGCGCCACCCGTTCGACCGGGCGCTGGGTGGCGGACAGGCCGATGCGCCGCAGCGGTCGGCCGCACAGGTGCTGCAGGCGTTCCAGGGTCAACGCCAGGTGGCAGCCGCGCTTGTTGCCGGCCAGGGCATGGATCTCGTCGACGATCACCGTGTGCACGTTGGCCAGGCCCTGACGCCCGGAAGCCGAGCCCATCAGCACGTACAGCGACTCGGGGGTGGTCACCAGGATATGCGGGGCCAGCTTGCGCATCGCCGCGCGTTCCTTTTGCGGCGTATCGCCGGTGCGCACCGCAGTGGTGATGCGTGGCGCCGGCAGGCCCTGCTCGGCAAGCTCCTGGCCGATGCCTTCGAGCGGCGCCTGCAGGTTCAGGCGGATGTCGTTGGACAGCGCCTTGAGTGGCGAGACGTAGACCACCTGGGTTTGCGCGGGCAGCGCGCCACCGTGGGCCAGGCCCTCGCGGAACAGCTCATCGAGCACCGCGAGAAAGGCGCTGAGGGTCTTGCCCGAGCCGGTCGGGGCGGCGAGCAGCATCGACTGGCCGGCATGGATCAGCGGCCAGGCGCGGGCCTGGGCGTCGGTGACCGTGGCGAAGTGGCGACGGAACCAGGCGCCGACGGCAGGGTGGAACAGCTCGAGCACGGGGTGTTGCAGGGCTGGCAGGTTCATGTAGTGGTTATGGTGGGGAAGGGGAGCTTTGGCAAGGGGCCGTTCGTCGTGGATCACTGTAGAATGTCGCGGCGATACGACCCCCTATTTTTGTGCGAGACCCCATGCCCAACATCATCCGCATCGCCGCCGCCCTGCTGATCGACCCACAAGGCCGTACCCTGTTGGTGCGCAAGCGCGGTACCCAGGCTTTCATGCAACCTGGCGGCAAGATCGACGCTGGCGAGACGGCGGTGCAGGCCTTGGTGCGCGAGCTGCACGAGGAACTGGGCCTGCGTATCGACCCGGCCCAGGCCAGCCCCTTGGGCCAGTTCAGTGCGCCGGCGGCCAACGAGCCGGGTTTCGAGGTGCAGGCCCAGTTGTTTCGCGTCGATACCGACGCCGATGTCATGCCTGCCGCGGAAATCGAGGAAGTGTTCTGGCTGGCCCCGGACCAGATGCCAGCCCTGGAGCTGGCACCCCTGACCCGCGACCTGATCCTGCCTCTCTACCGCCAGGCGCTCAACGCACCGCGCTGACCCCATCGAGGGTGGCGAACGAGGTGTCTTTGGCGGTCAACAGGAAGTCACGCATGTAGGGCGCATCGAGCATGTCGGTGCGCACTGCCGCGTAGAGCGTGGCAAACAGGCCTTTTTCGCCCAGGCGCTTGCCCTTCACATAACCGCGCGAGCTGTACTCGTGCAGTGCCCAGTGTGGCATGCCGCATACCCCTCGGCCGCTGGCCACCAATTGCATCATCATCACCGTCAGCTCCGAGGTGCGCACGGCGGCGGGCTCGATGTCGGCCGGTTCGAGGAAGCGGGTGAAGATGTCCAGGCGATCGCGCTCTACCGGGTAGGTGATCAGCGTCTGGTCGATCAGGTCCTGGGGCACGATGTACGGTTTGCTGGCCAGCGGGTGCTGGTTGGCCACCGCCAGCATGGCCTCGTAGGTGAACAGCGGCACATAGGTGATACCGGCCAGGTCCAGTGGGTCGGAGGTCACCACCAGGTCCAGGTCGCCTCGGGCCAGGGCTGGCAGCGGAGCGAAGGCGAAGCCCGAGGCCAGGTCCAGCTCGACCTCCGGCCAGGCATCGCGGAACTGGTCGATGGTCGGCATCAACCACTGGAAGCAGCTGTGGCATTCGATGGCCATGTGCAGGCGCCCGGCGGTGCCGCCAGCCAGCCGGGCGATGTCGCGCTCGGCGCCACGCAGCAGCGGCAGGGTGGCGTCGGCCAGTTGCAAGAGGCGCAAGCCGGCGCTGGTGAAGCGGATGGGCTTGGTCTTGCGCACGAACAGCGGCAGGCCCAGGCGCTCTTCAAGTTCCTTGAACTGGTGCGACAGCGCCGATTGGGTCAGGTGCAGGCGCTCGGCAGCCTCAACCAGGCTGTCGGCTTCGCGCAAGGCATGAAGGGTTTTCAGGTGACGCATCTCCAGCACGGCTGACTCCGGGAACAATTCAGGAAAACGATAGGCAGGAGTTGAGTTTCCCTCATGTTGAGGAGGCTGTCGACAGGTGTATCTCAATGACCGCTCGGCAGCGGTCATCAAACTGTCACTGAACTGTGGCAGCGCGAACGCAAGGAATTCATCAGACTCGCGATCTACTGGGGATCTGCATTCTGGTGTTTCTTTCATGCGGGCTTTACTTGTTCTTTTCTTCTTTCTGCTGAGTGTGCCGGCGGGCTTCGCCCAGCCGCGCTGCGACACCCATGTGCCGGTACAACGCGCCGAGCTGGGCGAGGTCAGCCTGGTCTACCAGAGCGTCGGTGCGCCCCGCGACCCGGCCCTGCTGCTGGTCATGGGCCTGGGCGGGCAGTTGATCCACTGGCCCGACGACGTGGTCGAGGCGCTGTGCCGCCAAGGCTTCCGGGTGATCCGCTACGACAACCGCGATGTCGGCCTGTCGCGCTGGAGCCAGCAACCGCCTGCGGCCAACCTGACCGTCGAAATGCTGCGCTACAAGCTGGGCCTGGCGGTGGCTGCGCCCTACACCCTGACCGACATGGCAGGTGACGGCCTGGGCCTGATGGATGCCCTGCAGATTCGCCAGTTTCATGTGCTGGGGGTGAGCATGGGTGGAATGATCGCCCAGCACATGGCGGCCATGGCGCCAGACCGGGTGCGCAGCCTCACCCTGGTCATGTCGAGCTCGGGCGCTGCTGGGCTGCCGGCCCCGGCACCCGCGTTGGTGGCGCTGCTGGCCAGGCGCAGTGCGCCGAGCCGCGAGGTGGCCATCGAGCAGCAGGCCGACTTGCTGGCCGCGTTGGGCAGCCCGCAAGTGCCCGATGATCGCCAGGCGCTGTTGCAGCAGGCGGCCGCTGCCTACGACCGGGCGTTCGACCCCGAAGGGGCGAAGCGGCAGATCATGGCCATTCTCGCCGAGCCGAGCCGCGTCGAATTGCTCGATCAGTTGCGGGTGCCGACCCTGGTGGTGCATGGCACCGCCGACCCGTTGCTGCCGGTGATGCATGGGGTGCACCTGGCGGCGCACATCCAGGGCAGCCAGTTGCGCCTGATACCTGGCTTGGCGCATCGCTTCCAGGAGCCGTTCAAGGCGCCTTTGCTGGGCGCCGTACTGCCCTACCTGCAAGCGCATCGGCAGGACCTGACCCACCTCGCCGGGCTCTAGCCCGGCAAGCGCTTCAGTGCAGGCGCACCCAGGCAGTCACCAGCAGCGTCGCCGCCATCAGCCAGGCGACGGTGGCCAGGGCCAGCGATGCCTCCAGGCGCAGGCGGTCGACCAGCACGTACAGCGTCGCCAGGTACACGAAGTACGGAATGATCGACCACATGCCGAAGGCGATGGTGGTCTTCAGGTCGTCCACGCCGCGCCCCTTGCCGACGATGTAGTGGGCGATCAGGGCAAAGGTCGGGAACAGCGGGACCAGGCCCGCGATGTAGTAGTTGCGTGTCTTCGACAGGATCGCCAGGAGTACCACCACGCCAGCGCCCAGGGCCGCTTTGAATACCAGGTCCACGTTGTTTTCCAGAGCAGGGTTGAAGTGTCAGCCGAGGCCGTATTTTTTTACTTTGTCGAACAATGTGGTCTTGGCCATGCCCAGCTCCTGGCTGGCTTGGCTGAGGTTGCCGCCGGTGCGCTGCAGGGCATCGCCGAGCAGATTGCGTTCGAAGGCCTCCACCGCCTCGGCAAACCCCAGGCCCTGGTTGGCACCGCCGCTGGGGCCTTTCTTGAAGGCCGGCAGACCGAGGGCGTAGCGCTCGGCGACATTGCGCAGTTCGCGCACGTTGCCTGGCCAGTCGTGGGCCATCAGGCGCGACAGGGTCTGGCTGTCGAGGGTCGGTACCTCGCGGTCGAAGCGCAGCGCCGACTGCTGCAGGAAGTGTTCGAACAGTTGCAGGATGTCTTCGCGACGCTCGCGCAGCGGCGGGAGCTCCAGGGTCACCACATTCAGCCGGTAATACAGGTCGCTACGGAACTGGCCGCTCTGGCCCAGGGCATCGAGGTCGGCCTTGGTCGCGGCGATCACCCGGCAGTCCACCGGGATACTCTGGTTCGAGCCCAGGCGCTCCAGGGTGCGCTCCTGCAACACACGCAGCAGCTTGATCTGCAGGTTGAGCGGCATGCTCTCGACCTCGTCGAGGAACAACGTGCCACCGTTGGCGTGCTCGATCTTGCCGATGCGACGCTTGCCGGCACCGGTGAACGCGTTGGCCTCGTGACCGAATATCTCGCTTTCGAACAGGTTCTCCGGCAGGCCACCGCAGTTCAAGGCGACGAAAGGCTGGCCATGACGCCGGCTGGAATCGTGCAGGCAACGGGCGACAAGCTCCTTGCCGGTGCCGGTTTCGCCTTCGATCAGCACGTTGGCCGAGGTATCGGCGACATTGGCGATCAGCTCGCGCAGCTGCTGCATGGCCGGCGAGCGCCCGATGATGCGCCCTTCGAGGCTACCCTGTTCGGCCAGTTGCCGGCGCAGCGCCGACACCTCGCGTGACAGCCCGCGTTGCTCCAGGGCGCGGCGCACCACGTCGACCAGGCGCTCGGGGGAGAACGGTTTTTCCATGAAGTCGTAGGCGCCGTTGCGCATGGCGCCGACCGCCATGTCGATGTCGCCGTGGCCGGTGATCAGTACTACCGGCAGGCTGCGGTCGCGGGCCTTGAGGCGGTTGAGAAGTTCCAGGCCGTCGATGCCGGGCAGGCGGATATCGCTGACGACGATACCGGCGAAGTCGTCGCCGATGCGCTCCAACGCCTGCTCCGCGCTGGCGACACCTTCGCAGGCGATGTCCTCCAGGGCCAACGCCTGTTGGCAGCCAAGCAGCACATGCGGGTCGTCTTCGACGATCAGGACGGTGAGAGGCGTTGGCTTCATGGATGCTCCGCAGGTTCCTGAATGGGGTTGGCCAGGGGCAGGGCGAGCACGAAGGCAGTGCCGCCGCTGGCGGGATGCTCGACGTTGAGGCTGCCCCTGGCGGCGGCGGCGAGGCTCGCCGAGA
Organism: Pseudomonas sp. S31; assembly: GCF_016648105.1. GTDB lineage: Bacteria > Pseudomonadota > Gammaproteobacteria > Pseudomonadales > Pseudomonadaceae > Aquipseudomonas. Next base: position 42,744 of record NZ_JACVVE010000013.1, on the reverse strand, counting down.
GGGTCAGGCCCAGGCCCAGGCCATGTTCGCCTGGCTTGGTGGTGAAGAAGGGTTCGAACAAGTGCTTGCGCGCCTCGAAGTCGATGCCGTGGCCGTTGTCGCGCACGCGCAGGCGGTACTTGTCGCCCTGCAGCTCGCCTTCGAGCCACAGTTGTGGCTGCGCCTGGTGGGTCATGGCGTCGAGGGCGTTGCCGATCAGATTGACCAGGATCTGTTCGAGGCGGGTCTGGTCGATGGCCAGTTGCAGGTCTTCGAACTGATCGTGCACGTGCAGCTGGCAGGCACTGACGCGATTGCCCAGTACCTGCAGGCTGGCCTCCACGGCCTTGGCCAGCGAGGCCTGGCCGCTGTCGTCGGCGCGCCGGGCGAACGAACGCAGACTGGCGGTGATGCGCCCCATGCGGTCGATCAGGTCGTTCATGGTGCGCAGGTTGGTGCTGGCGGTATCCAGCGCGCCGCGCTCGAGAAACCGCACGGTGTTGCCCGACAGCGTGCGCAGGGCAGCCAGCGGCTGGTTCAGTTCATGGGCGATGCTGGTGGACATCTGCCCGATGGCGGCCAGCTTTCCGGCCTGCACCAGCTCGTCCTGGGCATGGCGCAGGGTCTGCTCGGCATGCCGGCGCTCGCGGATCTGGCCCTTGAGCCGTTCGTTGCTGGCGCGCAGGTCGGCGGTGCGTTCGGTGATGCGCCGCTCCAGCTGGCTGTTGGCTTCTTCCAGCGCCTCGCGCGCGGCCAGCCGGGTGGCGATCACCTTGCGCCGTTCGTTCCAGGCGATGCCGAGGATCGCCAGCAGGGCGAAGGCCACGCCCACCAGGATGCCCTGCACCATCGACTCGCGACGCAGGTCCTGCAAGGGGGTCAGCAGGGTGAAGTGCCAGGGCGTATCGACCAGGCGTCGAGTCTGGGCCAGGTAGGCCACTTCATGGGGTTTGCCCTGGGCGGTCTCGCTGTTGGCGGGGAAGGTGAGTTTCTCCACGCCGTCGGCGAGGATCTCGCGGTCCAGTGGTTGCAGCTCATTGAGCGGCCACCAGTAGTACTGCAGGCTGCGCGCGAGGCGCTCCTTGATCTGCGGGGTCAGTGGACGCACCGACTTCAAGCGCCGTGCCGGGTCGCTGGAGAGGATGATGATGCCGTTCTCGTCGCTGACGAAGGCTTCCAGGCGCGCCCGCTGCCAGCGCTCCTCCAGGGTGTCGAGGCGTACCTTGATCACCGCCACGCCGATGATCTTGCCATGCTCCTCCAGGCCATGGGCCAGGTAGTAGCCGGCTTCGCCGGTGGTGCTGCCGATCCCGTAGAAACGACCCGGCTCACCGCGCACGGCGGTCTGGAAGTAGGCGCGGAACGACAGGTCCTCGCCGAGGAACGAATCGGTATCGCGCCAGTTGCTGCTGGCCTGCACCCGGCCATTGGTGTCGAGGACGAAGATCGCCCGGCTGCGGCTGCGCCGGTTCAACCCTTCGAGGTATTCGTTGACGGCCTGGCGGTTGCCGCCGTCGGGGTTGGTGAGCAATTGCGAGACGCTGTCTTCGAGCTCCAGCAGGCTCGGCAGGTAGGTGTACTTGCTGATTTCGCTCTCGACCGTGCGCGCATGCAGCTCGAGCTGGCGCTCGCCGTTTTCGCTCAGGGCGCGGATGCCGTTGCTCTCGCTGATCAGGTAGCCAGCGAGGCCCAGCCCGACCATCAACAGGATGATCAAGGGCGGCAGCAGCAATTGGCGGATCAGGCGGGATTTCACGACAGGCTTGGCAGGGAGAAGGAGCGAGGGGTCGCATTTCATCACAGTGGCCTTGTCACGACCAGCGCCCGCTGCCCGAAGGTCGGGCAGCGACGCAGGCCGGCTCAGTGTTGCAGGATCTTGCTCAGTGTTGCAGGATCTTGCTCAGGAAATGCTGGGTACGTTCATGGCGCGCGCTCGGGTCGCCGAAGAAGGCTTCCTTCTGGCAGTCCTCGATGATGTTGCCCTTGTCCATGAAGATCACGCGGTTGGCCACCTTGCGCGCGAAGCCCATCTCGTGGGTCACGCACATCATGGTCATGCCTTCGTGGGCCAGCTCGACCATCACGTCCAGTACTTCATTGACCATTTCCGGGTCCAGGGCCGAGGTCGGTTCGTCGAACAGCATGACGATCGGGTCCATCGACAGGGCGCGGGCGATGGCAACGCGCTGTTGCTGGCCGCCGGAGAGCTGGCCGGGATGTTTCTTGGCATGGGCACCCAGGCCGACGCGGTCGAGCAGGGCCAGGCCCTTCTTGGTGGCTTCCGCTTCGCTGCGGCCGAGCACCTTGCGCTGGGCGATGGTCAGGTTCTCGGTGATGCTCAGGTGCGGAAACAGCTCGAAGTGCTGGAACACCATGCCCACCCGCGAACGCAGCTTGGGCAGGTTGGTCTTGGGGTCGGCGATCGACGTACCGTCGACCACGATGTCGCCTTTCTGGAACGGCTCCAGGGCGTTGACGCACTTGATCAGGGTGGACTTGCCCGAGCCCGACGGACCGCAGACCACCACCACCTCACCTTTCTTGACCTCGGTGCTGCAGTCGGTCAGCACCTGGAAGTCGCCGTACCACTTGTTGACGTTCTTGATGGAAATCATACGGTGATCCTTTTTTGCAGGCGCTTGACCAGCCACGATGCGGAGAAGCTGATGACGAAGTACACGACCCCGGCGAAGATCAGGAACTCATGGGAGCGCCCGATGATGTCGCCGTTGGAACGTGCCGAGTTGAGGAAGTCCACCAGGCCCACGGTGTAGACCAGCGAGGTGTCCTGGAACAGGATGATGCTTTGCTGCAGCAGCAGCGGGGTCATCTTGCGAAATGCCTGGGGCAGGATGATCAGGCGCATGGTCTGGCCGTAGGTCATGCCCAGAGCCTGGGCAGCGCCCATCTGGCCCTTGGAGATCGACTGCACGCCGGCGCGGACGATCTCGCAGAAGTACGCGGCCTCGAACATCATGAACGCCACCACGCAGGAGGTGAAGGCGCCTACCGGTGTGTCCTGCCCGGTGATCCAGCGCAGCACGAACGGCACTGCCAGGTAGAACCAGGTGATCACCAGCAGCAGCGGGATCGAGCGGAAGTAGTTGACGTAGGCACCGGCCACACGCGACAGCAGCTTGCTCGACGACAGGCGCATCAGCGCCAGGATGGTACCCAGCACGATACCGCCGACCACGCCCATGGCCATCAGTTGCAGGGTCATGATCATGCCGTCCCAGAGGGCGGGCAGGGCGGGGATGATTTCGCTGAAATCCATGTCCATTACTTACCTCCCACGGAGATCAGGCCAGGTACCGCGACCTTCTTCTCGACCAGGCGCATGAGCAGCATCAGGCCCATGTTCAGGGTGAAGTAGATCAACGTCGCCAGGGTGAACGCCTCGAACAGGTTGGCCGAGAACTCGGCGGTCTGCTTGGTCTGCGCCAGCAGTTCCATCAGGCCGATCAGCGAGGCCACCGAGGAGTTCTTGAACACGTTGAGGAACTCGGAGGTGAGCGGCGGGATGATGATCCGGTAGGCCTGCGGCAGCAGCACGTTGGTGTAGATCTGCGAGAGGCTGAAACCCATCGCCCGGGCGGCGGCTTCCTGCCCGCGGGGCAGGGCCTGGATGCCGGTACGCACCTGTTCGCAGACCCGCGCGGCGGTGAACAGGCCCAGGCAGATGACCACGCTGATCAGCGCCGAGGTGGTCGGGTTGAGGTCTTGCTTGAACCATTCCTGCAGGCCCTCGGGCAGCAGGTCGGGCACCAGGAAGTACCAGATGAACAGCTGCACCAGCAGCGGCACGTTGCGGAACAGCTCCACATAGGCGGTGGCGATGCCGGCAACCAGGCGGTTGGGCACGGTACGCATGACACCGAGGACCGACCCCAGCAGCAATGCGATGATCCAGGCGGAAATGGCGATGGCGATGGTCCATCCCAGGCCGGTGACATACCAGTCCAGGTAGGTTTCGCTGCCCACGCCGGTGGACTTGAAGAACACGCCCCAGTCCCAGTTGTAATTCATCGGGATTTCCCCTCAGACGGTTGTTTCACGGGCACCTTCGAACATCCGGGGGCGCGAGCGCCCTCGGATGAAAGGTTAGACACTAATGCGTGGCCTGCAGGATTGATTGGCGCCCGTGGGCGCCAGGCCACAATCAGAGGATCAGGACTTCTTCTCGTCCGCAGCCTTGTCGGTCGGCTCGGCGATCAGCTTTTTCAGCTCGTCGCTCATCTGGAAGTTCAGGTTCAGGCCTTTTGGTGGAATCGGCTGGGTGAACCACTTGTCGTAGCTCTTGTTGACTTCGCCCGACTTGAAGTAAGCAACGATGGCGTCATCGACCGCTTTCTTGAACGCCGGATCATCCTTGCGCACCATGCAGCCGTAGATTTCGTACGACTGTGGGGTACCGGTGATGACCCAGTCCGCAGGCTTGCGGGCCTTGGCCATTTCGCCGGCGAGCAGGGCATCGTCCATCATGAAGGCCACGGCGCGGCCGCTTTCGAGCATGTTGAAGGCTTCGCCGTGGTCCTTGGCGGAAATCACGTTCATCTTCATCTGCTTGTCGGCGTTCATCGCCTTGAGCAGGCGCTCGGAAGTGGTGCCTGCAGTGGTCACGACGTTCTTGCCGGCCAGGTCCGGGAAGTCCTTGTAGGAAGGCTGACCGTCCTTGACCTTGGTCAGCAGGCGGGTGCCGACTTCGAAGATGCCGACCGAGAAGCCGACCTGCTGTTGGCGCTCGACGTTGTTGGTGGTGGAGCCGCACTCCAGGTCGACGGTGCCGTTCTGCACCAGCGGGATGCGGGTCTGGGAGGTGACCAGGTTGTACTTGACCTTGATGTCGATCCCCAGCTGCTTCTTCAAGGCATCGACCACGGCCAGCTGGATGTCATGGGAGTAGCCCACTGGCGTTTGACTGCCGGCCAGGTAGGAAAATGGAATGGAGGAGTCGCGGTGCCCCAGGGTGATGGTGCCCGAATCCTTGATCTTCTTCAGGGTGCCGTTCAGCTCTTCGGCCATGGCCGGCGAAGCGATAACCGCAGCCGCGATGGCGGCGCCCAACAATTGACGAACGATACGCATCAAATTTTCCTCGACGTGTTTGTTTTTCTTATGGAGCCGTTGGCGGGGCTCTTCGTTCAACGAATACAGCATGAAGCGGTGCATTCGAGTGAAGAGTGTAGAGCATGAGTCGTGCCAAGCTGATATGAGATGCGAAATCTCCTGATCGTGCGGGTGTGGGGCAGCGTCTGGGGGGCACCTTTCGCGGTTTCGTGTTCGGTTTTTCGAATCTTTCTCGCGTATTGGGTCGGAAAACCGAACGATTGCCGATTGCCGCCTACACGTGGGCCTACGTCAATACCGCTGCGCCCTGCCTTGGGGTTGGTTAACTGGTCGCTGCATTCTCAGGAGCGAAGCCTATGACCGACACGTTTTTCCCCGCTGATTCAGTCGACACCTTGATTGCCCGGCAGTTGCCGGGCTGGTTGGTAGAACATGGAAACATCGACTGGCTGATTGGCTTGCATCGAGCGCTGCAGCGCCAGGAACAGGCAACGCTTGCCCTTGAGCGGATCTTGCGGGCCATCCCCGCATTGGATGAGTTCGCGCTCACCCGATTGAACCAGGCATTGAGCCGTGCCGGCGTGACGGTCGCGGACCTACGGCGCTGCCGTGTTGGCGTCGAGCGCACCATCACCCTGCCGCCGATGGCGCCGGGGTGGCCCATTCGTCGTCATGTGATGCGGTCGTCCACGCCCTTGCTGGCAGCGGGAATGCACAATTTCCACATCGCTGAAACGCGCCCTTCACCCGGTCGGCGTGGCTGGCTGGTCGACCCCCAGGGCCGGCGCTTGCCCGTCGGCTTCGAGGTTTTTGCCGGACGCTGTCGCGAGGTCGATGTGGGGGGCAGCTATCAGGCCATGCTTCGCCACTGCCTTGAGCCGGAAGATGAGCCTGGAGCCTCTGCAGGCTCGGCGAAGGCGGCCGTGCACCAGTGTTTCGAGGAAAGTGTCCAAGCCGATCTGGAGGTCGCCGTGCGCTGCGCGGTACTCAAGGGCGACTTGGACGAGCAGAGCTATTGGATGCTCTTGCCTCTTGTCAGCGCGGTTCCCACGGTACCCGCCGTTAACGGAAGCGTCGCCTCGCGGCAGTTGTATCTGTTGGGTAAGTGCGTGCGAGGTGTGGTGACGCTGGAGCTTCGTCCTGCAGTGGGCGACCCCCTGCAGAGCGTATTTGCCTGGATACCTGGTGATCCCGAGTCGCCGATTGGCGTGTATCGGTCCTGGGATGAGCTGTTCCTGGCGCTGGCTCGACGCTTGACGGGAGGGGCTTATCGCAGATTCTTCAGCCGTTTCATCAGCGAACGTGATCGCGTGGCCTTTCACCAAACCCTGGATGAGCGGGTGGAAGCTTGCCCGCCCGGAAAGACGCCCGAACTCGATGGCAGGCACTTGGCGATCGATACGCCGTTGTTCACCCATGTACGCCAGTTGCAGATAGACAAGATGTACGATGATGCCCGCGTACTGGCGACACCCACTGAAGAGGTCGATCAGCAGGAGCGTGATGCGCGCCTGCAAGCCTATCGCGAACTTGGCCTGAACCTCTTGAACCTGGCGGGGCTGTTCATCCCTGTATTGGGGGAAGCCTTGCTGACGGTGACCGCTGTCGAGTTGGCGGGCGAAGTCTACGAAGGCTATCAGGACTGGCGGATCGGCGATCGCCAAGGCGCGCTGGACCATTTGTTCTCGGTGGCGCAAACCGTCGTCGCTGGCGTGCTGATCGCCAAGGGGGGGACCGCCGTTCGGCATTACCTGGAGCGCGCGCCCTTCGTGGATGAGCTGCACCCGGTATGCAAGAGCGCCGGGCGCATTCGGCTGGCTGCCGCAGACCTGCCGGGTTACCCGGTTTCCTGGAGCCGAGGTGATGGCCTGCATGAATGGATGTGGCACTTGGACGGCGCCATGTACCGGGTGAGCGAAGATCCAGCACAGGGCAGCACGCGTATCCGCCATGCATCGCGCGGCGAGGCGTGGCAACCGCGCCTGGAAAGCAACGGTGGCGATGGTTGGCGCCATGAGCTGGAGCAGCCTGGTGAGTGGCAGGGGGCCGGGCAACTCGTGCGACGGGTGAGCGCCAGGCTCTCGACAGTTGCCGATGAGACAGCCGAGCATCTGCTGCAGATCACTGGCTTGAGCGAGGCTCAATTGCGCCGCCTTCACTTGGAACAATGCGACGCACCGGCGCGGCTATACGATGCGCTGGACCTGTATCGGACGCATGAACGCTTCCCGGACCTGGCGGGGTCCGCATTGGAACGGCAGATTGCCGATTCGTTGCCTGAGCAAGGCACTAACCTGCTGGTCAAGACATTCCCCGGGTTGTCCAGGCGCCAGGTGGGTGAGTTGATGAGCCAGTGCAGTGGCGAGGAGTTCGAGCAACTGATGGCGCAGGGGCGCATGCCGCTGTCCTTGGCCGAGCGGGCGCGTTGGCAATTGCGCGAGCGTCGTCTGGACCGTGCGTGTGCTGGGCTGTGTCTGCCTCGCGCGGTCAATGCCGACAGCGAGCGCCTGGCCATGGGGCTGGTGGGCGAGCGGATTTCCTGGCCCTCGACGTTCAGGCTCGAGCTTCGCCACGACTCGGAGGAAGGCGCACTGCTGGCCAGTGCAGGCCGTCAGGACGCCGACCAGACCAGGTACATATTGCGGCGCTCCGAGGGTTACCGTCTTTCCCACGCATCGGGCCGCTCCCATAGCTTGCAACGGGCATTATGGTTGAGCCTGGAGGACGCTCAGTTGGCTCAGCTCGAGGACGGTGGGCTGAGCGAGGACGCGCTCGGCAAGTGGCTGTTACGCATGAGCGCCAATGACCGAGCGCAGGCCGCCAACTGGTGCGGCATGCAACCTCTGCACAGCGCATATCGTCCCCCGCTGCGCCTGGGCGATGGGCGCCTCGGGTATCCACTCAGCGGGCGAGGGGGCGGTTCACGGCAGGCAATCCGCCGTGGTATTCAACAGATATTCCCGACCTTGGGCGATGATGAACTACAGGCGTACCTCTTGGCGGTGGACGCACAGCATACCGGTCTGTGGGCTCATTACATGCAGCTTCAAGAGCACCTGGGACAACTACGCAGCAGCTTGCGGCATTGGCGCCGGGCTGCCGGCAATCCGCTGCAAGGTGTGCGCCGGCGTCGACTCGAGACTGCGCTGCGGCGCTGCTGGAGACGCAAGATCACCAATGTGGCTGGCGAATATGTGCTGGACTTCGATGGCGAGCGCATCGGGCGCCTGCCGCAGCTACCGCAAGGTGTGCGCTTCGATCATGTCAAGCGCCTGTTCTTGCGTAACCTTGACCTTGCTGAGATCGACGAAGACTTCCTGCAACGCTTCGGCAACCTGGTGGAGCTGGATCTTTCACGAAACCGGCTCTCAACCATCCCCGCGGGTTTGGAAGGCATGAGTCAGCTCAGGAGTTTGCGGCTGTCACGCAACCAGATCGAACTCGATGTGGCCGGTGAGCAGCGGCTGCAGCGGATGCGCAACCTGCAACTGCTGGACTTGAGCCGCAACCCGTTGGGCCGGGCGCCGGTGTTGACCCAACTGCGCCATCTGCGAGATGTGCGGCTCAGGTCGACGGGTTTGGAGCAGATGCCCGAGCCGGTGTCCCGTCGTGCCTGGGTCGATTTACGAGACAACCGTATCCGTCAGTTACGCCAGGATCTGCAACAGCTACGCCTGCAGGTGGAAGATCACGCGTTGCACGACAACCCCCTGGATGAGGCCAGCGAGGCCGCGCTCGAGCAAGTCAGAGGCGAGGCGCAAGCGGGCCCTTCGCGGCGTCACCGACCCGTCGACGATGCTGTGTTCGAGCAGTTGGCCGGGGCGGCGGAGCAGTCGCAGCGTGATCGGTGGCGGGCGACGTACCAAGCATTGCAGGAAGAGCAGGGCGCCTCCGATCTGTTGCGCTTCGTCGCGGACTTCGTGCATGGCGAAGACTTCGCCCAGGCACCGGCGCGCTACCGTTCGCGCATCTGGCGAATTCTCGAGTTCTGCGAGCGACATGAGGCCGTGCGTATACGTCTTTTTGCCGAAGCCGGCGGTCAGAGAACCTGTGAGGACCGGTTGCTGCTTACCTTGGAGCAGCTTGAACTCGGCGTTCTGGTGGAGAGGGCCGTGTCAGCGGAGCCAGGGACGGCGCTAGAGACGCGGCTTTGGCGGCTCGGGCGTTCGTTGTGGCGCCTGGATGAAGTCGACCGAATTGCCGTGCGGCACATCGAGCGGTTGCGTGCCGAGCAGACGTTGGGCGTGGATGAGATCGAGGTCCGCTTGTATTACCGGCTCAAATTGTCTTCCACGCTCGACCTGCCCCTTGAATACGATGACATGCATTATCCAGGGTTCGCCCACGTCAACAGCAGCGACCTGCTCCGCGCGCGCGACCAGGTCCTGGCCAGCGAGACCCCGGAACTGGTGGCTGAGGCCCTGGCGCAAAGGCCATTCTGGGAGAGCCACGCACGCGAGTATCACCCGGCACGGTTCGAAGAGGCCCTGCAGCCGCTGCATGTGCGCATGGACACGCTCGAAGAGCAGGTAGCCGCAGGGCAGATCGACGACTGGACCTTCGCACTGCGTTGTCAGGCCCTCAAGTACGAATACGAGCAGGTTGAGCGCCACCTGCTGCGGACCTTGGCCCAAGAACTGCGTGCCAGGCTGGACGGCTGAACATCAGGACGCTTTGCCTGGCGGTCAGGCGGCACGCCCCCGTGTTTGCCTGGCTTGGGTGTTTCGCAGGTAGTCCTCGAGGATGAGACGTTCCGCTGCGCTGATGAACAAGCCAAGCTTGGTACGGCGCCAGAGGATATCGTCGGCACTGCCCGCCCACTCGGTCTCGCACAGGTAGTCCACCTCGCGGCCGAACAGGCCGCCCCCGATCGTCTGGCCGAGCTCGTCCGGGCCGCTCACACCGTCGAGCAATTGCCACACGCGGCTGCCGTAGGTGGCCGCCCAGCGCTTGGCGATAGCTGCTGGCAGCCAGCCATGCTTGGCCAGCAACTGGTCCGCCAGCGCCTGCGTGGTGGTCATTTGCTCGCCGCCCGGCAGCGGCGCTTGGGCCGTCCAACTGCCGCGCATTTGGGGGAAGAACGGCTTGAGTTCAGCCATGGCCGATTCCGCCAGCTTGCGGTAGGTGGTCAGCTTGCCGCCGAACACCGACAGCAGCGGTGCCTGGCCAGTGCTGGCCGACAGCGCCAAGGTGTAGTCGCGGGTCACCGCCGAGGGGTTGTCCGATTCATCGTTGCACAGCGGACGCACGCCGGAGTAGGTGTGCAGGATGTCGGAGCGGCTGAGCGGTTGGTTGAAGTGCGTGTTGACCACGTTCAGCAGGTAGTCGGTTTCCTGCTCGGTGATGGCCACCTGGGCCGGGTCGCCGCTGTATTCACGGTCGGTGGTGCCGATTAGGGTGAAGCGTTCGAGGTAGGGAATGCAGAAGACGATACGTTGGTCTTCGTTCTGCAAGATGTAGGCATGTTCGCCTTCGTACAGGCGCGGCACGATGATGTGGCTGCCTTGGATGAGGCGGATACCGTAAGGGGCATCGAGCTTGAGGTCGTCCCTGATGAAGGTCGCGACCCAGGGCCCGGCGGCGTTGACCAGGGCGCGCGCGCGGATGCTGCGCAGGCTGCCGTCGGCCAGTTGCAACTCCACCTGCCAGACGCCATCGACGCGCTCGGCGCGCAGGCAACGGGTACGGGTGTGGATGTGTGCGCCGTGCTCACGGGCGGCCATGGCGTTGAGCACTACCAGGCGCGCGTCGTCGACGGCGCAATCGGCATATTCGAAACCACGGGTGATATGCGGCTTGAGCGGGTAGCCAGGGCCGAATTGCAGGCTGCGCGAGGCGCCCAGGCGTTTGCGCTTGCCCAGATGGTCGTACAGGAACAGGCCGGCGCGGATCATCCAGGCCGGGCGCAGGTGCGGACGATGCGGCAGCACGAAGCGCATCGGCCTGACGATGTGCGGGGCCTTGGCGAGGAGCACTTCGCGTTCGGCGAGTGCTTCACGCACCAGGCGGAACTCATAGTGCTCCAGGTAACGCAGGCCACCGTGGATCAGCTTGCTGCTGGCCGAGGAGGTGTGTTGTGCCAGGTCGTCCTTTTCGCAAAGGAACACCTTCAATCCGCGCCCGGCGGCATCGGCCGCGATACCCACGCCATTGATGCCACCGCCGATCACGGCGAGGTCGTAGCAGTCGACGAGGGTGGGCTGGGACGAAACGGGCTGGGACACGGGAAAGCCTCCTGGGGTTGTTCATATCGAATATGAACATCAATGTTCGTTTGCGAAAATATTAGCGCAACAGAAAGGCCGTCGCCAGTCAGTCTCTATAGAAAAAACTGATCGGATGACAAGAAAGTGAACAAAAGCGAAAATATGGGTGGCCTGAGGTGGTTGGTTTGATAGTTGCGGTGTTGCTGACATCGAGCGCCGCCCGCGCGGCGCTCGATGTCAAAAGCGACGAAGGTCCAACGCCAGGCGCCCGCCAGCCCTCAAACCACCTCGACCCGTATCTTGTATTGAGTGAGCAACTGACTCAGGCCAGGCGCAGGCGCCTGGTCGGTCACCAGGCAATCGACCAGGTTGATCGAACCCAGGCGAACCATGGCATTGCGCCCGAACTTGCTCGAGTCGGCGGCGAGGATCACCTGCCGGGCATTGGCGATGATCGCCTGGGAAACCCGCACTTCCTGGAAGTCGAAGTCGAGCAGGCTGCCGTCTTCGTCGATACCGCTGATGCCCACCAAGGCGAAATCGACCTTGAACTGGCTGATGAAGTCGACGCTGGCCTGGCCGACCACGCCGCCGTCGCGGCGGACCGTGCCCCCGGCCACCAGCACTTCGAAATCATCCTTGGCGGCCAGGATCGCGGCCACGTGCAGGTTGTTGGTGATGATCTTGAGGTGGCTGTGGTTGAGCAGTGCCCGCGCGATCGATTCGGTGGTGGTGCCGATGTTGATGAACAGCGAGGCGTGGTCGGGAATCTGCCGCGCCACCGCTTCGGCGATGCGCTGCTTCTCATCGCGCATCTGGTCGGCGCGCATGGCATAGGCGGTGTTCTCGATGCTCGAGTCGTAGGCGGCGCCACCGTGGTAGCGGCGTAGCAGGTTGAGCTCCGCGAGCTGGTTGATATCGCGACGGATGGTCTGCGGGGTCACGACGAACAACTGCGCCATTTCCTCGATACTGACGTAACCGCGGTCACGCACCAGTTCGAGGATTTGTTGTTGGCGAGGGGGCAGATTCATGGGCGGTCCTTTGGGGCTGCCGGACAAATTCTGCAATGATGCCGTAGGAAATGGATGACGGCCAGTGGACGAATAGCCCTCTGGCCGTCACCTTTTCTGTAAGAGCGGAGCTGTAGCTCGCCCTCAGACCTCGTGATCTTCCCAGTCACGGGTGCGCTCGACCGCCTTCTTCCAGCCGGCGTACAGCTTCTCCTTGTGCGCTTCGTCGAGCTGCGGGCTGAACTCGCGCTCGATGATCGCCTTGTCGCGCAGCTCGTCCAGGCCGCTCCAGAAGCCACTGGCCAGGCCGGCCAGGTACGCGGCGCCGAGGGCGGTGGTTTCACGCATCTTCGGCCGCTCGACGCAGGTACCGAGGATGTCGGCCTGGAACTGCATGAGGAAGTTGTTGGCTACCGCGCCGCCGTCCACGCGCAGTTCGGACAGGCGCTCACCGCAGTCTTGCTGCATGGCGTCGAGCACGTCGCGGGTCTGGTAGGCGATCGACTCGAGGGCGGCACGAATGATGTGGTCGACCTTCACCCCGCGGGTCAGGCCGAACAGCGCGCCGCGCGCGTATGGGTCCCAGTAGGGCGCGCCCAGGCCGGTGAATGCCGGTACCAGGTACACGCCATTGCTGTCCTTGACCTTGCTGGCAAAGTATTCGGTGTCCAGGGCATCGTTGACGATCTTCAGTTCGTCACGCAGCCACTGCACGGTGGAGCCGCCGTTGAACACCGCGCCTTCGAGGGCGTAGGCCACCTCGCCGCGAGGGCCGCAGGCGATGGTGGTGAGCAGGCCATGGGACGACTTGACCGCCTTGTCGCCAGTGTTCATCAACAGGAAGCAGCCGGTGCCGTAGGTGTTCTTGGCCTGGCCGGGCTCCACGCACATCTGGCCGAACAGCGCCGATTGCTGGTCGCCGGCGATACCGGCGATGGCGATGCCACTCTTGGTATGGCCGTACACCTCGGAGGACGGGCGCACTTGCGGCAGCATCTGCCGCGGGATGCCGAGGATCTCCAGCAGTCTGTCATCCCACTGCAGGCTGTGGATGTTGAACATCAGGGTGCGTGAAGCATTGGTGTAGTCGGTGACATGCACCTTGCCGCCGGAAAATTTCCAGATCAGCCAGGTGTCGATGGTGCCGAACAGCAGTTCGCCACGCTCGGCGCGTTCACGCACGCCCTCGACGTTGTCGAGGATCCACTTCAGCTTGGTGCCGGAGAAGTACGGGTCGGTGACCAGGCCGGTGGCTTCGCGAATGTAGTCTTCATGGCCATCGCGCTTGAGCTGGGCGCAGATCTCGGTGCTGCGGCGGCATTGCCAGACGACGGCGTTGTACACCGGGCGACCGGTTTCCTTGTCCCACACCACCGTGGTCTCGCGTTGGTTGGTGATGCCCAGGGCGGCCACCTGGGCGTGGCTGATACCGGCCTGGGCCAGTGCCTCGACCATGGTCGCGCTCTGCGTGGCGAAGATCTCCATCGGGTCGTGCTCGACCCAGCCGGCCTGCGGGTAGTGCTGGGCGAACTCGCGCTGGGAGGTGCCGACCACGTTGGCGTCGCGGTCGAAAATGATCGCCCGTGAACTGGTGGTGCCCTGGTCCAGGGCGATGATGTAGTTCTTATCCTGGGTGTCTGTCATGGTCGTAGGCCTTGCAAATGGAGGAGGTCGGGGCGGGGGCGCGAGTCCGTGTCAGTCGACTTGCGTGTCGCCCTGGCGATTGGCGTTGGTTTCGGCGTCCATGCAGGTTGGCGCAGGCAGGTTGCGGGCGATCAGGCCGCGGTAGGCTGCGGCACCCAGGCATGCGCCGAGGATCGGTGCGAACACCGGTACCAGGAAATAAGGGATGCTCCGCCCCCCAGTGAAGGCGATTTCTCCCCATCCGGCGAGGAAAGTCATCAGTTTTGGCCCGAAATCCCGGGCGGGGTTCATCGCGAACCCGGTCAGTGGGCCCATGGCGCTACCGATCACGGCGATCAGCAAGCCGATCAGCAAGGGGGCCAGCGCACCGCGCGGCAAGCCGTTGTTATCGTCGGTGAGGGCCATGATCACGGCCATCAGGATGGCGGTAATCACCACTTCGACCAGAAAAGCCTGGCCGGTGGAAAGCGCCGGGTGAGGGTAGGTGGAGAACACCGAGGCCAGTTCGAGGCTGGCCTCGCTGCCGCGCAGCATGGCGTGGCTTTGTTCGAAATCGAAGAACAGGCTGCTGTAAAGCGCGTAGACCACTGCCGCGCCGCAGAAGGCACCGGCGACCTGGGCGAGCATGTAGAACGGCAATTTGCGCCGGTCGAAGGTGCCGAACAGGGTCAGGGCGATGCTTACGGCCGGGTTAAGGTGCGCGCCGGAAACGCCGGCGGTGAGGTAGATCGCCATGCTCACGCCCACGCCCCAGATGATGCTGATTTCCCAGAGCCCGAAGCTGGCGCCGGCGACCTTGAGGGCCGCGACGCAGCCGGTGCCGAAGAAGATGAGCAGCGCGGTGCCGAGAAATTCGGCCAGGCACTGGTTGGACAGTGTGGGTTCGCGAAGAGCAGTCGTCATGTATGACCTCGGTTGTTTTTGTTGTGAGGCGCAGGGCGCTCGACAGCAAGGCCCGGAGTCGATCCCCATTGACGCCGGGCGGATGTTGAAACATGCACATTATGAGTGCATGGATTATTCACAAACGAAAAAATATAGACAAGAAACGCTGATGTCAAAGGTCGAAAGTGAACGGTCGGTCACGATTCGGGCCCGCATTCGGGGTGCATATCCCACGCTAGAGGCGTCCCTTGGCGGTGGATTGGCTGGCGCGGGGAATTTGCCCTAAAGTAGCCGCCGACCTGTCCCAGATCGGAGCATCGAATGACCCCCGCCCTCGACTTGCTGAAGAAGGCGCGCGCCGAACACCGCGTGCACAGTTACGAACACGACCCCAAGTCGGCCTCCTATGGGCTGGAGGCAGCGGAAAAGCTCGGCCTCGATCCGCGTCAGGTGTTCAAGACGCTGCTGGCCAGCACTGAAAAGGGCGAGTTGCTGGTGGCGGTGGTGCCGGTGGGCGGCACCCTGGACCTCAAGGCGCTGGCGCAGGCTGCAGGGGTGAAGAAGTGCGAAATGGCTGATCCCATGGCAGCGCAACGTGCCACCGGTTACCTGGTCGGGGGGATCAGCCCGTTAGGGCAGAAGAAACGCCTGCGTACCTTCATCGATGACTCGGCGCAAAATTTTGCGACCATTCATGTGAGTGCCGGGCGGCGCGGGCTGGAGGTCGAGCTGGCAGCGGCGGTTCTGGCCGAGCATACCCAAGGTGCCTTTGCCGGGATCGGCCGAGGCTGAAAGGGCCGCTGCGCGGCCCCAAGCGTGTGCATCAGGTCGCCGAACTGTAGCGGCGCACGCCGTTCTCCTGGCGTGACAGCTGCGCCGCGACGCTACCGGGCACCGCGAACAACACCAGGTGATCGGCTGCCACGCTGATCCCGACATCGTCACCGAGCTGGTGGTCGATATGGCTCGGGAAGATCGCCTCGAGCTGGCTGCCGGTCGGCAGTTGCAGGCGGTACAAGGTCGAGGCGCCAAGGAAGCTCTTGCCAACGATGCTGGCGCGCAGGCTGCTGTCCGGGGCATGGACGATGTCGTCGGGGCGCAGCAGCACATCCACCGAGCTGCCAGGCGCCATGCCGTAGGCCCGGTCGCCACGCAGTTCGCCCAGTTCAGTGGTGACCGCATCGTGGCTACTCATCTGGCCGCGAATGAAGTAGCCCTGGCCGACGAAGCTGGCCACGAAAGGGGTCTGCGGCTCGTGGTACAGGTTGTAGGGGGTGTCCCATTGCTCCAGGCGGCCTTCCTTGAACACGCCCACATGGTCACTGACGGCAAAGGCTTCTTCCTGGTCATGGGTGACCAGGATCGCGCTGGTGCCGCGGCTCTTGAGGATGTCGCGGACCTCATGGCTCAGGCGGCGGCGCAACTCCACGTCGAGGTTGGAAAACGGCTCGTCGAGCAACAGCAGCTGCGGCTCCGGGGCCAGGGCCCGGGCCAGGGCCACCCGTTGCTGCTGGCCGCCGGACAGCTCGTGGGGGTAACGACCGCCCAGGCCGCCCAGCTTGACCAGCTCCAGCATCTCCTCGATCACCGCTGCCTGGTTCGGGTGCTTGGCGATGCCGAAGGCGATGTTCTGCGCCACGGTAAGGTGGGGGAACAGTGCGTAGTCCTGGAACACCATGCCGATACGGCGCTTTTCCGGCGCGAGGGTGAAGCCTGCGCGGGAAATGACCTCGCCGGCCAGCTGGATTTCACCCTGGTGCACCGGCTCGAAGCCGGCGATGGCGCGCAAGGTGGTGGTCTTGCCGCAACCCGAGGACCCGAGCAGGCAACCGATGTCGCCTGCGTTCAGGTGCAGGTTGAGGTTCTGGACGATGCGCTGGTCGCCATAGCCACAGGCGAGGTCGCGCAGGTTGAGCAGTAGGGGTTGACTCATGCGTGGTGGTAAGCCGGTTCGACAAGGAATTCGAGAAGGGCCTTCTGCGCATGCAGGCGGTTTTCAGCCTGGTCCCAGGCGACCGAACGAGGGTCGTCGAGCAGGTCCTGGCTGATTTCCTCGCCACGGTGGGCGGGCAGGCAATGCATGAACAGGGCGTCGGATGCCGCCAGGTCGAGCAGTTCGCGGGTGACCTGGTAAGGCGCGAAATGCGCCAGGCGCCGTGCAGTTTCCTCCTCCTGGCCCATGGAAGTCCAGACATCGGTGGTCACCAGGTGCGCACCTTTCACCGCTTCACGCGGGTCGCGGACGATCTGTACGCGCTCGCCACCCAGGGCCAGGAAGCGTGGATCGGGGTCGTAGCCTTCCGGGCTGGCGATGCGCAGCTGGAAGTCGAACTGAACGGCCGCTTCGATGTAGGAGTTGCACATGTTGAAGCCATCGCCGACCCAGGCCACGGTCTTGCCCTGGATGGCGCCACGGTGTTCGACGAAGGTCTGCATGTCGGCCAGCAGCTGGCAGGGGTGCGACTCGTCGGACAGGCCGTTGATCACCGGCACGCGCGAATTGGCGGCGAATTCGGTCAAGGTGCTGTGAGCGTGGGTGCGGATCATCACCGCATCGAGCATGCGCGACATGACGATGGCGCTGTCGCTGATCGGCTCGCCGCGGCCCAGCTGGGTGTCGCGTGGCGAGAGGAAGATCGCCTGGCCACCGAGCTGGATCATGCCGGCCTCGAACGACAGGCGGGTGCGCGTCGAGGACTTCTCGAAGATCATGCCCAGCACGCGGTTTTTCAGCGGCTCGAACAGCACGCCGCGGTTACGCAGGTCCTTCAGCTCGATGCCTCGACGGACCACGGCGAGCAATTCGTCAGCGGTGAAATCCATCAGGGAGAGAAAGTGCCTAGCGCTCATGTTTGACTACCTTATCTGCAACGGTATGCAGGTCGACCGTGTGGTTTTTTTTGACAACGGGAGTGACCTGCGGCGTAAGCCGCACGGGGCGGACGAAATAGGGAAAGGCGCAATACTATAATTAAATGTCGCCTGAAACCAAGGGGAGAAACAGTGTCACTGTTGCAAAGGGTGTCGTCGCCCGGAACACCGCTGCTGTTTTTTATTTGCTACAGCGGTTGTACACGGCTTGCCGCCGAGTTGGCAAATTGCTGTCGCCCGTGGCCAGCCTGATGTCGGCCGATTCACCGCGCGAAGTGCGCTGGCAGGCGCAGGAGGCTGGGTGCATAGTCGGATCTGGACCACAACGAGGGCGAGGCGGCCATGACCAAGACCGTGCATCACCGTGCCTGCCACCTGTGCGAAGCGATCTGCGGCCTGACCGATGAGCGCTTGCGCGACGCCGGGTCGGGCAACGCGATACTCAATGGCGTGCCCGTGCACGTGGAGGCTGCCTGAAGCGCGGCAAGGCCGAGCACGCTGATCGGGTTTCCGATACAATGCGTCACCGTGCCGACATTTGCGTCGGAAAGTTCAGCCGAGGTGCTACATGGATATCATCGAAACGATCAAAGAGCAGATTGCCAACAACACCATTCTGCTTTACATGAAAGGCTCGCCGAATGCCCCGCAGTGCGGCTTCTCCGCGCGCGCATCGCAGGCGGTGATGGGTTGTGGCGAGAAGTTCGCCTACGTCGACATCCTGCAGAACCCGGAAATCCGCGCCAACCTGCCCAAGTACGCCAACTGGCCGACCTTCCCGCAGCTGTGGGTCGGCGGTGAGCTGGTCGGTGGCAGCGACATCATGCTGGAAATGTTCGAGAAGGGTGAGCTGCAGACCCTGATCAAAGAAGCCGCCGCCAAGGCCAAGGCTTCCGAAGCCTGATCCCGAGGCATGAAAAAACCCGCCATGAGCGGGTTTTTTTGTGCCTGGGAAGTCAGCTCAGGGCAATCACTCTTCGCCCATCTGCGACTGCAGGTAGTTCTCGATGCCGATCTTGTCGATCAGGCCCAGCTGGGTTTCCAGCCAGTCGATGTGTTCTTCCTCGGACTCGAGAATATCTTCGAGCATGTCACGCGAGCCGAAGTCGCCCTGGGTCTCGCAGTGGGCGATGGCGGCCTTGAGGTCGACCAGGCCTTTTTGCTCGATCTTCAGGTCGCACTCGAGCATTTCCTTGGTGTGCTCGCCGATCAGCAGCTTGCCCAGGTCCTGAACGTTGGGGATGCCTTCGAGGAACAGAATACGCTTGATCAGTTTGTCAGCGTGCTTCATCTCGTCGATGGATTCCTTGTACTCGTGCTTGCCGAGTTTGTTCAGGCCCCAGTCTTCGTACATGCGGGCGTGCAGGAAGTACTGGTTGATTGCGACCAGCTCGTTTCCGAGGATCTTGTTGAGATGCTGGATGACGCTTACGTCGCCTTTCATTGCGGGTTCCTGCCCTGTAGAAGTATGCCGATACAGGGAAGTTTGATCCCGATATGTACACCTGTCAAACCTAAGTTCTTGAATAATAAGTGAAAATTAATAGGAATAAGAATGTTTGTGAACCGCGTTGGAGCGCTAACTTATTGAATTACAGGCATAAAAAAACCGGACGCAGGGTCCGGTTCTTTGAAAACGATTGGCTCAGGCGGCAGTAAATTCCACGGGGTAGGGCAAGGCGGCCTGTTGACTCACCTGCAGCTCGGTCAGGGTTTCGCGGACCACCTGCTTGGCCACGCAGGCACATTTGCCACACTGGCTTGCGACGTTGGTCGCGGCTCGAACTTCCTTGTAGCTGCAGCATCCTTCATAGATCGCATTGCGGATCTGTTTGTCGGTTACGCCGACACAAAGACACACATACATAAAGTCGGACCATCGCTGGTTGAGTCGATGGGGTGGAGCTTAATGGTAATGAGAATGCTTGTCAAAATGCTTTCGCAAGGCACCGTGCTTGAGCGACCGGCGGTTGGATTCGGCCTGTCATGAGAAGCCGTGTATGATGGTCGGCCTTTGTTGGATGTCGGGCCTTACACACGGCCCGGCAAACGGTTCTTCACCCTCATCAGGAGATTACAATGAGCGTACTCGTTGGCAAACAAGCCCCCGACTTCACCGTCCCAGCCGTCCTGGGCAACGGCGAGATCGTCGACAGCTTCAACCTGGCCTCGGCCATCAAGGGCAAGTACGGCCTGGTGTTCTTCTACCCACTGGACTTCACCTTCGTCTGCCCGTCCGAGCTGATCGCCCTGGACAACCGCATCCCTGACTTCGCTGCCCGTGGCGTGGAAGTGATCGGCGTCTCGATCGACTCGCACTTCACCCACAACGCCTGGCGTAACACCCCGGTGAACAATGGCGGCATCGGTCAGGTCAAGTACACCCTGGCTGCCGACATCTCCCACGAAATCTGCAAGGCCTACGACGTCGAGTCCGAAGGCGGCGTAGCCTTCCGTGGCGCCTTCCTGATCGACAAGAACGGCGTTGTCCGTTCGCAGATCGTCAACGACCTGCCACTGGGCCGTAACATGGACGAGCTGCTGCGTCTGGTCGACGCCCTGCAATTCCACGAAGAGCACGGCGAAGTCTGCCCGGCCAACTGGAAGAAAGGCGACCAGGGCATGACCGCTTCGCCAGAAGGCGTCGCTGCCTACCTGAGCGAGAACGCTGGCAAGCTGTAATTGTCAGGCACAAAAAAACCGGCTCTGGTAGCCGGTTTTTTTGTGCCTCACGATTGCCGTCAGGGCTCAATCGTTGAAGTCGCGCCAGCCGCCCATTTCTTTCCAGCGGTTGACGATGCCGCAGAACAGCTCTGCAGTCTTCTCGGTGTCGTAGCGTGCCGAGTGCGCCTCACGCCCATCGAAGTCGATGTCGGCGCTCTGGCAGGCACGGGCCAGTACGGTCTGGCCATAGGCCAGGCCAGCCAGGGTGGCCGTGTCGAAGCTGGAGAAGGGGTGGAACGGGTTGCGCTTGAGGTCGTTGCGCGCCACGGCGGCATTGAGGAAGCCAAGGTCGAAGCTGCTGTTGTGTCCGACCAGGATCGCCCGCTTGCAGCCGTTGGCCTTGAGCGCCTTGCGCACGCCCCGGAAGATGTCGGTAAGGGCGCTTTCCTCGCTCACCGCCATGCGCAGCGGGTGGTCCAGCTTGATGCCGGTGAACTCCAGCGCTGCCGGCTCGATATTGGCACCTTCGAACGGCTCGACCCGGAAGAAGTAGGTATGTTCCGGGAACAGGAAGCCTTTTTCGTCCATGCCGATGGTCACGGCGGCAATTTCCAGCAGGGCGTCGGTGGCACTGTTGAAGCCGCCGGTCTCGACGTCCACCACCACGGGCAGGTAACCGCGGAAGCGTTCGGCCATTGGGTGGCGCGAACCGCTGCCCGATTGGACGTCCTGGTCGTCTTCGTAGAGGTCCTCGCTCACGCGTTGTCCTCCAGCAGGCGCCAGCGCAGTTTTTCACCTGCGCGCAGCGGCACGACCGTTTGCTCGCCAAACGGCAGGCTGTCCGGGGCAGTCCACTCCTCGCGGACCAGGGTAATGGTGTCGGTGTTCGTCGGCAGGCCATAGAAGGCCGGGCCGTGAAGGCTGGCGAAGCCTTCCAGTTTGTCCAGCGCGTTGCGTTGGTCGAAGGCTTCGGCGTACAGCTCGATCGCCGCATAGGCGGTGTAGCAGCCCGCGCAACCGCAGGCGTTTTCCTTGGCGTGACGCGCGTGTGGCGCCGAGTCGGTGCCGAGGAAGAACTTCGGGTTACCGCTGGTGGCCGCGTCCAGCAGCGCCACCTGGTGAGTGTTGCGCTTGAGGATCGGCAGGCAATAGAAGTGCGGGCGGATGCCGCCGACCAGCATGTGGTTGCGGTTGTACAGCAGGTGCTGGGCGGTGATGGTGGCGCCGACGTTGGCCGGGGCCTCGCTGACGAACTGGGCAGCATCGGACGTGGTGATGTGCTCGAATACCACTTTCAGCGTGGGGAAGCGCTCGACCACACGACGCAGGTGTTCGTCGATGAAGCGCTTCTCGCGGTCGAACACGTCGATCTCGCTGCGGGTCACTTCGCCATGCACCAGCAGCGGCATGCCGGTTTCGGCCAGTGCCTCGAGTGCGGGGAAGATGTTGTCGATGCTGGTCACGCCGGAATCGGAGTTGGTGGTGGCGCCGGCCGGATACAGCTTGGCCGCGTACACGATGCCGCTGGCCTTGGCTGCGCGGACGTCGTCCGGGCTGGTGCGGTCGGTGAGGTACAGCACCATCAGCGGCTCGAAGCGGCTGCCGGCCGGGCGGACGGCGAGGATGCGCTCGCGATAGGCAGTGGCCTCGACGGCATTGCGGACCGGCGGAACCAGGTTGGGCATGATGATGGCACGGGCGAAGGTACGCGCCACATCGCCAACGGTATGAGGCAGGACGGCACCATCACGCAGATGGATGTGCCAGTCGTCGGGACGCAGAAGGGTCAGGCGATCGGACATTGGGGATTCCAGGCGGGTCGAACTCAAGGCCCAATGCTACCGGAAAACCCTGGGCCGAGCACGGGCTTCAAGTTTTCCGGCAAGCGCCCGATAGCCTCCAGGTAAGCCGTCAAACTATGTGGAGCCGCCCGTGCGCCAGCGTTACCTAGCCCTGTTCACCTTGTTCGCCAGCCTGCCGGCGGGCGCGCTGACCTTCCAGACCCGCATGGAGAATGTCGCCTGGAAAGTCGAAGGCGACCAGTTCGAATGCCGCCTGATCCAGCCGATCGACGGCTTCGGCAGTGGCGAGTTCGTACGGCGGGCGGGCGAACAGCCGGTGTTCCAGCTGCGTTCGGCCAGCAACGTGCTGGGCGCAGGCTCCGCCACCTTGCTGGCCGCCGCCGCGCCCTGGCAGCCTGGGCGTGGCGACGTCAACCTGGGCGCGGTGCGCATGGCCCGCACCGGCGTGCTGTTCACCTCGTCCCAGGGCCAGGCCAGCCGCCTGATCAACGGCCTGCTCGATGGCCGCAGCACGGTGGTGCGCAACTTTGCCGGTGAAGGCGGCCGGGCCATGGAGGTTCGCGTCCTGCCGGTGAGCTTCGCCAAGGCCTACAGCGACTACCAGGCCTGTGCCAGCAAGATGCTGCCCATGAACTTCGACCAGATCCGCCAGACCCAGGTAGGCTTCCCTGGTGGTGGCATCGAGCTGGATGCCTCGGCGCGCAGCCGCCTGGACGTGATCCTCGACTATCTCAAGGCCGACCCTTCGGTGAACCACATCGAGCTCAACGGCCACTCCGACTACAGCGGCAACCGGCTGACCAACCGCGACACTTCGCGTCGGCGCGCGCTGGCTGTGGCCGAGTACCTCAAGGCCCATGGCGTACCGGAAGAGCAGATCACCGTGCGCTTCCACGGCGAGCGCTACCCGCTGGTGAAGAACAACAGCGCCGCCAACCGCGCGCGCAACCGCCGGGTGAACATCGAGCTGGACCGCGTGGCAATGGCGGAGAAGCCTGTGGTGGAGCCGGTGCAGAAAACGGCTCCGGCAGCGACCGCAGCGCCGGCTGCGGCTGCGCCTGGAGCGAAGGCGCCCTGATTCAAGGTGGATGCCTGGGGTGGTTCTTTGGATTGCATCAGGGCCACCAGGTGCCTGCCACAACATTTTCAGCGCCTATGAGATGTTGTGTTGAACACCCGCAGGCGCCGAAGATGTTCCAGCAACCACCTTTACGTCGCGCCGTCGACAGATACTGTCGCTTTGTCGTCAGAAGCTGTCGCCCCACTGTAAATTTGTCGGCAAGGCCGGTAGAATCGATCCCTTTCCGTACAACCCCGTGGAGTGATGGCATGGCGGACGTAAAAAAGGTCGTACTGGCGTATTCCGGCGGCCTTGATACTTCGGTGATTCTCAAGTGGCTGCAAGATACCTACGACTGCGAAGTGGTGACCTTCACCGCTGACCTGGGGCAGGGCGAAGAGGTCGAGCCAGCCCGCGCCAAGGCCCAGGCGATGGGCGTCAAAGAGATCTACATCGATGACCTGCGCGAAGAATTCGTGCGTGACTTCGTGTTCCCGATGTTCCGCGCCAACACCGTATACGAAGGCGAGTACCTGCTGGGTACCTCCATCGCCCGTCCGCTGATCGCCAAGCGCCTGATCGAAATCGCCAACGAAACCGGCGCCGACGCCATTTCCCATGGCGCCACCGGCAAAGGCAACGACCAGGTGCGTTTCGAACTGGGTGCCTACGCGCTCAAGCCAGGTGTCAAGGTCATCGCACCCTGGCGTGAGTGGGACCTGCTGTCCCGCGAGAAGCTGATGGACTACGCCGAGAAGCACGGCATCCCGATCGAGCGCCACGGCAAGAAGAAGTCGCCGTACTCGATGGACGCCAACCTGCTGCACATCTCCTACGAAGGCGGTGTCCTGGAAGATACCTGGACCGAGCACGAGGAAGACATGTGGCGTTGGAGCGTCTCCCCAGAGAACGCCCCCGACCAGGCGACCTACCTCGAGCTGACCTACCGCAATGGTGACATCGTCGCCATCGATGGCGTCGAGAAGACCCCGGCGACCGTACTGGCGGACCTCAACCGCATCGGCGGCGCCAACGGCATCGGCCGCCTCGACATCGTCGAGAACCGCTATGTCGGCATGAAGTCCCGTGGCTGCTACGAGACCCCAGGCGGCACCATCATGCTCAAGGCCCACCGTGCGATCGAGTCGATCACCCTGGACCGCGAAGTCGCTCACCTGAAAGACGAGCTGATGCCGAAGTACGCCAGCCTGATCTATACCGGCTACTGGTGGAGCCCGGAGCGCGTCATGCTGCAGCAGATGATCGACGCTTCGCAGGTCAACGTGAACGGCGTCGTGCGTCTGAAACTGTACAAGGGCAACGTCACCGTGGTTGGTCGCAAGTCTGACGACTCGCTGTTCGACGCCAACATCGCGACCTTCGAGGAAGATGGCGGCGCCTACAACCAGGCGGACGCTGCTGGCTTCATCAAGCTCAACGCACTGCGCATGCGCATTGCCGCCAACAAGGGCCGTTCGCTGCTCTGAGGCACCTCCGCTGTATCGACCCCGGCCCAGGCCGGGGTTTTTTTTACTCGCAGACCTGTCAGGGCAGGTCCGCGCTTGCTCCGTCGGCCAGTTCACTGAGCGACAAACGTATGCACTGGCGTTTGTCGAGGTTGCAGAACAGCCAATGACTCTCGCGCGATGCGGGTTGTGTCAGGAGGTGGAGGATCTGGCTCTCGATCATCTGCTGCGCCGCCGGGCCGGAAAGCGTGACGGTGAGCGCTGCGTCGAGCCCTGGCGATTCGTTGGCGTCGACCGGTCGTTCGGCTAATGCTTCGCGGGTCGCCTTGGCGCGCCGAGCGGCTGCCTGGCGCGGGTCGGGCTTGTAGAACGACTTGTAGTTGAAGTTGAGGGTGATGAAGAACAACGCCGTCAGAAAGAACGGGAAACCCACTAGGAACCAGGTATACAACGCTTGGCTGTGTTCGCTCAGGAAAGGCAGCGTGGCCAGCGCCGAAGCCTCGGCGATGCCGGCGAATATGGCAATGATGGTCAGTGGGGCGACAGGTTGCAAGCGGGCCACGGGTTCAGCCTCGGTCAGTTCTTTTCGCTATCGATAGCTGTTATGCCCGCCGCGCGGAAGTGCCAAGGCTTTCCCGTTGCTGAATCTTTTCCTGGTAAATCCGACCCTCGAGGAAAAAGCGAAAAATCCCTCGGCCCGCAACTCCAATGGCAACTTTTCGAACGTTGGGATTCATTGCTAGCGTTTCGGTTGTTTATGAACGAAGTGCGAATTAGGCCGCTTCCCAACCACTGCGCGTAGGAATTTTCGCTTAACAATGTAGGTTTTATCTATTCGTGTGTTCAAGCAGGGAATGGTTGTGCTGTGAGGTGTTCTGCTCGGTTATTGTGGCGCGCCAAGATTAGAAAAATTGTTGAATGGATATCGCATGAACAAAGTCCTTATTGTGGATGATCATCCAGTCATACGACTGGCCGTACGCATGCTGATGGAGCGGCATGGGTACGATATCGTCGGCGAGACCGACAACGGTGTAGCCGCGTTGCAACTGGTTCGGGACTATCTGCCGGATATTGTCGTGCTCGACATCGGCATCCCCAAGCTCGATGGCCTCGAGGTCATCACCCGGGTGACTGGCATCAGCCCCCGCAGCCGGGTGCTGGTGCTGACGTCGCAGGCGCCCGGGCACTTTTCCATGCGCTGCATGCAGGCGGGTGCGGCGGGGTATGTCTGCAAGCAGCAGGAACTCACCGAACTGCTCAGTGCGATCAAGGCGGTGTTGTCAGGCTACAGCTATTTCCCCAACCAGGCCCTGCACAAGTCGCGAGGCCGGCTGGGAAGCGGGAGCGAAACGGAAATGGTCGACCGCCTCTCGGCTCGCGAGATGACCGTATTGCAGCAATTGGCCAGGGGCAGGTCCAACAAGGAAATCGCCGAAAGCATGTTCCTCAGCAACAAGACGGTCAGTACCTACAAGACACGCCTGCTGCTGAAGCTCAATGCGCGCTCGCTGGTCGACCTGATCGAGCTGGCCCAGCGCCACAGCCTGGTCTGACGGTCACGCAGCGGAGAGCCACCACCCGGCGGCTCTCCCGCAGAGCTACAGGTCAGAGCTAAAGGTCATAGTCGAAGTCGGCCAGCTGCTTCTGCAGGCGACGCTCCTCCAACAGGTTGTCGATGGTGCGGCGCTTGCTCAGGTTGGTCTTTGCGGTTTCCACCTGAGGCTCTACATCGTCATCCACGGTGTCAATGTCATCTTCGATCGACAGGTCGTCTTTGTCGGTACTCATGAGTCGCTCCAAGCCAGGGGCCATTGGCCGTCCTTATAGCGAGAAAGCGAAGCCTGGTAAAAAAGATTTTTTCAATCGCTGTTGCTGCTTTTTGACTATCGGCTCAATCGTCCGAGGTCTTATGCTTGAATTCGCACAGATCCTCTATCCGGCAGCTTCCGCAGCGCGGCTTGCGTGCCTGGCAGACATAGCGTCCGTGAAGGATCAACCAGTGGTGCGCGTCCAGCAGGTAGTCCTTGGGGACGAACTTGAGCAGCTTGCGTTCGACTTCCAATACCGTCTTGCCGGGTGCGATACCGGTGCGGTTGCTGACTCTGAAAATATGCGTGTCCACGGCCATGGCCGGCTGCCGGAAGGCCGTGTTGAGCACCACGTTGGCGGTCTTGCGGCCCACCCCTGGCAGGGCCTCCAGAGCCTCGCGGGTTTGCGGGACCTGGCTGCCGTGGCGCTCGATGAGCAGGCGGCAGGCCTCGATCACATTCTTGGCCTTGCTGTTGTACAGGCCGATGGTCTTGATGTATTGGCTCAGCCCCTCGACACCCAGGGCATAGATGGCCTCGGGGGTATTGGCGACTGGAAACAACCGCGCCGTCGCCTTGTTGACCCCAACGTCGGTGGATTGCGCCGACAAGGTCACGGCAACCAGCAATTCGAAAGGAGTGGTGTAGGCCAGTTCGGTCTTTGGGTCCGGGTTGTCTTCGTGCAGCCTGCGAAAGATCTCGAGGCGTTTGGCGGCATTCATGGAATCAGGGCTTTCCTTCACGGCTTGGTCGAGCGCTGCTCGCTTTCGATCGATTGTACAAGGCCAGCAGTGATCCGAGCAGTATCAATACGCTGTCGCCCAGAGAACAAGGGGCTTGTGGGAGTGGCGGTTCGCCGCTGCGACTTGCCCTGCGAACACCGGCAAAGCCGGGGCCATACACCGCGTCGCTTGCTTCGCGGGGCAAGCCCGCTCCCACAGATTCACAGAAAAATCAATAGGTTAACGTTTTTTCTATGAGAGTGGGCGAAGCCCGTGCTATCCACTGTCATCCGGGCGGCGTCTCGCCTGGGTCGATGGCGGAAAACGAAAGCCCCGGCGCTGAGGCCGGGGCTTGGGGGCTTACTTGATGCGCTGGCCGGGCTTGGCGCCGCTGTCAGGGCTGAGCAGGTAGATCTCTTCGCCGCCAGGGCCGGCCGCCATGACCATGCCCTCGGAGATGCCAAAGCGCATTTTGCGCGGCTTGAGGTTGGCCACCATCATGGTCAGGCGGCCTTCGAGCTTGGATGGGTCCGGGTACGCCGACTTGATGCCGGAGAACACGTTGCGACGCTCGTCACCGATGTCCAGGGTCAGTTGCAGCAGCTTGTCGGCACCGGCTACCGCCTCGGCCTTGACGATCAGCGCCACGCGCAGGTCGACGGCGGCGAAGGTGTCGAACTCGATCTCGGCCGACAGCGGATCCTTGGCCAGTTCGCCGTTGCCCGCGGGGGCGGCGGTCTGGGTGGCGGCCAGGTCTTCCTTGCTGGCGGTGACCATGGCCTCGACCTTGGCAGGCTCGATGCGGTTCATCAACGGCTTGAAGGCGTTCAGCGTGTGGTTTTCCAGGCGCGACACGTGGTCGTTCCAGGTCAATGGCGCGACATTGAGGAAGGCCTCGGCGTCTGCAGCCAGCAATGGCAGTACCGGCTTGAGGAAGATCACCAGCTGACGGAACAGGTTGATGCCCTGGGCGCAGATCGCCTGCACCTCGGCCTGCTTGCCTTCCTGCTTGGCCAGCGACCACGGGGCCTTGTCGGCGATCCAGGCGTTGGCGCGGTCGGCCAGGGCCATGATCTCGCGCATGGCACGGGCGAAGTCGCGGCCTTCGTAGGCTTCGGCAATGGATGGAGCGGCGGCCAGGAAGGCGTCGGTCAGTTCAGGCGCGGCATCACCGGCCACCAGCACGCCGTCATTCCCCTTGTGCACGAAGCCGGCGCAGCGGCTGGCGATGTTGACGACCTTGCCGACCAGGTCGGAGTTGACCTTCTGCACGAAGTCCTCGAGGTTCAGGTCGAGGTCGTCGACACCACGGCCCAGCTTGGCGGCGTAGTAGTAGCGCAGGTATTCGGGCTGCAGGTGGTCGAGATAGGTGCGCGCCTTGATGAAGGTGCCGCGCGACTTGGACATCTTCGCGCCGTTGACGGTCAGGTAGCCGTGCACGTTGATGCCGGTCGGCTTGCGGTAGCCTGCGCCTTCGAGCATGGCTGGCCAGAACAGGGCATGGAAGTTGACGATGTCCTTGCCGATGAAGTGGTACAGCTCGGCCTTGGAGTCGGCATTCCAGAACGCATCGAAGTCCAGCTCCGGACGGCGTGCGCAGAGGTTCTTGAAGCTGGCCATGTAGCCGATCGGCGCGTCCAGCCAGACGTAGAAGAACTTGCCAGGCTCGCCTGGGATCTCGAAGCCGAAGTAAGGCGCGTCGCGCGAGATGTCCCATTCCTGCAGGCCCGAGTCGAGCCATTCGGCCAGCTTGTTGGCCACCGCATCCTGCAGGGTGCCGCTGCGAGTCCACTGCTGCAGCATGCTCTGGAACTCGGGCAGCTTGAAGAAGAAGTGCTGGGAGTCGCGCAACACCGGGGTAGCCCCGGAGATCGCCGACTTAGGGTTCTTCAGCTCGGTCGGGGCATAGGTGGCGCCGCACTTCTCGCAGTTGTCGCCGTACTGGTCCTCGGCCGCGCACTTGGGGCAGGTGCCCTTGATGAAACGGTCGGCCAGGAACATGCCTTTTTCCGGGTCGTAGTACTGGGTGACCGAACGGGTGGCGATGTACCCGGCATCCTTCAGGCGGGTGTAGATGAGGTTGGACAGCTCGCGGTTTTCTTCGCAGTGGGTCGAGTGGAAGTTGTCGAAGTCGACCAGGAAATCGGCGAAGTCACCGCTGTGCTCGGCCTGGACGTTGGCGATCAGCTGCTCGGGGGTGATGCCTTCCTTTTCCGCACGCAGCATGATGGCCGAGCCGTGGGCGTCGTCGGCGCAGACATAGATGCACTGGTTGCCGCGCAGCTTCTGGAAGCGCACCCACATGTCCGTCTGGATGTACTCGAGCATATGGCCAAGGTGGATGGATCCATTGGCATAGGGCAGGGCGCTGGTGACGAGAATCTGACGTGGCTCGGACATGGTGGCTCGGCTACTTATCTGGCGACGGGGTAAAAATGAGGTTGATCGGCCACTATAAAGGGCTGGCGAAGATATTTCACCCCAAGGACGCATCTGCTGACGATTGACGGGTTAGGATAGGCGCCTGTTTCACTCAATCGTTTGCCAATGGGAGTCTCCATGAGTGCCGTCACCCGTGCCGCCGTCGAAGGTGTGCTTCGCCAGTACACCGACCCCTACCTGAACCAGGACCCGGTCAGCGCCGGGTGCGTGCGCGCCATCGAGATCCAGGGCGGGCAGGTCGCGGTCCAGTTGCAACTGGGCTACGCCGCCGGCCTGTTCAAGGCGGGTTGGGCGCAGGTACTGCGTACCGCCCTCGAGAACCTCGACGGCGTCGCCAGCGCCGAGGTATCGATCGACTGCGTGATCGCCGCGCACAAGGCCCAGGCCCAGGTGCCGGCGCTGGCCAACGTGAAGAACATCGTCGCGGTCGCCTCGGGCAAGGGCGGGGTGGGCAAGTCGACCACAGCGGCCAACCTGGCCCTGGCGCTGGCCCGCGAGGGCGCTCGCGTGGGCATTCTCGATGCCGATATCTACGGCCCCAGCCAGGGCGTGATGTTCGGTATCGCCGAGGGCACGCGGCCCCAGGTGCGCGAACAGAAATGGTTCGTGCCGATCAAGGCCCACGGTGTCGAAGTCATGTCGATGGCATTTCTCACCGATGACAACACGCCGATGGTCTGGCGTGGCCCTATGGTTTCCGGAGCGCTGCTGCAACTGGTGACCCAGACCGCCTGGGACGACCTCGACTACCTGGTCATCGACATGCCACCGGGTACCGGCGATATCCAGCTGACCCTGGCGCAGAAGGTACCGGTGGCCGGTTCGGTGATCGTCACCACCCCGCAGGACCTGGCATTGCTGGACGCCAAGAAGGGCGTGGAGATGTTCCGCAAGGTCAACATCCCGGTGCTGGGCGTGGTCGAGAATATGGCCGTGCACATCTGCTCGAACTGCGGCCATGCCGAGCACCTGTTCGGCGAGGGCGGCGGCGAGAAGCTGGCGGCCCAGTATGGCGTCGAGCTGTTGGCTTCGCTGCCGCTGTCGATGCTGATCCGCGAACAGGCCGACAGCGGCAAGCCCACGGCCATCGCCGAGCCGGAGAGCCAGATCGCCATGGTCTACCAGGAGCTGGCGCGCCAGGTCGGGGCGCGGATCGTGCTGCAGGAAGCCGCAGCGCCAGCGATGCCGAGCATCACCATCAGCGAGGACTGAAGCGCTCCCACAGGGCATGAAAAAACCCGCCAGAAGGCGGGTTTTTTTGAAAGCGAGGAAGCGAGATCGACTTAGGCGATCTGAACTTCTTCAGCCTGCATGCCTTTCTGGCCGCGGGTAGCGACGAAAGTAACAGCCTGGCCTTCTTTCAGGGTCTTGAAGCCGTCAGCTTGGATGGCTTTGAAGTGCACGAACAGGTCGTCGCCCGACTGAGGGGTGATGAAGCCGTAGCCCTTCTCATCGTTGAACCACTTGACGGTACCGGATTGACGGTTGGACATGTTTCTGTCTCCTTGGACAAAGTTGATAACGGTCAGGAAAAACCCTGCCCGGGACTGAGCGCAAAGAGAGCAGAAAATTCAGCGATGGGCCGATCAGGATCGTGCATCAAACTAGAGATTCTCGGTGTCACGTGCAGCACAGTGGCGCCACCTTAACCCACTTTCCGCGACCTGCCAATGGCCAGAAGGCGCTTTACCGAAATTCGGATCGGCGGCCGTCGCAGCCCCCGTCCGGCGCGGGATGCGGCATGGAACTTTAACCCAGGCGCCGGGACCGGTAAGATGCGCCTTTGTTTTTCCCTCGCAACTCTTCAGGACTCCCCCGCCATGAGCATCAAATCGGACAAGTGGATTCGCCGCATGGCGCAGGAACACGGCATGATCGAACCGTTCGTCGAGCGCCAGGTGCGCGGCGAGCACGACAGCCGGGTCATCTCCTTCGGCGTTTCCAGCTACGGCTACGATGTGCGCTGCGCCGACGAATTCAAGGTGTTCACCAACATCAACTCGGCCACCGTCGACCCGAAGAACTTCGATGCCGGCAGCTTCGTCGACGTCAAGAGCGACGTCTGCATCATCCCGCCCAACTCCTTCGCCCTGGCGCGCACCGTCGAGTACTTCCGCATCCCGCGCAACGTGCTGACCATCTGCCTGGGCAAGAGCACCTACGCGCGTTGTGGCATCATCGTCAACGTCACCCCGCTCGAGCCCGAGTGGGAAGGCCATGTGACCCTGGAGTTCTCCAACACCACCACGTTGCCGGCGAAAATCTACGCCAACGAAGGCGTGGCGCAGATGCTCTTCCTCGAATCCGACGAAGAGTGCGAAGTGTCCTATAAGGATCGCGGCGGCAAGTACCAGGGCCAGCGCGGCGTCACCCTGCCACGCACCTGAGCCGACGAGCGCGGGGAATTAGTTACCGCGCAGGCACTCCAAGAAGTTGAACAGTGCCGAATGCGCATGACGCGCATCGGCCCCTGTGAGGAGTCGCCAATGAAACTAGATCCCGCAATCAGTGCAAAGCTGGCTGTGTTGCAGCCCAACCAGGTCGGCTTGTTGGCCTGGACCCTGCTGGCACATCCGATGCCAATGCAGTTGGGCGGTATCCCGGGACAACCCGATCCCGACCCAGCGCCCACCTCGCCGCCTGGCGAATCGCCCCCCCAGGAGCCTGGCGAGCCGACCTTGCCCGACGAGCCACCACCCGCGCCGGTCGCCTGACGTGTGATCAGCCCTGCAGGGGCCATACCTGATCGGCGCCTGCCAGGAACACGCGGTTGCCCGGTAGTGGCTCGACCGTCCACCCTCCGGTGAACTCACCAAACGCGGGCAGCAGGCTGACCCGTGCGTCGATCACGAAGCACGGCAACCGCAGCCGCTGCCTGGCGCGCCCGCGCAAGACGAAGACCGGGTGCACATGCCCGGCCAGCACCGCGTGAGAGGGGTGCGGTTCAGGCTCGTGGCAGAGGGCGAACGGCCCGACCAGGCAAGGTTCATTGGCCAATTCGATACCCAGGTCGGAAGGTGGATCTCCGGCATGGCGGTCATGGTTGCCGCGCACCAGCACGATGTGCAAGGCGCTGTGCTGCGCCCGCCAAGCCCGTAGCCGCGCCAGCGTCGCCGGGGCGTGGGCATGGCGGGCGTGCAGGAAATCACCCAGTATGAACAATTGCTCGCAGTCGAACGCGGTCAGCAGTGCATCCAGGCGCGCAAGCGTGGCGCTGGTAGTGCCTCGCGGCACGGGTTGATGCAAGGCGCGGTAGCTGGCGGCCTTGCCGATGTGCACGTCGGCCACCAGCAAGGCCCTGCGGGCCGGCCAGTAGATGGCCTTGTCCGGCAACAGCCAGAGGGTCTCGCCGCAGTGGTCGATCGTCAGATGACTCATCCCGCAACTTTCTCCAGGTCCGCGACCATGCGCGCAATGCGGTCTGCCAGCTTCTCGGTGCTCAAGGTTTCGCGCATGCCCTCGACCAGCAAGGCGAAGGCCAGTGGCCCAGGGCGCGACAAGGGGCGCAGGTCCAGGCGCAACGCACTCATTTGCAGCAGGTGGCGCTGCAGTCGCTCGATCTCCAGCTCCTCGCGCAGCACTTCGTCACGGGCCTGGCCGAGCAGCAGGTTATCGGCATCGTGCTTGCGGAACACCTCGTAGAACAACCCGCTCGAAGCCTGTATCTGCCGGGTGCTCTTCTGTGCGGCGGGATAGCCACCGAACACCAGGCCGGAAATCTGCGCGATCTCGCGAAAGCGCCGCAAGGCCATTTCGCCAGCATTGAGGCTGGCCAACACATCCTCCAGGAGGTTTTCGGTCGCCAGGGCATCCGGCAGATAGCGAGCCCAATCGATGTCGCTGGGGCTGAGCAATTCGAAGCCGTAGTCGCTCACGGCAATCGAGACCGACAGCGGCTGCACCCGGCTGACCCGCCAGGCGATCAGGTTGGCCAGGCCGAGGTTGGCCATGCGCCCGGCGAATGGGTAGAGGAACAGGTGCGAGCCCTGGCGCGTGGCCAGGGTCTCGGCCAGCAGGGTGTCCTGGGTGGGCAGCGCCGACCATTGCGCCTGCAGCGCCAGCAGTGGTCGTACGGCGCGCATCTCCGGGCTGTCGAAGCGGCCGTGGGCCGCGCCGTCGAGTTGCGCCACCAGGGCATCGGCCAGTTCGCTGGAAAGTGGCATGCGCCCGCCGTTCCAGCGCGCCACGGCGGCCTTGCGCGAGGTACTGCGGCGCACGTAGGCGGTCATGTTCTCCACCCGCACCAACTCCAGCACGCGCCCGGCGAACAACAGGGTATCACCAGGGCGCAAGCGGGCGATGAAAGCCTCTTCGACGCTGCCCAGGTGCTTGCCGCCACCGCCCTTGCTCCAGTACTTGAGCTGCAGGCTGGCGTCGCTGACGATGGTGCCGATGCCCATCCGGTGGCGCCGTGCCAGGCGCTCGCTGGCGACCCGCCAGACGCCGTCCGGGTGAGCCTCGACGCGCTGGTAATCGGGGTAGGCGGTGAGCGAGTCGCCGCCATGGCGGACGAAGTCCAGAGCCCATTGCCACTGGCTGTCGCGCAACTCGCGGAAGGCCCAGGTGCTGCGCACTTCCTGCAGTAGTTCGGAGGGGCGAAAGCCGCTGCCCAGGGCCATGCTGACCAGATGCTGGACCAGTACATCCATGCTTAGCCTGGGCGAGCGGCGCGCCTCGATATGGCCGGCGGCCAGGGCACTGCGCGCAGCGGCAGCCTCGACCAACTCCAGGCTGTGGGTGGGCACCAGGGTGATCCGCGATGGCCGCCCAGGCGCATGCCCAGAGCGGCCGGCACGTTGCATGAGGCGGGCGATGCCCTTGGCCGAGCCGATTTGCAGCACGCGTTCGACCGGCAGGAAATCCACTCCCAGGTCGAGGCTGGAGGTGCACACCACCGCCTTCAACGTCCCCTGCTTGAGGCTGCGTTCGACCCAGTCGCGGGTCTCGCGGGCCAACGAGGCGTGGTGCAGGGCGATCAGACCCGCCCAGTCGGGCCGGGCATCGAGCAGCGCCTGGTACCAGAGTTCGGCCTGGGCACGGGTATTGGTGAACACCAGTGTGCTGGTGCTGCCATCGATTTCGCTCGCGACCTGGGCGAGCATCTTCAGCCCCATGTGCCCGGCCCAGGGGAAGCGTTCGATGGCGCCTGGCAGCAGGGTATCGACCAGCAGGCGCTTGTCCTGGCGGCCTTGCACCAGCAGCCCGGCAGTCGGCACCAGCACCTCGAGCGCATGTTCCAGGTTGCCCAGGGTCGCCGACAGCCCCCACACCACCAACCCAGGTTGCCAGCGGCGCAGACGCGCCAGGGCCAGCTGCAGTTGTACGCCGCGCTTGTTGCCGAGCAGTTCGTGCCATTCGTCCACCACCACCAGGCGCAGGCCGGCGAAGTCTTCGCGGGCCTGGGCGCGGGTCAGCAGCAGGGTCAGGCTTTCTGGGGTGGTGATCAGCGCGCTGGGCAGGCGCCGTGCCTGGCGCGCGCGCTCGGCGCTGCCCGTATCGCCGCTGCGCACGCCCACGCTCCAGTTCAGGCCGAGTTCATCCAGCGGGGCCTGCAGCGCACGGGCGGTGTCGGCGGCCAGGGCGCGCATGGGGGTGATCCACAGCACCTGCAGGGGCGCTGGCTGGCGTCCTTGCGCCCGGTTGGCGAAGGCACGCAGCGCGGCGAGCCACACCGCGTAGGTCTTGCCGGCGCCGGTGCTGGCATGCAGCAGCCCCGATTCGCCACGTTCGACCGCCGCCCAGACCCGGCGCTGGAAGGCGAAGGGCGTCCAGCCACGGGAAGCGAACCAGGCGTTGGCGAGGTCGGTGGAGGCGGGCATCGAACACGGCGTCCTTGGCAGGGTGTGCTTCTAGTGACCGCACTCCGGGCGCTTTGGTTTTACCGGATCAGTTGGCCAGCAGGTAGCCGCTGCGGCACACCTCTGCACCGGCGACATGGGCGATGACCATGCCGGTCGTGGCCATGCGCCTTACACTGCGGGCGTACAGCAGCCCGGCCTGGCCGTTGCGGACCGTAGTGACCCGGTCGTTGAGCGGGTCGATGACTTCGGCGATCAGTTGGCCTGCTTCGAGCCACTGGCCGGGACGGGCGTGATACACCAGCAAGCCGCCGAGCGGCGCCACCACCGGCTCGACCGCCGCTAACGGCGTGGCCGGGCGTAACAGGGCTGGCAGGGGGGCAACTGGGCCCTCGATCACGCCGGCATGGGTGAGGAAGTCGACGATGGCCTGGCAGTCCTTGCCCGCCAGTTCGTGGCTGACGTCGGCCTGGCCGCGCAGCTCGACAGTCACCGAGAAACTGCCTAGGGGGATCGGATGGCGTTTACCGAAGCGTTGCTGCAACTGCCACCAGACCAGGCTGAAGCATTCGTCGAACGACTGCCCGCCCGAATCGGTGGCCAGCAGGCTGGCCTGGGCACCGAGATAGCGGGCCAGCGGCTCGACCTGCGGCCATGCCTCGGGGGTGGTGTAGAGGTGTTCGACGGCCTCGAAGTCGCAGTGCAGGTCGAGCACCATGTCGGCGTCGCAGGCCAGCCGCTGCAGGGTCAGGCGCTGGGACTGCAGCGGTGTGTGCGCCGGGTGGGCGTCCAGGCCGCGGCGCAGGTACTCGCGAATCAGCGCCACGTTGTGCGCGGGGTCCTGGGTCAGATGGCCGTCGATCTGGTCGCCGATGCTATCGGACAGGTCGACGAAGTTGCGATTGAAATTCTCGCCGCTCTGCAGTTCGAAACGCCCCAGTGGCGCGTCCAGCAACACCTGCTCCAGACCCACCGGGTTGGCCACCGGCACCAGCACGATTTCCTGGCGCAGGCGGCCCTGGCGTTCCAGTTCGACCAGGCTGCGCTTGAGGTGCCAGGCCACCAGCATGCCGGGCAGTTCATCGGCGTGCAGCGAGGCCTGGATGTACACCTTGCCGCCACCCCGGGGGCCGAAGTGGAAGCTGTGGAGCTGGCGCGTTACGCCGGGTACGGGGGAGAGCAGGTCGTGGGTCGAATGGTGCATGGTGGTCCTGGCTGCGTGGCGAAAACGGTCTGCGACACGGGTCGGCACAGAGATAGAAGCATAGTTTCGGCGATTGTGCTGCACCGCGTCGTCTTCAGGCCAACAGAGCCTGCAGGGTCGCCAGGTCGTCGGCTTGGTCCACCGGCTTGTCCAGGCGCCAGCGCAGCATGCGTGGAAAGCGCACGGCAATTCCACTCTTGTGGCGCTTGGACAGGGCGATGCCCTCGAAGCCGAGTTCGAACACCAGGGTCGGGGTGACGCTGCGCACCGGGCCGAAGGTGTCCACCGTGGTCTTGCGGATGATCGCGTCGACCTTGCGCATTTCTTCGTCGCTGAGCCCGGAATAGGCCTTGGCGAAGGGTACCAGGCTGCGGCCTGGGGTTCCGGGCGGCGCGTCCCACACGGCAAAGGTGTAGTCGCTGTAGAGGCTGGCGCGGCGGCCATGGCCGCGTTGTGCGTAGATCAGCACGGCATCGACGCTGAACGGATCGATCTTCCACTTCCACCACAGGCCCATGTCCTTGGTCCGGCCCACGCCATACAAGGCATCGCGCTGCTTCAGCATCAGCCCCTCCACGCCCAGGCTGCGTGACTGCTCGCGTTGCCGGGCGAGGTCGGCCCAGTCCGGGCCGGTGAGCAATGGCGACAACAACAAGGGCGCCAGCGGATAGGCTTCGACCAGACGCTCCAGTTGCGCGCGTCGCTCGTGCTGCGCGCGGTTGCGCCAGTCTTCGCCTTGCCACTCGAGCAGGTCATAGGCCTGCAGCACCACCGGCGCGTCCGCCAGCAGTTTCTTGCCCAGGGTCTTGCGGCCCAGGCGTTGTTGCAGCAAAGCGAATGGCTGCACGGCGGGCACCTGGGCGCCGCTACCGACCTTCCACACCAGGATCTCGCCATCGAGCACGACACCGTCCGGCAATGCCTGGGCCAGGGCGTGCAGCTCGGGAAAGCGCTCGGTGACCAGTTCCTCGCCACGCGACCAGATCCACACCTGGCCATCGCGCTTGACCACCTGGGCGCGGATACCGTCCCACTTCCACTCGATCTGCCAGTCGCTGGGCGGGCCGAGCAGGGTGTCGAACTGTTCGGTAGACGCTTGCAGCGCGTGAGCGAGGAAAAACGGATAGGGCTGGCCGCCGCGCTGGCTGTGTTCGTCGGCGCTCTCGGCGGCGACCAGTTTCAGGTAGCTTGCGGCGCTCGGGCGGTGGCTGATGTCGGTGTAGCCCACCAGACGCTGGGCCACCCGCTTGGCGTCCAGGCCTGCCAGTTGGGCAAGGGCGCGGGTGACCAGCAACTTCGACACGCCCACGCGGAAACTGCCGGTGACCAGCTTTAGGCAGAGCATCAGGCTGGGCCGATCCAGTTGTGCCCAGAGTGCCGGCAGGCGCTCCTGGATCTGCTCGGCGGGCAGGCCGCGCAATGGCAGCAGGTGGACCTCCACCCAATGGGCCAGCCCCTCGCCGCTGGCCTGGGGGTGTTCCGGCAGCAGCAGTGAGATGGTTTCGGCAAGGTCGCCCACTGCCTGGTAGCTCTCCTCGAACAGCCAGTCCGGTAGCCCGGCCAGGCCGATGGCCAACTCGCGTAGCAGGCGCGTGGGCACCAATTGCCGTGGGCGCCCGCCAGCCAGGAAGTACACTGCCCAGGCCGCGTCTTCGGCGGGGGCGCTGGCGAAGTAGTCGCGCAGCGCCTCGAGCTTGGCGTTGCTGGAGGTGGTCGCGTCCAGGCGCAGGTAAAGGTCGGCGAACGCCTTCATGCCGGGGCCTGCGTGGCAGTGGCGTCGTCTTCCTCGCCGTATTCGGTGACGAAGCCTCGGGCATCGAGGCCCTGCTCCTTGAGGTAACGCACCAGCACGTTGACCGAGCCGTGGGTGACCATCACCCGCTCGGCGCCGGTCTGGCCGATGGCCCACAGCAGGCCGGGCCAGTCGGCATGGTCGGACAGCACGAAGCCGCGGTCGACGCCGCGCCGCCGCCGGGTGCCCCGCAGGCGCATCCAGCCACTGGCGAAGGCATCGCTGTAGTCGCCGAAACGGCGCATCCAGCTGCTGCCACCGGCGGAGGGCGGGGCCAGGACCAGCGCCTGACGCATCAGCGGGTCGTTGCGTGGTAGGTCGCTGGCATGGCGAGTGTCCGGCAAGTGAACCCCGGCTTCGCGGTAGACCCGGTTCAGCGGCTCGACTGCACCGTGGACCAGGATCGGGCCGATGCTTGGGTCCAGCGCATGGAGGATGCGCTGGGCCTTGCCGAAGGCGTAGCAAAACAGCACCGAGGCCTTGCCCTGCTCGCGGTTGGCACGCCACCAGGCGTTGATGTCGGCGAAGATCTCCGCCTGCGCCGGCCAGCGGTAGATCGGCAGGCCGAAGGTGGATTCGGTGATGAAGGTGTGGCAGCGCACTGGCTCGAACGGCGTGCAGGTGGCGTCCGGCTCGACCTTGTAGTCGCCGGAGGCGACCCAGACCTCGCCCTGGTATTCCAGGCGCACCTGGGCCGAGCCCAGGACGTGGCCGGCCGGATGCAGGCTGAGGGTAACGCCGTGGTGCACGATGCGCTCGCCATAGGGCAGGGTCTGCAGGTCGATGTCCTGGCCCAGGCGGCTGCGCAGGATGCCGGCGCCGGGGGCGGCGGTGAGGTAGTGGCCATTGCCGGTGCGGGCATGGTCGCCATGGCCATGGGTGATCACTGCGCGGTCCACCGGCCGCCAGGGGTCGATGTAGAAATCACCGGGCGGGCAGTACAAGCCTTCGGGGCGGGCGATGACGAGGTCCATAGCGCTGCCTGCGGGTGGGGGAGTTACCAGTTAGGAGCGGTGGGATCGCGGGGAAGTTCGAGTCGATGCATTAAGCGAAACAAGCTACAAGCGATTCAGAAAACTAGAAGCGAGCTTCGCGGTTAACTGATGGCAGGATCGTAGAGTGCAACAATTTTGTTGCGTTTTTCTTGCGCATGCTGCACATTGTGATGATTAAAGGCTTGTATGAAATACAGTGAGTTTCGCCGTTGGTTGCGTGCCCAGGGCGCTACGTTTGTCCCAGCCAGGGGAAGTCACTTCAAGGTCTATCTCGGAAACCGCCAAACCATTTTTCCAGACCATGGCGCTAAAGAAATCGGCGAAGGGCTGCGGATGAAGATTCTGAAGGACTTGGGGCTCAAGCACTGACCATAATAGGAGGGTACTCAATGATTTTCGACTATCCGGTGATCATTCATCCAGAGCAGGGAAGCGTCTGGATCAGTTGTCCGGACGTGCCGGAAATGGCCAGTGCCGGCGATACGCTGGAGGAGGCTTTGTTCGATGCCGTGGATGCAATGGAGTCGGCGTTGTCCTTGTATGTGGACCGCAAGGTCGCTATCCCGCTGCCCACTCGAACCGTGGCCGGGCAAACTGTCGTGCGTTTGCCTGCGCTGACAGCGGCGAAGGCGGCGCTCTGGAATACCATGATCGAGCAAAGGATCAGCAAGACCGAGATGGCGCGTCGCCTCGGGGCCAACAGGCCCCAGGTCGATCGTCTCGTCGATCTCTTGCACCGCTCCAAGATCGAGCAGGTCGAGCACGCGCTTCACTTGCTCGGCCAACGCATAGAGCTTGCAGTAGTTGCCGCGTGAGATAAACAAGAGCCGCTACCGATAGCGGCTTTCGTATCTCGGGTCAGCGCCCCGGCACCAACGTCAACCGCTGGCTGCCATACGCCCGGTCGAAGTTCTGCGGCTGCAACGGCAGGCTACTGAAGCGCCCCTGGAACCACGCCCCCAGGCCGTCGGCATAGTGTTTGCTGGCCGGGTTGCCGGACTGGCCGCTGCTGGTCATCACCTGCAATGGCTCGACCTGGCCGAAGTCGACGATCATCCGCGCCGAGGCCGGCAGGTAAGTGTCGAAGTCGCGGCCCCAGGCGTATGGCGTCAGTGCCAGGGTGCTGAAATCGCCGCCGGCGGCCAGCGGTGCGTGGCCAATGGCGTCGCCCAGGCCATGGTAGGCCGGTGCAGGCCAGCGGTATTGATGCAGCTTGCCCCACTGCCAAGTGCGCATGTCGCTGCCCAGGCGGGACATGCCGGTATCCACCGCTGCGGCCAGGCTGCGGGCGAGGATGGTCGGCTTGTCTTCTTTCTGCGCAGTGCCGCGGTCATCCCAGAACGGGCTGTCGTCGCGGCCGAGCAGATGGTCGGCCTGGGCCGAGTAGGACAACCGCGCATTGCTGGCGAAGGCCTGCCAGACCGGGCTGGATTCCGGGCCGAGTTCGTCGAGGAAGGTCTGCCTGGCCACCTCCTGGAGGAACAGCTCATACAACGCGGCATCGGCCGAGACCGGGCTCAGGCGGCCATCGAATGCCTTGAGCCGTGCCAGGGCACTGCGCGCCCGGTCGCGTTCGACCGCAGGCAGCTTGGCGATGGCCTGCTCCAATGGCTGGGCCATGCCTGGGGCCTCGAACATCTGCTTGAGCTTGCCTGCCATCAACGTGGTCTGGTCGTTCTGCAGCGCCATCAGGCTGCGGCTGTCATGCCGGCCGTTGCCGGCCAGCTGGGCCAGGCGCTCGGCACGCTCGGGGTAATACCAGGTGCTCGACAGCTGCATGCCGTAGCCACGCGGCAGACTGCGCTGGTTGGCGTGGGCGATCCAGCCGGCCGGCGGGTCCTGGTCGTAGGGGTGGAGCATCGGGTCGGCGTAGCCATCCCAGTCATAGCGCCCGTCCCAGCCCGGCGAGGGCAGCAGGCCCTGGCCTTCGCGGCGGTTGGGGTAGCGGCCACTGACCTGCCAGCCGATGTGTTCGGGCTCGGCAAAGACAAAGTTCAGGGCGGCGCTGGCCACTTCGCGGGTACTGTCGAAGGCGCGCTCGACGTTTTGCGCGCGGGTGAGGTCGAACAGTGCATCGAGGCTACGATCACCCTGCAACTGTGGCAGGTTCAAGGCCAGGCCCAG
Organism: Pseudomonas sp. S31; assembly: GCF_016648105.1. GTDB lineage: Bacteria > Pseudomonadota > Gammaproteobacteria > Pseudomonadales > Pseudomonadaceae > Aquipseudomonas. The sequence goes on along the minus strand of NZ_JACVVE010000013.1, from coordinate 1,196 downwards.
GCCGGCATTGCCAGGCTGGGCCAGCAGCGTGCCGTGGCGGGTGTCGTACATCACCTCGCGCAGCGGGCGTTGGCCGCGCACGAAGAAGGTCTCGCTGCGCGAGCGAGCCGGCAGCCACTTGCCGTCGGCCAGGTAGCTGATCTGGCTGCCCTGGTGGCGCAACTGCTCCAAGTACAGGTCCTGGTTGTCGGCCATCACCGCGCTGCTGCTCCAGGCCAGCTTGCCATTGTAACCGGCCAGCACGATCGGCAGGCCAGGCAGCGACAGGCCGGCCACCTGGTACTTGCGGGTGTTGATCTGCACCGGGCTGAGGGCCCAGGCGGCACGGGTCTCGCTGGCCAGCAGGCTCTTGCCGCTGCGGCTGCGCTGCGGCGCCAGGGCCAGGTTGGCCGAGCCAGGGCTGCCGAGCAGGTCGAGGTCGGCGAGCTTCTGGCTGGCAGCGGCCAGGGCCGGCAGGCCTGGCAACTGGCCGGCCAGGGACAGGCCCTTGAGCTTGTCCAGCTCCGCTTCGGCCAGCGGTTCGTCAGGGGCACCGGGCAGCAACCAGGCCAGCTTGTCGAGGCCGACCTGTTGCGCCAGCGCCAGGGCGCCAAGCTCTTCCTGCAGGTTCACCGACTGGCTGAAGGCATACAGGCTGAACACCAGGGCGCAGTCTTCCGGCTTCCAGTACTCGGGGCGGTAGCCACTGTTGGCCAACTCGCCTGGGAGCTTGTCGCGATAGCGGAACAGGTAGGCGTTGACGCCCCGGGCGTACACTTCGAAGAAGCGCTTGAGCCGTGGCGAGGCATCGGCATATTGCCGCGCCGCGCTCTGCTTGAGGTTGGCCGCGCGCATCAGGCGGTCGATGTCCAGCGCGTCGGGGCCGGCCAGCTCGGCCAGGCGGCCCTGGGCCAGCAAGCGCATGGCCAGCATCTGCTCCAGGCGGTCGCCGGCGTGCACGTAGCCGAGGCTGAACAGGGCGTCGTGGAAGCTGCTGCTCTCGATCAACGGCGCGCCCATGGCATTGCGGCGCACCGACACGTTCTGCGCCAGGCCCTTGAGCGGTTGTACCCCGGTGGTGGGGGGGACGCTGTCCTGTTGCACACCCATCTGGCAACCGGCGAGCCCGAGCATGCCGAGCAGCGTGGCGGCGGTGGCGATGTAGCCGAGGATGGTCGCCATGTTCGGACGGATCATGCCGGCGCCCTTGCTGATAC
>NZ_JACVVE010000012.1 GCF_016648105.1 Pseudomonas sp. S31 | reverse complement strand
CCGCGCGCCCGCCCCCCCCCCCCCCCACCCCCGGGGGGGGGGGGGCCCCCCCCCGCGAAGAGGTCAGTACAAACAAAGCAGAACCCGAGGCTGTCTATGCTTACCGCAGACACCCTCAGGAACCCGACCTCATGACCCTGATCAGCCGCGAACCCTGGTGGCTAGTGCCACCCAAACCCGGGCAGCAGGAGCAGGACCTGCACTGGGGCTACCTGGAGATCTACGCCGACGGCCGTACCGTGTTCGTCGACCAGCGCCCCAGCGACCGGGAGCTGGCCGAACGCAAGAGCTGCCGCAATTTCCCTGATCCGGAGCCCTAGCTGGCTCAGCCTTCGAGCTCGGCCAGGCGCGCCTCCAGCGCCGCGATCCGAGCCTCGAGGGCTTCGATCCGCTCTTCCGACACATTGCCCGCGCCGCTGCGGGCGCCACCTTCCTGCTGGCGTGCGGCAAGGATCGCCTCGATCTCTGCCGGGTCGCCGAGGGCGTGGGTGTAGCGGTCTTCGCGTTGCCCGGCCTGGCGCGGCAGGTGCAGGGCCAGGCCGCGCGAGGCCAGGCGCTCGAGCTGGTGCTGGACCTGCTCGGTGTCGTCGAAGGCGTGCAGGCGGTTGCTGCGGCTGAGCAGTTCGCTGAGGGTCTGCGGCCCGCGCAGGAACATCAAGCCCATCAGCACCAGTTGCGCCGGCACCAGCTCCAGGGCCTTGTCCACCCGATGTTCCCAGCGGTCGGCACGGCTGCCCATCTGTAGGCGGGTCATCTCCTGCCCTTCGAGTGCACGCAGGGCCTGGCCGACCTGGCCCTGGGTCAGGTTCATGACCGGCTCGCGGCTGGTCTTCTGGTTGCAGGCCAGGACCAGGGCGTTGAGGGTCAGGGGGTAGCTTTCCGGGCTGGTGGCCTGCTTCTCGATCAGCGAGCCGAGGATGCGCACCTCGATGCTGTTGAAGCGGCCTTCACCTGCGGTTTCTTGGTCTGACATGGCCCTGTCTCTTTGCTAGGAAAAGGCCACTAGCGTAGGAAATACCGTGGCTCAAGGCAATCGGGACCGCGTTGTGGGCCTTCGCGGCACAAGGCCGCCGCGCGCGCTAGCTCGATTACGGAAAAGGGGGCGACCTTGCTATAGCCACCTGGTCGATCACCAATGGAACAGCTCGCGTCTTGCCCCTTCGGTAATCGCCACGATGCCCGGGTGCTTGACCTTGCGCTCCACCGAGATGGCGTAGAACGACTCCTGCACCGCGTCGGTCTGCCCGATCAGCTCGACCCCGTACTGGCGGCAGATTTCTTCGGCGATGACGCTGGGTGCCACGAAGATGCCACTGCCCGATTGGCCGAAGGCCTGCATCAGCGCACTGTCGTCGAACTCGCCGATGATGCGCGGTTGCACCTGTTGCTCGCCCAGCCAGCGCAACAGGCGGCTGCGGACCACGGTCTCCTGGCCGGGGATCAGCAGCGGGGCATCCTGCAGGCAGGCGGGGAAGGGCCCGGCGTGGCAGCGGGCCAGGGTTGGCGTTGCGAAGAAGCTCAGACCGCATTCGCCGAGCTTCTGGCTGTAGCCCTTGATGTCCAGGTGGCTGGGCATCGGGCTGTCGGAAATCACCAGGTCCAGGCGCTGGATCGCCAGGTCCGCCAGCAGTCGCTCGAGCTTGTCTTCCCGGCAGTTGATGCGCAGCACGTTGTCCAGCTCCATGGTCGGCGCCAGCAGGCGGTAGACGATGGACTTGGGCACCACGTCGGCTACACCCACGCGGAACAGGATCTGCTCCTGTGGCCCTGCGCGCAGCAGGGTCTCCAGCTCGGCACCGAGCTGGAACATCTGCTCGGCGTAGGCCAGGGCCTGGCGGCCGGTCTCGGTCAGTTCGAGCTGGCGACCGACCCGCTGGAACAGTTCCAGGCCGTGGGTGTGCTCGAACAGGCTGATCTGGCCGCTGATGGTCTGCGGGGTGAGGTTCAGCTGTTCGCTGGCGCGCACGATGCTGCCGGTCTTGGCCACGGCCCAGAAGTAGTGAAGCTGGCGATAATTGAGCATCGGCCCATCCCGATTCGTAAAAACCGAAGTATAACCGTTGAAAATACGAATTTTACTGATGTATTCGCATCTCTAGAATTGGCTCCCATCAGGCGCCGGTGGGCGCCATCGGTTTATCGATCAGCGAGGACTCCATGCTCCATCTAAAATCCATCGGCACCCCCCTGGTGCTGGCCCTGGCCCTGCTGAGCCTGGCTGGCTGCGACCAGGCCGAGAAATCCGCCCAGCAGATGCTCGACCAGGCCGCCGAATCGGCCAAGCAAGCCATCGACAAGACCAACGAAGCGGCCCAGCAGGCCTTGGGCGACGCTATCGGCCATGAAGGCGAGAAACCCAAGGCTGCTGAAACCGAACCCCGTACCCAGGGCATCTGACCCAGACCGATTGCAGGATTGATCAATGGAATATTTGCTGGAACTCGCCGCTAGCCCCACTGCCTGGGTTGCCCTGGCCACGCTGGTGGCGATGGAAATCGTGCTGGGTATCGACAACCTGATCTTCATCTCCATTCTGACCAACAAGCTGCCGGAGCAATACCGCTCCAAGGCGCGCCGCGTGGGTATCAGCATGGCCCTGGTCATGCGCCTGGCGCTGCTCAGCACCGTGGCCTGGATCGTCCAGCTCACCGACCCGGTGTTCGACGTGTTCGGCCATGCCTTCTCGTGGAAGGACGTGATCCTCATCGCCGGTGGCCTGTTCCTGCTGTGGAAGGCGACCAAGGAAATCCACGAGAACGTCGACCCGCATGGCGCCAAGGAAGAGGCCAAGGTCTCGTCCACGGTGACCCTGGGCTTTGCCGCGGCGATCTTCCAGATCCTGCTGCTGGATATCGTCTTCTCGGTCGACAGCATCATCACCGCCGTGGGCATGACCGAGCATCTGCCGATCATGATCATCGCCGTGATCAGTGCCGTGGTGGTGATGATGGTGGCGGCCGACCCGCTGGCCGACTTCATCAACAAGAACCCGACCGTGGTGATGCTGGCCTTGGGCTTCCTGATCATGATCGGCATGACGCTGATCGCCGAAGGTTTCGGTGCCCATGTACCGAAAGGCTATGTGTATGCGGCGATGGCCTTCTCGACGCTGATCGAGATCCTCAACATCATGGCTCGTCGGGCGCGGCTCAAGCGCGAAGCGGCTGAAGGTTGAGGGAGCTCGACGAGGAAGGGGGCGCCATGCGCCCCTTCCTGCTTTAACGGAATCAGCGTTTCAATGCGCCCCGGCATGACGCCGCGCGCGGCGTACCGGTTGCGGCTTGACCGCAGGCTTCAGGGGCATGTGATGCTGCTGCGAGTGGCGCCGTACGATGCGCAGCACGCCCCAGAGCATGGCGGCCGCGACGCTCAGCCACATGCCGACCAGCATGAGGATTGCCATTGTCAGGCTCATGTGTGCCTCCTTATCCCGGCCCGTGCAAGGCGGCCATCCGGACACACCAGAAGTTTAGCTCGCCCCCTGTGACGTTCCATTGACCGAAGGTCTATTGCTTGGGCCATTTGGTTCCTAGCGGCCAGCGCACTATACCCGCGCAGGCATCCAGCCGTATGATCGGGCCGTGGGCCGGGCCGGATGCCTGGCGAAGGAGCGAAGCGAGTATCCATGCAGCAACATGTCTTCAAGACCCTGGCGGCCTGCCTGTTGGCCGCTACCCTGGCCGGTTGCGCCGGCAAGCCCCCGGCACCGGCCAAGGGCGTGGCGCAGAAGGTCGAGATCAGCAGCGTGCCGTTCTACCGGGGCAACGCCAACCACAGCGGCGCCATGGCCCTGGCCGCGGTGCTGTCGCAGCAGGGCGCACCGATTACCCCGGGCCTGCTCGACAAGCCACTGGGCCTGCCACAGGACGCCGAAAAGCTGGATGCCGGCATCCCGCGTGTGGCGCGTGAATACGGCATGGTGGTGTACCCGCTGGACAAACACCTGGAGGCCTTGCTGGTCCAGGTGGCCGCCGGCAACCCGGTGCTGCTGCGCTATGAGGAAGGTTCGGCGTGGTGGAGCGAGCCGCGGTACGCGGTGCTGATCGGCTTCGACCGTTACAAGGGCCGGGTGCTGCTGCGTTCGGGCATGCATCGGCGGCAGATGATGGCGTTCGACGAGTTCGAATCGGCCTGGAAGGAGGAGGGCAGTTGGGCGGTGCTGATCCAGCCGCCGCGCCAGCTGCCGGCCCAGGTGGACCGCCAGCGCTGGCTGCAGGCTGCCGACGAGCTTGCCCGCTCGGGGCAGGAGATTGCCGCGAAGCAGGCCGTCAGCAGCCTCGACAAGTAATCACGGCCATCCCGCGGGGGCCGCGCAGCGGCCCCAGTTGTTTGCAGCCATACCAGGGTGTCGATCAGAAACCCAGACGGTCCCGCAGGCTGTAATACCAGGCACCGATCGCGCTGAACGGCACGCGGAACATCTGCCCACCCGGGAACGGGTAGTGCGGCAGCCCGGCGAACGCGTCGAAGCGCTCGGCCTGGCCGCGCAGGGCCTCGGCCAGCACCTTGCCTGCCAGGTGGGTATAGGTCACGCCATGGCCCGAGCAGCCCTGGGAGTAGTAGATGTTGTCGCCGATACGCCCTACCTGCGGCAGGCGCGACAGGGTCAGCAGGAAGTTGCCGGTCCAGGCGAAGTCGATCTTCACATCTTTGAGCTGCGGGAAGGCCTTGAGCATCTTCGGACGGATGATCGCCTCGATGTTGGCCGGGTCGCGCGCGCCGTAGACCACGCCACCCCCGAAGATCAGGCGCTTGTCGCCGGTCAGGCGGTAGTAGTCGAGCAGGTAGTTGCAGTCCTCGACGCAGTAGTCCTGCGGCAGCAGGGTACGCGCCAGGTCCTCGCCCAGCGGCTCGGTAGTGATCACCTGGGTGCCGCAAGGCATCGACTTGGCGGCCAGCTCTGGTACCAGGTTGCCCAGGTAGGCGTTGCCGGCGACGATGATGAACTTGGCCTTCACCTTGCCCTGCGGGGTATGCACCACCGGGTTGGCGCCACGCTCGATGCGCACGGCCGGGGTCTGCTCATAGATGATGCCACCCAGCGACTCGACCGCAGCGGCTTCGCCCAGGGCCAGGTTCAGCGGGTGGATGTGGCCGCCGCTCATGTCCAGCATGCCGCCGACATAGCTGTCGCAGGCCACCACTTCACGGATGCGCTTCTGGTCCATCAGCTCCAGCTGGGTGTGGCCGAAGCGTTCCCACAGGCGTTTCTGTGATTCCAGATGGCCCATCTGCTTGCTGGTCAGGGCCGCGAACACGCCGCCGTCCTTCAGGTCGCACTGGATGTTGTACTTGGCCACGCGCTCACGAATGATGCGGCCGCCTTCGAAGGCCATCTTGCCCAGCAGCTGTGCTTCTTTAGGGCCGACGGTACGCTCGATCACGTCGATGTCGCGGCTGTAGCTGTTGACGATCTGGCCGCCGTTGCGGCCCGAGGCGCCGAAACCGACCTTGGCGGCTTCGACGATGCTCACCTTGAAGCCGTTTTCCAGCAGGAACAGCGCGCTGGACAGGCCGGTGTAGCCGGCGCCGATGATGCACACATCGGTCTCCACCTCACCCTGCAGCGCCGGACGTGGCGGCACCGGGTTTGCCGAGGCGGCGTAGTAGGACTGTGGGTAGGGGGTATTGGACATGCTCGAGTAACCTCGTGTTTTATATTTTTAACGAATGTACCGATGCTATCAATAATAATAAACACCCGCTAGTCGTCCGTTGAAAATCCTTTACTGGGGGTGGAGCAGGCCTTCTCTATAAAGGTTTTAAGATTCAGTAGCTTAGCGTGAAAAAAAGGGTTGACACCGGTTTTGGAACGCGTAGAATGCGCCCACATCGAAGGCACATAGCTCAGTTGGTTAGAGCACCACCTTGACATGGTGGGGGTCGTTGGTTCGAGTCCAATTGTGCCTACCAAATTCGACGAAAGGGGCGATCCGCAAGGGTCGCCCTTTTTGCTTTGGGCGGCTGAAAGTTTTTGATTTTTTTGAAAAAAAAGCTTTACAGGGTGCCGTTCGGTCACTAATATGCGCACCACACGACAGGCACATAGCTCAGTTGGTTAGAGCACCACCTTGACATGGTGGGGGTCGTTGGTTCGAGTCCAATTGTGCCTACCAAATACGACGAAAAGGGCGATCCGCGAGGATCGCCCTTTTTGCGTTTATGTTTCGGACATTTTGTTGCCTGGGCTGGCCTATTCGCGGGTAAACCCGCTCCTACAGGGGGGCGAGACTCTTGTAGGAGCGGGTTTACCCGCGAAAGGGCCGCCACAGGCATCACAACGCCCCGATCTGAATATGCACATTGCGCAGCTTCGCCGGCGTCACACCAAACTCGCGCTTGAACCAGTAGATCATGTGCGAGCTGTCGGTGAACCCGCACTCATAGGCGATCTGGGTGATCGAGCGGCTGCTGTTGAGCACCATCCAGTGCGCCGCCTTCAGCCGCAGGTGCCGCCAATAGCTGGCCGGCGTGGTGCCCAGGTGCTTCTTGAACAAACGGATCAACTCGCGCTCCGTGGTACCGACCCGCTGGGCGATCACGGCAATGGTGCTGGTTTCGATCAACCGCTCGCGCATCAGCCCGACTGCGTTAGCCACCCGTGAATCCAGCAACCGCAAAGCCGTGGCCGGGTCCTCGCGCATGGCCTGCATCTCATCGAAACCGCGGTCGGACAGGATGTAGTGCAAGGTCTTGTCGGCGCGCGACTTGCCGCAGTGCTCGGCCACCAGGTGCATGGCCAGGTTGATCGAGGCCAGGCCGCCGGGGCAGGTGATGAACTCGCCGTCGGTGACGATGGGCACGTCGGTCACGGTGATCACTTCTGGGTGCACGCGCTTCATCGCCGCCTCCATGGCGAACTGCACCGCGCAGTGACGGCCCTGTAGCAGGCCCAGTTCGGCGAGGATGAACGTGCCGGTGCACAGCCCGACCAAGGGCACGCGGGCCTTCGCGGCAGCACGAATGAAATGGTACATCGCCTCGGGGAAGGCCAGGCGGCTTTGCAATACGCCGCCGTGCACGACGATGTAGTCGTAGTCGCGTGGGTCGCCGAACTGCCGGGTGGGCAGCAACGGCACGCCGGAACTGGAGATGATCGGTTGGTCGTCGTGGGACAGCACGTCCCAGGCGCAATAGATTGGTCGGCTGAAATCGCGCTCATCGGCCGACAGGCGCAGGAAATCGATGAAGCAGCCCAGCGACATCAGGGTGAAGTCCGGGCTCGGCACGATGCCGATGCGCAGTGGCGAGACGGCATCCGGTGGCGGCTTGAGGGGCTCGAGGAACGAATAGTCGGCGCGCATGGCTCAGCCTCGCAGAGGTGGTTTTTCGTACCGCTTTTTGACGGTATCGTACAATCGCGCTGTTGAAATTGTCACTACAGTGTTTTCACGGATTGCAATTGATCCGCTGTATTACCCTTAACTTTGATTGTTCTGAACCTGTGCCCTTCTAATTGCCTGGCAATTGGATTGCGGGAGGCCATTGCCCGAATGAAAGTGCGTCGTAGCCACACACAATAAAAGTTTCGATAACCGCTGAACACCTGCCTCCAACAATAAACAAAGGTGTAGAAGATGCCGCAACTATTAAGAAGTGTCGTCACCGACGGTCACCCTGTGCCGCAACGCCAGAAAGTGCTGGTCGATATCCAGGGCCTGGGTAAAGACTATGGCAACACCACCATTCTCAACGACATCAACTTGAGCGTGCATGCCGGCGAGGTTATCGCCATCATCGGTCCCAGCGGCTCGGGCAAGAGCACCTTGCTGCGTTGCCTGAACCTGCTCGACCCACCCAGCCGCGGCATCCTGCGCGTCGGCGATACCACCGTCGACGCCAGCCAACCGATCACCAGCAAGCAGACCTTGGCCCTGCGCCACCCGGTGGGCATGGTGTTCCAGTCGTTCAACCTGTTCCCGCACCTGACCGTGCTGCGCAACGTCAGCATCGCCCAGGAGCGAGTGCTCAAGCGTAGCCGCAAGCAGGCCGACGAAGTCTCTCGACAACTGCTCGACCGCGTCGGCCTGTTGAGCAAGGCCGACCAGTACCCGTCGCGCTGCTCCGGTGGCCAGCAGCAGCGCATCGCCATCGCCCGCGCCCTGGCACTGGAACCGAGCCTGATGCTGTTCGACGAGCCGACCTCGGCACTGGATCCGGAGCTGGGCCTGGAGGTGCTCAACGTCATGCAGGAGCTGGCCGGGCAGGGCATGACCATGATCGTCGTGACCCACGAGATGCATTTCGCCGAGAGCGTCTCGGACCGCGTGCTGATCATGGCCGACGGGCACATCATCGAAGAAGGCAAGAGCGCCCAGGTGATGCGCCATCCGCAAACCGAGCGGGCCCAGCGCTTCCTCAGCGCGGTGATGAACCGATGAACGCCGAGATGCTCTACACCATCCTCGGCGGCATCCAGTGGACCCTGGCCCTGACCGTCACCGCCCTGGCCATCGGCGTGCTGCTCGGCGCCGGGCTCTGCGCCATGCGCAGCTGTGGCATCAAGGCGCTCGACCTGCTCGCCGCATGCCTGATCCTGGTGCTGCGGGCGGTGCCGCCCATCGTCTGGCTGTTCCTGATCTTCTTCGGCATCGGCACCGGGTGGTTCGAGGTCAGCCCCTTCCAGGCAGCCGCCCTGGGCCTGGGGCTGATCACGGCGGCGAACATGGCGGAGATCTTCCGTGGCTCGCTGGCGGCGGTGCATCGCGGCCAATGGGAGGCGGCGCGGGCCCTGAGCATGCCGGCGCGCTACCGCCTGCTCGATGTCATCGCCCCGCAGCTGTTGCGGGTGTCGCTGCCATCGATCGCCACCTACGCCATCGGCCTGCTCAAGGACACCGCCATCGCCTCGACCATCGGCGTCAGCGAGATCGCCTTCCAGGCTACCCACGTCTCGCAGACCAGCTTCCGCGGGCTCGAGACCTTCGCCTTCGCCGGCCTGTTGTACATCGCCCTGAGCATCCCGGTGGCTTGGGCCAGCCGCTGGGCCGACCAACGCATGCGCCTGAGGGTGGCACGATGAACGAGATCCTGAGCTTCTGGCGGGAGATCCTGCCGTCCTTGTTCGACGGTTTCGCGCTGTCGCTGCAAGTCACCGCGGCCGCGTTGGTGCTCGGCATTCCGGCGGGGCTGTTGCTGGCCCTGGGGCTGCGTGCCCGGCACTGGCTGTTGCGCACGCCGCTGCTGGCGCTGGTCGAGATCGGCCGTGGCGCCTCGGTGCTGGTGCTGTTGCAGTTCGTGTACTTCGGCCTGCCCAGTGCCGGCATGACCCTCGGCGCGTTCATGTCGGTGACCCTGGCCTTCACCTGGTGCACGGCGGCCTACACCAGCGAGATCCTCCGTGCTGGCCTCGAGGCGGTGCCGCAAGGGCAGCGCGAGGCGGCCCAGGCCCTGCGCCTGAACCGCCTCGACACCCTGCGGCTGATCCTCCTGCCGCAGGGGCTGCCGATCGCCATCCCGGCGCTGCTGGGCTTCTCGATCCTGATGCTGCAAGCCTCGTCGCTGGCCTTCGTGGTCGCGCTGCCGGAACTGATGAGCAAGGCGCAACTGATCGGCTCCAACACCTTCCAGTACATGCCGATCTTCACCCTGGTTGCATTGCTGTTCGCCGTGATCTGCATCCCGGCCACCGTGGTGGTCGGGCAGCTGGAGCGGCGCCTGAGTCGCCATATCTGACAACGACAAGTAGGAGTGACCCATGCCTATCTTCAGCCCATTGCGTATCGCCCTGTTCAGCGCCGCAGGCCTCTGCGCCAGCAGTGTCCTGGCCGCCGAGAACTGCACGCCCAACCCGGCTTTCACCACCCTCAAGCCCGGCATCATCACCGTGGCCGTGTACAACTACCCGCCCTTCACCAAGGTCGGCGGTGCCGACGACATCAGCGGCATCGACACCGAGGTGGTGCGGGAAATCGCCCGACGCAATTGCCTGACCGTGGCACCGGTGATCGTCGACCCTTCGGCGGTGATCCAGAACGTGTTGTCGAACAAGGTCGACCTGGGCATCGGTGACTGGTTTCGCACTGCCGAGCGCGCCAAGGTACTGGGCATGACCTGGCCGCTGTACGTCGACCAGATGGCCTACTACTCGCGTGACGGCGCCACCCAGGTCAGCGACCTGGCCGGCAAGCGGGTAGGGGCGGTGTCCGGCTTCCTGTACGCCGGGCAGGTCCAGGGTTCGCTGGAAACCCCGGTGGTGCTCTATCCCAACCCCGTGGCCATGGCCCAGGACCTGGGCACCGGGCGCCTGGATGTAGCGATCGACAGCTACGGCACCGGCGTCTATGCCCAGAGCCAGGGCGCGTACAAGGACATCAGGATCGAGATCGCCAAGCCCGACCCGAAGGTGCCGGTCACCGTGGAACCAGCGCAGATCGCCTTGCTGTACAACAAGAAGAAAGCCGAACTGGGCGCGGCATTGGACGGCGAGATCAAGAAGTTGCATGCCGAAGGCAAGATTGCCGAGATACTCAAGAACAATGGCCTGGCCGAAAGTGGCGCCGATGTTGGCGAGCCTCGGTTGATCAAATAAAGCCGCGTTATAACTTCGTTGTAAGTTTCATGTTCACCTGATTACTTGTGCCGATACCAACTTTCGGCGCAGGGCATCGCTCACCCGTAAATCGACAACAAGGGAAATATAAAATGGCGCGTCATACTTTCTTTTGCATCGACTCTCACGCCTGTGCCAACCCGGTTCGGGTGGTGGCCGGTGGCGGCCCGCTGCTGGGCAATGTCTCCATGGCGGAAAAACGCATCGAGTTCCTCGAAAAACACGACTGGGTACGCCACGCGCTGATGTTCGAGCCGCGTGGCCACGATGCGATGTCTGGCTCGATCCTGTACCCCTCGTCCCGTGACGACTGCGATGTGGGCGTGCTGTTCATCGAGGTCAGCGGCTGCTTGCCGATGTGCGGCGCGGGCACCATCGGCACGGTGACGGTGGCCATCGAGGAAGGCTTGGTGGTACCCAGGGAGCCAGGCCGGCTGGCCCTGGAAACGCCAGCCGGACGGGTCGATATCGAGTACAAGCAAAACGGCAATTTCGTCGAGGAAGTGCGCCTGTTCAACGTCAATAGCTACCTGCATGCCCAGGACATCAGCCTCGATGTGCCGGGTATAGGACAGCTGACAGTCGACCTGTCCTACGGCGGCAACTACTACATCATCGTCGAGCCCCAGGCGAACTACGCCGGCCTCGATGGCCTCAAGGCCGACGACCTGGTGCGCATGAGCCAGCTGGTGCGCACGGCGGCGCAGAAAAAGCTCGACCCGGTGCACCCGGAAGACGAGCGCATCCGTGGGGTCAAGCACGTGATGTGGTGCGACAAGCCCAAGGCCCCGGGGGCCTCGGCGCGCAACGCGGTGTTCTATGGCGATAAGGCCATCGACCGCTCGCCGTGTGGCACCGGCTCATCGGCCCGCGTCGCCCAGCTCGTCGCCCGTGGCCGCCTGGCCATTGGCGAGACCTTCGTCCACGAAAGCGTCACCGGCACCACCTTCAATTGCCGCGCCGAGCGGGCCACGCAGGTCGGTGACTATGCGGCGGTGCGCCCGAGCGTGGCCGGCTGGGCGCGGGTGTATGGCTACAACACCATCCTGGTCGATGACCGCGACCCGCTGGCCCACGGCTTCCAGATCGCCTGACGCCTGGTAACACGCGCCGCTGGCAACTGCGTCAGCGGCGCGTGCCCCTCACTACTTGCAACGGATGTGTCCACATGAAACGCCCTGAACTGGCCAGCCTCGACGGCCAGCATTACGACGTGGTGGTGATCGGTGCCGGCGCCCTCGGCTGTGCCGCCGCCCGCCAACTGGCTGCGCGCAACTTCCGCACCCTGCTGGTGGACCGTGGCGACATCGCCGCCGGCACCTCGTCACGCTCCAGCCGCATGCTCTATTCCGGCCTCGGCTACCTGGCCGCACGTTATCCGTTGTGGCAGATGCCGTTTCGCCCGTTGGACATGCTCCGGCGCCTGCGCTACACCCGCGAGGTCATGCAATGCCGGGCCGAGTTGGTGGAGGAAATGCCCGGCCACCTGACCCGGCACCGTTTCTTCTATCCGTTCCGCCAGGGCGACCGTTATCCGCCGTGGCTGGTGGACATCGGCTTTCGCCTGGTCGAGGCACTGGGTGGCTGGAAGGTGCCGCTGGCCTACCGCCGGGTATCACCGGCTGCAGCCGCCAGCACCAGTGCCTTGGCCCAGGGGCTCGGCGGCCCCTTGCGCAGCGTGGGCATGTTCGACGAGTACATGTATGCCTGGGCCGAGCGCATCTGCGTCGACACTGCCCTCGACGCCCAGGCCCGTGGCGCCACCCTGCGCACCTACACGGCGGTGACCGGCCTGCAGCGGCAGGGCGAACTGTGGCAGGTTTCCTTTGAGGAGCGTGCTCCGGAGGCGTCCGGCCATGCCACCGTGCAGGCCAGGGTGGTGATCAACGCCGCCGGCCCCTGGGTCGATCGGGTGCCCGGTGCCGGAGGCGAGTGCGACACCCGCGTGCTCGGCATCAAGGGCGTGAACGTGATGGTCAAGCTGCCCGACAGCTATCGCGGCCAGGGCCTGGAGGCATTCTCCAGCGAGCACGAGCCGTACTACGTGTTCCCCTGGCGCGACTACCACTTCATCGGCCCGACCGAAACCGTGTTTCGCGACGACCCGGACAACGTCCGTGTGCTCGACAGCGAGATCGACTACATCCTCGCCGAAGCCAACCAGCTGTTCCCGGCCCTGCGCCTGTCCCGCGCCGATGTGCGCCACTGCTGGTGCGGCGTGCGCCCGACCTCGACCCTCGACGGCCGCGAGACCTGGATGCCGGTGCGCCTGAGCGAGGCGCCGCAGCGGCCCAACCTGCTGACCCTGACCGGCTCGACCATCATGCTCCACCGACATGCCGCGCGGCTGATCGCCAAGGGCGTGGAGCAGCGCCTGGGCAAGCGCGGCAAGGCGCCCAAGGGCCTGATCGCGAAGCCGGCGGTGGCCGATGCCGACCTGGCCAGGGTGATCGGCGAAGAGCACGTGGTGCGACTGGTCGACCTGGTTCGCCGGCGCTTGCCGGATGGGCTCGATCCGGACCTGGGGCGGGGACGCGCCGAGGCGTTGTCGCACATTGCCGCACAGGCCCTGGGTTGGTCGCAGGCACGGCGAGAAGCTGAGTTGCGGCACTTCGAAGAGGACACCGCGCGGGTCTACCGTACCCTCGATGAGGTGCCCGTACAGCCGCCCCGCGTGCCGGCCAAGGCATGTAGCAGCCTGTAACGGATGGTCGCGGTCCGGCGCCAGGGCCAGCATGCTAGAATCCGCCCCTTCGAATCTGGAGGTACACACGTGCGTAAACTGGCAGTGGTAATGGCAGTGCTGGCCCTGGCGGGCTGTGACAACGAAGTCGAAGGCGTGCACAAGCAGGTCGCCGAGCACTTGCACAACCCCAAGACCGCCAAGTTCGGCAACGTACGCATCGACACCAAGGGCACCATCTGCGGCCAGGTCCGTGGCAAGGACGACGCCGGCCAGTACGAGGCCTACCGCAGCTACGTGGCGATCAAGGGCGAGGGCGGCCAGTACCAGATCATCGTCGACGACAATGGCGACAACCTGCGCATCCGTGAATATTGCGGTGGTGCCGACCTGCAGCGTCGCGCCGATGCCCTGGCCGACCAGCCGGCACCGCAAGGCTGGGACGTGGAGGTGATCCAGGGGGCGAACATGGGCGCGTTGAGCGACATGACCGCGCGTCTGATCGAAAAGGGTATCCCGTCGTCGGTGGAGTACCGCGACGGCAAGCCGGTGGTGCTGATGGGGCCATTCCCCACCCGCGAGGAAGCCCAGGCACGCAAGGCCGAGGTCATGGCCAAGCTCGGCACCGACTCCATCGTCATCCAGCACGGCGCGCAGCGCTAGTCATTCGCCGCCCGACCCGGCTATGCTTGCCTCAGGAGAGGTTGAACGGGGAGGGCCTTTATGTCGACGCTGGAACGGGCCATTGCCGTAGCCGCCAGAGCGCATGAAGGGCAGTACGACAAGGGCGGGGCGGCCTACATCCTGCACCCGCTGCGGGTGATGTTGCGGGTGGATACGCCGGAGCAGCGGATCGTCGCGGTGTTGCACGACGTGATCGAAGACACGCCGCTGACCCTGTCCGACCTGGCCCGCGAGGGCTTCGCGCTGAAGATCCTCGCCGCCTTGCTGGCCCTGAGCCGGCGCGAAGGCGAAAGCTACCCCGACTTCGTCGCCCGCCTCGGTGGCGACCCACTGGCGCGAACCGTCAAGCTGGCGGACCTGGCCGACAACAGCGACCTCAGCCGTATCGCCACGCCAGGCCCCGCCGACCTGGCGCGCCTAGCCCGCTACCATGAAGCCCGCGCCTACCTCGAAGCGCTGGCCTGACTCTTGCC
This sequence comes from Pseudomonas sp. S31, assembly GCF_016648105.1. Taxonomy (GTDB): domain Bacteria; phylum Pseudomonadota; class Gammaproteobacteria; order Pseudomonadales; family Pseudomonadaceae; genus Aquipseudomonas. Next base: position 138,306 of record NZ_JACVVE010000012.1, on the reverse strand, counting down.
ACAGGCATTGAGGTTCACCGGCCCGACGAAGTCGTTGCCGCGCCCCATCACACAGGCCACCTGCTGGTTGCGCTGCAGCTCCCACGGCTGCGGCGGGTAGGTCTTGTTCCATGCCTCGAACAGCTGGCGGTCCTGCTTGGACAGGCGCAGGCCGTACTGCTTGCTCATGTAGAAGTAGGTGCGCGCGATCATCCCGCGAATGGAAGGGCGCGGCATCACCCGCTTGGCCTTGAAGTCGACCTGGGTCAGGCAGCTGCCGTACTGGCCGTGCTGCTCGGGCAACCAGCCGAAGCTGTAGTTGCTGCGATCGCCATTGACCTCGCCGATGCTCGGCACCAGGTTGTGCAGGTCGGCCTCGGCACGCTTGTACACGTCATCATGGCGCGAGCAGTTCTTGCGCCCGCCGTTCTGCCAGCACTGGCGCTGGTGGCCGAACTGCCAGGCCGGCATGATGTGTTCCCACTCGATGCGCGAGGCGCGCTGGGCGTTCTTGCGTGGCGTATAGCCGCATGAAGCCAGGTCGACCTTGTTGCCGTTGTACTTGCAGCCGCAATAGAACTCGGTAGATTGCGGTGCGTACAGCTTCCAGGCGACCTTCTTGGCCTCCTGGAAGGTGCGCGGTGCATCGGCGTGGGCGAGGGTGGTGGTCAACAGCAGGCAGGTTGCAGCGAAAAGCGAAACTCTCATGCAGGGTCAATCTTCCTTGGGCACGGTCCAGAAAATCTGCACACCGCCATCGTCGCGGTGGGCGAGGGTGACGTTGTCGTTCTCGGCGATTTCCTCGAGCAGGGTCTCCCAGTCATCGGGCGACTCATGTTCCAGGCGGAAGATCAGTGCGGCGCGGCTGCGCTGGGCGATGGGGCTGTTGATGATCTTCTGGATGCGTACACCCAGTTGTTCATAGCTGCTCGGGGTTGCGGAGGCGGTGTTGGCCACAGGGTGTTCCTTATTTTGCTGTATGCACATACAGTATTTCACTGTAGGCTTTTTCGCAACAGCAAGTCAGGCGAAAACCGTATAAGACCGTCCAGCGAAGATTGGTTCCGTGTACGCGGTATCAGTTGCCACGCAAAACATCTCGACTTTCGTGCAAATCCAGATACCCTCCAACCCAGCAGCCCCGAACTGCCAGCGAAACGAATTTGACAAACGCCCGGCCTGTTTCCATAGTGGGTTAACGCAAACGTTTGCGATCCGATAAAAAACACAACATTCGGGGTCCTTTCCATGATACTGCCGTTCCACGGTCGTCTGCTCGCGCTTGCCGTCGCCTCGACGCTGTCCCTCTGCGCACCCTTCACCGCTGCCCACGCTGAAGAAAAACCCAAAGTCGCCCTGGTGATGAAGTCGCTCGCCAACGAGTTCTTCCGCACCATGGAAGACGGCGCCAAGGACTACCAGAAAGCCCACCCCGAAGACTTCGACCTGGTCGCCAACGGCATCAAGAACGAAACCGACACCGGCGAGCAGATCCGTATCGTCGAGCAGATGGTCAACGCCGGCGCCAAGGCCCTGGTGATCGCCCCGGCCGACTCCAAGGCGCTGGTCTCGGCGGTGAAGAAGGCCATGGACCAGGGCGTGGTGGTGATCAACATCGACAACCGCCTCGACCCCGAACTGCTCAAGAGCAAGGGCATCAGCGTGCCCTTCGTCGGCCCCGACAACCGCAAGGGTGCGCGCCTGGTGGGCGACTACCTGGCCAAGGAAAAGCTCAAGGCCGGTGACCAAGTCGGCATCATCGAAGGCGTGCCGACCACCACCAACGCCCAGCAGCGCACCGCCGGCTTCAAGGACGCCATGGACGCTGCGCAGATGAACATCGTCTCGGTGCAGTCCGGCAACTGGGAGATCGACAAGGGCAACGCCGTGGCTGCGGCCATGCTCAACGAATACCCCGACCTCAAGGCGTTGCTCGCCGGCAACGACAGCATGGCCCTGGGCGCGGTGTCTGCCGTGCGCGCCGCCGGCAAGGCTGGCCAGGTGCAAGTGGTCGGCTACGACAACATCAATGCCATCAAGCCGATGCTCAAGGACGGCCGCGTGCTCGCCACCCTCGACCAGGCTGCCAGCCAGCAGGCGGTGTTCGGCATCCTGGCGGCGTTGAAAGTGCTCAAGGGGGAAAAACCGGACGTGGATGCCGACAACGTCATCCAGACCCCGGTCGAACTCATCACCCAGCCCTGACCCCGCAGGAGAATGGCCATGTCTGCAGCGGCCAATGACGTGGTGCTGGTCGCCACCGGCCTGGGCAAGACCTACGCCCAGCCCGTGCTGGCGGGCGTCGGCCTGACCCTGCGCGCCGGCGAAGTGCTGGCGCTGACCGGCGAGAACGGCGCCGGCAAGAGCACGTTGTCCAAGCTCATCTGCGGCCTGGAAACCCCCACCACCGGGCAGATGACCTACCGCGGCCAGCCCTACGCCCCGGCCAGCCGCAGCCACGCCGAGCAGCTCGGCGTGCGCATGGTCATGCAGGAGCTCAACCTGCTGCCGACCCTGACCGTGGCGGAAAACCTGTTCCTCGACAACCTGCCCAGCCGCTTCGGCTGGGTCGACCAGAAACGCCTGCGTACCCTGGCCCAGGCCGCCATGGCCCAGGTCGGCCTGGACGCCATCGACCCCGACACCCCGGTCGGCGAGCTGGGCATCGGCCACCAGCAGATGGTGGAAATCGCCCGCAACCTGATCGGCAACTGCCACGTGCTGATCTTCGACGAGCCCACGGCAATGCTCACCGCGCGCGAGGTCGAGCTGCTGTTCACCCAGATCGAGCGCCTGCGCCAGCGCGGCGTGGCCATCGTCTACATTTCCCACCGCCTCGAAGAGTTGCAACGGGTGGCTCAGCGCATCGTCGTGCTGCGCGACGGCCAGTGGGTGTGTGACGAGCCGATCCAGCGCTACAGCAGCGCCGAGCTGGTCAACCTGATGGTCGGCCGCGAGCTCGCCGAGCACATCGACCTGGGCCGCCGCACCTTGGGCGGGCCAGTGCTCAAGGTCGAGGGGCTGGGGCGTGGCAGTAAGGTGCGCGATGTGTCGTTCGAGGTCAGGGCAGGGGAGATCTTCGGCATCTCCGGCCTGATCGGCGCCGGCCGTACCGAACTGCTGCGCCTGATCTACGGCGCCGACCGTGCCGACAGCGGCCAGATCGCCATCGGCCAGCCGCTGCGGCCAGTGACCATCGACTCGCCCAAGGCCGCGGTCAAGGCCGGTATCGCCCTGATCACCGAAGACCGCAAGGGCGAAGGCCTGCTGCTGTCGCAGTCGATCAGCGCCAACCTGTCGCTGGGCAACCTGGCCGCCGTCTCCCGCGCTGGCCTGCTCGATGCAGGGGCGGAAAAGGCCTTGGCCGAGCGCCAGATCGAGGCCCTACGCATTCGCAGTGCTGGCTCCGAGCAGGTGATCGGCGAGTTGTCCGGCGGCAACCAGCAGAAGGTGGTGATCGGCCGCTGGCTGGCCCGCGACTGCCAGGTGCTGCTGTTCGACGAGCCGACCCGGGGCATCGACGTCGGTGCCAAGTTCGACATCTATGGCCTGCTCGCCGAACTGGCCCGCCAGGGCAAGGCGCTGGTGGTGGTGTCCAGTGACCTGCGCGAGCTGATGCTGATCTGCGACCGCATCGCCGTGCTCAGCGCCGGGCGCCTGATCGACACCTTCGACCGCGAACACTGGAGCCAGGATCAGCTGTTGGCCGCAGCCTTCGCCGGTTACCGAAAACGTGATGCCCTGCTGCACGATGCAGCGCCCAGGATGGACCCATGAAAACCACTACCCCCGACCTGCCCGCCACGCGACGCGCCCAGTACTTCGGCCTGGGCACCTACCTGGGCCTGGCCGGCGCCTTGCTGGCGATGATCGTGCTGTTCTCGTTGCTCAGCAGCCACTTCTGGTCGTACGCCACCTTCAGCACCCTGGCCAACCAGATCCCCGACCTGATGGTGCTGGCCGTGGGCATGACCTTCGTGCTGATCGTCGGCGGCATCGACCTGTCGGTCGGCTCGGTGCTGGCCCTGGCAGCCTCGACCGTGAGCGTGGCGATCCTCGGCTGGGGTTGGGGCGTGCTGCCCGCCGCGCTGCTGGGCATGGCCATCGCCGCGCTGGCCGGGAGCATTACCGGCGGCGTCACCGTGGCCTGGCGTATCCCGTCGTTCATCGTTTCGCTCGGCGTGCTGGAGATGGCCCGCGGCCTGGCCTACCAGTTCACCGACTCGCGCACCGCCTACATCGGCGATGCCTACGCCTGGTTCTCCAACCCGCTGGCCTTCGGCATCTCGCCGGCCTTCCTGATCGCCTTGCTGGTGATCGTGCTGGCCCACCTGGTGCTGACCCGCACCGTGTTCGGCCGCTACCTGATCGGCATCGGCACCAACGAAGAAGCCGTGCGCCTGGCCGGCATCGACCCGCGCCCCTACAAGGTGCTGGTGTTCGCCCTGATGGGCCTGCTCGCGGGGCTGGCCGCGCTGTTCCAGATCTCACGCCTGGAAGCCGCCGACCCCAACGCCGGCTCCGGGCTGGAGCTGCAGGTGATCGCCGCCGTGGTGATCGGTGGCACCAGCCTGATGGGCGGGCGCGGCTCGGTCATCAGTACCTTCATCGGCGTGCTGATCATCTCGGTACTGGCCGCAGGCCTGGCGCAGATCGGCGCCTCCGAACCGACCAAACGCATCATCACCGGGGCGGTGATCGTCATCGCCGTGGTGCTCGACACTTACCGCAGCCGGCGTGCAGACCGGCGGAACTGAACCTATGGCCACCATCAAAGACGTTGCAGCCCTTGCGGGCATTTCCTACACAACCGTGTCCCATGTATTGAACAAGACACGCCCGGTCAGCGAGCAGGTACGGCTCAAGGTCGAGGCGGCGATCCGCGAACTGGACTACGTGCCCAGTGCCGTGGCCCGCTCGCTCAAGGCCCGCAGCACCGCCACCATCGGCCTGCTGGTGCCCAACAGCATCAACCCGTACTTCGCCGAGCTGGCGCGTGGCATCGAGGACGCCTGCGAGCGCAATGGCTATTGCGTGATCCTGTGCAACTCCGACGACAACCCGCAGAAGCAGCGCAGCTACCTGCGCGTGCTGCTGGAAAAACGCATCGACGGCCTGGTGGTGGCCTCGGTGGGCGAGGACCAGGACCTGCTGCAGAGCCTGGCCAGCGTGCGTACGCCCATGGTCATCGTCGACCGCGAGCTCGAAGGCGTGGGCGCCGATCTGGTGCGCATCGACCACGAGCATGGCGCCTACCTCGCCACGCGCCATCTGCTGGACCTGGGGCACGAGGACATCGCCTACATCGGCGGCCCGGCCGAGACCGGCGTCAGCCGCTTGCGCCTGGCCGGTTTCCGCCGGGCGATGGCCGAGGCGCGACTGGCCGTGGCGGCCAATCGCGTGCAGCACTGCGACTTCACCAGCCCTGGCGGCCATGCCACGGCGGCGCAACTGCTCGATGGCGAGCGGCCCACGGCGATCTTCGCCGGCAACGACATGATCGGCTTCGGCGTGCTGCGCGCCGCCGCCGAGCGCAACATCAACGTGCCCGGCGAGCTGTCGGTGATCGGCTTCGACGACATCGAGCTGAGCCGCTACGTGTACCCAGCGCTGAGCACGGTCGGCCAGTCGATCCGCGAGCTGGGCGACACTGCCGCGGCCTTGTTGCTGTCGCGCATCAGCGACCCGCACGGCCCTGCCCAGCAGCGCATCGTCGCCCCGCGCATCGTGCCGCGCGAGTCCACCGGGCCGCGCCCGACCCTGTTCAACGATTACCGTTAAGGAAACGCCATGCACGCCAAGGTAGTGGTGGTAGGCAGCCTCAACATGGACCTGGTGGCCCGGGCCCCGCGCCTGCCACGGCCGGGTGAGACCCTGGCCGGCGACACGTTCTTCACCGTGCCGGGCGGCAAGGGCGCCAACCAGGCGGTGGCCGTGGCGCGCCTGGGCGGCAGCGTGGCGATGGTCGGCAGCGTGGGCGATGACGCCTATGGCGAGCAGTTGCGCGCGGCGCTGGTCGCGGAGGGCGTCGATTGCCAGGGCGTGGGCGTATGCGCGGGCGCGTCCAGTGGCGTGGCGCTGATCACCGTGGATGCTGCCAGCCAGAACTGCATCGTCATCGTCCCTGGCGGCAATGGCCTACTGACGCCGCAGGCGGTACAGCGCTTCGATGCGCTGCTGCAAGCCGCCGAAGTGATCATCTGCCAGCTCGAGGTGCCGGCCGACACCGTGGCCTGGGCCCTGGCCCGCGGCCGCGAACTGGGCAAGCGGGTGATCCTCAACCCGGCGCCGGCCACCGGGCCGCTGCCACCCGAGTGGTTCGCCCATATCGACTACCTCACGCCCAACGAAAGCGAAGCCGAGGCCTTGACCGGCCTAGCCGTGCACGACCAGGCCAGCGCCCGCACGGCGGCCGAGCAGCTGCTACAGTTGGGCGCCGGCAAGGTGATCGTGACCTTGGGCGCGCAGGGGGCGTTGTTCGTCAGCCGTGATGGCAGCTGGCACTACCCGGCGCCAGCGGTCAAGGCGCTGGACACCACGGCGGCGGGCGATACCTTCGTCGGTGGCTTTGCCGCAGGCCTGGTGCGCGGGCTGGGGGAGGGCGAGGCCATCGCCTTCGGCCAGCGCGCTGCAGCCCTGTCCGTCACCCGCGCCGGCGCCCAGCCATCCATCCCTTACCTGGAGGAACTGGACCCATGAAGAAGACCCCTTTGTTGAACGTGGCCTTGTCGCGGGTGATCGCCGGGATGGGGCATGGCGACATCCTGGTGATCGGCGATGCCGGCTTGCCGGTGCCGCCTGGGGTGGAGCTGATCGACCTGGCGCTGACGCCTGGGATTCCGGACTTTTCCAGCGTGCTGCGGGTGGTGCTCAGCGAATTGCAGGTGGAGCGGCACGTGCTGGCCGAGGAAATGAAGAACGTGGTGCCGCCGGCCATGGTCGAGATCGAGCGCTCGCAGCGCAAGCTCGGCAAGCGCGAGTGGGTGAGCCACGAGGCGTTCAAGGCGTTGTCGCGCACTGCCCGCGCCGTGGTGCGCACCGGCGAATGCCAGCCCTACACCAACATCGCCCTGATCTCGGGCGTTATCTTCTAATTCTGAACCTGACGCGATCACCCTGTGGGAGCGGGCTTGCCCGCGAACACCGGCGAATGCCGGTGCCATCCACTGCGGTGCCTGCTTCGCGGGCAAGCCCGCTCCCACAAACGCGGTGATCTCCTACAGCGGATGTGCCGCCTGCGCTGCATACCGCTCGAACACCTGGTCGATGAAACTACGCGCCGCCTCGCTGCCGCGGTCACGTACCAGCAGGTCGATGGCGATCAGCAGCAGTTCCTCCGGTGTTCCCGGGCTGTAGGCACTCTGGCCTTCGGCCCATTTGACCTTGATGTCGGCGTCGATACTGTGGCTGCTCATGAACGGCTCTCGCTGCGGGCCTGGTGCGGAGGGGCGAACACCGGATCCTGGCGTTCGATGGAGGCACGGTGCTCTCCACTTCTTGCAGTAAATCATGACATTGCGTCAATGACCTTGCGACCTAAGAATAAAAGGCCATCAGCCACAAACCAAGCACCCTTGTGCAAAATCCAGTGACGATTGCCTTTCGCCTGTGCCGGTGGGATCAGGCAGACTTGGGCGGTTTTGCAACAAACTGTGAGCGGAACTGTCGCATTAGACAGTTCCCAATTCGATTAGGAGGATTCATGTTCCGTACCCGTGCTTCCCTGGCCACCTTGTTGTTGGCCGCTGCCCTGGGCGGTTGCAGCAGTGGTGGTGGTGCGTCTGCAGGCGCCAGCGCCCCGGCGGCCCCGGCCGGCAACGATGGCCGCTGCCAGGCCAGCGGCGCCGATTTCGCCATCGGCAAGCCAGGCTCGGCCGATTTGCTGGAGCAGGCGCGCAAGGCCAGTGGGTCGCAGATGGCCCGCATTCTCACGCCGCATGATGTGGTGACGTTGGAGTATCGGTCCGAGCGCTTGAATCTGAACGTGGATGAGCAGGGTGTGGTGACGCGGGTCAACTGCGGGTAGGGGATCGCCTTGGGGGTTGTAGGGGCGCGGATATCGAGCGCCGCGCGGGCGGTGCTGGATATCCGCGCCCCTGCCTATCCCCAGACGATCATCCCTTCCCCCCCATAAAAAAACCCGCCACAAGGGCGGGTTTTTCTACAGCTATCCGAATTACTCCGGACGAACCTGTGCAGCCTGCATGCCCTTCTGGCCGCGCTCGGCGACGAAGGAAACAGTCTGGCCTTCTTTCAGGCTCTTGAAGCCGTCGGATTCGATGGCCTTGAAGTGTACGAACAGGTCGTCGCCGCCGCCTGCTGGGGTGATGAAGCCGTAGCCTTTCTCATCATTGAACCATTTGACGGTGCCTTGTTGGCGATTGGACATGGGTGAATCTCCAGAACATTTAGTTTTTTCGGTGGTGCAATGCGGCCGAGGCTACGGAGCACGGGGAACATCATAGTCTAATTCTGCGCATGTAGCGCCTTTTACCTTCGCTGGATGTTGATTCAGCTCAAGCAATCAGCGCAAAGCTCTGGCTGTATGGTTTCAGCTCTGCTTCGCGCAGTTGGCGATCAGCGCATCTGCGCGTTGTTTTACCTTGGCATCGACACCATCCTTGCTATCGAGGTCTTCGAGTTCAGCCTTGGTGAAATTTTTCTCCAGGCCGTTGGCGGTACACGTGCAGTGACTCTTCGCCTTGGCCGCGTCCAGGCCGTTCGCGGTGGCCTGTTGAACGCAGCTTTTCATGAAGTCGCTGTTCTCGTCGGCCGACGACGCGGCCTGCGCCGCCACTGGCAGTAACAGGGCTCCCGACACTGCCAGGGCCAGCAGAGACTGTAGTCGCATAACCAGACACTCCTTGGGTTAAGGTCTCATCAAGAATAGGTTGCTTCCCAAGGTCTGATAGGAAATTTTTCGCATTAGTTCAGCGCAGCGGCGCAATTTCCAAATATTTTCTGCGGGGTGCGCAGAATGGCGTGCTAGCATGCCTGGCTTGCAGCCCGTCACCTGCGGCCTGCATCTTTTTTCTTTCCAGTCACTCTGGTTCGTCCCTGCTAAGCCGAAAGGCTTCTGCCACTGTGAGGCAGGCTTCCGCCATGGAAGACAGGTCGGATCTTGTACTGGCTCATCCCAACCCACGTGACCTTTGGTAGGGGTCACCACTAGGAGAGGAGGCGCCATGCCCGTTATTACTCTTCCCGATGGCAGTCAACGTTCGTTTGATCACGCCGTATCCGTCGCCGACGTCGCCGCATCCATCGGCGCTGGCCTGGCCAAGGCCACCGTGGCCGGCAAGGTCGACGGCAAGCTGGTCGATGCTTGCGACCTGATCCAGAACGACGCCACCCTGCAGATCATCACCCCTAAAGATGAAGAGGGACTGGAGATCATCCGTCACTCGTGCGCCCACCTGGTCGGCCACGCGGTGAAACAGCTGTACCCGACCGCCAAGATGGTCATCGGCCCGGTCATCGACGAAGGCTTCTACTACGACATCGCCTACGAGCGCCCCTTCACCCCTGAAGACCTGGCCGCCATCGAAAAGCGCATGATGGAGCTGATCGAGAAGGACTACGACGTCATCAAGAAGATGACTCCGCGCGCCGAAGTCATCGACGTGTTCAAGGCCCGTGGCGAAGACTACAAGCTGCGCCTGGTCGAGGACATGCCGGACGAACAGGCCATGGGCCTGTACTACCACGAAGAATACGTCGACATGTGCCGTGGCCCGCACGTGCCGAACACCCGCTTCCTCAAGGCCTTCAAGCTGACCAAGCTGTCCGGCGCCTACTGGCGCGGCGATGCCAAGAACGAGCAGCTGCAACGTGTGTACGGCACCGCCTGGGCCGACAAGAAGCAGCTGGCCGCCTACATCCAGCGCATCGAAGAAGCCGAGAAACGCGACCACCGCAAGATCGGCAAGCAGCTCGACCTCTTCCACCTGCAAGAAGAAGCTCCGGGCATGGTGTTCTGGCACGCCAACGGCTGGACCGTGTACCAGGTGCTCGAGCAGTACATGCGCCAGATCCAGCGCGTCAACGGCTACCAGGAAATCAAGACCCCGCAGGTCGTCGACCGCATCCTCTGGGAGCGCTCCGGCCACTGGTCCAACTACGCCGAGAACATGTTCACCACCTCGTCGGAAAGCCGTGACTACGCGGTCAAGCCGATGAACTGCCCGTGCCACGTGCAGGTGTTCAACCAGGGCCTGAAGAGCTACCGCGACCTGCCGCTGCGCCTGGCCGAGTTCGGTGCCTGCCACCGCAACGAGCCGTCCGGCGCCCTGCACGGCATCATGCGTGTGCGTGGCTTCGTGCAGGACGACGCGCACATCTTCTGCACCGAAGACCAGGTGAAGAAAGAAGCCGCCGACTTCATCAAGCTGACCCTGGACGTGTACAAGGACTTCGGCTTCACCGACATCGCCATGAAGCTGTCGACCCGTCCGGCCAAGCGCGTGGGCTCCGAAGAGCTGTGGGACCGTGCCGAAGGCGCACTGGCCGACGCCCTGAACGAATCGGGCCTGGAGTGGGAATACCAGCCGGGCGAGGGCGCCTTCTATGGTCCGAAGATCGAGTTCACCCTGCGCGACTGCCTCGGCCGTAACTGGCAGTGCGGTACCCTCCAGTACGACCCGAACCTGCCAGAGCGTCTGGATGCCAGCTATATCGCCGAAGATAACAGCCGAGTGCGCCCGGTCATGCTGCACCGTGCCATCCTCGGTTCGTTCGAGCGCTTCATCGGTATGCTCATCGAGCACTACGCTGGCGTGTTCCCGGCCTGGCTGGCACCGACCCAGGCGGTGATCATGAACATCACCGACAAACAGGCCGATTTCGCCCTCGAGGTGGAAAATGCTCTGAACGGTAGCGGTTTCCGTGCCAAGTCGGACTTGAGAAATGAGAAGATCGGCTTTAAAATCCGCGAGCATACTTTGCTCAAGGTCCCGTACCTTTTGGTTATAGGGGATCGCGAAGTCGAAACGCAAACCGTCGCTGTGCGCACTCGCGAAGGTGCAGACCTGGGCTCCATGCCCGTCGCCCAGTTCGCTGAGCTCCTGACACAAGCGGTTTCCCGGCGTGGTCGCCAAGAATCGGAGTAATGACTATTAAGCGTGAAATGAGAAACGATAAACGAGCTGCACCGAAAGCCCCGATCAACGAGAATATCTCGGCCCGCGAGGTTCGGTTAATTGGTGCTGACGGCGAGCAGATTGGCATCGTCTCGATTGATGAAGCGCTTCGTATCGCTGATGAAGCGAAGCTGGATCTGGTGGAAATCTCTGCAGACGCGGTACCGCCGGTCTGCAAGGTGATGGACTACGGCAAGCACCTCTTCGAGAAGAAGAAGCAGGCCAACGAAGCCAAGAAAAACCAGAAGCAGATCCAGATCAAAGAAATCAAGTTTCGTCCAGGGACGGAAGAAGGGGATTACCAGGTAAAACTACGCAACCTGGTACGTTTCCTTAGTGATGGGGACAAGGCCAAGATCTCTCTGAGATTCCGCGGCCGTGAGATGGCCCACCAGGAGCTGGGCATGGAGCTGTTGAAGCGGGTCGAAGCCGACCTCGCCGAATACGGCTCCGTCGAGCAGCATCCGAAGATGGAAGGACGCCAGCTTATGATGGTCATCGCCCCCAAAAAGAAGAAGTAATCTCCCGGGCACGGCAGGCCTGATGATTATTGTGTAATTTTTATCGAATGCGGAGTTCCAACATGCCAAAAATGAAAACCAAGAGCGGTGCTGCGAAGCGCTTCCTGAAGACCGCTTCCGGCTTCAAGCACAAGCACGCTTTCAAGAGCCACATCCTGACCAAAATGTCGACCAAGCGTAAGCGTCAACTGCGCGGTGCCAGCTTGCTGCACCCGTCTGACGTGGCAAAAGTCGAGCGCATGCTGCGCGTACGTTAATTTCGGTCAAAGATAGAGGAAGTTACTCATGGCTCGTGTAAAGCGCGGCGTAATCGCTCGTAAGCGTCACAAGAAAATTCTGAAACTGGCTAAAGGCTACTACGGCGCTCGCTCGCGCGTATTCCGTGTTGCCAAGCAGGCTGTCATCAAGGCTGGTCAATACGCCTACCGTGACCGTCGCCAGAAAAAGCGTCAGTTCCGCGCCCTGTGGATCGCTCGTATCAACGCCGGTGCCCGCACCAACGGTCTGTCGTACAGCCGTCTGATTGCTGGCCTGAAAAAGGCGTCGATCGAAATCGACCGTAAGGTTCTGGCTGACCTGGCAGTGAACGAAAAAGCGGCGTTTGCTGCAATTGTCGAGAAAGCTAAAGCCGTTCTGGCCTAAGTACCCACGACAATCATCCGGCGGTGTTCGCGCCGCCGGGTGTAAAACGTCATCGATAGGGGAAGAGCCTTCAAAGCTCTTCCCCTATTTCGTATCTGGAGTCTGTACATGGAAAACCTGGATGCGCTGGTCTCCCAAGCCCTGGAAGCTGTGGAGCGCGCTGAAGACATCAATGCCCTGGAACAGATCCGGGTTAACTATCTCGGCAAGAAGGGCGAGCTGACCCAGGTGATGAAGACCCTGGGCAACCTGCCAGCCGAAGAGCGGCCGAAAGTCGGCGCGCTGATCAACGACGCCAAAGAGCGCGTCACCGTCGTGCTCAACGCACGCAAGGCAGCCTTCGAAGAGGCCGAGCTCAGCGCTCGCCTGGCCGCCGAATGCATCGATGTCACCCTGCCGGGCCGTGGCCAGACCACCGGTGGCCTGCACCCGATCACCCGTACTCTCGAGCGCATCGAGCAGTTCTTCACCCACATCGGCTACGGCATCGCCGAAGGCCCCGAGGTCGAAGACGACTACCACAACTTCGAAGCGCTCAACATCCCCGGCCACCACCCGGCCCGGGCGATGCACGACACCTTCTACTTCAATGCCAACATGCTGCTGCGCACCCACACCTCGCCGGTGCAGGTGCGGACCATGGAGTCCAGCCAGCCGCCGATCCGCATTGTCTGCCCGGGCCGCGTCTACCGCTGCGACTCGGATATCACCCACTCGCCGATGTTCCACCAGGTCGAAGGCCTGCTGATCGACCGCGACATCAACTTCGCCGACCTCAAGGGCACCATCGAGGAATTCCTGCGCGTCTTCTTCGAAAAAGAACTGGCCGTGCGCTTCCGCCCGTCGTTCTTCCCCTTCACCGAGCCGTCCGCCGAAGTGGATATCCAGTGCGTGATGTGCTCCGGCAAAGGCTGCCGCGTGTGCAAACAGACCGGCTGGCTCGAAGTCATGGGCTGCGGCATGGTGCACCCGAACGTGCTGCGCATGTCTGGCATCGACCCGGAAGAGTTCCAGGGCTTCGCCTTCGGCATGGGCGCCGAGCGCCTGGCCATGCTGCGCTATGGCGTCAACGATTTGCGTCTGTTCTTCGACAACGACCTGCGGTTCTTAGCCCAATTCCGCTAGGCCAATCGACGCACTTTCTAGGAGAACAGCATGAAATTCAGTGAACAGTGGCTGCGCGGTTGGGTAAACCCGCAAGTCTCTCGTGATGACCTTGTCGCCCGCCTGTCCATGGCCGGCCTCGAAGTCGACAGCGTGACCCCGGCCGCCGGGCAGTTCAGCGGCATCATCGTGGGCGAGATCCTCGCCACCGAACAGCACCCCGACGCCGACAAGCTGCGCGTGTGCCAGGTCAGCAACGGCCAGGAAACCTTCCAGGTCGTCTGCGGCGCCCCCAACGCGCGCCCAGGCATCAAGATCCCGTTCGCCATGATCGGCGCCGAACTGCCAGGCGACTTCAAGATCAAGAAGGCCAAGCTGCGCGGCGTCGAGTCGTTCGGCATGCTGTGCTCGGCTGCCGAGCTGCAGATCAGCGAAGAAAACGACGGCCTGCTGGAACTGGCTGCCGACGCCCCGGTTGGCGAAAACATCCGCCAGTACCTGAGCCTCGACGACGCTAGCATCGAAATCGGCCTGACCCCGAACCGCGGCGACTGCCTGTCCATCGCAGGTCTGGCCCGTGACGTCAGCGCCCTGTACGACACCCCGGTCACCCGCCCAGTGGTGCCAGCCGTGCCAGCCGCCCATGACGAAGTCCGCTCGGTAGAAGTCAGCGCCCCTGCGGCCTGCCCGCGTTACCTCGGCCGTGTCATCCGCAACGTCGACCTGTCCAAGCCGACCCCACTGTGGATGGTCGAGCGCCTGCGCCGCAGCGACGTACGCAGCATCGACGCCGCCGTCGACATCACCAACTACGTGATGCTCGAACTCGGCCAGCCGATGCACGCCTTCGACCTCGCCGAAATCAACGGCGGCATCCGCGTGCGCATGGCAGAAGAGGGCGAGAAGCTCGTCCTGCTCGACGGCCAGGAAGTCGCCCTGCGTGCTGACACCCTGGTCATCGCCGACCACACCCGCGCCCTGGCCATTGCCGGCGTGATGGGTGGCGAGCACAGCGGCGTCAACACCGAGAAGACCCGCGACCTGTTCCTCGAAAGCGCCTTCTTCGAGCCGATTTCCGTGGCTGGCAAGGCCCGTTCCTACGGCCTGCACACCGATGCCTCGCACCGCTACGAGCGCGGCGTCGACTCCCAGCTGGCCCGCGAAGCCATCGAGCGCGCTACCCAGCTGGTCCTCGATATCGTCGGCGGCGAAGCCGGCCCGGTCGTCGAAGCCGTCAGCGAAGCCGACCTGCCAAAGGTTGCCCCGATCACCCTGCGCGCCGAACGCATCACCCAGATGCTCGGCATGGAGATGGCCCCGGCCCAGGTCGAGCAACTGCTCAACGCTTTGGAACTGACCACCACCAGCAGCCAGGCAGGGGAGTGGACCGTCACGGTGCCAAGCCACCGCTTCGACGTCAGCCTCGAAGTCGACCTGATCGAAGAACTGGCCCGCCTGTACGGCTACAACAACCTGCCGGTCCGCTACCCACAAGCGCGCCTCGCGCCCCAGGGCAAACCGGAAACCCGCGGTGAGCTGCCGAACCTGCGCCGCCTGCTGGTCGCCCGCGGCTACCAGGAAGCCATCACCTACAGCTTCATCGACCCGAAACTGTTCGAGCTGTTCAGCCCAGGCGTAGAACCCCTGCAGCTGGCCAACCCGATCTCCAGCGACATGGCCGCCATGCGCGCGTCCCTGTGGCCGGGCCTGGTCAAGGCGCTGCAGCACAACCTCAACCGCCAGCAAGACCGCGTGCGCCTGTTCGAAAGCGGCCTGCGCTTCGTCGGCCAGCTCGGCAACCTCGAGCAGCAGCCGATGATCGCCGGCGTCGTCACCGGCAGCCGCCTGCCAGAAGGTTGGGCCAACGGCCGTGATGGCATCGACTTCTTCGACGTCAAGGCCGACGTGGAAGCCCTGCTGGGCTACTCCGGCGCCCTGGCCGACTTCAAGTTCGTCGCCGGCAAGCACCCAGCCCTGCACCCAGGCCAGACCGCCCGCATCGAGCGCGACGGCAAGGAAGTCGGCTACCTCGGCGCCATCCACCCAGAAGTCGCCAAGGCCCTGGACCTGGACCGCCCGGTGTACGTCTTCGAGCTGGTACTGGCCGACGTCGTCGAAGGCCGCCTGCCGAAATTCAGCGAACTCTCCAAGTTCCCGGAAACCCGTCGTGACCTGGCTTTGATCGCAGGACGTGATGTAGCTTCTCAAGACGTGCTTGAAGTAATTCGTGACAATGCAGGCGAATGGCTCACAGACCTCAGGCTGTTTGATGTCTACCAGGGTAAAGGCATTGATCCTGATAGAAAAAGCCTGGCCGTCGGCTTGACCTGGCAGCATCCATCGCGCACTCTTAACGACGATGAGGTGAACGCCACGTTGCAGACTATCCTCACCTCGCTCGAACAAAGGTTGAACACCACGTTAAGGAAATAACGGCATGGGTGCTCTGACGAAAGCTGAGATGGCCGAAAGGCTGTACGAGGAGCTGGGGCTTAACAAGCGTGAGGCCAAGGAGCTGGTCGAGCTGTTTTTTGAAGAAATTCGGCACGCACTTGAAGAGAACGAGCAGGTCAAGCTGTCCGGTTTCGGCAACTTCGACCTTCGCGACAAACGCCAGCGGCCGGGCCGCAACCCCAAGACAGGGGAAGAGATCCCGATCACCGCTCGCCGTGTCGTCACCTTTCGTCCAGGGCAGAAATTGAAAGCCCGGGTTGAGGCCTATGCTGGAACCAAGCCATAACGACGAGCTGCCCCCCATCCCGGGGAAACGCTACTTCACCATCGGTGAGGTGAGCGAGCTCTGTGCGGTAAAACCGCACGTGCTTCGGTATTGGGAACAAGAGTTCCCACAACTCAACCCGGTCAAACGGCGCGGGAATCGGCGGTATTATCAGCGGCAGGACGTGCTGATGATCCGGCAGATTCGGGCGCTGTTGTATGACCAAGGGTTCACCATTGGTGGAGCGCGGTTAAGGCTCTCCAGTGATGAGGCCAAGGATGACACTACCCAGTACAAGCAGCTGATTCGGCAGATGATTGTCGAGTTGGAGGATGTGTTGGTGGTGTTGAAGAAGTAGGCCCTGGTGCGGTGGTGGGGTGAAATTTTTTGAGAAAAAGCTTTCACTTATCAGCGGGTTAGGGTACATTCTTCAACGTTCTCAGAGGTATTGAGAATGAGTTCGGGGCGTAGCGCAGCCCGGTAGCGCACTTGCATGGGGTGCAAGGGGTCGAGTGTTCGAATCACTCCGTCCCGACCAAAAAACTCCAAGAAATCCAGTCACTTAGCGGTGACTGGATTTTTTTATGCCCGCCCGTTTTTCTCTGGTTGGCAATTTTGCCCCACTTTTTGCCCCACCGAATCTCAATTGCCGTTGGTCAAGAATTCAGAAACAGCAGAGTCTTGGGAATTTGCATCCGCTCTTGCGCAATGGCGATTGGCCGAGAGGGAGGGGCGGTTGGGAGGTTCGAATTCCTACGCTTCCGCCACCAATTCTCATTAAAGCCCTGATTTTTCGGGGTTTTTTTGTGCCTATCCGTTTTTGGTCCCCCATCCGGTCCCCCATTTGTGCGCTGGCTCCCACTGGAACTCTGCGGTATTTAATGCACTCTTGACGCATGTGTGGAGAGTGGTTGGGGTTGGTCGCCGTTGTCGAGAATGCGCTTACGTCAGAACCTGAAGAAGCTGCACACGATTGTTGATGGGCTCAATAGATCGCGCCGGGTGGCAGTCGTACATACCTTGAGGATCAAGGATGCGATGCAGTTCATGAGATAGTGAAGATGCGGAACGCCTAGATAAAGTTCGTGCGCCAGCTTCTCCTGAAACGGACCGGGAGGGGTGGTTGATGGCTTTCGTTATATGTTCGTCTCAGCTTGCGAGGGAGGCGCCTGGCAGGACTACACTGCGCCAGTGCTTCGCTGGTAGCATGTGGCCATTAGCTGGATAAGGCTAATTCTCATCCTCCACCTGGTACCCGTAATGGCCGTTGAAGCAGGGAAGTACGCAGACGTCTATCGCAGCTGGCAGCAGCATCTGTTTAATTTCAATCTGGCCGTCCGGGAAACTCAGACGCCTGGTTTGCGCAAGCCGCAACTGGCAGCGCTGTACTCCGCCTTGGGGCACCTGGTGATGGCACCCGCCACGACCGCCACGATCGTGATGCCGACCGGTACCGGGAAAACCGATACCATGCTCGGGCTGCTGGTCGCCGGAAGGTTGCCTAGGGCACTGGTGCTAGTACCTTCCGACCCGTTGCGTTCGCAGCTGGTCGAGAAATGCCTTGAACTGAAAAAGCTACGGGAGATTGGTGCCGTTTCGGTCACCGCACTGAACCCAATGGTAAAGGCGATCGGTTCAGGCCTTTCAGCTGACGAGGTCCAACAGCTAGCCGAGGCCAACGTCATTGTCGCCACGCCGCAAGCGCTACAGCGTTTCGACCAACCGGCCTTGGAGGCCTTGGCGGCGTTGTGCAGTCACCTGATCATCGATGAAGCGCATCATGTGGCCGCCATGACCTGGGACAGGGTCAAAACCGCGTTCAAGGACAAGCCTTGCCTGCAATTCACCGCCACTCCGTTCCGGGAGGATAACCAGCCGCTGGACGGCAAGATCATCTATAACTACCCGCTGAAGGATGCCCAGATCGATGGCTACTTCAAGGCGATCGAGTTCCATCCGGTGCGCGAGTACAACTTGGAACTGGCTGACCAGGTGGTGGCTGACAAGGCAGTCGAACTGTTACGAAACGATCGTGCGCAAGGGCTCAATCACCTGCTGATGGTGCGTGCAAGGTCACAGAAGCGTGCCGCCGCACTGTTTGAATTGTACAAACAGCATGACGATCTTTCGCCCATCCTCATCCATAGCAAGGTGCCAAACCGGGCCAAGCTGCTGGGTGAAATTGTCGAGAAGAAATACAAGATTATCGTCTGTGTGGACATGCTGGGCGAAGGGTTCGATTTGCCGGAGCTGAAGATTGCGGCTATCCATGACCAGCACCGTAGTCCCGCCGTCACCCTGCAGTTTATCGGTCGCCTGACGCGAGTCGATGATACGCTCGGTGACGCCAAGTTCGTCTCGAACATC
Source organism: Pseudomonas sp. S31 (assembly GCF_016648105.1). Taxonomy (GTDB): domain Bacteria; phylum Pseudomonadota; class Gammaproteobacteria; order Pseudomonadales; family Pseudomonadaceae; genus Aquipseudomonas. The sequence goes on along the minus strand of NZ_JACVVE010000012.1, from coordinate 119,836 downwards.
GCCAACCAGAAAGTCGATTACCAGATGGCGGTGCTGTACAAGGAAAGTGCCGACTGGAGTGCGGTGATCCGCGATGTCAGTCAGAACAAGATCGCCCGCGAGATCGAGAAGGAAACGTTCACCGAACAGTTTCCCGAGGATGCCGATGCCGAGGACATTTTCGGCTTGAACCCCAACCCCAAGATCAGTGCGATCGCCTATCACGTGGAACGCACCGATTGGAGGCCCGAGAAGGCCAAGCACTTCTCGCAGAAGAAAGAGCCGCTGCAGCTACTGTCCATCAACGACGAAGCCGACACCATCATCATGGTAACGCGGCGCGAAACGCCCGTCGGCTGGGCGCAGACGTCGACGATCGTGGACACCAACTGGATCCTCTATCTGGCGTACTACCATGCGCCCGACAAGACGCTGTTCGTTAATTCTTCCGGGGACGAATCGCAAACCAATCGATTCCTGAGCCTGATCGCCAAGGATGCCCGGCGCATCAGCGGCGAGCCGACCTTCCGCACCCTGCATGGCATCAAACTCATGAAGCTGCAGAACGTGGGCTTGTCGCGCATGCGTAAGGATCTGCGCTTCACCATGCATGTTGGGCGCGACATAAATACCGTCATCAGTGAAATCGAGAACGGTACGGCGAGAAAGTCCAACATCTTCGCAACCGGCTACGAGGATGGCCAGCGCACCACCGTTGGCTGCTCGCACAAGGGCAAGATTTGGGAGATGAACGCTTCGAGCATCAACGACTGGATCGAGTGGTGCAAGCGCGCCTCGCAGAAGCTCAACGACGCGACGATCAACCCCTCTGATGTGCTCAAAGATGTGATTCGCTCGGAAAAGATCGAGGGGGCATGGCCCGAGGGCATGTTCTACGCTGATTGGCCGGCGTCAATCCTGATCGAAAATGAGCAGAAGATCTCGCTGGCGTACCTGGCTGAGGTCTTCAACCTGCTGGATGTCGAGCTGGGCAAGCCTCGGCGAATCGATGCGCTCACGCTGGGAGTGCCTATCAGCGCAACGGCAGTTGATGGCACGGAGCGCCAACTGCCTGACATCGCTATACGGCTGCAGGATGACGGCTTCAAATTTTCCTGCCCGGGGGTCAAGATCGTCTTTGCTGAAGAGTGCTCTTTCGAGCAGTACTTGGATAGCAACCCATTGGTGCTGCTGGCCGTTGACGGTTCGATGGTCGAAGGCAATTACCGCTACTTTTCCCCCAACAGTTTGGACCTGAAGCTGCCGGTCGCCCTGATCGAAGTCTGGGATTGGGGCACGACTCAGATCCACAGCGAGTCGATGCGGGCGGACCGAAACCCGGACACCGTTCAAGGGTTCACCTACAGCCGAATCGAGGACGATTACACGTTCATTTTCAACGATGATGGCGCCGGTGAGATCGCCGACCTGGTGGCGATCAAGGAAAGCAAGGACGCTATCTTTGTTGACCTATACCACTGCAAGTATTGCCCTCAGCAAGATGGCGAGGCGCGGCCGGGTGCCCGCGTTTCCGACGTCTACGAGGTCTGCGGCCAGGCATCACGCTCGGTGAAGTGGTTGCACACGGAAGAAAAGTTTTTTAATCGGTTGTTGCAGCGCTACCAGCAATCGTTGCCCAAAGGCTTTGACAGGATTCTAAAGGGTGAGCCCATGGATTTGGAGCTGCTGCGCAATAAGTGCCACGACCACGAGATGGTATTCCGCTTTGTGATCGTCCAACCTGGTATTTCGGCCGCCAAAGTTTCTGCCGATCAGTTGGCTGTGCTCGGCACCAGTTATTCGTACATAAAGAATGTGTCGGGCTCTGACGTTAGAGTCATTACTAGCGTTTAATTTAGGATCGCTGCCGCCTGGTCGCGGAAAATTTCAGCCCAGTTGCCATATGAGGAGTCAGGGATGACCATGAACTTGAACCTGCACAAGCGCTTGTTATCCGAAGTCGACAAGCTCAAAAAGCTCACAGCTGAACTAAGCCTGCAAGATCTCACTAGCTTCGTTTCCACCCAGCAGAGCAACTTCAACCATGGGCGCAGGGAGCAGAACCTCGGTTCACCGCTCAAGCAGGGCATGTACCTGCTCGCCTTGGCCAGTAGTCAGCCTGAGCCGATTGAGCCTAAGCCGCTAGATGAGGGGCGCCATGTACAGTTGGTTCGCCGTCTGGAGTCGATCTTCCAAAATTATGGCTTGGCGTATTTCCCTACGGAGCAGGAGTATGCAATCGGGCTTAGCTTCGAGTGGCGCCGCCAACGCGAAATCGCCATGCCTGCCTTCATGCACTATTTCATGGCTGGATTCAAAGCATCGAGCGAGCAGATCAAGGAGTGGATCAATACATGCTTTGCTGGATTTGAGAAGGACACCGTCGAAGCCTTTGGCCTGTCTCACGTTGAGCTGCTGCGGATGGCCAGCTTCATTGAGACGGTGATTGAGGCGAATGCAAGCCCGGTGGTTGATGCTGTGCAGGCCATCGAGGCGATGCGTCAGCAATTTCTCCATGAGTTAAGCCAGGGCGCGAACCTTCAGGAGGCTATCGCGCGCGTCCGTAACCAGCCAGACCTGCGCGGCCACATAGAAGCGTTCGAGTGTGGAAGTACAATGTTGTTCGAGGTACAGCGTCAGCAGTTGCTAGATGAGTTTGGCGTGGAGATGACGAATTGCTTGATGCAGCACTTTGTCACCGTCCGAGGGGCTGCACCTGCGATCACATACATCACCGAGAGCAACCCCATCATTGATCGCCCGCTGCTGACTGCCGATGGTGAGCGTATTTTCTACCTAGTAAACAACGCGTTCTATCAGGCCATCATCGAAAAACTGGAAAGTCATCTGACTCAAGGGCCTTGCGCCGCTCGATATTTCAAAGAACGCGATCGGCGACTCGAACACCTAGCCCGCAAGCATTTGCAGAAAATCTTTCCAGGCACAGCGCAGTTCTATGACAGCGCGTTTGACCGGCCCGACTCGCACGGTGAGCATGATCTGGTTATTGTCCATGGCGCAAATGTCTACATCGTTGAAGCAAAAGCGTCACCGCCCAAGGAACCACTACGTGATCCCTCGAAAGCTGCGCTGAGGATCCGCGACCATTTCCGAGGGCGCAATGGTATCCAGAAAGCATACGATCAAGGCAACGCATTGCGGACTCGTCTTCTAAATAATGCGTCGAGCCCGCTGTACGACAAGAAAGGCAATCTGTTGATAGAACTGCAGCGCGAGCAGATCGAGAACATCTATTGCATTTGTGTTACTCGGGATGATTTTGGACCCGTTGCCACGAATCTTGCGCTGATGCTCGAGAAGGAGCCCGATGCCCCCTATCCTTGGGTCGTGTGCATCACCGACCTTGAGTATCTGGTCGATGCGATGCTCCACCTTGGCCAAGGCGTCGAAACGCTGAACACTTACTTGGCTCAGCGTCCTTTGCTTCACGGCAAAGTGATGGGTACCGATGAGCTCGAATATTTCGGGGCGTTTCTACGGCATGCGGGACTACATGAGTACATTGAGGCGCAGGCCGACTTCATTCCGCTGGATATCACTGAATCTGACATTCTCGATGATATTCATAAATGCATTCAGATCGCTGAGCCTTATGAGCTCAATGTTGAGCCTGCCAACCTAATCCCGCTGGATAAGCGAAAGCTGTTTGGGCTTCAACGAACTGTTCGAGGCCAGTCTAACGCGGTTAAGAAAAAGAAGAAGTTGCGACAGAAGCGAGACCGAGCAGCCAGGAAACAGAATCGATCACGCTAATTTAGTGAGGCTCTAGAGTTTTCGTATAAGGGGAGTCCCATAGTTTGAACTGAATCGATGATCCTATCTAGGTGACGTGTATCTATCTAGTATTGGGATGGTGTGCTATAAGCGGTAAAGGGCAATAACAACTTTGTGTCTGATTTGAGTACATGCTGGCCAGAAAGCTTCGCTTTCATGGCCAGCATTTGGATGCAAGATTTCAATATTCTTATGCAATAACGGAGAGGGGGCGTGTTTCTATAGGCTTCAATCCTAAAGCTGCGGCGCGTAGGTTGAAGTGCTGAGCTTCTAAATCTGATGAGGTTCTCTTGAAGAGGGTCGTGAGAAGTTTGTCTAGCGGGCGTTCCTCGTCGGGAGTAAGTTTTAAAAAGCCGAAGAATGGACTGGCTGGGAGCTTATCATAAAGGTTGAATGGGCCTCCATGATATCCTTGCTCTTGCGTATAGGTTTTAGGGATTAATGCATAAACCATTTTGATCGCCCTTGAGTCGACTTGATGGTTTTTGCTTATCGCTTTGAGTTTTAAGTAATATTTTTCAATTATTGATGGTAGATGGCGATCTCTAGTTTGACTTTCGGTTGAGTATTTGGAGTCAAAAATGTAGTAGGTAGGAAAATCGTCGCCACAGTCCTGACGGATAACAAAATCAGGAGTGAAATATGGTTTTGAGGCTGATTTGCTATGATGGACATCCACCAGTTCACCCGCCTTCGATGCCTCGCTATACCCCCAAATTGTAGGCTCATAAAACAACTCAAGGGTTTTTTCGTCGGATTCAAATTTATAGTAATTTGTGATCCGATCTTGAGGTTGAGCTGTAGGGCGGCCTTTAAGGCCAAACGCCCGATCTGGCTCCAGCGAGCTGCTGGATGTCAGCTCGTATCCTAAGTCATTTAATTTGTCTGCGATTTTGTATAGGCAGAAAAATTCGTAAAGTTTGTCAAGGGATTTGAGTCCAAATAGATAGTTGCTACCGCTCCACGTAGGCTGCCCAAGCTTATACCAAGAGTCAATTGTTCTAAAGGCGCGCTCGTAATGCGTGAAACGTTTTGCTTGCGGCGTGAGAATAGGCGCAACCGTACTGCGAATAGTGCAAGGGATATGTTTGTCAAAGAAGGCTATTAGTTCGTTGCATTGCTGTAGTAGTGATCTCGCCTCTCGATAACGGCGCTCCATTAACGGGGCTTCTACTTTTTGTAGAATGCTATCAAAAGTGTAGTAGTCCTTGTAAGGGGTATGTAAATTATACTTTTTTCTAAAGTCTGGCACTGAAGTCAGAAAGATCTTCATGTTGATCAAGAAGCTGTAGATAACCTGGTTTTCAAAAAGATTTGTGTCGCTCTTCAAGTTGGTTCTTTGAATTTGATCGATCGAGTAATGTCTGTTGTTTATTGTTACTTTTGCATCATCGTATGGTGCTGGGTAGATTTGATCTAGATGCTGGAATAGCCAGGCAATATCCCTGTCGGTTATGTGTGTTGAGTTCTCATAGTTGCTAACATGCAAGAATTCCACTGAGCGCTTACATGGTTGGGTTGCAAAGCGATGGCGGTTGGATATGAGCAGCTCGAGCGCTTTTCTAGAGAAATCGATTTTCGTTAGTGTGTCAGTTGGGTTTCCAGGTCTCTGATCTGAGCCCATATGCGTTTTCGTGAAACACAAATGTGTGACGTCGCTCATTTTAGATGAAAGATAGATTAGTATCTTTTCAGCTTGTTCTTTGTTTATCTTTGTTGCGTAAACTTCGACAGGCGTTATTCGTATGAGTTCGTCGCTGTTAGTGAAACCAACAGCAAGAGATGTAACTCCAAAATGGTTTGCAAGGTATCGGCCAAATTCCACCGTATGCTCAGTGAAGTCCCCAGTGGGTGTCGGCCGATTCAATGCTATGCAATGGTCCTGAATGAAAATTTTGGGTTCGCCAAAATTACTGGGGCTGATAGCACGGAAAGAAACCGCATCAGTCTCCCGGATTGCAGGAATTTCAGTAAAGTTTTCTTGGAGGCTATAGCTTTTTATGCCTTCATGATCTTGGATTAAAAGTAATATTTCGATCATGGTTAGCTCCTTCAGTGTGAGAAGTAGCTGAACGAGTTCATATCAATTTTACCTGTCTCATGCATGCGACGAAGTAGGCCGTGACTAATTTTGAAGTCGTCTTTGTCCAACAAATCGAGAAGCTTCTCGAGGCGGATTGCATAACCATCTCCGCTTCCTTGTAGTAGAGGGAGTACGTGTTGGCTTAGGGCATAGTCGAGAGCTCGCATATCTGAACTCGAGCGCATTAGAGGATGAGCAACAAGGCAATATCGTTCAACTGCATTTTCTTTACGCTTAGAAACCACGCAGCGTTTGCCCCAAGCGATATTGTCATCCATCAGAAGGTTCTTGACTTCCTGGAAAAATGACATTTGGTGCTTGATTGCTTCTCTTTCGTCCTCTAGTGGGAGTGTTTGATCAATGTCGAACATTTCTTGCAGCGTGCGATGGCTAATCGGGAGTTCTAGAGGAAGAGCTTCATCTTCAGCCAGAAAATCATCATTTCGTTCGTCGGTAGGATGTAGGGCGATAATAGGGGCCCTGTCAATCAGTCGTGGGCTGAGTGGCTCAGTAGTCATATCGTTATTGATGGTGCCGATAAATCGAAGAGAGTTCGGTACCTTCATTGGAAGATCGGAGTCACTCACGCGCAGTATTTTATCTGATTCGCTGTCCGCCATTCCCATGAACGGGGCCCAATAATGCTCGATTGCCGAAAGGTTGGCTTCGTCTAAAAGCACCCACAGAGGTGCTGCACTCTCATGTTTTTCATGCTGGCATGACTTGATATATTGATAGAAGCCTGTCGGCGCCGGAATCATTCGGCTCGAGAGTGGGTTGAAATAACCAATTAAGTCGCGTTGGCTAGTCCAACCCCGTCCTACGGAGATGTTGAGCATGCGTGATGACAGTTGCTTCGAGTCCGCCAGAATTTTTACAAGTGAGGTTTTTCCAACTCCGGGTAGACCGGAGAAAATTACAATGAAGCTCTGCTGAATGGAGATCAAAATGTTAGCGATAAAATCTTTTGGGTAGTAGCGACCTTTGGCTGAAAGCTTTAGGCGAATTTCGTCGATATATTTTGTACGCTCTGCTAGCAGTGTCTCAGAGCTTACTTCTCTTGCTGTGTGATGTGGGAGAGCATTTAGTGATTCTTCTACCGGATAGGTCATCCCCGAGATTGTTTCAACGTACGGTCGTAAGGTGAACAGTTTTTTACGGAGCTCCTCGTCCCTCTGCTTTAGTTCGTCCTCCATTAGGTCTTTACTTTTCTTCGCCATATCACTTTGCTCTTGATAAATTTTCAAACGAGCATTTGCATCCGTGATTTGGTTTTGCAGAGTTTCGAGATCTTTATAAGGCTGATGTTCTTCCTTTAAAGATTTTAGCTCCGTTTTTAGCCTTGTAATGTCAGATTCAAGCTCGCTGCGTTCTTTGTTCCTTGCCTCATCAACGAAGACACGTTGTTGAGTTTTGAAGGTGGCGTTTTGCTGCTCGAGTCGTTCTGTAGCGTTTTGGTTCTCAAATTCTAAATTTTTCTGAAGGTTTTTAAGTTTTTCAACCTTTTGAGTTAGAGCTGAAAGTTCTTCGGATAGCTTTTCCTCTCGTTCGCTTTTAAATTTCCTGAGATAAATATCTTCTCGGGATTCTATGTGCTTGGAAAGTAGGTCGTGGCCCAGTGATGACTGCAAATAGTCGTGGAGGGCTGAGTCAATGGAGTCCAGCTTGTCAGCCGTGGCTGTCGCTAAATTAAAGAACCTATTGAGTTGCTCTGAAGCATTGTTTGGTATGTTTTTGGCCTTGCTTAAGGCTGCGCGGAACATTAGTTGCTCATGTTTTGTAAAGGACTTGAAGTTCACTTTTTTTAGTAGTTCACTCCCTAGCTTTACAATCTCATCATCTGATGCAAAGTCTACATATTCGCAGTGTTCTTGTTCGAACATGTCTGGGCGAATAATAAACGAAAATCTATCGCCTCGTACGTCGTAGTGGGCTACTCCGGGTTCTAGTCCGGCATAGCGATATTTTCGAATGCTTCCGTTGACGTTTTTACCAGGAAATGGACCTTCCAGTGCAGTGACTTTTACAATTGTGGCCCCATCATTGTCGCTTTCTGCCGTAGCTTGAAGTGGGCCGTAAAGAGAGTCTCCATTTTTTATCATTATAAGCGGAGTCAATGGAGGCGACTCAGTGTAGATAGTTTTTTCGTTGGGAGAGGGTAGGGCGGTGCTGATGATTTGAAGCGCAGATTTTCGTGGTAAACCACCGCGCTCTACTTTTCCCGAGGATGTTACATACCGACAGTCACCTTCTTTCCATTCTTGGGTGGTAGGTATCGCTTCTATCTGAAAAATTTCACCATTGCTGAATCTTGTGTCTATGTCGTGATAGTTGCTTGTAACAAATACTTGCGCAGTCTCGCAAAATAGCTCTTTGCTATTGATCAGCTGAAGCTCGCCATTTACGAGCTCAAACACTATGTCAAGGTAACCAAGGTTAGGTGGCGCATCTGAGTTGTAGATGGCTCGGTATTTCTTTCCAAAGAGAATTCTTTTGCTAGGGCTTTCCATAAATATCTCATTTTGTTAGCGGACAGAATCGCGCAGTCGAACGCTACCTTTTCCATGGAAGGCTGTCTAGCATTTTGCTATCACGCGAGGGTCAGTGATGCCAACCGAGAGGGGCCCTGTTCTGAGCTACTCAAAGCAGGGCTTGGCTGGTGGTGTCCCCGCTACAGCGGTAGCCCCTCAGCCTCAACGGCACAGATGTAGCCTGCGATGTCTACTGCCTCAACGCAGGCGATTCGTAGAGACGGCATAGTCGGTTCTGGTTCTATGAACTACTGCTAGCCGCTGTGTGGGTGGAGGGAGTGGAGTCTCCAGAGGATTTTTAGGATTTAAGAAGCAAAAATTTATAATTTTTCGCCAGTACACTCTAAAAAGGGATTGTCCGATGGGGTTTCACCGCAGAGGTCAACAGTTTTTTGCAGAAAGTAACCATTTAATAAACTTTTTTTTCGCGGGCCCTTTACCTTGCAGGTCCAAATGTTATGCCCGTTAGCTCGCTTCTGATGTATATTTAAATTCTCAAAATGACGTTGTATTTGTCGCCAAGGTTCTGTCTTTTTGTTTTCGTCAGGTTGCACTGGATACTCGGCTGTATAGCGTTGGAAGATGCCTGGTGTGACTAAAAAAAATGTACCGTTGACGGTGTGTATTTTTGCCTTACTATCGTTGATCACTAAGCGATGACTGCGAACTCCTTCGCGCATCCATTCGAGAAAGGCTAGCCCCACGGCATCCTTGGGTGCCGAAGCGGCGGATTGCAGGCTTCCCGTACTTGATCCAGTGTCGAGCTCGGCTGTCACTTGCAAGATGTCCAGCATATCGTCAAGGTAGTCGAAATCCTGAATCGGGTGGTTGAGTTCCAGCGGTTTTACTTCCGGGGCTGGTTGCGGCCGATCCGGTGTCCACTCGCTGGTTTCACTAGTCGGTACGGGATCGTTGTTCATCGGTTCAACGGTGCCACCGAAGTATTCGGGTCGGACTTCATCAGCCCAGATAAGGCTCGGCTGCAGGCAGAGGAAAGTGAAGCGATGCTGCCAGTCATCGTCCGTTACAATGGCGCTCCAGACCGCTTTACCTTCGGATGTCGCTTCCACCAAGCCATGGGATTGCAGCTCATCGAACAAGGCGATGTTGGATGAGGGAATACCGTCCACAGCCTGAGCGAGTAGATGCGCACGCAACTTGTCAGTTGTGGTCTTGCTGACCAGCCACAGGTGGTCTTCGGTCAGCCAGCCGGCCGCGCCGGGCTGGTTGAGCTTGAACTCGTTCTTGACCAAGTGGCGCAGCCCCGTCAGCAGATGATGCTGCAGCGAGTGCTTGGGCGCCTGCAAAGCCTTCGCGGGATTGCCACCGATGTTTTGCGCGGTAGACACCCGGTCAGCTTGCAGCACCAAATCCCCGAGTGTGCCAGCGTGCTCGTAGTGGTCGGCGAGCAGGAACAGCAATTGGCCCCACAACTCGGGGTAAGCGCTGAGCCAGTCGAGCAGGTCGGGCGACAGGATCTGCGTATAAAGCAGCCCTGCCGCGGCGCCGTGCAGCTTGTAATCGCGGCCTGGATGGTAGCGAAAACGGTAGGGCTGCTTTAGCGGGCCCTGCCAAGGGTGCCAGCGTTCGGCATTCTGATACTCGACCTGCAGGTCGACGGCGATTTTGCCGATATCATGGAGCAGGGCACCGTAGGCAATCGCGGCGCTCCAGGCATCGGCCTGCGCGGCCTGGTCCTCCGGTGCAGCACCGCTGGGGAGGAGGTACGACTGGCGTAGCTTCAAGCTGCAGGCGACCAGCTCCAACCCGTGATCGAGCATGCCCCCGGGATAGGCGTGATGATGGCTTTCGCTGGCCGGAAGTTGCTGTACGTAGCGGGCGTAGCGGCGGATGGGCTCGAGGTAGAGCCGATCAAACTGCGCTTCGGAGAGTGCCGTGTACTGCCAGATGCGTTCGAGCAGCTTTCTCCGGTGATCGGCGGCGAGTAGAGATTCGGCCGACTGGGGGAGCATGAAGCCCTCGGCGATGGGCGTGGGGGCGGGCTCTGCCGCCTCACCTTTTTGAAATGTTAACCACCAGCGTTTCATCGCATGACCTGCTGTTCGTTCGGGAGGTCCTTTTGCCTTTTCGGATAGAGCTCTTACCCTTGCGCCCCCTTCCATTGCCGCCGTTCCCCTTTACCGCCTTGGCCCTTTTCACGCGTGTGATAATTCGAAGCCAGGCGCATCGGGATCGGCGGCCGATCGGAATAGCGGTCCCTTGTTCAGGGCGTAGACTGCCCAGCATCATTGCTAGAGCGTGGGCGCGGATGACGTTGAGTGATGCGGTATTGGTCGTGCTATTGGCCGATCGGATTCATGGCACGGATACGGCCATCCGATCAGCGGCCAAGCGCTGCGCGAAAAAGCTGCCGCGCAGCCAGCGCGATATCGTGTTTAAGATCGGAAACAGCGCAAACCCGCGAGAACTTGTGGCACACCTGTGTCAGCACTTGTCTGATTGAGCGACCAAGCGAGGTCGTTTTAACCGGCGCTGTGCAAGAGCGTGTGCGCTCTAAGTAAACCCTCGGCTAAAGCCGCGATCTCAGTTATTATCCCAGCACTTGTCCCACGCCTAGGAAATCTTTCATGTCCAAACTTGCCGAGTTCAAAGCACTGGAAGCGCAACTGGCCGCGCAGCTGCAACAGCTGGATGCCATGAAGAACGACTCCGGTTTGAAGCAGGAAATCGAGTTTGAACAGAAACTCAAAGTGTTGCTGAAAGAGTACGGCATGGACCTGCGCCAGGTGATCAGCATTCTGGATCCGGCCAAGGGCCTGAGCGTACCGACCGTGAGTGCGTCCAGCAGCCAGCGCAAGCCTCGCGAGGTGAAACGCTACAAGCATCCGCAGAGCGGTGAGGTTGTGGAAACCAAGGGCGGCAACCACAAGATCCTCAAACAGTGGAAGCAGGAGCACGGCTCGGACACCGTCGAGAGCTGGGTGCAGTAATCACTGACTTACTGACAGCGGTAAAAGTCGCGCTGCAGACAAAATAAAGGCCCCGGATAGGGGCCTTTTTGTTGGGTGAGTAAAATCACGCGGTGAGGCGTGCGGGTGTATCCGTGGCTTGATCGGACTGCAAGGCCAACAGGTACTCAGAGGCTTCCCGCGCCTGACCACTGGCGCGGAAAATGGCTCGTTTGTCCTCCTTAAGTATCTTCAGCCAGGACGCCAGGTATTCCTCGTGACGCAACTCACCCGTGGTATCGGTGAGTGCGCAGAGAAACGCGGCGCCCATTTCTGCGACCAGCTCCTCAAAGGCATACGCCGTGGAGCCGAATGTATGCCCGCCGATGATACCTTCACGGTTCAGACGAGTACGGTGGCCCGACCAGTGCGTCAGCTCATGTAGAGCCGTTGCGTAGTAGCTGCCGACGTCTTCGAACTGCGCCTTCGTTGGCAGTTGGATCACATCACGAATCGGCTGATAGAACGCGTCATCGCTGTAGCGATGCTCGATACGCGCCCCGCTGGCGACCAGCAGTTGCTCTGCCGGTTCATGATCGATGAAGGCCGCGGGCTCAGTGTGCTCGATGGAGGCTGGCTCCTCGTCAGGCAAGCCTTCGGTCTGCTCAATGTTGAACAGGCAGTGCGTGCGCAGGAGTGCGAACTGCACCAATTTGATGTTGCCCTGTTCATCGCGAACGACCTGGCCGTCCTCGTCATGCGCCTCCTTGCTCATCGGTTTGTACAGCACCGCGAGGGTGGATTGCTCGCCCTTGCGCACATGGCCGCCAGCCTTGCGTGCCTGATTGAAGGTCAGCCAGCGATCATGGGTGAACCCTCGCAGGCGGGCCTCAGCCCACAAGAGTGGAACGTTGATGCCGGCGTAGGGGCGCCGGGTAATGGCGTTGATAGGGAATGGGGAGTCAGCGCTCGAACCTGCTGTGGTCCAAGGTTTGATCCAAGGGATCACGCCCTGGCTCAGGGCACTGACGATCTTGTTGGTGACGTCCAGGTAGATATCGGACATGGCGTTCTCCGGTCGTGAAGGGGGGAACGCTGCCCGGCCGGGAAGGGTTCCCGGTGGGGGTAGAGGGGATAGTGACGGTGCTGAGTGGGTCAGAGGGCGGCGATGTCTACCGCGCTCTCATCAGGCAGTCGGACGAGTAAAAAAGCCGGGCCGCTGCGTGGTATTACACGAGCCAGCTGAAGCTGCGGCAGATGGGCAATTTCTGAAGTGCCGTTCCTCAGCAGGTCGAGTTGCAGTGCTACGGGACGGTGCAGGGCAAGCGGTGCAGAAGTCAGCGCGCTATTGAGTAGGCCAGCCAAGCGCAGTGCGTACTGTCCAACCGGCTCCTGGCCTGCGGCAGGTTCAATGAACTGCTGCCAGACACCTGGGCTCAGCACAATGGCAGTGGAGAGGTGGTTCATCCTGGACATGGTGGCCTCCGGTTAGCAGATTCCGCGTCACCTTTCTGAGGTTTGGTGTGGATTGCCCGATCCGATCAACCACCGAGCAGGGAGCGTCCGTCCATTAAAACGCGCCTGGACGTGGGGTCAATCCCCGATCATGACCTCTTTTGAACGGGTCTATCCAGGGCGTTCCAAGGAAGACTAGCGGCCTTGAGTTCCTGACCAGCGGCGATCTCCACTCAGCCTGAACGTAGTGTGTAATGCCTCCCGAAAGGCCCGCTAGGTGCCTCTCGGGAAGCGCGAAGTGCTCGCTTTTACGTTCAAGCTTTTCCCGCAGGATCAACCTCGGCGGCCAGGTAAAGGTGGGTGGAGGTGGCCTCCACCACCAGCGATCCTGCGGTGCCGCGAAGGCTGGCGAGAACGGGATCATTGATGTCAAAGTACTCGGCAAAATCATCGCCGCCAAATTCATCGCGGGCGCGATTCCACCAGGCGTCGAAGTCGTCGACGGCAGGGTTGCAACCGGTGGCGTAGGCCACGCGTTTACGTCCACCGCCATCTGGCTTGCTTTCGCCAACCTCTGACATGAGGTAGACGCCGTGGTCTTTGACCAATATCACTCTGCAACCGTTGATACCGGCCTCTGCCAACACGGCGTGAAGTTCAGTCCCTGTGAAACGCAGCATGATGAGATCCTCCAGAAGGTGCGGAGGAATGCCACCCATGCGGGAGAATTCCCAGCACTGGAATGGATTAGGTTAGGTGCGTCGAAGACGCGGGCTCAGAGAGCTAACGGGATTAGAAGGCGTTCATCACCGGGGAGCGGTGACCATGCGAGCTGCCGAACGCGAATCGCATTTGGGGATAACCATCACGTGCGTGACGTAGCCTCAAAGGTTATGGCTACCTGGGATGCTGGAAAACCAGCGATTGCACAATTGGTTTAACAAGCGAACCGACATAGCGTCAATGGTCCTTTTCGCATGAGTTCCAGCCGCAAGTCCACTGAGCGCCACGGGTGATAATTCGCGACGTCCAGGTGATCAACGGTCATGGAAATCAGCGGCAGAAGAGTAAGCTAAAGCTTGGATCCAAGTTGGCTGTAACCAAATGGCCGCGAGCGAAATGACGGGAAAGGAGCCAATCAAATGTCGACTACAGCTTCTTCAACCTCCAGTCGGACCAGCATCGGCAAGCATTGCATACACGCTGCGGTTGGTGCTGGCCGGATGGTCAAGCGACTCGAAGCGACGGTGCTGAACTCCAGTGCATTAGCTTCAGTGCCCTTTAAGTATCGGCAAACTGGCTTGCAGATTTTCAAATTGCTCATCTTGCTTGCGGTTGCGTCAGTTGCGCTTTTCTTAGCGCTTGGGATGCTTGCGCTTTGGACAATCGCAGCATTGCCAATAACTGCACCTGATAATGAGCCTGATATTTTCGAAGTGAGTCACCCTCGCCATCGTTTCAAGTATCCTGAGATGTATGACGATCACGGGTCACTACGCTGATTTTTACTTGAGCTTTTGAATACCCCCGACAACTTGAGATGATCCTTTCCCAGCTTGAAGTTTGGCGCTTTCCGCGCCCTGAGTAAGCAAGCTTTGAACGTTGCTGCCGACGTTGTAACCAGCCCAGCTCATCGCTCCGAGGAAAAACATCGGCAGCACCACGAACATTGCACCCATAACGTACTCGATCACCTGCGCGGTGACCGTCCCGTCCATGAATCCTGCCGTCGGCAACGACAACAGTGCCTGGTCTGTGGCTGAAACTTGGTTGTATAGCGTTTCCAGCATGCTCGAATCGATCCAGCGCGCAAGCTCCCACCAGAACGTCAGCATATGCAGGGTGAACAGCGCGAAGGTAACCGTCATCAGCGCTTTGAGCTGGTAGGTGCTGATCAGCAGCACCAGGGGCAAGCTGATGATGGTGCCCATGATCAGGAAGGCCTGAACCATGGGTAAGGCTGCACGCAAGGCATTCATCGCTGGGAAGTTGCTGAAAGAACCCAGGGCCAGGCCGGTGTTGGTGGCCAGGTTGTTGAGCCCTTGCGTCAGTGATCCACCACGGGCACTGCTGCCGTAGTCCTGGAACACTTGCCCGGGTGCCATGCTCAATGACTGTTGCCGCGGGCTCACCAGCTCTCGCAAGGTTGCGTCTTCGATCTCGGTGGTGGTGCGCCCAGTCAGCCAGCCCCGCAACTGCGACATCAGCGATGGATCGATCTGGGCCACCAAGCGATCGCGTAATCCGATGGTGCCATCGCTCCACCACTGCTTGCAGGTGGGATAACCAGCACCGTTGTCGAGCTGGGGCAGCGAGGTATCCCGGGTCTCGTCGTATGGCCAATCGATCCTGGGCGTTCGCGAGCGATCGGTGTCGTAGTAGCCCGGTGTGTTGAGCAGGTAGGTCGAGCCGATCCAGGACGCGTCGTAGCTCTGGGATTCGTCCAAATCGGGCCGATTGGTGAACAGCCGTGAGCGCGAAAAGCCGTAGCAGTCTCGGTTGAAGTCGGCGACTTCCTGCAGCAGTACCTGGTCGTTGATCCGCGAGCTGTCGATCTCCATGCGCATCGCACGGATGTCGGGTGCGCAGGGGATCGACGCGGTCGCGGCGGCGGTGATGCCCTTGCTCATGGCATGCACCAGGAACCACCACACCGGGACATTCGCTGACTTCTCTCCGATGGTGTTGAAGGTTGTGCCCCAGGCCGTATCCGCAGGTTTGGCCATGGACACGCCACACCGCTGGCTCGCCGCATCGTCAAAGCTCACCGAGGACAGGTTGAGTGGGAAAAACGGCATGCAGCCGAACAATATGACCACGTAGCTCATCCACAACCGGTTCTCGACGCGAGGGATCGACAACAGTCCCTTGTTGCCCTCGTCGGCACCCTGTTGGCGAGCTGACAACCATTCCTGCAGGATGATCGCGCCGAACGGAGCGGCGAACAGCCCGGTGTCCGCCAAGGTGTTCCAGATGCCGTTATTGATGATCCAGGCCAGCAGTGAAAGGTAATACTCGAGGTAGCTGTTGGTGCTCATGTTCATGGTTGCACCTCACACGCGAGACAGTTCGACCAGGATGATCGAGCTGAAGCCGATCAAGCCCAGGCGTTTCAGCCGTTGCTCATCTTCAGGCTTGGGCCGCCTGCGCAACGCTGCGGCCCACCCGGCAAAAATCAGCGTGTACAAGAGCGCGCGCCAGCACGCGAAGTAGGGTGTACTTGAGCGTGCTGTTTGGACCCAATCAAGCTGAGTGGCGGACAGGTGCAGCGCCATCCAAGCAATCAACAACATGCCCAGCATGGCACCGAGCACCAGCAGTACACGCGCGAGCGTGAACCTCACAGATAATGAGATCATGGCGTGCTCCTCTCCTGTTCGGCTCGGCGCAAACGGTCCGGCTCCGGATCACGCTGATCGATGCTACGCGAGGCGTCGGCACCGCCGGCGTGGCGATCGAGGACCAGGCTGGCGGTGTTGGTGGCCAGCGACTGGCGTACCTGTAGCTCGGTTTGCAGCAGGCGGATCTCGCGTTCAAGCGTTTCGATGTTGCTGTTGAGGGCGTTGGTGGCGGGCTGTGCGGAAGCCACGTTGGGCTCGTGGCTGCCGGCAAAAAGCGTGCGCTGTAACAGCATCGCTTTGTAGATCACACTCGATAGTGCGGTCTCGCTGGCCAGGCGCCGGGCCAGCAGATTCTGGTCGGGATCGTCGCGCAGCCCCTTGATGACACCTCGGGAGACCTGCAGCAACGGGCTAGAGACTTTGTCCAGGTTCTCTGGTGTCGGCTGCTCGGCACCTGAGACCATGCGTTGTAAGCCTTCCAGGTTTTCCGTGTAGGTTTCCTGGATCAGCGGCGACAGGCCGGTACCGGCAGTTACCCGCAGCGTCTCGCAGTCGTCGCAGGTCTGAACCTCGGATTCCCCGAGCACACGCGTCGCCCACTCGGAGGCCTCAACAGGACTCGACCACGCCTGGCAGATGGCACCATTCTGGCAATCCGAACCAAGTGCCGAGGTATCCTCGACCGCCCGGTTGTGCAGCAGGTTGTAGCCGGCCTTGACCACATCCGAGGTCACCCGGATGGGTTGCTGGCCGTTGCCTCCGGCTTTCTGCCCACCGACCCAGCTGACGCCGTTGTTGCCGTTGTTCGCTTCGGTGTCCTTCACTGCCGTCACAGCGTCGCCGCCGGACTGCTCGAGGTTGTGCTGCATCTCCTGGTTCTGCGCCAGCGCACCCCAGCCGGCCTGGTCGACTTTGTCGGCCATCTTCGCCGCCATCGCCTGGCAGGTGAGCTTGGAGCGGTCGAAGTCGATCCGTCCCTGCAGCACTCCATTGCTGAGCAGCTCATACAGCCCGGGATTGGCCCGCTGGATGATCATCGCCGGCAGCGACATCACCGCCTGCGTGGCGTTCTGGATGACGTTGCCCATGATCTGCTGGAAGCCCTGGGTGGCGCCATTGAGCTGGTTCTGCAGGGTGTTCGAGAGGTTCATGTTTCCGCACATCATGTTGGCGCGCCAAGACATGCCCACGCCAAGGCCATTGGGTCGGTAGAGTGAGGAGGGCGCCCCTGCCGCCGAACCGCCGCCGATGGTGTACATCACCCGGTCGTCCAGCACCGGAGCCTGGTCACCAAGGTGGTAGCCGTTCTCGGCGGCGTGGCCCACGGCATAGACGAGGAAACACAGCAGACCGAGCGAGAGGGTCTTCATCATTGGCCTCCGTCAAAATCAATGCTGAACAGGAAGGTCTGGCCCATGCGCTGGCAGCAGCGGTAGGGCCGCCACAGCGACCAGGCATAGGCTCCGTCGGCGCTCTGGATCGTTGGGCTGGGGAAGATGGCGCAGGTGTTCTGGATCACCGGCGTGAGCAGTTGCCAGCGGTGGTTGTTGACGTTGTTTTCCAGCACCGGCTGCGGCGGCCAGTAGCCGGGAGCGGGCATCGCCTGCAGCGGCCGATAGACGTGCGGCTGGCCAACGCGAGTGATGAAGTCACCGGCGCGCTGCGCCATTACGGCACCCGCCTTGAAGTCGTCGGGCTGCACCAGAAATCCGTGGCGTGGGTAGACGCTACCCCACATGTCGCCGAGTGCTTGGTTGCCGATCTCGCGCATGCCCGGCACCAGTGCCTGCGGGTAGACGGATTCGGGAATCGCCTGGCGCCACGCCAGCGGGTCGAGGGTACTGAGGTAGTAGGGCGCAAACGGCACGGCACCGCTTGGGCACGCATAGCCGAACGTATGCGCCAAGGCCGTCAGGGCAGCCCCGCCGGGGTGCCCGATGCCGTCGACATTCTTGAACCGAGGCAGGTTATCGCGCTGCAGCGAAGGCGTGATGAGGTTGCCACCGCCTTGTGATGCTGACGTCGGCATCGACAGTGCGGACATTTCGCTCCAGGGGTTGCCCCCGGTGTCGGCGTAGCTCGACACCACTAGCTCGGGAATGAAATGACGGATCTTCGGCGAGGTGCGCACCGTGCAGCCGAACGGCGTGCACAGCAGCCAGTAGCAGATACCGACGACCCGGTATTCCAGGCACTGCAGCGAGGTGACGGAGGCGATGATGGTCGGGGTGGTCAGTGCCAGGCACTGCTCGGTGGCGATGAGCAGAACCGCCGCAGTGAGCGCACGGCGTCGGTCAGTCTTCCAGGGCTTCGGTGATCTGCAGGCGGTAGAGGCGGTCACGTTCATGGGCAACGCTCGGCAGGTGGCAGCGGTGTGCATCCATGCGCCAAGTTTCAGCATCCCGGATAAGACACGGGAGGAGGGGAGACAAACCGAGCCCGGCTTCATCGGTTTCGTCTGGCGGCTGGTTTAGCAGAGCGGGTCATGCAAAATAGAGAAGGAGTACAAATGTACTCCTGCCGATGTTTGCTAATTAGAAGGGACACGAACGGCTCAGACGGTATGGTTCACGACATACCACGCAGGCGATCGATCTCTGCCGCGACCTGCAGGGCGGCCTCCAGCTCGGACTGCTGGTGCTCTTCCATCAATCGCCAGCGTTGGGCTTTTTCCTCGGGCTCGGTCATGGCCAGTGCGAGGTACAGGCTCGGCGGCACCGCGCGGAACAGTGTCTCCAGGTTCTTCGACAGGACTACGCCCTCGGTGTACTTGCCCGAGGCCTTGCTCGCGGAGAGCAGCAGCGCCTTTTGCGCCGGCGTGAGTTTCTTGAAGCGGGCGATTTCCTCGATTTCCGCCGGCGGCATGTTCAGGCAGATCCACCACTCAATCATGTTGAGCATGGTCTGCGCCGCGTCGGGGAAGTCGGCCAGGTTCTGGGTGGCCAGCCAGAACCAGGCGCCCAGCTTGCGCCACATCTTCGTGCCCTTGACGACAAAGGGGGCCAGCAGCGGGTTTTTGGTAATGATGTGGCCTTCGTCGGTGACCATGATGATCGGCCGCCCGAGGTACTGGTCGCGTTCGGCGAGGTTATTCACCGTGTTCATCAGGCTGATGTAGCTGATCGACATCTGCGCTTCGTAGCCCTCGCGGGCGTAGGTGGCGAGGTCGACGATCGTCACATCGCTCTCTGGCCAGGGCGTGCCGGGCCGGTCAAACAGCGCGCCCTCAAAACCCTGGCAGAACAGGTCGATGGACTCGGCCATCTCCTGGGCGCGCTCCCGGCGTTTGTCAGGCAAATGGGCGTCGCTGGCGACCTGGCGTAGGGCATCTCGCACATGCCGTGTCTGCACCTGTTGTTCGGTCGCGGCGCAGTGCTGAGCGGCATCAAGGATGCACTCTCGGATCAGGCTGCGATCCGCGCGAGTCAAACGCGCCTCTTCCTTAGCTTCGCCGCCGGTAATCATCAGCCGTGCGGTGATCTCCAGCTCGCCCAGCACATCGCGCTGCTCATCACTGTCCGGCGCCGTTTCATCCAGGTCTTCGGTCGACAGGCTGGCCACCTGGTCCGGGTGCTCGATCAGCCGACGGGCATCGGCAAACGGCGCCAGGCTTAGGCCACTGCCGGGTTTGAGCTGGACCTTGTTGACGGACAAGCCGAGCGTGGCGAAGTAGTCGCCCTGCAGGCCAAAGGAGTTGCCCGCTTCAACGATGAACAGCCTCGGCCGGTACACGGCCATGACCTGCATCAGGATCGAGATCAGGGTGGCCGATTTGCCGGCGCCGGTCGGACCGAACAACAGCAGGTGGCCATTCATCGAGCGGTCGAAACGTGACAACGGGTCAAACGACAGCGGTGCACCCCCACGGTTGAAGAAGGTGACGCCTGGATTGCCGGTGCCGATGTTGCGCCCCCACAGCGGCAACAGGTTGGCGACGTGCTGGGCGAACAACAGCCGTGTGTACCAATTGCGCGTGTCTCGTGACGGGTTGTAGACCATGGGTAGCCAGCGCAGGTAGCTGTTGCACGCCGCGACTTCATCGCCCTCGCGCACCGGTTGCAGGCCGGCGCCGAGCAGTACATTGGCGGCCTGAACCGAGCGCTGGCGCAGCTGCTGTTCATCCGCACCGCGCAGGTACAGCGTCAAGGTACCGCGGTACAGCTTGTGCTTGCGCCCAATCAGCGCGCGCGCTTCTTCCACGTCTTGGCGGGTCTGGGTCGAGGCGAGATTCTCGCCGATGGCTTTACGCGCCAGGCGGTTGAGCTGTTCCTCAAGCACATCCTGGGGCGTGATCACCAAGGTCAGGCTCATCACCGCCTGCTCAGGCAATTGATCGAACAAGGCGTTCAACGCCTCGCCTTTGCGCGTTTCGCCGGTCAGCTGGCCGATATGCGGCGGCCTGCGCAGCTTGTCGACCACCATCACCGTATGAGGCTGTTGATCGAAGTACCAGAGGCCCTGTTCGCTATCGGAGCGCGGTTCCTGGAAGAACAGCCGCTCGGCGAAATCGTGGTCGAACGGCAGCGGCAGGTCCTCACCGTCGTCCGTCTCCGGATAGGGCACGCGTCGATAGAACGCTGCGGGAGATTCGTCGGTGAGGGCAGGGGACGGGTTGAACCAGGGCAGCAACCAGTCGTAGAAGTCGCGTCCGGTCAACCGGCGAGGGCAGACCCCGCAGGCCTGCAGCGAGGCCACCAGGCGCTCGCAGGTCCGGCTTAGCAACTGAGTCGGGCTTTGCCCGTCTTCGTCACCCTGGTCCGCGAGCCAGCGGTAGACTACCAGGCGAATCCGCCGGTTGCTGCCGCGCCAAGGCAGGTGGGACACGACATGGTCGTCGAATAGTCCACCCGGTTTAGCAATGGCGTCGAGATGACGTTGCATCGACGTGAAGAAGGCCTGGGTGAATGGTGTGCCTTGGGCGCGGGGCGCGATATAGCGCTCCAGGCGTTCGAGGTACGGGGCAAAGTCACTGTCATCCTGGCAGAAGAACTGCACCACCCAGGGCGCCTGGTCCAGTTCGTCGAAGCTGTCCTGCAACGCATCTTCCAGGGCGTCGCGTGCTGCCATTAGCCACTCGGGCTCACGACCCTCAGTCCCAATCGGCTGCAGCTCAAACACCGCGCCCACTGAGCGGTTGTCGTCGAGCAGAAAGCACTGCTCGTCCTCGAGGTACTCGACCCAGGGCAGGTGATCGGTGAAGCTGGGATTGTGCGTATATTGGGCAGCCTCGTCGGCAATCGTCGCGCGCCGGCGCTGCGCCGCACGCCAGGGCTTCCAGCGTGGCGGGTCGCGACTTGCGTCATCGGCCATCACAGATCGTCCAGGCGTTCGCCGGGCAGCGCGTACTGGACCTTCTCGTACAGCGGAAACACGGTCGAGTAACCAGGTACCGGGGTCTGCTGGGTACCGGCTAGGTGCGGGTACACGTACATGACCAGGTCCGGGTTGGGCAGGCGCGGGAACTGGGCGCGGATTTCGTTGGCAGCCGTGCGGGTGTAGGCGCTCTGGTCGTCGATCAGACGTTCGGGATCCAGCACTGGACGGCGCAGTTCGCCACGCGCTTCCTGCAACTGCTGCTGGGAGCCGACGGAGCCACCGCCGTTCCAGATGTCCAACATGGTTTGATCGCCGTGGGGCAGCATTTCCTCCTTGCTGGTGGAGCAGCCGACCAAGTGCAGACCGAGCAGCAGGCTAATCCAGATCCAGTACCGAGATGGATGGGTTTTCATGGTTCACTCTCCGGCCTTTGGGTTCGTAATCAATGCTGATCTCGTGATCCAGGTGCAGGGCGACCCTAGCCCCGGGCGGCACGTAGATGGCTGCAAAGGCTTCGCCATAGAGCTTGTTGATCCACTCACGGATATCGCCAATGCCACCGCTGATGACTGAGTTCAGCGCGCTGTTGCCGCTGTTCTGGGTCAAGCCCATGCTGCCGCCGGCCGAGTTGATGAACGAGGTGTTGGTCTGCTCGCTACCCAGGGCTGCGGCGAAGCCGGCACCGGCCGCCGTGATCAGGCTCTGGCTGCCCAGGTATTGTTGGGCGTTGGAGCGGCGCTCCCCAGAAATGCAGGGAATGCCGTAGGGATCGGAGATGTAGCCCAGCCCGCCACGGATCTTCTCGGTGTCCGAGGTCTGGGTGCTGCTGCGATTGCGGCTGACGACCTTCTGCGGCTGTGGCACCGTGCGGACGGCCCCATCGCTGAAGACAAAGGTGATCGACTCGACCTGGCCGCGCACGCAGGACAACGTCCAGTCGCCGGCAGCGGTGCCGCTCATGACCGCGCCGACCACATCCGGCAGGTCGATGCCGTTGGCGGTGAGGTTGTCCGGACCCACCAGCACCTTGAACGGATAAGGGTCGTTCACGGTGCCGTCCACCGGGACCCGGCCAATCAGCGCCGTCATGGCGACTGAGCCCATCAGCGTGGAGTTTTCAGGGAGGGTGTAAACGGGCTTGGCGCCCTCGGCGCGGTCCTGAGCGTTGCCAAGGTCACGCTCGCCTTTGGCGGCTGCACGCAAACGGTCCTGGCCACGATCGATGGCATTGTTGTCCAGGCCGTGCAGGTCCTTGAACGTCGACGTCAGCGATGATAGCGGACCGTCAGCTTTGCTGGCCTCGTCCTGGCCGGCGTGCGCATTTGATGGCTCGATCCACTGCACGGCGTCAGGCGCTGCTTGAGCACCCGAAAACTGTTGCTCGTCGCCGGGCTCAAGCCCGAAACCTGCGGGCACATCCGACTTCGCGGCCGGCTTGCTGGTGAGCTGGTTCTTGAGCTTGGACAGCAGGCCCTGGGTTTCGCGGTGCTGGTGTTCGGCCTTCTGCCGGGCATCGTTGGCCTGCTGGCGCTGCTCGGTGACCTGCTGGGTGACGCTGCTCAAGGTGCTCTGGATGCGCGTGTCGATATTGCCTTCGCGCGAGCGCAGCCGGTTGTTCTCGGTTTGCAGCGCATCGTTGCCTTTCTTCAGCGTCTGCATCTCACTGCGCATCGCTTTGACCTGGCCGATCAGCGTCGCTACGGTGTCGCGTGGGGTGTCGCCCGCGATGCCCAGGGCCTTGGCTTGTTCCGCGCTAAGTGTGGTCTTGTCCGGATCGTGCTCGGTCTGGCCGTCCGGCGCGGCCACCCAAGATTTGCCGATGATCAGCACGATGCCCAGCAGGACCCCGGGTACCAACCACTTCAGCAGGCTGTTAGCTTTCATGATCGGCAGCCTCCGGTTTTGGCGGGGGCAGCAACATGGCGTGTTTCAGGTCGCTTCCACGGGTGACGAGGTAGGCGACGGTGGTGTCTTCGGGCGTACCGGCGAGACCGAGGTCTGCGTGCTGGAATGTCGCAGCGTACAGCGTGGCCTGCAGGTGACGCGGGTCCAGCGCGACCTTGCCGGGGCCGCGGTTCACGATCTTTACCGACGTTACCCAGTAGTCGCTCAGCCGCCACGCAGCAAGCGCCTTGATCGAAACCCGTTCGGTGGGGAGCAAGGTACTGAACGCGATGGAGTCGGTCAGCGGCACGCGCTGTACTCCGGGCAATGGCGCCACGGTACGCAGAGGCGCATAGAGGTTCTGTGCGGCATAGCGGGTAAGCACTACCGGTACCGGCGTCGCCACAGGTGCAGCATCCTTCGCGACTTCCATGTCTGGCGACTGAGCCTGGGCCACGATCTTGACCGGCTCCAGCGCCTCGCTGCCTTCGAGCGCCTCGATATCGATCAGGATGATGTCGCCCGTCTTCACTGATTGCAGCTGCAGCCGGGTAGGCGGGAGTGTTTCGGCGGCGCGCAGATACACCGTACCCGCGACAGATTGCACGCGCAGTTTGCCAGCGATCGCACTGGGTAGCCCGACGCGAACATCTTCATCCAGCATCAGGACCCGCTCCTGGCCCACCGTGAGCGGAACAGCCAAGGGCAGGCGGTCCCAGTATTTGACCTCGACGGCGCCGGCCGCTGAACACCAGCCGCTGGCCATCACCAGAATCAGGATCAAGACACGCATCATCACGTACCTCCCGGCAGCGTCAGCTTCTGCGGTGTGCCTTCGTAGCAGTCCAGGGCGAAACCCCATTTGTTGCGCTCGGGGTCGACGTCGAAGCGCACCACCCGCAGCGGATAGCGCACGACTACGCGCTTCACCGGCTCGGCGGCGTAGTACTCGTCGGCGTTGAGGTCGAGCTTGACCAGCCAGCTGTGCTTATCCAGCTGCTTCACACGCAAGTCGGGGTCGTCGCTGTAACCGCGGCCCAGTACTTCGTATACGCCACGCACCCGGCCGCGCAGCTCGCCGGCGGCCTTACGATATTCGAAGTCGCCGTCGAAGAACGTCTTGCACGCGGGTGTCAGGTAGGGCTGCAGGGCAAAGATGGCACGGTGGTAGTCGACTTCACCGTCGGTGGGCCAGCGGTTGAGCTGGCCGAAGATGTACAGCGCGAAGGCGTAGATGTTCTCTGGCGGTACATCCCACCATTTACGTGTGCTGCCGGAACGTAGATCGGGCGGCACATGGATGGTCAGCTCGGAGGGTGCGGCCTGCCAGCCGTACCACAGTCCGCCGCACAGCAGCGCCAGGGTGGCCACGGCCAAACGCAGGCTGAAGATGTGCGCCTGCTGCGCATCCACTTTGTTGCGGAAGCGGCTCATGGGTTGGCCCTCCTATGCCGGCGAGTCCGGCGCACGGTCCACGGCCCCGAATGCAGGATCAGTTGGTGCGAACTGATGCCCCAATGCACCGCCAGGTGCCACTGCAGGCGCCGGTACAACCAGGTCTCGGGGCGAGCACGCTTGGCACGGCGCAGCAGCTTGCCGCCGCCGAGCAACACCAATGCCATGCACAGGAACATGCAGGTGGGGAGGGTGGCGATGGAAGCAGTGGCCACCGCCAGCGGTGCGCCGAGAATCACACCCAGCCCGGTACCGGCGCTCAAAGCGACCCACATCTCGTCGTTAGTGAGACCACGCAGGACTGCCGGGTCACGGTTGAGGCGTTCAGGCAGGAAGGTCAGCGTGCCGTCAGGCAGGGTGGCTGGAGTGTCGGACATGATGACCTCACAGAATCGTCGCGGCTTTGGTGAGGAACCACAGGATCACCACCACTAGCAGCGCGCCGACGCCAACCACGGCACCAAGGTCCTTCCAGGTTTTGCGCTGGTTCTGCACGTCGGCGTAGACGGTGAGTGAATGCCAGGCCACGCCGAGGAAGGCGAGGGTGGCGATCAACAGGCCGAGCAGGATGCCGCCGTCGTAGGCATAGTTTTTGATGGTGTCGATTAGCCCAGAGCCTTCGCCGCGGGAGGGGGCTTCCATGGTCGGCAGGTCAGCCCAAGCGAGCGCCGAACTCAGCAGCACCATGCCGACGAACAGGGCTTTCGAGCAGGTGGCCCGCAGCTTGAGAAGCGGGCGATGGCAACGGCGTGAGGTATTCATGGCAAGGCCTCCAATTCACGACAGCATGAAAAACATCAGCACGATCAGCGCGAGTGTCAGGCGTAGCGTGCTACCGCCGAGTGCACCGAATGTGACGTTGCCAGCGGCCCAGCCGCGGTAGCCAGTCCACAGCGCCCAGGCGCACCAGAGCAATGCGAGCACTAGCACCGATGAGCGCCACAGCGCCGAACTGAGCTGCGGGTTAAACCCGGCAACGGCAGAAAACGCGCTGAGTTGAGCGTCAGTCATGCTCATTGGAGAGACTCGGCTCATGTGCTTCAGCACGATAGTCACCAGCCAGTTCGACCAGATCGGCCGGCTGCGCGCGTGAGGGCGACAGATAGTTGTTGATGCCGTGCCGCACGCGCTCCAAGTCTGCAGTCAACCTGGGGTAGTCGAAGCGATAACGAGCTCGGTCAGTGTCGGTAGCGCTGTAACGTGCTCGATCAGCCAACAGCTCAAGGGCATCGATCTGCCGCTGCATCAGGCTGAAGTCCGAACGCTCGCGCACGTCCTGAGCGGCAGCCGTGAGGGCAACCAAGCAGGTTATAAGTAAGGGGTAGGGGGAAAGCATCATGGCGAAATCCAGCTGAGTAACTGATCTTCACCATGATCAGTAAGGCTGGCGTTGGCATGCGCTAAAGGGAATGTAGAGGGTTCGGTTTAATCGAATCGGGAGCGCGGTCGCTAGCGGAGGCGAGATGCCTCAGTCTGAAAAGGGCAGCTCCGCTTGCATCGCGCGCGCGCGGCCCTTGGTGTTCTGGAGGAGGAGCGCCTGACGCATTAGCCGCAGTACTTGGGTGAAAAGAAGCCTTCCTTTTCTGTCTGGCACCACTTGTTGCTTTTTCAACACGCGCGCTGGTGGTTTAGCAATGTCTACAATGGGTCGATTGCAGTCGTTAACGAAAGGCCGTTATCGACCCAGAGCAGACGGTGCTGAGGTCACGGAAAGTCGGCATCCGCTTGATAAGGTGGCTGGCGGCGACGATGAAGTTGCGAGCCCGGTTAGGGGGCATTGAATCTTTACCGTGCACCACATCGCAGCAAATCAGTCAGGCGAAAATCCCCGAAATGCCCTGGAGACCACGATCTAAGAGGGCTGTAGCTACATGGCCCGGAGCTTGCTGAGGAGGAATCCAAACTTGGATACAAGATGGAGCTCCGTATGCAACTTCGTTCGATGCCCACCCTCGGCTGGACCCTTCACGACTGGCAGCACGCTTATCGCCAGGAGGCATTGAGTCCCAGCGTACTTTTTGAGCTGCTCCAACAGGCTCAAGGGGTCGATTCAGCCTGGATCACGCTCGCATCTCCCGAACAACTGGCCCAGCGGCTTGCAGGCTTGGCTGAACAACTGGAAGTGGCCCAGGGCGACTTCAGCAAGTTGCCACTCTATGGCGTCCCCTTCGCGGTAAAAGACAACATCGACGCGGCAGGCTGGCAAACCAGTGCGGCGTGCCCGGAGTTCGCTTACCAGCCCGAACAGGACGCAACCGTCGTGTCCAGGTTGCAGGCGGCCGGCGCCGTGCTGATCGGCAAGACCAACCTGGACCAATTCGCCACCGGCCTGGTGGGTACCCGCTCGCCGTTCGGTGCGGTGCCGAATACCTTCAATGCGGATTACGTCAGTGGCGGCTCCAGTTCCGGGTCTGCGTCCGTGGTTGCTCGAGGGCTGGTTGCGTTTTCGCTGGGCACCGACACGGCCGGCTCCGGGCGTGTGCCGGCAGGTTTCAATAATATTGTCGGCCTGAAGCCCACCAAGGGCTGGCTGCCCACTACGGGCGTGGTGCCTGCCTGCCGTACCCTGGATTGTGTTTCGGTCTTCGCCTTGACGGTCGAGGATGCCGAATGCGTTGCACAGATTGCCGGGGGCTACGATGCCGCCGATGCCTACTCTCGCACCAACCCGGCGACTGCCCCGGTCGCGATCGGCAGCACGCCACGCTTGGCGATCCCCGATACGCTGGAGTTCTTTGGCGACCAGCAGAACCAGGCGGTTTTCGAGAAGACACTGCAACGACTGCGCGACCTTGGCATGACGTTGGTGCCGATTGATTTCACGCCGTTCCGTCAATTGGCCGAGCAGCTCTACCAGGGTCCCTGGGTGGCCGAGCGGACCGTGGCATTGACGTCGATGCTGAAATCCTCGCCGCAAGCCATCGACCCTGTCGTGCGCAGCGTCGTCGAGAACGGCTACACGTACGACGCGTGTGATGTCTATCGCGCCGAGTACCTGCGCGCGGAGTTGAGCAGAGCCATCAACAAGGCACTGGAAGGCTTTGATGCGCTCGTGGTGCCGACGTCGCCAACCTTGCGCACGCTCGAAGAAATGAAGGTCGAGCCGATCCTGTTCAACTCGCAATTCGGGACTTACACCAATTTCACCAACCTCGCCGACCTCAGTGCATTGGCCCTGCCGGCCGGCCTGCGCGGCGATGGATTGCCAGCGGGCATCACCTTGCTGGCCCCGGCCTGGCACGATCTCGCGCTGGCTTCGCTGGGCAAGCGTTTGCAGACGGCATTCGACCTGCCCTTGGGGTGCACCGGCCGGTCACGGCCCCTCGTTATCGAACAGCCGCAAGCACCCGGCAGCGTCCGGCTCGCCGTCGTCGGCGCGCATCTGACCGGGATGCCGCTGAATTTCCAACTGCGCAACCGCAACGCGGTGCTTGTGGAGCAGACCCTGACCGCAGCGGATTACCGCCTCTTCGCCCTGCCGGGCTCGGTGCCCCCCAAGCCCGGATTGGCCAGGGCCGCTGAAGGCGCCTCGATCATTGTCGAGCTGTGGGATATCCCGCTGGCACGCTTTGGCGAATTCGTCGCCGAGATCCCTCCGCCCCTCGGTATCGGCAACCTGCAACTGGCGGACGGCCGTTGGGTCAAGGGATTCATCTGCGAGCCCCTGGCGCTGGAAAACGCTGAAGACATCACCCCATTCGGTGGATGGCGCGCCTTTATCGCCAGCCGCAAACCTGCTTGAGGAAACCGCCATGTTCACCACCGTACTGATTGCCAACCGCGGCGAGATCGCTGTACGCGCTATCCGCACCCTCAAGCGCCTTGGCGTGACAAGCGTTGCTGTCTATGCCGACCCGGATCGCAATGCACAGCATGTGCTCGATGCCGACATCGCCATCGCCCTGGGCGGTGACAAACCGGCCGACAGCTACCTGCGTGTCGACAAGATCCTCGATGCCGCCCGCCAGAGCGGTGCCCAGGCCATCTATCCCGGCTATGGTTTCCTCTCGGAAAGTGCCGAATTCGCCGATGCCTGCGAAGCCGCGGGCATTGCCTTCATCGGCCCGACGGGCGAGCAGATCCGGGAGTTCGGTCTCAAGCACCGGGCTCGCGAGTTGGCGGCCGAGGCAAAGGTTCCAATGGCTCCGGGCACCGGGTTGCTGCACAGCCTCGACGAGGCGCTGTCTGCCGCACAGCAGATCGGCTACCCGGTGATGCTCAAGACCACCGCCGGCGGCGGAGGCATCGGGCTGACCCGCTGTGCTGACGCCGCCGCACTGGGCAGTGCCTATGAAAGCGTCAAACGCATGGGCGAGCAGTTCTTCAGCGACGCGGGGGTGTTCCTGGAACGCTTCGTCGATCATGCGCGGCATGTCGAAGTGCAGATCTTTGGCGATGGCCTTGGCCGGGTCGCGGCACTTGGCGAGCGTGATTGCTCGCTGCAGCGGCGCAACCAGAAAGTCGTCGAGGAAACCCCGGCGCCCAACCTGCCACAAACCACTCGCGAACGCCTGCATGCCGCCGCCATCCAGCTTGGCGAGTCGGTCAATTACCGCAGCGCCGGCACCGTTGAATTCATCTATGACGCAGCACGCGACGACTTTTATTTCCTCGAAGTCAACACGCGCCTGCAAGTCGAGCATCCCGTGACTGAAATGGTCACCGGGCTCGACCTGATCGAATGCATGCTGCAGGTGGCCGCCGGCGACGCCATCGATTGGCCGGCGCTGATGCGGGCGCCCAAAGGCGCCGCCATCGAGGTGCGGATCTACGCCGAGGATCCGCTCAAGAACTTCCAGCCAAGCCCCGGCCTGCTCACTGATGTGCATTTCCCCGAGGGTGTGCGGGTTGACGGTTGGGTCAGCAACGGCAGCGAAGTGTCGCCCTTCTACGATCCGATGATCGCCAAGTTGATCGTGCACGCGCCGGACCGGGCGCAGGCCATCGCGAAGATGCAGGAAGCCCTGGCAGCGACCCGGTTGCATGGAATCGCCACCAACCTCGACTACCTGCGCCAGGTGATCGCCGATCCTCGGCTGCGTAGTGGCGAGGTGTGGACCCGCTTGCTCGATGCCTTCGACTACAAAGCCCAGGTGATCGAGGTGCTGGAGCCGGGGACCTATTCGAGTGTCCAGGATTACCCCGGTCGCCTGGGGTACTGGGACGTCGGGGTGCCGCCCTCCGGTCCGATGGACGACTTTGCCTTCCGCCTGGCCAATCGCGTCGTCGGTAACCACGAGAGTGCCGCAGGGCTGGAGTTCACCCTCCAGGGACCGACCTTGCGCTTCCACAGCGACTGCCTGATCGCCCTGGCTGGCGCCGACTGCGCGGCGCAACTGAACGGTGAGCGCGTGCCGTACTGGGCTCCCATCAGCGTCAAGGCCGGGCAGGTGCTGAAGCTGGGGCGTGCCGAGTCGGGTTGCCGAAGCTACCTGGCGGTTCGTAATGGCCTGGATGTGCCGGTGTACCTGGGCAGTCGCTCCACCTTCGCCCTTGGCCAGTTCGGCGGTCATGCAGGGCGCACGCTGCGCCCTGCCGATATGCTCGCCATCTCCCAGCCACAGTTGCCGGCATGCACCACGCCAGCACCGGTCAGTTCACCACAAGCCCTGGACGACAGCCTGATCCCGCACTACGGCCAGACCTGGAACATTGGCGTGCTCTATGGTCCGCACGGTGCCCCGGACTTTTTCACCCAGGAGGCGATCGACGCATTCTTCGCCACCCCGTGGGAAGTCCACTACAACTCCAACCGGCTCGGCATCCGGCTGTCAGGCCCGAAACCCACCTGGGCACGGGCCGATGGCGGGGAAGCCGGCTTGCACCCCTCCAACGTCCATGATTGCGAGTACGCCATTGGCGCGATCAACTTCACCGGCGACTTCCCGGTCATCCTCGCCAAAGACGGCCCGAGCCTGGGTGGTTTCGTCTGCCCGGTGACCATCGCCAAGGCGGAACTCTGGAAGATCGGCCAGTTGAAGCCCGGGGACAAGCTGCACTTCCACCCCATTAGCTTCCAGCAAGCACAGAGCCTGGAGCAGGCGCAGCTTGGCTGTATCGAGTCGCTGGCCGCGATCTCGGCGGTCTCCCTGGCCGCGCCCAACCTGCTTCCCGACACCACGGTTTCCGCCACCGTCCTTGCAGAGCTGCCAGCCACACCGACCCGGCCCCATGTCACCTACCGCCAGGCTGGGGATGCCTATGTATTGATGGAGTACGGCGACAACGTGCTGGACCTGGCCTTGAGACTGCGCGTCCACCTGCTGATGGAGGCGCTCAAGGCCAGTCCTGTGCGGGGCATTGAAGAGTTGGCTCCAGGCGTGCGGTCGTTGCAGGTGCGCTACAACAGCCGCGTTTTGCACCAGCGCACGCTCATCGAGCATCTGCTGGCCCTGGAAGGCACGCTCCCCGATGTCGATCAGGTAAAGGTACCGACCCGGATCATTCACCTGCCGATGGCGTTCGAGGACAGCGCGACCCTGGCAGCGGTGCAGCGTTACAGCGAGACCGTGCGCAGCGAAGCACCCTGGTTGCCCAACAACGTCGATTTCATCCAGCGCGCCAATGGCCTGCACAGCCGCGAGCAGGTGCGTGACATTCTGTTCGACGCCACCTACCTGATCCTGGGCCTGGGTGACGTCTACCTGGATGCCCCCTGCGCCGTGCCGCTTGATCCGCGTCATCGCCTGCTCAGCTCGAAGTACAACCCCGCCAGGACCTTCACTGCCGAAGGGACCGTGGGCATCGGCGGCATGTACATGTGCATCTACGGCATGGACTCACCTGGTGGCTACCAACTGGTGGGGAGAACCCTGCCGATCTGGAACCGCTTCGGCAAGAACGCCCAGTTTAAGGACGGCCAGCCATGGCTGCTGCACTTCTTCGACCAGATCCGCTTCTATCCGGTCAGTGAAGCCGAGCTCGATCTGTTCCGTGAGTCGTTCCGGGAAGGGCGTGCACAGATTCGTATCGAAGAGTCCGTATTCGACTTTGCTCAATACCAGCACTTCCTCACTGACAATGCGGCCGATATCAGCGCGTTCCAGGCGCATCAGAAAAACGCATTCGATGCCGAGGTCGCACGCTGGCAGGATGACGAAGGGCCGGAGTCGACCCTGGTTGCGCAGCAGGACTTCACTGATGAAGATCCGGACGCTCACGTGGTCAGTGCAGAAATGTGTGGCAGCGTCTGGAAAGTTCTGGTTCAGCCAGGCGAGGCCGTTGAGGCGGGTACACCGTTGATCGTGGTGGAGGCGATGAAAATGGAGCTGGCGGTGACTGCCCCGGTGAGCGGAACGGTCCGTTCGGTGCGCTGCCAGCCCGGCAAGGCCGTGTCACCCGGTGATACCCTGATGGTGCTGGACCCCGTGGCCTGAGGAGGCACGATGCAACTTTCCACTAACGAGACCAGGGCCGCCAGGGGGCGGCCAGAGAACCTTGCCGAGCGGCTTTACCAGCAGATCAAGGAGGACATCTTCGAGTTTCGCCTGCTGCCGGGCGATCGCTTCAGCGAAGGAGAAGTGGCCGCACGCATGTCAGTGAGTCGCACCCCCGTGCGGCAAGCCCTCTACCGGCTTGAGCGCGAGGGCTACCTTGAAGTGCATTTTCGCAGTGGCTGGCAAGTGGTGCCCTTCGACTTCGAGCGCTTCGAAGAGCTTTACGATCTGCGTATCGTGCTGGAACTGGCAGCGGTCAAGCGGCTCTGCGAGGGAGTTGCCGAACCTGCCGAGGTGCTTGGGGGGCTGGGGCGTACCTGGCTGGTCGATGAGAGCCAGAGGCAACAGGACGGCAACCTGGTGTCAGAGTGGGATGAGGCGTTTCACTGCGAACTGGTGGCCGCCACGGGTAACCGGGAAATGGCCCGTATTCATCGCGAGGTGACCGAGAAGATCCGCATCATCCGGCGACTGGATTTCACACAGCGCCCCAGGATCGAAGCCACCTATGCGGAGCATGGTGCCATTCTGACCGCCATTGCGTATCGACGCTGCGAGATCGCGTGCCAGCTTCTACGCGCCCATATCGAAGTCAGCAAGGCCGAAGTACGCAAAATAACCCTACATATGTTACACAGCGCACGTCAGCATTCACTGATGAAAGGGTCACTCGATAGCTTGCCCAACAGTGTTGGCCCGGTATTGTAACCAAAGTTCTACTACCGAATAGCCCGCTGTCGCGCAGCGGCCTTGTGTTCTTTCCATACGCTGCGAGTGGCACCTATGGTGGGTCGATAGCGGACAGTCAAAGGTATTTTTTGAAGGTTGTAGCGGTGATTGCCACCATCCACCCAAGCAACGCAGCGCATGGCAATAGCACCCAATTGGGATTTATTGAGGTGGGAAGGGAGAGGTAGACCACCCAAGGGCTTACCATCAATGGCAACAATGTCCGCTTCGCTCGGTGGTAGACAAAGCTGCTCTCGCGATCGGCGCTGAATTTGCGAAGATCACGGCGCATTAAACCATCGACAGCGCCGGTGATTACCGCTAGTAGGAAGAGGGGCATGGCCAGGGTGAGGACTGCCAGGCGCACCACGAAGGTAAAAACGGTGAACAGCGCAGCCAATAGGTAGTGCTGCACCACAACGTACGCTTGAGCAAACTGGCCCTGCACCGACATTTCTTGACTTAAGAGCTTCAGCTGAGTGTCTGATTGCGCCCAGCCAGAGCGGACCACGACCCATTCGTTCAGGTGCTGAAGGACTTTAGCGGTGGCTTGCGCGGGCTCCTTCACGAGCAGCGAATTTTTGAAGTGATCGCTGAGCCATCCCAGCTCACTGAGCCACATGGCATGGCTATGATGCCAGCCCTGGTCGGGCCAGAACCACAGCATGCCCACGAACTCCAGGACGATGGAGAAGATCAGCGAAGCGAACAGCAGACCGAGCATTTGCAGGCAAAGCTCGAGCGTGCCCAAGATGAATCCCGGACGTCGTTGCGCAGGAGGTGGGCTGGCAGGAGAGGTCGGCATAGGGTCTCCGCAGTACTCGGTCGCTTACGGCGCGTGCCTGCGCCCTGGTGGAGGCATCTCGGGATCGAAATCTGCCGTGGGTGCCCCTCCCGCGTTACTCCACCAACTCCCCGCATTGGCGTTGTACGATTCGCGCATGCGCGCAGCCAGGGTCTGCAGATCCGCCGGCATCGCATCGTCGCTGGCTGGCTTCGGTAGTGGCATGCGCACCTTCCACAGCTGGCCGCCTTCCTGGAACGAGAACATCTGCCCCTTGGGCAAGGCGATGATGTGCGCCGGTTCGATCAGCGGTACCGCAGTGGTGGTGACGCGATCCTGTGAGG
Source organism: Pseudomonas sp. S31 (assembly GCF_016648105.1). Lineage (GTDB taxonomy): Bacteria > Pseudomonadota > Gammaproteobacteria > Pseudomonadales > Pseudomonadaceae > Aquipseudomonas. Next base: position 85,795 of record NZ_JACVVE010000012.1, on the reverse strand, counting down.
ACGAAGTGAAATCGGTACGGGCATCAGGATCGGCGGTGTCCGTCGCCCCGGAGACCAAGGTGCGTGTCTGCACGTTGACCTTGGGCAACTGATTGGTCAGTAGTTCCGCCGTCGCGGTTTCTCGCACGCGTAGCATCTGCAGGGTGTTGAAGTTGCCGATGACTTGACCAGCCTTGGCCCGGTTGCCAATACGTGCCTCGATGTCGCTCAAGGTCTGGGTATAGGCCGTGACCTGAATACCGGCACCGCCGCCCTTGTTGATCAGCGGGATGAACTCGTCGCCCATCAACTCGTTGAACTCGTCGGCGTGCAGGTTGATTGGCACCTTGTCCGCCGCGCTGGAGGAGCCTGGCAGGCCATGGTCGATGCCGTGTTTGTAGATGTGGCCGGCGACGGAGACCAGGTCGGCGAACATCGAGTTACCGACCGCGGCAGCCACTTCGGCATCGGACAACGCGTCCAGACCGACGTAAACGATGCCGCGTTTGCGGATGATCTGCAGCCAGTCGAAGATCGGCCGTGGGTCGTCCAGGTCGCAATAGTTCGGGGCCAGCAGCTGCGCCGTCTTGCCGCTGGTGAGCTTTTCCAGCAGTGGCAGCAGCGAGGCCACGATCTTGTCGAAGTAGGTGCGGTCGTAGCGCACGGCAGAGCGCAGGCCGTCCATTACCGGGTCGAAGATGCGCTTGGCGGTCAGGTACTGCTCGATGGCAACGACGCGCTTTTCCCGGCCAACCATATGCCGCGGAATGTTCTTCTCGTTCAAGCGGCCTTCGATCTGCACGATCGCTTCCCAGGCCAGCGCACCATGGCGTGCGAAGAAGTGCTGGGCATACTCGATGAACAGCGCATCGATGTTTACCACATGGCGCTGGATCTGCAGGTAGTCCGGGCGCCGGCCGAGTTCGATCAGCGCCCGGGCAATGATGTTGACGAAGCGCCAGGCGAACTCGCGGAAGGCCGCCGAGTTGCCTTCACCACTCAACTGGCCGGCGATCCGGGTGGCCACCTCCGAAATGCGCCCGAAGCGGCCAATGGCGTTGTAGCGCGCGGAGATTGCCGGCCAGCCCAGGTGGAACACATAGAATTCGTGCTCACGGCCGGCGCGACGTGCCTCGACGTACATGCGCTTGAGCAGGTCGGCATCGCCCTTGGGGTCGAAGACTATAACTACTTCCCGGCTCGGTCGGTGGATGTCCTGGGTGATGTACACCTCGGCCAGGCGCGTCTTGCCCACCCGTGTGGTGCCCAGCACCAGCGTATGGCCGACGCGCTCGCCGAGCGGTAGGCTGGCCTCCTGTTCCTTCGGTTCGACGCCGTGCAGCAATGGCGAGCCACCCACCGGCGGTAACGGACGCACTGGGTTGAACGGGCTGTCCCAGGCGGTCAGGCGAGGTAGCAGTGATAGACCCGGTGGGGCCTTCTCCAGTAGCTGTTCCATCCGTCGCGCCCACTGGTGGGCAGCCGACTGGTTAACGTAGTGGGCCAGCGCCGGGTCCTGAGCTTCTAGAAGGCGCTGGGTGTGCAGGCGAGTCCAGCGGAAGCCGCGGCCCATGAACAGGCGCTTGCCGCTCACCGGAATCTGCTGGCTGGTCAGCGAGTAACGCGGCAGGCGGCGGATATTGCGGCGATAGCGCAGGACGATCCGCGCCTCGTTGAACCGCTTCAGGCCGAACGCGGTGTAGGCCAGCGCCATACCTGTCCCTACCTCGGGCGACAGTGCCACGGCCCAGGGCGAGTGCAGGCACAGCGCACCGGCGCCGGCGCAGATGCCCACGGTGTACAGCTCCACCGCTGGGCGCAGCAGGGATTCCATCGCATGTTCGCCCATGGAGTGCCCTCACTGTTCCAGACCGGTGGGCGTGATCAGCACCGGGTAGTGCTCCAGCTCCAATCGCTCGGCGATGTCGTCACCACTGACTGGCCAGATGTTCAGCCCAGGCGCTGCCGTCTGGATGCGACGCAGCGCCTGCACATCGTCAACCTCGACCGCCAACCCGTTGGCACCTAGCTCTTGTAGCGCCTGGGCGTGCCGCGACAGCCACTCAAGGGAAGCAGCGTCCTGCCCAACCAGAAATAGCGGCGTCATGCTGGGAAGGCTCAATGCCCTGGGCGGCACGATTCCGGGCGAGAGGCGAGCGCTGCGCACCGGCAGCACCCAGTTCAGCGTGGTGGGAGCGGGCAGACTGCTTGACTCAGCGCTCGCGGCAAACGACAGCCACGGGCAGAGGGCCAGGGCCACCAAGCGCAAGCAGCTCATGGCTGTGTCCGTCCGGGTGCCGTTGCGACGGGCTGGACGCGCTGCCAGTGACGGGTGAACTGACGGCGATAGCGCTCTGCAGGAGGACCACCGGCAGGCCGGTGATAGCGGCCGGCGGCGACAACCCAGTCACCAGTGTCCGCATAGTGCAAGCGCAACAGCTCGGCGGTGACGGCGAGGTTGGCGCGGGGATCTAGGGCATCGCAGGCGCTGGGGTAGCGGTCCGGGTGATAACCCAGGTTGGTTTGTCCCAGCCCGACATCAATGCGCTTGGGATCGTGGCGGCGTAGCGCCTCCCTCAGTGCGGCACACGCCTCGTCATGCCGGGCAAACCGCAGTGGTGAACCCGCGACATTCAGGGTCCACGGCCAGGGCATGAGCTGCCCGCGCAGCGGCGTACCACTTTCCTGCAGGGCGATGGCGAACAGCACCGAGGCGGGAATACCGGCGCGCGCGGCAGCCAATTGATACGCCGGCGGCGGCAAGACACCTGCATGAGCGGCGGTGGCGCCGACCATCGCCAGGGCGAGAATCAGTCGACGCGCTGCCATTTTCCGTCCACCTGCTGATAGCGGGCTGGCAGGGGGCGGCTGGCGCCCAGGGCAAACCAGCGACCGCGGTCATGATTTACGGTGACCTGGCCGCCGGTGACCTGGGCAGGAGTGATACCTGCGCCCTGCGCCCACGAACGCAGCCGCGCGTCGTTGCCTTGGCTGCCGACCAGATACACATCCAGCCGCGCACCAGCCCGCAGCCATTGCTGGAGGCTGGTCACGCAGGCGGCGCACTGGTCTTCCACGAAAAGCGCCGTGCGGCTTTTGCTCGAGGTGCCGGCATCGTCGCTCATCCCCTGCACGGGCTGCAGACCCGGAAACAGCCGCGCCCAGGCATCGGTGTAGGCTTTCTGGTAGGCCAGTTCGCGCTTGGCACGCCTGGCTTCCAGGCGGACCTGCAGTTCCGCGTAACGCTGCCGCTCCTGGTCCGAGTTGGCCTCGACACCCAGGGTGGTGAGCGGGTCAAGTTGTGGCGACCAGTAATGGCGAGGGCCAGTCCGTAGGCGCTCAAACGTGGCCCATTCGTCATCTGTCAGGCCCCAGGCCTTGGCCTGGTCAGCTGCAGAATCCTGCTGCGTCAGCGGCGACTGCTCACTGAACTGCACCTGAGCGTCGACATGTTTGGGGGCGCTCATGCCCTGCTCGGCGAACACGTAAGCCGGCAGCAGGATGAGCGCAAGAGTGGAGAACCTAGGCACGTTCATCTCCTCACGGGATGGGCAGGGTGCGATCGCCGTGGCCCGGGACGTGGAACACGGCGTGGCCCTCGCGAATCGCCCGCAGTTGCCAGCCGTTCAAGCTGTCACCGGGCTGGAGCAGGTGCACGGTGGAGAGTGCATGGGTGCCCGCAGGCAATGCGGTCACGAACCTGATGGTGCCGCGCGTCTCGATTCCCTGCAGGGAGAAGGGCGGCTGCGGCGCCTTGGCTTTTGATTTTTCGCGGATGGGGGCAGATTGGGATGCGGCGGTAGCTTGTGGCACCTTAGGAGCGGTCGACAGCTTCTCGAGTGCCGCTTCTGCCGCACTCATGCGTTGCGCCAGGGCGGTCAGATCAGCGCTGCTCGGTCCTGGCGGTACCGCTTGCAAGATTCTGAGGGACGCCGCCAATTCGTCGAGTTGCTGGCCGAGAGTTGCCTGTGCAGTGGTGTGCTGGTGTTGGGCGTCTTTCATGTTTGCGACTTCTGGCAACAGCGTGGACAGCGTGGTGCGCAATTCCCCGATATCGCGACGCAGTGACGGGCCAGGGTCAGCCGGCGCATTGCGTGCGGCGGTCTGCAGTTCAGCCAGTTGCTGATGCTGGTTGTAGGTTTCAGCCGCAAGGACGGCAGCACCCAGGCACAGCGCGCCGATCACCAGGGCCTGAAAATGGTGAACCTTCATGGTGCGGTCTCCAGTGTCGAGAAGGGTGGCTCCGGCGGCGGCAGACGCAGGGCGTAGCACACGCTCCGCTCGACCGGATCAATGTCGAGCCGCCAGGCGGGGCCGCCGATGACGGTCAAGGCATCCAGCAGCGTGATCGGCCCAAGGTCGTGATGCACGGCCGGCAAGGGGCGGCGGAACAACTGCGCCACGGCAGGACCTTCGGGGCAGAGTGAGTAGCCCGAGTGCTGCAGCACGTGTTGCAGCGCTTCACCAACCATCGCGTGCAGTGCGGGGGCGATCTGGACGTTGATCAACTGATACAGCGGTTGGCGCTGCTCCAGCGTTGGCTGGGTGCTGGCCAGGGTGTAGCGGTCCTGTCGTACCCAGGCGGGTACCGGGGACGTTGGCTTGGCCACTGAGGCCGGGGCGGGTGCAGCGGTTGCAGGGGCTGGCGCCGCTGGCGGCGTGCTGCAGCCCAGCAACGTGAGCATCAATCCGAGCGATAATAACGTGGGGGTATGCATGACCAGGTCTCGACAAAAGATGCCGTCACCTTGGCGAAAAGCCAGCACGCGCCCCACTGAAAAATCGAAGTTCGCCGACCGGATTATGCTGGCGCAACCATGAAAAAGGCGCCCGGAGGCGCCTTGAGGTCAATCTTCGACAAACATGGGTAACTCGGAAAGCGGCGTTGCATCAGGGTCGAAGATCAGCAGGCGGGTGTCGGCCTCACCGGCCAGCAACAGCAGGCGCAGCAGCACCGGTGGCACGTGATCTGCGCGCAGACGTGCAGTCACTTCCTCGGTGCTGCAGTAGGTGCCGCCCGAGGTAATGTTTTTGAGCCAGGGCGTCGAGTACAGCTTGCAGCCCACCGCGTTGTTGCTACTCAGCACGAAACATTCGAAGAAGCCGGACGGTGAACGACACCAGGCGCACACCTGCAGAAACTCGAACTCTTCTGCAGGCAGGTGTGCGCTGTTGATCTCCCAACTGCGACTGTAATGCCCGGTGGCAAAGGACAATTGCTCGATCAAGTGCTGTGCAGCTTCCTCGCTGGGGAGATCGCTGACGTGTCGCCGGCGGCCATGGTGCAGCCCTGTGACCTGGTAGAGCACCTGGCTGACGGTGCCGTCGGCAGGGCACCGCATGCGGACAAACTCGGGCACGCTTTCGCCGTCAGTAATCACCGCGAAGTCATCATCGAATAGGCACGGCTGGAAATTGATGCCGTCATCCGGCAGGTCATGTAGCGCAGGGTGAAGGGATCGGTAGCAGGGCGGGCAATCGTCGGCATAGCTGATCTGCACCACGCGTTCGTAGCTCAGGTCCTGGAAGCCGCGGAGGAAGGGATTGCGAAGAGGTGTGGACATGATGGCGCTCCAAAAAATGCGAAGGTCACCCCGTACAGGCGGTGACCCTCCAGATGGTTAGGATGGTCAGATCCAGCCGTAATCGGCCAACGACAGCGGTGTGCCTTCGCCCACGATGATGTGGTCCAGCACACGCACCTCAACCAAGGCCAATGCCTCGATCAGGCGAGTAGTGAGCACCCGATCGGCGCTGCTCGGCTCCGAGCAGCCGGAGGGGTGGTTGTGGCTGAAGATCACTGCAGCGGCGTTGTGCTCGAGTGCCTTGACGACGACCTGTCGCGGATACACGGAGGCGCCGTCGATGCTGCCAGTGAAGAGGATGTCGAAGCTGAGCACGCGGTGACGCGAGTCCAGGCAGAGCAGCGCAAAAACCTCATGGTGATAGGGTGCAAGCTGCAATTTCAGATAGGACGCTGCATCGCACGGCGCGATCAGTTGTTCGCCGCGCTGGAAATAACGTTGATCCAGCAATTCCAGCGCTTCAGTCAGCAGCGCATCCTCGCGGGCACGCTGGGCCAATGCAGAGTCGAGACGCTCGACCCGATTCTGGGTAGTGTTCATGGGCAATTCCTCGTGGGAGACGGAGCGCCCCTGGGGGAGAGCCCCAGGCAGATGAGAGAGGTGAGTTACAGACGTGTAAAACGATGACGCGAACCGTGCAGTGGGCTGTGGCAGCCCTCGCAGGGATGGGTGGAAAAGGCCTGAATGCCTGCGCCGGTGCGCGGATCGAAATCGGCGCTCAGGGGCAGAAGGGCCTGCAGTTCGGTGCACATATGGGAGATGCGTTGTTCGACTTCAGCCCCGCTGTAGTAAAGCGACAGCGCGCTGAAGTCGTCATAGGCAAACGCCTGCAGGCAGTCCTCACAGAGCCAGAAGCTCTCCATGGTGACCTCTGACATAGATGAGTCACAGGCGCTCGTTGGAGCGCCTGCAATTGGAGTCAAACTGCCTCAGGCAGACTGACGGGCTGCGGTGGGTTTACGCGCGGTGGTCGGAGTTGGCTGACCTTGATCGGAGTCACCGTCAGTGTCTACCTTATCTCCATCTGCCTCCGCGTGCTCAGCCCCCCCAGAAGCGGCGGTAGCGTCGGTGCGGGCGGGCGCACGGTAGCTGAATTGGCCATCGACCTTGATCCATTCGATGAAGATCAAGCGGCCTTTGAGGCTGGCGCCAGGTTGCCCCTTGCGTTCGCCTTTCTCGTACAGAAACGGATCGACCCAAAGATCGCCGATGCGAAACGCGATGAGTACCTTGCGTTCCGCGCGGACGTCTTCCAGGTGCTCACGGATCAGCCGGTCGGCTTCGCCGCTGGCGACCTTGCAGTCGAAGCGGGTGTACTCGACGTCGTCCGAGGCACCGTGCAAGGCTGCGATGTCACAGGCCATGAACGCTTGCCCACGGCGAACAGGGACTTCGCGAACACGGTTCAGGTAACCGATGCCTTGGGTGTGCAGGTTGAAGTAGGTGGTGGGGGCGTTATTGCTTGCAGTAGTCATGATGGAGCTCCTGTTCAGCAGAAACGCGGACATCCACCGGCCCTGGCGGCTGGTGAGATCCGCAAGGGAGAGGTGCAAAAACGTGATCGGTGTAGAGGGCGCTCATCATCGACGGGTCGATGACCGTGCGAGCTGCCGAGCGCGAGTCGCACTTGGGGAGAACCACCCAAAGCGGGCGCAGCCTTGAAGGTCCTGGCTGCCTGGGGCTGTCAACGACAGCGGAGTGCAACTCATCTATAAAACGCTGCCAAAGGCGCGTCAACCGAGGATTGCAGGCGGTCTGAGCAAGCGGAAGTGGGTGGTTCTCAGTGGATTAATGACGGCGAAAAAATAGCCCGACGGTCATCAGGCTAAGAGGAGAGGGACCACCTTTGACTCGTATCCGGACAGCCAAGTCATCGCAAACCTCAAGCTGTCGTTCCGCGCAATCAACCGACCCTTGTCGTGGCCTGGGTCGGAACCAACTGGCACGCATCCGCGCACAAAAGGTGCCCAGTCTTTCGCCGGCGGGCACCGGGGCTGAGCATGGCCGCCGAAGCGGATGACCCCTGCGGCCTGGAGCAAGCCGCGCGGGTCATCCGCCTCAGTCAGACGCTGAAGACGTAAAGTCTGCGCAGGGAGCGCTGGAGAAGAGGGCTCCGAACTCATTGAGTCTGACCGAGCTGCCCGGAGCGAATCGGTCTGGGATCGCCAGGGGCGATGGGCAGTCCCACTACAGCAGCGCCGCCGGTCGACGTCAAGCGTTGGCGCCACCGCTACTTGGATCTGACCGGGCGCTTGCTCGTCTCCACGGGCTTCGTGCCCTTACAGTCCGGGTAGCGCGTGCACGACCAGAAGTCTCCGGTCCGGCCCTTGCGCTGGCGCATGGCACTGCGGCACACCGGACAGCTTGGGCCCTTCGGTGGCGGCAGTGGCAGCGTGAGCGAGCGGTGGTTCTGCACCAGCTGAGTCAGCCATGCCGCCTGCTTGGCGAGGAAGGTATCGACGCTGAGCTGGCCTGACTCGATACGGTCCAGCGCCTGCTCCCAGAGGGCGGTCAGCACAGGGTCGGCGACCTCCCGGGGTACGGCCTCAATCAGCGTGTGCGCGGCGGCCGATGCCGCCAGGCTACGCCTTTTTATCTGCAAGTACCCGTGATCAATCAAGCCTTGGATGATCGCCGCGCGGGTGGCTTCGGTACCAATGCCGATACTGTCCTTGAGTTTCTGCTTGAGACGCGGATCGTCCACCTGGTTGGCAATGGTCTTCATCGCTTTGACCAGGGTACCTTCGGTAAAGGCTTTCGGCGGCTGGGTCAGGTGGGCCGCGACCGCAGCGTCCAGCAGCGTGATGTCAGCGCCTTCGTGCAACGTGGGCAGCGGTTGGCTGGGTTCTGGCCGATCGCTGTCACCGAGCTCGTCGATCACGGCTTTCCAACCGCGTACCTGGATCTGCTTGCCGCGGGCGAGCAGGCGGTCCTGACCCGCCTGCAGCAGCACCTGGCTCTTCAGGTATTCATGATCAGGGAGGAATTGGGCCAGGTAGCGGGCGCGGATTAGCGAGTAGACGGCGCGCTCCTGCTCGGACAACTGCGTCAGGTCGATGACCACGGCGGTGGGGATGATGCCGTGGTGGGCGGTGATCTTGGGCGTGTTCCAGGCGCGCGACCGTCGCGCTGGGTCAGCCGATTTCAACCACTGCGCCAAGGCCGGCGATGCGGCGGCGAGGGCTCGCAGTACCTTGGGCACGTCATTCAGCATGCTCTCGGGCAGGAAGCCGCAGTCGGTCCGTGGGTAGGTCGTGGCCTTATGGTTCTCGTACAACGCCTGCGCAGCGGCCAGCGTTTCTTGGACGCCCAGGCCCAGCTTGGCGGAACAGACTTCCTGCAGGGTGCCCAAGTCAAAGGGTAGGGGTGGACCTTCGCGGACGGCCTCGACCTCGACGCTGCTGACCTGTGCCGAGGCTCGGTGCTCCAGTCGTGCGGCGGCCTCCTGCGCAGCGGTCTCGGTGAGGCAACGACCGCTGTCATCGCAGGCATTCGCCGGGGGTTGCCATCGTGCGCGAAAGTGCGTGCCGTCGGCCTCCAACGTGGCTTCAACGGTCCAGAACGGTTTGGGGACAAAGCTGGCGATGGCGCGATCGCGCTCGACCACCAAGCGCAACGTCGGCGTCTGCACCCGTCCCACCGGCAGTATCCCGTCAAAGCCGGCACGTCGGCCCAGCAGGGTGAACAAGCGGCTGAGGTTGATGCCGATCAGCCAGTCAGCCCGCGATCGCGCCAGTGCACAGTGGTACAGCGGCAGGGTCTGCTCACCTGGGCGTAGGGTGGCCAAGGCTCGGCGGATTGATGCCTCATCCAGGGCAGACAACCACAGGCGCTGGATCGGACCGCGGTACTCGCAACGCTCGATGATTTCGCGAGCAATCATCTCGCCCTCGCGATCGGCGTCTGTGGCGATTACCACCTCGGAGCATGACTGCAGCAGGCCCTGGATAACCTTCAGCTGCTTGGCCACCTTCGGTTTGACGACGACTTGCCACTGCCCGGGGATGATGGGCAGATCCTCCAGGGTCCAGCGCTTGTAGCGATCGCCATAGGCTTCCGGTGGCGCGGTCTCCAGCAGATGGCCAACGCACCAGGTCACTGTCACTCCCGACCCCACCAGGCAGCCGTCGCCGCACCGCGTGGCTTGGAGCACGCGAGCGATATCGCGCGCTTGCGAAGGTTTTTCACAGATGAACAGACGCATGAGCAGGCACTCCCAGTCGGTTCATAACAGCGTGCCGGGGTGGGAAGGCGAGGCTAGCGGAAAGCCGAATGGGCGCAGATCACTTCAGCGATCAGCCTAAAGGGAACGTGAGTGGAGTGCGCAGATCAGCGCTGGGCGAGGTGGGTGGCCAGTTGGCGCAAGTTCTCCACGGCATATAGCCGATCGGCTTCATTCAGGTCTTGCAGCAGTTCAGCGATCACCAGCCCTTGATCGAGAGGCCGGCTGCTCGCGGCCAGTAACAGTTCGTCTGCCGTGCATTGGTATATGTCCGCCAACCGTAGCAGCTTGCTCACTGACAGGTCGACTTGGCCCCGCTCCATGCGGGAAATTGCCTCGCCGGTTACGTTCAGCCGTACGCCCACTTCTTCCTGCGTCAGATTGCAGGCAGTGCGGACTTTGGCCAATTGGCGGCCAATATGATGGCGTAGGCTAGGCTTCTTCGCGGGCAATGGGGCGTTCTCCAATTCGACCCATATGGTTGACCATCAACCCGCGCATATGAACGCCTCATAAGGTTGACTATCAACCTTATGAGGCGTATCACCCCAGTAAAGTGCAGTTGCCAACTCTCGTGGAGGGTAGGGACATGAACGGAAGCAAGGACGGTGGGGCCGAGGCTCTGCAGTTGAAGGCGTATGAGTTGTTGCTGGCCACGCACCTGGAGCCGGACAACCCCGATGCTCGCACCCGGCTTGAGGCGTGGCTGCGCGAAAGCCCCGAACACTGGCGCGCGTTCCGTGCTTTGGATGAACACCTGGAGCAGGCCTCGTTGCTGCTGGCCCATAGTACGCTGGCGTCATCATCGCGCCATTGAGCGACCACCTGCAGAGTGTGCCGCGCTCGGTGGGTGCCCGTTCTGACCAGATGCACGCTGGCTCGGCCAGTCCACCGAGTACCACACATCACCCTACTTGCGCGGGCTCTTCTTGCTCGCGGGTTTACGGCCAGTGCTGACGCCGTCGTCTTTGCCTCCGCCCTGGCTCTTCTCACGCATGGTCACCGACGCCAGGCGGTGGGGCAGGATGCCAATGCGCCGGGCCTCGACCTTGAACGTCACCCGCGCGTTGTCCTCGCTGTCCTCCCACTCCTCCTTGACCGTACGGCCCTCGACCAGGATACGCATGCCCTTTTGGAACAGCGTGCTCCAGTGCTCGGCATCACGATGCCACAGTTCGACCGGGGCCCAGTAACCACCGCGATCCTCGTAGTTGCCGTCACGCGGTACTGGGTTGTCGAAATACACGTTGAGCCGCAGCAGGCGACGCGGTTCTTCAGGGTTGGTGTTGAACTCCTGGAACTCGGGGACGCTGCCGATGTTGCCTTCACCAACAAATAACGTGCTCATGGGATTGACTCCGGGTGGGGGGAAACGGAACGGCCGAGGGCGACCTCGGCGTCGAGTAACTGGTGAGCGGACGCCGAGGCCTGGCGGTGCAGTGAGTGCAGGCTGCTCATTTGCAGGTTCAGTACCACTCGGTTGACCTCCAGCTGGTGCAGCGCCTCGCGCACGGCAGGTGCCAGGTGCGGCTGCTCCATCGCCTGCTTCCACACCTCGGCGCCCATGCGGCTGAAGTCACGGCTGCGCCAGCGCAGAAAATCCGTCCCGGCTGCGCTGTGCTGCACCACCAACCGCAGGTCCAGAAGCGTGAAAGGCGGCTGCGCCACGATCGCCAGCATGCCTGCCATCAGCCCGGCGACCTGGGTGCGCAGGCGCAGGATCGATTCGGCGAACTGCTGCAGTTCCCCCTTACCCTTAAAAGGCTTTAAAAGGCCTTTTAGGGAGGCACCCTGTTCGAGCTGACGATACGCATCCGTTGAAAGGCGCCGCGCGATGGCTTCGGCTAGGGTCATGCGTCACCGCCTTCCGGCACAGGCGGCACGATCAAGGGCTCGTCGGCGACCTCAGTCGGTGGTGTGGCCAGACTCGCATCCATCGCCTGGCGCAGAATGGGCGGAGCAAAGCGGGAGCGGCGCGTGCCCTCGAGGACGTCTTGCGGGGGTAAGCCGAACTTGTCGACGGCCTCCCGCGCGCGGGCGTTGTTGGCCGCCACGTCGTCGCGGCTGACGCCGGCCAGGCGGTAGCGCTGGGCCAGGCCGAATACGCTGCGCAGCAGGTGCGCACCGTGGTCGATCCAGATCTCCATGTCGCCACGGCCAATCAGCGCGGTGTGGTGCGCCAGCAATACACGCCGCACCAACGTGTCGTAATCGGTCAGCAGGTAGACGGCGAGAAAGCCCAGCTGACTGCCGATGAACAGCGGCAGGGTCACCGGATGGATATTGAGGTTGTCGCCGACATCGACCTGAGTGGGCAGGTCGCGCTCCACTAGGCTGACCTGTTGGGTCAACGTCTGCAGATCAGCCTTCGCCTGCAGCAGCTTGTCTTCGAGTTGCAGCATGAACCAGTCGGCAAAGGGATCGTCCTGGCTGCTGGCCTGCTTGAGCAGGTTGGTCACGCTGATGTAGCCGGCCATGCCGAGGATGCCATGCACGCCCTCGCGGGCGGCGCGTCCCTGCCACAAACGCGCGGCATGATGAGTGTGCAGGGTGAGCGTGATGCTGCTGCGCAGTGAGCCCAGGTTGAGCTGGTAGTGGTCGACCATCGCCAGTTCCTCGCCGTTGAAGTGAGGCAGACGATGAGCTGTGTCATCGCACTCGGCGTGGATCAACGCGAAGGTGCTGGGCTCGCATTTTCAAACAGTGGACGTCTCTGGATTTGATCACACTAGGCATCAAATCCACTGTGTTCCGGTGCTAGGTCGATGCAGCGGGGACGCGGCAGCGCAGTTTGAGTTCTTCCAGGCAGGCGAGGGCAAGTGGCGAGGCGGTGCGCTGCTCGCCGGGCTGCCGGCGCTCGCGAAGTGGTTCAGGTTCCGACACAGCGGCTGGCGGGCGCCGAGGTGTGTGCTTTGGGGCAGTCGTATCGCTGCGGGCGGCCCATAGGTTGAATTCGCCGCAGCACGCCCGCTTGATCAACCCCATGAGATAGGCGACTGGTTTTCGGATCTCGCCACGGGCGCAACGCACCGCCGCCTCGTTGATTACCGCTTGTTGCTGTTCCGGCTCGAGCGGGCGCATCGCTTGAGAGGCCATGCGCCGCTCGGCAGGGCTCAGTTTTAGATCCTCTGGCCAGCGCGCTCGTCCGAACTCCACGTGCGCCAGTACTGTACTTTTTTTGCTTTTGTCTTTCTGTACTGTACGGCCGTCGTCGGCATTCCGAACGGCAGCGGAAATCGGGGGGTTGCCGCAGGATTCGGAATCCGTTTCCGGGGCCGTGAGATTCCGAACCGGGTGGCCTTCACCGAGTTCGGAATGCGCCGCGTCGGCGTTTGTCAGCGGCAGCAAGTGTTGCTGAGCCGCGGCCGGGGGCGTCGCGAGGAAGGCTTTGTCGGCGCTCGCGACCTTAGAGTCGGCTTGAATTTCCGCGATCACATGCTCGCTGACATCCCTGACGCCCTTGGTGGCGTGGTTCAGATTCTGCAGCAGCAGGGATCGATAGCCACTGTCGAGCTCGAGCTGCTCGGCCGCCGTCAACGGATCTCCGTGCAGTACATAGACGCAGCCGCGTAGACAGCCCTGCGCATCCCGCGAGCGTTCGACCAGGCTGAGCCAGCGGGTGGTGCGCAAGACATTCAGCGCCCGGGCGATCGTTTCACGGGAGGCCTGGGTACCGCACGGGCTGGTGGCCAGATAGGGCTGAAGGTCCTGATACCGGGGTGTCTGTACCTTACGCTCGGTGATCAGCCAGCGCAGCACCTGCCAGGTATTGCGTTCCAGCGGCGTGAGGCGGCGGTCGAGCAACAGCTTCATTGGCAAAGGATCGTTGTCGCCGTAGTAGATCGTGCGTACCGGAGCCTCTGCAGCAGCGGCCTCTGCCAGTTTTGCCTGGGCGGCCTGCCATTCCAAGCGCCGCCGGAGTGCGTCGTAGCACTGGCGCACGACGTCCTGCCAGTCGACCTCGTAGAAGCTCAGCATGGGGCACCTCCGTACAGTTCGATCTGTTGCCAGATCAGCGTCAGGCTGATGTGCTGCTCTTCGGCGAGCATCATCATCGCGTCGAGTGGATCATTGTCCGGATCTTCCTCACGCAACTGGCTCCAGCGGTTCCACACCGCATGCTCCTGCGCCTCAGTGAGTTGTACCGGTCGACCGCGGTGGGTTTCGATCTTCAGTACCCGGCGGCGCAGGGCGGTTTCCGAATGGTCCAGGCCGAAGCAGCGGTACATGATGCTTGAGCTGGCGCCGAGCTTCAGTGCCCGGTTGATCAACCGCTCATTTAGTTCGTCGCGCTCGGCCTGGGCGATAAGTCGTCGCAGCACGGTGGTATCGACTTTGATCTCTACCCAACTGATCGTCGAATGCGCCAGCTGCGACAGCGTGGTCGGCGGCAGCGATTGCAGCACCTCAATGTCCTCATCTGCCAGGCCGAGCGCTTTGCAGCGCTGCAAGCGCCCGTGGCGCAGCTCATGCAGCACCTGATTTAACATGGCATGGTTCAACAGGTTGAAAGTCGTGGTCATGAGGTGGCTCCTCACGTTAGCGAAGGGTCGACAGCGTGGTATCGATCAGCTGCCGAGCATGGCGGATCAGGGCAAACAGCTGCTCAAGCTGTTCGTCTGGCAAGCGCTCGAGGCCAATGGTCAGGGCTGGGCGCTCGGCGAACGGAAGGTCGTAAGCGCCAATCAGCAATTGCCCAAACAGGGCGGCGGGTAACTGTTGGCGTTGCGCCCAGGCCACGTCATCCTGCAGGCGCAGCAGCGCGGAGAGCAGCAGTTGGATGCCCGTGTGTCGAGGCGTGAGGGGCGTGCCTTGGTCCAAAGAAAGGTTGAAACCGAGACCCTCTGATTGCCGCAACACCAAGTCGTCGGCATCGGCGTAAGTAGCGAGGCCTTGGGCCAGCTCGGCACAGCGCTCACGCAGGCCGTTGATGTCATAGACTGCCCCAGAACGGTTGTTTATCGCACATGGGGTGGTTGGGTCTGAATCGCCGATCTCAGAATGCCTAGCCTCGGACGATTCGCTTCCAAGTGCTTGCAGGATATGCGGCAACCGCGGTTCCGGGTTGGGACTGTCTCCAACACTGGCTACGTCCGGATCAACGCTCTGCGCCTCAGGAATTTTCGCTGCCTCAATAGCCTGGTCCGCTGGAGGTGTTGGGCTAGGGTTTGCGCCTTGTTGCGATAGGCTCGGCATTGGCGGTGTGAAGTTCGGCAGCGCACGGCTGTCCTGGTGGATATCCAGCGCCAGGACGCGCGGCGATTGGTTCAGGTACACAGCCATTTTCGCGATCAGCTCATCCTGCAGATCGCTGGCATCCAGCTCGGGTTTCTCGTCATCGAAGGCGGATAGCACTTCCATCCAGAGCAGCGCGAACTGCTGGGGCTCACCTAGATACTGATTCCAGGTCGACTCGGCTCGGCGTCGCAGGGTTAATACGCGCTCAATGTTGGGTTTACCGAGGCCTGCATACAGCACCTGGGGAATGGAGGGTAGGAGAAACTCGAGCGCATCGAACATGCGGCTGATATGCGACTGAGAAATTGGGTAGCCACCCTTGCTCAACCGTGTGGCGAGCTCACGTTGACTGAGGGCCTCGCCGGGCTGCTGGAACATGTCCAATAGCTTCGCGACCGCCAACGCCCGCTCGATGAACGTCAGTTGTCCATGCAGATCACTTTCGGCCAAATGCCCGAGCAAGGCATGCGATTCAGATTGCCAGGGGCGGTATAGGCAGTTGAGACGAAAGAATCGCTCCTCACGGGTTTCCTGCCACAGCTCGCCGAGAATGCTCAGGCGAGTGTTGCCGCCATTGCGAATGATGAAGTGCTGCTCGTTGGGCCGGCGTGTGATTGAAGGAGGATGGTCCAGGCCGCGTTCGCGAATGGAGGCTTTGAGCTCGTCGTACAGCGGGTTGCGCACCACACGAGGATTCAGTTCGTAAGGCCGCAATTGCTCCAGCGTCACGACCATTGCTGTTTCACCGATCGGGTTGGCTGGCTGCTCACGGCTTTTCTGCGGAAAGTGGGCCTGCTGCAATTGCCGGGTGACGTCTTCGGAGGTTGGCGGTTTCATCTCGCATCCTCCGATTAACTGTGCCCGGCCAGCCGACTGCGATGGGCTTGAGCTTGCCGGCGACCTCTCACGGTCGCCCGGCAGAGCAGGTCCGCCCACTCTGGAAACAGCTCGAGCGCCAAGCTGGTCATGACAGCCGCTGCGCAGCGGCTCCGGCTACCGGCTGGAGGCGTGGCTTCGACACGGTGTACCGGCAGCCCCAGCGACGCCGCGTTGAGATACGCGACTCGGTCCGGAATGACCGTGTCGCAGACGCTGACATGCGGATCACCTTCAAAGGTGTTCTGCAGGCTCTGCATGATCAAACGGGTGTCGCGGCGGTTGGCATTGACCTGGTTGAGCAGCAGCTTCACCGACGGCAGTGCCACACCCAAATACCGATAGGGCTCCAGTTCTTCGAACAGCCCCAGCGTGCCACGACGAAGTTCGCGCGCGGCGAGCATCTCCGGAGGAAGGGGACACAAGGCGCAGTCGGAAGCCAGCACGGCCATCTCCACGACTACGCTGCGGGCACCTTGGGTATCCACGATCATCACATCGAACTGATCGGCGAACGTCGGCAGCAGGTTGCGCAGGCGTAGGCGGCCATCGGTGGCATGCAGCAGCAGGGTGCTCAAGTGACCCGCTCGGTCGTTGGAAACGATTAGCGACAGCCGCGGGATGACTGTTGCCGTGATGACCTGCTCTGCACCCGTGAGCCCATCGGTGATCAGCTCGTAGCACCCGATGTCACACGGTGCACTCAAGGCGTAGTAGCTGGACAGCGTCGGTTGGCTGTCCAAGTCCAACATCAACACCCGCAGCCCCGCATCGGCGAGCAGGCCGCTCAGGTTGGCGGCGACCGTGGTTTTGCCAGCCCCGCCCTTGGTCGAGATCAACGAGAAGACTTTCATGATCTCTCCCCGGTAGAGAGACGGTCTTGCACCCACTGCTCGATCTCGAGCGAATCCCAGCCCACAGCGCGAGTGCCGATGCGCCGGCATTGGGGAAACTGGCCAGCCTTCATCAAGTTGTAGATGTGTGAGCGTTTGAAGCCGGTTTTCTGTTCCACCTCATCCCGCCGCATGATGTGGCGGTCGGCGGAAGCGGAGGTAGGGGCTGACGGTTGCATGGTGTCACTCCTTAGCACCGAATGGCGCGTGGTGGGATGTGACATTCAGTCAACAACTGGAACCGGTGAAAGTCATTGCCAGGCAATCGCTCGGATTGCCTGGCAATCGCGGCTCATACCCGGCCGGCTTGGGCGAAACGGCGTCGGGCTTCCGCAAATTTCCGATCAAGGGTGCGTTTGCTCAACCCTGGAACATCCGGGAACAGCGTCGTGATGGCATCAACGATCGCTGCCTGATCCTCGAAGATGGATCGAGGCAGACCCTTCTCCGTCTTGCCCAGCGTCAGAGCGAGCAGGGCACCCACGATCACGTAAAGCAGAAGTGCGGCATTTTCAGATAGGACTCCGGATTTCGACTTGGTTTTTTGGGCTATGGTTGGATCGTCGAGCTCAGGTGACTCCTGGTCGCGAAGTGCCGAATACGTACGCCGCAGGCGTTCAAGCTCTCGCAGCAAAACATCTCGATCCGCTTGAAGCGCGAGATGAACGCCCAGGCTTACGCAAAGGGAATGATCGCTCTCCCGGGAAAACAGAAATGCCGGCTTCTCGTGCGGGTAGGTGCGGGCGAACCATCCGCACAGGTCCGGGTGGCGAATGGACCAGTAGGCGCGCTGCATCGGATCTCCCAATCCAATGGGTCCACCTAGATAGGTTGCGGGCAACTCTCCGTTGATAATTGCGTCGCAGATGCGCTCAGCGTAGAGGTGGAGCGTAGGCCATTGGGGAAAGTGCTTGAGCAAGCCGCCTGGGTGCGTTAGCTCTACGTGCAGAATTTCGGCTTCGTGATCGGCAAGATCGCTCCAAAGGATCGCCGCATCAATTGGGTGATAGGAACTTCTATACGAGACCATGGGTCAGCCTCCTGCTGAACTTTTCTTCATGCGCTGGCAAGCTTCCTTTTAGTAAGGCTCCGCGCGACAGATCCAAGTCTATTTTTTGGATCCAAAAAAAGCGACTGCAGCTTCCATCAATAGTTCACTTCATTAATTTGGAGCGCAAGAAAACCTAGCGCAGGTGTTTTGGGTCTTAAACTAGTCTTATTAGGATGATGTTTTGTTATAAGGTCGGATGCCTTGAATCTAAATTTGAGAGTAAAGATGAGTGTGCTGCCTTTAGGAAGTGATGATTCTAATAAAATCTTCAATGAGTGGGGACTGTTGATTCTTGCGCCAGACAAAATATATGTCGCTGGAATCTAGTCCATGAGCAAGCTCGGATTTAAAGTCATACTTCTGTTGCGAAAATTTTAAGACGTAGCTTTCTGGTATGCACGCGAAGCCTAAGCCCTCATTTATGCAAGCAAAGATGCTGGGGTACGATTCGATTTCCAGTATGGCTCGCGGTAGAATGCCGCTGATAGCAAGCCATCGGTCAACTTGTTGCCGGTAATGGCATGTTTGCCCGAATACGTACAGCTCAAGGTTTGACAGATTTTCAGGAGTTATTGTATTAAGTTTGTTAGGTGTTACTGCCAATAATTTCTCGCGGAAGGCTAAGCGGCTTTCCAGTAGCGGATGCTCGACTGGTCCATCAGTCAGTATTAAGTCAAGCTCGCCATCCATTAGTAACCTCTCCAGAAGAAGCGAATGTTCTGGGCGAATATGTAATTCCACCCCTGGCGCCTCGCGACGGTAGCGGACGAGACCGGTCGGCAAATGATTGGCTAAAGCTACGTCGAGCGCGCCCACTCGCAGGACACCGTGGTTACATTCGCTTGAGAACAGTGACTTTGTCTCTGCAGCGAGATCGACCATCTTTTTCGCATTGCGGTAAAGCAGCCGGCCCTCCGGCGTTGTCATCAACCGGTTTTTTTCTCTGTTAAATAGCGCAACCCCCAACTGATTCTCGAGCTCACGTAGCCTGGTAGTGATGTTAGAGGGTACGCAGTGCAGCTGCGTCGCCGCTGCGGCTATGGTGCCCTGCTCGACCACAGCACAAAAATAGCCAAGATGTGAAAGCTTCAATTCACTCTCCTTTTGTGATGGATGGAGTGACAAATAGACACTTTTAGTGAGCGATACGTTAGCATATCATCGTCAGCTATCACCCCCCAACATCTGAAGCGCCAGCCTTTTCAGGCTGTCTATTTTCAGCAGAGTTCTACGCTTTTCGACTGTGAGAAAAGCATCACAACGCTTCCTCGATAGAGGATGTCGCTAGGGAGAATTTGTGCGTATTTTACATACGATGCTGCGCGTTATCGATTTAGATAAAACCATTCACTTCTATAGTAAAGTCCTTGGGATGAGTTTGTTGCGACGGAAAGACTATCCGGAGGGTCGGTTCACTTTGGCTTTTCTTGGTTATGGTGCTGAAGCTGATACAGCAGTATTGGAGCTGACGCGTAATTGGGGGCAAGATAGCTACGAGTTAGGCGATGCATATGGGCATGTTGCTATTGAGGTTGAAGATGCGGCAGCGGTATGTTTAAGGGCGGAGGTCCTTGGATATAAGGTTCCGCGGCCAGCTGGAGTCATGAAGCATGGTAGAACTGTCATAGCATTTCTCATGGATCCGAACGGCTATAAAGTTGAGTTAATCCAAAAAGGTACTCAATTCGACTGATTGCGGTAGGCGGCGGTCGGGAGGTTTCACAGAGTCTGGGTCGAAAGCTGCCGGTCGCGACTTAACTGAATCCCCCGCTAGCTGAAATTTTGAGCAACCAAAGCGCGCTCTGAAAAAAGCACATGGAAAGTGACAAAGTGGGGCGGGCCGGCTTTGTCTACACAACTGCGGTGGCGATCCCTTTGGGGGTGGTGCTCCGCTCCCATTGCGCTTTGGCTTCCGACAGCGCCAACCCAAGGTGGTTTTAGTCGTACCAGGTACGTTGTCTCTCTTGAGCCTCAACCACCGCCTTGCGTGTACTACGATGTCTCACATAGGTAATTGCTGTGGGCGCTTTGCCCAATGGTGCAACCAGGGTTTCAAAAATTCAGCGAAGCCATCCGCAGCGGGCGATAAATTACGAACGGTTGAATGGTATAGGCAGACCGATCGAAGAGTTTCTGGATCTTCGACTCTGTGCATCTGCAGGCCAAATTGTTCGGCAAGGCAACCGACATAAGCTGGTGCAAGCGTCGCTGCCAAACCGTGTGCTGATAGGCCGAGAGCGGTGGTGATGTTGTCGACGATTTCCACTGGAGTGACCCGTTCACCCTCCGGCGCACTTGCCTGCATAGGTACCACACTACGCTCATGATCGCGGCCCGCGGCCACAAGATGGACATCATGGAGATCACGCCAGGTGATGCGCTTGCGCGATGACAGTGGGTGTTCAGTGGAGCACCACAAGACCCACCTGCTTTCGAACATTGGCTGGCGAGCTACGTCATTTCCAACTGGGCGATCAGGTCCAAGCGCCAGATCGACATCACCTGTGGCAACTGCGTCTGCGAGCATTTCCACCGGAAGATCCCTGATGCGGATGACCACTTTCGGATGAAGTTGCTGGTAGGCCTTGATCGCTTCCGGCAAAGCTCTACAGGCAAGTACCAGCGGTGCGCCGATTCGGACCATACCGGCTGCTCGATTGCGCACATCCGCAGCGGCACTCTCGCACGCGCGCGCATGGCGCATCGTCGATTGCACAGAAGCCAGAAAATCTCGGCCGGCTGCGGATAAGCCGACCTTCCGGGTCGATCGGTCAAATAGCCTGAAACCAAGCACCTTCTCAAGCTCGGCCACGAGTTGGCTGACGGCTTGCGGCGTCATACCCAGCCGTTCGGCGGCACCGGCAAAGCTTCGCAACTCAGCCACGCATACGAACGTTTCGAGCTGGCGCAAGGTGAATCTGAGGAGTGCCATTATTAACAACCAATGCTTGATAAAAGAGCAAATTTCTTTGCTTTTTGTTGATAAGTCAATCCCGCAGACTTCCCTCCAACACAAAGACAACAGGCCACCAAAGGCCGGGGAGATTTTGCAGTGCTTGACCAAGCAACCTGCCAAGCTTTGGCTTTCGAACTGGAGGAGGCTCAGGCGTCACGCACTCAAGTGCGACACCTGACCCAGCGTTACCCAGACCTGACCATCAGCGACAGCTACGCCATTCAGCGAGAGTGGATTGCGTTGCAATTGGCCGGGGGACGAAAAGTAATTGGTCACAAGATCGGCCTGACGTCCCGGGCCATGCAAATCGCTTCGCAGATTACCGAGCCGGATTACGGCACCTTGCTCGACAACATGCTGTTGGCCGATGGTGCAGAAGTCGAAGCTTCCCGATTTATCGTTCCTCGCCTCGAGGTGGAACTGGCCTTCATCCTCGCGCGACCACTGCGCGGCCCGGATGTGAACCTGTTCGATGTGCTCAATGCCACTGATTACGTGGTTCCGGCATTGGAACTGATTGATGCACGCATCGAGCAGCTCGACCGGGATACCAAGGTCCCTCGTCAGGTCCGCGACACGATCGCTGATAACGCTGCAAACGCAGGCATCATCCTTGGTGGCCGCCCCATGCGTGCAGATCAGGTGGACTGGCGCTGGGCTGGAGCTTTGCTTCTCAAAAATGGCGTCATTGAAGAGTCAGGCCTGGGGGCTGCAGTACTCAATCATCCGGGCAACGGGGTTGCGTGGCTGGCCAACCGTTTCGCGCTGCACGGCGAGGGGCTTGAGGCTGGTCAGATCATCCTGGGCGGTTCGTTTACCCGGCCAGTGGCGTGCGCCGCGGGTGACACCTTCCATGCTGACTACGGCCCGCTGGGGTCGATCTCGCTGAGGTTCGTATGAGCGCTGGTTGCTTCCGCCAGGCGTTGGCTGGCGGTCGGACGCAAATTGGTTTGTGGCTCGGTCTTGGTGATGCATACACCGCAGAATTGTGTGCCAGCGCCGGGTTCGATTGGGTGTTGATCGATGCCGAGCATGGCCCAAATGATTTGCGCTCGATTCTCGCGATCCTCCAAAGCTTGGCGGCCTACCCGGGTAACCCTGTCGTACGTCTTCCCCACGGCGATCCTGCGCTGATCAAACAAATCCTGGAAACCGGCGCTCTGTCGCTCATGGTGCCAATGGTCGACACCGCCGAACAGGCGCGCGACTTGGTCAGTGCCATGCGCTATCCGCCGCAGGGTATCCGCGGCGTTGGCTGTGGCTTGGCGCGCTCGTCACGCTGGGGGGCAGATAGCCGCTATCTCACGGAGGCCAACGATCGGGTGTGCCTGTTGGCGCAGGTTGAGACGGTGGAGGGGCTCGCCAATTTAGCGCAGATCGTCGGTGTTGATGGGGTCGATGGTGTGTTCTTCGGGCCGGCTGATCTCAGTGCTTCGATGGGACTGATTGGCCAGCCGGGACACCCGGACGTGGTAGCAGCCATCGAAAACGCCATCGATACCGTTGTCCGTGCCGGCAAAGCGGCCGGTGTGCTCAGCACTGATCCCGTCCTCGCCGCGCGTTACCGAGACCGAGGTGCACGGTTTGTTGCCGTAGGGGTAGATGCCTCGCTGCTGGCTCAATCCACTCGCACGCTGCTGAGCCAATTCCGGGAAACGACATCTCAACCGTCGCTTGGCTTCTCGGGCTACTGAGCGCATTGCGCTGGAAACTTCATCAACGACAACAAGGAACAACCATGCCAACTGCTCTTATTGATGTGGCCGGTGTACAGGTTTCGCCGGACCATTACATCGATGGACAGCGGATTGCCTCCGCATCGACTTTCGAGCTGTTCAGCCCGATCGATCAACAAGTCCTGGGTCACATTGCCGAAGGCGAAGCTGAGCATGTCGAGGCCGCCATCGTAGCCGCCGAGCGCGCCTTCGTGTCTTGGAGCGCATTGAGCGCTGTGCAACGCAAAGTATATTTGGATCGCTTTGCTGAAGAGATCGGTAAGCGTGCTGAGGCTTTCTGCCAATTGGAAAGCACGGATGCGGGCGTATTGTTGTCACGCATGCGCCATGGTGTGATCAACCGAGCGAAGCTCAACATCAGCTGGTTCGCCGAGCACGCGCTGACGCTACAAGATCGCTGCCTCGAAACCGAACAGGCGAGCCACCGTATCCGGCATGATCCCGCAGGTGTGGCGGTGATCATCACCCCCTGGAACTCTCCTTTGATGCTGGCCACCTGGAAGCTGGGGCCCGCACTTGCCGCAGGCAATACTTGCATCGTCAAACCGCCAGAGTGGGCGCCGTTAACCAGTTCGCTGTTGGCCGATGCAGCCCACGCTGCAGGGTTGCCGCCAGGGGTGCTTAACATTGTGCAGGGAACGGGTGCTAAAACCGGTGCTCGTCTGGTCAGTGACCCTCGCATTGCCCGAATCTCTTTCACTGGTAGTGTGCCGACCGCCAAGGTGATTGCAGCATCTGCTGCTGCCAATCTGGTGCCATGCAGCTTGGAGCTGGGCGGCAAAAGCCCCTTCATCGTGCTTGAAGATGCTGACCTGGACAATGCCGCTGCCACCGCCGCGCTGATGTACCGCAATGCCGGTCAGGTCTGCCTTGCTGGTACTCGTCTGCTGGTTCACGAACGAGTAGTTGAGGGCTTCATAGCGGCCATGCGCAGCTATGTCGAAAACTTGGTAATCGGCGATCCAAGAGACGCATCCACTGAAGTTGGGCCGGTCATTCACCCTCGCCAAGTCGAGCGTATTCAAGGGTTCATCGAGCGCGCCGTGGCCACGGGGGCCAAGGTGTTGTGGGGCGGGGACAAGCATCCATATGGAGCCCAGTACCTGCAGCCGACCATGATCACTGGCGTCGAGCAGTCTGCTGAAATCGTGCAGAACGAGGTGTTCGGACCGGTACTCACCCTGCAGACCTTCAGCAGCGACGAGCAAGCGATTGCCATGGCGAACGGCACCGACTTCGGGCTGGGCGGTGTGTGCTACGGCGAGACTGCTCATGCGACTGGGCTGGCTGAACAAATTCGTACCGGATTCATCTGGGTCAACAGCTTCGGTATTCGCGATCTGGCTGCTCCATTCGGCGGTATCAAGCGCAGCGGCATTGGCCGCGAGGGCGGGGACTGGAGTTTCGAGTTCTTCTGCGACGTTAAAGACGTTGTAGTCCCGAACAAGCCTTTCCGCGCCAGTTTCAGTCAACGATAAAAAGGAATATTCAACATGGGACAAATCGTCGGCGCGGCCATTGTGTCGCACCACCCAGGATTGATGCAGTGTGAGGAGTTTCGCCGGGCCATGGGCGCTGGGCAAGACTCAGACCTGATTGCCGGATTCGCGCGTCTGCGAGAAAAAATCCAGGCCGCCCAGCCGGATGTCGTCGTGATCTTCGACAGTCATTGGTTCACCACCGGTTATCACTTGGTCGATGCCAGCGCCCACTACCAGGGTCGCTACACCTCCGATGAGATGCCGTGGTACCTGCACGGCGTTCCTTATGCCTACCGCGGGCATCCTGCGTTGGCCCAAGCCATCGAGCGTGTGTCGAGAGAGCAGGGCGGTTACAACCGAGCTATTGCTCACCCTGACCTTGAGCGTCAGTACGCGACGATCAACGTGATCAAACTGGCGGGTTTGGAAACTCTCGACATCCCTGTTGTGACAGTCAGCTCATGCCAGAACTGCGAATGGCCACAGTTCTTGCAATCGGGTGAGTCAGTGGGTGAGGCAATTCATCGTAGTGATCTCCGTGTAGTCCTATTGGCGTCCGGAGCGCTGAGCCACAAATTCAACGGCATTGACTGGAAGCCCAACAACCCCCGCATTTTCCACGAAAGCAATGTGTCGTCGACTGCCGCCGTGGAGAGTGACAAGGGCGCTATCGCCTTGATGGCTGAGGGGCGTCATGACCAGATTCTGGCGCGCTGGGATGAAGACTACCGCCGTCAACCCTGGGAGGCGTTCGGTGCTCACTACCTGCAAATGATCGGTGCCCTCGGCGGTGCCAACTGCCAGGCCAAAGGCGAGGCGCTGTCCGCCTACGAGAACGCGCGTGGTACGGGCAACATCCACGTCTGGTTCGACCTCTGATTTTCTTTCAGTAACAAGCACAATAACAACATGAGGCACCCCATGAATGGTAATGCCATTACCGACTCTGTTCCGCTGGCCGCGTTAGACGCCGAAGACGCGACTTACGCCCAGGTCACGCGGCGCTTGATCCCTTTTCTTTGCCTGTGCCTGATCATTGCCTTCCTTGACCGGATCAATGTCAGCTTTGCCAAGTTGCAGATGATGGATGATCTGCATTTCAGTGAAGCTGTTTACGGGTTAGGGGCAGGTGTGTTCTTTCTGGCCTATTTCGTTTTCGAACTCCCAAGCAATCTGATCATGCACCGCGTCGGCGCGCGCCGATGGATCGCGCGAATCATGATCACCTGGGCACTGCTCACCGGTGCCATGGCATTTGTCCACGACGAGACCACGTTCTATATCGTGCGCTTCTTGCTCGGCGCAGCCGAAGCCGGGTTCTTCCCAGGCATCGTGCTTTATCTGACCTACTGGTATCCGGTAAATCGCCGCAGCCGCATCATGGCTTTGTTCATGTCGGCTATTCCGATTGCCGGCCTGCTCGGCGGGTTGTTCTCGGGCTGGATCATGGACTCTCTGGACGGTAGCCACGGCTTGGCAGGCTGGCAGTGGCTGTTTGTGGTCGAGTCGATTCCATCGATGGCAGTGGGTATCGCCGTGCTGTTCTACCTCGATGACGGTATCAGTAAGGCGCGCTGGCTGACTGACGAGCAGAAGGCGTTGTTACAAGCGCGCATCGACGGAGAGAGCAAGACGAAAACAACGATGTCGCTGGCCGCGGTGCTCGGTCATCCACTGATCTGGATGTTCGCACTGGTGCATTTTGGTAGCTCCATGGGGCAGTACGGATTCGGCTTCTGGTTGCCTTCGATCATCAAGGCAACCGGTGTCGAGAGCACCACCCACATCAGCCTGTTGTCAGCCATTCCCTACGCCTTCGGAGTGGTGGCGATGATCCTGGTCGGCCGCCATTCAGATCAAACCGGTGAGCGCCGCTGGCATTACTGCGGCGCAGCAACCATCGGTGCGTTGGGGCTAGTGCTGGCCGTGGTTTTCCAGCACAACACCATGGCCGCCATGTTCGCCCTGACGCTGGCCAGTATGGGGCTGCAAAGCATGGCGCCGATCTTCTGGTCCATGCCTACCGGCATGCTCGGTGGCGTAGCTGCAGCGGCAGGGATCGCGCTGATCAACTCGATCGGCAACCTGGCAGGCTTCTTCAGCCCCTATCTGGTCGGTTGGATCAAAACCAACACCGGCACCACCGCAAGTGCGATGTACATCATTGCAGGCTTTGTACTGATGGCTGGGCTGCTGGTCGTTACGTTCGTGCGCACGCGCAAGCACTGATCATATAAAGAGGTTTTACTCATGGATTTCGAATTTCCGATGCAGGCCCTGCCTGAAGTCATGCGTGGCCCCCGCGTGGAGCGCCGCCGGGTGTTGTTGGGCGGTACTGCCTGTTGGGGAACGTTGATCGAAGAGGGTGGTGATGCCGGGCAACTGCGCCTGGATGACGGCCGGACAATCCCCAGCGAAGGTCAGGCATACCTGCCGCCTGTGCAGCCGCGCAAAATCATTGCAGTGCACATTAGCTACAGCTCTCGCAGCTTCGAGACCCGCAACAAGGCTAAGCCTACCGAGACGCCAACGTATTTCGTCAAACCAACGACTTCCCTCAACGGCCATGAGGGGCAGATTCACAAGCCTGCCGACTGTCAGTACCTGAACTATGAGGGCGAGTATGCGGTGGTCATCGGGCGTACCTGCCGCAACGTTACGCCGGACGAGGCCTGGGCCTACATCGAGGGCTTCTGCCCAGCCCTGGATATGGGCCTGCAAGACTTCCGCGACACCGACCAGGGCAGCATGTTGCGAGTGAAAGGCTCCGATACGCTGCTGCCCATTGGGCCCGGCATCGTGCGGGGTGTAAACCTGTTCGAGCAAACCCTGCGCACATATGTCAACGGGCAGATTGTCCAGCAAGCGCATATTGGTGATGAAACCATTTGGGGGCCGCATTACGTGATTGCCGACCTGGCGCGGCACATCACGCTGGAGGCAGGTGACGTGATCCTCATGGGCACCCCATGCCATTCGCGCAGCATCGATGCTGGCGACGTGGTGGAGTGCGAAGTGACGGGTATTGGCCGCATCCGTGGTCAAGTGGTCGCTATCGATGCGCCACGCGCCTCGGCACTCGGTGTGGGCCATCAGCCCACCGACAGCCCTGAAGTACGCCGTGTGGCTTTGGGCTTCGATGAGAGAGTACCGGCCTTGCTCAAGGAAAACCTGTCACGCGCCCGCGGGCAGGGCTGATCGTTGTACGCCAGCATTGCCAGCCTGACGTGTTGGCAATGCTGATCACTCCCTCTTGCAATGCCACCGGAGTTACCCCACAGATGTATCGCAATTTGATCAATGATGAATGGTTGGAAGGCCTGAATGCCTCGACCAACATCAATCCTTCCGACACCCGTGATGTCATCGGCCACTATGCGCGTGCCAGTCAAGATCAGGCGCGGATGGCGTTTGCGGCTGCCAGTCACGCTCTCCCTGCTTGGAGCAGTCGCGGGCCTCAGCAACGTTGTGATGCGCTGGACATGATTGGCAGCGAGATCTTGGCGCGCCTGGATGAGTTGGCTGACCTGCTTGCTCGTGAAGAGGGCAAGGCATTGGCGGACGCGCGTGGTGAAGTCTTGCGTGCGGGGCAGATCTTCAAATTTTTTGCTGGCGAATGCCTTCGCCAGCCGGGCGAGGTTATGGCATCCACTCGTCCCGGAATGACGGTAGAAGTTACACGTGAGCCGGTTGGTGTCATCACCGTGATCACCCCATGGAATTTCCCACTTGCCATCCCGGCTTGGAAGATTGCTCCGGCGCTGGCGTATGGCAATACCGTGGTATTCAAACCCGCCGAATTAGTGCCCGGTTGTGCCTGGGCGTTGGCCGAGATCATTGGGCGTGCTGGGCTGCCCAAGGGCGCGTTCAACCTCGTGATGGGAAGCAGTCGCGAGATTGGCAGCGTCTTGCTCGAAGACCCGAGGCTTTCTGCGATCACCTTCACGGGCTCCGAGGGTACCGGGCGCAAGGTAGCGCAGGCTGCGGTAGGCCGATCTGGAGGCATGGCGCGCTTCCAACTTGAAATGGGTGGGAAGAATCCGCTGGTGGTGCTGGACGACGCTGATCTCGATGTCGCCGTTAGTTGTGCTCTGGATGGCGCATATCACGCTACCGGGCAGCGTTGCACCGCTTCGTCTCGTCTGATTGTCACCGACAAGATGCACGATCGTTTCGTGGCAGCCATGCTGTCCAGGTTGCCCGATCTGAAAGTGGGTGATGCGCGCAATGCAAGTACTCGCATCGGTCCGGTGGTCGACGGTGAGCAGTTGGCTGAAGACGTGGCATACATCCGCCACGGTGTCGCTGAAGGGGCAGAGCTTGTTTACGGTGGCCAAGTAGAGCATGAAGTGGATGGCAAGCCTGGATTTTACCTGCAGCCAGCTCTGTTTGTCGGGGCTGCCTCCAACATGCGAATTTGTCAGGAAGAGATCTTCGGGCCTGTCGCAGCGGTAATCCGTGTGGCGGACGCTGAGGAGGCACTGGCCGTGGCTAACGATACGCCATTCGGTTTGTCGGCAGGTGTATGTACCACGTCTCTAAAGTGGGCCGCTGTGTTCAAGCGTGAGCTGCAAGCAGGGATGGTGATGATCAATGCGCCGACGGCAGGCGTGGACCCGCATGCGCCGTTTGGCGGGCGAAAAAGCTCCAGCTACGGCCCAAGAGAGCAAGGGCGCTATGCCGCTGAGTTTTTCACGCAGGTGAAGACTAGCTATATAAACCCCTGATCCTTGACGCTTAGCCCTTTGATGTGGAGGCGATTTTCGGCTGCCCGCATGGATTGCTCACATTCCATGCCGGATATGGCTACGTGCTGCAAGAATCGGCTAACCCCACGGCGACCCCCTTCGTTAGGCTCCTCGTTAGTAATCAGCTTCGCCACCAACCACCCGGTTGATGGCGAAGCTTTCGCATTTATCTAACAAGAAAAGGAGCATACGATGGCGATATCCAACCATAACCCCATGGGCTTGATGGGCTTTGAATTCATCGAGTTTGCCGCCCCTCAAGAGAACACGCTTGAGCCTGTATTCGCCATTATGGGGTTCGTCAAAGTTGCTACTCACCGTTCCAAGAACGTGCATCTGTATCGACAGGGCGAGATCAATCTCATACTCAATCATGAACGGTCCGGACCGGCTGCTTTCTTCGCGATGGAACATGGCCCATCAGTCTGCGGCATGGGTTTCCGAGTTGCCGATGCGCAGCAAGCCTACAACCGCGCTCTGGAGCTAGGTGCACAGCCAGTAGACCTTCCTACTGGCCCGATGGAGCTACGTCTGCCAGCCATCCGGGGTATTGGAGGGGCACCGCTTTATCTCATCGACCGGTTTGAAGAAGGCGCTTCGATTTACGACATCGATTTCGTGTTCCTGCCAGGAGTTGACAGGCATCCCGCAGGCGCAGGTTTGAAGCTCGTCGATCACCTGACCCACAACGTCTACCGTGGGCGTATGGCCTACTGGGCAGACTTCTATGAGAAGTTGTTCAATTTCCGCGAGATTCGCTACTTCGATATCAAAGGCGAGTACACGGGATTGACCTCAAAGGCCATGACCGCTCCGGATGGAAAAATTCGAATTCCACTGAACGAAGAGTCTTCGAAAGGCTCCGGGCAGATCGAAGAGTTTCTCATGCAATTCAACGGCGAAGGTATCCAGCACGTTGCCTTCCTGACCGATGATCTGTTGGGCACGTGGGATCGCCTGAAAGCGCTAGGCATGCGATTCATGACGGCGCCTCCCGACACCTATTACGATATGCTGAAAGAGCGGCTGCCAGGTCATGGTCAGCCAGAAGAGGAGCTGCAGTCGCGCGGCATCCTGCTCGATGGTACGACTGAAGGTGGTACGCAACGGTTACTCTTGCAGATCTTCTCGGAAAATCTTGTTGGTCCTGTGTTCTTCGAATTCATCCAGCGAAAGGGCGATGACGGCTTCGGTGAAGGTAATTTCAAAGCGCTTTTCGAATCGATCGAGCGCGACCAAGTGCGCCGGGGCGTTCTGACCGCCGAGAAGGTGTGACAATGAGCAATCTCATCAGCAAGATTCACCACGTTGCTTATCGTTGCAAGGATGCTCTGGTGACGGCTCGTTGGTATGAGGAGCACCTTGGCATGAGCTTGATACTGTCCATCGCCGAGGACGCGGTGCCTTCTACAGGAGAGGCCGACCCGTACATGCACATCTTCTTGGATGCTGGCATGGGGAATGTCCTGGCATTTTTTGAGCTGCCCGCAAGGCCTGAAATGGGGCGTGATCCAAACACTCCCGAGTGGACCCAACATTTGGCTATGGAGGTTGACTCGCTGGATACGCTGCTTGCGACCAAGGCCAAGTTGGAGTCTTCGGGGATCAAGGTTTTGGGGCCTACGGACCATGCGCTTTTCAAGTCGATCTACTTCTTTGACCCAAGTGGCCATCGACTGGAACTCGTGGCACCAACCATCAGAAAGGGAATGCTTGAGGCCCTTGGCGAGGTCAAATGGGACATGCTTGAAGAGTGGTCGACTACCAAGCGTGCTCCGCATCATGCGGCATGGATGCATGACGGCAGGTACAAACAAATGTTCAGTGAGGCTTGAGCGAAATCCTGGGTTGGAGATATGACTTCAACCCAGGGCTTTACCGTCTCGCACTACCGGAATTATCAGCCGTTCACGCCCCGGCAGGTGAAGTGAGCGCAAGGTACATTTTGGGATATCTGCGGAGCGACATCGAGCTGGCCGATCTCGCTGACGGTGCTGGAGTCAACCGCTCGTTGAGCGAAGGTTTCCAGGGGCTCTCTAACAGTCACCGATGCGCATGTCGAGGCACTGCATCTCGACGCTGCCTGCAACGAAATGCTCAACAGTGACTAAGGGCGTCTGGTCTCAGAGGGTGTCGAGGTTTTGGGGCTCTACTACCTGGAGCGTTTCAGCGAGCAGTATTGGCTGCGCATCTGATGGCTGCAGCCACGCACCCCGCGCAAATGAACACAAATCCGCCTGATGCGGATAGTGATTGCTGGATTTGGCTAACGGCCTTTGTACTGCCTCGGTAGCCTGAAGGAGCTGGGCAACGTGGGTATTTTCAATCTTGAAGAGATTGAGTATTTGCCTCGTACCTTTCATAGGCCAAGTCCGCCTGCCAGCGGCGGACAGTTCTGATAATAAAAACAATGAAAATGACAAAAAGCGCTACCACCACGGCGGTACTCTGCCTGGGTTCTCTATCTCTGTACGCCGATAACGTTCTCGCTGACTTCGTAAATGACAGTCATGCTGTGATAGACGCTCGGAACATGTACATGAATCGCGATTTCCGTAATTCAGGTACTCCCGGGCCAATGCGGGACTGGGGGCAAGGCTTCACATTGCGCTTCACTTCAGGTTTCACGGAAGGTGTCGTCGGGGTTGGGGTCGACGCCATTGCCCAGATGGGCATAAGGCTGGATGCGGGCCAGCAAGGCAGTACCACTAACCTGCTGGTGCTCGGTAGTGATGGCAAAGCCGAAAACGAGTGGTCTGAAGCTGGTGCTACGGCCAAGATCCGCTTCGCCAAGTCGCAACTGTCGGTGGGATCGCTTCAACCCAGCTTGCCGGTCGTGATGTACAACGACACGCGATTGCTTGCGACACGCTACACCGGCGCGATGTTCAACTCTAAAGATATCGACAACCTCAACCTGACCTTCGGCCAGCTGACCAAAGTCAACCTGCGCGACTCGACTGATAACAAGGAGATGGCGTACGCCTACAACGGCCTGAGTGCGGGCGATTTCGATTTTGCCGGTGGTGCATACAATCTCACCAAAGATCTGGCTGTGAGCTACTACTACGGCCGTCTTGAAGAGGCTTATGCCCAGCACTTTGTGGGCTTGAACCACACTGCTGAGTTCTACCCTGGCTGGAAACTGCTAACAGACCTTCGTTATTTTCACAGTGATGATGAGGGTAGGGCAGTCGGCGGCGTGATCGATAACGACTTCATCAACGGCATGTTCACCGTCGACACCCAGGGCCATACATTGAGCGCGGGGTGGCAGAAACTATCCGGAGATGGCAACTTCCCATTCCTATCCGGTGCTGATCCTTACTCGGTCAACCTGGTGACACACAACACCTTTGCGAAGCAGAACACCCGGGCCTGGCAGCTACGGTACACCTACAACTTTGCGGCGATGGGTATCCCAGGCCTGTCCTTCATGACGCGCTATGTGCAAGGGCGGAGCATCGAGGCAGCAGGTGCCAGCGATGGCCATGAGTGGGAACGAGACATGGACATTGCCTACGTGATCCAGTCCGGCCCGTTGAAGGATCTAAGTCTGCGTTGGAGGAACGTCTCGTTCCGTTCAGGCAATGGCCTGACCACGGACCTTGATGAGAACCGGGTCATCCTCGGGTATCAGATCGCCTTGTGGTGAGGTGCGTAGTCAGGCGCTGAAAAGCGGGACAACTTAGCGATCAATGCATCGAAGGGGCATGCGCAGTGATGCCCCTGCTGATCGAGTATCAGTCTAGTCGTTCGATCGTGGCGGTGTGGCCGAGTACTTCATGATCGTGCGCGGGTTCAACGCGGCCACCTAGGTGCTGAGCCAGAAATGCTTCAACCAGGCTGTTGAACAAGATGCGGTTTGGCGGGCGCTGGAAGCCGTGACCTTCATCAGCGAAGTGCACGTAGGTGTAAGGCACCCCATTACGCTTGAGTGCATCGACCATCTGCTGGGACTCCGACATCTTGACCCTCGCGTCATTGGCGCCTTGACCGATCATCAAAGGCCTGGCGATCTGCCCGGCAAAATGCATTGGCGAACGCGATTTTAGTAACCGCAAGCCTTCTTCGGTCGCCGGGTCGCCGATGGCACGATGCAACATAGCGCGGAAGCTCTCCCAGTATGGCGGGATGGTTTCCAGCAAAGTTTCAAGATTCGACGGGCCAACAATCCCGACGCCGCAGGCGTACCGCGTGGGATGGCGTGTCATCGACCACAGTGTGGCATACCCGCCGTAACTTCCTCCCAGGATCGCAACGCGTTGAGGGTCCGCAATACCTTGCTCGATCGCCCAGTCAACGGCATCGACCAGGTCGTCGTCCATCGCGGCTCCCCATTCGCCGTCGGCCGCAGTGATAAACCTTTTGCCGAAGCCTGTGGAACCGCGGAAGTTCACCGCCATCACGGCATACCCACGATTCGCCAGCCACTGATGCATTGCAACGTATCCATGAAAGTCACGTGCCCATGGGCCGCCATGGACGACAAGCACCAGAGGAATGGGTGCCAGGCTCTTCAATGGCTGGTGCGGGTCTTCCAATCCCACAGGCAGCGTCAGGTAAGTCGTCAGTTCCAGTCCGTCCCTGGACCTGAGCGTGGTGCTTTGCATACGCGCAAGATGAAAGTCCAGCAGCTCTGGCCGGCTGACGAACAAGTGTTCGAGCCTCGAAGACATCCGGTGGTAAAGATACGCTGCGCCAGGAAGGCGGTCGGAGGACGCTTCGATGACCCAGATCTCATCGGAATTGGTCCGGCTGCTGATGCTCCATTCACCATCAATCTGTGCGTCGAGGAACTTCACATCGGCTGTGATTTTATCATTGAGCAGAAGCCGCGTTTTTCGCTCATGGTAGATGGAGTACGCCAGTGGCTCGTAGGTGAAGTTATCGACCAAGAGCCCTCCGATGTCCGCCCGATCATCGAACGCCAGCAGGGCCGCTTTCTGTTGATCTGCCGTTTCTGAAGGCCATGGGTAGGCGAATAGGGCGGCCGTGTCACGGTTACGGCTATCCAGGACGTATACAAACGCCCCATCAGCGCTGAAGTGTGAGACGGAGGTGGTGCTGGCGTCTTGAGGCTCGAGTGTTAGCCAAGGCAGCCAGGTGTCGCCGCTCTTGCGAAGGTACGTCTTGCGTCCGTCTGGTTCGTTCTGGACGGCTAGGTTGGCCCGGTAGTGATCATCGACGATGAAGTTGCTAAACCCCGGGTTGGTTTCGACCATTACCAGCTCGCCGCTGGGAATGTGCAAGCGATAGAGGTCGGCATAACGCGGATCGCGTTGGTTGAGTTTGACGAGGATTTCGTCCTGTAATCCTGGTCTAGTGCTAACGGCCGCTACGGATGCCCGGGCGCCGGCGAAGGGCGTCAAGTCAATTGGTTGCTGGGCAGAGGACGGCGATACCGCGAACAGATGGAAGTTTTCGTCACCGCCCTGGTCCTGGCTGTAAATCAGATAGCCGTTTTGCGACCACCAGGCCGAAGAGATCCCGCGACCTTTATCCTGTGTGATCGCTTTGGCTTTGCTGGGATCGTTGCTGGGGCAGACCCAGACGTTCATGACACCGTCGAGGGGGGCGCACCAGGAGAGGTATTCGCCGTTTGGGCTTATACGGGCACTGATCCGGGACGGGTTGCCGAACAACAGGGCGCGCGGGATAAGCGGCGTCTGCGGGTTATCTGCTGAAACGGAATGGGCGTTCTTCATGAGTGTCCTTGCACAAATTTGCGTATGGGATTGAGTCTGGGGCTCAGGCGGTAGGCTTGACGCAGTCGGTTAGCTCTTGCGGGGCGTTAAGTGCTCGAGGCTCCTGCATACCTTTGTCTGATAAATGCAGGCAGTGGTGGTGGAACACACGCAGGGACATTCGGTGTGCCACACTGACGATCGCTGTGTTGGGAAGGCTTTCGACTAAGGCGGTGTACACGGTTTCTTCAGTAGCCATGTCCAACGCACTGGTCGCTTCATCTAGGAACAGGAAGTCAGGGCGGTGCAACAGGGCGCGGGCAATTGCGAGTCGTTGCTGCTCACCCATCGACAGGGTTCTGCCCCAGCGTGCCTGCTCGTGTAAGCGGCTGGTGAACATCTGCAAAGCGCACGAGGTCAACACTGCTGAACAGGCTTCGTCACTGAAATACGCTTCGGCTGCGGGGTAGCAAAGGGCCGCCTTGAAACTGCCGGTTGGCAGGTAGCTTTTTTGCGGCAGAAATAGCTGGCTGGCTCCACGGGGGATGACGATGCTGCCCGAACCCCGTGTCCACATGCCCGCAATGGCCCTGAGCAAGGTGCTCTTCCCGATCCCAGATCGCCCGGTCAACAGCCAGCGTTCACCCGGCTTGATTTCGATGTCGTCCACTTGCACCGGAACATCAGACGAACCCACCCCAAGCTCCAGATTGCTGATGAGCAAACTGGCGCGCCTTTTGTGGTGCTGCTTAATGCCGTCATGCAGAGGTTCGTCGATTTGACGGTTCAGCTGGTTCAGTCGGTGAATCACGGCCTGTAGCGTTGCCAGCAATTCGTATTGATTTGCGAAGAAGCCAAACCCGGCAGCAACGGAGAGCCATGCCATTTGGGTGGCCATGACATTACCGAGGTCGGTCTTGCCAGCCATCAGCTGCGGCACCATGACGAAGAGCGGCAGCAGGCTACTTATACGGCCAGTGAAACCTGTGACCGACTCCAGTTTGGCTTCGACCAGGAAGCTTCGCTTAGCGACATTCCAGATGGCGTCGAACCTTTGTGTCAGCTTGCTTTGTTCGTTGGCCTCGCCACGATAGAAAGCAATCTGTTCAGCATTATCTCGCACTTGGATGAGGCTATAACGAAGGTCCGCTTCAGTGGACTCTTTCTGAACGTTGATGTCCTTCAACCGCCACCCGGCCCAGTGTGTGGTGATCCAGTCGATTGCCGCATAAGCAATCGCCAGCCAGAACATGTAGCCCGCAATGTGTATGTCTACGCCGAACAGAGTAGTGTCAAAGTCGCCGCCGCGGGTCCACGTGATGTAGCTGTAGGAGCCCATCGAGACAAGCATCGCAATGAAACCGATCGTCAAGGAGACGGTCATCCGGATGAACTGGGTAATGTCGTCCGCAATACGTTGGTCTGGGTTATCACCGTCATTATCGCGCTCGATGCGGTAGTAGGCCGATCGCGAAAGCCATCTTGTAACCATGTGATCAAAGAGCCCTTTACGCCAGCGCAGTTGCAGCCAGGACCTCAGGAAACCCTGTATGACGTGGTTGAAGAGCATCACGATGGAGTATCCGATCAATACCGGCACGGCTGACCAAAAAGCAGCCGCGTTCAGATGCTGAAGAGCGTTGAAGAAGTTGGCGTACCAACTGTTGTACTGCACGCCCAGCCAGGCCCCTGACATGCCCAGGAACAGCAGCAGGCTGGCCAATGCCGCTCCTTTGAAGCG
This sequence comes from Pseudomonas sp. S31, assembly GCF_016648105.1. Classification (GTDB taxonomy): domain Bacteria; phylum Pseudomonadota; class Gammaproteobacteria; order Pseudomonadales; family Pseudomonadaceae; genus Aquipseudomonas. The sequence goes on along the minus strand of NZ_JACVVE010000012.1, from coordinate 49,602 downwards.
ATCGCGGGATGTCCAGTATGGCAGTAGCAACTGGGTGACAGGCCAGCGGCCAACGCGGGCGAGGAGATTCTTCATTTGGCATCCAATCGGTCAGCAAGGAGAGAAGGGCTTTCTCTACTTGTTGTGCAATTGGTCTGCGAAAGTGACAGCAGCTGACGGAAAATTTTTTTTTCACGCTGGTGCTGTCACTTTTGCAGTCTCGTTGCACATGAAGGGTATGAACGCCGTTTGAAACCCTCACCTTCCTGGAATGCTCCGAACATGAGCCCATCGTTCTCGCGTCAATCTGTACGAGGTCCTGTGTATTCACTACTGGCTGTGGCTCTGCTGCAGGCAGCATGTCTCACCCTTCCTGGCGCTTGCGTCCAGGCAGCTACAGTCATTGAGTTTCAGCAAAGCGAGCTACCGCTGGGCGACGCGTTGCTGTCCATTTCTCGTCGAAGTGGCGTCACAGTTATCTTCGACCCCGAATTGGTGAAACCCTATCGAGCTGCGGCGATTCAAGGCTCCATGGGTGTAGAGGTGGCGTTGCGTCATGCCTTGGGCTCTTCCGGATTGACGCTGGAGCGTACACCCAACGGCGCTTTCACAATTCGTCCTGGGCTGCCAAGCGAGCAAGGGCGAGAGATTGAAAGCGCTGTGGGTTTATCGGCAGTCAACTCGGTAGCCACCAAGGCGGACATCGTGCTGCCGGAACTACAGGTCACGGCCGAGCGGATTCGAAAAGGCTATGCCGCCGACAGCACCAGTGCTGCAACACGTTCTTCTACGCCCTTACTGGAACTGGCACAGTCCGTTAGCACCGTGCCTCAGGAGCTTATGCAGGACCAGCAAGCTCCTAATCTCTATTCTGCACTGGACAACGTAAGCAGCTTTGCTCAGACCAGCTTTGGTATTGGCGGTGACTCTGGCTACTCCGTCCGCGGCTTTGCAGTTGATAGCGTCATGACGGACGGGATGCTCACTCAGGGTACCTACGCCATGAACACGCCCACCATTGCGGTGGAAAGCGTCGAGGTTGTCAAAGGTCCATCGAGTGTTATTGGCGGTGCGATGGCGAAGTTTGGCGGTGTGGTGAACCTGGTCACGAAGAAGCCGCAAGCAACACCCACTCAACAAATTCAAATCACCACAGATACCGAGGGCCGCATGCAAACCGGCCTGGACTTGGCTGGTGCATTGAACGAGGGTAAAGAACTTCGAGGGCGCTTGATTGCGTCGGGGGAGAAGGCAGCCAACACCAGCCTCGGCTGGGACGGTGGCAAGGATTATTACTTCGCCCCTACTTTGGAATGGAAGGGTGAGGCAAATACTTTCTTGATCGGTACTGAGGTACAAAATACCGAAAGGCCCTTTGGTAACATTGCGTACTTCACAACGGCGCACTTGAATGATAAGGATTACCTGCCCGTTTACCACGCCAAAGATGATGGGGTGAGCTATAAGCGCCGCCGGACGCATTTTGACTACTCCTTAGACCTAGAAGACAACTGGAAGATTGGCTTCCGCGGTCAATATCAGGAGCAGGAATCGGACGGTCGCTATTGGCTGCAGCGCACGGCTGCTTATACTTTGCCCTATCAGGTAAGCCGTGTAGTGGTGAACAAGCAGCATCTTTACACTCAATACAAGTCCACTAACGCGCAGTTTGACCTGGCGAAAGAACTCGACCTGGGGCCGGTCAATAATCGCTTCTTGCTCGGTGTTGATTGGACGCGCTCTAAGACCGCTTACGACTTCAGCGCCGACTATCGTGGCCTGCTATTATTTCCCGCAGGAACCACAGGGGTGCTGCCATCGGCAGATGAACTTCCAGCAGATGCGTACAAGCGAATAAACACGCATTATGGGTATATCGAGAGAGGGGTATTTTTTCAAGACCAGATGACGTTCTGGGATGATTTGCATGTTACTGCGCAAATTAGGCACGTATCCTATCAGCCCGCTTATACCTCGGTGGATACATCGGAGGCCGTTTCCCGAAATTTGTATAATCTAGGTGTCTCATATGAATACCTTCCTGGTGCTACAGTATATGCGAGTTATAGTGAAGGGTTGCGTCCTCCAACTACGGCTGTGAGTGAAAGCGGCTCCCCACTGCCTCCAATCGAAGCTAAGCAATATGAGATAGGGTCAAAAAATGCATTTTTTGATGAGCGCTTAGTAATTACTGCGGCTTACTTCAAAATCGAGGAGTTAAATACTCCTGAGCTGGATGAAAACGGTACGACATATCATACGATTGATGGTGTGACGAATCGTGGGGTGGAATTAGAGATTAACGGACGTATTACTCCAGCCTTAAACGTCAGTGCAGCCTATACCTATTCCAAATCTGACTCTTCTGACGGCTACGTAGTAACCGGCTTTGCGCGTCAGAAGCTGAACTTGTGGGCGCAATATCGCTTTCTCCAGCCCGAGTTGACGGGTTGGTCGATAGGAGGAGGAATCGTTGCTCGCTCAAGCACCGTACCACCGCTGCTTCCAGAGGGTGTCGAAGGGAAAAACCCAGGAAATGCACGCATAGATGCAATGGCGGGCTACGACGCTAAGGATTGGTCAGTCAAGTTTGGTGTACGTAACGTTGCCAATCGTGTTCTGTTCAGCCAGGGGTCTAGCCCTGCTTACGCCTCACTCGAACCCAAGCGAACACTGACGATGACTGCCAATTACCGTTTCTAAACTTTGGCAGGCTCTAATGCTCACCTCCGCTACGAAAGGTTAAAAATTAAAGGATCTTTATGGCTGCCCCATTGTTTGATGTGAATGTGTCTGAATTTGATACTGAGGTGTTAGATGCTGGTCTGCCAGTATTAATTGACTTTTGGGCACCTTGGTGTGGACCCTGCCGTGCTTTAGAACCCCTAATTCAGCACGTTGCTGATGAGTTTGATGGTCGTGTGAAAGTCGTCAAGATCAACATAGATGAGGCGATGGGACTCGCGCATAAATTTGGCGTCCGCTCGGTGCCAACTTTGGTGCTTGTAAATGGCCAGGATGTGTTGGGGGCTATTGTCAGTCCATCGCGCACTAGGGTGTATGGATTGTTGGATGAACACCTCGCTTGAACATCTTTGAAGGGCTAATTTAATGGTTTCACATGTAACAGCTTTTCATGGCCTTATTCAGGCCAAGCACGATATCATTTGCAAAGCTAGCGAGCTTGCCTCATCAGGCAGCATCAAACTGATTAAGCCACCAGCGCTCGACAGTGCCTCTGGGACTGGGACTGCTTTTGCTTTGCTCGTCAATGACGTGAGTTATGCTACGGCAGAAAGAGAGTTGGGTATTCCTACCTCGGTGGCCCTGGTGAATGACATTTTGCTTGCAGGCATGGGGCGTGACGTATGGGTGGATGATCAATTTATCGATATGAGTCCTGTCGACTCCGTGCAAGCTTTCCTGGATTGGCTGGAGGCTGTACCTGTGGGGATCAGCCTCGATACGCTACAGGCCAGATTCATTGCAGCATTTCTACGGGGGGTGCTAGCTGGCGGCGACGGTTTGCCGTTGGCTGAAAATATCCCAGCAACGCTCCGAACGGTAATGGGGGAGGTGGCGACGCTGCATGATCTGACCGAGACTCTGGCAACGGATTGGTCATCCCTGCGTAAGCGTGCTATTCAGGTAACGCGCGAACTTGAGCATACTCAGTTCGAACCCCTGGCAGTATTCGTGGAAAGTATCGTATGGCCCACAAGAACCGTACCTGAGGAGTTACCAAATGCGTTTCAGAGACTTCAGGGGGCGATACGCCGCCAGGAAGGTCGTAAATCCTACACGCAAGAAGAGCTAGACTTGCAGACAAACTACTTGGAGGCGGTTATCCGCTTCCAGAAAGTAAACTCCACGCTCAGCGCGCATGAAGTTGTAGCGCAGCTACCTGAGGCTAAGATGTTGGGAGACTTCCTCAAAAGTGAGCGCGGCCAGCAAGTCAAACGAGATTCGCTGGAGATAGGTAGTCAAGTTGGTGCTTCGATCGCTACCTATGCTTACTCGATCTGGATAAGTACGACGCGTTCAATCGCTGTCTGATCAGTAGCCTGCTTCCATGATGTGAATCGCCCATGGTCAAGTTAAATTGGCCATGGGATTTGCGCTTCACTGGGTACTAAGCGATGTCGATTGAAGTCCACAACGAACCGATTTTCTTGACCTTGATCGGCATGCTTTGGGCGAGAGCATCTAGGGCGAAGGGGACGTCATCGAGCGGGAAGATACCGCTTATACGTAGTTTCGCAGCTTGAGGTGATAGCTGGATGAAGCCGTGCCAATAATCGGACAATGCCGCGACGACGTCCTCTAGTCGACGATTATTGACTTGCAGCTTACCGTCAATCCAGGCTGTTTCAGCGTAGGGGGAAAGCTGAGGGACGATCCGGCTGCCGCCAAAACTCACATCAGCTGACTGGCCTGCTTTGATAGGCGCTAGAGCTGAACCAGCTGATGACATGACACGCAGTTCACCTTCGACCACGTTGACTCTGGTGGAGCCATCGTTTTGTCTCAGGCTGAATGTTCCCGAGCTGGCGATGAATTGACCTTCCGCCGTGCTTATCAGTAAGTCTTGGCTCAGGGGGAGCTGTCGCTGGAGCAGGAGTTCTCCACCGAGCAGCTCAAGGCTCAATCCAGAGCTTCCTGAGATCATATTTACCGCTGTCTTGGCATTAAGGATGATAGATGTTCCGTCCGGCAATCTGCTGGATTGGCGGAGGCCTGTCGCTGTTCTGAAATCCGCGGTACTCCTGCGGTAAATCGAGGATTGGGGCAATAAGATTGCAGTGCCAATTCCTGCAATCGCAAGCGAAAGCAAGGTCCGTACAGCGCTTCGCCTTCTGATTGGGGCCATGAGTGAAGAGTGCACGGCTTTTTCAGGCAATCCAGATTCAGTCAAGGTTTCAAAGTGGCCTAAAGTTTTTTCGATTCTTTTACACGCGGTCTCATTGAGAGGGCTAGCATCTCTCCATGATTTGAACGCTTCAATATCCTCCGCGTTGGCTGTACCCGAGCGGAGGAGAATCATCCACTCAACCGCTGCACTGGCAGAAGGATCCAAGAGTGAGTCGCTACGCAGATCTGATGATCGCCCTGTCACTGGCAATTCCTTGTGGTTATTCTTGGGTGGCCAGGTAGCAGGCAGTAAGCGCTTTTGACATATACTGACGAACCATGCTTGCCGACACGCCAAGTTTGTCTCCGATCTCGGAGTAGGTAAGCCCATCCAGTTGGTTGTAAAGAAAGGCTTGGCGCGCTTTTGTGGATAGCGTGCTGAGGGCTTGGTCTATGGCTACTAGCGCTTCAAGAACTAGCGCGCGTTCCTCTGGGGAGGGATATAACTCCTCAGGTCTACTCGACAAAGCTTGAAGGTAGGATGCTTCTATGTCTCTTCGCCGCCAAAGCTCGTAAGTTATCCGCTGGGCGATTGTTGTTAGAATCGCGCGTGGCTCTCTAAGTGACGCTAAATCCTTTACAGCAGCCAGCTGTGTAAACGATTCGGAGGCTACATCTTCAGCGGCATATGCGCAGCCGAGCTTGAACGAAGCTTTGTCATCAGCCACTTATAATCGCTGCGAAAAACGAGGCTAAGAATGTCATTGCGTATCTTCAGGGGATTTGAGGCTGCGGTGCTCAAACCGTGGCAGACAAGGGGGGAGGTGGCGCAGGAAAAATCGCTCTGTGGGTCGCTTCCAGAACCAGCCGAGACAGGGTCTGAGGCGACGCATTGTGTGGTCATATCTACTGCTCCCCAAGCAAAAAAAGCCCCTGGAATGCTGACGCTCTGCGGTCTGGAAATCGACTCCCAGATGCTTACGCAAGCAAGGACGTGCGAAAAGGGTCACCCCTCAATCGCAGGGGGCCACCGATACCGGGAGCAGGTGCAGCAAAGCCCATGGTTCGAAAACTGAATCGTTTCATTGTCGCAGATGCGACCACTGAAGGAGTGTTTATAGTCCTAGATTTGACCTATAACTCAAAATATCTTTTTTTGATTTTTAAATAGCTAAATCTTCTTAAGGGCTCTCAAGGCCAATTCCGTGATCTAGGCAAGCTGACGATGGCGCATGCTTGGGTCAGGTAGCGATGGAACGTGCCCAGTGCAGAACTAGCACTCGCCGCGTACCTCAAAGTACATACCTCTGAAAAGGGGGGGGCGCTGTATCGACTGGAAGAGTAACTACCTCTCGTTAGCCTTGACCGAAACGTTCGGGTGGCAGGCAGATCAAACGCTCTAAGTCGAGGTGAATAGAATGAGCGTTATTGAGATGCATTCCGCCAATCCAGATAATGAATTCAGTTCATAGGTCGCCATCGATGCTTTCAGTGCTCCCGGGCGGGCGAACTCCAAATGGGTACGATCCATAGGTAGTGAACTGGTTATAGATGCTCAACGTTTGGCTGGTTGCGAAGCGTATGGTCAGGCTTCGGAGGGCGATACTTGGGGTGGAAATCGCCATGAGCAGCATGTCGTGCTGGTGTGGCTCGTGCAGGGTAGCGCTGAGCGAGGTGTAGGTCCGGTTAGTACCCTCGACCTGGTCAGCCTAGCCATGGATTGATGCCTGCTGGATGGGTTGCGCAGTTGTAAGTCTGCCAACGCTGAGCAATTGGATTGAGGCGGCTTGTAGGTGGTCACCCCTGCCATTTTTCACCCGGCACGATGATCAGCGAGAAATAAGGCGACGACTGAGGGTCGACCTGATCAAGTGATACAATCTTCTGGTTTGCCATGGTTGCCCGCTCCACATATAGGGCACGTTTGTCGAGTCCCAGTTCGGATAGCGCTAGCCGTACTTTGGGGAAATTGCGCCCGACCTTCATGATCACTGCCGCGTCGGCGCCGGCCAAGCGGCGCTTGAGTTGTTCCGCCGGCAATACCCCCGAGAGCACTAATAAGCTCTGGTTGCGGTACACCAGCGGTGCGCCCAACACCGATGCCCCACCCAACATTGAGCAGACGCCTGGGATCACATCCGCTTCGTAGCGCGGTGCCAGACGATCGTGAAGGTACATATAAGATCCATAAAAAAATGGATCGCCTTCACAAATCACCGCCACGTCGCGGCCGGCATCAAGATGCTCGGCCACCTGCAAAGCGGCCTCATCGTAGAAGTCACTGATTACTTGCTCATAACATAGCGGTGCCGGCAATACTTCCGTGGTTAGTGGGTAGACCAGCGGAAGCAAGGTCTGCTCAGGCTGCAGATATTCTTCGACGATTCCGAACGCGTTTCCACGTTTTCCCTTGGCAACGAAGTATCCCACCACCGGTGCTTTTTGCAGCAGGCGCAGGGCCTTGAGGGTAATTAGTTCGGCGTCGCCAGGACCAACACCCAGTCCCATGAGTCGTCCGCGCCGAACCATCATTCGACCCCCGTGTCCGATGCGTTGACTGCGTCAGCAATCATTGCACTTTGGCCCAGGCGGCCTTGGTTTCTTAGGTTTTTCACTGTTAGAAATTGTCCAACAGGAAGTTGCCAGCGCTTGGCCCATCGAGCGTAGGAATTTCTGCTTCATCCTTCAAATCAACACCTGATAGCTGTCGCTTACAGGCCTCGCGCATCAAGTACATCAAGCGGAACGCTGCTGTACCATACGGTAAGCCTTCAAGACGGACATTCGAGATGCAATTTCGACTCGCGTCAGTGAGACCTACTCTCGGTCCGTAGGTAAAGTACAGACCCAGGCTATCGGGTGAACTGAGCCCAGGGCGCTCACCAATGAGGATGACCGTCATTTTGGCATTCAAGATTTCACCGACCTGATCAGCTACCGCGACGCGTCCCTGTTGCACAAAGCATACGGGGGCGACAGTCCACCCTTCTTCATTGAAACTCGCTTTCAGCCTCTGCAGAAACGGTACGGTGTGCCGCTGAATAGCTAACGCCGATAGCCCGTCAGCCACAACGATTGCCACGTCGAAAGCTTCCTTTCGCTCGCAGGCATAGTTGCGCAGAAATACGTCGGATTCCTCGTGCAGTTTCCTGCCAAGGTCCGGGCGCTGCAGATAGGTATCTCTGTCAGTCGCAGCGCTTTTCAGTTTCAAGCTATCCAGACCAAGCTGCTGCAGGTTGGTTGCGATAGTTTGAGTATCGAGTGCCGTGTGAACGGCATCCCGCGCCAATGCGTGAGCGAATTGGAAATCGAGTAATGGATCAGTTGGCAAACTGGTGCCCGCGCGCCCGAGTGCGATACGCGCGGGCGTGTGGCTACGCAGATGCTGCCATTGGTTTTGAGTTGCGGGAGATTTCGACATGACAATTTGCCCTTCAAATGCATGCTGCAGCGACTGCGAATGTCAGTTCAGACGACCTATCGTGTGACGAAACGCTGCCGGCATCTCGCTTCCCATGAGTAAATTTCCACCGTTTTGATGGAAAATGCCGGTGGTCTCCAGCCATCTCTCAAACTCCGGCGCAGCATGAAGGCCGAGAATTTTTCTCGCGTAAAGAGCGTCATGGAAAGAGGTCGTTTGGTAGTTGAGCATCACATCGTCGGAGCCTGGAATTCCCATGATGAAGTTGATACCCGCTGCCCCCAGAAGTGTGAGTAGGTTATCCATGTCATCTTGGTCCGCCTCTGCGTGGTTCGTGTAGCAGATGTCACATCCCATAGGCACACCGAGCAACTTGGCGCAGAAATGGTCTTCCAGGCCGGCTCGGATGATCTGCTTGCCGTTGTACAGGTACTCAGGGCCGATGAACCCAACCACAGTGTTCACCAAGAACGGGTTGTAATGCCGAGCTACGGCGTAGGCACGGGTCTCACACGTCTGTTGATCACACCCAAAGTGAGCATTCGCCGACAGAGCGCTACCTTGCCCAGTCTCGAAATACATCACATTGTTGCCCACGGTGCCTCTGTTGAGGCTTAGGCCTGCTTCGTATCCTTCTTGCAAGATCTGTAAGCTGATACCAAAGCTTTTGTTGGCCGCTTCTGAGCCCGCGATCGATTGGAAGACAAGATCCAGGGGGGCTCCACGTTCGATAGCCATGATCGAGTTGGTCACATGGGTGAGGACGCAGGACTGTGTTGGGATCTCGTAGCGTTGGATCACTGCATCCAGCATCTCCACCAACGTGGTGATCGAACTCATGCTGTCTGTGGCCGGGTTGATGCCGATCATGGCATCACCATTCCCGTACAGCAGCCCATCCAACGTACTCGCGGCAATACCAGCGGGGTCGTCAGTAGGGTGGTTGGGCTGTAGGCGAGTAGACATTCGGCCACGCAGGCCCATGGTGTTACGGAAGCGGGTCACCACACGGATTTTCGAAGCAACTAGAACCAGATCCTGTAGCCGCATGATCTTGGATACGGCCGCTGCCATCTCCGGTGTGAGTCCCGGAGCAAGGGTACGCAATGCGGCTTCATCAGCCGCGTCGCTTAGCAACCAGTCACGGAAGCCGCCTACGGTCAGATGGCTCACCGGAGCAAATGCGACCGAATTGTGGGTGTCGATTATGAGGCGGGTGACCTCATCATCCTCGTAGGGAATCACTACCTCCACCAGGAACTGCTTGAGCGGAATGTTGGCCAAGGCCATCTGGGCGGCCACCCGTTCGGCGGCATTGGACGCGGCAACGCCGGCCAAGTAGTCACCAGATCGAGCAGGGCTGGCTTTGGCCATCACTTCACGGAGGCTTTCGAAACGCCAAAGCTGGCCACCAACGGTATGTGTGTACTGCGCCATTGTTCTTACCTCTTAAAAATCGAGTTTCTTTAACGCGACGCTAGTCAGTGCAGCGCCGCCTCAGCAGCTTTCACGGCGGCAAACTCCTCCTCGGGAGTACCGGACACCAGGTGATGACGGCTGTAGAAGGCAAAATAAGCAATGAACAACGCATAGATCCCGATTGCGCCGAGAACAACCCGCGGATCAACCAAGAAGCCAGCCAAGAGTGCGATTGCGGCCAGAACCAGAGCGATGGAGGAGGTCACTACACCGCCGGGAGTACGGTATGGCCGAGGCATATCCGGGCGACGTACACGCAGAGTGATATGGGCAGCCATCATCAGCACGTACGACAGCGTTGCACCGAAAACCGCGATGAGGATCAGCAGGTCACCTTGACCGGTCAGGGAGAGAGCGAAACCGAAGATGCCAGGCACAACGAGAGCGGCTACAGGAGCCTTGTTTTTATTGGTGATCGACAGGCCCCGAGGCAGATAACCTGCTCGTGAGAGCGCGAAAATTTGACGCGAATAGGCGTAGATGATCGAGAAGAAGCTGGCGACCAGGCCTGCCAGACCAACGATGTTCACGAATTGGCTCATCCAGGTCGACTGTCCGTAGACCTTCACCAGTCCTTCGACGAGTGGATTGCCCGAACTGACCAAGGCTTGTGCCCCGGCGGCACCTGGACCTACCAAGAGAATGAGGCTTGCGAAGGTCAGGAGCACCAGCACCGCGCCGATCAAACCGCGTGGCAGGTCTCGTTTTGGGTTTTTTGTCTCTTCGGCAGCCAGTGGCACGCCTTCAACCGCCAGGAAGAACCACATGCCGTACGGAATAGCAGCCCAGATGCCGAAGTACCCTTGAGGCAGGAAATCACTGGCTCCCACAGCAGTGGTGGAGGGTGGAATATCGAACAGGTTGTGCAAGTCCACATGCGGGGCCATGGCGAAGATGAAAACAGCCAGAGCGCAGGCGGCAATTGCGGTAATTACGAACATGATCTTCAGTGCTTCGCCGGCACCCAGAACGTGGATACCAATAAAGATCACATAGAAAGCGAGGTACACCTGCCAGCCACCTAGGCCAAACAGGGATTCACAGTATGACCCGATGAAGCAAGCGATCGCCGCGGGGGCGATGGCATATTCGATGAGAATCGCGGTCCCGGTGAGGAAGCCTCCCCAAGGTCCGAATGCTGTACGGGTAAAGCCATAACCGCCACCTGCGGTGGGGATCATCGAAGATAGCTCGGCGAGCGAGAAGCACATACACAGATACATGCACGCCATCAGCAAGGTCGCCAGGAGCATCCCACCCCATCCACCTTGCGCCAAACCAAAGTTCCACCCGGCGTAGTCACCGGAGATTACATACGCAACGCCAAGGCCAATCAATAGTACCCACCCAGCAGCGCCCTTTTTGAGTTGGCGGCTAGCGAAGTAGTCTTGATCTACGGTTTCAATATCCACCCCTTGGGTGTGGATGACGGTGTGCGGGTCGTGACTTGCCATTGGGATACCCTCTTCGCCCGTCACCAAGATGGTGACGGACGTTATAGTGATTAGATGAGGTTTTGGCGGAGAACTTAGAAGAAGCCGAGCGGATTGGTGCTGTAGCTCACCAGCAGGTTTTTAGTCTGTTGGTAATGGTCGAGCATCATTTTGTGAGTTTCACGACCAACGCCGGATTTCTTGTAACCGCCGAAGGCCGCATGAGCTGGATAGAGGTGGTAGCAGTTGGTCCACACGCGGCCAGCCTGAATTCCACGCCCCATGCGCCAGGCTCGGTTGATGTCGCGGGTCCAGACGCCAGCGCCTAGGCCGAATTCTGTGTCGTTCGCAATGGCCAGAGCTTCTGCTTCGTCCTTGAAGGTAGTAACACCGACCACCGGGCCGAAGATCTCCTCCTGGAACACACGCATCTTGTTGTGGCCTTTGAGCAACGTGGGCTGGATGTAATATCCAGTGGCAAGGTCGCCGCCGAGTTGCTCGCTGCTTCCACCGGCCAACAGTTCAGCGCCTTCGCCTTGAGCGATCTCCATATAGGAGAGGATCTTCTCGTACTGCTGTTGGGAGGCTTGAGCGCCAACCATGGTTTCGGTGTCGAGCGGGTCGCCGCGCTTGATGGCCTTGATCTTCTTCTGCACTTCAACCATGAACGGCTCGAAGATCGACTCCTGAACCAGTGCTCGCGAAGGGCAGGTACATACTTCACCCTGGTTAAAGAATGCGAGGACCAGACCTTCAGCGGCTTTCTCGATGAAGCTCTGTTCGGCCTGCATGATGTCTTCGAAGAAAATGTTGGGCGATTTGCCACCCAGCTCGACCGTCGAAGGAATGATGTTTTCTGCGGCGCATTTCATGATATGCGAGCCAACCGGAGTAGAACCAGTGAACGCGATCTTCGCGATTCGCTTGCTGGTTGCCAGTGCTTCACCGGCTTCGCGTCCAAAGCCTTGGACGATGTTCAGGACACCTGGAGGCAGAAGGTCGCCCACCAGTTCGGCCAGTACAGTGATCGAAAGCGGGGTTTGCTCGGCTGGTTTCAGGACGATGCAATTACCAGCAGCCAGTGCAGGGGCCAGTTTCCAAGCAGCCATCAGCAGCGGAAAATTCCATGGAATGATCTGACCAACTACACCCAGCGGCTCATGAATATGATAGGCAACGGTCGAGTCGTTGATTTCCGCCGCCGACCCTTCTTGGGCGCGGATACAGCCGGCGAAATAACGGAAATGGTCAGCAGCTAAAGGAACGTCTGCATTCAGCGTCTCGCGAACTGGCTTACCGTTGTCCCAGGTTTCGGCGACTGCGAGTACTTCCAGGTTCTGTTCGATCCGATCGGCAATCTTCAGAAGAACCAGGGCGCGATCCTGAACTGAGGTGCGAGCCCAGTCATCTGCGGCGGCGTGAGCGGCATCAAGCGCAAGCTCAATGTCTTCGCTCGTCGACCGTGGAAATTCGGCGATCACCTGACCGGTGACAGGAGTGTTATTCGTGAAATAAGCGCCTTGCTTCGGCGGAACGAACTCCCCGCCAATGTAGTTCCCATAACGGGTCTTGGGGGTGAAGACGGCACCATGGGTGCCAGGCTGAGCGTAGATCATCGATGTCTCCAAGCGGCGTTTCTTATAATAAAATCGCTTGCGCTCCTTCATCGCGCTAGCGACGGGCTGATTTAGATCATGCACCCTCGGTGCCCCCGCTGACTTGACTTTGAATCCAGTCGTCCAGTACCTAAGGTCAACCCGTAGGTTTTTTTTCACATTTTTTTACAAATGCTTGACGCCCAGTGGGAAATGAGGCATCTCTGAAAAGGTCACCCACAGGGATGCGCTTATGACGGCTTGCTCTTACGTTAGGGCGAAATCAGATACACAGAGTATGGGTCTGTTCGTCCGGTTGGCTCAAAATGAACCGGGTTCAAGTTTAGATGCTTATAACAAATTCAAAGATGCCAATCCTAACGGACGCCACGCCGCATAAGGGCGTTCTTGCCGCTGCGGCCACTGGACTGTTCGAATTCATCAAAGGACACGGTGGGGAGCCAGCAAAAGTTATCGGGCAGCTTGGTGTAAATCGCCTTCTGCTTGAAAATCCCACTATAAGTCTGTCGTTGCCTGATTACTGTACTGCATTGGAAGAATCTGCAAGAATTTGCAGGTGTGACAACTTTGGCCTTTATTACGGTCAGCAGTTTCGACCACAGCATCTGGGTTTGCTCGGATATATTGGTCTGTCTTCGCATACACTAGAAGAAGCGCTAGTGAATTTTGCTCGGGCATTTCCTCTCCATCAGCATCATAGTCTCATCCGTCTAATCGATCAGGGTGAAACTTACCGATTCGATTATCAGGTTCGCCACGGAGCGATCATGATACGGCGGCAAGATGCAGAACTCACATTGGGTATGGTGGTAAACCTTATCAGAGAGGTGCTTGGGCGAGACTGGTCTCCTCGAGCGGTTCACTTTGAACACCCGAAGCCAAAGTCCTGGAAAGAGCATGAGCGGTTGTTTGGAGCGCCAGTTCAGTTTGGTCAAAGCTATAATTCTTTAGTCATACCTAAGAATCAGCTAGTTCGACTTATGCCTAGCAGAGACCCGATGTTGTTGGCTTTGATGCAGGGCTCACTTACTCAGATTTCGAGCCAGACCTTCTACCCGCAGCAGACAATGGTTGAAGTGGTTCGCGAGTATGTAAGACAAATGCTCCGCTATGGCGAACCAAAATTAGCGGATGCGGCGCGCGAGATAAAAATTCAAGAGAAGCTTCTACAAGCTAGGCTGCGTGATGAAGGAACATCATTTAGTAAAGTCGTCGATCAAGTCAGAAAAGAGATCGCTTCGTTCTATCTTAAACACTCGGAGCTGAGCGCATCGGAATTGACTTCATTGCTCGGTTACTCAGAGATTAGCGTATTTTCTCGAGCTACTAAGCGCTGGTTTGGTATAGCTTCGACACAGCTTCGAAAGAAAATTTAGTTTAATAGTTGCTCCTGTTTGGTTGGCTGTTTTTGGCAAGGCATTGGCATGGTGCGATTTCCATCTCGAAGTTAATCTGAAAATATTAGTCCGCCTCAGTCAAATGCAAGTGTGTTTTAAGATATATATGGCTTTCCAGTCGCTGGCCGAGTCTCCGCTGCTGGAACGCGATTTCATGCTTCATCGTGTTACACCCAAATAAAATTCCCTGTTTCCATACGGAGGCATTACATGGGTTATCGGTTGTCAAAAATCTACACTCGAACGGGCGACAAAGGCGAAACCGGCCTAGGCGACGGGCGACGGGTTTCCAAGGACCACCCACGCATTGAGGCTATTGGCGAGGTTGATAGCCTGAACAGCCAGCTAGGTATTCTTCTAGCGGGGTTGGCCGAGTCTGAGTTGGACGAAGTGTATGAGATTTTAGCCCCATGTCAGCACCGTTTGTTCGACTTAGGCGGTCAACTGGCTATGCCTATTTATCAGGCCTTGAACGTAGTAGAGGTAGAACGCCTGGAAGCTGTGATCGATAAGTGGAACGAGGAGTTGGGACCGCTGGAGAATTTCATTCTTCCCAGTGGGTCACTGCTGGTTGCCCAAGCCCACGTTTGTCGAAGCCTAGCACGTAGTGCAGAGCGTAGGTGTCAGCAGTTGAATAGCGTGGAGCCACTCGAGGGTGTCGGATTGTGCTACATTAACCGACTCTCGGATTTGCTCTTCGTGGCGGCCCGCATCATCGGTAAGAGGCAGGGAGTCGCGGAAGTACTGTGGCGAGCGGCAGGGGAAGTTCAGGCTGAGTGACACTACAAGTTTATGCCCGCTTTGGGTCGGCAACAGTCGTCCACGACCGGCACCTGTCGACCTGAGGCGGGCACCCACGCGCCGGCAATTTATGAAAGTCGACAGCGCGAAATAACGGAGTTAGTTTATCGCGACCTGTGACTACGGCGCCGCGGTTTGAGGTAGGCTCGACGTGTCCTAGAGCCACAAAGCCGTTCACCCAGTGCGAAATCCTGATGTGAGCTTTCTGAGAAGAGTAGGTTTAGCAGAATCTATTAAGGGGCTACTTTCTGGCATAAGAAAAACCCGACACCGTAAGTCGTGGTCGCGCCGATGCTCGAGTCCAATAAGGGGCAAGTACTCCAGTTTTTTAGATTCGTTTGAGTTAATTGAATCCGGGAGCAATATTATGGGGTTCATACCCGGAACCTATCTACCAGCTCATGTTGGTGGTTGGCTAGATGCGTCAGGGATTGGCTAATTCGGGCAGATTCCGCAGCCTGTTCGGTGACTATCTCAATCACATTACGGATTGAAGTGAAATTTTTACTAATTATCTCCGCGACAGATTTTTGTTCACAGGTGCTGCTGGCAATCTCAAGGTTCATCTCGCTGATGGTCGCTACAGCATTCCCGATGCTTCGAAATGCCATGACAGCATGATTAGCTTTCTCGATACTCACCTTGGCTTGGTCGCGGCTGCTCTGCATATCGGCAACTAAATCACCAATGCCACTCTGGAGGTCTTGGATGACCTTACGTACTTCACTTACAGAGTCCTGGGTACGATGAGCGAGCTTTCGCACTTCGTCGGCCACCACAGAGAAGCCGCGGCCGGCTTCACCAGCTCTGGCCGCTTCGATGGCAGAGTTTAGTGCCAGCAGATTTGTTTGATCCGCGATATCCCGAATCACTTTCAGAACAGATCCTATTTGCTCGCTGCGCGTAGAGATCTCACGTACCGTCATCATGGATCTGTCTAGATCACTTGCTAAAAGATCAATGCTGGAAGTCGCCTCGTCAATGACCGTGAGCCCGTTTACGCTTGCTCGATCGGCATTACGCGCCGCTGTCGCCGCCTGTTCAGCGCTGCTGGCCACGGTTTGAACAGAGGTTGACATGGTTTCGAAAGATGTGACCACCTCGGCAATCTCGGTGTACTGCTGGCTCATGCCAGCGCTGGTCTTACTCGCTATTGCCAATGACTGATCAGCGGTGCCACGGGCGTCTGTGACGCAGTGCTTGAAGTCGGAAATGATGGGCTGGAGCTTGTCCAAGAAGCGATTGAACCAGGATGCCAGCTCTCCAAGTTCATCGTTTTTGCTGAATTCCAATCGACGCGTCAAGTCACCATCGCCGACGGCGATCGCTTTCAGCATCAAGGCAGTACTATTGATTGGGCGCGTCAGACTTGAGGCCATGAGCCACATCAAGGCAAGCCCCACTACTGCAAATGAAATGCCAAAGGTCGCAATGACGGATCTGCCATTCGCTTGATGCTCATCGAGTTTCTGTTTCAGAAGCATCGAAGGGCCCAACAGTGACGCCTTGGGGATTTCGATTGAAACGCTCCACTCCTGGGCATTGGGAATGGGCGAGAATAGGCTGGTCGTTCTGATTAGCTTGTCCTCGAGGGGGAGAGCGGCCAATGCGTGCGAACGCGCGGTTTCCTGCTCCTTCACTGAGGTGGGGGCGGGCGACAACTTCACTCCTAGTGTCGAACCGCTGCTGTGTCCTACCAGAACTCCGTTTGGACTGGACAAGCTGACCAGCGCAGCACCTTCATACAGTTTCTGGCTGGTCTCTTGGGCGATTGCCTGCAGGCGATCCACACCAAGGTCCAAACCGACGACACCCAAGACGTTGTTATCGTCAATTAACGGGAACGCGATGCTGATCAGTAGCACCTGTTTCCCGTCCAGTTTGGCCCAGTAGGGTTCTGATATGCACTCATGCCGTGTGTTCACGGCGCAAGCGTAACGTGCGCCATGTGAAGGGTCATCTTGTCCGGACAGTTGCTTCTCACTCATGAATTCGGCGCGCAATTTTCCCGGTAATGGTTGTCTCCAGTGCAGTGAGAATCTGCCTGCTTCATTGGTTCCGAGTGCTCCGCTGTTGAGGAAAAGTTTATCGCTATTATCCAGGGCATTTGCTTCGAAGATTACATAAAGGCCGAGGACTTCGGGATTTGACTGGAGACTGCTGCGAACCTGATAAGTAAGATCTTCGCGCAGGTACGAGGCCTCCAGTAAGCGTTTTTCCGACTGTTCCCGGAGGGACAATATCTGCTGTGAAAAGCTCTTGCCGTACTGGTAGGCATCCATGAAGTATCGCTGGGCAACGAGTGATTCGTGGGTAGCGCGATCCCTCAAACGCAGTTCTGCGCTATTGGTAAGCATCTCGGAGCTTTCTTGGGCAACTAGGTCGACCATCCTGGATGCCTGGTTTTGACTGATAAGCACCAGGCAGGCAACTACCGAAACAAGGCATAGCCCAGAAAGTAATATGATTTTGTTCTTAATTGAAAGTCTGACGTGCAACATAAGCTGATCCTAAAT
Source organism: Pseudomonas sp. S31 (assembly GCF_016648105.1). Taxonomy (GTDB): domain Bacteria; phylum Pseudomonadota; class Gammaproteobacteria; order Pseudomonadales; family Pseudomonadaceae; genus Aquipseudomonas. Next base: position 32,109 of record NZ_JACVVE010000012.1, on the reverse strand, counting down.
GTCATTGATCTGCCGAAGCCACGATGATTGGTCTATCTGCCCAGGCCAATCAAATGTGGAAGCTAAGAATTGAAAAAGCGCACTGAGGCTGTCCGAGTAATCCAACAGGCTCTGGTGCGCGGAAATTTAGCTGTAGCTGGAGGTCGATGAGGTATAAAGCTTTAACAACACTCCACATTCAGTGTCATGAGAAATAGTTAATGAGTCCCAAGCAGAGCGTTGGGAACGCCACGAGCAGGATGATCCGGATCAGGTCGGAAACGATGAAGGGGAATACACCCTTAATAGTCTCAATGAATGGGACGTCCTTTGCCGCTTTCTGAACGATGAATAAGTTCATGCCCAAAGGTGGGTGTATCAGACCTATTTCCACCACCATCAGTGCCAGAATGCCAAACCAGATGGATTTCTGGGTGGTGTCGAGCCCATAGAAGTCTAGGCTGATGATTAATGGGTAGAAGATAGGGATTGTCAGTAGAATCATCGCCAGGGAGTCCATCACGCAACCCAGCAGCAAATACAGGATCAGTATCGCGATGAGTACGATCATCGGCGCCAGGCCAGATTCGCGAACTAGATTTGCCAACTCATAAGGCATCTGGGTGAGCGCTAGTCCGGAGTTGAGCAGGTCGGCGCCCAGGAGCACTAGGAAAATCATTGCCGTTGTTTCTGCGGTGCCGAGAAGGCTGGTGCGAATACCTTTCCAACCCATTTCACCTTTGATGACGGCAAGGATGCCGCAGGCAGCCGCACCGATCGAAGCGGCTTCTGTGGGGTTAGACCAGCCGCCATAGATACCTACGATAACGACGAGGAAAATCCCGATAATGGGCAGGATACCCACTAGTGCACTCAGGCGGGCAGCCAGGCTTGCTTTGGGAATCGACTGGACCGTGTGCTCGTCGCGCGCAACCATTATGCGTAACACGATCATATAGCCGATGATCGCAATGACCCCTGGGACGACAGCTGCCACGAAGAGCTTGGCGATTGACTCTTGTGTCAAGACGGCATAGATCACTAATGGCACTGAGGGCGGAATGAGAATGCCCAGCGTTCCACCTGCCGCAATTACGCCGGTAGCCAGGCGCCCTGAATAGTTGTGACGCCGCAACTCTGGAAGGGCGACTTGACTCATGGTCGCGGAGGTCGCGAGCGATGATCCGCAGATCGCGGCAAATCCTGCACAGGCACCAATAGCTGACAGCCCAAGTCCGCCGCGCAAGTGGCCGAAGAATACTGAAGCGCAGTGGAATAGCTGCTTCGATAGGCCACCATGGGTCGCAAATTGACCCATCAGGATGAACAATGGGATAACGGCCAAGTCGTAGTTCGACAGCCTGGAGTAGGCGAGGTTATTTAAGGTGAACATCAGGGCTTGGAGATCGCCATTGTTCAGCAGCCAGTAACACAGTGCACCGCCCATCAGCATGGTGACGCCGACATGAACCCTGAGTACCAGGAGTATGGTCGTTGCGCCGAGGGCAAATAGTCCCAAAGACAATCCGCTCATGTTTAGTTTCCTCGGCTGAATATGATATCGACAACCCGCACTGCGGCGGTAATGGAGAAAAGCGCCAAACTAGGAACAATAAACATCAGAGGAATCCACATGGGAATCGAAAGCAAGGTGGTAGAGTCGCCATAACTATGCATATCAATCATCTGCAGGCTTGTGCGCCACGTGAGCACACCGCCGGCTACGCAACAAAGCAGATGGGCAAGAATATCAAGAAATCTTTGAACAGCCGGAGGCGCAGCGAGGGTGAAGGCGTCCGCTTTGATGTGATTTCCGCGTAACTCACAGAGTGGGAGGAACGACGCGATAATGACCGCAGCCCCCATCTCCACAAGCTCCATATCGCCGCGGATGGGGCTGGCAAAAAGTTTTCTTCCGATGATGGAGATAATAGACATGCTGGTGAGGAGGACTAGTAAAGTTCCCCCGCACAGTGCGAACAGATAGACCGTGCGCTCAAGCGCCTTGCGAAAGATCCCGTGATCCGTGGAGATACGGTATTCCGCGCCGATAGATTCATTCATATTATTTACCGAAGCTGATAGGCCTGGTTACTTTATCTGCGTAAAAAAAGGCGCCTTACGGCGCCTAAATGGCCACAGGAGGAGCAACTAATTATGTGGGCATGCTTACCAGAGTGCGAGGGTGTAACCCAAGATAATACGATTCTCATCGATGTCGGAAGTTAGCCCGCTAGTCGATCGGAACGATACATTACGCAGCCTGACGTTGAATCCTTTCAGGGCTCCGCTTTGGACTACATAAACAAGATCGGTGTCTCGCTCCCATTCCCTTCCATTCTTGACGGTCGGCGTATCAATGTCGTAGCCGGACACGTAGCGCGACATGAAGGCTAGGCCTGGAATGCCAAGGCCGGCAAAGTCGTAGTCATAGCGCAACTGCCAAGCATCGGTCTCGGCTTTGTTGAAAGTGTTGTAGGTCACCAGGTTGACGCTGTAAGGGTCCGCTCCAGAAAGGAACGGGAGGTTTCCATCTCCGCTGATTTGCTGATAGGCACCGGAAAACTTGTGCGCACCGACGCTGAGTGTGAGCATGCCCATCAAGGCATCATTGTCGATTTTGCCGGCGAGTGCTTTTCCATTATCAAGACTTTTGAAATAGCGTAAGTCAGTCTTGATACTCAGTCTTTCAGATAAGGGCAGCGTGTTTACAAAGCCCAGAAAATGTTGTTTATAAACATCGTCAAGTGCGCCATAGTAGTAGCTGGCGGAGGTCGATGGGTTAATCTCATATTGACCACCACCAAAGACAAAGTTGTCACTTTCAATGCCGGTGTAGTACGCGATGTCGTCTCGACTACTCGAGTTTCGCTGATTGACTTCGGTCAGTCGTCCCGCGTTGAGCTGAAGACCGGGGATGTCCTTGTCAGAAGTTACCATGGCTCCAGTGAAGGTGGCCGACAGCAGCCGAGTGTCGTTGTACATGACGACTGGAAGCACCGGCTGGAGTGTACCGGCGCGAAGTGTGGTCTGCCGGAACTTCACCTTGCCAGTCAGTCCAAGCTCACTCCAATCATCCGCGGGCACGCCGGTTTCATTGACGGCCAAAACGCCCGTGCCGCTATTGCCCGCCGTAGAGTCTAGCTTGACGCCCAGCTGTGCCATGGTGTCCAAGCCGAAACCGATTTGCCCCTCAGTAAAGCCCGACTGCACGCGCAGGGTGAAGCCTTGACCCCAGTCCTCTTGCGTTGGAGCCCCACCTTCTTGACGGAAGTCACGGTTCATGTACATGTTTCGAAGTTCAAGCGAAGCCTTACTATCCGAAAATAGATCGGCTGATGCGTGAGCGCTGAGTGTTAGAGAAATTGCAGCAGGAAGTGCGCAAAGCACGAAGCGATTGCGTTGGCCTATCATTACCGGAGATCCTGTTATTATTTTTGATGGATAAGAATTATTGTTGGCAGTCAACTTGATATGCGAGCCGGACTTGATGATGTGTCATTTGTTTGCCCGGCAGCGGCGGCTCAATTTTTCGGGTACATGGCGTGTGCGGCATCAATGATGGCTTTGCCGTCAAAGCCCTTGGCGTTCGATATCCACTGCGCCTCCAGCGGTTTGAGTTTCGCAATTGCTTCGTCATAGGCTGCTAGCGGCATGACGACGATGGTGCCATTCTCGGCGAGAATTTTTTCCTTCGCTTTTTCGATCTGCTCATCAAACACTCCGCCTATTTGGGTCACCAGGGTCGAGCCACTATTGTGATCCAATACATCCTTTAGATCTTGAGGCAGTGAGTCGTACTTGCGTTTATTCATAAGCAGCGTCAGTGCGGTTGCACCCAGTGCAGGTCGATCTGCAGGCGTGTCCGTATGGTATTTTGTGACTTCGGAAATCTTGGTAGGTACCACATTTTCCCAGACAGCCGCGGCCCCATCGACGACTCCTTTGGAGATGGCCTCGGTTACTTGAGCGGGCGGCATGGCTACGGGCACGGCGCCCAAGGCGGTGAGGGTAGTTGCGATGGTCCTGTTGGGGGCACGTAACTTGAGGCCCTCAAAATCTTTCGCCGACTCGATTTTCTGATCCCTGGTATGGAAGTTCATGCCGCCGTCCGCATGCATGGCGAGTACTTTGTAGTCCTTGTATTCGTCCTTCAACTGCTGTTGATAGAAGTTCCATACGACTTCGCTGCCACGCGTACCGCCCAGAGGAATCATGCCTGGCAGTTCGATGGCTTCAGTTTTAGGAAACCGGCCAGGAGAATAACCAGGTGCTGTCCAGACGATGTCGGCTACACCATTCCTCGCCAAGTCGACGAGTTGAGCGGCGGTGCCCCCCAGTTGAAGAGATGGATAGATCTGACACTTCATCCGCCCTTGGGATTCATCCGAGATCTTCTTGCACCACGGTTCAAATATATTCACCTGAACGTTCGAAATAGCAGGAAGGAAGTGAACGAGTTTAAGGGTGACTACATCATCGGCTACCGCAAGGTGTGAAAGCCCGATAAGCGCCGGCAGGCTGAGTGCTCTCAGAAGCGTTGACATAGGATTCTCCGTTTAATTTTTGTTGTAAGTGTCACGCACCATGAGCTTAAGGAGATGCAGTAAATGCGGTTAGCCGGATTTGGCAGCGGGTATCCGCATCTAGCGAGATTGTTCGCTCCGTGGATATCTTCTGTGTGCCTTTGCGCAGCTCGGTCAGTTAAACCTGCCAGAACCGGCTAGCGAATGCGATTATCGGCTACCTTGGCCAAGACGATTTTCGTTAGGCTCCTAACGACAGGCCGTCTCGCAGCTTATTACGGCGCTTATAACTGCAAGTAGGGTTTGCAACTGCCCAATGGGACGAGCAGGATCTGTGCATGAAGCTGACTAGTTGATTACGAAAGCGCGGTGCTTCCATCAGCGGTGTAGGCCCGTAAAGGCGTATTTCCTAGATGCAGGTGCGGGTAACGTCTGTTTTTTTCGAGCTTCAGGCAGGTCAAGATTTGGGGCGAGATCACACTACGCCGGATCGGACGCCGCATTTGGCAATGGAGGTTGACTCCATAGAAGCGCTCATCGCAACGATGAAAGATTTACGCGTTCGGGTATCAAAGTGCACGGGCCGACGAATCATGCATTGTTCCAACCGATCTACTTCTCGACCCCTGCGCTAATCGTCTTGAGCTAGTGGCATTGCTCCTGCAGCATCATTCTGGATGCGTTAGCGGAAGTGAATGGTCAGATGCTCGAGGCGTCTTCCATGACCAGGCGGGCGCCTCATCACGGTGTCTTGAGGCACGACATTCGCTACAAGCAGTTGTAGGGGAGCATGACACCTCGTCGGAGCCGGAGGTGTTTACAGCCTTGGTCCTGCCGCTCAGCCTAGACGGGATTGACTCCTCCAGGCTGATTGCTTACAACGTGATCATTTATAACAACAAGAGTGCCACGCCGTGACTCACATGGCCTCCAGTAATGGCGTTGCCCACGCGGTTTCCTTGCTGCGCATGCACGCACAAGCTGCATTGGGCGTCACGCCCGATCAAGTCGAAGCATTTGATGCACGCGCGGCTTCTGATGTTCTTGCGGCCAACTACAGCCCTAACCGGCTCGCCGTGCTCAGTTCTGATGGCCCCCTTGCCATGCAATGGCATCGCCGTCCAATCGGGGATTTGCAGGTGGCGAGCCTGCGCTTCGGTGTTCCGGTCAATCTTGATCAGGCCCCGACCTCATTTCTCCTGGTGAGTACCCAGCTACAGGGCAGCGCAACCATTCACACCCCGAGGGGCGTGTATTCCGGTGGCGGCGGACTGGTAATGATCGACTCGTTGGAGGACCGTATCAACAAAGCTTTCAGTGCTGATAGCTGGCGGCTGCACGTGCAGTTTCCCCTCGCTATGATTGAATCGGCTTATGTGGATTTTCATGGAAGCGCACCGGATAAGCCGCTACGTTTCGATGCGATGCTCCAAGCCGGTGGCTCCGCACAAATACGCTGGATTGGTTTCCTTAATCTGCTGATGACGTACATGATTGGGCCTGAACCTGCCCCTGACGCCCGTACTATCGAGTTCTTGCAGCAGAGTGCGCTCTTTACGTTGATGCATGCCATTCAAGGTGACAACGGCAACGGATTTGCCCCGCAGCCGTTCACGCCGCGTCATGTGAAGCGCGCAGAAGGATTCATTCGGGGTAACCTGCGCCAAGACATTAAGCTGGCGGAGATTGCCAATGCCGCAGGAGTTAGCGTCCGTTCACTCAGTGAAGGTTTTCAGCGAGCATTCCAACAGTCGCCCATGCAATATGTGAAGGGATTGCGCCTGGACGGTGTACGGAATGAGCTGTTGCGTAGTGAGTCCGATCGTCTGGTATCGGAGATCGCCGAGTCATGGGGTTTCAACCACTTAGGTCGCTTCAGCGAGCAGTACCGCTTACGCTTCGGTGAACTCCCGTCCAAAACCCCCCGGGGTTAGGCAGCGGCCCATTCTTGCTGTCAACGGGAGGCTTGAACAAGGCACCGCATCAGCATTCCTAGTGCCGGATTCGTGTTGGCAGTGCACCAGACTGCCCTTACTTCCGAAAGCAGGTTGGCGGTGTCCAGAGGAAGAACCCTGGCTTCGTTTCTGGCTTCAAGTTTTCTGGCGAAGTTTTCAGGAAGCAAACAGATATAACGGCTTTGCTCCAGCAATGACACGATCAGTGTCATAGAGATCGAGTCCACGACCCCGTCCGGTAATCTCAAACCGTGCTGTGCCAGCATCGCCTCCAAGGCTTCGCGTGCTGGGGAGCCTGAGTTCGGCACGATCCATGGATAATCAACGGTTTCCACCCACTCAACTTTGGTTTGTTGTACGAGAGGGTGAGCAGGCCCTGCGACGATAACAAGCGCTTCGTTCATAAGCGCCTGTTGCATTGTGCCTGGTACAGCCACCGGTTGCCACATTCGGATAATCGCCATATCGATCGAGCGATCCACGAGTTGTGGAATCAGCTTGTCTGCAGTGCTTTCTTCGATTTTGATTGATACGGACGGCGCGCACTCACTCAGGTAGGTCAGGGCGGTTGGGATCAAGGTTGCGCATACCGACGAGACCGTACCAAGAACAATGTGACCACCCTTGCCTTCGCTTAGGGCAAGTATCTCGCGCTGAGCACGATCGAGATGGTACAGAACTTCGCGTGCGCTGTTTATCAGGGCGAGGCCGACGGGTGTCACCTCCAGATGATTGCCTTTCCGACGTACTACGGGGTGCCCAATGCCATCCTGGATTTCAGCTAGCTGTTTTGAAACTGCTGACTGGCTGACATTCATTGACTCGGCGACTTTTCGCACTTGTCCCAGCTCTGAGAGTGCTACCAGCACGCGTAGCTGTTTTAAGCTCAGTGACGACCTGAAATATCTATCGAGCAGCGCTTTATTGTCTTTGTCGGTCATGTGTTATGGGCATTGTTGGGGTTATGGCCGGTCCTAGCGATTGTATCTGTACGAGCGTCCGACCACAGTGCTTTTTTGCACATGAGGTCTACCTCATGCGTTAGCGAAAATAAGTCAGTCGACCTTCTGCCGTGCATTCATTAACGTCATGGCATGCGCGGCTTTCAGCCAAGCGCTCACAATAAAAAATACGGGATTGCCTTTCAAATGTCAGCCTTCGCTCTACAGTCCTGCGGAGATAGCCATCGTGTGCCCGGTGATAGCGATGCAGTCATCTGGCTACGTGAACGCTTCGCTCAGGCGCGTGCCGCACGTACCAAGCTCCAGATACAGGGAGCCGGAACTCACAGTCAGGTGCCCGCGAACGTTTCCGTGATTTCTTTCAAGGACCATGCGGGAATCGTCGAATACGATCCTAGTGACCTGGTTGTCACGGTCCGCTGCGGAACTCCCCTGATCCAGCTCGAACAGGCGTTGGCTAGCCATGGTCAGATGCTTGGTTTTGAGCCCGTTGTGCAGCACAACAATACTGTGGGAGGTGCCGTCGCGCTTGGCTGGTCAGGCTCCCGCAGACCGTATGCGGGTGCGCTGCGCGATCACCTCATTGGCATTCGACTGGTCGATGGTCAGGGCAGAGACCTGCGCTTCGGTGGACGGGTAGTGAAAAATGTGGCCGGGTTCGATGTGGCACGGCTGGCGGGTGGCAGCCGCGGCATGCTTGGTGCTTTGCTCGAGGTGACGCTGCGGGTGATGCCCCGGCCCGAAGCCGAGATGACGGTTTCCATCGCATGCTCAGCACAAGAGGCGCTGTCCATGATGTTGAAGGGAGGGCAGGGGCCAGGCTTGTTGTCCGGTTCGTTTTATGTAGACGGGCATCTTTTCCTTCGCTACAGCGGCACTTGCCCTAGTGTTCGCGACGCCCTGGCAAGGCTTAACGCCGATTACGCCGAAGTGAGCGATGAGTATGCGCCGTGGCGCAGTGTTGCTCACCAGGAGCATACCTTTTTCTTGCCCAGGCCGGACGAAATGCTCTGGAGAGTAAGTGTCAGGCCAGACGCTCCTCTCCACGCGTCCACGGGCGCGATCGATTGGGCGGGTGGCCTGCGCTGGATCTGGATGCCGAGCGCCGACAACAAGCTTCACGAGTGGGCGCGCAATCATGGGGGGCATGCTTCACCCTGGGTGTCATCCGCAGGTTGCGATTGGCGAGCCTTATCTGAAGACATGAACGCTCTAAGCCATGGCTTAGCCGACATTTTTGACCCTCATCGAATCTTTGATCGTTCGGTCCTGCAAACGACAGCGAAAGAGTGTGCCCCATGCGCGTAGACCTCCATCAGAATCTGATCGCGAGCGATGCTGCCGTTGAGGCTGCCACCTTGGTGGAGAGCTGTGTGCACTGCGGGTTGTGCTCGTCCGTTTGCCCAACCTACGAAGTGCTCGAGAACGAGCTTGATAGCCCCCGAGGCAGGATTTATCTCATCCGTGAAGCGCTTCAGGGAGGCGAGGTTACAGCGAAGACCCGTGCTCATCTGGATAACTGTCTCAACTGCAAGGCTTGCGAAACGGCCTGTCCGTCGGGAGTGCAGTATGGTCATTTGATTGACCTGGGGCAGCAAGTAATCAACGAGCAACAAGTGCGACCCTTCTGGCCGCGCATGAGTCGCGTGGCCATCCGGACACTGCTGTCGTCCCGGCCAGTGCTGAAGACGGTTGCGCTGGTCGGGTGGGCGTTGAAGCCTTACCTCCCGACCAATTTGCGTTCTAAGGTGCCAGTCCGGCCGTCTCCTGCGACCTGGGTTACACCAAGGCATGCGCGCAAGGTGTTGAGTCTTTCAGGTTGTGTGCAACCGGTATTTACACCTGGGCATGACGCCGCGCTTTCATTGCTCCTTGATCGATTCGGCGTGTCCCTGATCAAGGCCTCGGATGGCGGCTGCTGTGGTGCGCTGAGTCAGCACCTGGATGCTCCAGAAGCAGCGAGAGCGGCCATGCGGCGCAACATTGACGCTTGGTGGCCTCATATCGAGCGTGGCGTCGAAGCCATCCTGTCCTCATCGACAGGATGTGGCGCGCAGCTCATGGACTATGGACATCTGTTGCGTGATGACAAGGATTACGCGTTGAAGGCTGCTCGGGTTAGTGCCCTGGTGCGCGATCCTGGAGAATTCATCAATGCCATGTGGGATAAAAACCCATTGGTACTGTCGCCTTTGGCAGAAGGTGAAGAGCGGTTGGCTTTTCACGTGCCTTGCAGTTTGCGGAACAGCTTGCGAGCCAAGGCACAGGTGGAAAAGGTTCTCCGGCGAGCCGGCTACAAGCTCACTCCGGTCAAAGAGGAACACATGTGCTGCGGTTCTGCGGGAGCCTACTCGCTTCTGCAGCCCGATCGCAGTGAAGAACTGCTCTCGCGCAAGCTCAAACACCTTGTGCAAGGTAATCCTACCCAAGTCGTTTCCGCGAATGTGGGATGCATCATGCATCTCCAAAAATCCAGCCCCCTTGATGTTGGTCATTGGCTGGAGTTGATTGCACGGCGCTTGCCGAGCCAGGAGACAAGCCATGCTTGAGGGTTCTGAACATCCAAACAGTTCCGCGATCGCTGCATTCAGAGCGATCGTCGGTGATCGGTGGGTCATGGATGAGCCGGCTGCTCTTGTTCCCTACGAGTGCGACGCCCTCTTTCATCTATGCGAGCGACCGATGGCCGTAGTACTGCCTGCTGATGAAGAAGAGGTGTGTAAGGTCCTTCGCTATTGCGCGCACCACCGTATTGTAGTCACTCCGCGTGGCGCTGGTACCAGCCTCTCCGGGGGCGCGACCCCAGTCATGGGAAGCGTGGTGCTCGGCCTCAATCGTTTGCGCTCTATTTCGATACTTCCCGAGGCGGGGCAAGCGCTGGTCGGGCCGGGAGTGCGTAATGTGATGGTATCCGAGCACGCGCAAGCCCACGGACTGTTTTTTGCTCCCGATCCCTCGAGCCAGAGCGCGTGCACAGTTGGAGGGAACGTTGCGGAAAACGCTGGTGGAGTTCACTGTGTCAAGTACGGACTCACTGTGAACAACGTGGTCGGTGCGCGATTGGTCGACGGTTCAGGTTCAGTTCTTGACCTGAGCGGTTCCTCGCTGGACACGCCAGGATTCGATTTCCTATCCCTGATAACAGGCTCGGAAGGGTTGTTGGGGCTCATTACCGAAGCGCGTTTGCGGCTACTTCCCGTCCCGCCGAAGGTTCGTGTCTTACTGGCATTTTTCTTGACCCCGAGAGACACCTGCGACGCTGTCACCTCGATTATCTCTGCTGGGATTGTGCCGGCCGGACTGGAGGTCATGGATAACGCTTCGCTGATCGCTGCCGACAGTTACTCTCCGGGACTACGGCTTCGCACGGATGCAGGCGGTGCGCTTTTATGTGAGCTGGATGGCCAGTCTGCCGAGATTGAATCCTGGACTGAGCAGATCAAGGCGATTTTCAAGCAGCACTCACTGCTCGAGCTGCGTCAGGCCGATGATCAACATGAGCGACTTGAGCTGTGGTCGGCACGAAAGAACATTTTGCCGGCTCTGCTCAGAACTGCTCGCGATGTCTACGTGGCAGATTGTGTAGTTCCTCGTCGATTGCTCGGCGAAGTGCTTGATCGTATCAACCAGATGGCTGCTGACGCCTCGATTGAGGTCGTGCAGAGCTTCCATGCTGGGGATGGAAACCTTCATTCCGTACTTCGTTACGACAGTCGTATTGAAGGAGAAGAAGAGCGCGCCATGAAATTAGCTGATCAGATCATGGCATTAGCCCTAGAGGCGGGCGGTTCGATCAGCGGGGAGCATGGCATCGGTACCGAAAAGCTGCACGGCATGTGCTGGCAGTTCGGGGCCGATGAAATCGATATCTTCGCGCAGATTCGAAAGCTCTTTGATCCCCACTCGATTCTCAATCCGGGCAAGGCCATACCGACTTTGCATCGGTGTGCAGAGCTAGGAGGGATGCACATTCATGAAGGACAAATGCCTCACCCGGATCTGCCTCGTTTTTAACAACACTAACCACCAACAATACATACAAAAGGTGAAAACATGAGCACGACGACAATCGCTGCGCGCTCCTCGACTTTGACCATCGGCCTATGCTTCATAGTCGCACTGCTCGAAGGCATGGATATCCAATCGGCTGGCATTGTAGGCCCATCCCTGGCAGCTCAGTTCGCGCTTTCCTCAAGTGCGTTGGGGCTTGTATTTAGCGCCAGTATCATGGGCCTATTGCCGGGTGCTCTCGTGGGCGGTTGGCTGGCTGACAGAGCAGGGCGCAAGAGCGTTCTTATCGGTGCAGTGACTATTTTCGGGGTCTTCTCGCTCGCCACGGCCATCGCCTGGAATTTCGAGAGTCTGCTGCTTGCGCGCTTCCTGACCGGCCTGGGTCTGGGGGCTGCTATGCCGAACCTCATCGCCCTGTGTTCAGAAGCCGTTGAGGAGCGGCTCCATGGAACTGCTGTGAGCATGATGTATTGCGGTATGCCTCTGGGCGGCGCCTTGGCAGCGGCTATTGGCCTCACGGGAACCGAGGAGACGTGGAAGACTGTGTTCTACGTAGGGGGCGTTGGCCCACTGCTGATTGTCCCGCTTCTCTACTGGTCGCTGCCGGAGTCATCAGCATTCCGTGCACAAAAAATAAGCGGCAGTACTAAGGGCCGTGCAGATTGGAAAGGGTTGTTTCAGAACGATACTGCCAAGCCGACCATCCTGCTATGGGTAGGTTTCTTCTTCACCCTTATGGTTTTGTTCATTTTGCAGAACTGGCTGCCGACGTTGCTGCGAGGACTAGGATTTAGTCGCGTAGAAGCTACTACGGTGCAAATTGTCCTGAACGTCGGTGGTGCGATGGGCGCTCTATTCCTCGGTCGTCTGTTGGACCGCTGGAATGTAACCTTCCTGGTTGTTTTGATGTATTGCGGGATTCTTGTTGCTCTGGCAGCACTAGGATTGTCCGGCCATATGTCAGCGATGCTGGTAGCAGGCTTCACCGCAGGGTTCTTCTCTATCGGCGGTCAATTGGTGCTCTACGCACTCGTCCCACGTTTCTACCCTACTGTGATTCGCGGTACCGGTGTTGGTGCAGCAGTCGCAATTGGCCGACTCGGCTCAATGAGTGGTCCTTTGCTCGCTGGGCAGATGCTGGCCGCGGGTAGCGGGGCAGCCACTGTACTGATGGCTGCGACGCCAGGAGTAATAATTGCCGCTGCATCCGTACTCTTCCTACTCAACGGTAAGCGGCAAACGCAGCAGCGATCGATTGCGGGTTGAATTCACATCGTTTGATGTTGGACTGGCACAGCTAAATGGCCCTTCCTAACGGGGCCATGCACCCACGTAGACCCATAGTGTCTTACCGCACCAGAGTGCATCGATACGCTGACATGCGCAGTTGTCGATGCAGCCCGGTGAGGTGTTGCATCGCTGCCTGAATTTATGAGCCTGCTTTCTCTGCACTATCAAGATCGCCTTCACCGTGGCGCTCGCCATCATTGCCCGCCTCTAACCTCGAAAACCTCCTGTGTTAGGGCTTCCAAAAAACCATTGATTGAAACTGGATGTAGTCATGAAAACTATTGCCGATGCCCGTAGCTGGGTGGAGCATGCTAATGGGCATTGCGACTTCCCGCTGCAGAACCTGCCCCTGGGTATCTTTAGTCGCCCTTCACATCTGCCGCGTTGCGGAGTAGCCATCGGCGACGCCATTCTCGACCTTGAGGAAGTGCTAACCGCGGGTTTGCTCGACGGTGCCGCTAAGATGGCCGTCGAGGCCACCAGGGGTGGTGCATTGAACGCGTTTTTTGCCTTGGGCAGCGTCCCCCGCGTGGCCCTACGCGAGCGCCTTCTCGCCCTGTTGGCAGAAGGCAGCGAATACCAAGCTGTGCTGCAACCTATGTTGTACCCGGCCGGTGAGTGCCTGATGCACCTGCCGGCCAAGGTCGGCGACTACACTGACTTCTACGTGGGCATCCAGCACGCCACCAATGTCGGCAAGCTATTCCGCCCTGACAACCCGCTGCTACCCAACTACAAGTATGTGCCCATCGGCTACCATGGCCGCGCTTCCACCCTTCGCCCGTCGGGCACCGAGGTGGTCCGCCCCAACGGCCAGACCCTTCCGGCGGGGCAGACCGAACCGAGCTTCGGTCCCTGCGCGCGACTGGATTATGAACTGGAGCTAGGTATGTGGATCGGCCAGGGTAATGAAATGGGCCAGGCCATACCGATCGCCGAGGCTGGCGAGCACGTGGCGGGCCTGTGCCTGCTCAATGATTGGTCGGCGCGGGATATCCAGGCCTGGGAATACCAGCCATTAGGACCATTCCTGTCCAAGAACTTCATCACCACGCTGTCACCCTGGGTGGTTACCGCTGAGGCGCTGGCACCGTTCCGCAGGTCTCAACCGGATCGCCCTGAAGGAGACCCGCAGCCGCTTCCGTATCTGCTCGACGAGCAGGACCAAGCGTGTGGCGCATTCGACATCGAACTGGAAGTGCTCCTAATCACTGCGTGTATGAGGGAGGCGGGTTTGCCGGCTCATAGGCTAGCGATTAGCAATACCCTGAACATGTACTGGACAGTGGCTCAGCTTATTACTCACCACACCGTCAACGGCTGCCAGCTGCAGCCGGGAGACCTGTTCGGCTCTGGCACACTGTCCGGCGCTACTGCGAATTCCTTCGGCAGCCTTTTGGAGATCACCGAGGGCGGCAAGCGCCCGGTGGAGTTAGCCAGCGGTGAGATGCGCAAGTTCCTTGAGGACGGCGATGAGATCATCATGCGAGCCCGCTGCGTGCGTGAAGGTGTGGCCAGCATTGGTTTTGGCGAGTGTCGCGGTATCGTCGTCGGCAGGCCTTGAGTGTAGGCAGTTAAGGCACGCGGCGAACCATTGGCTCTGGTTCGCCGCGTGGTTGCGTTGAGGAGAGGATTGGGTTCAAAGGATAGACAGCGGATAACTCACGATCACCCGGTGTTCATCGAACTTATTACTGCTGAAGTCGCGGCGCAGCGTGGAACTGCGCCACCTTACGGTCAGGTCGCGCAAGCTACCGCTCTGGACGGTATAGGCCAGTTCGCTTTCGCGGCCCCATTCCTTGCCATCGCGCACGTTGCCAATGTGCACGTTGTCACCGCTGATGTAGCGGGTCATGAGCTGCAGCCCGGGCAGGCCATCGACTGCGAAGTTGTGGTCGTAGCGCACCTGCCAGGAGCGTTCGTGGGCGTTGTCGTAGCTGGAGTTGTAGCTGTCGTTGGCCAGGCTGGTGCCGGCCGTGCCGTTGACCCGCATCCAGCCGGTATCGCCGCTGACCCGCTGCAGGCCCAGGTACAAGGTATGGCCACCGGTACGCGCCGAGAGCAGCAGCGAGGTGGTACGGTTGTCCATCTTGCCTGCCAGTGAGCGACCGCTGTCCTCGCCGACGAAGTAGCCGAGGTTGGCACCCAGCGTCCAGTTGCCTACGGCCTGGCTGTGGGTCAGGCTGTAGTACTGCTGGCGGTAGATGTCTTGCAGGTTCGTATGCCAGGCTGCGAGTTGGGTGGCCTTGCCGTTGAACAGGTACTCGGCGCCCAGGATATCCAGGCGGTCCGATGTGGCGCTGGGCCGGCCGGACATGAACAGGTCATCCATGCTGGCGTCGTTGCGAGGGCTGTTGCCGCGAAAGCGTGCGCCGTAAAGCGTGAGGTTGTCGATTTCACGCGAGGTGAGCTGGGCGCCTTGGAAGGTCTGGGGCAGCGAGCGGCCGTCGTCCGAGCGCAGCACCGGCAGCATCGGCGACCACTCGCCAACCTTCAGCTCGGTGGCCGAAACGCGTGCTTTCAGTGCAACGCCGAGGCGGCCGAAGTCATCCGCCGGGCCGCCGTCATCGTGCACCGGCAGCAACTGGGTACCGGCAGTGCCGCGACCGCCGTCGAGCTTTACCGAATACAGCCCCAGCACATCCACGCCAAAGCCGACCACGCCCTGGCTAAAGCCGGAGCGGGCGTCGAGGATGAAGCTTTGCGTCCATTCTTCGGCCTTGCCTTGGGGGTAGGCCGGGTCGACGAAATTGCGGTTGATGTAGAAGTTGCGCAGGGTCAGGCCGACCTTGGCATCTTCGCTGAAGCCTTGGGCCAAGGCGCTGCCGGCGCCGAGCAGCAGGCAGGCGCCAGCCGCCGTCATGCGGCAAGGGGGGCAAAGGATATTCATTGTTGTTGTTCCTTTCTTGCAGGCGAATGAAACCACGCAGCCGCTGTGGCTGCGTGGGGGAGCAGGAGAAGGTCAGTTCAGGCGAACAGGGCGACGATGGCCGGCACGCTGAGTACAGCCGTGTAGTAGCCCATGAACTGCACGCCGATGTTGAAGCCGATGAAGCGGTACAGGAAGCCACCCAGCAGGCCGACCGTGAGGATCACCAGCAGGCCCAGCAGGCCGCCTTCCCATAGGCCGATCACCAGGATCAGGCCAACGAAGGTGGCGATCACCGCCTCGTGACTGATGCGCCGCGAAACGAACGAGGCGGCGCGGTGGGCGAAATTCATCGAGAACGGGTAAGCGATCAGGATGGCGATCACCACCGCGAGCATGCCGAAAGCCAGGAACTCGCCGGCGCTGAGCAGGTTGTGCAGGTTGTTCACCTGACCGCTGGCGGCATCCACGGTAAAGCGTGGCGGCGCGTTGAACAGCGGCGCGGCCGGGCCGGCAGCCACGGGGCTGAGCGGCAGGCCGAAGGCGATCAGCGGGATCAATGCCTCGGCAATGTAAGTGGACTCGGTGACCCCGTTGCGCACGCTGATCACCGAGGTCAGGCGGTGATAGGCGTGCTTGATGCGCGAACCGACCACTTCACCGAGGATCACCGTCATTGCCACCGGGCTGAACACGAAGGTGGCGCTGGACACGGTAGCGGTGGCCAGGGTCCAGCCGGCCTGGCGGCGGTCCAGCACCTTCAGCGGGTTGGGGAACCAGCCGCCCCAGCCCTTGACGTCTGGCGACAGGGCAAAGGTGCGCGGCTCACTGCGCTTCATGCGCGCCCGCTCTGCCGGGGCGAGCATGGCGAACAGGGCGGCGATCAGCGGGCCGATGGCGATGCCCAGGAAGTAGCTGACACTGAGCTTGACGCCGTGCTGGGCGGTCAGGGTCTGCAAGGCAATGATCACCAGCACGAACGGCAGCAGCGCCAGCACTGAGGCCCAGCGGCCGGCCGAGAAGTAGGCAATGGTGGTGGCGGCCGCGAGGAACACCCAGGGCGCGGCCTGCTTGATCGTATCGCCGAACGGCGCCAGCAGCACGGCGAACAGCACCGCCAGCGGCACGGCCACCAGGGCGGCGATGACCGCGCCGGAGATCATCTTGCGCAGGGCAATATGCGGCACGCCAAGGTTGCGCAGGAAGTTGGCCTCGCGCATCAGTGGCGTGGCCATGGTGTCGCCGGGGATGCCGAGCAACGCCGTGGGCACCGCGTGGGTCATGTGCTTGGCTACAGCGCCGGCAAGGAAGAAGGTGAACACCCCGGCAGCGGGCACACCCAGCAGCACCACCAGCAAGGTCAGCGGTGCCAGCGTGGTGGTTTCGTCGCTGCCGGAAATCAGGCCGATGGCCGAGAACACTACGGCACCGATTACCCCCATCAGCATGGCGATCAGTACCTGGTCGAACAAGGCGTCCATCAGGCGGTCCCTCGCTTCAGGGTTGCAGTGCTTGAGCAGGCCACGGCTGGGCTGGCAGGTTCAGCTTCGGCGAACAGGCGTTCCAGGCCCAGTTCGCGCAGCTCGTTGCGCACTTCTTGCGGCAGATCGCTGAGCTGGCCGATACCGCCGTATTCATCACGCAGTTCTTCAATCACCTGCTGGCGCCAGGCCGGGTCGGCGAAGTGTTCGACCACATGACGCTTGGGTTTGAACAGGCAGGCACTGACCCCGCCACCCAGCAGCGAGCCGAGAATGCCCAGCAGCATGGCGTAGGCACGGGCCATCTGGCTGGACTCGACCCAGCCGGTCAGCAGGTGTTCGGCGAGAAAGAACGTGCCGAGGCTGCAGGCGGCGCCGATGGCGATGGCGGCGAGCAGGTGGCGGCTGTCCACGGTGTCGCCCCACACTTCATAGAGGTTGTCGTCAGCCATGGTTCACCTCCGGTGCGCGGGGGTGCAGGCGGCATTCAAGGGTCATTGGCATTCTCCTGCCTTTGCGGGCATGTTGTTTTTGTTCGGGTGCTACACGTGCTACGGGTGTTGTTCGCCGGCGCTCCTTGCCGCCATTGCAAGGCCGGCGCGGGAGCGGTTGGCGATGCCCAGTTCGGCACTGATGCGCACGCCAACCCGGGCCACCGCCTGCAGGTCGACACCTGTGCTGTAGCCCAGGCCGTGCAACAGGTACAGCAGCTCTTCGGTGGCAACGTTGCCGCTGGCACCGGGCGAGTAGGGGCAGCCGCCAAGGCCGGCAACCGAGCTGTCAAAGGTGCGTACACCTAGCGCCAGTGCGGCGTGGACATTTGCGATGGCCATGCCCCAGGTATCGTGAAAGTGGCCGGCCAGCGCGGTCACCGGCAGTTGCCGGGCGCACTGCTCGATCAGCCGCGCGGTCGCGTCCGGCCTGCCGGCGCCGATGGTGTCACCCAGGCTGATTTCGTAGCAGCCCAGTTCATACAGGCGGCGTGCGACCTCGGCCACGGCCTCTGGCGCCACCGCGCCACTGAACGGGCAACCGAGCACACAGGATACATAACCGCGCACGCGCACAGAGGCTTGTTTGGCGGCTTGCAATACCGGGGCGAAGCGCTCGAAGCTTTCATCGATGGAGCAATTGATGTTGTTGCGCGAAAACGCTTCGGAGGCGGCCGCGAACACCGCCACCTCGCGGCAGCCGGCCCGCTGCGCGGCCTGGAAGCCTTGCAGGTTGGGCACCAGGGCCGTGTAGTTGACCCCGTCGTCGCCGGGTAACTGGCGCAACACCTCGTCGCTGCCGGCCATTTGTGGCACCCAGCGCGGCGACACGAAGGCACCGGCCTCGATATGCTGCAGGCCGCTGGCCGCCAGCGCGCCGATCAGTTCCACGCGCGTGGCCACCGACAACTGCTGGCGTTCGTTCTGCAGGCCGTCACGCGGGCCGACTTCAAACACTTTTACCGCTTGCGCCGGGGCCATGGTCATTCGCCGCGCTTTTGTTTCAGCAGCGCTACGGCGCGGTCGGCACGCACATCGTGATTTTCTACCAGCTGACGTGCAACCCAATCCACTTCATCACCGCGGGCACCCGCCACCACCGCGATATTGCGCGCGTGCAGGGCCATGTGGCCGCGCTGGATACCTTCGGTGGCCAGAGCGCGCATGGCCCCGAGGTTCTGCGCCAGGCCTACGGCCACGGCAATCTCCGCCAGCTCCTGGGCGGTGCTGACTTGCAGAATGCGCAGCGACAGTTGTGCCAATGGGTGAGTCTTGGTCGCGCCACCGACCAGGCCAACCGGCATCGGCATTTCCAGGGTGCCGACCAGGTGGCCGTTGCCGTCCTTTTCCCAAGTGGTCAGCGAGCCATAGTGGCCGCTGCGGCAGGCAAACGCATGGGCGCCGGCCTCCACGGCACGCCAGTCGTTGCCCGTGGCGACGATCAGCGGG
Organism: Pseudomonas sp. S31; assembly: GCF_016648105.1. Lineage (GTDB taxonomy): Bacteria > Pseudomonadota > Gammaproteobacteria > Pseudomonadales > Pseudomonadaceae > Aquipseudomonas. The sequence continues at coordinate 13,096 of NZ_JACVVE010000012.1, read as the reverse complement.
TCGATGCCGTTCATGATGCCTTTGTTGTGGGTGGCCGCGCGGTACGGGTCGATGGCGGCGAAGGCGTAGGCGTCGAGGATGCCTTCGATCACTGCCTCGCCGCTGAATGCGTCGGTTTGCAGCTGCTGCGGGGTGATCCGCACCTGGGCCCGGGCCAGGCGCAGGTCGGCCAGGTTGGACAAAATGCGCAGGCGTACCTGGCCACCGGTGATCGCCTCCATCAACGGTGCCACGGCCTCGGCCATGGTGTTGACGGTGTTGGCGCCCATGGCGTCGCGCACATCGACGATCAGGTGCGCGACCAGCATCGGGCCGCGTGGCGAGTCGGCGAAGGTGTGCACTTCGAGATCGCGACAGCCGCCGCCCAGGCTGTTGAGCAACTGGTCCTTGCGGTTGGCCAGTTCGATGATTTCGTCCTTGCGGCGCAGCAAGCTCAGGCGCGCATTGAGCGGGTCGTGGACGCCGACAATCTGTACCTGGGCACGCATCAGCGGGGCGCTGCTGGAGGTGATGAAGCCGCCATTGGCGCGGGCCAGCTTGGCCATGTACGAGGCAGCGGCGACAATCGAGGGCTCTTCGACCACCAGTGGCACCAGCACATCACGGCCGTTGACCTGGAAATTGCTGGCCACGGCATAGGGCAGCTCGAAGGTGCCGATGACGTTTTCGATCATGCCATTGGCGATGTCCAGCGGCAGGGCACCGGCGTTGGCCAGCAGGTTGACGTCGGTGGGGTTCAGGCCGAGCAGTTGGCCGATATGGTCCAGGCGAGCGGCGGGGGACAGGTTACGGAAGGCGGGCAGGCGGGAGTCGAGGCTCATAAGGGCTCCGTTGGAGTCATTGTTGTTGGGCGGCGGCTTGAGCGCGTCGCCGGCGTGGTGCTAAATGTGCAGCCACTGTGCCCTTGAATGAACGTACAGTTTTGCCCAACAGTACCCGGGCTGTACCCATGGCAGCTAAGGAGTTCGTCGATGCCCCGAGTCACCCTTGCCCAACAGGTTGCCGATGCGGTCGAGCAGCAGATCCGTAGCAGCGTGCTCAAGGTTGGCGATCGCCTGCCATCGCTACGCGAATACATGCGCTTGCACGGGCATTCGAAGAACACGGTGATCACCGCCTACGAGATCCTTGCATCCAAGGGGCTGGTGGAGGCGCGCCACGGCCAGGGCTTTTTCGTCGGGGCACAGGTACAGGCTGGCGAAGTGGATGAAACGCCGCCCTATACCCGGGCTATGGACACCATCTGGATGATGCGTCAGCAGTTTGTTCGCGAGCCTGGGCTGGCGCCGCTGGGCGAGGGCTTTGCGCCAGTGGCCTGGCTGCAGGACATGCGCCTCGACAAATTTACCCGGCAGGCGATGCGCAGCGGCGCCGGCAACCTGTTCCGCTATGGCAACCGCCTGGGTAACCCAGGGCTGCGCCAGAGCCTGGTGCGCAAGCTGGCCAGCTACGCCATCAATGCCACGCCCCGGCAGATCGTGACTACCCATGGCGCCAACCATGCGCTGGACCTGGTCATCCGCCGTTTCGTGGTGCCGGGGGATGCAGTGTTGGTGGAAAACCCGGGTTACTACCCGTTGTTCGGCAAGTTGCAGTTGCACGGCGCACGGTTGCTGAGCGTACCGCGCCTGGCGGACGGCCCGGACATGGATGCACTGGAAGCCATGCTGCGTGTCGAACGGCCCAAGCTGTTCTTCATCCAGTCGGTGTGCCACAACCCCACCGGCTCGGACATCTCCCCAGCCAAGGCCCACTGCCTGCTGCAACTGGCCGAGCGGCACAACCTGCTGCTGGTCGAGGACGATGCGCTGGCGGATTTCAAGCCCAGCTCGGCGCTGAAGGTGGCGGCGCTCGACCAACTGCGCCGTTCGCTGTACATCGGCAGCTTCTCCAAGTCGGTGTCGGCGGCCTTGCGCGTGGGCTATATCGCCGGCAGCAAGGAGGCCATCGACGAGCTGGCTGACCTGCAGATGATGCTGCACACCAGTTGTTCAGAGCTGTGCGAACGCACGGCGGATGTGATCCTCAGCGAAGGGCACTTCCTGCGCCACCTGATGCGCTTGCAGGACCGGGTGCGGGAGGCCACCGCCGGCGGGTTGCGGGTGCTGGACGAGCTCGGCGCCGAGGTGTTCTGCCGGCCGGAACAGAGCTTGTACTTGTGGGCGCGTTTTCCGGGTATCGATGATACCGCCGTGTTGACCCGAGAAGTGCAGGGCAGGGGCGTGATGCTGGCGCCGGGGGCGATCTTCCAGACCAACCAGAAGGCCGTGACACCGTGGACCCGGTTGAATGTGGCTTATCTTCAGAAATCGGTATTCGTTCAGTGTTTGCGAGAGCGGCTAAGCGTCCGAGCAGAAGAATAAAATGACAGAAGCTCTGTTCGGACTGGAGAAAACCCATTTTGGCGCAATCCGCTTGTCTACCTTTAAGAATGAGTCCAAAATCAAGGGTTTCCATTTTTTATGGATAGCTGAAAAGTTTTATTTTTCAAAGGCTTACAAGCCCGAAGCGATTCTCTTTTCCCGTTCCTGTGAGTGCTGATCAGATTTAAGTCGCTGGAGCCAGAAGGATGTTTTCAAGACGCTCTCCGAGTTTGCTCCATGCCTCATTTTTCTCCTTGGCATAGTCATAATGCAGATAATGCCGGCGTACCTTTGAGCCTCCCAGCAGGTGATTCTGGCAACGATCAATGATTTCTAATGTCACACCGAGCTCCTGCATCATGGTCGCTCCTGTACGACGCAAGTCATGCGGGGTCCATTCGCCCTTGTTACCTTGGCTTAGTACCAGTGAGTCGTCGTGATGCCGGCCAGATAAAGGCTTGCTGCGATTCTTGAAGCAGCATTGCCGGTCTCCGATCAGCTTGCTGACTGTTTTGGTATCCACATGACTGCTTTCGTCTTTGCTGGGAAAGCAGAACGGGGTGTGGCCTGTTTCTTCTCTAAGACGTTTGAACTGGTTCAGCGCGAATGATGATAGGAATACATGGTGATCCTGCCGTTTACCTTTATGACCTTTGGTGGCTTCTGCTGGAATGAACCAGGTGCCGTTCTCGAGATCGACATGTCGCCATTCGGATTTTAGTAGCTCTCCAATGCGACAGAGCGTGCTAAGGCAGATCCAGACTGCGCATTGCACGCGGGAATTCACAGGTCGGATGCCGGAATATTTTTGTCCGGCGGGCAAGGCATCATACTCACACACCAAGCGAGTGAAAATTTGTTGCAGCTCTTGGATTTCGTCAGTGGATAGAAGGCGATCGCGCTGCTCCTGATAGTCATGATCAAGTAGTTTATTGACATCAATCAGGTCGGCGGGATTACCGTCTACCATCAGGGTGCGCCACGGCTTGCGTTTCTCGGCCCATCTCAGCATCTGACCTATGTCCTTGCTGCGAATAATGACGGTACGGTTTAGACCGCGGGCTTTGATCGACCGCAGGAGAGTAAGCAGGTCTTTTTCAGTCAGGGTGCGCAGTGGTTTATCGCCAATAGCTGGTAGCACGTCTTTGGAAAAGCTGCGGCGCAGTTCTGCGTTGCCGTCCTGGCGAGATACCCCGTCGCGCATCCACTCTTCAAAAAGGTCGGTGACCGTCTTGTTCTCGGCAGCCTGACGCTCGGCTTCAGCAATGGTTGCGGCGACGGCAGCTTGAGCCTCGATCTTAGCTGCCTTTCGGGCAATGGCGGGTTCTATGCCTTTAGTAACGCTTGCTCTCACTTCGTCTCGCTCAGCACGAATCTGCGCTAGCGATTTTTTGGGCCAGCTGCCCAGGCGCTGATCGCGTTTGGCTCCGCCCATTTTGAACTCGTAGCGGAACAGCGCTGTAACGCCGCGCACACCTGCACGAACTTTGGCGGTCAGACCACCCTCTTCACGGAGCGTTTTGCCATCATCGGCGGGGGTGAGTGCTTCGAGTTGCTTCACTGTGATCTTTGCCAATGTCTACCCCTAGCCAAGGTCGATCACCTTGGAATTTTGCCCCACTTTTGCCCCACCGGATCGACCGGCTGTAGGTGGATGCTGATGGACAGAGATAGAACGTAATATAGCCTGTATGCCACGTATTTACTAGCTTGTAGGCTTTCCGTGGCAGTCCAGGTAACTCCAGGAAAATACACTGATTAAGCGCATGGGGTGCAAGGGGTCGAGTGTTCGAATCACTCCGTCCCGACCAAAAATCCCTGAAAAATCCAGTCATCGAGAGGTGGCTGGATTTTTTTATTGGGGATTTGATTGCTGTTAAAGAGTCTGCCGTTGCCTGGGCGTCCAGTCTGCAGGTGATGCTTGGGCCGGGGGGATTTGAACCCCCGTCCGCCAGCACTCCGCTGCCGGTACTATATGCGTTGCCGTTTCTACTGAGTTGATCCGCAGCCGCCGACGGGCAGGGTGCTTTGAACGAGTTGGGTAAGTTTTAGTCGCTTTGCCCCCCAACGTGCTACACGACGATCGTGTTCTGTATGACCATCATCTCGGGTTTACAGGCGTCCCCTGATGATTGCTAGGGTGCAGGATCAATCCGGCTTGGCTACCGTCGCGGCTTCCTTATTTAATAAAGGAGCGGCTACATGCACCTTGGCCTCGGACAACGCGATACAGCGATCTGCGAAGCTGTCGATCTCTTTCAAACCGATATTTCGGTAGCTAGCGGGACAGATCAACAACGTATCGCCGAAGCGGAACTGACGAAACGCCCTGACGCTGTACAAACCATTCGGCCCCTGGTAGCTCTCCAGTTGCCACGGGGCGCTACTGAATACCTCTTTCGGATAATCCTTTTCGTTCAACACATAGCTCAGCTCGGTATTGTCCCTGATTTTGATCAGATTGGCGGCGGAGTAGACCCATAAGTCCAAGAGGGCCGGCAACAGCATGGCATTAACGAAGATGCACCCGAGCAGCACCTGTGCGGCTCGGCCGATGCGCTTCATCGCATCGCCGTTTGTCAAATAAAAGGCGAGGACTGGCGCTAGGTAGAGGCACATTATCAATAAGCAGAGAGCAATAGCCCCAAATGCCTCTTCGTTGCTGTCCCCGCCTCGCCACGTCATGATGGCTAGCTGGGCGGGCATGACTCCACTTACCGAGGTGAACGCTAGCAGCGTACCTAGCCAGCCTACGGTGGCTGTGTAATAGAGTTTGCGATGCCAGGGTTTGCGGGGACCAGCCGGTAGCTCCAGTACTTTGTTGCGCAGGGGCGCATCGCGGTGAAGCAGAATTATTAAGGCAAGCGCGGCCGCGACTACGACGATGGGGAAGAAGTACGCAGGGGCCATGATGTGATCAAAGAGCGCCCCCAGCAAGTTGAGCGATAGCAGTAGGTAGCCCAAGCCTACGATGAGGCCGAAGCGGAAGGCGAGTCTCTTTTCCAGCTCTCTGTCAACGGTGCATACAGACATGCTCACCGTGAAGACCAAAGACGGCACCGATACGATGAGCAGCAGCGACGCGAGTATCAGCAGGCTGAAGAATAACCAGGCAACGAGGTTTGAAGGGTTCCCTAACGAACTCAGGATCAACTCGGGGTGATGGATGACCCAGAGGTACTTGGTGAGCAGTGAGATTGAGATAAGCGTTGAGACTACCGGCAGCCACCATTTGACATCGGCGAGGAGTTTGAATAGTGCTTGTCGGGGGCTGTTGGAGGCTGAAGGGGCGGGCGCGGGAGATGAGCTTTGCGGGATGGTCGTTGGGGGAGATACGGCTGTCATGGGTGTTGGTTTCTTCCTATGGTGCATTATTCGTTGTTATGGGATGAAACGAGCGCGTTGAATCAGTCGTAGAGCCAAGGCTTAAGCGCGTTCAAGTTGGCGATCACGACCTGCTGCGCTTCTGGCTTAGGGTCGAGGTTCTTCGGGTCGATTTGATAGCGTTGCAGCAAATATTTGACCAACGCTTGTCGGCTTGGGATCTCCAGCCGGCCATTCAGCATGCCGTAGTCAGCCTCTATGATTGCTTTCTGCGCGGCGTCGAGCCGCGGGTCAGGCTCCAGGATCACCGATACCTCAGTGTTCCAGACTGTATCGCCATCGATGCCATTGCCATTGCCGTCCAGCAGGTCTGGCTTGCCGCGTATGCGGCTGAGCACGAAGTCGCGGTACGCGCTGTTTTTCTCACAGTAGGCCCGAACGTGCCAGCGCATGCCGGTATGAATCAGAGTGTGCGGTTCGATCAAGCGAATCTCAGGCTCGGGGTTGGCCAGCGAAACGTATTCGACCTCTAGTCGCAACCCTTCCCGGCAGGCCCGCAAAAGGGGGCGAAGCACCTCAGGCTGAATGCTGCGATCGGGAACCTGCAACATCAATGTATGCGCATAGGCCAGCTTCAGCCCTTCGATATGTGGGGCTCGTTCATTGTTCTGAGCAAGCATATCGAGGTAGGCGCTGGCGCTGAGGTCGATGAAGCGTGGTTTGAAGTGCGGCGTAGGTACGTAACCTTTGATCCGCTTGTCATATGTCAAGTTTCTAGACGCATGCTCGGCGATGTAGGTGTTGATGTCTTTAGATGCTTGCTGGCGGCTGATGCCAAAGCTCTGCATCAGGTGGCCCGTGGTCAGCCGGCCTTCCCACCAAGCCACGGTTTCGATCAAGCGATAGCGAAGTGCCAGGTCCCAGCGGACCTGAGCAATAGATTGCTTGCGTTTCATAGCCCCTCCGTGTGTTCCATAACTTTACCTGTATAGGTCAACACTATGGACCTGTCATCTGAGGCTACATATCGTGTGTCTGGCATTGATTGCACATGGCCACTTTTTTCTGGAGAGGGATATGAGTCTGTATGATTGGTTGACGGCGGGTGCGCTGGGCTTGATTGGGGTGATCTTGGTGGTGCTGCTGGTGCAGTACCTGCGGCTGCGGGAGATTTGGATGGGCCTTAGCCGTTGCCGAGAAATGCTGCGCTGGGCCAAGGTGTTCGAAAGCGAGAACCGCGAACTAAAACGTAGCCTGCGCGCCGAGCAGCGTATAAGCGGGGAGCTCAAAGCGCAGATAGACCGGTTGAGCGCAAGCGTGAGGATAAAGGAGAGCGAATGATGCCGATTCGACCTATGCCTTACATGCTGGAGTGCTCCAATTGCCGCTGGCGCAGGACTGTTACACCGGCTGGTGACGCGCTGCATCCAGGGGAGTGGAGCAGCTGCTGTCCACGATGTAATGGGCATATTCGCAAGAAACTACTCAGCTGTCCGATACAGCGTTTAGTCGCTCAGTGGCGGGCGCCGGTATGGCGAAGATGAACTTGACAGCCGTAGTGGCAAAATGCAATTTACCGTGCTGAATTGGATCCAGCCTAGAATGAACAGGGAACGATATGAGTAGTGCTCAAGATTTCTCCAAGCTGTACGCTCGGGTAGCGAATGACATTGCCACAGCGCTGGATGATGTCTCCCGGCTGGACGTGAGTAATGACAAAGGCAACGCGCACCTTGCCAGCGTCAAGGATAAGCTCGGCGAAATGAAGTCGCGCTTCGACAGCGAAATCACCTACTTGGAGAAGCACGCGGAGTGGGAAAACTTCACCATTGCATTCTTCGGCGAAACCAACGCCGGCAAGAGCACCATCATCGAAAGCCTGCGGATCCTGTTCGAAGAGAAGAAGCGTCAAGCGCTGATCGAGCGTAACCAGGCGACCGCCAAAGACATCCAGGCGGTGTTCTCTAGCAAAAGCGATGAGCTGATCGAAGAGCTCAGCACACGGTACGTGAATTTCTGCGAAGACATCGCCACATTAGGCGACGATATCGGGGCGCTGGTCAACCAGACCCAGCGCGACTTGGTGAGTACCCGGCAACAACTGGCGCACACCCAGCAGGATCTCACTTACAGCAAAGAGCGCCTGACCAGTGCGACTACCGACCTGGAAAGCACCCGCCAATCGCTGCAGGGAAGCGAGGCGCGGTTAAGCCAGAGCCAATTGGCGCTCACTCAGACTCAAAGCGCGATGCAGCAGGTAGAGCTTCAGCTGCACGGCGTGCGGGCCGATTTCCAGCGCAGCCAGCAACAGCTGACCGAGCAAGGTAACCAGTTGCAGGCGACTCAAGCGCAGCTGAGCGAACGCCAGCGCCAGGGTGAAGCCACCCGCGTAGCGCTTGAGCAGAGTGGCAAAATGAAGTTGTGGTTGGGGCTGTTGGGCGGCGTGGTGATCGGTGCCATCGCCGGTGCCGTGGGCTATGCGCAGTTGATGTGAGGCGGGGCGTTGATCGCCTTGAACTGACTTTCATCCCATAGACTTCGGACTTTCCCATGCGCGAACAACATTCTTTGAGCGAGCTGGTCAGCGACAGGCTGCCCACTCTGCTGAAGCAACAGCAACAACTTGAGCGCCTGCAGCGCGTTGCCGGCCAAGTCGATGGCGAAATCGTCGGCACCGGTCAGGAAGACTTCACTCAGGACAACGTCGTTTACCACTTCACCCACCAAGGCAAGTCGTTCCAGTTGATCGACGTGCCAGGCATCGAAGGCAACGAAAAGAAATACGAAGCGATGGTGCAAGCGGCCATCGCCAAGGCTCATTTGGTGTTCTACGTGAACGGCACCAACAAAAAGCCCGAACAGAACACCGCGCAGAAGATCAAGCATTACCTGAACCGTGATGCCAAGGTGTATGCCATCTGCAACTTGCGCGGCAAGGGTGACACCTACGAGTTCGAGCGCGACCGCGAGTCGCTCGAGCAGACCCACAAAGACGCGGCAGCGATGCGCGACCAGACCCAGGAAGTGCTTGAGGACATGCTCGGCGCCGAGTTGGTCAGTGGCTGCCAAACGCTGCAAGGGCTGCTGGGCTTTGCCAGCGTGGCCTTCGATCAGCGAGGCCTGACCAGCATCCACCCCAGCCGCACCGACCTGCTCAAGTCGCAGCGCACCTACCTGCAAGACTTCACGAGCCAGCAGGCCATGCGCAGCTTCAGCCGGTTAGATCAATTGCAGGATGTCATCGGCAACAGCTGCGCCAACTTCGAGGTAGACATTGTCGAAAGCAACAAGCGCAAAGTGCTGCGCCTGTTGCAAGACACCATCAATGACCTGCAAAAGCAGCGTGACGAGCACCAGGCTTTCTCCGAGAAAATCGGTGCCGAGGTCCAGGAATGCCAGGACGTCATTCGCAAAAGCTTCGAAGAGCTCAAAAGCAGCTTCACATCCAAGCGTAAAAGCGCATTAGACCGCTTCTTCAATGAACTGAACTCGGCAGCCCGTAATGCGGTTGAAGAGCATTTCAGCGATAAAGAGGATGTGGAACGGGTGATTCAACAGCATGTCAGCGAGGGCCAGGATCGGCTAGCCGAGCGCTTAGAAACCACCCAGCAGCAATTGCTTGAGGACCTTACCCAAGCCATCGAACGCGCGCTCAAACGCCTGCAAGAAAATGCCAAGCGGGTAAGCTTTCAGCAGCAGTTGAGCGAAGCGGCAAACAGCTCCTTGTCGCTCTCCAGCGCCATGGACGCCATCAGTTTCAATTTTTCCGACGTCGGCAGCTTCCTGCTAAGTGTTGGCGGGTACGCACTCAGTGGTTTTGGCATAGGCACCGTATTCCCAGGGATCGGCAACATAGTCGGGGCAATCGTCGGCGGTGTGTTCGGCCTGGTGGCTGCGGGCCTGAGCTACTTCTTTGGCGGGCGCGGCAAAAAAATCGCTGAAGCCCAGGAACAGGTGGCCAAGGCCATTCAAACCGAGCGCGACAAAGTCACCCAGACGTTCGCTACCGATACCAAAGGAATGCTGGCGAAAATCAGCGAGCAGATCGAAGACAGCGTGCTGCGCCAGCTCAAAGATGAGCGTCGGAAGATGGCCGATGTCACCGCTTTGTTCGATAAAAAAATTGCCTCGATCCAGGCTCTCAAACAGCAAGTGGAAGCCAAACCCCATGGAACAATTTAAACAGTTCAACGCCAGCAAGACCGAGGTCATCAAGTCGCTCGACAACCTGCACAAAATGGTTGGCGCGCTTGAAGAATTGGGCCTGGATGTTTCGCAAGACATCGACAAAATCAAGAAAGCCATAGGTGACGTGCAGTCCGATGCCCTCTGTATCGCCTTGCTTGGAGCATTCTCCGACGGCAAAACCAGCGTGGTCGCCGGTTGGCTTGGCCAAGTAATGAAGGACATGAAGATCGACACCAACGAGTCCTCGGACGCGCTGGCGATCTACCGCCCTGACAACCTCCAGGACCGTTGTGAAATTGTCGACACCCCCGGCCTCTTCGGTGACAAAGAGAAGGCAGCGGAAGACGGCGCCGTAGTGCAATATGGCGATATCACAAAGAACTATATTTCCGAAGCGCACCTGATATTCTATGTTGTCGACGCCACAAACCCGCTGAAAGACAGTCACCAAGACATCGTGCGTTGGGTGCTACGCGACCTGAATAAACTGACCTCGACCATTTTCGTCATCAATAAAATGGACGAGGTCGCCGACTTGCGCGACCCCGAAGAATTCGAGCAGCAGAGCGCCATCAAGAAAACGAACCTGCTGAATAAGCTGCAGCGCTTCGTCGATCTAACGCCCGCAGAACTCGAAGCGATCAACGTAGTGTGCGTCGCCTCCAACCCAAATAGTCGCGGACTGGACTTCTGGCTGGAGCAAAAAGACCTCTACGACCAGCGTTCGCGTATCGGCGAGCTCAAGCAGGTGACTCAGCAAGTGCTGGATGGCAGCGGCCGCGACACCTTGATCAAAAAGACCGGCATCGATGTGGTGCGCGATGTACTGGGCAAGAAGATCGCCGTCGCTCAAGACGAGCTGATCAAGTTCAAGTTACTGGCCGATAACCAGCGCCTTGATTCGGCGCGCATTCAAGAGGACATTGCGGAGGGCAAGCGCAAGGTCCTGGCCACAGTCGGCAATCTCTACGAGGAGCTGAACAACCTCGAAACCGACCTGCTCAACAGTATTCGCACGTTGCCCCGTGACCAAGTGCACGCGTTCCTGGAATCGAAAATTGGCTTCACCAAGGACGATATTGGCGAAAAGTTGCGTTTTCGCATCGATCACCTGTTCAGCACCGCGTTCAACCAGTCGTCCAGCATCATGAATGGCATCAGTGCGAAGATTGAACATCAGCTCGACAGTTCTTCCGACTTCGCCGACAGCATTGCAGCCTCGGCCTTGGCTGCCTCCAGTCGAGCGTTGAGCGCGGTTTCGAAGATTCCGGTCGAGAGCATCAAGAACGGAGTGTTTCTCGCGCGGGAAACGCTGAAGAACCTCACGGGCTATGTCTACAAATTCAAACCCTGGGAAGCGACCAAGCTAGCGGCAAATATCAGCCGTTGGGCCGGACCGATCGGTGCAGGGATTCAGGTGCTGACCGACGCCATCAGTGTGGTTCAGCAGCAACGTGCTGAGGCCGAGCTGAAGCAGCTGCAAAATGACTTGGCTGAAGTAGTGAAGAGCCACTTCGCTGAGCCGATGAAGTTGCTTCAGGATCATGAAAAGGTGATGGAGATCTTCGCGCCGCAGATTAAAGCGTTCGAGAAGATTCTGCTGGAGCAGGAGCAAAGCTTGGAAAACTTGCGCAGGCGGCATGAGCAGTTGGCGGAGTTGGAAAGCCATCTGACCCAGGCGTTTGGCGCGCGTGCGCCGATTGAGGGGGAGTATCAGGTGGTTTGATAGCCAGACCTCCAAGTATCTGCACGTTCATCGGCCCTAGATTTTCCCGATTGGGGGCAGGGCTGCGAGCGTGCAGCGCAGCATTGATTGAACATAAGGAGCCTGGATGTCCATCCCAGATTTTCAAACCATCATGCGCCCGGTGCTGGAATCGGTACGCGACGGCGTAGCGATGCCGCTGAGCGCGTTGCGCGAGCACATCGCTGATGTCTTCCAGTTGACCGAGAACGAGCGCAAAGAGCGCCTGTCGTCGGGTCGCCAGACGGTGATCAACAACCGAGTAGGCTGGGCTCGGACCTACCTGAATAAAGCCGGTTTGCTGACTATTCCCAACAAAGGAATGGTGCAGATCACCGCGCGTGGCCGGGAAGCGCTAGCCAATGGGCCCGAGCGGCTCACAGTGACCTGGTTGAAGCAATTTCCCGAATTTGCCCACTTCCACACAGCCAAACCACAAATGGTCGATGTGCTGGAAGGGCTTGAGACCGAGGTGCCCGAGATTACGCCAGACGAGCAACTGGCACAGGCGCATCAGGCGCTTTTGCAATCGTTGGCTGATGAAATTCTCACACAAGTGAGGGCGGCAACGCCGGCTTTTTTTGAGCAGCTGGTTGTCGATTTGATGCTTGCCATGGGCTACGGCGGGTCGCGAAGAGAGGCCGGTAGAGCCACACAGGCCACCAATGACGATGGCATTGACGGGATCATCAAGGAAGACAAGCTCGGTCTGGATGTGATCTACCTGCAAGCCAAGCGCTGGACTAACACCGTGCATCGGCCCGAGATCGATAAATTCATCGGCGCGCTGACCCGGCAGCGAGCGCGCAAAGGCGTGTTTATTACTACCTCAGAATTCTCGGTAGGGGCTCGGGAGGCCGCGCTTGGGTTGGATATCAAGGTGGTGTTGATTGATGGTGTCGAGCTGGCGCGGTTGATGGTTGAGAATAATTTGGGGGTTAGTGTGAAGCAGGTTTATGAGGTGAAGCAGATGGATAGTGATTATTTTGGGGAAGAGTGAGGGGAGATTGCCGGTGGTGCATGCGATCAACGTGCCTCATGAGAGGCGACGTCAGTGGGCCCCTAAGTGCTCTTATGGCGCAACAGCAACGGCGCGTGGTCGCTGATAGCGGCGCTTGAGCCAATAAACGCCCAGCGCGATCAGCATGTTGAACCATCCCAACATCACGCAGGCACCGGCGGTGCTGAGTAAGGTGATGGCAAAGTAACGTGGAGACGCGCCTGGGATCGAGTGATTCCATTTTTCGTCTTCTCTCCGGCTATCAGAAAGGTGATTTACACCACCAACGCCATCGAGAGCATCAACGCCCAGCTACGCAAGGTCATCAAGACTCGCGGGCATTTCCCGAATGATGACGCAGCGACCAAACTGATTTGGCTGGGATTGCGCAACATAACAGCCAATTGGGGAAAACCGGCCCATGATTGTAAGCGTCCGCCCAACTCACCTTGCGTAAGTCAGGCCGGCATCCACTGA
>NZ_JACVVE010000011.1 GCF_016648105.1 Pseudomonas sp. S31 | reverse complement strand
TCTGCTGCGTGGTACCAAGCGTGACGACGTTGAGCGTGGCCAGGTTCTGGTTAAGCCAGGTTCGGTCAAGCCGCACACCAAGTTCACCGCAGAAGTCTACGTCCTGTCGAAGGAAGAAGGCGGTCGTCACACTCCGTTCTTCAAAGGCTACCGTCCTCAGTTCTACTTCCGTACCACTGACGTGACCGGTAACTGCGAACTGCCGGAAGGCGTTGAAATGGTAATGCCAGGCGACAACATTCAGATGACTGTCACCCTGATCAAGACCATCGCAATGGAAGACGGTCTGCGCTTCGCTATCCGTGAAGGCGGTCGTACCGTCGGCGCCGGCGTCGTAGCCAAAATCATCGAGTAATCACTCGACCGATTGAAAAAACCCCCGCTCAGCGGGGGTTTTTTTTATTGGGTTGACACTAAATTGGGGCGTCTATAGAATCACGCCTCCTTTTAGCGGGCGTAGTGCGTCCGTTGGGAACAGCCTGGAGTCTGAAATCCAATGCAAAATCAGCAAATCCGTATCAGGTTGAAGGCTTTCGACCATCGCCTGATCGACCAATCCACCCAGGAAATCGTGGAAACCGCGAAACGTACTGGTGCACAAGTGCGTGGTCCAATTCCACTGCCTACCCGCAAAGAGCGTTTCACCGTTCTGGTCTCCCCGCACGTCAACAAAGACGCGCGTGACCAGTACGAGATCCGCACTCATAAGCGTGTTCTGGACATCGTCCAGCCAACGGATAAAACCGTTGACGCGCTGATGAAGCTTGATCTGGCGGCAGGTGTGGAAGTACAGATCAGCCTCGGCTAAGACTTCGGTCTGGTCGTGTAACGCTCTGAAATGGGCGGCCATAGCGGGTGAAAGCCCCGTACACTCATGAGGTTTACAACATGACTATTGGTGTAATCGGTCGCAAGTGCGGTATGACCCGCATTTTCACCGAAGAAGGTGTCTCCATTCCGGTCACGGTCATCGAGATCGAGCCGAATCGTGTCACCCAGTTCAAAACTGAAGAAACCGATGGCTACCGTGCAGTGCAAGTCACTGTCGGCGAGCGTCGCGCTTCGCGTGTGACTGCCGCTCAGGCAGGCCACTTCGCCAAGGCCAACGTTGCCGCTGGTCGCGGTGTCTGGGAGTTCCGTCTTGAAGAAGGCGATTTCCAGGCTGGCGATCTGATCAAAGCTGAACTCTTCACTGCAGGCCAGCTGGTAGACGTTACTGGTCAGTCCAAAGGTAAAGGCTTCGCCGGTACCATCAAGCGCTGGAACTTCCGTGGCCAGGACAACACCCACGGTAACTCCGTGTCGCACCGTGTCCCAGGTTCCATCGGCCAGTGCCAGACTCCTGGTCGTGTGTTCAAGGGCAAGAAAATGTCCGGTCACATGGGCGCCGAGCGCGTGACTGTTCAGTCCCTGGAAGTAGTTCGCGTAGACGCTGAACGCAACCTGCTGCTGATCAAGGGTGCCGTTCCAGGCGCTACTGGCGGCGACGTGGTTGTGCGTCCAGCTGTCAAGGCTCGCGGTTAAGGGGAAACTGACATGCAACTCAATGTAAATGACGCTCAGGCGATCGAAGTTTCCGAACTGACTTTCGGTGGCGAATTCAACGAGACGCTGGTACACCAAGCAGTCGTGGCCTACATGGCCGGCGGCCGTCAGGGCACCAAGCAGCAGAAGACCCGTTCCGACGTGGCTGGTGGCGGTAAGCGCCCATGGCGTCAGAAGGGTACTGGCCGTGCTCGTGCTGGTACCACTCGTGGTCCGATCTGGCGTGGCGGTGGTGTAACCTTCGCAGCCCGTCCTCAAGATCACTCGCAGAAGCTCAACAAGAAGATGTACCGCGCAGCCCTGCGCTCCATCCTCGCCGAGCTGGTGCGTAGCGACCGTCTGGTCGTGGTTCAGGACTTCGCTGTCGAAGCACCGAAAACCAAAGATCTGCTGAACAAGCTGAACGGCATGGGTCTGAACGACGTTCTGATCGTTTCCGACGCTGTTGATCAGAACCTGTACCTGGCTGCTCGCAACCTGCCGCACGTCGACGTACGTGACGTTCAAGGTTCCGACCCGGTCAGTCTGATCGCATACGAGAAGGTGTTGATCACCGTCTCGGCCGTGAAGAAATTCGAGGAGCTGCTGGGATGAACCAGGAACGCGTATTCAAAGTCCTCCTTGGCCCGCACGTTTCCGAGAAGGCTACCGTTCTGGCTGAGAAAAAAGGCCAGTTCGTATTCAAGGTTGCTACCGATGCAACCAAGCTGGAAATCAAGAAAGCTGTCGAAGGCCTGTTCAACGTAAAAGTTGAAAACGTGTCGACTGTTAACGTTCTGGGTAAAACCAAGCGTACCGCACGTGGTCTGGGCAAGCGTAATGACTGGAAGAAGGCGATCGTCTCCCTTCAGCCAGGCCAAGATCTCGATTTCAGCAGCAGTGCTGAGTAAGGAAGGGGTGCATCATGGCAATCGTTAAATGCAAACCGACTTCCCCTGGCCGCCGTTTCGTGGTCAAGGTGGTCAACAAGGAGCTGCACAAAGGCGCTCCTCACGCACCGCTGATCGAGAAAAAATCGAAGTCTGGTGGTCGTAACAACAATGGCCGCATTACCACTCGTCACGTTGGTGGTGGTCATAAGCAGCATTACCGTCTGGTCGACTTCCGTCGCAACGACAAAGATGGCATTCCAGCCACTGTCGAGCGTATCGAATACGACCCGAACCGTACTGCTCACATCGCCCTGCTGTGCTACGCAGACGGTGAGCGTCGCTACATCATCGCCCCTAAAGGCGTGAGCGCTGGCGACCAGCTGATCGCAGGTGCCCTGGCCCCAATCAAGGCCGGTAACTCCCTGCAACTGCGCAACATTCCAGTAGGTAGCACCATTCACGGCATCGAACTGAAGCCGGGTAAAGGTGCACAGATCGCTCGTTCCGCTGGTGCCTCGGCTCAGCTGATCGCTCGCGAAGGTGTCTACGTGACCCTGCGTCTGCGCTCTGGTGAAATGCGTAAAGTCCTGGCTGAGTGCCGTGCGACCCTGGGCGAAGTCTCGAACTCCGAGCACAGCCTGCGTTCGCTGGGTAAAGCTGGTGCCAAACGCTGGCGCGGCGTTCGCCCAACCGTTCGTGGTGTTGCCATGAACCCGGTTGACCACCCACATGGTGGTGGTGAAGGTCGTACCTCCGGTGGTCGTCATCCGGTATCGCCATGGGGCTTCCCAACCAAGGGTGCTAAAACCCGTGGTAATAAGCGTACCGACAACATGATCGTCCGTCGTCGCAAGTAACTAGAGGGATACGACAGTGCCACGTTCTCTGAAAAAAGGTCCTTTTATCGATCTTCACCTGCTGAAGAAGATCGAAGTGGCGGTGGAGAAGAACGATCGCAAGCCAGTTAAAACCTGGTCGCGTCGTTCGATGATCCTGCCACAAATGGTCGGTCTGACCATCGCGGTTCACAACGGTCGTCAACACGTCCCAGTTCTGGTGAACGAAGACATGGTCGGCCACAAACTGGGCGAGTTCGCCGGTACCCGCACCTATCGCGGGCACGTGGCTGACAAGAAAGCCAAGCGTTAAGGGGTAAGGAAATGGAAGTAGCCGCTAAGTTGTCGGGCGCTCGAATCTCCGCCCAGAAAGCCCGCTTGGTCGCCGACCAGATCCGCGGGAAGAAGGTGGGCGAAGCGCTCAACCTGTTGGCCTTCAGCAGCAAAAAAGCCGCTGAAATCATGAAGAAAGTCCTCGAGTCGGCCGTAGCCAACGCCGAACACAACGAAGGCGCAGACGTTGATGACCTGAAGGTCTCCACCGTCTTCGTCAACGAAGGGCGTTCGCTGAAGCGCATCATGCCACGTGCCAAAGGCCGTGCTGATCGCATCGTCAAGCGGTCTTGCCATATCACTGTCAAGGTTGCGGACAAGTAACGGAGTCGATCAGATGGGTCAGAAAGTACATCCCACTGGCATTCGCCTGGGAATCGTCAAGGAGCACACCTCCGTCTGGTACGCAGACGGTGCTACTTACGCAGATTACCTGTTGAAGGATCTGAAAACGCGTGAGTACCTCCAAGACAAACTAAAAAGCGCGTCCGTAAGCCGTATCGATATTCATCGTCCGGCTCAAACTGCACGCATCACCATCCACACCGCTCGTCCAGGTATCGTTATCGGGAAGAAAGGTGAAGATGTCGAGAAGCTGCGTCAGGACCTGACCAAGCAGATGGGTGTGCCTGTGCACATCAACATCGAAGAGATCCGCAAGCCGGAACTCGACGCTATGCTGGTTGCGCAGAGCGTAGCTCAGCAGCTGGAACGCCGCGTAATGTTCCGTCGCGCCATGAAGCGCGCCGTACAGAACGCCATGCGTATTGGTGCCAAGGGCATCAAGATCCAGGTGAGCGGTCGTCTCGGCGGTGCTGAGATTGCTCGTACCGAGTGGTATCGCGAAGGTCGTGTGCCTCTGCACACCCTGCGTGCCGATATCGACTACAACACCTACGAAGCTCACACCACCTACGGTGTGATCGGTGTGAAGGTTTGGATCTTCAAAGGCGAAGTTATTGGTGGTCGCCAAGAAGAACTGAAACCACAAGCACCAGCGCCTCGTAAAAAAGCTGCTAAGTAAGGGGTACGCCAAATGTTGCAACCAAAGCGTACAAAATTCCGCAAGCAGATGACCGGCCACAACCGTGGTCTGGCACTGCGCGGTAGCAAAGTCAGCTTCGGCGAATTCGCTCTGAAAGCTGTTGCTCGCGGTCGCCTCACCGCTCGCCAGATCGAGTCGGCACGTCGTGCCCTGACCCGTCACGTAAAACGTGGCGGCAAGATCTGGATCCGTGTGTTCCCGGACAAGCCGATCTCCAAGAAGCCTCTCGAGGTTCGTATGGGTAAAGGTAAGGGCTCCGTGGAATACTGGGTTGCCCAGATCCAGCCAGGCAAAGTCCTGTACGAGATCGAGGGTGTTTCTGAAGAGCTGGCGCGCGAAGCTTTCGCCCTGGCTGCTGCAAAGCTGCCTCTCGCCACCTCCTTTGTTAAGCGGACGGTGATGTGATGAAAGCGAATGAACTTCGTGAAAAATCTGCACAGCAACTGAATGAGCAACTGCTCGGCTTGCTGCGCGACCAGTTCAATCTGCGTATGCAGAAAGCAACTGGCCAGTTGGGTCAGTCGCACCTGCTCTCGCAAGTTAAGCGTGACATCGCTCGCGTGAAAACTGTGCTCAACCAGCAGGCAGGTAAGTGATCATGGCTGAAGCTGAAAAAACCGTCCGTACGCTGACTGGCCGTGTCGTCAGCGACAAAATGGACAAGACCATCACCGTTCTGATCGAGCGTCGCGTCAAGCACCCGATCTACGGTAAATACGTTAAGCGTTCGACTAAGCTGCACGCGCACGACGAAGCCAACCAGTGCAAGATCGGCGACAAGGTTTCCATTCGCGAAACCCGTCCGCTGGCCAAGACCAAGTCCTGGGCACTGGTTGAAGTCCTCGAACGCGCTGTTGAAGTCTAAGGGCTAGGGGTCGGAGAAATTTTATGATTCAGACTCAATCCATGCTCGATGTGGCCGATAACAGCGGCGCGCGTCGCGTCATGTGCATCAAGGTACTCGGCGGTTCGCACCGCCGTTACGCCGGCATCGGTGACATCATCAAAGTAACCGTCAAGGAAGCAATTCCGCGCGGTAAGGTCAAGAAAGGCCAGGTGATGACCGCTGTTGTCGTCCGTACCCGTCACGGTGTACGTCGCGCTGACGGTTCCATCATTCGTTTCGACGGCAACGCTGCTGTTCTGCTGAACACCAAGCAAGAGCCGATCGGCACTCGCATCTTCGGGCCAGTGACCCGTGAACTTCGTACCGAGAAGTTCATGAAGATCGTCTCGCTCGCCCCTGAAGTGCTGTAAGGAGATCCGACATGCAAAAGATTCGTCGTGACGACGAGATCATCGTGATCGCCGGCAAAGACAAAGGTAAGCGCGGTAAGGTGCTGAAGGTTCTGGCTGATGACCGTCTGGTCATCGGTGGCGTGAACCTGGTCAAGCGTCATACCAAGCCTAACCCGATGGCGGGCGTTCAGGGCGGTATCGTCGAAAAAGAAGCGCCTCTGCACGCTTCCAACGTTGCCATCTTCAACGGCGAAACCAACAAGGCTGACCGCGTTGGTTTCAAAGTAGAAGACGGTAAGAAAATTCGTGTCTTCAAGTCGACCCAAAAAGCGGTTGATGCTTGAACACTGCTAGGTAGAAGACCATGGCACGACTGAAAGAGATTTACCGGAACGAAATCGCTCCCAAGCTTAAGGAAGAACTTAAGCTGTCGAACGTGATGGAAGTTCCGCGCGTTACCAAAATCACCCTGAACATGGGTCTGGGCGAAGCGATCGGCGACAAGAAAGTCATCGAGCACGCTGTTGCCGACCTGGAAAAGATCACCGGTCAAAAGCCGGTCGTGACTTTCGCTCGTAAATCCATCGCGGGCTTCAAAGTCCGTGAAGGCTGGCCGATCGGCGTCAAGGTGACTCTGCGTAGCGACAAGATGTACGAATTCCTGGACCGCCTGCTGGCGATCTCCCTGCCTCGGGTTCGCGACTTCCGCGGCCTGAATGCCAAGTCCTTCGATGGTCGTGGCAACTACAGCATGGGCGTGAAAGAGCAGATCATCTTCCCGGAAATCGACTACGACAAGATCGATGCTCTGCGCGGTTTGGACATCACCCTGACCACCACTGCTCGTTCGGACGACGAAGGCCGCGCTCTGCTGCGTGCTTTCAAGTTCCCGTTCCGCAACTGATTGGAGTAGGAAAATGGCCAAGAAGAGCATGAAGAACCGCGAGCTGAAGCGTCAGCTCACGGTAGCCAAGTTCGCTAAGAAGCGTGCTGAGCTGAAAGCGACCATCGTCAACGTCAACGCCTCTCCAGAAGAGCGTTTCGCTGCCGTAGTCGCTCTGCAGAAGCAACCACGCGACGCCAGCGCCTCGCGCCTGCGCAACCGTTGCCGCCTGACCGGTCGTCCTCACGGTGTATACCGTAAGTTCGGCCTGGGCCGTAACATGCTGCGTCAAGCTGCAATGCGCGGTGACGTACCAGGCCTGGTCAAAGCCTCCTGGTAAGCGCTGCAGGTGTGATCCCGGCGGAAGGGGAGCAATCTTCCGACCGCCGGTGACCTCACCATCGAACAAGCCCCTTCATGGGGCTTGTTTCGTTTCTGCCTTGTGTCTAGAATGACCGGCTCACCTGAGCCCGGGTTTTTTGCCCTGTCCGCTCAGGTGGTTGTGATAGCCGCAAGGCTAATAATTCTTGTATCAGGAGCATCTAGCCCATGAGTATGCAGGACCCGTTAGCGGACATGCTAACTCGCATCCGTAATGCCCAGATGGCTGAAAAGTCCGTCGTAAGCATGCCTTCCTCCACGTTGAAGGTCGCGGTTGCCAAAGTTCTGAAGGACGAAGGTTACATCGCTGGCTACCAGGTTACTGGTGAAGCCAAGCCTTCCCTGTCGATCGAACTGAAGTACTTCGAAGGCCGTCCGGTCATCGAGGAACTGAAGCGCTCCAGCCGTCCAGGCCTGCGCCAGTACAAGTCCGTCACAGACCTGCCGAAAGTACGCGGCGGCCTGGGCGTGTCTATCGTCTCCACCAACAAAGGTGTGATGACTGATCGCGCTGCGCGCGCTGCCGGTGTCGGCGGCGAAGTTCTGTGCACAGTGTTCTAAGGGGGGATAGACATGTCTCGCGTCGCTAAGAACCCCGTTAAGCTGCCCGCAGGCGTCGAAGTCAAATTCGCCGGCCAGCAGCTTTCGGTGAAGGGTGCCAAAGGCACTCTCGAACTGAACGTTCACTCGTCTGTTGAAGTTACCGAAGAATCTGGTGAGCTGCGTTTCGTCGCTCGCAATGGTGACCAGCAAGCTCGTGCCATGGCCGGTACCACCCGCGCTCTGGTGAACAACATGGTCCAAGGCGTAAGCCAAGGCTTCGAGCGCAAGCTCCAGCTGGTCGGTGTTGGTTACAAGGCACAGGCTAAAGGCCCGGTCCTGAACCTGGCCCTGGGCTTCTCTCACCCAGTGGACTACGAACTGCCAGCCGGTATCACCGCTGAAACGCCTAGCCAGACCGACATCCTGATCAAGGGTATCGACAAGCAGCTGGTAGGTCAGGTGGCCGCTGAAATCCGCGGGTTCCGTCCGCCAGAGCCTTACAAAGGCAAGGGTGTACGTTACGCGGACGAAGTAGTCCGTCGTAAAGAAGCCAAGAAGAAGTAGGGCCTAGCAAATGACCGACAAAAAAGTTACTCGACTGCGTCGCGCTCGCAAAGCACGTCTCAAGATGCACGAACTCGAAGTCGTGCGCCTGTGCGTGTTCCGCTCTTCGCAGCACATCTATGCCCAGGTCATTTCGGCCGACGGCAGCAAGGTTCTGGCAAGCGCCTCGACCTTGGACAAAGACCTGCGTGATGGCGCCACTGGCAACATCGACGCGGCCACTAAGGTTGGCAAGCTGGTAGCTGAGCGCGCGAAAGCCGCCGGTGTATCTCAAGTTGCCTTTGACCGTTCCGGCTTCAAGTACCATGGCCGCGTCAAAGCGCTGGCTGATGCTGCTCGTGAAGGCGGGCTGGAGTTCTAAGTTATGGCAAATAACGATCAAAAGCGCGACGAAGGCTACATCGAGAAGCTGGTTCAAGTTAACCGCGTAGCTAAAACCGTTAAAGGCGGCCGTATCTTCACCTTCACCGCGCTGACCGTGGTAGGTGATGGCAAGGGTCGTGTTGGCTTCGGCCGTGGCAAGTCGCGCGAAGTACCAGCCGCGATCCAGAAAGCCATGGAAGCTGCTCGTCGCAACATGATCCAGGTTGACCTGAAGGGCACCACCCTGCAGTACGCCACCAAGGCTGCCCACGGCGCCTCGAAGGTCTACATGCAGCCTGCCTCGGAAGGTACCGGTATCATCGCCGGCGGCGCCATGCGTGCCGTCCTGGAAGTTGCTGGTGTTCAGAACGTCCTGGCCAAGTGCTACGGTTCGACCAACCCAGTGAACGTGGTCTACGCCACCTTCAAGGGTCTGAAAGCCATGCAATCTCCTGAGTCCATTGCCGCCAAGCGTGGCAAGAGCGTTGAGGAGATCTTCTGATCATGGCAACTGTAAAAGTAACGCTGATCAAAAGCACCGCTGGCCGCCTGCCTAACCACATCCTGTGTGTCAAAGGCCTGGGTCTGCGTCGCATCGGTCACACTGTAGAAGTCCAGGATACTCCCGAGAACCGCGGGATGATCAACAAGGCTTACTACATGCTGCGCGTCGAGGGTTAATCGATGAAACTCAATGATCTGAGTCCAGCGCCGGGTTCCCGTCGCGAGAAGCATCGTCCGGGTCGTGGTATCGGTAGCGGTTTGGGTAAGACTGGTGGCCGCGGCCACAAAGGTCAGACCTCCCGTTCCGGTGGTTCGATCGCTCCGGGCTTCGAAGGCGGTCAACAGCCGCTGCACCGTCGTCTGCCGAAGTTCGGCTTCGTTTCCCTGAAAGCCATGGATCGCGCCGAAGTGCGTCTGTCCGAGCTGGCTAAAGTGGAAGGCGACGTGGTCTCCGTGCAATCCCTGAAGGATGCCAACGTGATCGGCCAGAACGTACAGCGTGTGAAAATCATGCTGTCTGGCGAAGTCACTCGCGCAGTCACCATCAAGGGTATCGCAGCCACCAAGGGTGCGCGTGCGGCTATCGAAGCAGCTGGCGGCAAGTTCGAGGAATAAATGGCTAAGCAAGGTGCTCTCTCTTCGCTCGGTAAGGGCGGGATGTCGGAACTCTGGGCTCGTCTGCGCTTTCTGTTCATGGCGATCATCGTCTATCGGATAGGTGCGCACATCCCGGTTCCAGGCATCAATCCGGACCGTCTGGCGGATCTGTTTCGACAGAATGAGGGGACCATTCTTAGCTTGTTCAACATGTTTTCCGGTGGAGCGCTCGAGCGCATGAGCATCTTTGCACTGGGGATCATGCCGTACATCTCGGCATCGATCATCATGCAGCTGATGACCGCGGTCAGCCCGCAACTGGAGCAGTTGAAGAAGGAAGGTGAAGCTGGCCGTCGCAAGATCAGCCAGTACACCCGCTACGGCACCGTTATCCTGGCGCTGGTCCAAGCCATTGGCATGTCCATTGGCCTGGCCAACCAGGGCGTGGCGTTTTCTGCAGGGCTGGGCTTCTATGTCGTCGCCGTCTCCACGTTCGTGGCAGGCGCGATGTTCATGATGTGGCTGGGCGAGCAGATCACCGAGCGCGGTGTGGGCAACGGTATCTCGATGTTGATCTTCGCAGGTATCGTTGCCGGTCTTCCGAGAGCAATCGGGCAGTCTTTCGAGTCTGCACGCACAGGCGATATCAACATTTTCGCCCTGGTCGCTATCGGTTTGCTGGCAGTAGCGATTATCGGCTTCGTGGTGTTCATTGAGCGTGGTCAGCGTCGTATCGCCGTTCACTACGCCAAGCGTCAGCAGGGCCGCAAGGTCTTCGCTGCGCAGACCAGCCACTTGCCGTTGAAAGTGAACATGGCGGGGGTCATCCCGGCCATTTTCGCGAGCAGCATTCTGCTGTTCCCGGCTTCGCTGGGTTCCTGGTTCGGTCAGTCCGAAGGTATGGGCTGGCTGCAGGACATCTCGCAGTCGATCGCTCCTGGTCAGCCGTTGAACATTCTGCTGTTTAGTGCAGGGATCATTTTCTTCTGCTTCTTCTACACAGCGTTGATGTTCAACCCGAAAGACGTAGCGGAAAACCTGAAGAAGTCCGGTGCCTTTATTCCGGGTATCCGTCCTGGTGAGCAGTCGGCACGCTACATTGATGGCGTTCTGACCCGTTTGACCATGTTCGGTGCTCTTTACATGATGGCCGTCTGCCTTCTGCCCCAGTTCCTGGTGGTGGCAGCAAATGTGCCGTTCTACCTTGGCGGGACCTCGTTGCTGATTGTGGTAGTGGTTGTGATGGACTTCATGTCCCAAGTACAATCGCACCTCGTTTCGCACCAGTACGAATCCCTGATGAAGAAAGCCAACCTGAAAGGCTACGGCGGCAGCGGTCTGCTGCGCTGATTTAGCCCCTTAAGGTTCGAGGAGTCGGTAATGAAAGTTCGTGCATCGGTGAAAAAGCTGTGCCGTAACTGCAAGATCATCCGTCGCGAAGGCGTCGTGCGAGTGATCTGCAGCGCGGAACCGCGTCACAAGCAGCGCCAAGGCTGAGTGTGATCTGCGTTCAAACCCAGCAGCTAGTGTGCTGCTGGGTTGATTAATCGTTTCTACAGCGATATTATCTCGCGCCCTATTTCTTGGCTTCCGGGGCGTAGGTAGCTGTCAATTGGAGTCCCACTGAATGGCCCGTATTGCAGGCGTCAACATTCCAGATAACAAGCATACTGTTATCTCGCTGACCTACATCTATGGTGTCGGTCGCACAACTGCACAGAAGATCTGTGCAGACGCTGGTGTCAACCCAGCCGCTAAGATCAAGGATCTGAGCGACGAGCAAATCGAAACCCTGCGTGGCGAAGTCGCGAAGTTCACCACCGAAGGTGACCTGCGTCGTGACATCAACATGAAGATCAAACGCTTGATGGACCTGGGTTGCTACCGCGGCCTGCGTCATCGTAAAGGTCTGCCGGTTCGCGGTCAGCGCACCAAGACCAACGCACGCACCCGTAAGGGCCCGCGTAAGCCGATCCGCAAGTAATCGCCCAGGAATATAGACATGGCAAAACCTGCTGCTCGTCCTCGTAAGAAAGTCAAAAAGACAGTGGTTGATGGCATCGCCCACATCCATGCGTCTTTCAACAACACCATCGTGACCATCACCGACCGTCAGGGCAATGCTTTGTCCTGGGCGACCTCCGGTGGTTCGGGTTTCCGTGGTTCGCGCAAATCCACCCCGTTCGCAGCCCAGATCGCTGCTGAGCGTGCTGGTCAAGCTGCGCTGGAATACGGCCTGAAAAACCTCGACGTCAACGTCAAGGGTCCAGGTCCAGGTCGTGAGTCCGCCGTTCGTGCATTGAACAGCTGCGGCTACAAGATCGCCAGCATCACCGACGTGACGCCAATCCCGCATAACGGGTGCCGTCCGCCGAAGAAGCGCCGCGTGTAATCAGGAGACAGAGAAATGGCACGTTACATTGGTCCAAAATGCAAACTGTCTCGTCGTGAAGGCACTGACCTGTTCCTGAAGAGCGGCGTTCGCGCTCTGGAATCGAAGTGCAACATCGAAGCAGCCCCAGGTATCCACGGCCAGCGCCGTGGCCGTCAGTCCGACTACGGTACCCAGCTGCGCGAGAAGCAAAAAGTCCGTCGTATCTACGGTGTTCTGGAGCGTCAGTTCCGCGGTTACTACCAGGCTGCAGCCTCGAAAAAAGGCGCAACCGGTGAGAACCTGCTGCAACTGCTCGAGTGCCGTTTGGATAACGTCGTCTACCGTATGGGCTTCGGCTCGACTCGTTCCGAGTCCCGTCAGCTGGTTTCGCACAAAGCGATCAGCGTCAACGGTAAGACTGTAAACATTCCATCCTACCAAGTTCGTCCGGGTGACGTGGTCGCGGTTCGCGAGAAGTCGCTGAGCCAGCTGCGCATTGTTCAAGCCCTTGAACTGTGCGCCCAGCGTGGCCGCGTTGAGTGGGTTGACGTGGATGCTGCTAAAAAGTCGGGCGTTTTCAAGAACGTTCCTGCTCGCAGCGACCTGTCTGCCGACATCAACGAGAACCTGATTGTCGAGCTCTACTCCAAGTAAGGGCTAGAAAATAGGTGCATCCATGCAGATTTCGGTAAATGAGTTCCTGACTCCCCGCCACATTGATGTGCAGGTAGTCAGTCCGACCCGCGCCAAGATCACGCTCGAGCCTCTCGAGCGTGGTTTCGGCCATACCCTGGGCAACGCGCTGCGCCGCATCCTGTTGTCCTCCATGCCTGGCTGTGCAGTAGTCGAGGCCGAGATCGATGGCGTACTCCATGAGTACTCCGCGATCGAAGGTGTTCAGGAAGACGTCATTGAAATCCTGTTGAACCTGAAAGGCCTGGCTATCAAACTGCACGGTCGTGACGAAGTTACGCTGACCTTGTCGAAAAAGGGTTCGGGGGTGGTTACCGCTGCCGATATTCAGCTGGATCACGATGTCGAGATCGTCAACCCCGATCACGTAATCGCGAACCTGGCGTCCAACGGCGCCCTGAACATGAAGCTCACCGTAGCTCGTGGTCGCGGTTACGAGCCGGCCGACTCCCGTCAGACCGACGAAGACGAAAGCCGTAGCATTGGCCGTCTGCAGCTGGACGCTTCGTTCAGCCCGGTGCGTCGTATCGCCTATGTGGTCGAGAACGCCCGTGTTGAACAGCGTACCAACCTGGACAAGCTGGTCATCGATCTGGAGACCAACGGCACCCTGGATCCTGAAGAGGCTATCCGCCGCGCTGCGACCATCCTGCAACAGCAGCTGGCCGCGTTCGTCGACCTCAAAGGTGACAGCGAGCCGGTCGTAGTCGAGCAGGAAGACGAGATCGATCCGATCCTGCTGCGCCCGGTTGACGACCTGGAACTGACTGTACGTTCGGCCAACTGCCTCAAGGCGGAGAACATCTACTACATCGGCGACCTGATTCAGCGTACCGAAGTAGAGCTGTTGAAGACTCCTAACCTTGGCAAGAAGTCCCTGACTGAAATCAAGGACGTCCTGGCCTCGCGTGGTCTGTCTCTCGGCATGCGCCTCGACAACTGGCCGCCTGCAAGTCTTAAGAAAGACGACAAGGCGACCGCCTGATCGTCGTAATCACCGAACGTAGTGTTTGGTAAGGAATGAATCATGCGTCATCGTAAAAGTGGACGTCACCTGAGCCGTACCAGCTCTCACCGCAAAGCTATGTTCCAGAACATGGCTGTGTCGCTGATCGAGCACGAGCTGATCAAAACCACCCTGCCGAAAGCCAAGGAACTGCGCCGCGTTGCCGAGCCGCTGATCACCCTGGCCAAGGAAGACAGCGTTGCGAACCGCCGCCTGGCCTTCGATCGTACCCGTTCGAAGTCCGCTGTAGGCAAGCTGTTCAACGACCTGGGCAAGCGTTACGCCACCCGTCAGGGCGGCTACCTGCGCATCCTCAAGTGCGGTTTCCGCGCTGGCGACAACGCGCCTATGGCGTACGTCGAGCTGGTTGATCGTCCGGTCGGTGGTGCTGTAGAAGCCGCCGAGTAAGACGTTCTGTCTGCTACAAGAAACCGGGCCTAGTGCCCGGTTTTTTGTTCCTATACGCATTGTTAATTTCTATTGATGCAAGTCAGGCAATGAATTTGTTCTAGCGCTACCGCTCGTCGATACTTCTTTCAAGCCAAGCCGATTAGCCGGCGATCGAAGACCGATAAGGAGAGCCCATGAGCAAGATTCTCACCACCGCCAGCGGTGCACCTGTAGCCGACAACCAGAATTCCCGTTCCGCCGGCCCCCGCGGCCCGCTGCTGCTCGACGATTTCCACCTGATCGAGAAGCTCGCCCACTTCAACCGCGAGAACATTCCCGAGCGCCGCGTGCACGCAAAGGGTTCGGGCGCCTATGGCACCTTCACCGTTACCCGTGACATCACGCAATACACCAGCGCCAGGCTGTTCGACCAGATCGGCAAGCAGACCGAGACCTTCCTGCGTTTTTCTACCGTTGGTGGCGAGCGTGGCTCTGCCGATACCGAGCGCGATCCGCGTGGTTTCGCAGTGAAGTTCTACACCGAGGAAGGCAACTGGGACATCGTCGGCAACAACACCCCGGTGTTCTTCATCCGCGACCCACTGAAGTTTCCTGATTTCATCCACACCCAGAAACGTCAGCCGCAGACCAACCTCAAGAATGCTCAGATGATGTGGGACTTCTGGTCGCATTCGCCCGAAGCGTTGCACCAGGTCACCATCCTGTTCTCCGATCGCGGCATTCCGGATGGCTACCGCCACATGCACGGCTTTGGCAGCCACACCTACAGCCTGATCAACGCGCAAGGCGAACGCACCTGGGTGAAATGGCACTTCAAGACCCAGCAAGGCATCAAGAACCTGGCGCCGGCCGAGGCCGCACGCCTGGCCGGCAGCGACCCGGACTATGCCCAGCGCGATCTGTTCACAGCGATCGAGCGTGGCGATTTCCCACGTTGGACCGTGTGCATCCAGATCATGAGCGAGGCTGAGGCCGCCGGCCGCGCCGAGAACCCCTTCGACGTGACCAAGACCTGGTCGCAAAAGGACTATCCGCTGATCGAGGTCGGCGTTCTCGAACTCAACCGCAATCCGCTCAACTACTTCGCCGAGGTCGAGCAGGCTGCGTTCGGCCCGAGCAATATGGTGCCAGGTGTCGGCCTGTCGCCGGATCGTATGCTGCAAGGCCGGGTGTTCGCCTACGCCGATGCACACCGCTACCGGGTCGGTACCAATCACCAGCAGTTGCCGGTGAACGCGCCACGTAGCCCGGTGAACAGCTACCAGCGCGATGGTTCGATGGCGATGGGCAGCTACGGTAGTGCGCCGAACTACGAGCCCAACAGCTACGCCGATGCGCCCAAGCAGTCGCCACGCCACGCGGAACCTGCGCTGGCGCTGAGCGGTGCAGCAGACCGCTACGACCACCGCGAGGACACGGATTACTACAGCCATGCCGGCGCGCTGTTCCGCTTGATGAGCGACGAGCAGAAAGCACTGCTGATCGACAACATCGCCGGCACCATGGCAGGGGTCAGCGAGGATGTCATCCAGCGTCAGTTGCAGTACTTCTTCAAGGCCGATCCTGCTTATGGGGAGGGAATCGCCAAGGCCCTGGGCGTGAATCTCGCCTGAGTCGAAATGATAAGGAGAACCGCCCTCATTTGGGCGGTTTTTCAATGAATATCACTACTGTTTAGCCGATTTTTTGCATCTAATTGCGCGTTTTTCAGTGACCGCGAACAAAAGCTGGTTCACACTATGCTCATTGGCGTTTTCACATGGAGAAACAGGGCGATGCAAGGCCACCCGGACGTAATCAACTACCTCGTCACCTTGCTGAAGGGCGAGTTGGCGGCGCGCGACCAGTACTTCATTCACTCGCGCATGTACGAAGACTGGGGCTTGACCAAGCTCTACGAGCGTATCAACCACGAGATGGAAGAAGAGACGCAGCACGCTGATGCGCTGATGCGCCGCATCCTGATGCTCGAAGGTACTCCGGACATGCGCGCCGATGACCTCGAAGTGGGCACCACGGTGCCGGAAATGATCGAGGCCGATCTCAAGCTCGAATACAAGGTGCGTGGCGCCCTGTGCAAGGGTATCGAGCTGTGCGAACTGCACAAGGACTACGTCAGCCGTGACATTCTGCGTGCACAACTGGCCGATACCGAGGAAGACCACACCTACTGGCTGGAGAAGCAGCAGGGGCTGATCAAGGCCATCGGCCTGGAGAACTACCTGCAATCGCAGATGTAAGAAGTTGGGGCTGCTTTGCAGCCCTTCGCGGCACAAGGCCGCTCCTGCACAGGGCAGCGCCGACCTGATGGTTTGCGTTGTCCTGTGTAGGAGCGGCCTTGTGCCGCGAAAGGGGCGCAAAGCGCCCCAACTGCGTTATGCCCGATCCCGCTCCAGCAGCGGTTTCAGGTAATGCCCGGTATACGACTGCTTCATCTTGCTCAGTTCCTCGGGCGTACCACTGGCGATGATCTGGCCACCCTTGGAACCACCTTCAGGCCCCAGGTCAACCAGCCAATCGGCGGTCTTGATCACATCCAGGTTGTGCTCGATCACCACCACGGTATTGCCGTGGTCGCGCAAGCGATGCAGTACGTCGAGCAACTGCTGGATATCGGCGAAGTGTAAACCGGTGGTCGGCTCGTCGAGGATGTACAGGGTCTTGCCGGTGTCGCGCTTGGACAGCTCGCGCGACAGCTTGACCCGCTGCGCCTCGCCACCGGACAGCGTGGTCGCCGACTGCCCCAGCTTGATGTAGGACAGCCCCACATCCATCAGGGTTTGCAGCTTGCGCGCCAGGGCCGGCACCGCGTCGAAGAATTCGCGGGCATCCTCGATGGTCATTTCCAGCACCTCGTGGATGTTCTTGCCCTTGTACTTGATCTCCAGCGTTTCGCGGTTGTAGCGCTTGCTCTTGCACACGTCGCAAGGCACGTAGATGTCCGGCAGGAAGTGCATTTCCACCTTGATCAGGCCGTCGCCCTGGCATGCCTCGCAGCGCCCGCCCTTGACGTTGAACGAGAAGCGCCCCGGGCCGTAGCCGCGCGAACGGGACTCGGGCACGCCGGAGAACAGCTCGCGGATCGGCGTGAAGATCCCGGTGTAGGTCGCCGGGTTGGAGCGCGGCGTGCGGCCGATCGGGCTCTGGTCGATGTCCACCACTTTGTCCAGGTGCTGCAGGCCGTCCATGCTGCTGTGCGGCGCGGCTTCCAGGCTGCTGGCACCGTTGAGCGCGGTGGCGGCTAGGGGGAACAAGGTGTTGTTGATCAGCGTCGACTTGCCCGAGCCGGACACGCCGGTCACGCAGGTGAGCAGGCCGATCGGGATTTCCAGGTCGACGTTCTGCAGGTTGTTGCCACGTGCGCCCTTGAGCTTGAGCTGCAGCTTCTTGTTGCGCGGCGTGCGCTTGGCCGGCACGACGATCTTCTTGCGCCCGGAGAGGTACTTGCCGGTGAGCGAGTCGGGGTGTTCCATGACCTCTTGGGGCGAGCCCTCGGCGACGATCTGACCACCGTGCACACCGGCGCCCGGGCCGATATCGACCACGTAGTCGGCCAGGCGGATGGCGTCCTCGTCGTGTTCCACCACGATCACCGTGTTGCCCAGGTCGCGCAGGTGGTTGAGGGTAGCCAACAGGCGGTCGTTGTCCCGTTGATGAAGACCGATGGACGGTTCGTCGAGGATATACATCACCCCAACCAGGCCGGCGCCGATCTGGCTGGCCAGGCGGATCCGCTGCGCCTCGCCACCGGACAGGGTCTCGGCGCTGCGGTCCAGGGTCAGGTAGTCGAGGCCGACGTTGACCAGGAACTGCAGGCGTTCGCAGATTTCCTTGAGGATCTTCGCGGCGATCTCACCACGCCGGCCGGTCAGGGTCAGGGCGGCGAAGTAGTCGCTGGCATCGCCGATCGGCAGGTTGGTCACCGCCGGTAGGGTCTTCTCGCCAACCCAGACGTGACGCGCCTCGCGGCGCAGGCGGGTGCCTCGGCAGTCAGGGCACGGCTGGGTGCCGAGAAACTTGGCCAGCTCTTCGCGCACGGTGGCCGACTCGGTCTCGCGATAGCGGCGCTCGAGGTTGGGCACGATGCCTTCGAACGGGTGCGAGCGCTTGACGATATCGCCGCGGTCGTTGAGGTACTTGAAGTCGACGCTCTGCTTGCCGCTGCCCTGGAGGATCACCTTCTGGTGCTCAGCCGAAAGCTCGCCGAACGGCTCCTCAAGGCTGAAGCCATAATGCGCGGCCAGCGAGCCGAGCATCTGGAAGTAATACACGTTGCGCCGATCCCAGCCGCGGATCGCACCTTCGGCCAGGGTCAGCTCGCTATTGACCAGGCGTTTGGTGTCGAAGAACTGCTTGACCCCCAGGCCATCGCAGGTCGGGCAGGCACCGGCCGGGTTGTTGAAGGAGAACAGCTTGGGCTCCAGTTCGCTGATGGCATGCCCGCACACCGGGCAGGCGAAGCGCGCGGAGAAGATCATCTCCTCGCCTTCCTCGTCGTCCATCGGCGCCACCAGGGCAATGCCGTCGGCCAGCTTCAGCGCGGTTTCGAACGACTCGGCCAAGCGTTGTTGCAGGTCACCCCGAGCCTTGAAGCGGTCCACCACCACATCGATGCTGTGCTTCTTCTGCTTGTCGAGCTTGGGCAGTTCGTCGAGCTCGTACAGCTTGCCGTTGACCCGCGCCCGCACGAAACCTTGCGCGCGCAGTTCGTCGAAGACCGCCAGGTGCTCGCCCTTGCGCTCGCGGATGACCGGCGCCAGGAGCATCAGCTTTGTGCCTTCCGGGCGTTCGAGTACCAGGTCGACCATCTGGCTGATGGTCTGCGCCTCCAGCGGAATGTCGTGGTCCGGGCAGCGCGGGGTACCGACGCGGGCGTAGAGCAGGCGCAGGTAATCGTAGATCTCGGTGATGGTGCCGACCGTCGAACGCGGGTTGTGCGACGTCGATTTCTGCTCGATGGAAATGGCTGGCGACAGACCTTCGATGGTGTCGACGTCAGGCTTTTCCATCATCGACAGGAACTGCCGGGCATAGGCCGACAGCGACTCGACATAGCGGCGCTGGCCTTCGGCGTACAGGGTGTCGAAGGCCAGGGATGACTTGCCCGAGCCGGACAAGCCGGTGATCACGATCAGTTTGTCGCGCGGCAGGGTCAGGTCGATGTTCTTCAGGTTGTGGGTCCGTGCCCCACGAATCAGGATCTTGTCCACTGCGGCCTCGCTTGGCGGGCATAAACAAGGAAGTATACGGCGCACTGCCAGTACGCGGCAAAGCGTCGCGTAGATGCCGTCAAGCTGTCGGACTGATAGAATCGCCGCCGGTTCACACGAGGTTAATCCATGCACGACACCCATACCGAGCGCATGAGTGGCAGCGAAACGCGCGCCGCAGGCGGCCTCGCCCTGGTCTTTGCCTTCCGCATGCTGGGCATGTTCATGGTCCTGCCGGTACTGGCCACCTATGGCATGGACCTGGCTGGCGCCACCCCCGCGTTGATCGGCCTGGCCATCGGTGCCTACGGCCTGACCCAAGCCGTGCTGCAGATCCCGTTCGGGGTGATTTCCGATCGCATCGGCCGCAAGCCGATCATCTACCTGGGGTTGGTAATCTTCGCCTTAGGCAGTGTGCTGGCGGCGCAAGCCGACTCGATCTGGGGCGTGATTGCCGGGCGCATCTTGCAAGGGGCGGGGGCAATTTCCGCTGCCGTCATGGCGCTGCTGTCGGACCTGACCCGCGAACAGCACCGGACCAAGGCCATGGCCATGATCGGCATGAGCATCGGCCTGTCGTTCGCCGTGGCAATGGTCGTCGGGCCCTTGTTGACTCGGGCCTTTGGCTTGTCGGGATTGTTCCTGGCCACGGCAGGGCTTGCCTTGGTCGGCATCTTCTTGATCGCCTTCGTCGTGCCCAACACCCACAGCACGTTGCAGCACCGCGAGTCTGGCGTAGCGCGCCAGGCGCTCGGCCCGACCCTGCGCAATCCGGACCTGCTGCGCCTGGATGCGAGCATCTTCATCCTCCACGCCATCCTCATGGCCAGCTTCGTCGCGCTGCCGCTGGCGTTCGTCGAGCGTGGCGGCTTGCCCAAGGAGCAGCACTGGTGGGTGTACCTGACCGCGCTGCTCGTCTCATTTTTCGCAATGGTTCCCTTCATCATCTACGGCGAAAAAAAGCGCAAGATGAAGCGCGTGTTGGCTGGAGCGGTCGCGGTCCTGCTGCTGGTTGAGCTCTACTTCTGGGAGTGGGCTGACGGTTTGCGCGGACTGGTGATTGGCACCGTGGTATTCTTTACCGCATTCAACCTGCTGGAGGCTTCGTTGCCTTCGCTGGTGAGCAAGGTGTCGCCTGCCGGTGGCAAGGGGACGGCGATGGGGGTCTATTCCACCAGCCAGTTCCTCGGCGCAGCGTTGGGGGGAATCCTCGGTGGCTGGTTGTTCCAGCACGGCGGGCTGAACACGGTGTTCCTCGGTTGCTCGGTGCTGTGCGCCATCTGGCTGGTCGTTGCGTTGCGCATGAACGAGCCGCCTTATGTGACGAGCCTGCGCATGCCGCTGACGCCGGAAGCAGTCCGGGAAGCCGGCCTGACCGAACGGCTGATGGCCGTGCCGGGTGTGACCGATGCCGTGGTGGTGGCTGAAGAGGCCGCCATCTATATCAAACTGGATACGAAAATTTTGGACCGTGCGACCCTCGAGCGTCTGGTGAACCCAGCCTCATCGGCGTGCGAAGCCTAGGAGAACGTTATGGCCCGTGGGGTTAACAAAGTCATTCTGGTCGGCACCTGTGGCCAGGATCCCGAAGTCCGCTACCTGCCCAACGGTAACGCCGTGACCAACCTGAGCCTGGCCACCAGCGAGCAGTGGACCGACAAGCAGTCGGGCCAGAAGGTCGAGCGTACCGAGTGGCACCGTGTGTCGCTGTTCGGCAAGGTTGCCGAGATTGCCGGCGAATACCTGCGCAAGGGTTCGCAGTGCTACATCGAAGGCAAGCTGCAGACTCGCGAGTGGGAAAAGGACGGCATCAAGCGCTACACCACCGAGATCATCGTCGACATCAACGGCACCATGCAGCTGCTCGGCGGTCGTCCGCAGGGCCAGCAGCAGGGCGGCGACCCGTACAACCAGGGTGGCGGCAACTACGGTGGTGGCCAGCAGCAACAGTACAACCAGGCCCCGCCACGCCAACAGGCCCAGCGCCCGCAGCAACAGCAGCAGCGCCCGGCGCCACAGCAGCCTGCGCCGCAGCCCGCGGCTGACTTCGATAGCTTCGATGACGACATTCCGTTCTGATCGCAGCGCAATAGCGTCTAGCTGAACCAGAAACCCAGGGCCGTGGCTCTGGGTTTTTTATGGGTGATTGATGCTGGGCAAGCGTCGGGGCGATGTCACATAGGGCCGCTGTTTCGCTTGTTGATGTAGGGTATTTCTGAAGCTGGTTTGGCTTGCGTTTTATACCGGCACGATTGTTTAGGATTCACTTTTGCAAGGAGTGAATCATGCAAACACCAGTCGAAGCGGCATTCAACGGGCGAATTGAGCTCAGACCAGGCATACAGGAGTACGAAGTTCCGGGCTTTTTCGCAGCCTACGAGGATCATGTGGATCAGCATGCAGCCGGTAACTTTTTTGGATGGTTACTCTTGATTTGTGGCGGGGCAACAGTGCTACTGAGTATCGGTATTCTGATATTCGGACCCTCCGAGATCTACTACTCCCGTTACTCAGGCATGACCTTTTGGCAACATATGCAGATGAGACCTGGCATCGTTGCAACGGTGGGTTCTGCTTTGGCGGCTTTGGGCAGTAAACTGTTGACGGAGGGTTCGTTGAGCCGTGAGCAGTACCTGCTCTCCCGATATGAAATCGTTGGTGTTGATGGAAATGCTGTAAATGCCGGCTTGCAGGTGTGCTACCTGAATGAAAGCGCTTTCAGTATTGCCTGTAGTCCCGAAGACGCTGATCCTCAAGGCGCCGCGTAATCGCGCTATCGACGTAACCTAGTCCCTAGTCCCTGATCCGTGTCATCGCACCTTCTCGATTCTTGGCTAGTCTTAACCATTGGCAGCTATCAAAAGCCGCCACCGTGACTACCAAGAGGCGCCGGCCATGTTCCGTGCGTCCAAACCTGATCAGGAGTGCACGATGGATCTCAACCGTCGGCAGTTCTTCAAGGTCGCCGGTATCGGCCTTGGAGGCTCGAGCCTCGCGGCGCTGGGCATGGCCCCGACGCCGGCGTTCGCCGAGCAGGTGCGTCACTTCAAGCTGGCGCATACCAAAGAAGCTCGCAACACCTGCCCCTACTGTTCGGTCGGCTGCGGCCTGATCCTGTACAGCCAGGGCGATGCGGGCAAGAACGTCAAACAGAACATCATCCACATCGAAGGCGACGCCGATCACCCGGTCAACCGCGGCACCCTGTGCCCGAAAGGCGCGGGCCTGCTCGACTTCATCCACAGCCCCAGCCGCCTCAAGTACCCCGAGGTACGCAAGCCGGGCAGCAAGGAGTGGGTGCGGGTCAGCTGGGACGAGGCGCTCGACCGCGTCGCCGACCTGATGAAAAAGGACCGCGACGCCAACTTCATCGAGAAGAACGCCCAAGGCCAGACCGTCAACCGCTGGCTCACCACCGGTTTTCTCGCTGCATCGGCCGCCTCCAGCGAGGCCGGCTACCTGACCCACAAGGTCGTCCGCGCAACAGGCATGCTGGGGTTCGATAACCAGGCACGTGTCTGACATGGCCCGACGGTGGCAAGTCTTGCCCCGACGTACGGCCGTGGCGCCATGACCAACCACTGGTCCGATATCGCTAACGCGAACTTGGTTCTGGTGATGGGTGGCAACGCAGCAGAAGCACACCCGTGTGGCTTCAAGTGGGTGACCGAGGCCAAGGCGCACAACAAGGCGCGGCTGATCGTGGTCGACCCCAGGTTTACCCGTACCGCTTCGGTGGCGGACTACTACGCGCCGATTCGTACCGGTACCGACATCGCCTTCATGGGCGGGCTGATCAACTACCTGCTGAGCAACGACAAGATTCAGCACGAATACGTGCGCAACTACACCGACGTGTCTTTCATTGTCAAAGAGGGATATGGCTTCGAGGACGGGCTGTTCAGCGGCTATGACGAAGCCAAGCGTGTATATGCCGACAAGTCCGGCTGGGGCTACGAGCTGGGCGAGGACGGCTATGCCAAGGTCGATCCGACCCTGCAGCACCCGCGCTGTGTATTTCAGCTGATGAAGCAGCACTACAGCCGCTACACCCCGGAACTGGCCAGCATGACCTGTGGCATGCCGCAGGACGCCATGATGAAGATCTGGGACGAGATCGCCACCTGCTCGGTACCGGGCAAGACCATGACGATCCTTTATGCGCTGGGTTGGACGCAGCACTCGATCGGCGCGCAGATCATCCGCAGTGCGGCCATGGTCCAGCTGTTGCTGGGTAACGTCGGCATGCCTGGGGGCGGCGTCAATGCGCTGCGCGGGCACTCCAACATCCAGGGCCTGACCGACCTGGGGCTGTTGTCCAACTCGTTGCCGGGCTACCTGACCCTGGCGGGCGATGCCGAGCAGGACTACGCCACGTTCATCGACAAGCGCGCCTCCAAGCCGCTGCGCCCGGGGCAGTTGTCCTACTGGCAGAACTACGGCAAGTTCCACGTCAGCCTCATGAAGGCCTGGTATGGCGCCAATGCCACCGCCGAGAACAACTGGGGCTACGACTGGCTGCCGAAGCTCGACGTGCCGGCCTACGATGTGCTGCGCATGTTCGAGATGATGGGCCAGGGCAAGGTCAACGGCTACATGTGCCAGGGCTTCAACCCGATCGCCGCGTTGCCGGACAAGAACCGCGTCACCGCCGCCCTCGGCAAGCTCAAATGGCTGGTGATCATGGACCCGCTGGCCACCGAAACCTCGGAGTTCTGGCGCAATGCCGGGCCGTTCAACGATGTCGACACGGCCAACATCCAGACCGAAGTGATCCGCCTGCCCACCACCTGCTTCGCCGAGGAGGATGGCTCGCTGGTCAACAGCAGCCGCTGGCTGCAGTGGCACTGGAAGGGCGCCGACGGCCCGGGAGAGACACGCACCGACGTGCAGATCATGAGCGAGCTGTTCCTGCGCCTGCGCCAGCGCTACAAGGAAGAAGGTGGCGCGTATCCCGACCCGCTGATGAACATCAACTGGCCGTACAAGATCGCCGATGAGCCGTCTCCCGAGGAGCTGGCCAAGGAAATGAACGGCTGGGCGGTGAGCGACCTGACCGACTCGACCGGCGCGCAGCTCAAGGCCGGCCAGCAGGTCTCGGGCTTCGGCCAGCTCAAGGACGATGGCAGCACCGCGTCCGGCTGCTGGATCTTCGCCGGCTGCTGGACCGAGCAGGGCAACCAGATGGCCCGGCGCGACAACAGCGACCCTTATGGCATGCACCAGGTGCAGAACTGGGCCTGGGCGTGGCCAGCCAACCGGCGCATCCTCTACAACCGTGCTTCCAGCGACCCGCAGGGCAAGCCGTGGGACCCTGAGAAGAAACGCCTGGTGTGGTGGAACGGCAAGGCCTGGACCGGTACCGACGTGCCCGACTTCAAGGTCGACTCGCCACCGGAAGCCGGGATGAACCCGTTCATCATGAACCCCGAGGGGGTGGCGCGCTTCTTCGCCATCGACAAGATGGCCGAGGGGCCGTTCCCCGAGCACTACGAGCCGTTCGAGACGCCGATCGGGATCAACCCGCTGCACCCGCAGAACAAGAAGGCCACCAGCAACCCGGCCGGCCGCGTGTTCGATTCGGTGTGGGATTCGCTCGGTACCCACGACGAGTTCCCCTACGCGGCAACCACCTACCGGCTGACCGAGCACTTCCACTTCTGGAGCAAGCACTGCCGGTTGAACGCCATCATCCAGCCTGAGCAGTTCGTCGAGATCGGCGAAGTGCTGGCCAACGAGAAGGGCATCAAGGCCGGTGATCGCGTGCGGGTGTCGAGCAAGCGCGGGCATATCGATGCCGTGGCGGTGGTGACCAAGCGGATCCGCCCGTTGCAGGTCAACAACCAGACCGTGCACCAGATCGGCATCCCGTTGCACTGGGGGTTCACCGGGTCTACCCGGCACGGCTACCTGACCAACACGCTGGTGCCGTTCCTCGGTGATGGCAACACGCAGACGCCGGAGTCCAAGTCGTTCCTCGTCAAAGTGGAGAAACTCTGATGGCCAGCCAAGACATCATTGCCCGCTCGGCCACCACCACCGTGCCGCCCTCGGTGCGCCAGCTGGAGGAAGTCGCCAAGCTGATCGACACCACCAAGTGCATCGGTTGCAAGGCGTGCCAGGTGGCGTGTTCGGAGTGGAACGAACTGCGTGACGAGGTGGGCCACAACCACGGCACCTACGACAACCCCCAGGACCTGACCGCCGAAACCTGGACCCTGATGCGCTTCACCGAGCACGAGCGTGACGACGGCAACCTGGAGTGGCTGATCCGCAAGGACGGCTGCATGCACTGCGCAGAGCCCGGTTGCCTGAAGGCCTGCCCGAGCCCGGGGGCGATCATCAAGCACGCCAATG
Source organism: Pseudomonas sp. S31 (assembly GCF_016648105.1). Taxonomy (GTDB): domain Bacteria; phylum Pseudomonadota; class Gammaproteobacteria; order Pseudomonadales; family Pseudomonadaceae; genus Aquipseudomonas. Next base: position 127,016 of record NZ_JACVVE010000011.1, on the reverse strand, counting down.
GCATCGTCGACTTCAATCAGGACCACTGCATCGGCTGCGGCTACTGCATCACCGGCTGCCCGTTCAACATCCCGCGGATCTCGCAGAAGGACCACAAGGCGTACAAGTGCACCCTGTGTTCCGACCGCGTTACCGTGGGCCTGGAGCCGGCCTGCGTGAAGACCTGTCCGACCGGGGCGATCGTGTTCGGCAGCAAGGCGGAAATGAAGGTGCATGCCGATGAGCGTATCGTCGACCTCAAGTCACGCGGCTATGACAACGCCGGGTTGTACGATCCGGACGGGGTCGGGGGTACCCATGTGATGTACGTGCTGCACCATGCCGACACGCCGAAGCTGTATGCCGGCTTGCCGGACCAGCCGGTGATCAGCCCGCTGGTGGGGTTGTGGAAGGGCTTCACCAAGCCGCTGGCGTTGTTGGCGATGGGCGCGGCGGTGCTGGCCGGGTTCTTCCACTACGTACGCGTGGGCCCTCAGCGGGTCGAGGAGGACGAGCACCCGGCGCCATCCGGCGATGGCGTGCACCAGGTCGACCCGTCGGTGCATGTCTATGATCCGAACCGGCCCGGTGGGCAAGGGGAGCAGCGGCCATGAACGACGAAAAACCCATCTTGCGCTACAACGCCAACGAACGGACCAACCACTGGATCGTTGCGATCCTGTTCATCACCGCCGGGCTGTCCGGGCTGGCGCTGTTCCACCCGGCGCTGTTCTGGCTGAGCAACCTGTTCGGCGGCGGGCCATGGACGCGCATCCTGCACCCGTTCCTGGGCGTGGCGATGTTCGTGTTCTTCCTTGGCCTGGTGTTGCGGTTCTGGCGGGCCAACTTCATCACCGCCAACGACCGCTTGTGGCTGCGCCGTGTCGACCGGGTGATGCTGAACAAGGAGGAGGGGGTGCCACCGATCGGCAAGTACAACGCCGGGCAGAAACTGCTGTTCTGGACCCTCTTGGTGTGCATGCTGGTGCTGCTGCTCAGCGGTGTGGTGATCTGGCGTGCCTACTTCAGCCATTTCTTCGACATCGGCTCGATTCGCTTGGCGTCGCTTGCTCATGCGCTGGCGGGCTTCGTGCTGATCCTCAGCATCATCGTGCACATCTACGCCGGCATCTGGATCAAGGGCTCGATCGGCGCCATGCTGCATGGCTGGGTCAGCCGCGCCTGGGCGCGCAAACATCATGAGTTGTGGTACCGCGAGGTGACGGGCGACAAGGCTCCGACGGACCACCGAGGCAAAGAAGGATGAGCGCTTGAGCACGATACTCGAACCTGGGCAGATCGAAGCGTCGGCGGTGATGCCGACGTTCCTGCACCTGCCGCCGCACAACCTGTTCGAACGGCGCGCCGAGCGCCTGGGGCAGTTGGCCGAAGGCAACCCATTGGGTGATTACCTGCGGTGGGTGGCGCGGCTTTGTCGCCTCCAGCAGCAGCTTGTGGATAACCCCCCGAGCGGCTTGCCGGTGGCCGAAGAGCGCCAGCGCCTGTGTATAAGTCATGGCTTGCCACCGCTGGCGGCCGACAGCCTGGTGCGCGAAGGGCCGTGGCTGGTCTGGCTGCAGGCGCTGCTCGAAGGCTTCGACGGGCCAGCCGAGGGGCCATTGGGCGAGGCCGTGCAAACCCTGCGTGGCGCTGCCGAGGGCCAGCGCAAGGGCTGGGGCATCGCCTTGCTTGCCGGCCAGTACGACGCGGTGCCGGCAGCGTTGGTGCCGTTCATCGGTGCTGCGCTGCAGGCCGCCTGGTCCAGCTGGCTGCTGGCGCTGCCCGAGGCCGAGCTCAAACCGGCCGGTAGCCTGGCGCAGTGCCCGGCGTGTGGCTCGCAGGCCATGGCCGGGCTGGTGCGCAACCGTGGCAAGCACAATGGGCTGCGCTACCTGGCCTGTTCGCTATGCGCCTGCGAATGGCATGTGGTGCGGGTCAAGTGCGTGTACTGCGAGTCGAGCAAGGACCTGCGCTACACCAGCCTCGAGGACGATCGCCATGCGCCGGGCAAGGCGCCGCTGCGCGCCGAGTGCTGCCCGGGGTGCCAGAGCTACCTCAAGCATCATTACCTGGAAAACGACGCCTACGCCGAACCATTGGCCGATGACCTGGCCAGCCTGGCGCTGGACATTCGCCTGGACGAGGAGGGTTTTCATCGGTTGGCACCCAACTTGATGCTCGCGCCTGGGTAGGTTGGGAGTGTCTACACTCTAAGACCGAGTCACCTGCTTCGCGGGTAAACCCGCTCCTACAGGTCCCCTTTGCCTTCGAATGCAACGGCGGACCTGTAGGAGCGGGTTCACCCGCGAAAGGGCCAGAACAGACAACGGAACAGTCCAAGGTAGTACCGCATGTCCAACAGCCTCGCCAGCGACACCCCACGTCTGCCTTCCATGGATGCCCTCCTGCGCCACCCGGCCTGCCGCCCATTGATCGACCGTCATGGCCGCGACGCCGCCTTGGCCACCCTGCGCCAACTGCTCGACGAGCTGCGTGACCCGGCCCGCCAAGGCCAGCTCAGCCCGGCCGAGCTGGCTGCCGAAGTGCTTCTCGGCCGCGCCGGCGAACGCCTGGCCATCCAGCAGCGCAGCCAGGTGCGCCGGGTGTTCAACCTGACCGGTACGGTACTGCACACCAACCTCGGTCGTGCGCTGCTGCCGGAAGAGGCCGTCGAAGCGATGCAGACTGCTGCACGCTATCCGCTCAACCTGGAATTCGACCTGGCCACCGGCAAGCGTGGCGACCGCGACGACCTGATCGAGGGCCTGATCCGCGAACTGACCGGTGCCGAAGCCGTCACCGTGGTCAACAACAACGCTGCTGCCGTGCTGCTTGCGCTCAACAGCCTGGGCGCGCGCAAAGAAGGCATCATCTCCCGTGGCGAACTGATCGAGATCGGGGGCGCCTTCCGCATTCCCGACATCATGGCCCGCGCCGGTGTGCGCCTGCATGAGATCGGTACCACCAACCGCACCCATGCCCGCGACTACGAGGCCGCCATCGGTCCGCGGACCGGCCTGCTGATGCGAGTGCACTGCAGCAACTACAGCATCCAGGGCTTCACCACCCAGGTGCCCACCGCTGAACTTGCGCGCATCGCCCACCAGCACCAACTGCCCCTGCTCGAAGACCTCGGCAGCGGCAGCCTGCTCGATCTGACCCGCTGGGGCCTGCCCGCCGAGCCCACGGTGCGCCAGGCGCTGGACGATGGCGCCGACATCGTCACCTTCAGCGGCGACAAGCTGCTCGGTGGTCCCCAGGCAGGGATCATCGTCGGGCGCAAGGAGCTGATCGCCAAGATCAAGAAGAACCCGCTCAAGCGCGCCTTGCGCGTCGACAAGATCACCCTGGCGGCGCTCGAGGCCGTGCTGGCGCTGTACCGCAACCCGGACCGCCTGGCCGAACGCCTGCCCAGCCTGCGCCTGCTGACCCGCACCCAGCCCGAGATCCAGGCCCAGGCTGAACGCCTGGCGCCCGAGCTGGCGGCGCACCTGGGCGAGCCGTGGTCGGTGAGCGTGGAGCCTGCCCTGGGCATGATCGGCAGTGGCAGCCAGCCGGTCGCGCGCTTGCCCAGCGCGGCACTGTGCCTGCGCCCGCAGGTGTCGAAGAAGCTGCGCGGGCGCAGCCTGCACGTGCTGGAGCGCGCCTTGCGGGCCTTGCCGGTGCCCGTGCTCGGGCGCATCGACGACGATGCCCTGTGGCTCGACCTGCGCCAACTGGACGACGAGGCCCAATGGCTGGCGCAATTGCCGGCCTTGCAGTTGGGGCCGGTCCAGTGATCGTCGGCACGGCCGGCCACATCGACCACGGCAAGACCGCGTTGCTCCAGGCCCTCACCGGCCAGGCCGGCGACCAGCGCCAGGAAGAACGCGCGCGCGGCATGACCATCGACCTCGGCTACCGCTATGCGGCCCTGGCCGAAGAGGCGCCGTTGATCGGCTTCATCGACGTGCCGGGGCACGAGCGATTCATCCACAACATGCTCGCTGGGGCCCATGGCATTGACCTGGTGCTGCTGGTGGTGGCCGCCGATGACGGCGTGATGCCGCAAACCCGTGAGCACCTGGCGATCATCGAGCTGCTGGGCATTCCCCAGGCGCTGGTGGCGGTGAGCAAATGCGACCGGGTCGAGCCTGCCCGGCTGGCCCAGGTGCAGGCGCAGGTGGCCGAATTGCTGGCGCCGGGGCCCTATGCCGGTGCTGCGCAGTTTCCGCTGTCGAGCGTCAGCGGGGTGGGGCTCGAAGCCCTGCGCCAGGCATTGCTGGAGGCCCAGCGACAGGTACGTCAGCGCAGCGTGCGCGGTGGTTTTCGCCTGGCCGTCGACCGAGCGTTCGCCGTCACCGGTGCCGGCGTGGTGGTCACCGGCACGGCACTGGCCGGGCGCGTCAGTGCCGGCGATACCCTGTTGCTGGGCAAGGCCGGCAAGCCGGTGCGGGTGCGTGGCCTGCATGCGCAGAACCAAGCCGCCTTGGTGGCCGAGGCGGGGCAGCGGGTGGCGCTGAACATCAGCGCCGAGCGCCTGTCGGTCGAGCAGGTGCATCGGGGTGACTGGCTGGTGCCGCAGTGGCTGCACGCGCCGAGCACGCGAGTGGACATCGAGTTGAACCTGCTACCCGGCGAGCCCCGCACCTTCGAACACTTCAGCGCGGTGCATGTGCACCTCGGCACCCAGGATGTGACTGCGCGAGTGGCGCTGCTCGAAGGCGAGGCACTGGCCGCCGGCCAGCGCATGTTCGCCCAGCTGCTGCTCAATGCGCCGCTGCAGGCCGTGCATGGCGACCGCCTGGTGCTGCGTGACCAGCGTGCCCAGCGCACCCTGGGGGGCGGGCAGGTACTCGACCCGTTCGCGCCGAGCCGGCAACGCCGCAGTGAGGCGCGCTTGCGCCAGTTGCAGGTGCTGCGCGACGCCGAGGACCTCGAGCAGGCGCTGCCAGCCCTGCTGGCTGCTGCACCTGGCGGGCTCGACCCGCAGCGCCTGGAGCGCCAGTTCAACCGCCTGCGTGACACCTGGAAGCTGCCGGCCGAGGTACGGGTCATCGCCACCCGCCAAGGGCCGGTGCTGTTCGCCGACGCGCAGTGGCGGGACCTCAGGCAGCAGGTATTGGCGCAGCTGGCGCTGTTCCACGAGCAGGAGCCCGATCAGCTCGGCCCCGACCGCGATCGCCTGCGCAGGTTCTGCGCCTTGCCGCTGGAGCGCCCGGCGTTCGTCAGTCTGGTCGATGAGTTGCTCGATGAAGGGCTGGTCGCCAGCAGCGGACCTTGGCTGCATCTGCCGGACCACGAAGTGCAGTTGAGCGAAGCGGACAGCGCGTTATGGGAACGCCTGCAGCCGCGCCTGCTGCAAGGGCAGTTCGACCCGCCCTGGGTGCGCACGCTGGCCAGCGAGGAGCAGTGTGCCGAGGCCGATGTACGCCTGCTGCTGCGCAAGCTGGCCAGGTTGGGCCTGGTGCATCAGGTGGTGCGCGACCTGTTCTACCCGCAGGCGACGCTGCAGCGCATGGCAGAGCTGTTGCTCGGCCAGGCGAGCGAGACGCCGATAGTGCAGGTTGCCGCGTTTCGCGATATGTTGGGCATCGGTCGCAAGCGCAGTGTGCAGGTGCTCGAATACTTCGACCGCATCGGCCTGACCCGGAGGGTCGCCGACCAGCGTCACATCCGCGCCGACAGCGCCCTGGCCCAGCAAGCGGCCAGGCACTGAGTTCAAGGAAGGCAATCGCGCCCGGTGGCGCGGCCGGGCTTCAAACCCGGTTGGGGACGGCAGCCGTTCCCGGGCAGGTTCGACTCCCGCTGCCTTCCGCCATTTTCGTTTTCCCGTCACGGCCTGTTCGCGGGTAAATCGCAGCGGCGAACAGGCCCCGACAGGCTAAAAATCAGGCCAGCTCACCACAGAGGTCCAGCGCAAACCACTGCTCTGCTGCATCGATATCCACCCCCGCCCCCAGCAGCGCAAACATCTTGCCCAACGCCGCCTCACGGGTCATGCCACCACCACTCACCAGACCGGCGCTACGCAGGCGATTGCCCGCCGCATAGGTATCGAACACCACCGACCCTTCTGGACATTGGCTGATGGCAGCCAGCAGCACACCATGCTGGCGCCCTGCACGCAGCACCTCCAGCAACGCCTGGTCGTCCGACGGTCCGGTGCCACTGCCATAGCACTCCAGCAGCAACCCTTGCACGCCACTGTCCAGCAGCCCCTTCAAGTGGCCAGCCTGCAGCCCAGGGAACACCGGCATCACCGCCAGATTGACTGGCTGGCGTGGCTGGCGATAGCCAATCTCGGCTGGCACACCGGCGGCACGCTCGCCGTCACGATGCCGGGGCAACGCGGCGAAGGCATCGAAGGCTTCGCTGCGCAGCTTCGAAGCGCGGCAGCCGTGCAGCAGTTGGCCATGGAAATACAGCTGCACACCTGCCTCCAGGCCCTGCTCGAACTGCCGCAAGGCACCGCACAGGTTGCCCCAGGCATCGCTGCCTGGGGCGCCGGCCGGCAGCATCGAGCCGGTCAGCAGCACCGGCACCGGCAGGCCCAGCAGCAGGAACGACAACGCCGCAGCGCTGTAGGCCAGGCTGTCGGTGCCATGCAGCACCAGCACGCCATCGTGGCCGGCAACGTCCACCGCTTCGACGATGGCATCGCGCATGGCCAGCCAGTTGTGTTGCTGCATGTTGGCGCTATCGAGCAGCGGGTTCATTTCCTGCAGGGTCCACTGTACCTGTGGTGCGTCGGGCAGCAGGGCGAGGTGTGCACGCATGCGCGCCTCGAAACCACCAGCTGGCGCCAGGCCTTCGGCGGTTTCCAACATGCCGATGGTGCCGCCGGTGTAGAGCACGAGAAGATTCTTGACTGCACGCATGGAAAGCTTCCGTAGCGGTGAGCGGAGATGAAGCAGCCGCCCACGAACGGGGCGGCTGGGCAGCGGAGGATATCAGCGCTGCAGCTGGGCTTGGCCTGCGGCTTTGTCAGCGGCTGTTTCGGCCTGAGGATTGGCCGGCCAGGCGTTGGTGTCAAGGTCCAGGTCGGCGAACTTCGCCGAGTCGAACACCGGCTGGGCGATACCGGCCTTGCGCTGGTCGTCGTAGTCGCGCATCACCCGCAGGCCGACCTTGAACAGCAGGGCCAGGGCCACCAGGTTGACGAACGCCAGGCAGGTCATGGTGATGTCGGCGAAGGCGAATACGGTCGACAGGTCCTGCATCGAACCCCACACCACCAGCGCCAGCACCAAGGCGCGGAAGGCCATCAGCACCGCGCGGTTGCGGCTGAGGAACTGCAGGCTGTTCTCGCCCAGGTAGTAGTTGTAGAGGATGCAGGTGAACACGAACAGCGACAGCGCCACGCTGACGAACAGACGACCCCAGTCACCGACCACGGCGGCCAGCGAGTTCTGGGTCAGGACGATGCCGTCACCCTCGAAGCCCGGTGTGTAGAAGCCTGACAGCAGGATCAGCAGCGCGGTGCAGGTGCAGATCACGAAGGTGTCGAGGAACACGCTGAAGGCCTGGACCACACCCTGGGCGCCCGGGTGTTTCACCGCAGCCACGGCGGCTACGTTCGGTGCACTGCCCAGGCCCGCTTCGTTGGCGAACACGCCCCGCTTCACGCCCATGACGATGGCGCTGCCGAGCAGGCCGCCGAACGCCGGGTCGAGGCCGAAGGCGCTCTTGAAGATGGTTTCCAGCATGGCCGGTACGTGTTCGATCTGGGTACCGATCACGTACAGGGTCACGCCGATGTAGGCCAGAGTCTTGATCGGCACCAGCAGGTCGGAGACCGCAGCGATACGCTTGATGCCGCCGAGGAAGGTGATGGCCAGCAGCACCGCAAGGACGATACCGGTGTGGCGCGGGTCGAAGGCGAAGGCGTTCTGCAGCGAGTGGGTCACGGTATACGACTGCAGGCCGATGAAGGCGAAGCCGTAGGTGACCAGCAGCAGGATCGAGAACACCACGGCCATGCTCTTGCGCTTCAGGCCATGCTGGATGTAGTACGCCGGGCCGCCACGGTACAGGCCATCGCCATCGGCACGCTTGTAGACCTGGGCCAGGGTGCATTCGAAGAAGCTGCTGGCCATGCCCACCAGGGCGGTGACCCACATCCAGAATACTGCGCCTGGGCCACCCAGGGTCACGGCGATACCGACACCGGCGATGTTGCCGGCACCCACGCGGCCGGCCAGGCTCAGCATCAGCGCCTGGAACGAGCTCAGCTGGCCTGCCTGGCCACGCAGCGATTCCTTGAACACGGCGAACATATGAACGAAGTGACGGAACTGGACGAAGCGCGAGCGGATGGTGAAGTAACCGCCGAGACCGACGATCAGCACGATGAGCAGTTTCCCCGAGAGGAAATCGTTGATGACTTCGAGCATTGGTAAATGACCTCGATTCTTATTGTTCGCTTGGAATGACCAGCGGGCGGCAGGCGCATCGCTATCTGTTGGGGCGCATGGTTGGCTATGACAAAGGTGGTTACAATTTCGCGGGTTGCTCTTACTTGATGCGAGTTGATGCTAGAATGGCGTCATTAGCGTCAGGCAAGGTCCTAGCATGAGCGATCATTTTCCAATCAATCTCAAACTGGCCTGCAGCCATTACCGCTCTATTTCCGAAGTTTGCCGGCAGTTGTCGATCAACCGCGCCCAGTTCAACAAGTACCTGGGCGGGCAGAGCCGTCCGACGGCCTACAACCTCAAGCGCATCGGTGATTTCTTCGGTGTCGAGGACTACGAGCTGAACCTGCCGCCCGAGCAGTTCGCCCGGCTGATCGGCGCGCGCGTGTCGTCCCTGGCCGAAGCCCCGCGAGACCCGCTCAGCGAGCTGTTCCAGCCCTTGCAGGATCAGGCTGGCAACCTGTCCCGCTACTGCGGCTATTACTACGAATACTCCAATTGCATGTCTGTGCCGGGCTCGATCCTGCTGTCACTGGTGCACCTGCGCGAGGAGCGCGGGCATTTCGTCTTCGAGCGCCAGGAGCGCCAAGAGCGCTCCACCGCCACCGATCCCCACGCCGAGGTGCGTTGCCGCTACCTGGGCGTGGCCTACCAGCTGCAGGACCGCCTGTTCCTGATCGACTATGAATCGCTGACGCTCAACGAGATGAGCCAGACGATCCTGATTCCCAGTTTCAAGAGCCGCATCACCCGCCTGAACGGGCTCAAGACCGGTGTCTCCAGCGGTGACCGGCGCAACCCGGCCTGCACCCGGGTGGTGTGGGAGTATCTAGGCGAAGAGATCAACCGCATCAACGCCTATCGCCAGGTCAGGCTGTACCGGCCGGACGATCCACGCATCGACGACGACGTGCGTGAGCGGCTGACGGTGGGGCCGTTGAGCAATGGCTTGTTCGAGATCGAGTGAGGGTGGGGCTGCTCCTCCAATCGCGGGCCAGCCGGCTCCTGGCGTGGGCATGAAGCCACTGGTTGGACTTCCCGCATCGGAAACCGCAAAATGATCGCTTTCCCCTATCAACCTGTTCGGATCTGCTGACTCTATGCGTATGCGCCTGATGCTGTTGGGTGGTGGCAATGCCCTCGGGCAAGCGCTGATTCGTCTCGGGGCCGAGGAGGACATCGCATTCCTGGCGCCACGGCCCCCGGAAAACGGCTGGACTCCGGCCAGCCTCACCCAGTTGCTCGACGATCACCGCCCCGATGCCCTGGTCAACCTGGCCTACTACTTCGACTGGTTCCAGGCCGAGGCGGTCAGTGACCAGCGCCTGGCCCTGCAGGAACGCGCGGTCGAGCGCCTGGCAGAACTGTGCCAGCACCACCAGATCACCCTGGTGCAGCCTTCCAGCTACCGGGTATTCGACGGCTCGCGCGCCACGGCCTACAGCGAGAAGGACGAGCCGGTGCCGTTGGGCCTGCGCGGCCAGGCGTTGTGGCGGATCGAGCAGAGCGTGCGCGCGGCCTGCCCGCAGCACGTGCTGCTGCGCTTCGGCTGGCTGCTCGACGAAAGCATCGATGGCGCGTTGGGCCGCTTCCTGACCCGCGCCGAGCAACCCCAGGAACTGCTGCTGGCCGATGACCGGCGGGGCAACCCGACGCCGGTGGACGACGCCGCGCGGGTGATCCTCTCGGTGCTCAAGCAGCTCGACTGCACTGCGCCGCTGTGGGGCACCTATCATTACGCCGGTAACGAGGCCACCACGCTGCTGGCGCTGGGTCAGGCTATCCTTGCCGAAGCAGGCCAATATCGCCAGCTGGCGGTGCAGGCGCCGACCGCGCAGGCCCATGCGGCGCGTCCCGATGCCAGCGAGGAGCCGCAGCATGCGGTGCTGGCCTGCAAGAAGATTCTTCACACTTTCGGCATCAAACCGCGCGCCTGGCGTGCCGGCTTGCCACCTCTACTGGACCGATTCTACCGCCATGGCTGACGCTCCCATCCTGATCACCGGCGGTGCCGGCTTCATTGGCTCGCACCTGTGCGATGCGTTGCTGGAAAAAGGCTACGCGGTGCGCATCCTCGACGACCTGTCCACTGGCAAGCGCGCCAACCTGGATCTGGACAACCCGCGCCTGACCCTGATCGAAGGCGATGTCGCCGATGCCGCGCTGGTCCAGCGCGCTGCCCAGGGTTGCCACGCCGTCGTGCACCTGGCTGCCGTCGCCTCGGTGCAGGCCTCGGTCGAAGACCCGGTAAAGACCCACCAGAGCAACTTCATCGGCACGCTCAACGTCTGTGAGGCCATGCGCGTGCAGGGCATCCGCCGCGTGCTGTTCGCCTCGAGCGCCGCGGTGTACGGCAACAATGGTGAAGGCCAATCGATTGCCGAAGACACACCGAAGGCGCCACTGACGCCCTATGCAGTCGACAAGCTGGCCAGCGAGCAGTACTTGGACTTCTACCGCCGCCAGCATGGCCTGGAGCCGGTGGTGTTCCGCTTCTTCAACATCTTCGGGCCGCGCCAAGACCCTTCCTCGCCATACTCCGGTGTGATCAGCATCTTCAGCGAGCGGGTCAGCCAGGGGCTGCCGATCACCGTGTTCGGCGACGGCGAGCAGACCCGCGACTTCCTCTATGTGGGCGACCTGGTGCAGGTGATGGTGCAGGCTCTGGAGCAGCCGCAGGTGGAAGAGGGCGCGGTGAACATCGGCCTGAACCAGGCGACTTCGCTGAACCAGCTGCTCAAGGCGCTGGAGAAGGTGGTGGGTCGCTTGCCGGCGATCAGCTATGGTCAGGCGCGCTCGGGTGATATCCGCCATTCGCGGGCGGACAACCAGCGGTTGCTGGCGCGGTTCGATTTTCCACAGCCGACACCGATGGTCGAGGGGCTGGCGCGGTTGCTCGGTAAGGGTTGAGAACGTTGGGGCCGCTTTGCGGCCCTTTCGCGGCACAAGGCCGCTCCTACAAGGGGATGCGTGAACCCCTGTAGGAGCGGCCTTGTGCCGCGAAAGGGCTGCAAAGCAGCCCCGGTTCACAGCGCTCAGCTTAGAACTTGTAGCCCAGGCCGACCATGTACACCCATGGATCGACATCGACGTCGACCTTGGTCTTGCTGTAGCCCAGGGCGGTCGGGCCGTCGACGCTGGCCTTGGTGTCGATGTCGACGTACCAGACCGAGGCGTTGACCAGCAGGTTGTCGGTGATCATGTAGTCCATCCCCAGTTGCGCGGCGAAGCCGACCGAGTCCTGCAGCTTAAGGTTGCTGAAGCCCTGCTGCTTGCGCTGGCTGGTGAGGTCTTCGTCGAAGAACAGGGTGTAGTTGATGCCGACACCGGCGTAGGGCTGGAACTTGGATGAAGGCTCCATCGGGTAGTACTGCAACGACAGGGTCGGTGGCAGTTGCTTGATATCGGCCAGCTTGCCATCCAGGCCTCCACCCAGGCCCTTGACGCCCACGGTGTGCTTGAACGGCGTGGCTGCCAGCAGCTCCAGGCCGACGTGGTCGGTGAGCATGTAGGCGAAGGTCAGGCCCAGCTGGGTGTCGCTGTCCAAGGTCGCCTTGGTGCCCGAGACCTTGCTGCCGTCGAATTTCAGGTCGCCACTGTTTTCGTTGGGAGCCGTGGTGATGGCGCCGGCGCGGACGATGATGTCCCCCGGCTGGTGGGCATGGGCGACAGGGGCTGCGAGCGCCAGGGCAACGAGCGAGGCACCGAGCAAGGACTTGTTCATGAAAGCTCCCAAAGGACGTGAGTAATCGAGTAGTCCAATGGTACGGAGGCGTTCACGCCAAAAGTTTGACCCAGCTCAAGGAAGCGCTTCTACAAATTCGAAACTGTTCTCATTTCAGCTCATAAACGTATATTTTCTCGGCTTCCATCTGGTAGCCGGCGTCGGCCAGTTCGCTGCTGGAGGCTTTGACCTGCATCTTTCCCTCGATCCAGTACGGCTGGTAGAGGTCTTCGACACGCACGCCCATCTCGCTGAAAATGTGCACGATCTGGTTCGACGGCGGCGGTGGCACATGGATACACGCACCGTAGTACGGCACCAGCAGGAACTCGGTGGTGCGGCCTTCCTCGCTGACTTCCAGCGGCACGATGAAACCGGGCAGTTTGACCAACTGGCCGTCCAGGCTCTTTTCCACCGGTGCATCGGGTGCTTGCTGGGGCGCGGGTGGCGCCGATTCGGCCAGGGCGTCGCTCAACTGCGACAGGTCGTGCATCGGCGCCAGTTGCGGTTCGATGACCGGGGCGCCCTCAGGGATCAGGGAAGGCCAGTCCAGTTCGCGCGGTTCGGCGCCCAGGGCTGGGAGCGCCGACCAGAACAGCATGACGGCGAAGAGGGCGCCGAGGTATCGGATCATCACGCGGTACTCAGAGGTTGATCGACAGGCCATCGGCCAGCGACTGCCGATAGGCGCGCCAGGCCGGTACGCTGCCCATCAGCAAAGCAGCCCCCAGGATGATAGCCAGCAAGCTCCATTCATGGGCGCTTGGCAGGGACAGCGGCAGGTACAAACCGTAGTTGGCTTGCACATAGCCCTGCGCCAGGGCGATGCCCGCGTACAGCAAGCCAAGCCCCGCGACGATTCCGACCGCAGCCAGCGACAATGCCTCCAGTACCAGCAGCCCGGCGACATGCCACGGCCTGGCCCCGACCGACCGCAGAATCGCCATCTCGCGGCGGCGCTCGTTGAGGCTGGTGAGAATCGCCGTGAGCATGCCGATCAGCCCGGTCAGCACCACGAACAACGACACCACGAACAGTGCCTGCTCGGCCGTGCCCATCAGGCTCCACAATTCTTGCAAGGCCACCCCGGGGAGGATCGCCAGCAACGGCTCGCCGCGGTACTCGTTGATCTCGCGTTGCAGGCTGAAGGTGGCGATCTTGCTGTTCAGGCCGAGCATGAAGGCGGTGATGGCGGTCGGCTGCAAGTCCATGGTGCGGGCCTGCTCGGCACTGATGCGCCCGGCGCCACGGGCCGGCACGCCGTTGTGCCAGTCGATGTGGATGGCCTCCATGCCGCCGAGGCTGATGTGCAGGGTGCGGTCGACCGGGGTGCCGGTACGCTTGAGCACGCCGACCACGGTGAACGGCTTGTCGTCATGCTTGACCAGGCTGATGGCCGCCACGCCATGGGCCAGCACCAGCTTGTCGCCGAGCTTGTAGTGCAGGGCGTCGGCCACCTCGGCCCCCAGCACCACTTCGAACGGGTCGCTGGCGAACTCGCGGCCCTGGCTCAACTCCAGGTGCTGGCGGCGACCGTACTGGTAATGGCTGAAGTAGTCGCTGGTGGTGCCCATCACCCGGTAGCCACGATGCGAGTCGCCCAGCGAAATGGGGATCGCCCATTTCACCCGTGGGTCCTGGGCATAGTGCTGGTAGCTGTCCCAGCGGATGTTGTTGGTGGCGTTGCCGATGCGAAACACCGAGTACAGCAGCAGGTTCACCGACCCCGAACGGGCGCCGACGATCAGGTCGGTGCCACTGATGGTGCTGGCGAAGCTGGCACGGGCTTCGGTGCGTACGCGCTCGACGGCCAGCAGCAGGCACACCGACAGGGCGATGGCGAAGGCGGTGAGAAAAGCGGTGAAGCGGCGGTTGGCCAGGCTGGCCAGGGCAAGGCGAAGCAGGTACATCAGACCTCCCGGGGCTTGGCGGCGCGGTTCAGTTCGGCGAGCGACAGGTGGCGGTCGAACAGCGGTGCCAGGCTCTGGTCGTGGCTGACGAACAGCAGGCTGGCACCGGCTTCGCGGCATTCTGCGAACAACAGGCGGATGAACGCCTCGCGGGCATCGGTATCGAGCGCCGAGGTGGGCTCGTCGGCAATCACCAACTCGGGCTGGCCGATCAATGCCCGGGCGGCGGCCACGCGCTGTTGCTGGCCGATCGACAGGCTGCCGGCGCGTCGGCCGACCAGGGCCGGGTCGTCCAGCCCGAGATGGGCCAGCAGTGCCGCAGCGGCCTGGCCGACGCTGCCGTGGCGGCGTGTTGCGCGCTCGGCGCGGCTGGGCGAGAAGTGGCAGGGCAACTCGACGTTCTCACGTACCGAGAGGAACGGCAGCAGGTTGAACTGCTGGAAGATGTAACCGGTGTGGTCGACGCGAAAGCGATCGCGTGCACCCTGGCCCAGCTCGGCAAGCTCCTGCCCGAGCAGTCGGATACTGCCCTGGCCGGGGCGGTTGACCCCGCCCAGCAGGCCCAGCAGGGTGGTCTTGCCGCTGCCGCTGGGGCCCTTGAGGAACAGGGTCTCGCCGGCTTCGAGACGCAGTGCGGGGATATCCAGCAACGGTGGCTGGCCGGGCCAGGCAAACACCAGGTCATGCAATTCGAGCAACGGCTGGTTCATGTTCAGAATTCGACCGTGGCCTTGGCTGGGGTAGCTTCCACGCCCTTCTGGCCGTTCGGGCCGATCAGTTGCACGTTGATCTTCTGGGTGGCCGGGAACGCCTTGAACAGCGGGGCGAGATCGACCTGGGAGAGCTTGGCCGGGGTGGCGCAGGTCAGCTGGTAGTGGGCGTTGATGTCGCTGTGCACATGGCCGTGCTCATGCTCGTCGCCGTCGTCGTCAGCTTTCGGGGCATCGCCGAACAGCGGGCTTTCCAGGTCCTGGGCGTCGTCCTTGCAGCCTGCGGCGGCGGCCAGGCCGAACAGCTTCAGCGGCTGTTCGAGCTGCTGGCGCACGGCGGCCACCTTGGCCTTGTCGGCCTCGCTGCTGGCGGCATGTTCGAAGCCGACCAGGTTCATGGCCGGGCTGTCCAGCTCAAGCTCCAGGGTGTTGCCGTCGAGTACCACGTTGAGCTTGGCCACGCCATGTTCGTGGGCGCCCAGGGAGCCATGGGCATGATCATGGTCGTGTTCGTCGTGGGCGTGGGCGTGGGCCATGGCCAGGGGCAGCAGGGCGAAGGGCAGGGCGAGCAGCAGGCGGCGCATGGACGACTCCAGGACAGGGGATAATGATTTGGTAATGTTATAACAACTTTTCCGTACACCGCCAGCCTGCCTGGCGCAGGTTTCATGTTGGGCGGTAGCATGTTCGCCATCGACCCTGCTTCAAGGAATGCATCATGAGAATTCGTGGACAGATTGGGGATTGGTCGGTGGACCTGACCATCGAGCTCGAACCTGAAGAGTGGGCACAGTTGGGGCGGCGCAGCGAGGTGGCGGCGGTGGCCGAGGTGCCTGCGTCAGCACTGGTGGCGGCGCCACGCCAGGATGATGGGCAGTGGACGGCGGCGCGTGACCTGCTGCGTCAGGCCGGGCAGATGAACGGGCCTGAGTTGCTCGATCGGTTGGAAGGGTTGGCGGGGAGCACGGCGGCGGGCAAGCGGTTGTTGGTGCGTTTGCGGCACAGCAGTGATGTGAAAGTGGAAAGTGGCGTGGATGCGCCGGTGTATCACTGGATTGGCTAGATCGGTATTGCCTGTTCTGGCCTCTTCGCGGGTAAACCCGCTCCTACAGAATTCCCAGCTCGTGTAGGAGCGGGTTTACCCGCGAAGAGGCCGAACAGGCAAAGGGCCTCAGGTCAGAACATCGCCGACGACAATCTGCGGCGGTACACCCCAACCAGCGGGTGATCGCTGCCCAGCAGCTCGAACACCTGCAACATGGCCTTCTGCGGCAGCCCGTTCTCATAGCCGCGGTTGCGCTGGAACAGCTTCAGCAGCCCGTCCAGCGCCGCCTCGTACTGCTGGCGCGCCAGTTGCTGGATGCTCAGCTGGTAGGCAGCCTCGTCATCCTGCGGGTTCTGCGCCAGGCGGCTCTTCAGGTCGGCGACTTCTGGCAGGCTGGCGGCCTGGCGCAGGAACGTCAGCTGGGCCTTGGCGCCCGCCAGGGCGGCCTTGTGCTCATCGCTCTTGACCGCGTCGAGTACCGTTTCGGCCTCGCCCAGCTCGCCACGTTCAGCCAGGCAACGGGCATACAGGATCAGCGCCTCGGCATTGCTGTTGTCTTCACCCAGCAGCGCCACCAGCAGAGCCTCGGCGTCGGCGAAGCGGCTTTCGGCGAACAGCGCCTTGGCCTGCTCCAGCGGGGTTTCGGCAGGCGGTGCAGGCATCTGCACGTGCGGTTCGAGCATGGCGCGGATCGCCGACTCGGGCTGAGCACCGGCGAAACCGTCGACCGGCTGGCCGTCCTTGAACAGCACCACGGTCGGCAGGCTGCGGATGCCGAACTGGGCAACCACCTGCTGCTCGACGTCGCAGTTGATCTTGGCCAGCAGCAGCTCGCCCTGGTAGCCCTCGGCGATCTTCGCCAGCAGTGGCATCAGCGCCTTGCAGGGCGCGCACCACTCGGCCCAGAAGTCGACCAGCACGGGCTTGTGGAACGAGTTCTCGATCACCGCCTGTTGGAAGTTGGCATCGGTGGCGTCGAAGATATACGGCGTGTCTTGGCTCATTGTGACTCTCGCAAAACCGTGAATGGCACCACTATAAAGGCTCGCGGCTGGCGTGGTACAGGCTGACCCGGCGGAATTCGTGAGGTTCGGCCAGGTCTGGCAGGGTCAGGGCGTCGAGCACGCCCAAATGCCGGTACAGCGGGTGGCTGAAGTCGCGCACCCGCGAGTCCGCCACCAGTGCCTGGCGACCACGGCCGAGAAAGGCATCGAGTAGCGGCAGGTTGGCGCGATCGTAAAGCACGTCGGCCACCAGGATCAGGTCGAAGCGGTCGGCCTCGGCGAAAAAGTCGCTGCTGTAGCCCAGCGTCACGCCATTGAGCACGGCGTTCGCCTGGCAGGCCTGCAAGGCCAGCGGGTCGAGGTCGCAGGCCACCACTTCCAGGGCGCCTGCGCGGGCGGCGGCGATCCCGGCGATGCCGGAGCCGGCGCCGAAGTCCAGTACCCGCTTGCCTTGCACCCAGTGCGGATGCTCGGCCAGGTAGCGCGCCATGGCCAGGCCGCTGGCCCAGCAGAAGCACCAGTAGGGCGGCTCTTCGAGGATGCGTCGGGTTTCCTCGCTGCTGAAGGCGCGGTCCATGTTCTGCTCGTCGACCAGCCACAGTTTCAACTCGCAGTCAGGCAGCGCGCTGACGACCAGGCGCGCTTCGCCGATCAGGCCGCCCAGGGCCTGTTGCAGTGCAGCCGGGGCCATTACGGGGCTTTCTCGAAACGCAGCGGACCGGTGGCCTGGGTCTGGGCCTGGGTGATGCGCAGCGGCGGCAGGTGCAGGATCAACTGGCCGGATTGGCTGGCGCGCCCGCGCAGTTCGACGCGGGCCCCGGCCGGGAAGGCCTCTGGGTTGAAGCGCAGCTGGTAGGGCAGGGCCTGGCCGGTGCCGGTCAGGTTGCTGCTGGCCAGCAGGCGCTGCGGGCGGTCGCGCTCATCGATCACCAGCAGGGCCAGCTCGACGTCGGCACCGGCGGGGATCGCCAGCAGGGTGCCGCTCAGTTCGCGCTGGTAGGCCGGCAGCGGGCCCAATGCTTCGGATTTCTTCGCCACCTTGGCAGGGGTGGGCGCCGGGGCCTGGTCGGGCTTGGGACGGTCGCTGCCGCAGGCGGCGAGGAGGCCGGAAAGGCACAGCACGACGAGCGCGCGAGGCTGCATGGGGTCATCCTTCAGGGGCAGATTTATCTGGATGGTAAACCCTTTGTCTTGTCTTGCCAGTGCAATGCGCTACCATGGCCCTCCCTTTTTTTGTTGCCTGCCACCATGCACTGTCCATTTTGCGGTGCCAACGACACCAAAGTCATCGATTCGCGCCTGGTCGCCGAAGGCGAACAAGTGCGCCGCCGCCGCGAATGCGTCGCCTGCGGCGAGCGCTTCACCACCTTCGAAACCGCCGAGCTCGTGCTGCCCCGGCTGATCAAGCAGGACGGCACACGCCAGCCCTTCGACGAAGAGAAGCTGCGTGCCGGCATGCAGCGGGCGCTGGAAAAGCGCCCGGTCAGCGTCGAGCGCCTGGAAGCGGCGTTGGCGCACATCAAGAGCCGCCTGCGTGCCACTGGCGAGCGCGAGGTCAAGTCGCTGGTGGTCGGCGAGATGGTCATGGCCGAGCTGCGCAAGCTCGACGAAGTCGCCTACATCCGCTTCGCCTCGGTGTACCGCAGCTTCCGCGACCTCGACGAATTCCGCGAAGAAATCGACCGACTGGCCCGCGAGCCGGCCAAAGAGTGAGCATGCCCAGCCAGACCGCGATTCTCGACGCCCACTACATGGCCCGCGCGCTGGAGCTGGCGCGCAAGGGCGTCTACACCACCCACCCCAACCCACGCGTGGGCTGCGTGATCGTGCGCGACGGCGAGGTGGTGGGCGAGGGCTGGCACGTGCGCGCTGGCGAGCCGCATGCCGAGGTGCATGCCCTGCGCCAGGCCGGTGAGCGCGCCCGTGGCGCCTGTGCCTACGTCACCCTCGAACCGTGCAGCCACCACGGCCGTACCCCGCCCTGTGCCGAGGCACTGGTCAAGGCTGGCGTGGCGCGGGTAGTGGCGGCGATGCAGGACCCAAATCCGCAGGTCGCGGGGCAGGGCCTGCGACGCCTGGCCGACGCCGGTATCGAAGTCTCCAGCGGCGTGCTCGAAAGCGAAGCGCGCGCACTCAACCCCGGCTTTCTCAAACGCATGGAACACGGGCTGCCGTTCGTGCGCGCCAAGCTGGCGATGAGCCTGGACGGCCGCACCGCCATGGCCAGCGGCGAAAGTCAGTGGATCACCGGCCCCGCCGCCCGTTCGGCGGTGCAGCGCCTGCGCGCCCGCGCCAGCGTGGTGCTGACCAGCGCCGCCAGCGTGCTGGCCGACGATGCGAGGATGACCGTGCGCGGCGCCGAGCTGGGCCTGGATGCCGAGACCACGGCCCTGGCCCTGAGTCGCACGCCGCTGCGCGTGCTGGTCGACGGCCGCCTGCGCTTGCCCCTGGATGCGGCCTTCTTCCAGGCCGGGCCGGCCCTGGTGGTGACCGCCCAGGCGGATGACCCGCGTTATGCCGAAGCCGGCCATGAGCTGCTGAGCCTGCCCGGCAGTGACGGCCAGGTCGACCTGCCCGCGCTGCTGCGCGTCCTGGCCACCCGTGGCGTCAACGACATCCTGCTAGAGGCAGGTGCCGGCCTGGTCGGCGCGTTCGCCCAGCAAGGCCTGGTCGACGAGTACCAGCTGTTCGTCGCTGGCACCTTCCTTGGCTCCCAGGCCCGGCCACTGCTGGACTGGCCGCTGAGCCGGATGAGCGAGGCGCCACGGCTGAAAATCACCGAAATGCGTGCAGTGGGCGATGACTGGCGGGTCACGGCCATCCCTCTGCCGGCACCCGGCGTATAATGCCGGGCTTGCCCCGCGCAACCGTTCCTGAGGAAGCACCATGTTCACCGGTATCATCGAATCCATCGGCACCATCCGCAGCCTGACCCCGAAAGGCGGCGACGTGCGCGTCTACGTCGAGACCGGCAAGCTCGACCTGGGTGACGTCAAGCTCGGCGACAGCATCGCGGTCAACGGCGTGTGCCTGACCGCCGTCGAACTGCCGGGCGATGGCTTCTGGGCCGACGTCAGTGTCGAGACCCTCAAGCGCACCGCGTTCATCGACCTCAAGAGCGGCAGCAAGGTCAACCTGGAAAAAGCCCTGACCCCCACCACCCGCCTCGGTGGGCACCTGGTCAGCGGCCACGTCGACGGCGTCGGCGAGATCATCTCGCGCAGCGATAGCGCGCGCGCCATCCAGTTCCGCGTGAGTGCGCCCAAGGAGCTGGCCAAGTACATCGCCCACAAGGGATCGATCACCGTCGACGGCACCAGCCTGACGGTCAATGAGGTCAATGGCGCCGAGTTCGAGCTGACCATTGTCCCGCACACCCTGTCCGAAACCATCATGGCCGACTACCGCGCAGGGCGTCGGGTGAACCTTGAGGTCGACCTGCTGGCCCGTTACCTGGAGCGTCTGCTGCTGGGCGACAAGGCCGCCGAACCGAGCAAGGGCAGTGGCATTACCGAAAGCTTCCTGGCCGCCAACGGCTTCTTGAAATCCTGATTGAGAAGGGGGTGCCAGTGGCGCTCAACAGCATCGAAGAACTGGTCGAAGACATCCGCCAGGGCAAAATGGTCATCCTGATGGATGACGAAGACCGTGAGAACGAAGGCGACATCATCATGGCGGCCGAGTGCTGCCTGCCCGAGCACATCAACTTCATGGCCAAGCACGCCCGTGGCCTGATCTGCATGCCGATGACCCGCGAGCGCTGCGAAACGCTCAAGCTGCCGCTGATGGCGCCGCGCAACGGTTCCGGCTTCGGCACCAAGTTCACCGTGTCGATCGAAGCCGCCGAAGGCGTCACCACCGGCATCTCCGCCGCCGACCGCGCGCGCACCGTGCAGGCTGCCGCGGCCAAGGACGCCAAGGCCGAGGACATCGTCAGCCCGGGCCACATCTTCCCGCTGATGGCCCAGCCCGGCGGCACCCTGGCCCGCGCCGGCCACACCGAGGCCGCCTGCGACCTGGCGCGCATGGCTGGTTTCGAGCCGAGCGGCGTGATCTGCGAAGTGATGAACGACGACGGCACCATGTCGCGCCGCGCCGAGCTGGAAGTGTTCGCCGCCGAGCACGGCCTGAAGATCGGCACCATCGCCGACCTCATCCACTACCGCATGATCCACGAGCGCACCGTGCAGCGCGTCTCCGAGCAACCGATCGAGAGCGAGCTGGGCGAATTCAACCTGGTCACCTACCGCGATGCGGTGGAAGGCGACGTGCACATGGCCCTGACCCTGGGCACCATCTGCGCCGAACAACCGACCTTGGTGCGGGTGCACAACATGGACCCGCTGCGCGACCTGCTGCTGGTCAAGCAACCGGGCCGTTGGAGCCTGCGCGCGGCCATGGCCGCCGTGGCCGAGGCCGGTAGCGGCGTGGTGCTGCTGCTCGGCCACCCGCTGGACGGCGACGTGCTGCTGGCACACATCCGCGAGAGCGCGGGCGATGCGCCGACCAAGGCACCGACCACCTACAGCACCGTCGGTGCCGGTTCGCAGATCCTGCGCGACCTCGGCGTGCGCAAGATGCGCCTGATGAGTTCGCCGATGAAGTTCAATGCGATATCCGGATTCGATCTGGAAGTTGTAGAATACGTGCCCTCCGAGTGACTTGAGGCGGCAGTGACGCCTTCAAGCCCGAGTCCAGACCCCTGCAGAGGCCGCAAACAAGCGGCCTCGCTCTTGAAATGAGAACATCGGAATGACCCTGAAGACCATCGAAGGTACCTTCATCGCCCCCAAAGGTCGCTATGCTTTGGTGGTTGGCCGCTTCAACAGCTTCGTCGTCGAAAGCCTGGTAAGCGGTGCCGTCGATGCCCTGGTACGCCACGGCGTCAGCGAAAGCGACATCACCATCATCCGTGCCCCGGGCGCCTTCGAGATCCCGCTGGTGGCACAGAAGGTCGCCCAGCAAAGCGAATACGACGCGATCATCGCCCTGGGCGCCGTGATCCGTGGCGGTACCCCGCACTTCGAATACGTGGCGGGCGAATGCACCAAGGGCCTGGCCCAGGTGTCCATGGAGTTCGGTGTACCGGTGGCCTTCGGTGTCCTGACCGTCGACTCCATCGAACAGGCCATCGAGCGTTCCGGCACCAAGGCCGGCAACAAAGGTGCTGAAGCTGCCCTGTCCGCTCTGGAAATGGTCAGTCTGCTGGCGCAGTTGGAGGCCAAGTGATTAGCGACGAAAGCGATCGTTTCAACCCGCGCGATCCAAAACCTGCGGATGCCGGCAAGCCCTCGAAGAGCGCCAAGCGCCGCGAAGCCCGCAAGCTCGCGACCCAGGCCCTCTACCAGTGGCACATGGCTCAGCATTCGCTGAACGAGGTCGAAGCGCAGTTCCGGGTCGATAACGATTTCTCCGATGTCGATGGCGCCTATTTCCGCGAGATCCTGCATGGGGTTCCGGCAATCAAGGGCGAGATCGACAAGGCCCTGGCACCTTGCCTGGACCTGGCACTGGAAGAGCTCGACCCGGTCGAACTGGCCGTGCTGCGCCTGTCCACCTGGGAGTTCATCAAGCGCGTCGACGTACCGTACCGCGTGGTGATCAACGAAGGTGTGGAACTGGCCAAGGTGTTTGGCGCCACCGACGGGCACAAGTTCGTCAACGGCGTGCTGGACAAGCTCGCGCCGATCCTGCGCGAAGCGGAAGTCAAGGCGGCCAAGCGCTGATCCCAGCGCTGTCGGGCCATGGGTGAGTTCGAGCTGATCAACCACTATTTCGCCGCCGCGCAATGCGCGCAAGGCAGCGAAGGCGTGGCACTGGGCATCGGCGATGACTGCGCCCTGCTGGGCCTGCCCCCCGGTGAGCAACTGGCGGTGTCCACCGACACCCTGGTTGCCGGCGTGCATTTTCCCCTGGTCTGCGACCCTGGCCTGCTTGGCCAGCGCTCGTTGGCTGTAGCTGCCAGCGACCTGGCTGCCATGGGCGCGACCCCAATTGCCTTCACCCTTGCCCTGACCCTGCCGGAAGTCGGCGAGGACTGGCTGCGCGCCTATGCAGACGGTCTCGACCGCATGGCCCGGCACTGCCGCCTGAGCCTGGTCGGTGGCGACACCACCCGTGGGCCCTTGAGCATCACCGTGACCGTGTTCGGCCGCGTTCCGGCCGGGCAGGCCCTGCGCCGCAGCGGGGCCAGGCCCGGTGACCTGCTGTGCGTGGGCGGCGAGCTGGGCAATGCCGCCGGCGCCCTGCCGTTGGTGCTGGGCGAGCGCGAGGCGCCCAGCGCCCTGGCGCAACCGTTGCTCGATCACTACTGGGCCCCGTCGCCCCAGTTCGCCCTCGGCCAGCTGTTGCGGGGCCGCGCCACTGCGGCGCTGGACATCTCCGATGGCCTGCTGGCCGACTGCGGGCACATCGCCAAGGCTTCCGGTGTGGCGCTCGAGGTGAACCTGCACCAGGTGCCGGTGTCATCCGCTTTGCAGGGTTTTCTCGGGGCCGAGGCGGCGTTGCAGGCCGCAGTCGCCGGCGGCGACGACTATGTGCTGGTATTCACCCTGCCGCCGGCGCAGCTTTCATCCCTGCAGGGGCAGGCCAGTGTCCATGTCATCGGGCGGGTGCTCGACGGCCAGGGTGTTAGCCTGCGCGACCGCCAGGGCCAGGACATCACCCCGCGCCAGCGGGGCTATCAACATTTTAGGGAGACACCGTGACCGACCACCCGAACCAGGTGCCTGCGGAGAACGTTCCGCCTTCGGTCTGGCGCAACCCGTGGCACTTCATCGCTTTCGGCTTTGGCTCCGGCACCCTGCCCAAGGCCCCCGGGACCTGGGGTTCGCTGGTCGCCCTGCCGTTCATTCCGCTGTGGCAGATGCTACCGGACTGGGGCTACTGGCTGCTGCTGGGCATCACCATGCTGTTCGGCTTCTGGCTGTGCGGCAAGGTGGCCACCGACTTGCGCGTGCACGACCACGAAGGCATCGTCTGGGACGAGATGGTCGGCATGTGGATCACCCTGTGGCTGGTGCCCGATGGCTGGCAGTGGCTGCTGGCAGGCTTCCTGATGTTCCGTTTCTTCGACATTCTCAAGCCGTGGCCGATTCGCTGGATCGACCGTCATGTGCATGGCGGCGTCGGCATCATGCTTGATGATATCCTGGCAGGTGTGTTCGCCTGGCTGGGCATGCAGGTCCTGGTCTGGGCGGTTGGCTGATACAGGGAGTGGGGCGATGGTCATGAGGACTGTGTTGCTGGCAATGATGCTGAGCCTGGCCCCCTGGGTGGCCGCCGCCGACGCCTTGCCCAAGCAGGTGCACCTGGTCAGCGAGGAATGGATCGACTACACCAACGCCGATGGCAGCGGGGTGGCCTGGGACGTGCTGCGCAAGGTGTTCGAGCCCGCCGGGGTCAAGGTAGTGACCCAGAGTGCGCCGTACAGCCGCGCGATCGGGCTGGTCAAACGCGGCGAAGCCGATGCCTGGGTTGGCTCGTACAAGGAAGAGAACGACGACAGCCTGTATCCGCGCTGGCACTTCGACATGGACCATATCTATGCACTGGGCCTGGCCGACAAGCCGGTGCCGACCCTGGATACCGTCGGTCAGTATCGCCTGGCCTGGGTGCGCGGCTACGACTATGACAGCTACCTGCCCAATGCCCACAACTTCCGTGAAATCCAGCGCCGTGAAGGCATCCTGCCGATGCTCGAGCATGACCGGGTAGACTTCTACATCGATGCGCAGACCGAAGTCGACTACGTGCTCGGGCAAACCTCGCAGCCCGAACGCTTCCATCGTACGCATATCGCTGAGTTGCCGCTGTACCTGGCCTTTGACAAGAGCGATAGGGCCAAGGCCCTGCGCGAGCTGTTCGACAAACGCATGGCAGAGCTGGTGCGCAGCGGTGAACTGAAGCCGATTTTCGAGCACTGGAAGCAGCCGTATCCGTTCAGTCCCGACAGCAAGCCGCAATGATGCGCGGGCGGGCACCATAAGCATCGAACTTTTCGATCTTAAGCGACGGTATTCAGCGGGCCCACACGTGCCAACCTGCTGATACAATCGCTTCCTGAGAAATGTCCTACTTACTCCAGGAGCACAACGTGCCCGTCGTCTTTGTTGCCGCCTCTAAACTTCCGACCCCCTTTGCGACTTTCACCATGCATGGCTTCCTCGACGAAGCGACCGGCCGCGAACACGTGGTGCTGAGCCTGGGTGATATCGCCGATGGTGAGCCGGTGCTGGGGCGCCTGCATTCCGAGTGCCTGACCGGCGATGCCCTGTTCAGCCAGCGTTGCGACTGCGGCTCGCAGCTGGAAGCCGCGCTGCAGGCCATCGCCCGTGAAGGCCGTGGCGTGCTGCTGTATCTGCGTCAGGAAGGCCGTGGCATCGGCCTGCTGAACAAGATCCGCGCCTACGAACTGCAAGATGGCGGCGCCGACACCGTCGAGGCCAACGAGCGCCTGGGCTTCGCCGCCGATCAGCGTGACTACGCCATGTGCCTGCCGATGCTCGAACACCTTGGCGTCAAGGCCCTGCGCCTGATGACCAACAACCCGCGCAAGGTCAAGGCGCTGACCGACATGCACATCACCGTCGCCGAGCGCGTGCCGCTGCACACCGGGCACAACCCGCACAACCGCCTGTACCTGGCCACCAAGGCCGACAAGCTCGGCCACATGATGGGCAACAAGCACCAGGGCGAAGTGCCCCAGGCCTGATCGGCCCTGCCGATGCGCCTGCTGTTCTGCCTGCTGGCCTTGCTGGCCTGCACCGCCCAGGCGGGTGAGCCGCTGCGGGTGATCAGCCTGGCGCCGTCGATGACCGAAATCATGCTCGAACTGCAGGCCGACGGCCTGCTGGTCGGCGTGCTCGACGGCGGCGAGCGCCCTGCGGCGCTACGGGCGCTGCCTTCGGTGGGGCGCCAGGGCCAGCTCGACCTCGAACGCCTGGTCAGCCTGCGGCCTGATTTGCTGCTGCTGTGGCCGGGCAGCATCACCCCGGCCCAGCGCGACCAGCTCACCCGCCTGGGTATCGCCACCTACAGCGCCGAGCCGCATAGCCTGGCGCAATTGATCGAACAGATCGAAGCCCTTGCCCAGCGCCTGGGCCTGGCCGAACAGGGCCAGGCATACGTCAACGCGCTGCGGGGGCGCTTGCGCCAGTTGCGCGAGCAGTACCACCGTGAGCAGCCGCTGCGGGTGTTCTACCAGGTCTGGGATCGGCCGCTGTATACCCTGGGCGGCCGGCAAGTGGTGAGTGATGCCCTCAGCGTGTGCGGTGCGCGCAATGTCTTCGATGACCTGACCCAGCCAGCGCCGCAGGTGAGCGTGGAATCGGTGTTGCTGCGCAATCCGCAGGTCATCCTCGCCGGCGACACGGCGCAACTGCAAAGCTGGAAGGCCTGGCCGGCCATCGACGCGGTGGCCGGCGGGCGCTTGCTGGTGGTGCCGGACAAGGGCATCGAGCGCCCCAGTGGTCAGATGATCGAAGCCACCGCACGCCTGTGCGCGCTGTTGGCCGCTACAGCACCGGCGTCCAGGTGAGGCTGAGCAGCGCCGTCCGGCCTTCCTCGCGATAGCCGTAGCTGGCGCCGTCATAGCTGTACAGTGCCCGGCTGTAGCCTTTGTCCAGCAGGTTGTCCAGCTTCAACTCCAGCTTGAGTTCATCGGTTGCCGCCCACGCGCCGCGCAGGCCCAGCAGACCGTAGCCGCCCAGGCGGTTGCGGTTGGCCTCGTCGTCGTAGCTGGCGCTTACGGCCTGCCAGTTGGCGCCCACCTCGAAACGCTGGAACTGGCGGTCCAGGTCCAGGCTCAGGGTGCGCCGGGCACGACGGGCGAGGGTGTGGCCGCTGTCGCGGTCGCGTGGGTCGATGAAGGCGATGCCGAGCTGGCTGCGCCAGGCGCCCCATTGTTGGTCCAGGGACAGCTCCAGGCCGTTGATGCGTGCCGAGGCGACGTTATGCGGGATCGAGTCCTGGCCGAAGATGATCGCGTCGCGCAGGTCGGTGCGGTACAGCGAGGTTTCCAGGCGGCTGTCGTCGGTGAGCTGGCTGCGCCATTGCAGTTCGTAGCTCTTCGAGCGTTCAGGCTTGAGGTCGGGGTTGCTGAAGTCCGGGTAGTACAGGTCGTTGAAGGTCGGTGCGCGGAAGCCCTCGCTGTACGACAGCAGTACATCGTTGCGGGCATCGAGTGGCAGGGTCAGGCTGCCGCTCCAGGTGGTCTGGCCGCCGAATTGCTGGTTCTGGTCACGGCGCACGCCCAGCTCGGTAGAGAACCGTTCACCGCTGTAGCGGTGCTGGATGAAGGCGGCGCGGTTCCAGCGGCTGTCCTCGGTGAAGTCGGTGCTGGCATGTACGCGATCTTCGTACCAGTCGCCACCGACCAGCACGTTGTGCTGCTCGGCCACGGCCAGGTCGTTCTGCCAGGTGACTTGGTCGCGGTAGGTATTGAATACAGAGCGCTCGTCACTGAGCTTGTCGCGCTTGTCGTCGCGGTTTTCGCTGTGGGCGAGTTCGAGGCGCGAATGCCAGGTGTCGTTGAGCTGGGCGTCGAAGTAGCTACCCAGGCTGCTGACACTGAAGTCGGTATAAGGCTTCTGCCCGAAGCTCTCGAAAGTCACCGGGTCGAAGCGGCCGAACGGGTTGTCGTATTCGCTTCGCCCGCGGCTGTCGAGCAGGTTCAGGCCAGCCTCGAAACGCTCGCCGAAGGTGTGGCTCAGGCTCAGGTTGAGCGACCGGTTGCGGTAGGCGTCGTGGTCCTGGTCGCTGGCGAACGAGGGGCCGGTGGCGTCGATGCCGGCCGTTTCATCCAGGCTGGCGCCGAGGTTCAAGCGCGTGGCGCCATCGTTGCCAGACAGCCCCAGGCTGCGTTGCCAGGTGCGATTGCTGCCGGCGGCCAGGCGTAGCCGTGGCTGCACGCCGGGGCCGCTGGTGCGGCGGGTGAAGATCTGGATCACCCCGCCGATGGCGTCGCTGCCGTACAGCGCCGAACGCGAACCGCGCAACACCTCGACCCGCTCGATCTGGTCGACATCGAGAAACTGCAGGCCGCTGTCGCCGGAAGTGGCGTTGGCGATGCGCACGCCATCCACCAGCACCAGGCTCTGGGCGGCCTTGGTGCCGCGGATGAAAATCCCCGGCAGGCTGCCGCGGCCACCGGTCGGCGCCACCTGCACGCCAGGCACGCGGGTGAGCAGGTCGGTCACGCTGTTGGGCTGCAGGCGGTCGATGTCGGCACGGGTGAAGACGGTGTTGGCGGCGCTGGTGGCGGTGCGTGATTCGACCTGGCGGTTGGCGCTGATCAGCACGTCGGGGAGTTTCAGGGCGTCGTCGCGTTCGGCGGCCAGTAGAAGGGTGGGGGCGCAGAGTATTGCGGCACAGGCGGATCTTTTCATTGGCGGTTCCAACGCATTCGCGGGACAAGCCCGCTCCCACAGGTCATGCACAGAAACTGTAGGAGCGGGTTTATCGGGGCGCCGAGACGCCGCGAAAGGGCCGTTAAAGGCCTAGCTTGGCCATCCGGGCCTTCACCGAGGCTCCGATGCCGGCAGCATCCAGCCCGCATTCGGCCAGCATCTGCGCCGGCTTGGCATGTTCCACATAGATATCTGGCAGCCCCAGGTGCAACAGCGGCTTGAGCACCGCCTCGCGGGCCAGGAACTCGCTCACGGCCGCGCCAGCGCCGCCCATGATGGCGTTTTCCTCGATGGTCACCAGCAGCTCATGGTTAGCGGCCAATTCCAGCACCAAGGCCTCGTCCAGCGGCTTGACGAAACGCATGTCGACCACGGTGACGTTGATCTGCTCGGCCACCTGCAGGGCCTCGGCCATTTGCACGCCGAACACCAGCAAGGCGACTTTCTCGCCCTGACGGCGAACCACGCCCTTGCCGATCTCCAGCGGCTCCAGGTCGCCGCTGATCGGCGCGTTGGGGCCGGTGCCGCGTGGGTAGCGCACGGCCGCCGGGCCGTTGTACAGGTGGCCGGTGCTGAGCATCTTGCGCAGCTCGTTCTCGTCGCTCGGGGTCATCACCAGCATGCCGGGGATGCAACGCAGGTACGACAGGTCGTAGCTGCCGGCGTGGGTCGGGCCGTCCTCGCCGACCAGGCCGGCGCGGTCGATGGCGAACAGCACGTCGAGGTTCTGTACCGCCACGTCGTGGATCAACTGGTCGTAGGCGCGCTGGAGGAAGGTCGAATAGATTGCCACCACCGGCTTGGCGCCTTCGCAGGCCATGCCGGCGGCGAAGGTGACCGCGTGCTGCTCGGCGATCGCCACGTCGAAGTAGCGCTCCGGGTAGCGTTCGCTGAAGGCCACCAGGTCGGAGCCTTCCTTCATCGCCGGGGTGATGCCGACCAGGCGGTTGTCGGCCGCGGCCATGTCGCACAGCCACTGGCCGAACACCGCGGAGTACTTCGGCCCGGCCGGCTTGTCGGCGGGCTCGAGCTTGGTGATGGCGTGGTAGCCGATCGGGTCGATCTCGGCCGGGGCGAAGCCCTTGCCTTTCTTGGTCACCACGTGCAGGAACTGCGGGCCCTTGAGGTCACGCATGTTGCGCAGGGTGGCAATCATGGTGGGCAGGTCGTGGCCGTCGATCGGGCCGATGTAGTTCCAGCCGAGTTCTTCGAACAGGGTGCCGGGGACCAGCATGCCCTTGGCGTATTCCTCGGTGCGGCGGGCGATTTCCCAGGCGCCTGGCAGGCGCGACAGCACTTTCTTGCTGCCTTCGCGCATGCTGGCGTAGGTGCGGCTGGAGAGGATCTTGGCCAGGTAGTTGGACAGGCCACCGACATTGCGCGAGATCGACATGTCGTTGTCGTTGAGGATCACCAGCATGTTGGCGTCCACTTCCTGGGCGTGGTTCAGCGCCTCGAACGCCATGCCAGCGGTCAGGGCGCCGTCGCCGATCACGGCGATGGCCTTGCGCGGGTCATTCTGCAGGCGGGCGGCGATGGCCATGCCCAAGGCAGCGCTGATCGAGGTGCTGGAGTGGCCGACGCCGAAGGTGTCGTATTCGCTCTCGCTGCGGCGCGGGAAGGCGGCGATGCCGTCCTTCTGGCGCAGGGTCAGCATGCGGTTGCGCCGTCCGGTGAGGATCTTGTGCGGGTAGGCCTGGTGGCCGACATCCCACACCAGGCGGTCATCCGGGGTGTCGAAGACGTAGTGCAGGGCGATCGTCAGCTCGATCACGCCCAGGCCGGCGCCGAAATGCCCACCGGTCTGACCCACGGTGTAGAGCAGTTCCTGGCGCAACTCGTCGGCCAGGGTCTCCAGGTCGGCTTCGGCCAACCGGCGCAGGCCGGCAGGCGTGTCAGCGCGGTCGAGCAACGGCGTGACCGGGCGTTCGCGGGGGATCTCTTGAAACGTCGTGGGCATCAGGCGAGTCGTTATAGGTGTGAAGACGCGGCAGTTTACCCCATTGTAGGAAAAGCTGCCCATTCAGACGCGGGCCGCAGGCCTCTGTAGGAGCGGGTTTACCCGCGAATGCGGTGGTCGATCCAGCATCCATTCGCGGGTAAACCCGCTCCTACAGAGGCCTGCTGTGAGGTTTAGTGGCGCCGTTCGACGATGTAACGCGCCAAGGCCCGCAAAGGCTCGGCATTTTCACCGAACCCTTCCAGTGCGACCAGCGCCTGGTCGCGCAGTTCGATCGCATACGCCTTGGCCGCTTCCAGGCCGAGCAGGGCAGGGTAGGTCGGTTTGTCGCGGGCGATGTCGGCACCCTGGCGCTTGCCCAGGGTGGCGGTGTCGCTTTCCACGTCGAGGATGTCGTCCTGCACCTGGAATGCCAGGCCGACGGCTTGGGCGTAGGCCTGCAGGGCGTCCAGCTGGGCCTGTTCGGCGCGGGCGCTGGCCAGGGCGCCAAGGCGCACGCTGGCTTCGATCAGGGCACCGGTCTTGTGCCGGTGCATGAACTCCAGCGCCTTCTGGTCGAGCTTGATGCCCACCGAACCCAGGTCGATGGCCTGGCCACCGACCATGCCGGCAGGCCCGGCAGCCTTGGCCAGGGTCTGGACCATGGCCAGGCGGAGGGTGTCGGACTGCGGGCTCAGGCGTGGGTCGAGCAGGGCACTGAAGGCCAGGCTCTGCAGGCCGTCGCCGGCGAGGATGGCGCAGGCTTCGTCGAACGCCTTGTGCGTGGTCGGCTGACCACGACGCAGGTCGTCGTCGTCCATGGCCGGCAGGTCGTCGTGCACCAGCGAGTAGGCGTGGATCAGTTCCACCGCGCAGGCGGCACCGTTGGCCTGTTCGGCCGGTGAGCCGAGGGCTTCGCAAGCGGCGTAGGCGAGCAGCGGGCGGACCCGCTTGCCGCCGTTCATCACGCTGTAGCGCATGGCCGCGTAGAGCCGCTCAAGTTCCTTGGAAGGTGCCTGGAACAGCGGCTCGAGGGCAGCGTCGACACGTGCCTGGCTGCGGGCCTGGTAGCTCGCGATCATGCCTCGGGCTCCGCGTCGAAGGGCTGGGCGGCCAGCTCGCCGTCGCGTTCCAGGAGAATCTGTACCTTCTGCTCGGCCTGGGCCAGTGCGCCCTGGCAATCGCGGGTCAGGGCGATGCCTTGCTCGAAGGCTGCCAGCGAGTCTTCCAGCGACAGTTCGCCGTTCTCCAGGCGCTCGACCAAGGCTTGCAGATCGGCGAGGGATTGTTCGAAATCGATGGAGGCTTTTTTGCGGGCCATGGCGACTGTCTCGGTGGCTGGTCAGAACGGCGCGACACTAGCAGAGAGGGGCGGGGGGAGCAAACTTGTGTGGGCGTAAGGTTAATGTCTTTCAGTTACGCCAATCGGGGCCGCTGCGCGCCCCATCGCGGCACAAGGCCGCTCCTACAAGGGCCTGACGCTGTAGGAGCGGCCTTGTGCCGCGATGGGGCTCGCAGCGGCCCCAAAACGCCTTCAAAAACGACGGATCAGACGGTTTCCGCCTGAAGCTCCAGCAATGCCTCGCGATACCGCGCCAACTCCTCGATGGTCAGCACCGGCAGGTTGTACTGGCGGGCATACACCGCCACCTGCTCGCCACGGGCCATGCTGCCGTCGGGGTTCATCAGTTCGCACAGCACTGCCGCTGGGCGCAGGCCGGCCAGGCGCGCCAGGTCCACCGAGCCTTCGGTGTGGCCGCGGCGGGCCAGCACGCCGCCATCGCGGGCGCGCAGCGGGAACACATGCCCCGGGCTGACGATATGGCGTTGCTGCGCAGTCGAGCGCAGGGCGGCCTCGATGGTGGTGATGCGGTCCTGCGCCGAAACGCCGGTGGTGACTCCCTCGGCCGCCTCGATGGTGACGGTGAAGCCGGTGCCATGGCGGGCCTGGTTGTTCTGCACCATCGGCGCCAACTGCAAGGCGTCGACGGTGGCCTCGTCCAGGCACAGGCAGACGATGCCGCTGCAATCGCGAATCATCATGGCCATGGTCTGCAGCGAGAGGTTTTCGGCGGCGGCGACGATATCGGCTTCATCCTCGCGATCGTCGTCGTCGAGCAGCAGCACGGGGCGCCCGGCCTGGAAAGCGGCGATGGCAGCGGTGACATTGGGATATTGCTGGAACAGCATGGAAGACATGAAACGCTCCTCGTAATGGTCGATGAACGTCTCGGGGCGAGCAAAATGCGCGCGCAAGGGCGCCCGAATGGCCCTTGGCTGACGCCTTCTTTCATCCGGACTATGACCGTCGGCCCTGGAATCTCACCAGATCTGCTGACCCCCGGCATGGCCGGGGCGCTCGCGGGCTCATCTTTCGATTTACCGCCGGTGGGGACTTTCACCCCGCCCTGAAGACCGGGCAAGCATACAGCACTGGGCCATCGATGTGGCAACCCTGCCCGCCTACGACCTTAGGCGGGCTCGCCACCCGCGTGCGCTCATCTGGACATCGACTCGATCACCCGGCGCAGCGAGGCTGGCAGCATCGGCCCGTGCCCCAGCCCGTCGAAGCTTTCGAAGCGCACCTGCAAGCCTTGCACCTTGGCCAGGTCGGCGGCCATTTCCCGGGCGGGTTTCTGCCCATCGCCCTTGACCGGACCGCGCGGGTTGCTCGGCTCCTCGTCGCCACGCATGACCAACAACCGCGGGCGGCTGTCGCCCAGACGCTGCTGCAGGCCCTGGGCCTCGCGCACGATGGCGCCGTCATGCCACCAGAGTGACGGGCTGGCGGCGGCGTAGTCGCTGAATTCGCCGGGGTGGGCGAACAGTGCGTGCAACACCGCCAGGCCGCCATAGGAGTGACCCCAGAGGGTCTGGCGTACAGGGTCGATCGGGGCGACGTCGGCCACCATCGGGCGCATGCGCTGGCGCAGCAGCTCGAAGAACACCTCGACGCCGCCGCTGGGCTGGCCGGTCAGGGGATCGAGCTGCTGTGCTTGCCCCGGCAGCGCCGGGGTATAGTCGTAGGTGCGGCCGACGCGCTCGATGCGCTGGTCGGTCTGATAACCCACCGCCACCAGCAAGGGCGCCTGGCCTTCGGCGAGCTTTTTCAGCAGGTCGGCATCCAGGGCGCCGATCGCGGCGTTGCCGTCGAGCATCCACAGCACCGGGTAGCCAGTGGCCGGCGCTGGGCGGTCGGGCTTGCCGATCCACAGGCGGTAGTGACGCTGGCCGTCGACCGAATCGAGGTCGAGGTGGCTGAAGCGGTAGGCCAGGTCCTGGCGTTGCAGCACGCGAGTGTCCATCTTCTGGTTGCGTTCGGGCTGGGCCAGGGCCGCCGGGGCGGCAAGGGCCAGTGCCAGGGCGAGGGACAGGGTCAACTTGCTCATCGGGAATCTCATCAGGCGTCCGGGAGTGGCACAGTCAGGCACGCAGTGCGCGGAATCCTGGATGATATTCACTATCGTTTGACGGTAAAGCGCATTAACTTTCTAAACATTCCACGGCAGCCGGCAGCACCAGGTGCAGGCACAGGCCGGGGTGCCCGTTGCTGGCCCACAGCCGTCCGCCTTGCAGCTCGATCGCGCGGCGGGCGATGGCAAGGCCCAGGCCAAAGCCCGCGCCGCTGTCGGCCAGGCGCTGGTAGGGCTTGAAGATGCGCTCCAAGTCCGCCTGCGGCACGCCGGGGCCCTGGTCGCTCAGGCGCAGGTGCCAACAGTCGCCCTCACGCCAGCCATCGAGGCTGACCCGGCCTTCGTCGGGCGAGTGGCGGATGGCATTGCGCATGAGGTTTTCCAAGGCCTGGGCCAGGCTGTCCAGGTGCACCTGGACCAGGCAATCGGTGCCCAGCGAGCACGGCAGGCGCGCCCGCTCCCAGCCGCTCTCGAAGCAGATATCCTGGGACAACGCTTCCCAGACCGACACCATCAGCACCGGCTCGGTTGCCAGCTGGGGCTGCTCGGTGTCCATCCAGGCGAGGTCGAGGGTGTTCTCCAGCAGTTTCTGCATGTCGTTCACCTCGCGGTCCAGACGCTCGCGCAATTGCACCGGCGGCAGGTCGCTGTCGTGGGCGATGCGCAGCCGCGCCAAGGGCGTACGCAGTTCATGGGACAGCGTGCGCAGCAGCAGGCGTTGCTGTTCGAGGCTCTGGCGCAGGCGCCCGGCCATGTGCTCGAAGGCCTGAGCCAGTTCGCCCAGCTCGTCGCGGCGCTCTTGCAGCGGCAGGCTGGGGCTGTCCAGGTCATCGGCACGCAGGGCGTCGGCACGGTCGCGCAGGCGGTTGAGCGGCACCACGAGATGGCGGTACAGCGCCAGGCCCAACAGCAGCGCGAGCAGGGTGGGGGCCACGCCGTGGGTGACGACGTGGGTCCACGGCGTCAGGCCGGTGGGCAGCAGGCGCTCGGGCAGTTGCATCACCAGGCGGCCGTGCTCGGGGTGTTCAGGGAACTCGATGCTCACGTAGGGTAGTTCGTCGCGCAGGCGGCGGCTCATCGGCCAGTTGAGCTTGCGCATGAAGGTCAGGTGGCTGGCCTGCTCGGCGGTCAGCGGCGTCGTGCCCAGGCTCTGCAGGTAGGGCCCGAGCACCACCACCCAGGTGTCTTCGGCCTGTTCCAGCTGCTGACGAAAGGCCTCGGTGCCGGCCGCACCGCCTTGCTCCCAGGCCTGCTCGGCTTGTTGGGCGTAGCGGGCGAGGTAGTCCTGGTCGGCCTGGGAAAGGAAGTAGCTCTTGCGCTCGACCGAAAGGCCCCAGGTCCAGATCAGCCAGGTCAGCAGCAGGCAAAAACCCACCTGCAGCATGGCCAGTTTCCACAGCAGGGGGTGGCGGCGCATCAGGATTGTTCCGTGTCGACCAGGATGTAGCCCTGGCCGCGCACGGCCTGGATCTGCAGATGCTGGGCGTCGATATCGGCCAGCTTGCGGCGCAGGTTGCACACGTGCACGTCCAGGCCGCGGTCCAGCCGGGTGTAGGCCCGGTGCAACACGGTCTGGTACAGGAATGCCTTGCTCAAGGCTTCGCCGGGGTGGGCCGACAGCGTGGCCAGCAGGCGGAACTCCGAGGCCGTGAGGCCGGCCGGCTTGCCGTGGTGGACGACATCCTGGCGGTCCTGGTCAAGGACCAGCGAGCCCGCGTCGGCCCGTACCGGCGCGCCGCGATCGAAGGCCACCCTGCGCAACAGCGCATCGACCCGGGCATCCAGCTCGGCCAGGCTGAACGGCTTGGGCAGGTAGTCGTCGGCGCCGCGGGTGAACCCGCTGATGCGGTCCTGCTCGGCGCCCAGTGCCGACATCAGCATCACAGGCACCGCCTGCTGGCGGCGTAGTTCGTCGAGCAGGCTGAGGCCATCGATACCGGGCAGCATGATATCCAGCAGCACCAGGTCGAAGCGCGAATGCTGGATCGCCGCCAGGGCCAGGGTTCCGCTGGCACAGGCGTGAACCTCAAAGCTACGGCTGAGGAAATGGCGTTCCAGGTCCTGACGCAGACGCGGGTCGTCTTCGGCAAGCAACAGTGATGTGGGCACGATGAGCCTTGAATGAGAATTTGTATCAGTTACGAATCATCCCATTGCGGGCGGGTCGAGGGCAATCTTCCTGTGCCGGTTTCGTCGGGCCCTTGCAGTGCGGGCATGTGTTAAGAAGGTTAATCCTGCTGCACCCCAGCTTTCCCTACGGTATCGTTCGCAAAAAGCAACAGATGTCGTTTGCGATTGACTGTCATTTAGGTGGCTGATGCCACCGGTCCCTCTCCTTGCCCATCGTCTGTATCGACCATGTCGCGGGAGACGGCTGCCCGCAAGAAAGGGGTCCGAGCCCCTCGTCGCGGTGCACGCGCATCGGTTGCTGTCCTGTCCACTGCAAATCCAACTGAAAGGTGTGTCATGAGCGGTATCAAAGGTGTGGGGAGCCCGCGACGGGTTCGGGGTTGGCTGGTGCTGGGGCTGCTGGCGCCGTTTTCGTTGTCGGCACTGGCTGAAACGGTCGCGAGCCAGGCTGCGGCGGACGACAGTTCGCTGGAGATCCCGGCGTTGACCATCGAAGGCAACCGCTTGTACGACATGCTGCCGTCGGAGCAGACCGGTGGCTACAGCGTCGATGCCGCCACCGTGGGCACCAAGACCCCGGCCGCGCTCAAGGACATCCCGCAGTCGATCACCGTCTACACCCAGGACTACGTCAAGGACCGCCAGTTCGTGCACCTCGACGACCTGGCCAAGTACACCGCCGGGCTGCGTACCCTGACCAACGACAGCGGTCGTTCGTCGATCTACGCCCGTGGCTACGAGTACAGCGAATTCAACATCGACGGCCTGCCAGCCCCGATGCAGAGCATCTTCGGCACCGTGCCATCTCTGACCGCCTTCGACCGGGTCGAGATCATGCGCGGCCCGGCGGGGCTGTTCAGCAGCACCAGCGAGCTGGGCGGCATCGTCAACATGGTGCGCAAGCGCCCGACCGCAGAATTCCAGGGCCACATCGAAGGCAGCTACGGCACCTGGGACACCAATCACCAGGAGCTCGACCTGAGCGGCCCGCTGGACGAAGCAGGTCGCGTGCGCGGGCGTTTCGTCGCCTCGCGTGACGACACCAATGGCGAAGTGGACTACAACGCCAACACCAGCAACAGCTACTACGGCGCGCTGGACATCGACCTGGACGAAGACACGCTGTTGTCGTTCGGCCTGATCCACGAAGTGAAGAACATCACTCCGCACAACGGCTACCCGGCCACGCTGGATGGCAAGGTCCCCGACTTCAGCCACTCGAAGTTCCTCGGCGCCGACTGGAACTACTTCGACGGCAAGACCACCGACCTGGTCGCCGAGCTGACCCACCGCTTCGACAACGGTGGCTATGGCCGCATCGCCGCCCGTGGCTCGCACCGCGACACCAACTACCTGTATGCCTTCACCGCGACCAACGCCAACACCGGTGCCAACTCGCTGCGCGCCAGTGCCCGCGATTTCACCCAGGACACCTACTCGCTGGACGCCAGCTACAGCCAGCCGTTCGAAACCTTCGGCCAGGTCAGCGAGTTCGTGGTCGGCACCGACTACAAGAACTACGACACCGAGTACCTCAATGGCGCCACCAACCTGGGCACCATCGACGTCAACGACTATTCGCCGAGCCAGACCTCCAAGCCGTCGGCTAACTACACCACCGAGACTGGCATGCAGGAAGAGGAGTACGGCCTGTACTCCAAGGTCACCTTCCGCCCGGTCGAGCGCCTGGCGCTGATCGCCGGTGGCCGTTTCAGCTGGTACAACGGTGATTTCTACACCACCACCCTGAGCAGTGGCTCGACCACCGATGACAGCAAACGCGTCAACGGACGCTTCACCCCGTATGGTGGTGTGGTCTACGACCTGACCGAAAACCATGCCCTGTACGCCAGCTATTCCCAGGTGTTCAAGCCGCAGTCCGATACCGACGGCAACGGCCGCGTGCTCAAGCCGCGCCAGGGCGAGCAGTATGAATTCGGCCTGAAGAGCAGCTACTTCGGTGGCGACCTCAACACCCGTTTCTCGGTGTTCCGCCTGACCGACAAGAATCGCGCCACCACCGAATACGACGCCGATGGCGTGGATACCGGCTTCTCGGTCGCCTCCGGCAAGACTCGAGTCAAGGGCGCCGAAGTGGAAGTCAGCGGCAAGCTGGCGCAGAACTGGGAAGTGCTCGCCGGCTACACCTGGATGCAGACCGACACGGTCAAGGGCGATGCCGAGACCACCTTCTTCATCATGCCGCGCAACCAAGCCTCGCTGTGGACCAAGTACACCATCGACCAAGGCCCGCTGAACGGCCTGGCCATCGGTGGCGGCGTGTCGGCGATGAGCAACTTCTATGCCGAGAACGGCGGCGTGCGCATCGACGCCCCCGGCTACGCCACCGTCGACGCGATGCTGTCGTACCCGGTCACCGACAAGCTCACGGCGACCTTCAACGTCAACAACCTGTTCGACCGTGACTACCTGTCACGGGTGGGTTCGACCTCGACGTTCAACTTCTACGGGCCTTCGCGCAGCATGATGGTCGGCGCCCGCTACGACTTCTGATGCATGCCGTCGCTGTGCGCGGGGAGCACGCAAGTGTTAACCCGCGCACAGCCTGGGCATCGGCCGTTGTCATCGACGGCCTGTTTGTTGTGGGTGGCGACCAGCCGGCTTGGCAGGCGCCTGCCTGCCCACTTCAATACAGGCCTTTCAACCGGGACGATACCTATGACCACACCTGAAAACCCGGACTCGCTGTCCAATCTCAGCGGCTCGCTCAGCGCCGAATACGACCAATCCCGCGCCGCCCAGCGCGATCGCGTGATCGCCGAACTCAAGCAGGTGATCGAGCGGGTACCCGAGCAGACCGAATTCACCAACTCGCGCCGCTACAAAGTATGGGGGCCGGTGATGTTGCTGGTCGCGCTGGGCATGCTTGCCCTGGCTTTCAACATGGGCAAGACCGGCATGATCGTGGCGGCACTGTTCGTTACGGTGGTTTCGGCCGTGATCAGCTGGCAGCACCGCAATGCTGGCACCCACGTGTTCCTGCGCCTGACCCGCCGCCAACTGTTCGTCGATACCTTGGACGCGCCGGTCGACCTGGCCCAGGTCGAGGAGGTGGCCATCAAGGACGAGGGGCTGGTGACTATGCAGACCCTGAACCTGAGCGACGACGCAGTACTGCCCGACCACCGTGTGGCGCGGCTGCAGTTCTTCGGCAACCAGACCATGGTGATCCGCAAGCCTCGCCTGCAACTGCGCATCCTCTCGGCCGGCCTGGCCATCGGCGGGCGCAAGCTGGACAACGAGGAAGCGCTCGCGCTGCTGGCCGCCTATCGCGACGCTGCGCATGCGCAGCGCCAGCTGGAGGCCCTGCAAGCCCATGGATGAGCGCGAGCGCGAGGCGCACCTGGAGTACCTCCAGGCCTGCGCTGACGGGCCAACCGAGTCACTGCAGATCCATGAACGTTCGCTCGGCAAGGCGCTGCTATGCGCCTTGCTGGGCTTGCTGCTGGCGGTCGTTGGCCTGTGGTTGGCCACACTACCGCTGGTATTCGGCCCGCAGACCCCGCTGGCGGTAAAAGGGCTGCTGTGGGGCTGCGGCGTGCCGATGCTGCTGCTCGGTCTGGCTGGGTTGGGCCTTGCCGAGGCGTTGCGCCGCCGTCACGGCACGCGGGTGCTGGAACTGACGCCCGAGACCCTGCGCTTCGCCAACTCACCTGAACCCTTGCCTTGGCATACCTTCGATGCGTTCGAGGCCGACCAGCGCCACTTGAGCACCTTGCTGGTGTTCTCGGTATCGGCGTTCAGCCGCGCGCCGGCCTTGCAACCTGCTTGCTTCAAGTCGCTGGTAGCCCCCGATGCCGTGCCGCTGGCCGGTGGATTGCGGGTCAAGGTGTGGATGTGCACGCCGACCCTGGCGGGCAAGGCGCTGCACCTGGACGCGTTGGTCGAGCTGTTGTACGGCTACCTCGAAGCGGCCCAGGCGCGGCGTACGTTGGGGCAGTTGTTTCCGGGGGTGGAGCGGCTCGGTACACAGGTTTGAAACGCTGTCAGCGAAGTGTTGCGAGCCACTACTCGGTTTCGCGGGCACGCTTCTCTCAGAACTTTGCCCGCACCGCCACATTGAAATTGCGCGGTTCACCGTAGAAATTCCAGTAATTGGGATTCCCCAGGGTCTGGTAGTACTTCTTGTCGAAGACGTTATCCAGGTTGTATTGCAGCTCCAGGTTGCGGCTGAGCTCGTAGATGGCGTGCAGGTTGGTCAGGTGGTAGGCATCCTGCTGGATCTTGTAATCCTCGCCGACCTCGCTCTGGGTCATCTTGCTCTGGGCGTAGAAGCTGCCACCGACACGCAACGGGTTGAGCCTGCCTGGCAGGCGGTAGTCGGTTGCGACCTTGAACAAATGGCGTGGCGAGGCGCCGTTGAAATCTTCGCCTTTCTGCTCGCCACCGATGTACTTGGACTGGGTATAGGTGTACCCCGCCGATACATTCCAGTTCGGCAGCACCTCACCGGTCAGCTCCAGCTCGATACCTTTGTTGCGCACCTTGTCGGAAGCCCGGTAGCAAGCCCAGGTCTGGGCACAGCTCACTTGCTCGGCACGCCCGCTCTGGTCCGCCTGGAACAGCGCGATGGCGGTCTGCAGGCGTTTGTCGAGGAACTCGCCCTTCAAGCCGATCTCGTAGTTGCTGCCGGTCATCGGCGCAAGCGTGGTGCCATTCACATCCTGCGCGCTCTGCGGCTTGAAGATCTCGGTGTAGCTGGCGTAGGCCGACCAGTTTTCGTTCAGGTCCTGCACCAGGCCCGCATAGGGTGTGAGTTCGCCACTCTTGGAGAAGTGCTTGTAGTCCGAGGATTCGCGCACGCCATTGGTGTCATCCAGCGAATCATGGCTGTACCAACTCAGGCGGCTGCCGAGAATGAACGTAGTACTGTCGGTGAGGCTGAACCGGCTGGCCACATAGATGCCTTTTTGTTCCTGGGTGCGGTTGTATTGCCATTGGTTGACATTGAGGGCGGTCGGCGTGGGTGGGTCGAACGCTGCCAGGTTGTTCATGTCGACGATGTAGCGGTACGTCGCATCGCGCCCGCCGTGGTAGTCGAAGTCGTCCTTGTTCCAGTTGCCACCCACGATCAGCTCATGTTGGCGACCCAGCAGCTGGAACGGGCCGGTGAAGTAGCCATCGATGCTGGTCTGGGTGTCATCGAAGCGAAAGTGGCGCGGATTGAGGGTGAACAGGTCGGTGCCACCGCCTGGGAAGGTGTAGTTACCCAGGAAATCCGACTTTGCCCACATCTGGTTGACGGCCACCACACCCTTCCAGCCGTTGGCAAAGGTGTGCTG
This sequence comes from Pseudomonas sp. S31, assembly GCF_016648105.1. GTDB lineage: Bacteria > Pseudomonadota > Gammaproteobacteria > Pseudomonadales > Pseudomonadaceae > Aquipseudomonas. Next base: position 86,055 of record NZ_JACVVE010000011.1, on the reverse strand, counting down.
GATGTCGGCGAACAGGGTGGTGTTGCGCTTGTCCAGGTGGTTCCAGTCACCGGTCAGCGAGGTAGAGCGCGACATCGGGTAGAACGCGCCGCTCTCCTTGCTGGGCAGGCCCGACCAGTCATAACCGGAGTTGCGTTCCTTCTGGTAAGTGAAGCCGAAGGTGACCAAGGTCGACTCGTCCAGGTCGGCTTCGATAATGCCGTAGAACAGCTGGTTTTCTTTCTGGGCCGTGTCCAGGTAGCTGTTGGCATTGTTGTAGGTAATCACCGAGCGGCCACGCAGGGTGCCGGCTTCGTTCAGCGGCGCCGACAGGTCGAGCATGGTCTTGTAGTCGTCCCAGGAGCCGACCGAGGTTTCGATCAATGCCTGGGGCTCGGCCGTAGGCCGCTTGCGGACCAGGTTGATCGACGCCGACGGGTTGCCCGCACCTTCCATCAGGCCGGTGGCGCCGCGCACCACTTCTACGCGGTCGTAGATGTCGGTGTTGGGCTTGGAAATGGTGTCCATCGAGTACGGGTTGCCGATGTTGGTCGGCACACCATCGATCTGCAGGTTTTCGACCGTCTGCCCGCGGGCCTGGTATAGCGAGCGCTCGCCACCGTTCTTGATGATGGTGACGCCGGTGGCGTTACGCATGACGTCGTCGAGGTTTTGCATGTTCTGATCATCCATGCGCTGACGGGTGACCACGGTCACCGACTGCGGGGTTTCACGCAGCGATAGCGGCATCTTGGTCGCCGTGGCCGAGCGGCCGGTGGCGTAGGCGTGGGTGCCTTCGGTGACCTCACCCAGGCCCTGGCCGTTGATGGTCGTGCTGTCCAGGGTCAGGGCCGAGCCATCGGCCTTTCGCACCAGCTGGAATTCACGCTCCCCGGTACGGATCGCTTCCACACCGCTGCCGGCCAGCATCTGCGTCAGCGCTTGTTGCACATTCGCGGCATGCACGGGTTGGCTCTGCTTGTTGGCCGTCAGCGAGGCATCGCCACCGATCAGCAGGCCGGCCTGGCTGGCCAGCAGGTTCAACTGGCGGGCGAGGGGGCCGGCTGGGATATCGATGGTTTGTGCCTGCGCGGTTGCCGCGGCGCTGTCGGCGAAGACGCTCGGGCTCTGGCTGGCCAGTGCCAGCAACACGGCGAGGGTGAGCGGATGACGGCAGGGGTAGACGGTGTCGCGAGCAGACATGGGCGGATCCTTTGCAAGTTCGATGAAGTGGCGTCATCCCACCAAGCGAACGAGCGGCGCAAAACCGGAAAAAGATTTTCAGATTATTTTCAGCGCGCTTCGACCGAGACCCACCAAGGCAAGGTGCGAACGACTCGGACCGGCAGGGCACGCTCCAGCATCGCCAGCGTCCGGTCGCTGTCGAGCAGCGGATAGGTCCCCACGACACGCAGGTCATCGAGGCCGGGGTCGATACCCAGGTACCCGTGGCGATAGTCGCGCAGCACCTCGATGACCTGGCGTAGCGGCATGTCCTCGGCCACCAGCACGCCACGGCTCCAATCCTGGCGCAGGGCTGTGGCTGCGCCAGGCGTGGAGCCTTGCTGCGCATCGAACAGGGTCATCTGCCCGGCCTCCACGCGCAGTACCCGGCCGCTCTCTGCGCAGGTGGCCTGCACCGTGCCGGTGAACACGCTCAAGGTGGTCAGCAGGCCCTGGTCACGCACGCTGAAGCGGGTGCCCAGGGGTTGCATGCGGCCAGCGCGAGTCAGCACCTGAAGGGGCCGGGGATCGGCAGCGGTCTCAATCAGGATTTCGCCGCGATACAGGCGCAGTTGTCGAACGGATTCATCGAACTGCACGTCCAGCGCCGTCTGGCCGTTCAACCACAGCCGGGTACCATCGGTCAGTGTCAGCGGCCGGACATCGGCCAGGCCAGTCCGGTAGGTGGCTAGCCAAGCGCTTGGCGAGTCGATCCAGCCCTGTCGCCAGCTGCCCCAGCCCAGCAGGCCTGCGCTACCCGCGATGCACAGGCCACCGAGCACCCCGCGGCGCGAGTGGCGTTGACGGTGGACGGTGTTGAGTACCTGATGGGCGTGGTTGGCATCGGCGTGCAGGTTGCCGAAGCGTTGGTTGATGCTTTCCACGTAGCGCCAGGCCAGGCGGTGCCGCGCATCTTCGGCCAGCCATGTGTTCCATTGCGTGAGTGTGGCGGGGTCGTCTGCGGCGCCATGCAGGCGTGCGAACCACGCGGCGGCGGCTTGCAGGACAGCATGGTCGAGCGGGGGCTGGCTCATGAAAGCGACGCGTCCAGTTCGACTTCCAGCAGCAGGCACTGGTACATGGCCTGGGCAAGGTAGGTGTTCACGCTGCGCTCGCTCACGTTCAGGTGCGCAGCGATCTCCCGCTGTTTCATCCCTTGCAGTTGCGCCAGGCAGAATGCCTCGGCAACACGCCGTGGCATGCGATCGATCATGGCCTGCAGCTGGGCCAGGGTCTCCAGGATGATGGCTTGGTGCTCGAGCGAGGGCTGGAGTTGTTCCGGCTGGCCCGCCAGCACTTCAAGGTAGGCCTGTTCGATGTGCCGGCGCCGCCAGAAGTCTACGCAAGCGTTTCGCGACATCCGCCCGAGGTAAGCTTTGGCGTGCTCGGCATCATTGAAGGCTCGCGGTTTGCTCAGCAGGCGGACGAATACGTCCTGGGCGAGCTCCGCGGCGTCATGGGTATTGCCAAGTTTGCGCTGCAGCCATTGGCGGATCCAGCCATGGTGGGCACGGTAGAGGTTCTCCAGGTCGGAGCCAGCAGTGCCGGGCGAAGCGGTCATGGGAACGGCGCCTTGGTTGCTAATGCGAATAATTAGCAATTCTAGCGTTGCTGTGGGCTTCGGGGCAATTGGCCAGGTCGGTGCAGGGACTGCGCCATCGGGATACCGCGTTGCCGAGCGGGAAGGCCGTGTCGATTGTTCCAGGCAGTATTTCTGTTGTGGCTGAAGGCCAAACAATAGGTATTGGCGACGGCCCCTGTCCTAATAGCGTTTTGCTCGTCTACAGGCGTCTGTTCGATGATTCGACTTCCCCTCATGCTCCTTATGGCCGCAGGTATTCCCTGTGTGAACGCCGCCGAAGAGGTCCCTTTGGAGCGTTCTATCAAGGACTGGATTATCGGCTGTGATAACACGCGTGCCTGCACTGCTATCGGGGCCGTGCCCATGCGCGACGATATCGGCGTCACGACGTTCAGCCTGCGTGTCACGCGTGAAGCCGGCCCGCAGGGAAACCTGCGGGTAGGTGTGTTCAGCTACAACGCCACCCGTGGTCAGCCAACGCTCGATGGCAAACCCCTGAAACATCGATTCGGCCCTGGCGAACTCAAACAAGGCGAAGTACCCGAGGTTTTTGCCCTGGCCGGAATCGATGCCGATGCCTTGATCGCGGAGTTGCGTAACGGGCGGGAGTTGAGCTTACCCATTGAGGGCGGCACCTCCGTCGCTTCGCTGAGCGGGATGAGCGCGGCGCTTTTGCTGATGGACTCGGTGCAGGGGCGGGTTGGCACACAGGACGCATTGATCTCCAAGGGTCCGGCGCCTGCTAGCGGCGTGCCGCAAGCCGTTGCTGCGCCCATGGCGCCGAGTTGGCAGGCACCCGTTGCACTAGCCCCGGGCAGGGCGAACGAGGTAGCGGACACGGTCATGGCCGCCACGCGCAAGGAGTGGCAAGAAGAATTGAGTGAAGGCGTTGCGCCAAAGGCGCAAGCCTATGCCTTGAGTGCAGATCAAGCGCTCGTGATCATCCAGACCGGCTGTGCGGCTTATAACTGTTTCTACAGTATTTACCAAACGCCCCTGGACCACCCGGAGCAGGCGCGCAAAGCGCTGATCGCCGAGGTGCCAAACCTGGCGGAAAGGGAGCCTTTGGGCAGCGTCGATTTTGATCCGGTCACGGGCGAGTTGAGCAGTGATGCGCTGGCGATGGGCATGGGCGGGTGTGGCACTGCGCTGCGTTGGCGTTACGACGGTACCGGTTTCACGCTGACGCGTGCGGCTGAGATGAACACTTGCATGGGACTGGATCAGGCTTACTGGCCTGTGCTGTGGCGTACCGAGGCAGGCCGCTAGAACTGTCGAATACATCCGGACAGTCGATGCAGCCGGTAAATCAAAGACATTAAAAAGCCGGCTTGTGGCCGGCTTCTCGGGGACGGTCTTGGCTAATTTTTGGTAAGCCGCAACCGCCTTAATCGTGTGGCCATCAAGGGCCGAATAGAGATGGCTAACGGCCGTGTGGGACGTTGCCGAGCCCTCTGGATCGCGGCTTGCGCCGGCCTGGGCTGATGTGCGGCGTAGCATACAAGGGCTAGGGCCCGATGCCCAGCAAAAATTGCCATCAGTAGGTCGTACCTGGGCGATGACCGCGAAAATACGACCAATGGAACACCCAGCCAAGAATGGTCAGCCCCTGGGCCTTGCGTTGCACGCGGGTGTAGCGCTCGGTGGCATGCTGGTTGCGGTCGTGGCTATGCAGGCACAGGGTGCCCTGCTGACCCAGGCTCAGGCTGTTCACCCTCAGTACGCCGTTGTGCGACAGGGCGTAGGTTTCGCCGTCGATCACCTGGGTCAGGCTGCGATCGATGGCGACCAGGGCCCCGCAGGGGATCAGCGGGGCCATGTTGCTGCCCGGCATGGCCAGACAGACAGCCGACTCGCTGCTGATCCCCAACGTTTGCAGTGCCTGGGCCGGCAGCGGCATGTGGTGGCCCGGAACCTCGATCAGTGCGCCCTCGGACAGCGTGTGCAAAGGAACCTGCTGCAGATAGCCGCTCTTGGCTCTGAGCAAGGCCGGAGCATCAAGCGGCTGCGCGGCGGGCAGGCCGCTGCGCAGGATCGGCGCGGGGTGCTTGGGCCCTTCGCCGCACTGCAGCCAGCGGCGGTTCACGCAGAACACATCAGCCAGTTGGTCGAGGCGGGCGACGGGAATGCCGCGCTTGAACCAGTTATTGACGTGCTGCGGCGAGATACCTCGCTGGGCAGCGAAATCGGAAGAGGTCAGGCCACACTCGTGGAGCAGGGCTTTGAGGCGTTCACCGGATTTGTTCATTAGCCGAGTGTAACCTCGGTGTATGCGCGAGGAAATGAACGGGATGTTGATGCGAACAGGCGGGAAAACGACCTTTTGTAGGACGTTTGTGTAGGAGCGGGTAGTGGTGTTCCTCTGCTGAACGGACATAAAAAAACCCCGCCGGGGCGGGGTTTTCTGACGATCGCTATCAGCCCTTGTAGGCAGCGACCGACTTGGTGATCGCGGCGCGGGCGGCGTCGGCGCCTTCCCAGCCTTCGATCTTGACCCACTTGCCCTTCTCCAGATCCTTGTAGTTGGCGAAGAAGTGCTCGATCTGCTGGATCAGCAGCGCAGGCAGGTCGGTGTATTCCTTCACGTCGACGTACAGCTGCGACAGCTTGTCGTGCGGGACGGCGATGACCTTGGCGTCGCCGCCGCCGTCGTCGGTCATGTTCAGTACGCCGACCGGACGGGCGCGGATCACCGAGCCAGGGGCGACTGGGTAAGGGGTGACGACCAGCACGTCCAGCGGATCACCGTCGTCGGCCAGGGTGTTGGGGATGAAGCCGTAGTTGGCCGGGTAGAACATCGGGGTGGCCATGAAGCGGTCGACGAACAGGGTGTCGCTGTCCTTGTCGATCTCGTACTTGATCGGCGCGTGGTTGGCCGGGATCTCGATGGCGACGTAGATGTCGTTCGGCAGGTCCTTGCCAGCTGGAATCTTGCTGTAGCTCATTGGGCTGTGCCCCCGTGTCTGGTCAAAAGTGGCGGCGATTATAGGCATATTCCGCGCGGGGCTGCCACGCCCAGCCGGATGCGCGGGCGCATCAGGCGTGGCTTTCGCGATAGTCCGGGTGTTCGGCCTGCAACCGCTGCAGGCGCTCGAGCGGGGCCTGGCGATAGAACAGTGCAAGCTGGGCGTACACCTGTGGATAAGCCTGCTGCAGCAGGTCGGGCGCGCTGAAGAAATACTCGCTGGTGACAGCGAAGAATTCCGCCGGGTTTTCCGCGGCGTAGGGGTCGATGGCGGTGTCGGCGTCCGGGTTGGCGTCGAGCTGGCGATTGAGGTCGTCGTAGGCCTGCTGCATGGCCGTGGCCCAGGTCTCGACGTGCATGTCGCGGTGCAGCGGCGGCAGGCCGTTGGCATCGCCGTTGAGCATGTCGAGCTTGTGCGCCAGCTCGTGGATCACCAGGTTGTAGGCGTCCCAGCCGCCGCTGGCCAGCACGCCATGCCAGGCCAGGATCACCGGGCCCTGCTGCCAGGCCTCGCCGCTGTGCTCGCCATCCCAGACGTGCTCCACGCCGCTGGCGTCGCGGTGGCGCTGGGGGCTCTTGAAGTCGTCGGGGTAGAGGATGATCTCGTGGAAGCCCTGGTACCAGTTCAGCTCACCCAGGTGCAGCAGCGGCAGTTGCGCCTGGGCGGCGAGGTACAGGCGCTGTTCGTCGTCCAGCTCGACCCCGGGCAGGGTGGTCAGGTGCTTGTCGTGCAGGAACAGGATGCACGCCTCGCGCAACCAGCGGTCTTCCGCCTCGCTGATGCCGTCGAGCAGGGGCAGGCGCTCGCGGATCACCTGCCACAGCCGTGGGTCGATCGGGTAGCGCGCCAGCGTGCGCTTGCGCCGCCAGGCGCTCAGCGACCACATGGGGCGTTCAGTGGGCCTTGGCCGCGCGGCCCAGGCGCCCGCGCAGCAGGCCGAGGATCATCGGCACCAGCGACAGGACGATGATGCCGACCACCATCAGCGACAGGTGCTGCTTGATGAACGGCACGTTGCCGAAGAAGTAGCCGAGGGTGACCAGGCCGCCCACCCACAGCAGCGAGCCGGCGACGCTGAAACCGAGGAAGCGCGGGTAGTGCATGTGCGCGATGCCGGCGACGAAGGGCGCGAAGGTCCGCAGGATCGGCAGGAAGCGGGCCATGGTCACGGTCTTGCCGCCATGGCGCTCGTAGAAGTCGTGGGTGCGCTGCAGGTAGTCGCGGCGGAAGATCTTCGAGTTGGGGTTGTTGAACAGCCGTTCGCCCACGGTGCGGCCGATCACGTAGTTGGTGCTGTCGCCGAGGATCGCCGCGGCCATCAGCAGGCCGGCCAGCAGTACCGGGTCCATGCCGCCGCCGGCGGCCACGGCACCGGCGATGAACAGCAGCGAATCGCCCGGCAGGAAGGGCATGACCACCAGGCCGGTCTCGCAGAAGATCACGGTGAAGAGGATGGCGTAGATCCAGGGGCCGTAGTTGGTGACCAGCAGATCGAGGTAGGCATCGAGATGCAGGATAAGGTCCAGCGGGTTGAAATCCATGTACAGCACCTGTGTTCTGACCCGAGGCTACGGGCACGCGATGACGGACGACGCCCAGTATGTAGGATTTGTATTCCTACGAGTGGGTAAATTTTCGTTAAGCCAGGGAGGGGATTATACGGCTAAGTGGCAATCGTGCCCGGAGAGTTTGTAGCGGGGGGTTACTGGGGAGTTCTGCAGAGCCCCTTCGCGGGTAAACCCGCTGCTACAGGATCAGCGTTGGACTTGCCATGCTGCGTTCCTGTAGGAGCGGGTTCACCCGCGAAGGGGTCGGTACAGGTCATTCCTGGCTGATCGGCAACACATAGTTCTCGAACTCGGTGTCCTTGCGAAAACCGATCGACTCGTAGGTCTTGCGTGCCACCTCGTTATTGGCGCTGGTCGACACCCGCATCCTTACTGCCTGGGTGTCCTTGGCCATCTTGCGCGCCTCGCGCATCAGGTGGTCGGCCACCAGCATGCGCCGCGAATCCTCGGCCACGTAGATGTCGTTGAGGATCCACACGCGCTTGAGCGACAGTGACGAAAAACTCGGGTAGAGCTGGCAAAAGCCCAGCAATTTGCCGTCGTCGTCATCCGGCAGTGCCAGGTAGATCACCGACTCGCCGCGCTTCAGGCGTTTTTCCAGAAAGCTCCGCGAACTGTCCGGGTAGGGCAGTTCCCCATAAAACTCGCGATACTTGACGAATAGCGGGGTCAACAGGTCGAGGTGTTCCAGGGTTGCCTTGATGATGCGCATGTGCGGCCCTCAGAGTCCATTTGCGGGAATGGCGGAATGCCAGCGGCGTTCAGGGCCATGCTGCCCCAATGCGCGTTGCCAGCGCAATCTGCCGTCCGTGACATCTTCTTTACCCTTGGTCGAGCAAGAAGTTTCCTTTTCGGGTGTTGGACTGTTCGCTATCGAGGCTGTGCAATTCTGCCTCGTCCTTCAGGTTGACCCCCGACAGCTGCCGGCGACAGGCCTCGCGCATCAGGTACAGCAAGCGGTGGGCAGCCATGCCATAGCTCAGGCCTTCCAGGCGCACGTTGGAGATGCAGTTGCGGTAGGCATCGGTCAGGCCGACCTTGGGCGCGTAGGTGAAGTACAGCCCCAGGCTGTCCGGGGAGCTGAGCCCGGGGCGTTCGCCGATCAGCATCACGGTCATGCGCGCACCGAGCAGTTCGCCGATTTCATCGGCCACCGCTACGCGGCCCTGCTGCACCAGCAGCACCGGTGCACTGCGCCAGCCATCGGCAGCGGCCTGCTCCTCGAAGCGGGTCAGCAATGGCAGGGTGTGGCGGTGCACGGCCAACGCCGACAGCCCGTCGGCCACGACGATGGCCAGGTCGACGCCGCCGGGGTTGGCCTGGGCATGTTCGCGCAGCAGCTGGGCCGAGTCCTCGTGCAGGCGCCGACCCAGGTCGGGGCGCTGCAGGTATTGGTGGCGGTCGCTGGCGGCGCTGTGCAGCACCAGGCTGTCGCGGCCATGCGCCTTGAGCTGCTCGGCCAGGGTGGCATGGTCGAAGGCCAGGTGCACGGCATCGCGGGCCTGGGCGTGGGCGAACTGGAAATCCAGCTGGGCCCCGGTAGGCAGGCTGATGCCGCTGCGGCCCAGAGCGATGCGCGCCGGGGTGAGGTTGCGCAGGGCCAGCCAGGGGTTGGCCGGAGTGGGCGTGCGTGGGTCCATGGTCATGTCCTATGCAAGCTGTGCCAGGGCCTGGCGGAAGGCCGGGGGCAGGTTGTCACCAAAGCGCACGCGGCCATCGGCCTGGGTGAAGATGCCGGTGCGCTCCAGCCATGCTTCGAATTCCGGGCCGGGGCGCAGGCCCAGGGTCTGGCGCGCATACAGCGCGTCGTGGAACGAGGTGGTCTGGTAGTTGAGCATGATGTCGTCGGAGCCGGGGATGCCCATGATGAAGTTGATCCCGGCCACGCCGAGCAGGGTCAGCAGGGTATCCATGTCGTCCTGGTCGGCTTCGGCATGGTTGGTATAGCAGATGTCGCAGCCCATCGGCACGCCGAGCAGCTTGCCGCAGAAATGGTCTTCGAGCCCGGCGCGGATGATCTGCTTGCCGTTGTACAGGTATTCCGGGCCGATGAAGCCGACCACGGTATTGACCAGAAACGGCTTGAAGTGCCGGGCCACGGCATAGGCACGGGCCTCGCAGGTCTGCTGATCGACGCCGTGGTGGGCGTTGGCCGACAGCGCGCTGCCCTGGCCGGTCTCGAAGTACATGAGGTTCTGCCCGAGGCTGCCGCGCTGTAGCGAGAGCCCGGCCTCGTAGCCTTCCTGCAGCACATTGAGGTTGACGCCGAAGCCGGCGTTGGCCGCCTCGGTGCCGGCGATCGACTGGAACACCAGGTCCAGCGGCACGCCCCGTTCGATGGCGGCGATGGAGGTGGTGACGTGGGTCAGCACGCAGGCCTGGGTGGGAATGTCATAGCGCTGGATGATGGCATCGAGCATCTCCAGCAGGGCGCAGATCGAGGCGATGCTGTCGGTGGCCGGGTTGATGCCGATCATGGCATCGCCGTTGCCGTACAACAGGCCGTCGAGGATGCTGGCGGCGATCCCGGCGGGTTCGTCGGTCGGGTGGTTGGGTTGCAGGCGGGTCGACAGGCGCCCGCGCAGGCCCATGGTGCCGCGAAAACGGGTGACCACGCGGATCTTCTGCGCCACCAGCACCAGGTCCTGCACGCGCATGATCTTCGACACAGCGGCGGCCATTTCCGGGGTCAGCCCAGGTGCCAGGGCGCGCAGGCTGTCCTCGTTGGCCTGTTCGCCGAGCAGCCAGTCGCGCAGGCCGCCGACGGTGAGATGGCTGACGGCGGCGAAGGCCTGGGCGTCGTGGCTGTCGACGATCAGCCGGGTGACTTCGTCCTGTTCGTAGGGAATCAGCGCTTCGTTGAGAAAGTGCGTGAGCGGGATATCGGCCAGGGCCATCTGCGCGGCGACCCGTTCGCCATCGTTGCTGGCGCCGATGCCGGCCAGGTAGTCGCCGGAGCGTGCCGGACTGGCCTTGGCCATGACTTCGCGGAGGCTGTCGAAGCGGTAGACCAGGTTGCCCACCGTGTGTTTGATGCTTGCCATACAGAATCTCCAGAGCGCCGCGGGGCTGGCCCGCGGCGGGTGTCGACGATCAGTGCAAGGCCTCTTCGGCCTGCTGGATCGCGGCGAATTCCTCTTCCGGTGTGCCCGCTACCAGGTGGTGGCGGCTGTAGAAAGCAAAGTAGGCAATTAATACCCCATAGATCACTGCAGCGCCAATCACCACCCGCGGGTCGACCAGGAAGCCTGCCACCACCGCGATGCAGGCCAGCACCAGGGCCACGCCCGAGGTCAGGATGCCCCCGGGGGTGCGATACGGGCGCTCCATCTTCGGCCGGCGGATCCGCAGGGTGATGTGCGCGGCCATCATCAGCACGTACGACAGCGTCGCGCCGAACACCGCGACCAGGATCAGCAGGTCGCCCTGGCCGGTCAGCGACAGGCCGAAGCCGATGATGCCGGGGATCACCAGGGCCAGCACCGGTGCTTTGCTCTTGTTGGTTTCAGAGAGCTTGCGTGGCAGGTAGCCGGCGCGCGACAGGGCGAAGATCTGCCGCGAATAGGCATAGATGATCGAGAAGAAGCTGGCGATCAGGCCCGCCAGGCCCACCAGGTTGACGAAGCTGCCCATCCAGGTGCTGCCGCCGTAGGCCTTGGACAGTGCCTCGACCAGCGGGTTACCGGATGCCTTGAGTGCTTCGGAGCCCGCGCCGCCGGGGCCGACCACTAGGATCAGCAGGGCGAAGGCGAGCAGCACCAGCATCGCGCCGATCAGGCCGCGTGGCAGGTCGCGCTTGGGGTTCTTGGTTTCTTCGGCGGCCAGCGGCACGCCCTCGACGGCGAGGAAGAACCAGATGGCGTAGGGGATCGCCGCCCACACGCCGACGTAGCCGAACGGCAGGAAGCTGCTCGCACCCACAGCGTCGGTTTTGGCGATGTCGAACAGGTTGGCTGCATCAAAATGGGGCACCATGCCCACCAGGAACACCGCCAGGGCGATGGCGGCGATGGCGGTGATGATGAACATCAGTTTCAGCGCCTCGCCGACGCCAAAGATGTGGATGCCGATGAAAACGATGTAGAACGCCAGGTAGATCATCCAGCCGCCGATGCCGAACAGCGATTCGCAATAGGCGCCGATGAACACGGCGATGGCGGCGGGGGCGATGGCGTATTCGATGAGGATCGCAGTACCGGTGAGAAAGCCGCCCCAAGGGCCGAAGGCGCTGCGGGCGAAACCGTAGCCGCCGCCGGCGGTGGGGATCATCGACGACAGCTCGGCCAGCGAGAAGCACATGCACAGGTACATGGTGGCCATCAGCAGGGTCGCCAGGAACATGCCGCCCCAGCCGCCCTGGGCCAGGCCGAAGTTCCAGCCGGCGTAGTCGCCGGAAATCACGTAGGCCACGCCCAGACCCACCAGCAGTACCCAGCCGGCGGCGCCTTTCTTCAATTCACGTTGCTGGAAGTAGTCGGAGCCGACCTTTTCGAAATCGACGGAAGAACCTGCCGGGGTGCCGGCGGAGTGATCGCTTGGCATGGATTCACCTGTTGTTTTTCTTGGGCGCCGGAGGGGTTCCGGGCCAATGGTGATCGGGACTGCAGGAAGCGGGCCAGAGCGGTTGGTGCTCTGGGATTGCAGGCATGGCTTCTTCGCGGGTAAACCCGCTCCTACAGGTCCTGTGCAGGCCTTGAAAACGTAGGAGCGGGTTTACCCGCGAAGGCCGCGACGCGGTCTTAGAAGAAGCCCAACGGATTGATGTCGTAGCTCACCAGCAGGTTCTTGGTCTGCTGGTAATGGTCGAGCATCATCTTGTGGGTTTCACGGCCGACGCCGGACTTCTTGTAGCCCCCGAACGCGGCATGCGCCGGGTACAGGTGGTAGCAGTTGGTCCACACGCGCCCGGCCTTGATGCCCCGGCCCATGCGGTAGGCGCGGTTGATGTCGCGGGTCCACACCCCGGCGCCGAGGCCGAACTCGGTGTCGTTGGCGATGGCCAGCGCCTCGGCTTCGTCCTTGAAGGTGGTGACGCTGACCACCGGGCCGAAGATCTCTTCCTGGAACACGCGCATGCGGTTGTTGCCCTTGAGCAGGGTCGGCTGGATGTAGTAGCCGGTGGCCAGGGCGCCTTCGAGTTTTTCCACCTTGCCACCGGTGAGCAGCTCGGCGCCTTCCTTCTCGGCGATCTCCAGGTACGAGAGGATTTTCTCGAACTGCTGCTGGGAGGCCTGGGCGCCGACCATGGTGTCGGTGTCCAGCGGGTCGCCGCGTTTGATCTGCTTGACCTTCTTCATCACCGCTTCCATGAACTGCGGGTAGATCGACTCCTGCACCAGCGCCCGCGACGGGCAGGTGCACACTTCGCCCTGGTTGAAGAACGCCAGCACCATGCCCTCCGCGGCTTTTTCGATGAAGCTCGGCTCGGCCTGCATGATGTCTTCGAAGTAGATGTTCGGCGACTTGCCACCCAGTTCCACGGTGGACGGGATGATGTTCTCGGCCGCGCATTTCATGATGTGCGAGCCGACCGGAGTGGAGCCGGTGAAGGCGATCTTGGCGATGCGCTTGCTGGTGGCCAGCGCTTCGCCGGCCTCGCGGCCATAGCCCTGGACGATGTTGAGCACGCCCTTGGGCAGCAGGTCGCCGATCAGCTCGACCAGCACGCTGATGCCCAGCGGGGTCTGCTCGGCGGGCTTGAGCACCACGCAGTTGCCGGCGGCCAGCGCCGGGGCGAGTTTCCAGGCGGCCATCAGGATCGGGAAGTTCCACGGGATGATCTGCCCGACCACGCCCAATGGCTCATGGATGTGATAGGCCACGGTGCCTTCGTTGATTTCTGCGGCCCCGCCTTCCTGGGCACGGATGCAGCCGGCGAAGTAGCGGAAGTGGTCGACCGCCAGGGGGATGTCGGCGTTGAGCGTTTCGCGGATCGGCTTGCCATTGTCCCAGGTTTCGCTGATGGCGAGGATTTCCAGGTTCTGCTCGATACGGTCGGCGATCTTCAGCAACACGTTGGAACGGTCCTGCACCGAGGTGCGGCCCCAGGCGTCGGCGGCGGCATGCGCGGCATCCAGGGCCTTGTCGATATCTTCGGCAGTGGAGCGGGGGAATTCGGCGATTGGCTGGCCGTTCACTGGGGAGGTGTTGGTGAAGTACTCACCCTTGACCGGAGGAACGAACTCACCACCGATGTAGTTGCCGTAGCGGCTCTTGAAGGAAACCTTCGCGCCCTCGGTACCGGGATGTGCGTAACGCATGGTGTGTCTCCTGGCTATTGTGTTTTGTTGCGGAGTTGAAAAGCGTAGAGCAAAGGTTGGGCCAGCGTGACGAGCCCTAGCGCAATCAATGACTTGCGCGGTTCGTGGCGCTGGCGCAGGACGCCTCGTGCCAAGGCTGGCGCAGCTTGGGGGTGACATTTCGTACCGTTGGTGACACGCCTGCAGCGGTTGCATTGCAAAGCCTGCCCGGGTGGAGGATGCTGGCGTGAAGTCTCTATCTGCGGAGCACAACAATAAATGCAGAGCAACGACCTCAACCGCCATGCCCGCCAGGTGCACACCGTGGCCCATGGAGCCGCCAGCGGCGACCCGTCGATCGCCCGCTCGTGGCTGCGCTGCCTGGAGGACTACCACCTCGACCCGGCCGTGATCCAGGCGCCGCTGGTACTGGAGCACGAGCGCTTGCTGGAGAGCCGCGAAGCCCTGCGCCAGGTGCTGGAAATCGCTGGTGGCGAGATGAACAGCCTGCACCAGCAACTCTCTGGCGCCGGCCACGCGGTGTTGCTGACCGACGCCCGTGGGGTGATCCTCAACTGCGTCACCGCGTCCAGCGAGCGGCGCGTATTCGAGCGTGCAGGGCTGTGGCTGGGGGCGGACTGGAGCGAAGCCCGCGAGGGCACCAACGGCATCGGCACCTGCCTGGTCGAGCGCCAGGCCCTGACCATTCACCAGCACGAACATTTTCGAGGGCGCCATACCGGCCTGACCTGCTCGGCCAGCCCTGTGTTCGACCCCCATGGCGAGCTGTTGGCGGTGCTCGACGTGTCCTCGGCACGCCCAGAGGTATCGCGCCAGAGCCAGTTCCACACCATGGCCCTGGTGACTCTGTCGGCCAAGCTGATCGAAAGCGCCTATTTCCTGCGTCACTTCGAGCGGCATTGGCTGCTGCGCTTTCATCTGCAGGCCGAATCACCGGGGCTGGTCGGCGAAGGCCTGTTGGCCTTCGATGGCGATGGGCGCATCTGTGCGGCCAACCAGGGCGCGCTGAACCTGCTCGGGTGCGTGCGGGGGGCCGTACTGGGGCAGGCCATGGAGCAGTTCTTCGCCTGCAGCCACGATGAGCTGTTCCAGCGCGCCATGCCCTCGGGCAGCATGACCTGGCCGTTGCGCGCCCGCGATGGTCGGCAGATGTTCGCCAGCCTGCGCGGGCAGGCACCGCAGCCGTTGTGGTCGGTGCCGGCCAGCCTGGCTCCGGTCGCGGGGGTGTGCCTGCTGGACCCTTCCTTGCAGCGCGAACTGCAGCGCGCCGTGCGGGTGTTCGAGCGCGATGTGCCGTTGCTGCTGCGCGGCGAGACCGGCTGCGGCAAGGAGGCCTTCGCCCAGGCGGTGCACCAGGCCAGCCAGCGCCGCGACAAGCCGTTCGTCGCGGTCAACTGCGCGTCGATCCCGGAGAGCCTGATCGAGAGCGAGCTGTTCGGCTATCGCGGCGGCAGCTTCACCGGTGCGCGCAAGGAAGGCATGCGCGGCAAGCTGGTGCAGGCCGACGGCGGCACGGTATTGCTCGACGAGATCGGCGATATGCCACTGGCCTTGCAGACCCGCCTGTTGCGGGTGCTGGAGGAGCGCCAGGTGGTGCCGATTGGCGGGGAGCCGCAGGCGGTGGATGTACGCATCGTCAGCGCCACGCACCGGGACTTGTTGGAGCGGGTCGAGCAGGGCAGTTTTCGCGAAGACCTTTATTACCGGCTCAATGGCCTGGAAGTGGCGCTGCCGGCAGTACGCGAACGCAGCGACAAGGGCCCGTTGCTGGACTTCCTGTTGCGCCAGGAGGCGCAAGGGCAGCGGGTGCGGCTGACGCCCGAGGCGCGCCAGGCGCTGCTGGACTTTGCCTGGCCGGGGAACGTGCGGCAGATGCGCAACGTGCTGCGGACCTTGGTGGCGCTGTGCGAGGACACCCTTATAGGGCTCTCGGATCTCCCCGCAATCATTCGAAGCGCCGGCGGCCCTGTAGGAGCGGCCTTGTGCCGCGAAAGGGCTGCGCAGCAGCCCCTCACTAACACCGAATCCGCCGGGGCTGCGGCGCAGCCCTCTCGTGGCACAGGGCCGCTCCTGCATGCCGAGCGTCAGGCGCTGATGGAAATGCTGGAGGCAAAGCACTGGCACCTGACCCGGGTCGCCGAGCACCTGGGTATCAGCCGCAATACCTTGTATCGAAAACTGCGCAAACACGGCATCACACGTGCTGGCTGAGCAAAACACCGGGTGCGATTTCCCGCGCCCTGGGCTACCCTGCCTCGAAGTTTTGCGAGGTCGACCATGCATATTCACATTCTAGGTATTTGCGGCACGTTCATGGGTTCGTTGGCCGTGCTGGCCAAGGAACTCGGCCACCGCGTCACCGGTTCCGACGCCAACGTCTACCCACCGATGAGCACCCAGCTCGAGGCCCAGGGCATCGAACTGACCCAGGGCTACGACCCGGCGCAGCTGGACCCGGCCCCCGATCTGGTGGTGATCGGCAATGCCATGTCGCGTGGCAACCCGGCGGTGGAATACGTGCTCAACAAGGGCCTGCCGTACGTATCGGGCCCGCAGTGGCTGGCCGACCACGTGCTGCAAGGCCGCTGGGTGCTGGCCGTAGCCGGTACCCACGGCAAGACCACCACCAGCAGCATGCTGGCCTGGGTGCTGGAACATGCTGGCATGAGCCCAGGCTTCCTGATCGGCGGTGTGCCGCAGAACTTCTCGGTGTCGGCGCGCCTCGGCGACACGCCGTTCTTCGTGGTCGAGGCCGACGAATACGATAGCGCCTTCTTCGACAAGCGCTCGAAGTTCGTGCACTACCACCCACGGACCGCGATCCTCAACAACCTTGAGTTCGATCATGCGGACATCTTCCCTGACCTTGCGTCCATCGAGCGGCAGTTCCACCACTTGGTGCGGACTATTCCCAGTGAAGGCCTGGTCATCCACCCGACCACCGAGCCGGCCTTGGAGCGAGTGATCGGCATGGGTTGCTGGACCCCGGTGCAGACCACAGGCGTCGGCGGGCAGTGGCAAGCCAACCTACTCAGCGCCGACGGCTCGCGCTTCGAAGTGCTGTTCGAAGGCGTCGTGCAGGGTGTGGTCGACTGGGCCCTGACCGGCCAGCACAACGTCGCCAATGCCCTGGCGACCCTCGCCGCTGCTCGCCATGTGGGCGTGGTGCCGGCCATGGCCATCGATGGCCTGAGCGCGTTCAAGAGCGTCAAGCGGCGCATGGAGAAGGTCGCCGAGGTCCAGGGCGTGACGATCTATGACGACTTCGCCCACCACCCGACCGCCATTGCCACCACCCTCGACGGCCTGCGCAAGCGCGTGGGCGAAGCGCCGGTGATCGCGGTGATCGAACCCCGTTCCAATTCCATGAAGCTCGGCGCCCACCGTGACGGCCTGCCCGACAGCGTCAACGATGCCGACCAGGTCATCTGGTACGCCCCGGCCAATCTCGGTTGGGACCTGGCGGCCACGGCGGCGCAATGCAAGGTGCCGAGCGTGGTGGCCGACAGCCTCGAGGCGATCATCGAGCGGGTCAAGGGCCAGGCGCGCCCGGGTACCCATGTGGTGATCATGAGCAACGGCGGCTTCGGCGGCCTGCACGGCAAGCTGGCCGAGGCCCTGAAGTGAGCGGACCGGAACGTATCACCCTGGCCATGACCGGCGCTTCCGGGGCGCAGTATGGCCTGCGCCTGCTCGATTGCCTGGTGCGTGAGGACCGCGAGGTGCATTTCCTCATCTCCAAGGCCGCGCAGTTGGTGATGGCCACCGAGACCGACGTGGTGCTCCCGGCCAAGCCGCAGGCGATGCAGGCGTTTCTGACCGAATACACCGGTGCTGCCGACGGACAGGTACGGGTGTATGGCAAGGAAGACTGGATGTCGCCGGTGGCCTCGGGCTCCGGCGCGCCAGCGGCGATGGTGGTGGTGCCCTGTTCCACGGGGACGTTGTCGGCCATCGCCACCGGGGCTTGCAACAACCTGATCGAGCGCGCCGCCGACGTCACCCTCAAGGAGCGCCGGCAGTTGATCCTGGTGCCGCGCGAAGCGCCGTTCTCGAGCATTCACCTGGAGAACATGCTCAAGCTGTCGCAGATGGGCGCGGTGATCCTGCCGGCGGCGCCGGGCTTTTATCATCAGCCACAGACCATCGATGACCTGGTCGACTTCGTCGTGGCGCGCATTCTCAATGTGCTGAACATTCCCCAGGACATGCTGCCGCGTTGGGGCGAGCATCACTTCGGGGTCGATGATTGAGGCGTGCGTCGCTGGTCCTGCTGAGCGCGTTGGTACTTGGCGGGTGTGCCACCGTGCGCACGCTGGACGCCAATAAACCGGGCGCGCCGGTGGTGTACGCCGGGACCCGGCTGGACTTGTACGTGATCAATGGCGGGTGTTGCCCGAAGGACCACTTCGGCGCAGACGCGCCGAAATATCCAGGCCTTGACCTGCCGGGGAGCATGCTGCTCGACACCTTGTTCTTGCCACTGTCGTTGCTGACAGCGGCGGGAATTGGCTTTCAAGCTACGGGTGGGCTGTGAGCCTTTTCGCGGGTAAACCCGCTCCTACAGGTACTCTGCAATATTCGATAGGGGGTAGGAGCGGGTTTACCCGCGAATAGGCCTTTACAGGCGAAAGTCACTTCTTGCCCAGCCTGCGCAACTCATCCGACTCGACGACACGAATCCCGTCCTCTTCCTCCAGCGCCAGGCGCCACAGCGCCCGCGCCAGGGTACAGGCTTCGATCCCGCGGTATTTCCCCGGCATCAACTTGGAGAATGGCGAGGCCAATTTCTCGCCCAACCGTGGCTCGATCCGCTCGCCCAGCAGCAGCGATGGCCGCACGATGGTCAGCTGTGGCCAGTCCTGGGCCTTGAGCGCTTCCTCCATCTCGCCCTTGACGCGGTTGTAGAAAATCGACGACTTGGGGTCGGCGCCAATCGCGCTGACCACCAGCAGGTGGCGTGCGCCCATCTCCCGAGCGCGTTTGCTGAACGCCACGACCATGTCCAGGTCCACTGCGCGAAACGCCTGTTCCGAGCCGGCCTGCTTGAGCGTGGTGCCCAGGCAGCAGTAGGCGATGTCGACGCGCCCGGCGAGTTGCGGGAGGAACACCGCTGGGTCACCTACCGGGTTCTCCAGGTGCGGATGTTCGGCCAGCGGCCGGCGCGTAGGGGCCAGCACTCGGCTGATGGTCGGCTCGTTGAGCAGGCGGTCGAGCAGGTGTTCGCCCGTAAGGCCCGTGGCTCCGGCAAGCAGGACATGCTGAGGCGTCAAGTACATGATGTCTCTCCCTTGTTACACACAAGTCTAGTGGGTAGTAGGCGTTTTCGCCTGTTCCTCCACGGTGGCCTGTGCGTCATTGCGCAAGGCTTCCTCGGCCTGTTGCCGGCGCAGGTGCTGCCAATGCGCCAGTACCGTGGGCGGGGCCCACATCTGCGGTTCCGAGGCGTCGAAACCTTCCCTTTGTTCACGTTCGGCAACATTGGCGCGGGCCAGTTCAAACGCCTGTTTGAGATCGTCGGTCTGGTTCAGCGCCTGGGCGAACAAGGCATCGCCGAAGTAGGTGAAGTCGGCCTCCTCGGAGCAACCGAAGGACACCCGGTCGGACCGCGCCGCTGTCATGATCACCGTG
This sequence comes from Pseudomonas sp. S31, assembly GCF_016648105.1. Classification (GTDB taxonomy): domain Bacteria; phylum Pseudomonadota; class Gammaproteobacteria; order Pseudomonadales; family Pseudomonadaceae; genus Aquipseudomonas. The sequence continues at coordinate 66,845 of NZ_JACVVE010000011.1, read as the reverse complement.
CGGTCGTCCTTGAGCGGGGCGATATAGCCCCCTGAGTAGCAGGCGGAGATGACGATCACCTTGTCGCGGTCCTTGAGCGGCGCCAGCGCGCTGGTCAGCTCGGCGGCCGACAGGTCGGCCAGCTGCAGGCGCGGCTGGTCGAGCACCAGTTGGTGGTCAGCGCTGCCATGGCTGGTCAGGTAGATGAACACCAGGTCTTCGGGGCCGCTACGCTCGGCCAGGGTACGCACGGCGCGGGAGAGGTTCTCGCGGGTGGCCATCGGGCGCGTGGCGAGTTGGTCACGGTGGTTGACCAGGGTCACCTGACCGCGGGCGCCGAAGCGCACCTTGAGCATGTTGCTGACGTAGTCGGCCTCACGCATGAACACGCTCTGCTGACCGTCGCCGGCCAGCACCAGGCTGTACAACTGGATTGGCGGCGCCGAGCGCGGCACCTTGGCCAGCGCCTCGTCGAGCAGCCGGCCCTGGTTGAGCAAGGCCAGGTCCAGCGGGTCGGGCAGCAGGTCGCCGTGCTGGTCGCGCACGCGCACGCCGTTGCGCCACTGGCCGGCCTGTACCTTGCCGCTGGCCAGGGTCAGGCGGCCGGCGCCGTGGTAGGCATCGCTGGCGAAGCCGCCACTGTAGCGGCTGCCGTCTGCCAGTTGCAGGGTGCCCTGGCCGTCGAAGCGCCAATCGATGAAATCGCCTTTGTAGTGGCTGCCATCGCTGCCGAGCATTTCGCCTTCGCCGATGAGCGAGCCATCCTTGAACTCGCCGATCCACACATCGCCATCGGCGCTCTCGAAGCGGCCGCGACCTTCCAGGCGGTTGTCCTTGAACTCGCCGATGTACTGCTCGCCATCGACGCTGTCGTAGGTGCCGCTGCCCTGGAGCTGGCCGTTGACGAAATGGCCGCTGAACCGGTTTCCGCTGGCGTCACTGCGTACCCCGGCGCCGTTGGGCTGGCCCTTGGCGAAGAGGCCCTGGTAGCGGCTGCCGTCGGCCAGTTCCAGTTCGCCCGCGCCCTCGTACTGGTCGTCCTTGAACTGGCCGCGGTAGGTCTGGTCTGCTTGCTTGAGGGTGCCTTCGCCGTCGCGCCGGCCGTGCTTGAAGGTGCCGGCGTAGTGGCTGCCCGGGGTGGTCAGGTCGCCGAGGCCCTGGAACAGCCCAGCGGCGAACTGTCCGCGGTAGACCTCGCCGTTGCTGCCATGCCATTCGCCCTGGCCATGCCATTGGCCATCCTTGAAGGTGCCGGCGTACCAGCTGCCATTGGGGTAGTCGATGCGTCCCTCGCCCTGCAGCAGGCCGTTGACCACCTCGCCCCGGTAGCGTCCGCCGTCAGGCAGGCGGGCATCCGGCGGCGACAACGACTCGCCATCGCCACAGGCGGCGAGCAATAGGGTCAGGGCGAGGGGGAGCAGTGGACGCATGGCGGAACCCGGGCAAAAGATCTACCGAGTATGCCGCAGAATGGGGGCTGCGTAGCAGCCCCAAACGTTCAGACGAAGCTCGTTTAGACAAAACAGAGGGTGAGCGGCTCGGCGATATAGGCCGGTTTGTCCTCGCCTTCGATCTCCAGGGTGGCGATAGCCTTGAGCAACCACTGGCCAGGGCGCTTCTCGGTCACTTCGCGCAGCTCCAGCTTGAGCCTCACCTTGCTGTCGACCTTTACCGGCTGGACGAAACGCACGCTGTCCAGGCCGTAGTTGACCACCATCTTCAGCCCTTCGGGCAGCAGCATGATGTCTTCCATCAGCATTGGCAGCAACGACAGCGTCAGGAAACCATGGGCAATGGTGCCGCCGAACGGCGTTTTCGCAGCCCTTTGCGGGTCGACATGGATGAACTGGAAGTCGCCGGTGGCCTCGGCGAACAGGTCAATGCGCTGTTGGTCGATTTTCAACCAGTCGGACCGACCCAGCTCCTTTCCAACGTGCTGTGCAAGCTCGCTAACCGGTACATGGGGCATGACGGCTCTCCTGAGCAGGGTATTGGTACGAAGGTGCAAGATCATCACGACCGCTCGTTGCCGTCAAGTTGCCTGCATTTTGACGAATATCGGCATAGAGGCGCCGCATGCTTATAATGCCGGCGATGCCCGAAGGAGAGACGTATGCTGTTGCGTGGTTTGACCTGGCTGGTGCTGTTCCAACTGCTGGGTACGGCGATCAACCATCTGTTGGTGCCGATTCTGCCGGGGCCGATCATCGGCCTGTTGTTGTTGCTGTGCTTCCTGATGGCCCGCGGTGAGGTGGGCAAGCCCCTGAACGAGGCCGCCAGTAGCCTGCTGCGCTACCTGCCCCTGCTGCTGGTGCCGCCCGCGGTCGGCGTGATGGTCTATGCCAAGGCCATCGCCGCCGACTTCTGGGCCATCGCCGGTGCCTTGCTGGTGTCGTGCCTGGTCACCCTGGTGTTCGTCGGTGTGCTGATGCAACGGCTCATCGGTCGCCATGCCACGCAGGAGGACAAGCCATGAGCCTCGATTGGCAGGGCACCGTCGATGTGGTGGCGCATCACCCGCTGTTCGGCATCGGCATCACCCTGGCCGCCTACCAGCTGATGTTGGCGGCGTACGAGAAAACCCGCTGGATCTTCCTGCAACCGGTGCTGGTATCGATGCTGCTGGTGATCGGCGTGTTGCTGCTGTGCGGTATCGACTATGCCGAGTATCGCAAGAGCACCGAGATCATGAACATCCTCCTCGGCCCCGCCACGGTGGCCCTGGCCGTGCCGCTCTACCTCAACCTGCGGCGCATCCGCCAACTGTTCTGGCCGATCTTTACTACGCTGGTAGTCGGGGGCGTGTTCGCCACCGTGGCGGGTGTGTCGCTGGGGTGGTGGTTCGGCGCCGACCCTATGATCCTGATGACCATGGCACCAAAGTCGGTGACCTCGCCGATCGCCATGCTGGTGGCCGAGCAGATCGGCGGCGTGGCGGCCCTGGCGGCGGTGTTCGTGTTGATCACCGGGGTGATCGGGGCGATCTTCGGCCCGGCACTGCTGACTCGCCTGGGCGTGGTCAGCCCCGAGGCACGAGGCATGTCGCTGGGTATCAGCGCGCATGCCGTGGGCACCTCGGTGGCCTTGCAGGAAAGTGACGAATGCGGCGCCTTCGCCGCGCTGGCGATGAGTCTCATGGGGGTGGCCACGGCGGTGTTCCTGCCGTTGGCGGTCAGCCTGGTGGCTTGAGGAGTTGTGATGACGCTACCGCTGTTTCCCCTCGATACCGTGTTGTTCCCCGGGTGCCTGCTGGATCTGCAGATCTTCGAGGCGCGCTACCTGGACATGATCGGCCGCTGCATGAAGCAGGGCGAAGGCTTCGGCGTGGTCTGCATCCTCGAAGGCGAGCAGGTCGGCAAGGCGCCGCCGGTGGTGGCGTCGATCGGCTGCGAGGCGTTGATCCGCGATTTCGTCCAGCAGGACAACGGCCTGCTCGGCATTCGCGTGGAGGGCGTGCGGCGTTTCGAACTGACCCAGACCGAGGTGCAGAAGGACCAGTTGATGCTGGGCCACGTGCATTGGCTGGCGGAGCAGCCGGACAGCCCGCTGGCCGAGCAGGACGATGACCTGCTGGCGCTGCTGCTGGCCCTGGGCGAGCACCCGATGGTCGAGGCGCTGGACATGCCGCGCGCGGTCGATGGCCGTCAGAGTCTGGCCAACCAGCTGGCGTATCTGCTGCCGTTCGTGGAGGAAGACAAGCTCGATTTGCTGGCCATCGATTCACCGCAGGAGCGGCTGGTAGAGATCCAGCGGTTGTTGGAGCGCATCCAGGGTGAGTTGTTTGCCTGATCGATCTCGGGTGCTTCTTCGCGGCGGTTCGGCGTCCCGATAAACCCGCTCCTACAGGTACTCAGCCACCTGTAGGAGCGGGTTTACCCGCGAACAGGGATTCAATACTGATACCGCAACAACGCCTGCGGCAAGGCATGCAGGGCGAAGAACGCCAGCAACGCCACGCACGCCGGTACCACCAGCCACCACACCCGCTGCGGCAGTGCCGTCAGCGGTGCCCGATACTGCACCAGGGTCAGGCTCAAGGCGCAGACGCAGCAGGCCAGCAAGGCCCCAGCGAGGATATCGGTCGGCCAGTGCGCCCCCAGGTACACCCGCGACAGGGCGATCGACAGCGCCGGCACGCAACCCAGCAGGATCCAGGTCAGGCGCATGCGCGGTGGCTGGCCACGCCCGGCCAGCACGGCCATGACCAGGAAGAAGGCGAACGATGCCGAGCTGTGCCCGCTGGGCATGCTGTAGCTGGTCAGCGGGTCGCTGAGGACTTCTGGCCGGGCCCGGGCGAACAGCCACTTCAAGGTACCGTTGGCGATGGCCGTACCCATCAGCGCGCCGCCGGCGAAGAAAGCATGGCGCCATTGCCGCGCCAATAGCAGCAGGCCGGTCAGCAGGCCGCCGAGAAAGAACTGGGTACGAAAATCACCCAGGCGCGTCACCAGGACCATGGTGCCGTCCAGTGCCTGGCGGCGGTGTTCCTGCACCAGGGTCATGATGCCCTGGTCCAGTTCATGCAACAGCGGCCAGCCGAGGAACACCCCGGCCAGTGCCAGGAAACTCAGGCCGGCGATCAACCGGGTGCCGTGGCGGCGGTCGCGGACGCTGCTGTTCAGGCTCAACCCGACCACGACTGCCAGGACGCCGGCGACCGCAGCAGCTTCCGGCCAGAAGCCTTCGGGCAGGGGCAGGCGCATGGCCGCACCGGTGGCCCAGCCTGGCATCAGATACACCACCGACCAGCCGGCACCCGCCAGCAGGCTGACAGCGATGAAGCGCGGCAGCGGCATGTCGAACATGCCCGCGACCATTGGCAGCATCGGCCGCAGTGGGCCGATGAATCGGCCTACCAGAAGGCTGGCGATGCCATAGCGCTGGAAGTACGTCTCGGCGCTGCCGATCCATTCCGGGTGGTGGCGCAGCAACGGCAGGCGGCGGATGTTCTGGTGGAAATACTTACCAATGGTGTACGAAAGCGCGTCACCCAGCAGGCCGCCGAGAAAGCCCAGCAACAGGGTTTCGCCCAGGCCCAGGGCGCCGCTGCCGGCCAGCACGGCCACGGTGAACAGCAGTACCGTACCCGGTACGATGATGCCGGCGATGGCCAGGCACTCCACGCAGGCCACGATGAAGATTGCCAGGCCAAGCCACTCGGGGTTGGCCCCGAGCCAGTCGGTCAGGCTGTCGAGCCATTGGCCCATGGTTCAGCTTCCTTGTTCGAGAATGAAGAAGTCGCGCCCTTCGACTTGCCCCCGGCGCAGCGGGTTCCGTGTGCAGAAGCGAGCGTATTCGGCGTCGACGAAGCGGTACGGCAGGTGCTCGTCGCGGCCATGGGGAATGCCCAGGCGGGTGCTCTGGATCACGCGCGGCACGGCGATGGCGCAATCCTCGACGTACAGGCGCTCGGGGTCGAAGCGCTGCGCGTCCCACTGCGGCACCTTCAGGTCCAGGGCGCGGCACAGCAGGGTCTGGCCGGCGCACAGGCGTTCGGCCGGGCGCAGGTTGCCGCTGGCGTCGGGGTTGTTGAGTTGCATCTGCGCCAGGCTGTTGGCGTCGGAGATGGCGTCGACCCAAGGGTAGGCGGACTTGATCAGCACCGCGTTGCCCGGGCCGTGGGCGCTGAAGTTCAACGAATCGCCGCCACGGGCGTAGTACATGTAGATGTGCCCGCCGTCGAGGAACAGCGCCTTGCGCTTCTCGGTGTAGCCCAGCGAGGCGTGGCTGCCCTTGTCGGTCAGGTAGTAGGCCTCGGTCTCGATGATTCGCGCGGCCAGCCACAGGTCGCCGTGACGGTGGCGGATGACCTTGCCGAGCAAGGCCCTGGCCAGGGTCTGGGCGTCACGGTCGAAGAAACTGTCGGGCAGGGCGCGGGCAGGGCAGGGGCTGGGTGCTGGCATGCGGGCGATTCGTGGCGGTAAAGCCGGGGATGATAGCAATGAATGCCTTGATCGAGGCCTAAACGAGACATTTCGATAAGAGCGGTTACATCTTTCCTACAAGATGCTGCACAGCATTTTCGACCATCCGCCACCCGCCGCTGGGCGTATACCTGCGCGACAGTTATAATCAGCCGATTTCCCCTTCGCCAAGACACCGCACCCATGACTGAGTCCGTTCTTGACTACATGACCCGCCTGGGTCGCGCCGCCCGCCAGGCTTCCCGGGTGATCGCCCGCGCAAGCACTGCGCAGAAGAACCGCGCCCTGCAGGCCGCCGCCGACGCGCTGGACGCCGCGCGCGCCGAGCTGGCCGCAGCCAACGAACTGGACCTGGCCGCAGGCCGCGCCAACGGCCTGGAGCCGGCGCTGCTCGACCGCCTGGCCCTGACCCCGGCGCGCATCGACGGCATGATCACCGGCCTGCGCCAGGTGGCCGGCCTGCCGGACCCGGTCGGTGCCATCCGGGACATGAGCTACCGCCCGTCGGGCATCCAGGTCGGCAAGATGCGGGTGCCCCTGGGCGTGATCGGCATCATCTACGAGTCGCGCCCGAACGTGACCATCGACGCTGCCAGCCTGTGCCTGAAGTCGGGCAATGCCACGATCCTGCGGGGCGGCTCCGAGGCCATTCACTCCAACCGCGCCATCGCCACCTGCATCCAGCGAGGCCTGGCCGAAGCCGGCCTGCCAGCGGCCGTGGTGCAGGTGGTCGAGACCACCGATCGCGAAGCCGTGGGCGCGCTGATCAGCATGCCTGAGTTCGTCGACGTGATCGTGCCGCGCGGCGGCCGTGGCCTGATCGAGCGCATCAGCCGCGACGCCCGCGTGCCGGTGATCAAGCATCTCGACGGCATCTGCCATGTCTACGTGGCCGCACAAGCGGAGCTGGACAAGGCCTGGGCCGTGGCCTTCAACGCCAAGACCTACCGCTACGGCATCTGCGGCGCCATGGAAACCCTGCTGGTCGACCAGGCCGTGGCCGCCGACTTTCTGCCGGAAATGGCCCGCCGCTTCGTTGAGAAGGGCGTCGAGCTGCGTGGCTGCGAGCGCACCCTGGCGATCATCGACGCCAAGCCGGCCAGCGAAGACGACTGGCACACCGAGTATCTCGACGCGATCCTGTCGATTCGCGTGGTCGACGGCCTGGACCAGGCCATCGAGCACATCAACCACTATGGCTCGCACCACACCGACTCGATCATCACCGAGCATCAGGGCCAGGCCCGCCAGTTCATGGCCGAGGTCGATTCGGCGTCGGTGATGCTCAATACCCCGACCTGCTTCGCCGACGGTTTCGAGTACGGCCTGGGCGCCGAGATCGGCATCTCCACCGACAAGCTGCATGCCCGTGGCCCGGTCGGCCTGGAAGGCCTGACCTGCGAGAAGTACGTGGTGATCGGCGACGGCCAGCTGCGCGGCCAGGGGACCTGCTGAGTTGAGCAAGGCCCCGGCAGCCCGGCGTATCGGCATTCTTGGCGGCACCTTCGACCCCGTGCACATCGGCCACCTGCGCAGCGCGCTGGAGGTGGCCGAGTTCATGGCGCTCGATGAGCTGCGCCTGCTGCCCAACGCCCGTCCGCCGCACCGCGACACCCCGCAGGTGTCGGCCCAGGATCGCCTGGCCATGGTGCGCGGCGCGGTACAGGGGGTCGAATGCCTGAGCGTGGATGCCCGCGAACTGGCCCGCGACAAGCCGTCCTACACCATCGATACCCTGGAGTCGCTGCGTGCCGAGTTGCACGCCGACGACCAGTTGTTCCTGGTGCTGGGCTGGGACGCCTTTTGCGGTCTGCCGGGTTGGCACCGCTGGGAAGAGCTGCTGCAACACTGTCACATCCTGGTGCTGCAACGCCCGGATGCCGACGTAGAACCCCCAGACGAGCTGCGCAACCTGCTGGCTGCGCGCTCGGTGAGCGACCCCACCGCCATGTCCGGCCCGGCGGGGCATATTTCGTTCGTCTGGCAGACCCCGCTCGCGGTGTCCGCCACGCAGATCCGACAGCTGCTGGCCAGCGGCAAATCGGTGAGGTTCCTGGTGCCGGACGCCGTACTGGCCTATATCGAGGCGCACGAACTGTATCGTGTGCCTAACTGACGGTGCCCCACGGCGCCTCATCCAACGAGTTGAAGAGTTTTATATGAGCAAGCAGAAAATCAATGGCGAAGCACTGGTCAAGCTGACCATCGCCGCCCTGGAAGACGTCAAGGCCCAGGACATCCAGGTCATCGACGTGCGCGAAAAGCACAGCCTGACCGACTACATGATCATCGCCACCGGTACCTCCAACCGCCAGATCAACGCGATGCTGGAAAAGGTCCGTGAAGCGGTCAAGAAAGAAGGCGCGCAGCCGCTGGGCGAAGAAGGCAAGGGTGACAGCGACTGGGTGCTGCTGGACCTGAACGACGTCATCGTGCACATGATGACCGCCGCTGCCCGCCAGTTCTACGACCTGGAGCGCCTGTGGATGGGTGCCGAGCAGAGCCGTGCCGCCGATGCCAAGCACCACAGCCCGGAGAACGCCAGCGACTACTTCACCGACAAGCTCAAAGACCGGGAATAAGGAAACGCCGTGCGTCTGCGCCTGATCGCGGTTGGCTCGCGCATGCCCAAGTGGGTCGAGGACGGTTGGCATGAATATGCCAAGCGCCTGCCCCAGGAGCTGTCGCTGGAGCTGGTGGAAATCCCGCTGAACACTCGAGGCAAGAATGCCGACGTCGCCCGCCTGATCCGTCAGGAGGGTGAGGCCATGCTGAGCAAGGTCCAGCCTGGGGAACGCATCGTCACGCTCGAGGTCCATGGCAAGCCGTGGAGTACCGAGCAGCTGGCGAGCGAACTGGATCGCTGGCGCCTGGATGCGCGCACGGTCAATCTGATGGTGGGAGGCCCGGAAGGGCTGGCGCCGGAGGTCTGCGCACGCGCCGAGCAACGTTGGTCGCTGTCGCCACTGACCCTGCCGCACCCGTTGGTAAGGATACTCATCGGCGAGCAGATCTACCGCGCCTGGACCGTGCTGTCCGGGCATCCTTACCACAAATGAGCCTGTAAGCCGTCCGATGTCGCAGCCGATCCGTCTCAAGGACCACGAGAAAGACGCCCGCCTGGTGCGCAACCGCGTCGTGGTCGGCGCAGTGGCGGTCATGCTGCTCATCTGCGTGCTCATCGCGCGCCTGTACTACCTGCAGATCATCCAGTACGACTATCACTCCACGCTGTCGGAGAACAACCGGGTGCACGTGCAGCCGATTCCGCCGACCCGTGGGCTGATCTTCGACCGCAACGGCGTGATCATCGCCGACAACCGGCCCAGCTTCAGCCTGTCGATGACCCGCGAGCGTGCGGGCGACTGGCAGCAGGTGCTGGATACCATCGTCGAAGTGCTGGAATTGACCGCCGACGATCGCGCACTCTTCGAAAAACGCATGAAGCAGGGGCGCCGGCCATTCGAGCCGGTGCCGATCCTGTTCGAACTCAACGAAGAACAGATCGCCCGCGTGGCGGTCAACCAGTTCCGCCTGCCTGGCGTCGAGGTGGTAGCGCAGTTGGTCCGGCATTACCCGCAGGGGGCGCATTTCGCCCATTCGGTGGGCTATGTCGGGCGCATCAACGAGAAGGAACTGAAAACCCTCGACCCTGTGAACTACAGCGGCACCCACCACATCGGCAAGACCGGCATCGAGCGTTTCTACGAGGCCGAGCTGCACGGCCAGGTCGGTTACGAGGAAGTCGAGACCAACGCCCGCGGCCGTGTGTTGCGGGTGCTCAAGCGCACCGACCCGAAGCCGGGCAAGGACATCGTGCTGAGCCTCGACATCAAGCTGCAGGAAGCCGCCGAGGCTGCCCTGGGCGGGCGCCGGGGCGCAGTGGTGGCGCTCGATCCGCGCACTGGCGAAGTGCTGGCGATGGTCAGCCAGCCGAGCTTCGACCCCAACCTGTTCGTCACCGGCATCAGCTTCAAGGCCTATGCCGAGTTGCGCGACTCGATCGACCGGCCGCTGTTCAACCGCGTGCTGCGCGGCCTTTACCCACCCGGCTCGACCATCAAGCCGGCGGTGGCCATCGCCGGCCTGGACAGCGGCGTGGTCAATGCCAGCAGCCGGGTGTTCGACCCGGGCTACTACCAGCTGCCCAACTACGATCACAAGTACCGCAACTGGAACCGCACCGGTGACGGCTGGGTCGACCTGGACACCGCGATCATGCGCTCCAACGACACCTACTTCTACGACCTTGCGCACAAGATGGGCATCGATCGGCTGTCCAGCTACATGAACAAGTTCGGCATCGGCCAGAAGGTCTCCCTCGACATGTTCGAGGAGTCCGCCGGCCTCATGCCGTCCCGCGAATGGAAGCGCGCCACCCGGCGCCAAGCCTGGTTCCCGGGCGAAACGCTGATTCTCGGCATCGGCCAGGGCTACATGCAGGCGACGCCGCTGCAACTGGCCCAGGCCACCGCGCTGATCGCCAACAAGGGGGTGTGGAACCGCCCGCACCTGGCCAAGACCATCGAGGGCCAGCCACCGGTGGACGAGAACCCGATGGACAACATCGTCCTGCGCGACAAGTCCGACTGGGGCAAGGTTACTCACGGCATGGAGCAGGTGATGCACAACGCCCGGGGCACCGCACGCAAGGCCGCGGCCGGCGCCCAGTACCGCATCGCCGGCAAGAGCGGCACCGCCCAGGTGGTGGCGATCAAGCAGGGCGAGAAGTACGACCGCAACAAGCTCCAGGAGCGCCACCGCGACCACGCCCTGTTCGTCGCCTTCGCCCCGGCCGACGATCCGAAGATCGCGGTCTCGGTGATGGTCGAGAACGGCGAGTCCGGGTCCGGTGTCGCTGCCCCCGTGGTACGCCAGGTCATGGACGCCTGGCTGCTCGATGAAAGTGGCCATCTCAAGCCCGAGTTCGCGCCCGCCACCGTCGCCCAGGAAACGGCCCCGTGAAGAACAATTTCGATCGCATGCTCTCCAGCGAGGACGTGATGCGTCGACGCGCCAGCTTCCTGCAGCGCATCCACGTCGACGGCCCCTTGCTGATCATTCTCCTGACCCTGGCCGCCGGCAGCCTGTTCGTGCTCTATTCGGCCAGCGGCAAGGACTGGGACCTGCTGCTCAAGCAGGCCAGTTCGTTCGGCATCGGCCTGGTGTCGATGTTCATCATCGCCCAGCTGGAGCCACGGTTCATGGCGCGCTGGGTGCCCCTGGCCTACCTGGCCGGGGTATGCCTGTTGGTGGTGGTGGACGTGATGGGCCACAACGCCATGGGCGCTACGCGCTGGATCAACATCCCCGGGGTGATCCGCTTCCAGCCTTCGGAATTCATGAAGATCATCATGCCGGCGACCATCGCCTGGTACCTGTCCAAGCGCACCCTGCCGCCGCACCTCAAGCACGTTGCGATCAGCCTGGTGCTGATCGGCGTGCCGTTCATCCTCATCGTGCGCCAGCCCGACCTCGGTACCGCGTTGCTGATTCTCGCCTCCGGGGCTTTCGTGCTGTTCATGGGCGGCCTGCGCTGGCGCTGGATCCTCAGCGTGCTGGCGGCGGCGGTACCGGTGGCGGTGGCGATGTGGTTCTTCGTGATGCACGACTACCAGAAACAGCGCGTGCTGACCTTCCTCGACCCAGAAAGCGACCCGCTGGGCACCGGCTGGAACATCATCCAGTCCAAGGCTGCGATCGGCTCCGGTGGGGTGTTCGGCAAGGGCTGGCTGCTCGGTACCCAGTCACACCTGGACTTCCTGCCCGAGAGCCATACCGACTTCATCATCGCCGTGCTCGGTGAGGAATTCGGCCTGGTCGGCATCTGCCTGCTGTTGATCGTCTACCTGCTGCTGATCGGCCGTGGGCTGATGATCACCGCACAGGCGCAGACCCTGTTCGGCAAGCTGCTGGCGGGCAGCCTGACCATGACCTTCTTTGTATACGTGTTCGTCAATATCGGTATGGTCAGCGGCCTTCTGCCCGTGGTGGGCGTGCCGCTGCCCTTTATCAGCTATGGCGGAACTTCGTTGGTGACGCTGCTGTCAGCGTTTGGCGTTCTGATGTCGATCCATACGCACCGCAAATGGATCGCGCAGGTTTGAATAAGGTGAAGAATTTCATGCAAGCAGTGCGTAACTGGGCTGCCCGTTGTGCGCCGTGGATCGGTGCGGTGGGCCTGTTCGGCGCTGTCCAGCAGGCGCAGGCCGGCGACTACGATGGCTCGCCGCAAGTGGCCGAATTCGTCGGTGAGATGACCCGCGACTACGGCTTCGCCGGTGAACAGCTGATGGGCGTGTTCCGTGAAGTGCAGCGCAAGCAGTCGATCCTCGACGCCATTTCGCGGCCTGCCGAGCGGGTCAAGCCGTGGAAGGAATACCGGCCGATGTTCATCACCGATGCGCGCATCGCCCGCGGCGTGGACTTCTGGCGCCAGCACGAGGCCGCGCTGGCGCGTGCCGAGCAGGAATACGGCGTGCCGGCCCAGTACATCGTCTCGATCATCGGCGTGGAGACCTTCTTCGGCCGCAACACCGGCAACTATCGGGTGATCGATGCACTGTCGACCCTGGGCTTCGATTATCCGCCGCGCGCCGAGTTCTTTCGCAAGGAGTTGCGCGAGTTTCTCCTGCTGGCCCGCGAAGAGCAGCTCGACCCGCTCACCCTCAAGGGGTCCTACGCCGGTGCCATGGGCCTGCCGCAGTTCATGCCGAGCAGCTTCCGCAACTACGCGGTGGACTTCGATGGCGACGGCCACATCAATATCTGGAACGACCCTGACGATGCCATCGGCAGCGTCGCCAGCTATTTCAAGCGCCATGGCTGGGTGGCTGGCGAGCCGGTGGTGAGCCGCGCCCAGGTGCTCGGCGAACGCGCCGACGAGGGCCTGACGACCGGCATCGAGCCGGTCAAGACCGTCGGGGAGTTGCGAGCGCTGGGCTGGTCGAGTCATGATGCGCTGCGCGATGATCTGCCGGTTACCGCCTTCCGCCTGGAGGGCGACAACGGCCCCGAGTACTGGATGGGCCTGAAGAATTTCTACGCGATCACTCGCTACAACCGCAGCGTGATGTATGCCATGGCGGTGCATCAGCTTGCGCAACAGCTGGTCCAAGCACGGGGCGTCAAGTAATGCGCGCAATCATCTCTGGCAACTCCTTCAAGCTGCTGACCTGCCTCGCCGTCGGCGTGCTGCTCGCCAGTTGCTCTTCGAGCCGCCCGACCCAGCAGCAGAGCGGCAATGTGGTCCGCAGCCAGCCGGGGCTCGATATCAACCGTGCCCACAAGGACGGCGCGCCGTGGTGGGACGTGGACGTGAACAAGATTCCCGACGCCACGCCGACCGTGCACACCGGCGCCTACAAGGCCAACCCCTACACGGTGCTGGGCAAGACCTACTACCCGCTGCAGCAGTCTGCCAACTACCGTGCCGAGGGTACCGCCTCGTGGTACGGCACCAAGTTCCACGGGCAGAACACCGCCAACGGCGAGCTGTACGACCTGTACGGCATGAGTGCGGCGCACAAGACCCTGCCGCTGCCGGCCTACGTGAAGGTGACCAACCTGGCCAACGGGCGCAGCGTGATCCTGCGGGTCAATGACCGTGGCCCGTTCTATTCCGATCGCATCATCGACCTGTCCTATGCCGCGGCGAAGAAGCTCGGCTACGCCGAGATCGGCACCGCCCATGTGCGGGTCGAGGGCATCGACCCGCAGCAATGGTGGGCCCAGCGTGGCCAGCAGCCGCCACTGGTGCTCAAGGAGCCGCAGGTGGCCCAGGCCCAGGCGGTGCCGGCCAGCACCGGGCGCGTCGAACAATGGACGCCACCGGCACAGCAGCACGCGGCGCCGGTAGTGCCGGTGCAGGTCGGCGGCAACGCCGTGCCGGGCGCCAATGGCGGCAGCTTCCTCCAGGTGGGCGCTTTCGCCAACCCGGACGCCGCCGAGCTGCTGCGCTCGAAGCTGAGCACCATGGTCAGCGCGCCGGTCTTCATCAGCTCCATCGTGCGTAACCAGCAGACCCTGCACCGCGTGCGCCTGGGGCCGATCAACAGCCAGGGTGAGATCCAGCAGGCGCAGGACAGCATTCGCTTGGCGAACCTTGGGCAGGCCAAGCTGGTCACAGCTGACTGAACGTGTCGCCTGTTTCGCGGGCAAGCCCGCTCCCACATTGAGATCCAGTCCTGTGGGAGCGGGCTTGCCCGCGAAGCAGGCCACGCCAAACTGTCGGTTTTGTCATGAATTGCAACGCCTGCCCATGTACAATGACCGCTTTTGCCCGCAGCGACATAACGCCGCATTTGCCGGGCGAGGCGGCAGCACAGCCGCAACAACTAGACTGACTGGCGCTGGGCACATGACGTGGCCCAGGGAACATCAGACCATTAGCGATTTTCGAGAGACGGATGAACATCACCAACCTTGCCAAACGCCTTTGCCTGCCCGTACTGCTGATGATCATGCCCGCTGCCTTCGCAGCGGAGCAAATGATGCCGGCGCCACCGCAACTGGCCGCCAAGTCCTACGTGCTCATGGACGCCTCCAGCGGCAACGTGCTGGTCGAGAACAACGGTGACGAGCGCCTGCCACCGGCCAGCCTGACCAAGCTGATGACCGCCTACATCGCCACCCTGGACATCCGCCGTGGCCAGATCGGCGAGAACGACCCGGTCACCGTCAGCGAAAACGCCTGGCGCACCGGTGGTTCGCGCATGTTCATCAAGGTCGGCAGCCAGGTCACCGTCAGCGACCTGCTGCACGGCATCATCATCCAGTCGGGCAACGACGCCTCGGTCGCCCTGTCCGAGCACATCGCCGGCAGCGAAGACGCCTTCGCCGACATGATGAACAAGACTGCCGCCGACCTGGGCATGAGCAACAGCCACTTCATGAACCCGACCGGCCTGCCGAACCCTGAGCACTACTCGTCGGCCCACGACATGGCCCTGCTGGCCCGCGCGATCATCGACATCGACCCGGCCCACTACGCCATCTACTCGCAGAAAGAGTTCTTCTGGAACAACATCAAGCAGCCCAACCGCAACCTGCTGCTGTGGCGCGACAAGACCGTCGACGGTCTGAAAACCGGCCACACCGAGGAAGCCGGCTACTGCATGGTGGCTTCGGCGGTACGTGACGGCCAGCGCCTGATCGCCGTGGTCTTCGGCACCAACAGCGAACAGGCCCGTGCCGCCGAGACCCAGAAGCTGCTGACCTACGGTTTCCGCTTCTTCGAAACCCAGACCTTCTACCAGAAGGGCACCGAGCTGACCCAGGCCCCGGTCTGGAAGGGCGCCACCGGCCAGGTCAAGGCGGGTCTGGCCAACGACCTGACCCTGACTATGCCTAAAGGCCAATTGAAGCGCCTGGTCGCTTCGATGACCATGAACCCGCAGCTCACCGCACCGATCGCCAAAGGTGACGTGATCGGCAAAGTGGAAGTCAAACTGGACGAGAAAGTGGTTCACAGCGCCGACCTGATCGCCCTCGATGGCGTCGAGGAAGGTGGTTTCTTCCGCCGTATGTGGGATAGCATCCGTCTATTCTTCTACGGGTTGTTCAACTGATACGTGACCTGCATGCCCCCGTGTATCCCGCGGGGGCGTTGTTGTTGCCACGGCTTACGAGGCCGTTTCCGCCATGAGCGAACCTGACGTCAAGTCGCACAAGATCGAATTCCCCTGCGCCGATTACCCGATCAAGGTCATCGGCGACACCGTGGTGGGTTTCAAGGACACGGTGATCGACATCCTTTGCCAGCATGCTAAGGTCGACCTTTCCACCCTGGCCGAGCGCCAGAGCAAGGAAGGCAAGTACACCACCGTACAGCTGCACATCGTCGCCGAAAGCGAGAACCAGCTGCACGACATCAACAGCGCCTTGCGCGCGACCGGCATCGTGAAAATGGTGCTCTGATGGCATCCTGCCTCGGTATTCGCCAGCTTGGCCTGCAGCCCTATGAACCGGTGCTGGAGGCCATGCGTCGTTTTACCGAGCAGCGCGGCCCGGACAGCCAGGACGAAATCTGGCTGGTCGAACACCCCGCGGTCTTCACCCAGGGCCAGGCCGGCAAGGCCGAACACCTGCTGGTGCCGGGCGATATCCCGGTGGTGCAGACCGACCGCGGCGGCCAGGTGACCTACCACGGCCCCGGCCAGCTGGTGGCCTACCTGCTGCTGGACGTACGGCGCCTGGGCTTTGGCGTACGCGACCTGGTCAGCCGCATCGAGCGTGCACTGATCGACCTGTTGGCCAGCTATGGCGTTACTGCCCTGGCCAAGCCCGATGCCCCGGGCGTGTATGTCGACGGAGCGAAAATCGCCTCCCTCGGCCTGCGAATCCGCAATGGCCGTTCTTTCCATGGCCTTGCCCTGAACGTGGACATGGACCTTGCGCCATTCCGCCGAATCAACCCCTGTGGGTATGCGGGGCTGGCCATGACCCAGCTGCGCGACCTGGCAGGCCCGATCGAACTCGACGAGGTCAGGACAAGGCTGCGCGGACAGCTGGTCAAGCACCTCGACTATGCTGAGCAGACGACCCTGACGGGCGGAATCGACTGATTATGACAACTGTGCAAGAAGCCGTGCCGAACCTGATACCTACCGTAGATGCCACCCCGCGCTCCGCGCCGAAGAAGGTGGAAGCCGGTGTGAAGCTGCGTGGCGCCGAGAAGGTGGCGCGCATTCCGGTGAAGATCATCCCCACCGAAGAGCTGCCGAAAAAACCTGACTGGATCCGCGTACGCATTCCGGTATCCCCGGAAGTCGACCGTATCAAGCAACTGCTGCGCAAGCACAAGCTGCACAGCGTCTGTGAAGAGGCCTCCTGCCCGAACCTGGGCGAGTGCTTCTCCGGTGGCACCGCGACGTTCATGATCATGGGTGATATCTGCACCCGTCGCTGCCCGTTCTGCGACGTGGGTCACGGCCGGCCGAAGCCGCTGGACCTGGACGAGCCGAAGAACCTCGCCGTGGCCATTGCCGACCTGCGTCTGAAGTACGTGGTGATCACCTCGGTGGACCGCGACGACCTGCGTGACGGTGGCGCCCAGCACTTCGCCGACTGCATCCGCGAAATCCGTGCGTTGTCGCCCGGCGTGCAGCTGGAGACCCTGGTCCCGGACTACCGTGGGCGCATGGACGTCGCCCTGGAAATCACCGCGCAGACCCCGCCGGATGTGTTCAACCACAACCTCGAGACCGTACCGCGCCTGTACAAGGCTGCACGCCCAGGTTCGGACTACGACTGGTCGCTGGACCTGCTGCAGAAGTTCAAGCAGATGGTCCCGCACGTGCCGACCAAGTCGGGCCTGATGCTTGGCCTTGGCGAAACCGACGAGGAAGTGATCGAAGTCATGCACCGCATGCGCGAGCACGACATCGACATGCTGACCCTCGGCCAGTACCTGCAGCCGTCGCGCAGCCACCTGCCGGTACAGCGCTTCGTGCACCCGGACACCTTCGCCTGGTTCGCCGAGGAAGGCTACAAGATGGGCTTCAAGAACGTCGCCTCCGGCCCGCTGGTACGCTCCTCGTATCACGCCGACCAGCAGGCCCACGAAGCCAAGATCAAGCTCTGATCCGGGCGTGAGCCGCAGATGCCGATGCACGCCGTGAGGTGGCATCGGCATTTTTGTTTATGCTGTGCTTGATAAGGAGCCGCGATGAACTGTGCCGAAACCCTCGAATCCCGTTTGCCCAAGGCGTTGTCCGCAGAGGGCTGCATTGCCGTGGTGGCGCCGGCCGGGCCGGCGCGGCTGGATGTGCAGAAGGCGCAGCGATGGTTCGCCGAGCGTGGTTATCGCTGCAAGCTGTACCCGAGCGTCAGTGCCAGCGAAGGCTACTTGGCCGGTAGCGACGCGCAACGCCTGCAGGATCTGCACGATGCCTTTGCCGACCCGGCTATCGACGCCATCCTGTGCATGCGTGGGGGGTACGGCAGCATGCGCCTGCTCGACCGCCTCGACCTCGATCTGATCCGCCGCCACCCCAAGCCCTTCGTCGGCTACAGCGACGTCACGGCATTGCACACGGTGTTCAACCGTGCGGGGTTGCTGACCTTCCACGGTGCGATGCTCAACGCCGACCTGCTAGGCGCCAAGCAGCAACCGACAGAGTCTTCTTTCATGGCGCAGCTGGGGGGGCATGTTCGCCAAGGTGATGCCATTGCCCATCCTGCCGAGTTTCCCTTGAGCTGCGTGGTACCGGGTGTGGGCAGCGGGCGCCTGCTGGGTGGCAACCTGTCGATGCTGGGGGCGACCCTAGGCACGCCGGCCGAGCTGGACTGCGAGGGGGCGATCCTGTTCATCGAGGACGTCAACGAGCCGCTGTATCGGGTCGACCGCTTGCTGACCCAGTTACGCCTGGCGGGCAAGCTGCAGGGCCTCAAGGGTGTGTTGGTGGGGGATTTCGCAGGGATCACGGTGGCGGCCATGACGCCGCTGCTGCTGGAGATCTTCGGGCCGCTGGGCGTGCCGGTGCTGGCGGGGTGGCGCAGTGGGCATTGTGATCCGAACGTGTGCCTGCCGTTGGGGGCGAGGGTGATACTGGACAGTGCGCGACAGACACTGGTGTTGGGTCAGGGCTTGTTCAAGGCTTGAGATTGCCGGGGCTGCTTTGCAGCCCATCCGGCCGGTCCGGCGCCCCGGCAAGGCCGCTCCTACAATGGACCTGCGTACGCCATCCCAAATGGGCTTGTGCACGCCGTCTCAAATGGACCTGTGCACGCTGTTCCCTGTAGGAGCGGCCTTGTGCCGCGAATGGGGCGCAACGCGCCCCTCTGCGGGCTCACTGGCGCCGCAAGCTCTCGAGCAGCTTCTGGGTCGGATACCCATCCGCCGGCCATCCCAGCCCTTGCTGGGCATTGCGAATCGCCTTGCGGGTGTTGGCGCCGATGATCCCATCGGCGTTGCCCGCATCATGCCCGCTGGCATTCAACAGGTTCTGCAACTCCATGCGCTCGCTGCGGCTCAGCGGCAGGTCTTCCTTCGGCCAGCTGCCGGAAATGAAGCCCCAACCTGAGAACCGGTCACCCAGCAGGCCCACGGCCAGGGCGTACGACGACGAGTTGTTGTACTTGAGGATCGCCCGGAAGTTGTCCAGCACCAGGAATGCCGGGCCACGGGCGCCGACAGGCAGCAGCAGGGCAGCGGACAGCTGGTTGCTGCCGGCGGGTAGCTGGGTGCCGGCTGGCAGCTTCACGCCCATCTGCAACCATTCGCTGACCGGTTTGCGCGTGGCGCCGTCAGCTTGCCAATAATCGAAACCGGACGGCACCTGCACCTCGAAGCCCCACGGTTGGCCGGTCTTCCAGCCCGAGCTCTGCAGGTAGTGCGCCGTCGAGGCCAGGGCGTCGGGGGTGCTGTTCCAGATGTCGCGCCGACCGTCGCCGTCGAAGTCGACCGCATGGGTGTTGTAGGTGGTTGGAATGAACTGTGTCTGGCCCATGGCGCCGGCCCACGAGCCACGCATGGCGTCGGGCTGGATATCGCCGTGCTGGAGAATCTGCAGGGCGGCGATCAGCTGGTCCTGGGCGAATTGTGGGCGACGGCCCTCGTAGGCCAGGGTGGCCAGCGAGCGGATCACCGACTTGCTGCCCTGGAACTGGCCGAAGTTGCTCTCCATGCCCCAGACCGCGACCAGTACCTGGCGATCGACACCATAGCGCTGCTCGATGCGCGTCAGTAGTTCGGCGTTGTCTTGCAGCAGGCTCTTGCCCTTGCGCACGCGCACGGGCGAGAGGGCGCCTTCGAGGTATTCCCACACCGGGCGGGTGAATTCGGGTTGGCTGCGGTCGGCCTTGATCACGTCCATGTCGGGCGTGACGCCGAGGAACGCGCGGTCGAACAGGCTCGCGGTGATACCGGCCTGCAGGGCTTGCTGGCGGAAACCGGCCTGCCATTGGGCGAAGGTTTGCAGCGGTTGGATTTCGGTGCTGGTGTCAGGGGTGGTGCTGGGCAGGGTTACCACGGGTGCGGGCTGGGCGGGTGCCAGTGGCAGGGCGTCGGCCGCGGTGGGTTTTTCCGCGCAGGCGACAAGCAGGATGAAGCTCGAGGCTGCGATCAGCTGGCGGGATTCCCAGCGAGGGAGAAGACTGAAGAGCATGCACAGATCCAGGATTTCAGGTCAGGTGAAGACCATATCATGCCTGCGCTCGCGATGCTTTCATGCGGCCAAAAAGTAAGAAGCCTCCCAATCTCTCGATTGGAAGGCTTCGCGGCGGTAGCTGCCTTTGCCTTTCTCCGGTCGTTCCTGGCGGCAGCGGAACAGGGGTTGGGCGACGATCGACTTGGCCTTGTTCGGGCCGTGCTTTTTCGGCTTTTTGCTCATGGCGGGTTCCCCCTAGGGTTGGTTTCGGGGCGCACTTTAGGGCCTGGCGAGGGGAGGGGCCAATTGATTGTGTGTATGGATGAGATATTGGGGCTGCTTCGCAGCCCTTCGCGGCACAAGGCCGCTCCTACAGAGTCCGCGTGAGCCGGTGAATGTTGGCTTGCGCGATCGGTGTAGGAGCGGCCTTGCCGGGGCGCCGGACCGGCCGGATGGGCCGCAAAGCGGCCCCAGCTATTCCGGAGGCAGAACCAGCCGCTGCCCAGCCATCAATAAAGTCAGCCGCGCCAGCCCGGTCCACGGTGAGCCCTCGGCCTGCCCCTTGATCTGTGCATCGATGCGCTGGGCATCCTGCAGCAATTGGGCCCAGCGCCGCGCCGAGAGGCGTTGCAAGGCCTTGCTGACCAGGGGCCGGCGCTTGTCCCACACCGGAGGCCGCGCCTGGCTGAACGCCTTGTCCAGCGGCACACCCTGGCTGAACTGCTGGGCCAGGCCGGCCAGCAGACGCAGCTCACGAGCCAGCGCCCACAGGATGACCGGTGGCTCGACGCCCTCGCCACGCAGGCCTTCGAGCATGCGCAAGGCATGCGCGGCTTCGCCATTGAGCACGGCATCCACCAGGCCGAACACGTCGAAACGGGCACTGTCGGCCACGGCCGATTGCACGGTCTCGACGGTGATCTGATTACCTTCGGCGAGCAGCTTGAGCTTTTCGATTTCCTGCGCGGCGGCCAGCAGGTTGCCTTCGACCCGTGCGGCGATCAGGTCGACCGCGTCCCGCTGGGCCGACAACCCGGCCTGAGCCAGGCGCTGGTTGATCCACTGCGGCAATTGCTGGGCGTCCACCGGCCAGATCTGAATGAACTGGCAGTGCGCGCCCTCGATCAGCGCCTTGCCCCACTTGGTCTTCTGCGCGCTGCCATCGAGCTTGGGCAGGCTGACCAGCAGCAGGGTGTCCTCGGCGGGGTTGGCGCAGTACTCCATCAGCGCTGCGGCGCCCTTGTCGCCGGGCTTGCCCGAAGGCAGACGCAGCTCCAGCAGGCGGCGCTGGGCGAACAACGACAGGCTGTTGCCGGCCTGCAGCAGCGTGCCCCAGTCGAAGTTGGCGTCGGCGCTGAATACCTGGCGTTCGTCGAAGCCCTGCTGGCGTGCCGCGTTGCGGATGGCGTCGGCGGCTTCCTGGCACAGCAGCGGGTCGTCGCCGCTGACCACATAGACCGGTGCCAGGCTGCCTTGCAGATGCTTGTTGAGTTGGGCGGGGGCGAGCTTCATGGGGAATGGGCGGGGCACCGGAGTGCCCCGCATCGGCTCAGTTGGCCGGGATTTCCAGTGGCGATTGCTGTGGCGTCTCGTCCTGCTGGCGACGGGCGGCTTCCAGGGCTTCGGCCTCGGCCTTGGCGCGGGCATCGGCTTCCTGTTGCAGCTGGTCGAGCTGGGCTGGGGTCAGCATCTGCAGGCGTACGACCATGCTCTGGACCAGGTCGCGACGCATTTCTTCGCGGGCCTGGGAGGCTTCCTGGTCGGAGCCGGTAATGTTGTCGCCGTCATGCACGTAGATCTTGCGCACTTCCAGCTTGTCGCTGAGCAGCTCCAGGTTGTTCAGGCCGAGGATGCTGTAGTTCAGCACGGTGGTCAGCTCGTACTCGGTCGAGCGGCTACCGGCACTGTAGGTGGCGGCGCGCTGGGATTCCTGCTCGTTGGTCAGGACCAGGCGATACGGGGCGGCGGTGGTCAGCTTGACGCCGCTGCGCTCGAGCACTTCGCGCAGCTGTTTCACGGTGTCGCCATAGGCGTTGCGTGCGCTGACGTCCATTTCCTTCAGGCTGAGTTCGGTGGTGCCGGTGCCGCGCAGCTGGAAACCGCAGGCGCTGAGCACGAGAGCCAGGCCCATTACCAGCAGATTGCGTTTGATCATGTTGTTGCTCCCTTTTGAGCCTGTTCCGCCCGCCCGCAAGGCTGCGGGCGGGCGTTGCCATCAGTTGGCGACGATGTTGACCAGCTTGCCCGGCACCACGATGACCTTGCGGATGGTCAGGCCATCGATGAAGCGCAGGACATTCTCGTTGCTGCGGGCGGCGGCTTCGATTTCCTCACGGCTGGCGGCGGCGGGCATTTCCACCTGGCCACGCAGCTTGCCGTTGACCTGCACCACCAGGGTGACGCTGTCCTGTACCAGGGCGCTGTCGTCGACCACCGGCCAGGTGGCGTCGATCACGGCCTCGGCGTGGCCCAGTTGCTGCCACAGCTCGTGGGAGATGTGCGGGGTGATCGGTGCCAGCAGCAGGGTCACGGCCTCCAGGCCTTCCTGCAGCAGGGCGCGGTCCTGAGCGGTGGCCTGCGGGGCCTTTTCCAGCACGTTCATCACGGTCATCACCTGGGCGATGGCGGTGTTGAACTTGTGGAACTGGCCCACGTCGGTGCTGGCTTGCTTGATCGCGGCGTGGATGGCGCGGCGGATGGCCTTCTGCGCGTCGTCCAGAGCGGCGATGTCCAGCTGGCCCGGCAGGCCCTGGCCGACATGGGCCTGGGCCAGGCGCCAGACGCGGCGCAGGAAGCGGCTCGCACCCTCGACGCCGGAGTCGGACCACTCCAGGCTCATGTCGGGCGGCGAGGCGAACATCATGAACAGGCGGCAGGTGTCGGCGCCGTACTGGTCGATCATCGATTGTGGGTCGACGCCGTTGTTCTTCGACTTCGACATCTTCTCGGTGCCACCTATTTCCACCGGCAGGCCGTCGGTCTTCAGGCGGGCGCCGATGATCTTGGCCTTGGCATCGCGCTCGACTTCGACGTCGGCTGGGTTGAACCAGTCCTTGCCGCCGTTGCTGGCCACGCGGTAGTAGGTCTCGGCGACCACCATGCCCTGGGTCAGGAGGTTCTTGAACGGCTCGTTGGAGGTGACCAGGCCTTCGTCACGCATCAGCTTGTGGAAGAAGCGCGCGTACAGCAGGTGCAGGATAGCGTGCTCGATACCCCCGATGTACTGGTCGACCGGCAGCCAGTGGTTGGCCGCTTTCGGGTCGACCATGCCACCTTCGTAGTTCGGCGAGGCGTAGCGGGCGAAGTACCAGGACGACTCGACGAAGGTGTCCATGGTGTCGGTTTCGCGCTTGGCCGCAGTGCCGCATTTCGGGCAGGTGCACGCGTAGAATTCGGGCATGCGCGCCAGTGGCGAACCGGCGCCGTCCGGCACCACGTTCTCTGGCAGGGTGACCGGCAGCTGGTCTTCTGGCACCGGCACATCGCCGCAGGACGGGCAGTGGATGATCGGGATCGGGCAGCCCCAGTAGCGCTGGCGGCTGATGCCCCAGTCGCGCAGGCGGAACTGGGTGCGCGACTTGCCGAGTTCCTTGCGGATCAGGGCGGCCTCGATGGCGTCGAAGGCGCCGGCGAAGTCCAGGCCGTCGAACTCGGCGGAGTTGATCAGCTGGCCGTGCTCGCCATAGGCGGCCTGCCACTCGCTGCCGACTTCATCGCCAGCGCTGGTGCGCACCACGGCCTTGACCGGCAGGTTGTACTTGTGGGCGAACTCGAAGTCGCGCTCGTCGTGGGCCGGCACGGCCATCACCGCGCCATCACCGTAGTGCATCAGCACGTAGTTGGCGACCCACACCGGCAGCTTTTCGCCGGTCAGCGGGTGTTGCACGAACAGGGAAGTGGGCATGCCCTTCTTCTCCTGGGTGGCCATGTCGGCCTCGGCAACGCTGCCGCTCTTGCATTCGTCGATGAACGCCTGCAGCGCCGGGTTGCCCTGGGCGGCCTGGGTGGCCAGCGGGTGCTCGGCGGCGACTGCCACGTAGGTGGCGCCCATCAGGGTGTCCGGACGGGTGGTGAAGACCTTCAGGGTGCCTTCGTGGCCGATGCTGGCCTGGTCGAACGGGAACTGCACTTCCATGCCGCGCGACTTGCCGATCCAGTTGCGTTGCATGGTCTTGACCTGCTCAGGCCAGCCCGGCAGCTCGTCGAGGCTTTCCAGCAGCTCGTCGGCGTAGTCGGTGATGCGGAAGTAGTACATCGGGATTTCGCGCTTCTCGATCAGCGCGCCCGAACGCCAGCCGCGGCCGTCGATGACCTGCTCGTTGGCCAGCACGGTCTGGTCGGCTGGGTCCCAGTTCACGGTCCCGTTCTTGCGGTAGATGATGCCTTTCTCGAACAGGCGGGTGAACAGCCACTGCTCCCAGCGGTAGTAGTCCGGCTTGCAGGTGGTGACTTCACGCGCCCAGTCGATGGCCAGGCCCAGGCTCTTGAGCTGGGTCTTCATGTAGTCGATGTTTTCGTACGTCCACTTGGCCGGGGCGACGTTGTTCTTCATCGCGGCGTTTTCCGCCGGCATGCCGAAGGCGTCCCAGCCCATCGGCTGCAGGACGTTCTTGCCGAGCATGCGCTGGTAGCGGGCAATCACGTCACCGATGGTGTAGTTGCGCACGTGGCCCATGTGTAGCTTGCCGCTCGGGTACGGGAACATCGACAGGCAGTAGTACGTGTCCTTGCCTGGCTGTTCGGTAACAGCGAACGATTGTTGCTCGTCCCAGAACTTCTGGGCGGCGGCTTCGATATCACGGGGCGTGTATTGTTCGTGCATGGCTACTTTATGCTGAGAGAGAAGAGACCTTGTTCCAGGCAGCGGAACCTCGCTGCGTCCGGCACTCCGGTGTCGTGAGAGTGAACGCCGTAGCATACAGCAGCGCCGCGTATCGTGGGAAACCCTGATTGCGAATGCCCGCTTGTCGCGGCGTCCGGCTGCTTTTTGCAGTGACGCTAAGCTCACTTGTGGGGGAGATATTCTTATCTTCAATGAGGTGAACGGATGGGAGAGACGCAGCTACCCGCAATCAAACCGGAGCTTTACGAACGCCTGATCGACCGTCTTGGCCTGGCCCTGGAAGTGGCCCGGACATCGGTGCGATTGCGTGATGAGATGCCAGCAGAGCTGGAGTTGCGCGGCCTTAGCCACGCAGAGTTCGAAGTGATCAAGGCCTACCTGGATTCCCTCCCGGAACGCCGCAATGCCTGTGCCGGTGCCTACCCGCAAGCGGAACCGACCTCGGCGAAGATCATCTGGCTGAAGGACAAGAGACGCCCCGCCAGCACGGCGAGATCCAGGACGCTGCCGCATCGCTAGCCGTTCAGGACCCGGCGCAGGCCATCGCGCCCCGGTACTCAATACACTTCCCACGAAACGGCGCCGGCGACATCTTGTTGCCCGGCGCCGTTCCTCTTAGGCTGCACGCCTTCCATGGAGGTGTGCCGATGCCGATTCGCTTTTTCATCAAACAATGGCTGTTGCCACCCGGGCTGTTGTTCCTGCTGTTGCTCGCCGCCTGGTGGCTGCGTGCCCGGCGCCCGCGGCTGGCGGCGCTGTGCTTCGCCCTAGGCCTGGGTGGCCTGTGGCTGATGAGCCTGCCGCTGGTGGTGCAGGAGTCTGCCCGGGTGCTGGAAACCGAGCCGCCGTTGCCGCTGGCGGACTGGGCGGTGCTGGCACAGCGGGCGGACGCCATCGTGGTGCTGGGGGCCGGGCGCGAGCGCGGCGACATGGCCTGGGGTGGCGACGACCAGCCGACCGCCACGGCCCTCGAACGCATGCGCTTCGCCGCGCGCCTGGCCAAGGCCAGCGGCTTGCCATTGCTGATCAGCGGTGGGCTGCACTTTGGCACGCCGCCGAGCGAGGCGCAGTTGATGGCCGATCGCTTGCGCGAGGATTTCGGGGTCGAGGTGAAGTGGAAGGAAGAGGCCAGCCGGACCACCTGGGAAAATGCCCAGTTCACTGCCCACATGCTGCAACCGCTGGGCATTCGCCGGGTGGTGCTGGTGACCCAGTCTTGGCATATGCAGCGTTCGCGCTGGAGCTTCGAGCGGGCGGGGTTCGAAGTGGTGCCGGCGCCGATGGGGTTCCTGGGTGGCGACCACGCCCGCCC
Organism: Pseudomonas sp. S31; assembly: GCF_016648105.1. Classification (GTDB taxonomy): domain Bacteria; phylum Pseudomonadota; class Gammaproteobacteria; order Pseudomonadales; family Pseudomonadaceae; genus Aquipseudomonas. The sequence continues at coordinate 40,697 of NZ_JACVVE010000011.1, read as the reverse complement.
GTTTGCTGGGCTGCTGCCCGAGAGCCGGGCGATGTGGCAGAGCGGGCAGTTGCTCAACGAGGCGGTTGGGTTGCTGGGGTATCGGTTGTTCTATTGAGGCTGGTGGTGTAGCTGCCGGCCCTTTCGCGGGTAAACCCGCTCCTACAGGGAACTGCGGCATACCTGTAGGAGCGGGTTTACCCGCGAAGAGGCCGGAACAGGCGACCTCAAACGGTCTTGGCGATCCGGCCTGCCAGCAGCGCCCAGCCAAACAGCAGCACGCAGACGACCGCCAGCGGCCACGAGCGCCATTGTAGGTAAGGCGTCAGTTGCTGCATCGGCACCACCTCGCCATACAGCACGGCCCGCTCGAACTGCGGAATCTGCGTGGTGATGCGCCCGAACGGGTCGATCAGCGCGGTCACTCCGTTGTTGGTGGCGCGGATCATCCAGCGGCCCGCCTCCAGCGCGCGCATCTGCGCCATCTGCAGGTGCTGCAGCGGGCCGATGGACTTGCCGAACCAGGTGTCGTTACTGATCGTCAGCAGCAGGTCGCTGCGCGCTGCCAGGCCCGCGGCGAACTCGGGATAGACCACCTCGTAGCAGATGAACGGCGCGATCTGGTAGCCCTTGGCTTGCAGCAACGGCTGGTCTTCCGGCCCACGGGCGAAGTCCGACATCGGCAGGTTGAAGAACTCGATTGCGCCACGGAGCATGTCCTGCAGCGGCACGTACTCGCCGAACGGCACCAGCTTCTGCTTGAGGTAGGTGCCGTCGCCTTCGCCGGCGACGGTCACGCCGTTGTAGTAGCGGCGCTGGTGGTGCACCACCTCGCGCACCGGCACCCCGGTGATCAGCGCCGAATGCCGGTCGGCGGCGAAACGGCCCATCACATCGATGTAGCCCTGGGCCTGGTCCTTGAGCACTGGCACGGCGGTTTCCGGCCACACCAGCAGGTCGACCGGCTTGGAACTGAAGCTCATGTCGCGGTACAGCGCCAACTGCGCATCGATGTGCGCCGGGTCCCACTTCAGGTCCTGCTCGACGTTACCCTGCAGGGCCGCGACCTTGAGCGGCTCGCCCGCAGGCTTGGTCCAGGCATGGCCCTTGAGTGCCAGGCCCGTGGCCCACGGCGCCAGCAGCAACAGCACGCCCACGGCCAGGAACGACGGGCGCATGCGCAGCCGATGCAGGTTGCACAGCAGCGCGGCGGTCAGCGCCAGGGCGAAGGACACCAGCCAAACGCCACCCAGTGGCGCCAGCCCGGCCAGGGGGCCGTCGAGTTGGCTGTAACCGGCATACAGCCAGGGGAAGCCGGTGAGGAACCAGCCGCGGAAGGCCTCCTGCAGCAGCCACAGGGCGGCAAAGCACAGGGCATCGGCCAGGGGCGCCTCGTTGCGGCGCAGCCAGCGGGCCCAGAGCCAGGCGGGCAGGGCGAAGAACCAGGCCAGTGCGGCGAAAAATGCCAGCAGCAGAAGGATCGCCAGCAGCGGCGAGGCGCCGCCGTAGGTGTTCATGCTGACGTAGATCCACCAGGTGCCGGCGCCATACAGGCCGAAGCCGAAGCACCAGCCACGGCCCATGGCCTGGCGCGGGCTGAGCTCGCGCAGGCCGAGGTAGAACAGGGCGATCGACAGGATGGCCAGCGGCCAGATATCGAACGGCGCCAGGGCCAGGAGGGTGGAAGCGCCGGCCGCCACGGCCAGCAGGTTACCGGGCCAGCCGGGGCGGGTGATCCAACGCATGATTGTCCTTAGCGGGTGATCGGGGTCAAACGCAGCAAGTGTATCCGCCGGCTGTCGGCATTGAGAATACGGAACTTGTAGGCGCCGATCTCGGTGGTCTCGTTACGCTTGGGCAGGTGGCCGAAGGCGCTCATCACCAGGCCGCCGACGGTGTCGAACTCATCGTCGGAAAATTCGCTGTCGAAGAACTCGTTGAAGTTCTCGATCGGCGTCAATGCCTTGACCAGGAAGTCGCCGCTGGGCAGCGGCTTGATGTAGCTGTCTTCCTCGACGTCGTGCTCGTCCTCGATGTCACCGACGATCTGCTCGAGCACGTCCTCGATGGTGACCAGGCCGGCCACGCCGCCGTACTCGTCGATGACGATGGCCATGTGGTTGTGGTTGGCGCGGAACTCGCGCAGCAGCACGTTCAGGCGCTTGGACTCGGGCACGAAGGTGGCCGGGCGCAGCAGGTCCTTGATGTTGAAGCTGTCGCCGTTTTCCTTGAGGATCAGCGGCAGCAAGTCTTTGGCGAGCAGGATGCCGAGCACATCGTCATGGCTCTCGCCGATCACCGGATAGCGCGAGTGCGCGGCGTCGATCACTGCCGGCAGGAACTCGCGAGGCGACTGGTGGGCCTTGATGCTGATCATCTGCGAGCGGGGCACCATGATATCGCGCACCTGCAGGTCGGCGACCTGGATAGCGCCCTCGACGATGGTCAGCGCTTCGCTGTCGAGCAGCTTGTTCTGATGGGCTTCGCGCAGCAGCTCGAGGAGCTCCTGGCGGTTTTTCGGCTCATGGGCAAAAGCCTGGGTCAATTTACCCAGCCAGGACTTTTGCCCGTTGCTCGATCGGTCTTCGCTCATGGCGGTTACTCGTGATCCTTTGCAATATCAGTGAGTGATGGAATCGGTGTGGTCATCGGCATACGGGTCGGGGTAGCCCAGTTCGGCAAGCAATTGCCGTTCCAGTGCCTCCATTTCCTCGGCCTCGTCGTCTTCGATGTGGTCGTAGCCCAGCAGGTGCAGGCAGCCGTGGATCACCAGGTGGGCCCAGTGGGCCTGCAGCGCCTTGCCTTGCTCGGCCGCTTCGCGCTCGACCACCGGTACGCAGATCACCAGATCGCCAAGCAGCGGGATGTCGAGCAGTTCGTCGGGCACGTCGGCCGGGAACGACAACACGTTGGTCGCGTAGTCCTTGTGCCGGTACGTATGGTTGAGCTCGCGGCCTTCGGCCTCGTCGACCAGGCGAATGGTCATTTCCGAGTCGGCGCTGCGCTGGCGCAAGGCAAGCTCGCACCAGCGGCGGAAGGCCTCGTCATCCGGGGCAGCGGCATCCGTGGCCCGTTGCAGGTCGAGTTCAAGCATCTTTGCCGCTGACCTCGGGCTTGGCCTGGCGGGCATCGAAGCGGTCGTAGGCTTCGACGATGCGCTGGACCAGTGGGTGACGGACCACATCCTTGGGCTGGAAGTGGGTGAAGCTGATGCCCGGTACATCCCTGAGCACTTCGATCACGTGGGCCAGGCCCGACTTGGTGCCGCGTGGCAGGTCGACCTGGGTGATGTCGCCGGTGATCACCGCGGTCGAGCCGAAGCCGATACGGGTGAGGAACATCTTCATCTGCTCGAGCGTGGTGTTCTGGCTCTCGTCGAGGATGATGAAGCTGTTGTTCAGGGTGCGGCCACGCATGTAGGCGAGCGGAGCGATCTCGATCACCTGGCGCTCGATCAGCTTGGCCACGTGCTCGAAGCCGAGCATCTCATACAGGGCGTCGTACAGCGGGCGCAGGTACGGGTCGATCTTCTGGGCCAGGTCGCCGGGCAGGAAGCCGAGCTTTTCGCCCGCTTCGACGGCCGGGCGCACCAGCAGGATACGACGCACCTGCTCGCGCTCCAGGGCATCGACGGCGCAGGCCACGGCCAGGTACGTCTTGCCGGTACCCGCCGGGCCGATGCCGAAGTTGATGTCGTTGGCCAGGATTTCCTTGACGTAGCGCTGCTGGTTGACGCCGCGCGGGCGGATGTTGCCCTTGCGCGTGCGCAGCGAGACGCTGACTTCGTTGACCGCCGGGTTGTCGATGTTCTCGACCGTGGATTCCTGCAGATACAGGTGCACGGTTTCCGGTGACAGCTCGGTGGCCTTGGCCTCACGGTAGAGGCGGCGCAGCAGCTGTTCGGCGGCGGAGGTGGTCTTGGGTTCGCCGATCAGTTCGAACTGATTGCCGCGGTTGCGGATCTCGATGGCCAGGCGTTGTTCGATCAGGCGCAGGTGCTCGTCGAACTGGCCGCACAAGTTGGCGAAACGGTTGGCCTCGAAGGGCTCGAGGATGAAACGATGGGGTTGTATGGGTGCGTTCAAGGTCGTTTTTAGCCGCTCGACGGCAATGAATGTGAACTCAAGAATAACCCTAGAAGGGCAGTGGCGAAAGCACTGAAACGTTCAACGGTATCGCGAGTACGGCATCGACCCGTAGGAGCGGGTTTACCCGCGAAGAGGCCAGAGCAGGTATCATGCACGCCTTTTCTTACGCATGTGTTATCCCGCCGAACATGAGCAAACGCGAACCCGCCATCTATAAAGTGATCTTCCTCAACCAGGGGCAGGTCTTCGAGATGTATGCCAAGCAGATCTACCAGAGCGACCTCTGGGGCTTTCTGGAAATCGAGGAGTTCGTCTTCGGCGAGCGCACCCAGGTGGTCGTCGACCCGAGCGAGGAGAAGCTCAAGACCCAGTTCGAGGGCGTGATCCGCAGTTTCGTGCCGATGCACTCGATCGTGCGCATCGATGAGGTGGAGCGTCTGGGGACGGCGAAGATCAGCGAGGCCAAGGGCGCGGGCAACGTCATGCCGTTCCCGATGCCGATGCCGGAGAAGTAAGACTCAGGGAAGTGGCGAGAACGGCGTGCGTCCTTCGGCGTTCTGCAGTTCCAGCAGGTACTTGCGGAAGATCTGGCCGAGCACCTGGGTGGCGTGCTCCAGCTCGTCGCGGGGCATCTGTTCGGTCACTTCGTCGGCCATGTCCAGTGCATCCTCGGCACCGTTGACCGCCGCCATCTTCAGCAGGATGTAAGCCTGCACGTTGTTGGCCTTGACGCCTTCGCCATGGAAGAACATCGCGCCGAGGCGGTACTGGGCTTCGGCATGGCCTTGCAACGAGGCCTTTTCGAACCAGTTCAGGGCCTTGTCCAGGACCTTTGGCGTTTGCGTGTAGTAGAACTCGCCCAGCTCGTACTGTGCCTGCGCATCCCCGTTGCTGGCGATCTTCTCGCAGGCCTTGATGGCGTGTTCCAGATCTTGCGGTTGGACATTCAGGGTGCAGCGGCCCGTTGCCGGAATCAGCAACGAGTTGCTGCCCTCCGCCAGGGCCAGCAGGGGCTGAAGAAGCAACAGGCAGCCCAGGGTCAGGGCGCGGCCGGTGCGGTTCATGGGGATCGACTTACCTCTGCAAAGCTACGGCCAATGTCTCTGGTGGCACATTATGGGATAAGCAGCGCCAACCTTACAAAGTTTTACTCGAAATTCTCTATTGAAGAAGCCTTTGTTGGTTGCGCGGCACGCTGATGTTTGCACCGGCTCTTCGCGGGTAAACCCGCTCCTACAGGGTACACGCATGTCTGTAGGAGCGGGTTTACCCGCGAAGAGCCGGTGCAGCCTGGCAGTTACTTCAGCGCAGCAAAGGCTTTTTCGGCCGCATCGAGGGTAATCTTGAGTTCGGTCTCGCCGTGCGCGATGGAAGTGAAGCCCGCCTCGAACGCGCTCGGCGCGAGGTACACGCCACCGTCGAGCATCAGGTGGAAGAAGCGCTTGAAGCGCTCGGCATCGCTGGCCATCACGTCTTCGAAGGTGACGATGTCGTCGGCACCGCTGAAGTACAGGCCGAACATGGCGCCCGCCTGGGTGGTGACGAACGGGATGCCGGCGGCATCGGCGCGTTGCTGCAGGCCGTCGAGCATGCGGCTGGTGAAGGCGCTCAGCTCGTCGTGGAAGCCCGGGCGGCTGATCAGCTTGAGGGTGGTCAGGCCAGCGGCCATCGCCAGCGGGTTGCCCGACAGGGTGCCGGCCTGGTAGACCGGGCCCAGCGGGGCGATGCAGCCCATGATCTCGCGCTTGCCACCGAAGCAGCCGACCGGCATGCCGCCGCCGACGATCTTGCCGAAGGTCGACAGGTCCGGGGTGATGCCATAGTGGCCTTGAGCGCCGCCGAGCGATACGCGGAAACCGGTCATCACTTCGTCGAAGATCAGTACCACGCCGTGCTTGTCGCATTGCTCGCGCAGGCCTTCGAGGAAGCCCGGCGCCGGTGGTACGCAGTTCATGTTGCCGGCCACTGGCTCGACGATGATGCAGGCCACGGTGTCGCCGACGTCGGCCAGGGTCTTCTCGACCGCGGCGATGTCGTTGAACGGCAGGGTCAGGGTGTGCTTGGCGAAGTCCGCCGGCACGCCCGCCGAGCTGGGTACGCCCTGGGTCAGCAGGCCGGAGCCGGCCTTGACCAGCAGGCTGTCGGAGTGGCCGTGGTAGCAACCCTCGAACTTGATGATGGCGTCACGGCCGGTGTAGCCCCGGGCCAGGCGAATGGCGCTCATGGTGGCTTCGGTGCCGGAGCTGACCATGCGCACCATTTCCATGGACGGCACGATCGAGCAGACCAGATCGGCCATCTCGGTTTCCATGGCGGTCGGCGCGCCATACGACAGGCCGTGCTCGAGCTGCTTGCGTACCGAGGCCAATACCTCGGGGTGGCTGTGGCCGAGGATCATCGGGCCCCAGGAACCGACGTAGTCGACGTAGCGCTTGTCGTCTTCATCCACCACGTAGGCGCCTTCGGCGTGCTTGAAGAACAGCGGCGTGCCACCGACGCTCTTGAAGGCGCGGACCGGCGAGTTGACGCCACCGGGGATGTGCTTCTGGGCTTGGGCGAACAGGGATTCGGAACGGGACATGGGGTTTTCTCTCGAAATCAGCAAGCGAACAGGGCATTGAAGGCGCGGGCGCGGCGGGTGACTTCCTGCGCGCTGTCGGCACCGAACAAGCCGTGGATGACCGCCAGCAGGTCGGCGCCATGGGCAACCAGCGGGGCGGCGTTGTCGAGGGTGATGCCACCGATCACGGCGATCGGCAACTTGACCAGGGCCCGGGCCTGCTCCACCAGCTCGAGGCTGGCAGCCGGGGCACCGGGCTTGGTCACGGAATTGAAGAAGCGGCCGAAGGCGACATAGCTGGCGCCTTCGCGGGCAGCCTGCTCGGCCAGGTCGAGGCTGGCGTGGCAGGTCGAGCCGATGATGGCGTTGCGCCCGAGCAAGGCCCGGGCTGGGGTCAGCGGGCCGTCGGTCTGGCCCAGGTGCACGCCAACGCCCAGGCGCGCGGCGAGTTCGGCGTCGTCGTTGATCAGCAACTGGGTGCCGTAGCGCTCGCACAGTTTCATCAGCGCTTCGGCTTCACGCAGGCGTCGCGCGGCATCGTCGCTCTTGTCGCGGTACTGCAGCAGGCAGACGCCGCCTTCGAGAGCCGCCTCGACATGGGACAGGAAACGGCCGGCGAGCAGCTGGCTGTCGGTGATTGCGTACAGACCGCGTAGCTTCATCTGAAGGCCTCGTGTCAGGAGCAGAAGTCCAGGGGCAGGCGGCGCGGGACGAACTGCCCCTTGCCCAGTCGCTCGGCATCGCGCAGGGTCCGCCAGGTATAGTCGAGGGCGCTGCGGACCGCACTGTCGAGCTGCTCGCCCAAGGCCAGGCGGCCGGCCAGGGCGCTGGCCAGGGTGCAGCCCGAACCATGGTAGCTGCCCGGCAGGCGCTGGCAGGTCCAGGTGTGGCGCTGGCCGTCGCGGCTGTACAGGCGGTTGTGGATTTCGTCTTCGTCGCCGTGACCGCCGGTGATCAGCAGGTGTCTGCAGAACGGCAGGAGCTTCTCGGCGCATTCATCCGCGCTGCCGTCGGGCAACTCGGCAAGGATGCGCGCTTCCGGCAGGTTCGGTGTGGCGATGGCGGCCAGGGGCAACAGGCGTTCGCGCAGCGCGTAGCCGACTTCGTCCTTGCCCAGGCGGCCACCGCCACCGGCGCGCAGCACCGGGTCGCAGACCATCGGCAGGTGCGGGTGGGCGGTGAGCAGTTCGGCGACGGTGTCGACCATCTCGATGGAGCCGAGCATGCCCAGTTTGACGGCGGCCACGGTCGAGTCGGCGAGCACGGCATTGGCCTGGGCCAGTACCCACTCGCGGTCGAGCACGCGGAAGTCGGAAACGTTGACGGTATCCTGCACGGTCAGGGCGGTCACCGCGGGGGCGGCATGACAGCCTTGGGCGATCAGGGCTTCGATATCTGCCTGCAGGCCGGCGCCGCCACTGGGGTCGTGGCCGGAGAGACAGAGGACAACGGGGCGGGAGCTGTAGGTATTCATGGTCGGCGAGCTTACCACCAAACCCATTTGTGCGGATCGTCCTACAAACGGGATTTGCTGATCGAGTGGTCAGTTTCCTTGATTTGTGTTCTGCCAAACCATTGATTTAGAGCGGTTTCGTTCGCTTGGGTGATGGCTGATTGCTAGCGAGGAAAGCTATGCTAGAGTGCTCGGATAACTCGATAAATGGAGCCTGCCGGATTTCGTCGTCTCAAAGGGATGGGAGGCAATCGCGACGCGACTGGGCAGGCCATGCTGGGGCTGTATGCGCTATTTGCTGATCGTGCTGTTGGGCTTGCTGCCCGCGCTGGCCGGGGCGGTCGATTTCGACGACGCCACCCGGCACCTTCCGTTGGGCCGGGTCATGCAGGTCTTCGAGGACCCGGATGGTAGCGCCAGTATTGCCCAGGTCAGTTCCGCCGCCTTCGCTGGCCGTTTTCGGACCCACCATGAAGCCGTGCTCAACGCAGGCTATTCCACTTCGGTATTCTGGCTGAAGGTCGACCTGCGCTATCTGCCCAAGCCTGGGGCGGCACCTCGCCAGTGGCTGCTGGAGCTGGCCTACCCACCGATGGATCACCTCGAGCTGTACCTGCCGGACACCCAGGGGGTCTATCGGCTGACTCAGCGTACCGGCGACACGCTGCCCTACAGCAGCCGGCAGATCCAGCAGGACAACTACCTGTTCGAGTTGCCCCTGCAGCCCGGCCAGGCCACCACCGCCTACCTGCGCCTGCACAGCGAGGGATCGCTGCAGGCGCCGCTGGCGCTATGGTCCGCCGAGGCCTACCTGGAAGCCCAGCCGACCCGCCTGTATGTGCTGGGGATGATCTACGGCGTGCTGCTGGCGATGCTGATGTACAACCTGTTCATCTACCTCAGCGTGCGCGACATCAGCTACCTCTACTACATCCTCTATATCGCCTCGTTCGGGCTCTATCAGGTGTCGGTCAATGGCGCCGGAGTCGCCTATTTCTGGCCCGACAGCCCCTGGTGGGCCAATGCCGCCACGCCCTTGTTCATCGGCGCGGCGGGGCTGTTCGGCTGCCAGTTCGCGCGTCATTTCCTGCGCCTGGGCAAGATCAGCCGAGGCTTCGACCGGCTGTTGCAGCTGTTGATGCTCGGCGGTGCGCTGGTGATGGTACTGGCGGTGACCCTGCATTACAGCATTGCTCTGCGCATGGCCACGGTGCTGGCGCTGTTGTTCACCGTGAGCATCTTCGCCGCCGGGTTGCATGCCTGGTGGCGCGGCCTGCGGGTGGCGCGCTGGTTCATCATCGCCTGGTCGGCGTTTCTCCTCGGGGGCCTGGTCAACACGCTGATGGTGCTGGGCTACCTGCCCAACCTGTTCATCACCATGTATGCCAGCCAGCTCGGCTCGGCGCTGGAGGTGGCGCTGCTGTCGCTGGCCTTGGCCGACCGCATCAACAGCCTGCGCGAGCAGCAGGCGCAAGCCCTGCGTGACACCGGCCGGACCCTGGAACACCTGAACCAGCAACTGGCCCGCAGCAATCGCCTGAAGGACGAGTTCCTGGCGACCGTGACCCACGAGCTGCGCACGCCGATGAACGGCGTCATCGGTTCGCTGGAGTTGATGCAGACCTTGCCACTGGATGGTGAGATGGCCCAGTACCACCGCACTGCGGCCGGGTCGGCCCAGGACATGATGACCATGGTCGACGACATCCTCACCCTCACCGAGCTGCAGGCCGGGCGCTTGCGCGTGCAGGCCGCGCCGTTCGGCCTGCGGCGAATGCTCCAGGACCTGCGCTCCGGGCGTGCGGCGCAGGCCCTGGGCAAGGGGCTGTACCTGAGCCTGGACATTCCCGCGGATGTGCCCGATGAACTGCTGGGCGACGTGCACAAACTGGCGCGTTGCCTGGGCTGCCTGCTCGACAACGGCCTCAAGTTCACCCACCAAGGCGGGGTGATCGTGCAGGTGCGTGGTCGCCGCATGGGGCCGGAGCGTCTGGCCCTGAGTTTTGTGGTCAGCGACAGCGGCATCGGTTTCGACGACCTCGATCAGGCCATCCTCTACCAGCGCTTCTTCCAGGTCGACGGCTCCATGACCCGGCGCTATGGCGGCCTGGGCATCGGCCTGTCGATCTGCCGGCAGATGGGCGAGTTGCTCGGTGCCCGTCTGTCGCATGAGTCCACCCGCGGGCTGGGCAGCCGCTTCGAGTTCAGCCTCGAGGTCAGCGTGGCCCAGGTGCAGATGCCGCCGGGGAGGGTGGTGTCGGGTGTGACGCGGTTCTAGTCGTGACTACACGTTTAGTCATTTTTGCCCCTTTGACGGACAGGTGAGGGGTGCTTCACTGGGGGTTCATGCATGCCCGGATCCAGGAGCGCCCGATGAACCTGCACCAGTACGCGGAAACCCACGAAGTCACCAACCAGCCGCCGCCACTGGATGGCGCCAACCTGTACCGCCTCGATACGCCGCTGCAAGAGTGGTCCAGGCGCTTCGGCGCCGGCTGGGCGGCTTCGCGGATCGATGCCTACGGCGCCCTGGCCGGTGGGCCGCTGATGGCAGCGGGCTTCCTGGCCAACGCGCACAAGCCCGAGTTCAGCAGCCATGACCGTTATGGCCATCGCATCGACCTGGTGGAATTCCACCCGGCCTACCACGAGTTGATGCGCACGGCGGTCGAACACGGCCTGCCGTCGTTGCCCTGGGCCGAACCGCGCGCCGGCGCGCATGTGGCACGCGCGGCGATGACCTACCTGCACAGCCAGGCCGAAGCCGGCAGCGGCTGCCCGCTGACCATGACTTTCGCCGCCGTGCCGGCACTGCGCTTGCAACCTGGGCTGGCCGAGTACTGGCTGCCCAAGGTGCTCAGCTGCGAGTACGACCCGCGCAACGTCGGCGACCGGCACAAGGCCGGGGTCACCCTGGGCATGGCCATGACCGAGAAGCAGGGTGGCACCGATGTGCGCGCCAACACCACCCGGGCCTATCCGGTCGGTACGCCGGGGCCGGGCGAAGCCTATGAGCTGGTGGGCCACAAGTGGTTCTGCTCGGCGCCCATGTGCGATGCCTTCCTGACCCTGGCGCAGACCGAGAAGGGCCTGACCTGTTTCCTGTTGCCGCGTCACCGCCCCGACGACAGCCGCAACCAGTTCTATATCCAGCGCCTGAAGAACAAGCTCGGCAACTGCTCCAACGCCTCCAGCGAAATCGAGCTGCGCGGGGCCCTGGCCTGGATGGTGGGCGAGGAAGGGCGCGGGGTGCCGACCATCATCGAGATGGTGGCCATGACCCGTTTCGATTGCATGGTCGGCTCCAGCGCCCTGATGCGCCAGGCCCTGACCCAGGCCGCCCACCATTGCGCGCACCGCAAGGTTGGCGGGCGGTTGCTCAACGAGCAGCCGCTGATGCAGAACGTGCTGGCCGACCTGGCCCTGGAAAGCGAGGCGGCGCTGGCGCTCAGCCTGCGCATGGGCCAGGCGCTGGAGCAACTGGACGACCCCAGCCAGGCGCATTTCGCTCGCCTGGTCACTGCGGTGGGCAAATACTGGATCTGCAAGCGTGCGCCAGGAATGATCAACGAGGCCGCCGAGTGCCTGGGCGGCGCCGGCTACGTCGAGGACAGCATCCTGCCGCGGCTGTACCGCGAGGCGCCGGTCAATTCCACCTGGGAAGGCTCGGGCAACGTCCAATGCCTGGATGTGCTACGCGCGCTGGCCAAGGAGCCGGGCGTGCTCGAAGCGCTGTTCGCGGAACTGGGCGACGGCCATGGCGACCCACGCCTGGCCATGCACATCGGCAACCTCAAGGGTGCGTTCGCCGACACCGGCGATATCCAGTACCGCGCGCGACAGCTGACCGAGGACATCGCCCTGGCGCTGCAGGCCAAGTTGCTGCTCGAGGCGGGCAACGCGGCGGTCAGCGATGCCTTCATCGGCAGCCGCCTGGCTGGCGGTGGCCGGGCCTATGGGGCGCTACCCCGGGGCGCGGATGTCGAGGCGTTGGTGGCGCGGGCCACGCCGCTCTGGCCGAGCTGAAAAGGATGGGGGTGTAATTGCCACAGAAGGCAGGCAAGATGTTTCCATGCATGCCCAGACAGGAAGCCCAGTGTGAGCCAAGCGTTTATCGTCGTTGATACCCCAGAACAGGCCGTCGATCGTCTGGCGGCCCTGCATGAGCAGGCCACCGGGGCCCTCAGCCAGGCCCTCAAGCGCTACCTGAAGGACCGTACCGAGCCCGATGCCGACGAGCGCGCGCTGTTCCGCTACCCGGCGCTACGCCTGACCTACTACAGCCAGGGCGAAGTCGCCGCCACCACCCGCGCCTATGCCAAGGTGCAGGTCGCCGGCACCTACAGCGTTACCGTCACCCAGCCAGCGGCGTTCCGTGGCTACCTGCTGGAGCAGCTGCGCCCGCTGATGCACGACTACACCGTCACCGTCGAGGTAGGCGTCAGCGAGCAGAACATCCCGTACCCGTACGTCGTCGACCAGGGTGACGAGCTGGCCGGCAGCGGCATCACCGCGGCCCAGTTGGCGCGGGTATTCCCCAGCACCGACCTGTCGGCGGCCACCGACAACATCGCCGACGGCCTGTACGACTGGGAAAGCGCCGAGAGCCTGCCACTGGCATTGTTCGACGCGGCGCGGGTGGACTTCTCGCTGCGCCGCCTGGTGCACTACACCGGCAGCGACTGGCGCCATGTGCAGCCGTGGATCCTGCTGACCAACTATCACCGCTATGTTGACCAGTTCATCGCCCATGGCCTCGAGCAGCTACGCGACGACCCGCGCTTCGTGCGCATGGTACTGCCGGGCAACGTCATCATCGAGAAGGCCATGGACAACGGCGAGGTCCAGGCGCTGGTGGCTGGCGTTGTCTGGCATCGCTATCAGATGCCGGCGTATCACCTGATCGCCGCTGATGGCGACGGCATCACCCTGGTCAACATCGGTGTCGGCCCGTCCAACGCCAAGAACATCACCGACCACCTGGCAGTACTGCGTCCGCATTGCTGGCTGATGATCGGCCACTGCGGCGGCCTGCGCCAATCGCAGACCATCGGCGACTACGTGCTGGCCCACGCCTACATGCGTCGCGACGGCATTCTCGATCGCGTGGTGCCGCCGAACATCCCGATTCCGGCCTTGGCCGAGGTGCAACTGGCGCTGCAGGAAGCGGCCGCGCAGGTGACCGGCGAGCGTGGCGAGCAGTTGAAAAAGCGCCTGCGCACCGGCACCGTGCTGACCTACGACGACCGCAACTGGGAGCTGCGCTGGGCCCAGGAACGGCCATTGATCAACTTGTCGCGCGCCGTAGCGGTCGACATGGAAAGCGGCACCATCGCCGCCCAGGGCTATCGTTTGCGGGTCCCGTACGGCACCTTGCTGTGCGTCTCCGACAAGCCGCTGCACAGTGAAATCAAGCTGCCTGGCTCGGCCAATGCCTTCTACAACCGGGCGGTGAGCCAGCACCTGAAGATCGGCATCGCCGCCCTCGACCTGCTGCGCACCGAGCTCAATTCGTTGCACTCGCGTAAACTGCGCAGCTTCGATGAGCCGCCGTTCCGCTGAGGATCCATGTCCCTGCCACCCCGCTCCAAGCCGCGCCGCCCCCAGGCGCGGCCCACTGGTCCGCGCCGCCAGCCCAAGGCACCACCGGCCGAGCCTCGCCTGATCCTGTTCAACAAGCCGTTCGATGTGCTTACCCAGTTCAGCGACGGCGAAGGGCGGGCCACGCTCAAGGACTACCTCGACATCCCTGGCGTGTACCCGGCCGGGCGTCTGGACCGTGACAGCGAGGGCCTGTTGCTGCTGACCAATGATGGCACTCTGCAGGCGCGCATCGCCGATCCCAAGCACAAGCTGGCCAAGACCTATTGGGTGCAGGTGGAGGGTGAGCCGAGCGACGAACAGTTACAGCGCCTGCGCGACGGCGTCGAGCTCAACGACGGGCCGACCTTGCCGGCCGAGGCACGGCGCCTGGACGAGCCAGCGCTGTGGCCGCGCAACCCGCCGGTGCGGTTTCGCAAGAGCGTGCCGACCAGCTGGCTGGAACTGGTGATCCGCGAGGGCCGCAACCGCCAGGTGCGGCGCATGACGGCGGCGGTCGGGTTGCCGACCTTGCGCCTGGTGCGGGTGCGGATCGGCAAGTGGGCGCTGGAGGGCTTGGAGCAGGGGTGTTGGCGAGAGGTTGAGGCTCGGCTCTAGATAGCGTTGCGGCCCTTCGCGGGTAAACCCGCTCCTACAGGTGTTGTGGGGTGCCTGTAGGAGCGGGTTTACCCGCGAATGGGCCCTGGAAAACGCTACACCCCTTCCAGAAACGCCACCACCACGCTCTTGATGATAAAGGCCAGCACTCCCAGCCCCAGCACGAAGAACAGGATCAACGTACCGAACCGACCGGCCTTGGACTTCTTCGCCAGGTCCCAGACGATGAAGCCCATGAAACCGATCAGGATCGTCACCAGGACGATCATCATCCACTCTTCGAATACGGCCGGATCCATCGGGATACTCCTGGGTGATCAACGCAGGTGGGTCAAGGGCAGTTCGGTGCTGGCCAGTACCTGGTTGAGCACGAAGCTCGAACGTACGCTGGTCACGCCCTCGATGCGCGTCAGGCTACCGAGCAGCAGCTTCTGGTAGTGGTCCATGTCGGGCACCACCACCTTGAGCTGGTAGTCGGCGTCCATCCCGGTCACCAGGCTGCATTCGAGCACCTGTGGCAGGTTTCGGATGGCCGCCTCGAAGGTCTCGAAGCGCTCGGGTGTGTGGCGGTCCATGCCGATCAGTACATAGGCGGTCAGGCTCAGGCCGAGCTTCTTGCGGTCGAGCAGGGCGACCTGGCGCGAGATGTAGCCGTCGTCTTCGAGCTGCTTGACCCGACGAGAGCACGGCGAAGGCGACAGGCCGATACGTTCGGCCAGCTCCTGGTTGGAGATGCGCGCATCGCGTTGCAGTTCGGCGAGGATGCTCAGGTCGTAGCGATCAAGTTTGCTCATGGAAAAGGCCTTTTCTGTGCGGATTGCGTTGAATTATCGATCCAGGGTGAAAAATTGCGCAAGTGCTATTTATCTGTGCAATCTTCGCAATCCTCTGCCGGGTCGCGTCCCGTATCTTTTTACCTACAGAATCACTGCCCGGACAACAGTCCACGGCGACGCGCCCCAGGCGGGCGGTCGCGGCCAGCCATCCAACAGGATCCGCCAGGCCCCCGGGCTACGTACCGTCCAGAAGACGGCGCGGGTGAGCCGACGCCACAAGTGTCGAGCACGGACGACAATTTCCAAAGGGAGGCCCCAACGGCCTCCCTTTTTTCATGGCCGCGATTTCATCTGGTCCACGCCGCGGCGCGGTAGACTGGCGCCATGGCGTTTGATTACCGAGAGGAACAACATGAAGTCGCGCATCTGGCAGTTGGCAGGTGTTGGTTTGCTGGGCCTGGCCATCAGCCTCGGGGCCCAGGCACAGGGTCCTGGAGAGCGCCCTGGAGAAGGGCATGGTGGCGGTGGCCCGCAAGACCCTAACGACAACGGCGGCCGCACGCTGAATTCGCGTGACGAGGTCCGCCAGACCCAGCCCGCGCGCCAAGGGTATTACCAGGACATCCCCCGCCGTGGAGGTGACGGCCACTGGCAGGGCGGCCAGCGCCCAGGTGGCGACTGGCAGGGCCGCCCGGACGGCCATGGCAACGGCTGGGGGCCTGGGCCGCAATACCGGCCTGGGCATCAGGTCGACCGCTTCCCCGATCGCTACTGGAAAGTGCCGTACCGCGGCGAGGACTATTTCTACTCGGGTGGCTACTGGTATCGGCCCAACGGTGGCGGCTACCGGGTAGTGACGCCGCCGTATGGTGTGCGGGTGGGCTACCTGCCGTCCTACGCCCGTGAGGTCTGGCTGGGAGGCGCGTTGTTCTTCCTGGTGGCTGACACCTATTACCAGTACCTGGCCGACAGCCAGGAGTACGTGGTGGTCAACCCGCCGGCGCAAGCGCCTGCGCCGGTGGTCGCGGCCCCGGCGGCGAATGGCTATGACGTGGTGGCCTACCCGATGTACGGCCAGGGTCAGGAGCAGCAGGACCAGGACCGCTACCAGTGCCACCGCTGGGCGGTAAGCCAGTCAGGGTTCGATCCGGCGACGGCCACCTACGCGCCACCGGTCAATGTCGCCGACAACTATCGGCGGGCGCTGGGGGCCTGCTTCAGCGGCCGAGGCTACAGCATCAACTGACTACGCAATTCAGTGTAGGAGGGTAGCCATGTCGTGAAAATGCGGTTTCACACCGGATCGGCATGCACCATCACATCCGCCCGCGGATAACGCTGGCGGATCACCTCCGAGGCGCGCACGCACAGGGTATGCGCCTCATGCAGCGGCAACTGCCCCGGCAGTTCCAGGTGCAGCTGCACGAACCACTGGTTGCCTGACACCCGCGTGCGCAGGTCATGCACGCCCTTCACGCCAGGTATGCCCAGCACCAACCCGGTCATTTCCTCGCCGATGTCCCCGGGCAGTTCCTTGTCCATCAGGATCGCCGTGCTCTCGCGGGCGATCTGCAACGCACTCCAGAGGATGTACAGGGCAATGCCCAGGCCGAAGATCGCATCCAGCTGCGGCCAGCCGAAGCGTGCCAGCAGCAGGGCGATCAGGATGCTGCCATTGAGTAGCAAATCGGAGCGATAGTGCAGCGAGTCGGCGCGCACGGCGGTCGAGCCGGTCAGGCGAATGACCTTGCGCTGCAAGGCCAGCAAGGCGATGGTCAGCACCAGCGACAGCAGCATCACGCCGATGCCGATGGCCGTGTCGCCCAAGGGCCGTGGTGCCTGCAGGCGCTCGACCGCTTGCAGCCCGATGAGCACCGCGCTGACCCCGATGAACAGCGCCTGGGCCATGCCGGCCAGGGCCTCGGCCTTGCCGTGGCCAAAACGGTGGTCGTCATCGGCCGGGCGCAGGGCGTAATGCACGGCCAGCAGGTTGAGGAACGACGCCACTGCATCCAGCGCCGAGTCGGTCAGGCCCGCCAGCAGGCTGACCGAGCCGCTCAGCCACCAGGCCAGCGCCTTGCTCACGACCAGGATGCTGGCCACTGCCAGCGAAGCGCGGGTGGCCAGGCGCAGGAGGCGTTGGTGTTCGGCGGAGGTGGTCATGCGTGGGGCAATGTCCTTGCAGGGTCAGGCGGCAGGGATGATACCGAAGGCGGCCAGTTGCTCGGCGCTGCCCCGGTGCTGGATCAGGCGCGGGTCATCGAGCGGCAGGCGCTGGCCCAGTTCGCTTTCCAGAATGGCCTGCAACTTGAGGTTGTCGACCTTGCCGTCAGGGTTCACCGCCTCGCGTAGCTTGGCTGGGTCGACCTGCGCGGTACTCCCGCCTGGGTAGTAGATGGCGCCGGTTGCGAAGTCGATGCCGAAGGCGATCAGGCCGGGAATCACGTAGAACAGAATGCCGATGGCATCCAGCGCAGCGACCACGGGGTCGATCTTGCCTTCGATCTGGCCGCGGCGGTCTGGATAGAAAATCGTGCCGCAGGCCGTCAGCTGGGTCAGCAGGGTGACGATGAGTGCGCCACCGATGACGCGGGAAGGAATGCGCATGTCAATCTCCGAAAAGGTGTCCAGCAGGGCGAGCGAAGCGCCAGCACCTGAAGCTAAGACCATGATAGGGCAGGCTCGGTTCGCCGTTATACTCGCCGCACTGTTCGAGGACCACCATGATTTCATTACCAATCGATGCTGTCTTGCCGGCCCTGCGCCAGGCTCTGGAACAACGCGACGAAGCCGTGCTCGAAGCGCCGCCCGGCGCCGGCAAGACCACCCGCGTGCCGCTGGCGCTGCTGGACGCGCCATGGTTGGCCGGGCAGACCATCCTCATGCTCGAGCCACGTCGGCTCGCCGCCCGCGCGGCAGCCGAGCGGCTGGCCAGCGAACTGGGTGAAAAGGTCGGCGAGACCGTGGGTTATCGCATCCGCCTGGACAGCAAGGTCGGGCCGAAAACCCGCATCGAAGTGGTCACCGAAGGCATCCTGACCCGCCGCCTGCAGGCCGACCCGGCGCTCGAAGGTGTGGGGCTGCTGATTTTCGATGAGTATCACGAGCGCAGCCTGGACGCCGACCTGGCCCTGGCGCTGAGCCTGAATGGGCGAGAATTGCTGCGCGACGATCCGCCGCTGAAGATCCTGCTGATGTCGGCGACTCTAGAGGGTGAGCGTCTGTCGCGGCTGCTGGGCGATGCGCCGGTGGTGAGTAGCGAAGGGCGCATGCATCCGGTCGATATCCGCTGGGGCCGGCCTTTCCAACCGGGTGAATTCATCGAACCACGGGTCGTCGACAGTGTGCTCCAGGCCCTGGCCGAGCAACCCGGCAGCGTGCTGGTGTTCCTGCCCGGCCAGGCCGAGATCCGCCGCGTGCACCAGAACCTGCAGGACGCCCTTGGGCAGCGCCCGGACATCTTGCTCTGCCCGTTGCACGGCGAGCTTGACCTGAGCGCTCAGCGCGCCGCCATCGACCCGGCGCCCAAGGGCCTGCGCAAGGTGGTGCTGGCGACCAACATCGCCGAGACCAGCCTGACCATCGACGGCGTGCGCGTGGTGATCGACGCCGGCCTGGCCCGGGTGCCGCGCTTCGACCCCGGCAGCGGCATGACTCGCCTCGACACCCAGCGCATTTCCCGCGCCAGTGCTACCCAGCGCGCCGGCCGTGCCGGCCGCCTGGAGCCAGGGGTGTGTTATCGCCTATGGTCCGAGGCCCAGCATGACCAGCTGGCGGCCCACGGCAGCGCGGAAATCCTCCAGGCCGACCTCGCCGGCCTGGCCCTGCAACTGGCTCGCTGGGGTGTCACGCCCGACCAGTTGCGCTGGCTCGATCAGCCGCCAGCGGCGGCGTATGCCCAAGCCCAGGACCTGCTGGCGCGCCTCGGTGCGTTCAAGTCCGGCCGCCACGACCAGCTCAGCGAGCATGGCCAGGCCATGGCCGAACTGCCAGCACACCCGCGTATCGCCCACTTGCTGCTGCGTGGCCAGGACCTGGGGCTGGCGACGATGGCGTGCGATGTCGCTGCGTTGCTGGGCGAGCGTGATATCCAGCGCGGCGGCGGTGCCGACCTGCACAGCCGGCTGGCGCTGGTCAGCGGCGAGAACAAAGGCAGCCGTGGCGGCCAGGGCGGAGTGCAGCGCGCCCGGCAGCTGGCCCGCCAATACCGCGGCTTGCTGCGTGGCAAAGCTGGCGCGGCGGTTGCCGACCCCGACCATCCACGTTGGCTCGGCGCCTTGCTGGCCCTGGCCTATCCGGACCGCGTCGCCCAGCAGCGGCGCGAGGGCGGTGCGGAGTACCGTCTGGCCAACGGCCGGGCGGCACTGTTCGCCGAGGTCGATGCGCTGATGAAATGCCCGTGGCTGGTGGTCGCCGACCTGGGCAGCCGCCAGGGCCAGCGTGAAGAGCGCATCTACCTGGCTGCCGAGTTCGACGCGACGCTGCTCGACGGTGTGTTGGCCGATCAGGTCGAGCGGGTCGACATCCTCGACTGGGACGAACGCGAGCAGGTGCTGCGTGCCGAGCGCCAAACCAAGGTCGGCGAACTGGTGCTCAGCCGCGAGCCGCTAGCGGGCCTGGACGACGACGCCCGGGCCAAGGCCCTGCTCGGCCTGGTGCGGCGCAAAGGCCTCAACCTGCTGACCTGGACTCCCGAGCTGCGCCAGTGGCAGGCGCGGGTGGCGCTGCTGCGCCAGCTCGACCTGGACAAGGACGGCCACAGCGAATGGCCCGACCTGGGCGACGAAGCGCTGCTGGCCAGCCTGGAAGACTGGTTGCAGCCGTATCTGGGCAAGGTATCGCGGCTGAGCCATTTCGCGGCCCTGGACCTGCCTTCGATGCTGCGCAATCTCCTGCCCTGGCCCTTGCCGCAACGCCTGGACGAATGGGCGCCGACACACCTGTCGGTGCCGTCGGGCTCGAACATCCGCCTGGACTACAGCGAACAGCCGCCCATTCTTGCGGTGCGTTTGCAGGAGCTGTTCGGCCTGGCCGACACCCCACGCATCGCCCAAGGCCGCCAGCAGGTCAAGTTGCACCTGTTGTCGCCGGCGCGGCGGCCGGTGCAGGTGACCCAGGACCTGGCCAACTTCTGGCGGACCACCTATGCCGAGGTGAAGAAGGATCTGAAGGGGCGTTATCCCAAGCATTATTGGCCGGAAGACCCCTTGATCGCCGAGGCTACGGCGCGGGCGAAGCCGCGGGGTACCTGATTGCGAGTGCGGGCGGTAAACAGGTACCGCAGGTCGATGATTGATTGACGCCAAAATAATGGCCACCTAGCATCATCGACTTTTTGCCGCATTACCCGGTTTCGAAGGATCGAACATGTTTTTCCTCGTCCCGCGCCTGCGCGCCAATGGTTGGCTCGTGTGCGCCTTTTTGGTTGCTTCCTCTCCTGTAGCCGCTGCCGTCTCCATCAGCACGCCCGGTGATCAGGATCTGATTCGCGAGCGTCAGAATCGCCTGCTGGAAGAGCAGCAGCAACGCCTCGAACAACTCAAAGAGTTGCCTGGTAAAGAGGCAGAGCCGGTGGTGCCGGCGAAGCCCAGCGATAGCCGGTGCTTCCAGATCGACAAGATCGAGCTCGCCGGTGCCGAGGCACTGTCCGCCACAGAGCGTCAGCGTCTGCTCGAACCCTACCTGGGCCAATGCCTGGGTGTCGTGCAACTCAACGCACTGCTCAAGCGCATCACCGATCTCTACATCGGCAAAGGCCTGGTCACCAGCCGTGCCTACCTGCCTCAGCAGGACCTTTCCAGTGGCCATTTGAGGGTCATCGTGGTGGAGGGGCGCCTGGAAGGCCTGCGACCCGCTGACGGCAGCAAGCTGTCGGCCCGCGAACTGGACATGAGCTTCCCGGGGCGCTCTGGCGACCTGCTGAACCTGCGCCAGATCGAACAAATGGTCGACCAACTCAACCGCCTGCCTTCCAACCAGGCGCAAATGGAGCTGACCCCGGGCAAGGCGGTGGGTGGTAGCGAAGTGGTTGTGCGCAACACCCCGCAAAAGCCCTGGCGCGTGGGCCTGTCGCGCAGCAACGATGGCCAGCGCAGCACCGGTGAACAGCAGTGGGGCAGCAGCTTGGAGTGGGACAGCCCGTTGGGTCTGGCCGACCAGTTGATGCTGCGGGGCAGCCACGATGCCATCAGCGACCACCAGAAGACCTCGCGCAGTGCCATGCTCTATTACAACCTACCGTTCGGCTGGTGGAACCTCAGCTACAGCTACAGTCAGAGCGAGTATCGCGCGCTGGGCGAGGGGCAGGGTTTTACCTTCAAGCAGACCGGCGACAGCCAGAACCACCAATTGCGACTGGAGCGTGTCATCCACCGCGATGCCATGAGCAAGACCTCGCTCAACACCGGCCTTGGCTACCTGCGCACCAACAACTTCATCGAAGACAGCAAGCTGACCAGTAGCAACCGCTTGAGTGAAGCGCAGTTCGGCATCAACCACGGGCGGAGAATCGGCAACGCCTTCGTCAACCTCGACCTGGGCATGCAGGAGGGCATCGGCGCCTTCGATGCCCAGCGTGAAAAGCAGCGCGACAAGAATGGCGAGCGCCTGCCCAACGCCCGGTACCGTAAGTACACCGCCACGCTCAGCTACCTGCAGCCGCTCCAGCTCTGGGGCGAGTCACTGCTGTTCAGCAGCATGGTCACAGGCCAGCGCAGCGAAGACCCGCTGTTCAGCTCGCAACGCATGAGCCTGGGAAGCCAGTCGTCGATCCGTGGCTACAAGGATCAGAGCTTGTATGGCGACAGCGGCTACTACTGGCGCAACGACCTGCGCTGGAGCCGGCAGGTCGCCTGGGATTGGCTACGCCCAACGCTGACCGAATATGGCCTGGGCCTTGCCTACGACGTCGGCGCCATTCGCCATGACCGCTACAACAGCGGGCAAAGCGGGCGGTTGTCCAGCGATGCCATCGAACTGTTCGCCCGTGGCAAGAACCTCGCCGCCAGCGTGACCTTTGCCCACTCCCTCGAGCGGCCAAGCGCCATCGAGAAGTCAGAGGCACCGGTCTATTTTCGCCTGGACTTCTACCTCTAATTCAGATTTTCCGAGTATCGACATGGACGTTCGTCAATTCGCCTTCCTGGCCCGTCAGCCCTCGGCTGCCCTGCAACCCCGTCAGACCTTCTGGGGGCTGTCCAAGCGTGGCCTGGCCTTCATGCTGGCCAACATGATGTTCTGGCATCCGCTGGTGGTCATGGCCGATGGCATCAAAGTCAACGGCAGCGGCACCAGCCTCGGCCAGGCAGGCAATGGCGTGCCCATCGTCAATATCGCCAAACCCAACGCTTCCGGGCTATCGCACAACAAGTTCAGCGACTACAACGTCGGCCAGCAGGGCGTGATCCTCAACAACGCCACCGACCGTACCCAGTCCACCCAGCTGGGTGGGATCATTCTTGGTAACAGCAACCTGGGCGGCCGTGCGGCCAGCACCATCCTCAACGAGGTAAGCGGTGGCAACCCGAGCCAGTTGAAAGGCTACACCGAGGTGGCGGGCAAATCGGCCCACGTCATCGTCGCCAACCCCTATGGCGTCACCTGCAATGGCTGCGGCTTCATCAACACGCCGAAGGCCACCTTGACCACCGGCAAGCCGGTCATCGAGAACGGGCAACTGCAGCGCTACCAGGTGGAGCAGGGCAGCGTCGCCATCGAAGGTGCCGGCCTCAACGCCAACAACGTCGATCAGTTCGAGATCATCACCCGCAGTGCCAAGATCAATGCCGAGATCCAGGCCCGCAACCTGGCGGTGGTGGCCGGCAGCAACGATGTCGATGCAAAGACGCTGGCCGCCACCCCGCGTGCCGCTGACCCCACCCAGGCACCGCAGTTGGCCATCGATTCCTCGGCCCTGGGCGGCATGTACGCCAATACCATCAAGCTGGTGGGCACCGAGGCCGGTGTCGGGGTGAAGCTCGACGGCAAACTGATCGCCAGCGGTGGGGATATCCAGCTCGACGCCAACGGCCAGCTGCGCATGGCCGCAGCCACTGCAACCAAGGGTTCGGTCGCGATCAATGCCGGCCAGCTCGACGCCCAAGGCGCGGTGTATGCCGGCAATGAACTGAAGGTGCGCACCCAGGGCGACCTGAACAACCGGCAGACCCTCGCTGCCGGGCAGCGCATCAGCCTCGACAGCGG
The DNA here is from genome assembly GCF_016648105.1 of Pseudomonas sp. S31. Lineage (GTDB taxonomy): Bacteria > Pseudomonadota > Gammaproteobacteria > Pseudomonadales > Pseudomonadaceae > Aquipseudomonas. Next base: position 17,441 of record NZ_JACVVE010000011.1, on the reverse strand, counting down.
TGGGCGCCTGAGCAACCAGGGCATCATCGAAGCAGGGATCAACGCCGACAACAGCCGCAACACCACCGGCGACGTACGCCTGAATGCCCAGCACGTCGATAACCACGGCAACACCGTGGTGGCCAGCCGCGACCTGGGCGTCACGGCGCAGCAAACCCTGAACAACCAGGGCGGCACCCTCAGTGCCAAGCGGCAACTGACGGCCAGCGCCGACACCCTCGACAACCGCAATGCCGGCAGGCTGCTCAGCGGCGGCCAAGCCGACCTTGCTGGCGCACGCCTGCTCAACGGCCAGGGCGGGTTGATCGACGGCGCGACCGTGGTCAACGCCAAGGTCGGCCAGTTGGACAACGCTGCCGGGATCGTGCGCGCCGGCCAGCACCTTGGCCTGGCGGCCAGTGGCGCTGTGGATAACCGCGCAGGCCAGCTCACCAGCCTCAAGACTCTGGACCTCAAGGCCGGCCAGGTGAGCAACGGCAATGCCGGGCGTATCGCCAGCAACCAGGCACTCACCGCCAATGTCACGGGGCTCGACCAGAGCAACGGTGGTCGCCTGACCAGCGTCAGCGAACTGAGCCTGACGCTGAACAAAGGCCATCTGAACAACCAGGGCGGCCTGATCAATGCGTCGCGCCTGACGCTGAGCGAACTCGACAGCGTGGATAACCATCGGGGCGAGATCTCTAGCGCCCAAGCGTTCGTGCTGATCGCGCGTAGCCTCGACAACAGCCTCGGCAAGCTGCTTGGTAACCAGAGCCTGACCCTGCATTTGGATCAGGCGCTGAACAACCAAGGCGGCCTGATTTCCGCGACCGGGCTCGATGTGCGTGCCGCGAGTCTGGACAACCAGCAAGGCGGGATCGATGCCAAGGGCAACCTCGCTCTACGCGCCGGCCAACTGGACAATCGCGCCGGCAGCCTGCAGGCCGGTCAGGAGGCCCGGTTCGATGTCGACCAACTGGACAATCGCCAGCAAGGGCTGCTCAACAGCCTGGCAGCCCTCAGCTACAACGGTACGCAGTTGGACAACCGTGGCGGCCTGCTCAGCGCCGGCGGCCCGGTTCGCCTGCAAGCTGACAGCCTGGACAACAGTGGCGGGCGGATTTCCAGTCAGCGTGCGCTGGTGGCCGAGCTTGGTCGAATCATCAACCAGGGTGGCGAGCTGGTAGCCCAAGGTGACCTGCTATTGACCGGCACCCACCTGGACAACCGTGGCAATGGCCTGGTCGGCGGTACCAGCGCGCTGCAACTGAACGTGGCCGAAGTCGACAACCGTGGCGGGGAAATCTCCACCAGCAAAGGCCTGACCCTGCAAGGCAGCCGACTGGACAACAGCGACAGCGGTAAGGTCCTGGCCGGCACCGCGCTGCAGTTGCAGGTCGCCGAGGTGCTCAACCGTAACCTGGGGCTGCTGTCTGCCGCAGGGCCGATGAGCATCGTCGGCCAGCAACTGGACAACCAGCAGGGGCGCCTGGTCAGTGGCGAGGATCTGGATATTCGCCTGGGCGGCGGGCTGGCCAACCTTCAGGGGCTGATCAGTGCCGAAGGGCACCTCACTGCCAATCTCGGTCGCCTGGACAACGACAGCGGCAAGCTTTCCAGCGCCTTGGGCCTGGCTGTGACCAGCAGTGGTGCCCTGCTCAATCGCCAGGGCTCGATCACCACCGACGGCGACCTGGCGATCACCAGCCACAGCCTCGACAACAGCCAACTCGGCGTGCTCAGCAGCAACGGGGCAGCCAAGGTCGCCACCGGCACCTTGGACAATCTCCAGGGCGGCCAACTGGTCAGTGGCGATGGTCTTGAGCTGACGGCGGGCCAGCTCAACAACGGCCAGGGCAGCCGTATCGCCAGTGAAAAGACACTGGTCGCCAGCGTCTCTGGCCTGTCCCAGGATGGCGGCGAACTGTTCAGCAAACGTGCGTTGACCCTCGACCTGAACCAAGGCGTACTGAGCAACCGCCAGGGGTTGATCAACGGGCCGCTGCTGGTGCTGAAAAATCTCGCCGAAGTCGACAACCAGCGAGGTGAGATATCCAGTGACCAGGCTTTCACCTTGGCGGCACGCAGCCTGGATAACCGCAACGGTCGACTGATCGCCGGACAGGGCCTGACCCTGCGCATCGACCAAGTGCTGAACAACCTCAAGGGCCTGGTCTCGGCCGATGCCCTGGACCTGCACAGCGCCAGCCTGGACAACAGCCAGGGCCTGATCAGCAGTCGCGCCGATCAGGTACTGGTCGTCGATGGCGAATTGCTCAACCAGGGCGGCACGCTGATCGCCGATCAACGCCTGGGCGTACAGGCCGGCAGTCTGGTCAACCAGCAGGGGCAGGTCTCTGCTGGCACCGAGTTGAACGCGCAGGTCGGCAAGCTCGACAACCAGGCAGGCGTGCTGGTCTCAATGGGGGGGCTGGCACTCAGCGGTGGCACCCTCGACAACCGCCAGGGCGGCCTGGTAGGTGCCACCCAGAACCTGGACCTGCAGTTCGCGGCGGTGGACAACCGCGCTGGCGAGCTGTCCAGCAAGGCTGACGTCAGCTTGGGCGGTACTCGCCTGGACAACAGTGATGCCGGCAAGGTGCTCGCCGACGGTTCGCTGCAAATAGCCGTCGCCGAGGTGATCAACCGCAGCAAGGGTGTGCTCTCTGGCCAGGTCAGTCTGCACTTGACCGGTGAAAGTCTGGACAACACCGGCGGCCTGCTGCTCAGCCAGCAAGCCATCGATGCCAGGCTGCAAGGCAAGCTCGACAACCGTCAGGGCCTGATCAGTGCCGAGGGCACCCTGAACCTGGCGAGCGGCGAACTCGACAACCGCGCCGGCAGTGTGTCCAGCGCAGGTGTGTTGACGCTCGAGCACACCGGCAACGTGCTCAACCAGGGCGGTGAACTGGTCACCGATGCCGCGCTGCAACTGCGTGCCGCCCAAGTCGCGAACACCGACCAGGGCACCATCAGCGCCAAAGGGCCGGCCAGCATCGAGGCCAGCAGCCTCGACAACAGCCGCAAAGGCCGGATCGACAGCGGCGCCAGCCTGGACCTGGCCACCGGTCAGTTGAGCAATCGCGACGGCGGGCGCATCGCCAGTGACGGTGCGCTTGCGGTCAATGCCACTGGCCTGGATCAGCAAGGTGGGCAACTGTTCAGCAACAGCGCATTGACCTTGGACTTGAACCACGGCCAGCTGGATAACCGCCAGGGCCTGATCAATGCCCCGCTGCTGGTGCTCGACAACCTCGGCGAGGTGAACAACCAGGGCGGCGAGATATCCTCGGCCCAGGCCTTCACCCTAGCTGCCCGCGGCCTCGACAACGGCAGCGGCAAGGTGCTGAGCAACCAGTCGCTGGCCCTGCGCATCGACCAGACCTTGAACAACATCAAGGGCCTGGTCGCCGCCGAAAGTCTCGATATTCGCGCTGCCAGCCTGGACAACAGCGGCGGCACGCTGACCAGCCGTGGCGGCCTCGACCTGAAGGTGCTCGACAGCCTGAACAACAGCCAGCAAGGCCTGATCAACGCCGCAGGCCTGCTGGATATCGCTGCCCGTTCCGTGGACAACCAGGCAGGCTCGCTGCTGGGCAACGCCATTCGCATCGACTTCGGCGGTGCCACAGGCGACTTGAACAACGACGGTGGCCTGATTACGACCGCTGGCGCGTTGACCTTCGACCATCTGCGCGACTTGAGCAACCGCAGCGGTGAAATCTCCACCCAGCAAGGCCTCCGCCTGTCCGGCCGTAACCTGGACAACAGCGCCGGCAAACTGATCAGCAGCGGGCAGTTGAATGTCACCGCCCAGCGCCTGCTCAACCAGGGCGGTCTGGTTTCGGGCTGGCAAGGCCTGGGCGCCGACCTGGGCAGCCTCGACAACAGCAACCAGGGCACCTTGTCCAGCCGCAGTGGCGCGCTGGACGCCCACGTCAGCGGCGATCTGCAGAACAGCGCCGGTGGCGCGCTGGTCAGCCAGCAGGCCCTGAGCGTGTCGGCGGCGAACCTGGACAACAGTGGCGCCGGCATCCTGTCCAGCGCCGGCGAGCAACGCCTGACCATCCGTGGCCTGCTGAGCAACGGCCAAGGCGGCCTGATCGACAGTGGCGCGGCCCTGACCCTCGAGGCCATGGCCCTGGCCAATGGCGCCGGCAACATCAGCGCCCAGCAGGCCCTGGAGGTGAACGCCAACAGCCTGGACAACAGCGCCGGCAGCCTGATCGGCAACGCCGCCGTCACTCTGAAGCTGCTCGGCGCGCTGACCAACAACAACGGCAAGCTCGCCAGCGCCGGCCCGCTGCGTATCGATAACGCCACCCAGGTCAGCAACCAGGGTGGCCAGATCGCTAGCCAGGGCTTGCTGAGCCTGTTCGCCAGCAGCCTGGACAACCGCAATCGCGGCACCGTCGCGGCCAACCAGCAACTGACCCTGGCCGTTGACGGCGAACTGCACAACAGCGCCGATGGCCTGATCTACAGCCAGAACGGCGGCCTCGACGTGCGCGCCGCCAGCCTGGGCAACGCCAAGGGCACCCTGCAGAGCCAGGGTGCCTTGGTGCTGGTGACCGGTGATATCGACAACCAGAGTGGCCGCATTCTCGCCGACGCCGGCGACCTCGGCGTCACGGCCGGCAACCTGGACAACCGCGGCGGCGTGCTGTCCAGCCTGCAAGGCGCGCTCAACGCCGACCTGCGCGGCGTGCTGAAGAACGGCTACGACCTGAACAACAACCGCCAAGGCGGTATCACCCAGGCACAGTCCCTCACCCTCAAGGCGCTGGCGGGTATCGACAACTACGGTGGGCGGATCGCTGCGCAGGCCGGCGACGCCCTGGTCACCACCGCCGATTTCGACAACCGCAACGGTGGCTTGTACGCCCAGGGCCTGGTCAAGGTCAGCGGCGGTAGCTTCGACAACAGCGGCGACAACGATGGCCAGATCGCCGGCCAACGCATCGACCTTGACCTCAGCGGCGCGCTGAACAATCGCCTGGGCATCATCGAGAGCGACAGCACCCTGGCGATCAGAGCAGCCAGCCTCGATAACCAGACTGGCCAGTTGCGTGCCTTGGGTAGCAGCGGTGTCACGCGCTTCCAGATCGGCGGCCAGTTCGACAACCGCAACGGCACCCTGGAAACCGCCAACAGCGACCTCAGTCTCGGAGTTGGCAGCTTCCTCAACGGCGGCGGCAGCCTGCTGCACGTCGGCAGCGGAAACTTCGACATCAGCACCGCCAACGTCACCGGTGCAGGCGGTAGCATCGTCACCCGCGGCGGCCTGACCCTCAACGCCAGCAGTTGGAGCAACAGCAACGTCATCCAGGCCGGGCGCCTGACCGTCAATGTCGGCGAGTTCAGCCAGACCGCCAGCGGCCAGTTGCTGGCCAGCCAGGCGCTGGTCGGCAGTGGCAATAACTGGAGCAACGATGGCCTGATCGCCAGTGATGGCAGCCTCAGCCTCGACCTGGCGGGCACCTACGCCGGCAACGGCCGCCTGAGCAGCCGCGGCACCCTCGGCCTCGATGCTGGGCAGATCAACCTGAGCAGTGCCGGCAGCATCGCTGGCGGCGGCGTCACCCGCGTGTCGCTGGCCGGCCAACTGAACAACGCCGGGCGCCTGACTTCGGCTGCGGGGCTCACCCTCGGCGCGAGTGGCATCAGCAACCAGGGCACCCTGGGCGCGGGCGAGGCACTGACCCTGACTACCGGCGCCCTGGTCAACAACGACAACGGCCTGATCTTCAGCGGCAAGGACATGGGCCTGCGGGTCGACAGCCTGACCAACAGCTACGCCGAGATCTACAGCCTCGGCACCCTGACCGTCGATCGCGACGGCCAGGGCAGCCTGGCCAGCAGCATCGTCAACAGTTCCGGCTCGCTGCAGAGCGACCTGTCGATGAGCCTGGCCGCCAGCACCATCCAGAACGTGCGTGCGGTGCTGCAGACCGATAACAAAGGCCTGTACACCGCACGCGTGGGCGAAATCGCCTGCATCGAGGGCTATAACGCCGGCGATTGCAGCGGCAAGCGCAACCACGTCTGGGAAATCGTCCAGCGCGACAAGTTCGAAGTCATCGACGCCAGTGCCGCTTCCAGCATCACCACCGGCGGCAACCTGAACATACGCGGCGGTGACCTGCTCAACAGCAGCAGCACCATCGGCGCGGGCGGCAACCTGGTGGCCACGGTCGACAACCTGACCAACACCGGCGTGGAGACCGGCGAAACCGAGACCACCCGTATCGTGCGTTCGCAGCGCACCAACAACGCTGGTTCGCTGTCTTCGCTGGCCAGTTCGATCACCAGCAAGTACTGGTACGAAAGCGCGAGCTACGACCCCGCCAATCTCGGTGGCCTGGAGGCCGACCTGGCCCGTTTCATCGGCAAGACCGAGGCGGAACTGGTAAGCCTTGGCAGCACGCGCAAACTGTCTGCTGGCGACCAGCGCTATGCTGCCGTCATGCAGGCCAATGGCGCGGTCAGCATCAACGCTGGTAATGGCATCAGCAATAGCGTCGTGCGCCCGGGTTATGCCTACATCGGCAGCGGTGCCCGCACCGACACCACGGCGCCGGGCACGGCGTTCTCCACCCGCATCACCCTCAACCAGCAACTGCCGCCAGACCTCGCCCAGCAGCAAGTCAACCCGCTGGCGCTGCCGGGCTTCAGCCTGCCGACCGGGCAGAACGGCCTGTTCCGCCTCAGCAGCGAGGCGGGCAGCACAGCCGCCAGCGGCCCGCAAAGCTGGAGCATGGCTGGCGCGAGCCTGGGCCTGGCCCAACGTCAGCAACCCCTGCCGTTGATGCAGGGGAGCGACATTCGTGCCGCCGACGCCAGCCTGGCGACCGCCAGCAGTACCGCACTGAGCACCGCCGAGCGCGCCCAGGCAGCTATCGTCGGCCCCGCCAGTGCAGTCGATACCCGCCTGGGCGGATCCTCGGCGGTGGATGACAGCATCACCCAGGCTACCGCGCTCAACGGCCAGGGGCCGCTCACCATTGAGCGGGTGCAAGGCCTGCCGGACAGCAGCGTGCGCAGCAACCCGCACAAGTACCTGATCGAAACCAACCCGGTGCTCACCGACCTCAAGCAGTTCATGAGCTCCGACTACCTGTTGGATAACCTCGGCTACGACCCCGACGAGAGCGCCAAGCGCCTGGGCGACGGCTTCTACGAACAGAAGCTGATCCAGCAAGCCGTGCTCGCCCGCACCGGCCAACGCTTCATCGATGGCCAGGGCAGCGACGAGCAGTTGTTCAAGTACCTGATGGACAACGCCATCCAGAGCAAGCAGCAGCTGAACCTGGCCGTTGGCGTGAGCCTGACCTCCGAGCAGGTAGCGGCGCTGACCCACGACATCGTCTGGCTGGAAACCGCCGAGGTGAACGGCGAACAGGTGCTGGTGCCGGTGCTGTACCTGGCCCACGGCAACGACCGCCTGGCGCCCAATGGCGCGCTGATCGCCGGCAACGACGTCAGCCTGATCGCCGGGCAGAACCTCGACAACGTCGGCACCCTGCGCGCCAGCAACAACCTCTCGGCCCAGGCTGGCAACGACCTGATCAACAGCGGCCTGGTGCAAGCCGGCAACCGCCTCGACCTGCTGGCTGGCAACGACCTGGTGAACAAGGCCGGCGGCATCATCGCCGGGCGCGACGTCAGCCTGGCCGCCGTGCAGGACGTGATCAACGAACGCACCCTGACCTCGCACCAGAGTAGCAACGGCAGCTACACCCAGCAGCGCGACTTCGTCGACACCGCTGCTCGCGTGGAAGCCGCGAACACTCTGGCGATCAACGCCGGGCGTGATCTGGACAACAACGGCGGGGTGCTCGGCAGCGGTGCCGACACCACACTGCAGGCCGGTCGCGATGTGAAGTTGACCTCGGTCGAGCAGGTCGTGGTCAACGACCGAGGTGTGCGCCATATCGACAGCAGCGTGACCCAGAACGGTTCGAGCGTGCAGGTTGGGCGCGATCTGAGCGTGAGCGCTGGGCGCGATATCAGTGCTGTGGCCAGTGCGATCGAGGCGAAGCGGGATGTGGCCATGACGGCGACCGGGGATTTGCAGCTGCTGGCGGCTGCGGATGAGCAGCATTCGGCGAGCAAGACGCGGAAAGTCACCAGCCAGGAGGATCGGGTAACCCAGGTGGCCAGTACGGTCAATGCGGGTGGCGACCTGAACCTGAGCGCGGGTAACGATCTGACGCTGCTGGCCAGCAAGGTCAAGTCAGACAAGGAAGCCTACCTCTACGCGGGCAATGACCTTGAGTTACTGGCGGCCCAAGACGAAAGCTACTCGTACTTCAAGAAGAAGAAGGAGGGTTCGTTCGGCAAGGGCAGCAGCACGCGGATGAACGAAAGTGAGTCCAGCACGGTGGTGTCTTCTCTGGTCGAGGGGGCACAGGGCGTCGACATGCTGGCCAAGCGCGATGTCAACGTACAGGCCTCGCGGGTAACCAGTGAGGGTGATCTGACGGTCACTGCCGGGCGTGATGTGAACCTACAGGCCGCCATGAGCAGTTCGTCGAACGCCTCGGCTTCGTCCAAGTCGGGAGGCTTCGGCCTCTCGTCCACCAGCAAATCCAGCGCTCAATCGTCGGTCGTGACTGTGGCTGAAGGATCGACGCTCAGTGGCAATACGACTCAGGTGCAAGCTGGCCGAGATATCAACGTGGTTGCCGGTAACGTGGTATCCACCGAGAAGACCACGCTCAGCGCGGCGCGTGATGTACGCATCGACAGTGCAGTTGAGACCGATTCATACGGAAGCAGCGAGGCCAAGCGTAAATCCGGCCTGATGAGCTCTGGTGGCATCGGCATCACGTTGGGTACGGCGAAGAATTCGTCGACCCAGCAAAGCCACAGTGAACTGCAGAAGGGCAGCACGATCGGCAGTGTGTTGGGTGATGTCGATATCCAGGCGGGCAAGGATCTGACCATTCGCGCCTCCGATGTGATCGCCGGCCAAGACATCAACCTGGCTGGGCAGAACGTCAGTATTTTTGCAACGCAGAACCACGCGACCAGCGAGCAGACGCAGAAATCCAGCAAAAGCGGGCTGACACTGGCGCTGTCCGGGGTGGTAGGCAGTGCCGTCAATACCGCCTACCAGAATGCCCAAGCGGCCCGCAGCGAAGACGACAGCCGTCTGAGTGCGTTGCAAGGCATCAAGGCAGGTCTGTCCGGTTATCAGGCCTGGCAGGCTGCGCAAGGTCTGGAATCGGGCGCCAAGGAAGGTCAGTTCGTCGGAATCGCACTCTCGCTAGGTACGCAGAAATCCAGTTCCAGCCAGCACTCCGAGCAGATGGCTAGTCAAGGCAGCAGCCTGACCTCGGGGGGCAACCTGAGCATTGCTGCCACAGGTAAAGGGGCGCTGGGCGTTGACGGCGACATTCACGTCCAGGGCAGCCAACTGAAAACTGGCAAGGACCTGCTGCTGGCGGCCAATCGCGACATCGTGCTCGAGTCGGCAGGTAATACCCAGAAGCTCGATGGCAAGAACAAGAGTGGTGGTGGCTCTGTCGGCATCAGCCTTGGAGTGGGCTCCAGTGGTGCTGGTCTGAGCATTTTCGCCAATGCCAACATGGGTACTGGTGGTGAAAAGGGCAACGGTACCACCTGGACCGAAACCACCCTCGACGCTGGCAACAAGGCAAGGCTGGTCAGTGGTCGGGATGCCAACCTGGTAGGCGCGCAGGTCAATGCCGAGCAGATCGAAGCCAAGGTAGGTCGTGATTTGCTGATCCGAAGCCAACAGGACAGCGACCGATACGACAGCAAGCAGTTGGAAGTGGCCGGTGGCGTCAGCGTCACGTTGGGCGCTGGTGGCAGCGGTTACTTGTCGATCAACAACCAGAAGCTGCATTCGAACTACGACAGCGTGCAGGAGCAAAGCGGCCTGTTTGCGGGCAAGGGCGGCTACGACATCGAGGTGGGTAAGCACACCCAACTGGATGGCGCGGTGATCGCCAGCAGCGCCGATCCGACCAAGAACCGCCTGAGCACCGCTACGCTGGGCTGGAGCGAGCTGGGCAACAAGGCCGATTTCAAGACCCAGGGCCAAAACCTCAGCGTCAGCGGTGGCGGCAGTGTCGGCGAAGAATTTACCGGCAACATGGGCAGCGTCATGGCCGTTGGCTTGAACCGCAGTGGGAGTGCCAGTGGCACGACCCGCTCGGCGGTCTCCGAAGGCACGCTGGAGGTCAGGGATACGGCCAACCAGCAGCAAGATGTCGCCAGCCTCAGTCGCGACCCTGCCAGCGCGAATGACAGCATCAGCCCCATCTTCGACAAGGAGAAAGAGCAACGCCGCCTGCGCACGGTTCAGCTGATCGGCGAAATCGGTACCCAGACAATGGACGTGATCCGTACCGAGGGTGACCTGCGCGCCTTCGAGGCGGGCAAACAGGCTGTAGCTGAGCGCGACGCGGGCGAGTCGGCCAAAGATTATGGAGAGCGGGTACGCAATAGTCCTACCTACAAGAACGCCATGCAGTCCTACGGCACCGGTAGTGAACTGCAGCGCGCCGCGCAGGCAGTGACTGCGGCACTTCAAGGGCTGGCGGGTGGCAACCTGGCCGGTGCACTCGCAGGGGCCTCGGCACCTTACCTGGCCCAGCAGATCAAGCAGGTGTCGGGCGACAACGAAACGGCGCGCCTGATGGCCCACGCGGTGCTGGGTGCGTTGGTGGCACAGGCCCAGGGCAACGGTGCCGCCGCAGGTGCTGCGGGGGCGGTGAGTGGCGAGCTGATCGCCAAGCAGATGTACCCGGGCAAAACCGTAGATGAACTGACTGAAGACGAGAAACAGACGGTATCGGCACTGGCAACGCTGGCGTCCGGCTTCGCTGGGGCTGTCGTCGGTGGCGATGCGAGCAGTGCCGTGGCAGGTGCCGCGGCTGGCAAGAACGCGGTCGAAAACAATCATCTGACCCTGGATGGGCGGATGTACCTGAAGCAGAAGGAGCGTGAATACGCTTCGGCCTGCGGCGGGGCTGCGGGAGGGTCGGATGATTGCCAGAAGCGGGCAGATGAGATTAGCAAACTGCGCAAGCTGGGCGACAGTGTGCTGGAAACCGAGTACACCGTGGTGGGCTCGGAAATGGGGCCTGACCAGTTCAGCCATACCAAACCTGGCGATATTGTTGCGTGCGCGAATTCCGGCAACGGCTTCTGCCTGGTTACCGATGAGGCAATACAGACGTCTGCCGGCAATGAATGGAAACTCGTTGCTGCAAGTGATGCTGAGGCTGCAGGACAGGTTCAGCGGAACAAGATGGAGGTCGAGCGCGCGACCATCGCTGCTGATAAATTCGGGCTGGATGCCTACAACTCGGGTTGCGGCAGCTCTGGGGTAATCGGTGTAGCTTGCCAACTCTACACAAGCTTGGGCGGTGCGAACCCTGTCAGCGGGTATGAGCCTACAACTGGCGATAGAGTGTTGGCCGGTGCTGAGGCTATTCTCAACTCGCTGGGGTTGGTAGGAGCTGTTGCAGGACGCTTCGGTACGATCACAACCGTCTCGGATGAGATGAAAGCTAACCCTTATCATCCCGACTGGCAGAACTATGTTGGAAGTGAGCGAGGTGTCGGCGCCGATGCGGTTAAGCGAAACGAAATAGGCCTTACCACTGACGAAATCGTCAAGTACGATGACTCATTGAGTGTCAGCACGGGGTCGGCTCAGCACAAGGAATTGCGTTGGAATGAATACGTTGAGAACGGTGGCAAATGGGATTACGACCGGTGGGCAAACGTTTATGATACGAACATGGTTCGTGCAAAACAGGCCAATGCCGCAGTGGATATTTATCATTCGACAATTGGCTGGGGGCAACGAGAGGTGACGGTGAATACTGTTGTCGATGGTGCGAACTATGCCCGCCGCTTAGATATCGCTGATGTAGATATCCAAAAGGGCATTGAGTACAAGATGGGGTATCAAACAGCCACACAGTCAAATTTGTGGGAGGTGGCGCGAGACAAAGTTCTAGTTGATCAAGGTTGGCAGGTTGAATGGGTGTTCCGAGATCAGGCTTCCAAACCATTGCTGGAAGCGTTGGAAAAAGCCGGTATTTCAATAAAGGTAGGGCATTGACTTGAGCGCGGAAGATGATATTTTTGAGTATTGGTTGATGGACATGAGTGATGCCATTGATCGCTTTATAAATGGTTTTTCCAAAGAAGCTCGCCAGTATTTTGACTACTCTCCTGATTCTTTGGATTTTTTGGAGCGTTGGCTGATTGAGCGATATGGGACCATTGAATTATTGCATCAGAAAGATCAAGCGGCTGTAGTTGATGGGGCTGCGAGGTACGTTGGGCAGGTTTTTAGGCGCCACTTAGGTGGTAAGTGGTTTATTGATAACAATGATAAGAAGAATGTTTATTACAAGCGCCCGCAACTGTCGGGTATGAAAGGGCAGCTTGCACAGTTTAGTCCACTTAGCTTGGTAACGGCTTCGTTAGATCGTCGAACGGGGAGTTATATGAGTAGCATTTTTAAAAAGTTTGAGGCTAAAGCGGAAAAATAGGATTTGAAGTAAAAGATATATCGCAAGCGCCGTATGGATCATGCAGTGGAAATTCACAGCAACTTAAGGCTAAAAGGGGGCAGATTTGAATGGCACTTACTTAACGTGCTTCGGGTGCCCATTTTTTCTGACCTCTGCCCTTGCTGACCGACGTGGCTTAGTCAGCAAGGGATAAGCCTGAGGTCTTCGCTTTATCGACGAGAATGGGACAGATTTATTTTTCTCTCTTCAGTTGCCGCGCTGGAGTGAGCGAGTGGTGCGAAAATAAATGTGCCCCCTTATTTCAGTCCCCTTATTTCACCTTATTTCACAGCTATGTAGATAGCGCGCTGAGATATGGGAAGGTCTCTCCAGTGGTCCTGGCGGTTATGTTATCGAGTACAACGTAGGAAAGGTCATCGGGACTAATGCAGCGGGCGTCCCAACCTCCACGATTAAGGTTAATGTTCGTGATGGGGTGATTCAGACGGCGTTCCCGCTCTAATTTAGGAGATAATCATGACTAACGATGGCTCTCTGATGGAGCAATTTATTGCTCAGGAATTGAATGCTTACGTGCGCTCTGTTTTGAATGGGGCGCTTGAAGAAAGGGCGCGCTCGGATAATGTTTTGATCAGGGAGTTTGAGTTTAATTGTTTTGATGTTGTTCTTGATTTCGAGAGAAGAGTGGTTAAGTTGCAGGATGCCCTTTCGTCAGGTGTTGAAAGCTCTACTGAGTTGCCAATGTCAGACTTTATTTCTGCATGTGGTTTGAGTTTGTTGTGATCGTAGATAAAGAGCCCCGAGGAAAAAGGGGGCAGGAGAGAATGGGGATGGATTTATTTTTCTCTCTTCGGCCGGTCTGCTGGAAGAGCGAACTGACACGGGAGAGTTTTACTTCATCCAACGACATGCAAAGCATAGATGCATGCATGACTGTCCGTTGAGGATTAGGAAATGGGGACTCGGAGAATGGGGGCAGATTTATTTTTCTCTCTACAGTCGCCCCGCTGGAGTGAGCGAGCGGTGCGAAAATAAATCTGTCCCCTTTCTTGCTCAAGTTGAGGGAAAGCGACCATGAATCGATTAACAGTTGGACTGCTATTGGGCTTGATTGCAGGTGTGCCAGCAGGAGCGGTCAGGTGAAACGGACTATCGCGTTCCTGGGCCTGCTACTAGGCGGCTGTGCTGCAAAGCAGCAATTTCACGATGAGACAAGCGTCCCCGTCGCGAATAACACCTATGCGGTAACGCAGCAGGTAATAGAAGCTTACCAACAGGGCGATAAGGCCCGTTGGGGCCGCCTTCTTTGCCAAAAAAGCGATGACGTTCCCCTCACAGGCTGGAAATCCATGCGCACTCTTGTCGGGGATATTACAGACATCAAACTGGTGAGGCTTTCCGAGGCGACAAACGCCGGAAATTCCTTTGCTATGGACTCAACCACTGAGGTGGTTTACGAGGTTCAGGCTGATAAGTATCCCCTGAGGAAGCTCCTGCTAAAATTCTTTCCGACCAAGGAGCCAGACTGCGTAGGTTTGCTTTACTAACCGAGCACGGAATATTTTCGCAGGAGAATGGGGACAAGGAGAATGGGAGAATGGGGACAGATTTGTTTTTGTCTTTGTGAATGAAGTAGAGAGAATCCAGGGACGGCGCGTGGAGTTGCGAGGGCAGGGAAGACCCAAGCACAATAGCGGAAAATAAATCTGTCCCCATTTTCCCTTCGCTGGAGAAACTGGATTTGTAGGTACGGGTAAAGCTGCGGCTAATGATGCGAGTTTTACAGCAACATCCACATCAGGATGGACGAGTATCTCGAGTGACGCTCGCGCGGTGGTCCAGGACGTCGCGTACCATTGAGGTGTGCCGATGCCCTCTAACCAGCGCACGTGGAGAAAAGGAGACAGATTTATTGTCTCGGTGAGTGCCGATAGCAAATAAATAAATCTGTCCCCTTTCTTGCCTCTATATGGAGTTCGTACGGCAGGCCGTGCCATGTAGTGAAATAGAGCTTATCCGTGCCGCCTTGAAGAGAGGACAGCTAACCGGTGGCCCCGGTTTTGTGAATGAAGTAGAGAGAGTCCAGGGGCGGCGCGTGGAGTTGCGAGGGCAGGGAAGACCCAAGCACAATAGCGGAAAATAAATCTGTCCCCATTTTCCCAAAATGGTTGCCGCTAAGTAAGTGCCATTCAAATCTGTCCCCTTTTCATGTTTTTCGTGTCCCCTTTTTCGATCGTTGTTCTACGGCGAACAAGGGTTAATCAGATGTAGGATTGGGGTTCGAGTTGAGTAAGGGATAGCCGTGTTCGGGATGATTGCCATTCCCGATCTCACCTGCCCTGAGTCTCTCACATAATCGTTTTCCGTGCCCACCAAGGTTCGTTTTCCTGATTGAACCATAGTGTCCACGATGAGTTTTTTCTTCGCGATGTCTGGTTTAAAACTCGGATCCACCGGCCAGATTTGCACGGCATAGGCCTGGGTGAACAAAAACAAATTCGGAGCGGTGTCTATTGGTGTTTGTAAGTGCGCGCAGGTAACTTCGCGGGTTTGCATTCCAAGAATCTTTTTGTAATGAGGTTTGTCGTAACTGGCCAGAATCAGTTTTGTCCGGGTTTGGATTGCTAGTGCTTCCTGGGGGTGGCAGGGCGTCAGTTCTCCATAGGCATAGGAGCACCAGTCCACTTGAGTTATTGTGACAATCTCCTCAGGTTTTACAGACAAATCTCTCTGGATGCTCAGTTGGTCTTGCGGTTTATCGTATGGGATGGCTGTACAGCCGGTTAGCAATGCGAGCGTGACAAAAGCGATGAAGGGTAAATACATGGTTTTCCTTTTTTTGAGAACTGGACTGGGTAGGCATTCAGATCGGTAACTGCCAATCCTAACGTCACCATGGCCTGATTCCGCAGGAGCAAATAGGGCACCACTTTTATGCAGGGCTGAAATCGTGGTCTGTCCCCGATTTTTTGCGGGCGTCGAGTGTCAGGACCTGCAGGCACTGTTGATTCCGCAGAAAATTTCGAGATTCGGTATCTTACCAGTAATGCAGTGGGGCCGTTACTCGAGTGGCAGGCGCGGAAAGTGCTTCACGAAAAAGGGACAAGCTTAAGATTTATTATCCGCAGCGCCGCTGTAGAATTTATCTAACGCTGAAAAAATGAAACCTTGGGCTTGTCCCCTTATTTCCGTGCATCTAGATTAGCCGGTTCTTCGCGATCTCCACATCATTCATCAACGCTTTGGCTAGCATACTCAGATAGTCCGCAGCGCCGAGTAGCTTGTGGTTGTCCTCCAGGTCGCCTTCGCGCACCAGATGTTTTATGTAGCCCAGCAAGATGGAGACCTGGTCGTACGCGACGTCGATGGGGATACCTGGCTGAACGCGCAAAAGGTTTCTTGGAGGGTTGCCCACATCCAGAAAGGTTTCTACGCCGGCTGTGCAGATGGTTTTCCTCTCTTCGCTCATGGTGTCAGCCTTTCTGGTCAGCCTCGCAATCTTGGGCGAATCGCAGGAGTTGGAAGCCGAATGCTGTTTTCATGATGCACTCTCCAGGCCCTTGATATGGATGATCAAGCCGCCCAGGACGTCGTTGAGGATTTCCATGGTATCGAGGGTGTAGGCACGCTCTTCGTCGGTTTCGGCTTTCAGGTATTCATCACCGGCTTTGGTGAGGCGCTGCATGATGCCGGTGGCGCGGGTTATGGCTTCTTCGCGAGTGAGTGCGGGGGTGGTCAGGAAGTAGGAGGAGGGTTGGTCGGTTGGTGGATCGGGTACGATTTTTTTCATGGTCAATATCCTGATATGGGTCGGAAACCGACCACCCGCTCTTCTCACGGAGTGGGGTGGCGGCCGTACGCGAGGTGAGAATCCGCGTTTCAGGCACCGCGGCTAGACCGAAGTCTGCACGCGCACAGCCGCCATAACAGAAAGCTATGCCTGAAATACCGCACCGGCTTCTCACGGCCGCTCGCCATTTGGGCGAACAATGACCTTAGCGCTGTGGTATTTCCCCGCCTATCAGACGGCATTCGACACGGGGCGTAGGATAGTTCGGCAGTGGCGTGCCACTGAAGCATTTGGACTCAGGTTCGGAATGTTCTTACAGGTGGGGTGTGGTGTGGATATCGTGGCACTGGGGGACGCCCGGCGTGGGTTTGAGCCTTGCAGTGCGGCTGATATCGAGGAGGGTGTCAGAAATTTTGTGTTCGGGCATAACATGAGTAAGAGGTGCATGTATGCCAACCAAAAAGAAACCCTTGCGTGACCTGCCCAAAATCCCCAAAGAACTGCTGGAGCAGTTCGGTGAGGGCCTGATGACCGCAGAAGCCATCGAGGATGCCTCTGCGGCGTTCAAGAAGGCCCTGATCGAACGTGCGCTGCATGCCGAGCTGGGTCACCACCTGGGCTATCCGCCGGGCGCGCAGCGCCCAGAGGATGAAACCAACCAGCGTAACGGCAAGAGTGGCAAGACGGTTTTGACCGGCGATGGCCCGCTGCGGCTGGAGATTCCTCGCGATCGAGACGGCAGCTTTGCGCCCATTCTGATCCCCAAGCACGAGCGCCGTTACACTGGCTTCGACGACAAGATCATCGCCATGTACGCACGTGGAATGACGGTCAGAGAGATCCGAGCTTTTCTTTCCGAGCAGTACGGGACAGAGGTTTCGCACGACTTCATCAGCTCTGTGACAGACGAGGTCATGGAAGAGATCGGCGCGTGGCAACAGCGGCCCCTGGAGCCGATGTATCCGGTTATTTTCTTTGATGCGCTGCGGGTGAAAATCCGCGAAGAAGGCCTGGTGCGTAACAAGGCCATTTACCTGGCGCTGGGCGTTCTACCCGACGGGACGCGGGATATCTTGGGCATCTGGATCGAGAATACCGAGGGTGCGAAGTTCTGGATGAAAGTGTTCAACGACCTCAAGACGCGT
>NZ_JACVVE010000114.1 GCF_016648105.1 Pseudomonas sp. S31 | reverse complement strand
GCGGGTCCATCCAAACAGGGCTGCAAAGCCGCCCTGTTTGGATGGACCTCATTTTGAAAAGCTAAAAGCCGCGACGTTGTCCGGGATTTACCACGGAATTCCACCGGTGGATAACCGCTTTTCATGTCCTCAAGGGCACTGAATTTCGGCCCTTGACCGGGTTTATCCACAGGCGTAGAACTGGCCGTGCAAGCGCTGTC
>NZ_JACVVE010000113.1 GCF_016648105.1 Pseudomonas sp. S31 | reverse complement strand
GCGCGGCGCTTCGCGGGTAAACCCGCTCCTACAGTTTGTTTCGGGCCAGTTATGCCTGTGGGATCTCCCGCGCCTGCCTTGTTGGTTCACCGCGATAGTGGGTCGGGGCGACGAGGCTGGCAACCATGACCTCACAGACATGGCCACGTTGCAACAAACTGTAGGAGCGGGTTTACCCGCGAAGCGCCGCGCGGGCGGCGCTC
>NZ_JACVVE010000112.1 GCF_016648105.1 Pseudomonas sp. S31 | reverse complement strand
CCCGGCGTGACAGGCCGGTATTCTAACCGACTGAACTACCGCTGCGTATCGCTCGGGCTTGCGCCCGTTTGAAACCTGGGCCTGTTCCACCATGCAGTGGCGGCAGGCACAAAAAAAGCGAACGTTGTTCGCTCTTCTTGCTGCTTCGAGGTGTTCATGGGACCTCGAGGCGAAGATGGCGCAGCGGACGGGACTCGAACCCGCGACCCCCGG
>NZ_JACVVE010000111.1 GCF_016648105.1 Pseudomonas sp. S31 | reverse complement strand
GCAAAGTTCCGACCGCGTCGGCTTTGTCTTTGAAGGGGTTGAACGGTGCCAGCGCCGTATAGAGCGGGCTGTCATGCTGGTCCAGCCACTGTTCCAGGCGCTTGAAGCGCAGGTCGTGCTCTTCGGTGCCGGGTGCGGGCTGGCTCATGGGGTGGATCAGCAAAGCCAGGGACATCTCCAGGCCGCGGGCCGAGGACTGTTCGTCACGGTCATAG
>NZ_JACVVE010000110.1 GCF_016648105.1 Pseudomonas sp. S31 | reverse complement strand
GCGCCGCCCGCGCGGCGCATCGCGAGCTGCGCTCGCTCCTACGCTTGTTTCGGGCCAGTAACGTCAGTGGCAGATGCGCGCGACCGCCTTGTTGGCTCGGCGCGGTATCTAGGAGGACACCAAGGCGGTCGCGCGAAAATCTCACAGGGATGATTGGCCCGAAAAACGTAGGAGCGAGCGCAGCTCGCGATGCGCCGCGCGGGCGGCGCGCGATCTC
>NZ_JACVVE010000010.1 GCF_016648105.1 Pseudomonas sp. S31 | reverse complement strand
CCCCAGCCCCGCCCCCGCGATCACCAGGCACATGGGCCTTGGCGAACCATCGGCCAGCGCCCCGACCAACGCACTGAACGCCGCGCCCATGGCGAACTGGGTCGACACCGCCAGGCCCGCGGCAGCACCGGCATTGCCAGGGAACAGCTTCAACAGGCTGGCCACGCAATTGGCCCCCATCAGCCCGGTGACGCTGACATACGCCACCACCAGCACGACGATGCCACTCAAGCCCAACAGCCCAAGTCCCCCTAGAATGCCGAGCCCCAATGCCGCCACCGTGACGATCGCCGCCCCCACACCAAGCATCGCCAACGGCCCCAGCCGCCCGACCAAGCGCGCATTGAGAAGGGTCACCACGATCACCCCGACGATGTTCAGTGCGAACAGCCAGCCATAGCCATGGGGCGAGACACCGAAGTACTCGATGTACACATACGGCGAGGCGGTGATGAAGGCGAACATGCCGCCGAACGACAAGCCCATGCACAAGATGAACGCCAGCGCCTGAGTGTTGCGTGCGATATGCCAGTAACCACCCAGCGCCGCCCCGAGCGAGCCCGTGCGCTTGTCGGCCGGATGGGTCTCGGGAATGCACCACAGGCTGGCGACCAGGCAGATCGCAGCAAAGCAGAACAGCCCAGCAAAAATGGTCCGCCAGCCATGCAGCAACATCAGGAAGCTGCCCGCCAAGGGCGCGACCAGGGTGGCGAGCATGGTCACCAGGTGCATCAGCGAAAGGATCCGCGCCGCCTCGTTCAAGGCGAACAGGTCGCGCACGATGGCCCGCGCCAACACCGCGGCGGCGGCGCCACCCACGCCTTGCAGGAAGCGCCAGGCGATCAACTGCTCGATAGTGCCCGCCAGCAGGCAGCCGATGGTCGCGCCCAGGTACAGCAGCATGCCCCACAGCAGCACCGGCCTGCGCCCATATCGGTCGGCGCTCGGGCCATGGAACAGCATGCCCAGGCACAGCCCGGCGAGGAACACGCCAATGGTCAATTGCACACGGGTGGCATCGGCAGCCAGGTCCTGGGCGATGGTTGGCAGGCTCGGCAGGTAGGTATCGATCGACAGCGGGGCGAACGCGACCAGCGCGGCCAACAGGACGATCAAGCGATGAGGGTTGCTCAAGCAAGGTGCTCCACGACGATTAATTCGATAACATCTTAACATTCGTCGGCGACTGTACCAAAATAGTTAACACTTGAATGAATCAACCGAGACGGTACCGCCTGTGACCTTGCGCCTGACAGTGATCGACCAAACACCCGTGCACGAGCACTACACCCTGGCCAGTGCGCCCATGGCCTCGCTGGCGCTGGCCCAGGCCTGCGAGCGCCTGGGCTACCACCGCTACTGGTTGGCCGAGCATCACAACAGCATCCAGTTCGCCGGGGCCGCGCCCGAGATCCTCCTCACTCGCATCGCCAGCGCCACCGAACGCATGCGCGTGGGCAGCGGCGGCGTCATGCTCAGCCACTACAGCCCATACAAGGTCGCCGAAACCTTCGCCCTGCTCGCCGGCCTGTTCCCTGGACGCATCGACCTGGGCATCGGCCGCGCGCCGGGCGGCAGCCACTTGAGCAGCATTGCGCTGGCGTCGCCGGGCGAGATCCCCGAACACGATCACTTCCCCCAGCAGGCTGCCGAGTTGTGCGCGTTCCTGCGCGGCGACTTCCCGGCCGGGCATCCCTATGCCGCCCTCGCCTGCCAGGTGGACCCCGCAGCCATGCCATCGCTGTGGATGCTCGGCTCTGGCGGGGGCAGCTCGAAGTTGGCCGGCCAACTGGGCATGGGCCTGGCGCTGGCGCAGTTCATTGCCCCCGGTGTCTGTTCACCGGCCATTTTCGAACAGCACGCACAGGCCTGGCGCCCGGCTGGGCAGGCCGATACACCGCCACGCCTGCTGGCAGTAGCGGCTATCTGCGCAGATTCGGACGAACAGGCGCGTTTCATCGCTGGCACCGCGGTGTACCGCAAGATGAGCGCAGGCCGAGGCCCGCGTGAAGCACTGCTCAGCCCGGAGCAGGTGCAGCAGCGCTATGCGCGAATGAGCTCAGGAGAACGCGCCGAGTTCGACCAGACACTGGGCGCCATGGTGGTCGGCTCGGCGCAGACCTGCCGCAGCAGGCTCCAGGCCTTCGCCAGGGACTTCGGCTGCGAGGAAATCGGC
The DNA here is from genome assembly GCF_016648105.1 of Pseudomonas sp. S31. Taxonomy (GTDB): domain Bacteria; phylum Pseudomonadota; class Gammaproteobacteria; order Pseudomonadales; family Pseudomonadaceae; genus Aquipseudomonas. The sequence continues at coordinate 155,844 of NZ_JACVVE010000010.1, read as the reverse complement.
ATCGTCACCGTCACCCACCGCTTCGAGGATCGGCTGCGCAGCTATGAGCTGCTGGCCAGCGTCTAAGGCGCGATGCGCTTGAGGTCGTTCAACAACGCCATCAACTGCTGCAGCTTGTCTTCGCCGAACTGCGCCTGGATCTTGCGGTAGTTGGCTTCCATCCCTTCGCGCATCGCCGCGAAGCAAGCCTGGCCATTGTCGGTCAAGGTCACGAACACCCGGCGCTGGTCCTCGGGGGCCTTGCGCCGGCTGACCATGCCGTCGCGCTCCAGGCGGCCGAGCACCCCAGTCATGCTCGGCTTGAGGATGCACGCCAGGTGCGCCAGCTGATGGCTTTCCAGCTCGCCCTGCTGATGCAAGATGCGGATCACCCGCCATTGCTGCTCGGTCAGATCATGCTCGTTGAGCAACGGCCTGAAAAATGCCATCGCGGCCTCTCGGGCCTGCAGCAGGCTGAGCGTCAGCGAAGGTTGTGTCCTGATCATCGGTGGAGCCTGTGCAGGTAGGTACGAGTGCCAAGATTAGGCGCATCGGGCCACGCCGGCAACCACCCGGGCGCCCTGCCCCAGCCATGGAAAGTGCAAGCTGATCCACGGAAAACCCATTCAAGGCCGCCCGGCAAGGTGCGAGCATCACTGGCAAACAACGCCAAGCTAGCCAGGTGCAACGACGTGGCCATTTCCCTGCAACTCCGCCTGCCGCTGCCGGAATTCGCCAGGCGTGAGCTTGGCATAGCGGTTGAAGAACCGGCTGAAGTAGGCCGGGTCCTTGAAGCCGAGCTGGTAGCAGATTTCGTTCACCGAACTGCCGGAGAACAGCAGCAGGCGCTTGGCCTCCTGCATCAGCCGCTCCAGCACCAGGCGCTTGGACGGCAGGTCGGCGATGCGCCGGCACACATCGTTGAGCCGCGCCTCGGTCACGCCGATCTGCTGGGCGTAGCGCGCCAGCGGCCAGTGCTCGAGGTAGTGCGCCTCGATCAGGGCGTTGAAGCGGTGGAAGATCTTCAAGTCCTCGTGCCGGGCCGGCGTGGCTTCCTGCGAGTTGGGGCACAGCCGCAGCAGGCTGACCATGATCAACCGGGTGAGCGACTGCAACGCCGCCTCGCGCCCCGGATGGGGGCTGGCGAACTCATCGCTGAGCGCCTCCAACCAGTGCTCCAGGCGCCGCGCCTCGGCCTGGTCGGCCAGCGGCACCTTGCCCAGCGCCACGCAGGCCGGCCGCACCTGCATCCCCGCCGGCAGCAGGCTGGGGTCCGCCTCGATCAGTTGCCACACCAATTGCTGGCGCACCGTCAGCACGTGCCCGTCGCTATCGGCTTCGGTGACGAAGGAATGCGGCACCGTCGGCGGCGTGAAAAAGAACATCGGCGCCGACTCGATGAACTGCTGGTCGTCCAGGTACACCCGCACCGTGCCGGACTTGATGTAGTGCACCTGGAAGAACCGGTCATGGCGATGCACCGGCATGTTGCGCCCGAAGAACCCGGCCAGGTTGCCGAGCCGGTCGTAATGCACCTCGCTGTCGCTGTAGCGCTGGTCGTAGACCTGACCGATGTTGATGTTCGGGATGGGGTGCCGATCGCTCATCACTGCTTGCTCGCTAATCGCTTGACCGAGTTGACCAGGCCCCATGGTGCACCTGCCACGCAGCGGTTGCCACCGTCGGAAGCCTTGACGTTCGTTAACATCTTAATTATAACGTTAACACATTAACAATATGACTGGGCGGCGCCTGCTACCCACCACTGCCAGGAGAGAAGCATGAGCCATGCCTTGCATGACGTTGCGAACGGCACCTTGTTCGGCGTAGCGCTGAACTACAACGGTCTGCTGCAGCAACGTCTGGCCGAGTTCGAACAGCCGCCGTACAAACAGGCCCCGGTCAAGCCGGTGCTGTTCATCAAGACCCCCAACACCCGCAACGCCCATGGCGCGGATGTGATCCAGCCTGCTGGCGAGCGCCTGCAGCCCGGCCCAGCCCTGGGTGTGGTGATCGGCAAGGACGCCAGCCGGGTGAGCGCCGCCGATGCCCTGGCCCACGTGGCCGGCTATACCATCGTCAACGAATACAGCCTGCCGGAAGACAGCTACTACCGCCCGGCGGTGAAAGCCAAGTGCCGTGACGGCTTCTGCGCCATCGGCCCCGAGCTGGTGCCGGTAGCGGCCATCGCCGACCCGCACCAGCTGACCCTGAAGCTCTACGTCAACGGCGTGGTGGTGCAGGAAAACACCACCGCCAACCTGGTGCGTGGCATTCCCCAGCTGATCGCCGAGCTCAGCGAGTTCATGACCCTGCACGCCGGTGACGTGCTGATCACCGGCACCCCCGAGGGCCGTGTCGACGTGCACCCGGGCGATCACGTCGAAGTCGAGATCACAGGCCTTGGCCGCCTGGCGAACACCATCGTCGCCGAGTCGGAGGACCAGGCATGAAGCACGCACGCATCCGTTATGAAGGCAATGTCCACAGCGTCACCGTCGAAGCCGACAACGCCGTACGCCTGGCCGATGGCCGGCTGCTGGCCGAGCATCAGGTCGAGTGGCTGCCACCGGCCACCGGCAGCATGTTCGCCCTGGGCCTGAACTACGCCGACCACGCCCGCGAACTGGCCTTCACCCCGCCCACCGAGCCGCTGGCCTTCATCAAGTCGCCGGGCACCTACACCGGCCACGGCCAGGTCACCTGGCGTCCGGACAACGTCGAGTACATGCACTACGAGTGCGAGTTGGTGGCGGTCATCGGCAAGCCGGCGAAAAACGTCAAGCGCGAAGATGCCCTGGCCTACGTCGCCGGCTACACCGTGTGCAACGACTACGCCATCCGCGACTACCTCGAGAACTACTACCGCCCCAACCTGCGTGTGAAGAACCGCGACGCCACCACCCCGGTCGGCCCGTGGATCGTCGATGCCGCCGAAGTGCCGGACGTGAGCAACCTCAAGCTGCGCACCTGGATCAACGGCGAGCTGAAGCAGGAAGGCACCACCGCGGATATGATCTTCGACATTCCGTACCTGATCGAATACTTCTCCAGCTTCATGACCCTGCAACCGGGCGACATGATCGCCACCGGCACCCCGGAAGGCCTGGCCGACGTGGTGCCGGGCGATGAAGTGGTGGTGGAAGTGGAAGGCGTGGGCCGGCTGGTCAACCGAATCGTCAGCGAAGCTGATTTCTTCAAGAACAACAAGGCATGAGCAGCATGATCAAGCACTGGATCAACGGCCGTGAGGTCGAAAGCAAAGACACCTTCGTCAACTACAACCCGGCCACCGGCGACGCCATCTGCGAAGTCGCCAGCGGCGGTGCCGAAGAAGTCGCCCAGGCCGTGGCCGCGGCCAAGGAAGCCTTCCCCAAGTGGGCCAACACCCCGGCCAAGGAACGTGCCCGGCTGATGCGCAAGCTGGGTGAGCTGATCGACCAGAACGTGCCGAAGCTGGCGGAGCTCGAGACCCTGGACACCGGCCTGCCGATCCACCAGACCAAGAACGTGCTGATTCCGCGTGCCTCGCACAACTTCGACTTCTTCGCCGAAGTCTGTACGCGCATGGACGGCCACTCCTATCCGGTCGACGACCAGATGCTCAACTACACCCTGTACCAGCCGGTGGGTGTGTGTGGCCTGGTGAGCCCGTGGAACGTACCGTTCATGACCGCCACCTGGAAGACCGCGCCCTGCCTGGCGCTGGGCAACACCGCGGTGCTGAAGATGAGCGAGCTGTCGCCGCTGACCGCCAACGAGCTGGGCCGCCTGGCCGTCGAGGCCGGCATTCCCAACGGCGTGCTGAACGTGATCCAGGGCTACGGCGCCACCGCCGGTGACGCCCTGGTGCGCCACCCGGACGTACGCGCCATTTCCTTCACCGGCGGCACTGCCACGGGTCGCAAGATCATGCAGACCGCCGGCTTGAAGAAGTACTCGATGGAGCTGGGCGGCAAGTCGCCGGTGCTGATCTTCGAGGACGCCGACCTCGAGCGCGCCCTGGACGCCGCGCTGTTCACCATCTTCTCGCTCAACGGCGAGCGCTGCACCGCCGGCAGCCGGATCTTCATCCAGGAAAGCGTGTACCCGCAGTTCGTCGCCGAGTTCGCCGCCCGCGCCAAGCGCCTGATCGTCGGTGACCCGACCGATCCGAAGACCCAAGTAGGCTCGATGATCACCCAGCAGCACTACGACAAGGTCACCGGCTACATCAAGATCGGCATCGAGGAAGGCGCACGCCTGGTCGCAGGTGGCCTGGAGCGCCCGGCGAATCTGCCGGCGCACCTGGCCAAGGGGCAGTTCATCCAGCCCACCGTGTTCGCCGACGTGAACAACAAGATGCGCATCGCCCAGGAAGAAATCTTCGGCCCGGTGGTCTGCCTGATCCCGTTCAAGGACGAAGCCGAGGCGCTGCAACTGGCCAACGACACCGAGTACGGCCTGGCCTCGTACATCTGGACCCAGGACATCGGCAAAGCCCACCGCCTGGCCCGAGGCATCGAGGCCGGCATGGTGTTCATCAACAGCCAGAACGTGCGCGACCTGCGCCAGCCGTTTGGTGGCGTGAAAGGTTCCGGTACCGGCCGTGAAGGCGGACAATACAGCTTCGAAGTGTTCGCCGAGATCAAGAACGTGTGCATTTCCATGGGTAGCCACCACATCCCTCGCTGGGGGGTGTAAAGCCTCCAGGTAGGGCGGGTAACCCTGTGGGAGCGGGCTTGCCCGCGAACACCGGCAAAGCCGGTGCCATCCACCGCGGTGATTTTTTCGCGGGCAAGCCCGCTCCCACACGATAACAACAACTGCTTACCGGAGATTCCCATGGGCAAACTCGCTCTCGCTGCCAAGATTACCCATGTACCGTCCATGTACCTGTCCGAACTGCCGGGCCCACGCCAGGGTTTCCGCCAGGCCGCCATCGACGGGCACTACGAGATCAGCCGCCGCTGCCGTGAGCTGGGTGTGGACACCATCGTCGTGTTCGACACCCACTGGCTGGTCAACGCCAATTACCATGTGCTGTGCGGGCCGCACTTCGAGGGCGTGTACACCAGCAACGAACTGCCGCACTTCATCAGCAACATGCCCTACGCGTTCCCCGGCAACACCGAGCTGGGCAAACTGCTGGCCGAGGCGTGCAACCGCTTCGACGTCGAGACCATGGCCCACCATGCCACCACCCTGGGCCCGGAGTACGGCACCCTGGTACCGATGCGCTACATGAACCAGGACCAGCACTTCAAGGTGATCTCGGTCTCGGCGCTGTGCACCTCGCACTACCTGGCCGACAGCGCGCGCCTCGGCTGGGCCATGCGCAAGGCCATCGAAGACCACTACGACGGCACCGTGGCGTTTCTCGCCAGCGGCTCGCTGTCGCACCGCTTCGCCCAGAACGGCCAGGCACCGGACTTCGCCACCAAGGTCTGGAGCCCGTTCCTGGAAACCCTCGACCACCGCGTGGTGCAGATGTGGGAAAACGCCGAATGGGACGCCTTCTGCGGAATGCTCCCGGAGTATGCGGCCAAGGGCCACGGCGAAGGCTTCATGCACGACACCGCGATGCTGCTCGGCGCCCTGGGCTGGTCGAAGTACGACGGCAGGGCCGAAGTGGTCACGCCCTACTTCGGCTCGTCGGGTACCGGCCAGATCAATGCGATCTTCCCGGTCACCCCGCAGGATGGCTCGGCCATTCCACCCGCACAGGCCGCCAACCCGGCCGATGTGGTGTCCACCAGCCGCCTGTAATCTGCATACGCCCGGTCGCCCTCGCGGGTGGCCGGGTGTTGCTCCTGACGAGGACTCCCGTCATGCCCCACCTGGTTCTGCTCTATACCCCCGACCTGGAACGCGACGCAGACATCCCCGGGCTGTGTCGCGCCCTGGCCGACAGCATGCTCGAACAACGCGACGAGGCCGGCAAAGCCGTATTCCCCACCGGCGGCACCCGCGTGCTGGCCTACCCGGCCGCGCACTGCGCCGTGGCCGACGGCAAGGGCGAGTACGGTTTCCTCTACGCCAACCTGCGCATGGGCAGCGGCCGCAGCACCACAGTGCACAAGGCGGTCGGCGACAGCCTGCTGCAGGTGCTCAAGGCCCGCCTCGACGGGCTGCTGCAGCAGCGCCCGATCGGCCTCACCCTGCAGATCGACGAAAGCGCCCAGCAGGTCTTCGATGCCAAGCACAGCAGCTTGCATCCGCTGTTCAACCGTTCGCTCTGAAGCCCCTTTTGCGCGTGGCCTGCCGCCAACTGCGACGGCAGCCACCGCCCACCTATAGCGAGATACCCACCATGCTTGACAACGCTTTCATCCAACAGGCGGCCGAACGCCTCGACCAGGCCGAGCGCAGCCGCGAGCAGGTGCGCCAGTTCTCCCTGGAACAACCGGCCATCACCATCGAAGACGCCTACGCCATCCAGCGCGCCTGGGTCGCCAGGAAGATCGCCTCCGGGCGCAAGCTGGTCGGCCACAAGATCGGCCTGACCTCGCGCGCCATGCAGGTCTCGTCGAACATCACCGAGCCCGACTACGGCGCCCTGCTCGACGACATGCTGTTCGACGAAGGCACCGACATCCCGTTCGAGCGCTTCATCGTGCCGCGGGTCGAGGTCGAGCTGGCGTTTATCCTCGGCAAGCCGCTCAAGGGTCCCAACGTGACCGTGTTCGACGTGCTGGACGCCACCGAGTGGGTGATTCCGGCCCTGGAGATCATCGATGCGCGGATCCAGCAGATCGACCCACAGACCCAGACCACGCGCAAGGTCTTCGATACCATTTCCGACAACGCCGCCAATGCCGGCGTGGTCATGGGTGGGCGCGCCGTGCGCCCCACCGAGATCGACCTGCGCAAGGTGCCGGCGGTGCTCTACCGCAATGGCGTGATCGAGGAGTCCGGGGTCAGCGCCGCCGTGCTCAATCACCCGGCAAAAGGCGTCGCCTGGTTGGCCAACAAGCTGGCCCCGTACGACATCACCCTGGAGCCTGGCCAGATCATCCTCGGCGGTTCGTTCACCCGCCCGGTGGCTGCGCGCCCCGGCGACACCTTCCACGTCGACTACGACATGCTCGGCTCGATTGCCTGCCGTTTCGTTTGAGGAACCTGCCATGGACATGCCCATCAACACCTTCAAGCAGCGCCTGCGCAGCGGCCAGGCACAAATCGGCCTGTGGCTGGGCCTGGCCGATGCCTATTGCGCAGAGCTTGCCGCCAATGCCGGTTTCGACTGGCTGCTGATCGACGGCGAGCATGCCCCCAACGACCTGCGCGGCATGCTCGCGCAGTTGCAGGCAGTGGCGCCCTACCCCAGCCAGCCAGTGATTCGCCCGGTGATCGGCGATACCGCGCTGATCAAGCAAGTGCTGGATATCGGCGCGCAGACACTGCTGGTACCGATGGTCGAGAGCGCCGAACAGGCGAGCCAGCTGGTCAAGGCCGTGCACTACCCGCCCAAGGGTGTGCGTGGCGTGGGCAGCGCCCTGGCGCGGGCCTCGCGCTGGAACAGCATCCCGGGGTACCTCGACCAGGCCGACGCGCAGATGTGCCTGCTGGTGCAGATCGAGAACATGGAAGGCCTGGCCAACCTGGACGAGATCGTCGCGGTCGACGGCGTAGATGGTGTGTTCATCGGCCCGGCCGACCTCAGCGCCGCCATGGGCCACCGTGGCAACCCCGGGCACCCAGAGGTGCAGGCAGCGATCGAGGACGCCATCGTGCGCATCGGCAAGGCTGGCAAGGCGGCGGGGATTCTCAGCGCCGACGAGAAGCTAGCGCGGCGCTACATCGAGCTGGGTGCGGCCTTTGTTGCGGTAGGGGTCGATACTACGGTGCTGATGCGTGGGTTGCAGGCGCTGGCAGGGAAGTTCAAGGGTGTGCCGGCGTCCGCCAGCTCTGCAGGTGGCGTTTACTGATAGGAAGCGCTCCTACACCTGAACAGCAAAACGGCGCCTGATGGGCGCCGTTTTCGTTGCCAGCGAGGCCCTTACATCTGGATGACCGCCTTGAGTACGGTCTTGAACGTATCCATCTGCTCGGCACTGAACTGCCCGAATACCTTGTCCTGCTGTTCCTGGGCAATGGTCCACAGCGCCTCGGTTTCATCCACACCCTTGACCGACAACCGCACCCGTCCATCGTCGTCGGCGATCAGTCCTTTGCGCTTGAGATTGGCCACCGCCTCCTCGATCTCGCGGGCCGGCATCGCCACCTCGCGCTGCAGGTCGTTCAGGCTCAGGCCGGCATCGTTCTCCAGCACCATCAGCATGCGCGCCTCGCTGGTACGCAGGCCGGTGCACAGCTGGCGCGGCTGGTAGTCGGCCTGGTAGGTACGCAGGGCCTGGGTCATCAGGTAGTAAAGGTTGTGCTGCAGGCGGCCCTGGAAGTGACTGCTCGGCGCCTGGCCTTCGGCGCGCTGGGTCATGCGGGTGTGCGGCAGCACCATCGAGTAGGCACCCTGGTGGTACAGCAGCGGCGAGCGACCGAAGTCATCGAAGGCCACTACCTTGCCGACCAGGATCCAGTGGTCGCCCCCGTCGAGCTGCTGGAACTTCTCGCACTGGAAGCGCGCCGAGCAGTCGGCGAACAGCGGTGCACCGCCTGCGCCTTGCTCGTAGTCGATGCCGGCAAACCGGTCTTCCTTGGGCCGGGCGAAGTTGTTCGACAGGTCGATCTGGTCGGCGGCCAGGATGTTCACGGCAAAGTGCGAGGCTTCCTCGAACACTTCATGGCTGGTCGAGCGCTTGTCGATGCTCCAGAGGATCAGCGCCGGGTCCAGCGACACCGAGTTGAAGCTGTTGGCGGTGACGCCGACCTTGCGGCCGCTGGGCCCGGCAGCGGTGACCACGGTGACGCCAGTGGCGAAATTGCCCAGGGCGCGGCGGAAGGCACGGGTATCGAAATCGGTTGGATTGGACATGCAAGACTCCCAGGCAGGCAAGGCGGCCTGCCCTCTTCGTTTTTGTGGTTGTGTCGGGATCGGCCAGGTGCTGGCTCAGACCATCGCCGGATCAGGCTCCAGGCCCATCAGCTCGCGGCCGAGGATCTGTGCGCAGACGTCGTAGTCGGTGTAGGCATGGGCACCGGTCATGTGCGAATCGCGGAACAGCCGCTGTAGCTCGTTGCTCTCGAACCAGGCACCGCCGCCAGCGGCTTCCATCAGGCGATCGACCGCCTGGATGCACATTTTCACCGCGTAGCCCTGGTTGGTGCGCCAGAACGCCAGGGTCCCGCGCGAGGGGTATGCATGACGCTCACTGTGCTCGGCAATCTCGTCCCAGCTCTTTTCCAGCAGCGCCCGCGCGGCAGCCACCTGGTGGGTCGACTCGGCCAGGCGCATCAGCGCCGGGGTGGCAGCACCGACCGCAGCTCCGGTGTAGGCGCGCACACGGTTGCGGGTCTTCTCGCGGAACACCTCCAGCATGCGCTCGGCAACGCCGAGGCTGACCGTGGAGAAACCACTGGCGAAGTACGGACGATACGGGGCGAAGAAGATCTTGCTGTCCGGGTACAAGCCAAAGCCCGCCGACTTGCCTTCCATCATGTCCTTGGCCTTCTGGATGCGGTGCTCGGGTACGAACGCATCCTTGACGATCAGGGTCTTGCTGCCGCTGCCGCGCATGCCGACCGCGTACCAGTCGTCGCGGATTTCATAGTCGCTGCGCGGCAGTACCGCGAAGCAATAGTCCTGGGTGCCTTCGGCGTTTGGCCGACGGAAGCCGAGGATGGCCCACTCGGCATGGTCGCAGCCCGAACTCCAGCCCATCTCGCCACTGAAGCTCACGCCACCCTCGACTTCCGTGATGCGACCGAACGGCGCGATGCTGCTGCTGGCGGTGGCGTCCGGGTCGTCACCCCAGACGTCCTGCTGCAGCTTGGGCGAGAACATCGCCATCTGGTGACTGTGGGTGCACAGCAGGCTCATGGCCCATGCGGTGCTGGCGCAAGCGCCGGCCAGCAGGGCGATGCACTGGGCGAACTGTGGCAGGGAGATCTCCAGGCCGCCGTACTGCTTGGGCAGGAACGCCCGATGCAGGCCGATGCTCTTGAGCAAGGCGATGTTCTCTGCCGGGACGCTGCGATTCTGCTCCGCACGCATGGCATTGGCGGCAATGGTCGGCAGGATAGCCTTGAGATCTTCCAGCAGGGGATTTGGCTTTTTCATGAACGGTCTCTTTATTATTGGATAGTCAGCGTGCTGGCCCAGCACTGCACCAGGCAGCCGAGAAATCTCGATGACGCGTTCAGTATGTGGCGATGGATGAGGCCGAGAAATGCACGTTCCGAGGGTAAAATTGCACTTTCCATGGTTTGCCCGCAGGGCCTGCCGCCCTGTAGCGCTGATGGATACCGACCCCGGCGTAAAGCCTCGCCGCTGAAAGATTTTCGACGAATCGCCGTCGCTCACCACGGGCGCTGGCGCCCAGCGGGTCACGGCTTGATCTTTTTCATCTCGTCGAGCAGCTGCATCAACTGCTGCAGCTTGTCCTCGCCGAACTGAGCGAGGATGCGCTCGTAGTTGCGGCCCATTTCCTCGCTCATCGCCAGGAACGCCTGCTGGCCTTTGACCGTCAGGCTGATGAACACCCGCCGCTGGTCCTCCGGCGACTTGCGCCGGCCGACGATGCCGTCGCGCTCCAGGCGCTTGAGCACGCCGCTCATGCTCGGCTTGAGGATGCACGCCAGCTCGGCCAGTTGGTGGCTTTCCAATTCGCCCTTCTGGCGCAGGATGCGAATCACCCGCCATTGCTGCTCGGTCAGGTCATGGGCGTTCAGGGCCGGGCGAAAGAACGCCATGGTGGCTTCGCGCGCTTGCAACAAAGTGAGCGTCAGGGAAGGTCTTGGTGTGGTCATGCTGGCTCATGCATCGTGGTGGAAAAGCGTGCTGGCGAGTATGCCAGCACGCGTTCATTAATACATTAACCAAATCACGAAAAGTACGTCATCGCCGCACCTATGCGGCTGAATGGCAGGCTAGTTAAACTGGCTGTCAGGCTCGGGCAAGACGTCTACCCATAGTCAGGTGCTCAATGACCCGGAGCGCCAGCCCCCACCGCAACGGCCCTATCACAACTCCAATTCAGCAGGCTGCGTCATGATCACCGTCGAGACCCCGACCTACTACTCAGCGACCAAGAAGTACAACCTGAGCTTCCCCACCCTGGAAGACGATATCGAAGCCGATGTCGTGGTCATCGGCGGCGGCTTCTCGGGGATCAACACAGCCCTCGAGCTGGCAGAAAAAGGCATCACCGATATCGTCGTGCTCGAGGCGCGCTACCTGAGCTTTGGCGGTACGGGGCGCAACGGTGGGCAGATCATGGCCGGCATCGGCCACGACCTCGAGAAGATCAGGCGCAGTGTCGGCGACCAGGGCCTGAAGCAGATCTTCGAGATCAGCGAACTGGGTGCCGGCATCATCAAGGAGCGCATCGCGCGCTACGCCATCGATGCCGACTTCTGCCATGGCTACGGCTACATGGGTTTCAACCGCCGTCAGGAACAGACCCTGCGCGCCTGGGAAAAAGACTTCAAGGCCATCAACAGCCACGACGAAATCCGCTTCCTGGGCGGCTCGGAAGTACGCCAGATCATCGGCAGCGATGCCTACAGCAGTGCCCTGCTGCACATGGGCGGCGGCCACGTGCACTCGCTCAACCTGCTGCTCGGCGAAGCCCAGGCCCTGATCGGCCACGGCGCGCGCATCTTCGAGCACAGCCCAGCGCTGGAAGTGACCTACGGCGAGCGCATCAAGGTGCGCACCGGCCGTGGTTCGGTGCGCGCCAGCAAGCTGCTGTGGGCTTGCGACAGCTTCCTCAACAAGCTGGAGCCGGAGCTGCACGCGCGCACCATCAACACCTACGCCTTCCAGCTCATGACCGAGCCGCTGTCGGACGAAATGATCCAGCGCATCAGCCCGATCCGTGGCGCCTACAGCGACATCCGCCCGGTCATCGACTACTACCGGGTCACCCGCGAGAACCGCTTGCTGTTCGGTGCCGCCACCCCCTTCGTCGAACACATTCCACTGGACCTCAAGGCCTGGAACCGGGCGTTGATGCTGAAGATCTTCCCCTACCTCAAGGACGTGCGCATCGACCTCGCCTGGGGCGGCCCGATGGCCACCAGCGCCAACCTGTTCCCGCAGATCGGCACCTTGACCGGACGCCCCAATGCGTTCTACGTGCAGGGGTATTCCGGCTTTGGCGTCACACCCAGCCATATCATTTGCAAGATTCTCGCGGAGGGCATGCATGAAGGGTCGTCGCGTTATGACCTGATCAGCTCGGTCAAGCATGCGCGGATCCTCGGCAAGGACCACCTGCGCCCACTGCTGCTGACTGCCGGCAAGACCGTGCACCAGCTCTCAGGTTATTTCAACGGCCGCCGCTGAGTTTACATGGCACGGGCTTCGCCCGTGTTCGCGGGTAAACCCGCTCCTACAGGGTGGTGTCGTTTACCCGCGAACACAGGCGGAGCCTGTGCCATGCAGCGCGCTAGCCGCCAAAGGTGCGAGCGCGCTCACACCATCGCCTGCGCCCGAAAATCCTTCGGCGACTGCTCGAAGTGCTTCTTGAACGACCGGCTGAAATGCGCCGAATCGGTGAAACCCCATTTGTAGGCGATCGAGGTGATCGACTCGCTGCGGAAAAACGGATTGGCCAGGTCATCGGCACTGCGCTGCAAGCGGGCCCGCTGGATATAGCGGCACACGCTGTCGCCCTGCTCCTCGAACAACCGGTACAAGTGCCGCACGGAAATGTTCAAGCGCCCCGCCAGGCTGGTAGGGGTCAACCCAGGTTGCGACAGTGACTCGTCGATCACCTGCTGCACGTATTGGCGCAGGTTAGCGCCGCTCAGGCTGGAAAAATGGCAGGCGCTGGCATTACCGCGCTCGAAGCCCGGTTCGAGCAAAGCGATGAAGGCGCTTTGCAACGCTTCGCCAGTGGCGCCGTCATCGGCCGCACTGCCTTCGTTGCACAACTGGTCCATCAGCATGTGCAACATGCGCCCGCAGGCATTGGTCGAGGAGATCTTGCCGAACATCACGCCGTTGCCCTGCACATGCTTGCGCACCTGCTCGCGCGGCAAGGCCAGCGAGACATGCTCGATCAGGCCACTGGGGTTGATTTCGCACTGCCCGACCGAATCCATCAGCAGCAGCTCGCCCGGTGCCAAGCTGACGTGGGCGCCACCCTGGGCGACGCTGGAATGCCCGGTGCGCTGGAACACCAGGAAGCAGTGCTGGTCATCGTCAAGGGCGGGGTTCTCGCCGAGGCGGCGGATCTTGCCGGCGTTGGTGCGCAGGTTGGCCACCGGCAGGCCGGCGCGCAAACCGGCCGACACTTCACCGATGAACAACGAATGATTGGAGGCGAGTTGGGTCTCGAAACGGCCGCAGATCTGCTGCATGGCCATGGTCCAGCTTTCCAGTCCCTGGCGGTCGGATTGATGTTGATGCATGGCTGCCCTCGACACGAAGCTTGTTGTTATGGGCGCATTGATAACATGTTAACTATGCACGCACAACTGTCATATTCGGTCGAAAGCAGTAGCAAAGGGAGTGCCAGGAATGGCTCAGATTCGTTGCAGCGCCTCACTGAAGCAGGCCAGGCTGGCCAGCAGATGCTCGCGCTGCTCGGGGCTGACCTTGATGTAGCGACGAAACGCCGGCAGCCGGTTCACCACTTCACTGCCCCCCATGTGTTCCAAGGCCAGGTGCCACTGGCCGTCGCGGCATTCCAGGGCCAGGCGCTTGAAGTCCAGCGGCATCAGCGCTGCCAGCAATGCCGCTTCATCCAGCAGATGCTCGCGCACCTGGGTGAAACGCTGGCGGTCGCCGCCACGGTAGACCACGCTCACACCGGTCCGGCGAATCGTACCCGCATGGCGCAGTTCCAGACGCACCTCGCCCCGTTGCAGGGCAGGCACGCAGAGCTGGAACTCGCACGTCACCACGTGCATCAGCAAGTGCGCCTCGACCCGCTCGCGGACCACGGCGTGCCAACCTTGCTCGCGCGCATCGAGCACACCCAGCGCCGGCTCCGGCCGCGCCATCGGCAGCGGCCCGAGGTTGCGCCCCAGGTGCCCGAGGGTGACCCCGGGCCGGTAACCTGCTGGCGCACGCGGCGCCAGCAGGCGTTCACGCAAACGTCTGATCATGCTGCAAGTGCTCCACCACATGGCCAGGTTCGGCGGCGAATTCCTTCGCCAGCACATCCTCGACCCGCGCCGGCTTGAACGGGTTGACCTTCTGTACCACCAGCGTCCAGAACAGCGCATAGGCAGCGGTGCCCCCCAGCATGATGGCGAACGGCACATAGATGTCGGCCGGATTCATCCCCGGCGGGGTAATGAAGGCCATGCCGATCAGGATGCCCACGCTCGATACCACCTGCGGCAGTGGGAACAGCGGCGAGCGGTAGGCCCGTGGCAGGTCCGGGCGGCGAATGCGCAGGATCACCACCGACAAGGTCACCAGCAGGTAGGCCGTGCTCCAGGCACACACCGCCGCCAGCACCAGGTGCAGGATATTGTCCGGGTTGCCGCCCAGGTACCAGGCGTGCAGGCAAGGGATCAGCGCCACCACCAGGATGCACAGCAGCGGCGTCTTGAAGCGCGGGTGCAGGTAGGTGAAGACCTTGGGCAGCGCGCCATCGACCGCCATGCCGTAGAGAATGCGCGGCACGCCCGCCATCAGGGTGTTGATGGTGGCGGCGCCGGCGAACAGGAAGCCGATGCCCAGCCACACTGGGCCGATGTCGCCCATCACCTGCTCGGCGAAGCGCGGAATGGCCATGGGCGTGTCCAGCAAGTGCACACCGGTGGCGGCATCGAGCACCACGTTTTCCACCTGGCGCTTCATTGCCGCGCCATAGATGAACATGCAACTGGCCACGCCGAACAGGCCCAGCGCCATCGCCCGTGGCAGCACCCAGGCCGAACGACGCAGCTCCGGCGCCAGTGGCGTGACGAATTCGCAACCGACGAACATGAACATGGCCATGCCGATCAGCGAAAGAATGGTCATCAGGTCGGTACCCACCAGCGAGACACCGAACGGCCCGTCCAGCTCCACCGCCGGGGCGGCAATCAGGCCGAGCACACCGAACACCATCAGGGTGGTCCACATGCCGAAGGTGAGGATCACCTCGGCGCGGCTGAAGGCGCTGACGCCAAAGGCGTTGAGCACCGCGAACGACAACACGAAGACCACCCCCAGCAGCCATGAGCCACCGGCGGACTCGGCCAGGGTATTGAGGTGCTCGAAGTTCACCAGCGCCATCACGCCAGACAAGATCGTCTCGGCGGTGCCGGCGAACACATGCACGATCAGGTACGCCGACAGCGTGCCGGTGATAGCGAAGAACCGGCCCATGCCGCAGTTGATGTAGTCGTAGACCGAGCCCGTGGTCGGCAGGATCGAAGCAGCCTCGGCGAAGGTGGTCGACTGCGCCAGCATCATCAGTGCGGCGATGACCATGGCGATGGCGAAGGCGCTGCCACCGATACCGAAGCCCATGGTCGCGGTGAGGATCACCGGGCTGGCCATGATCAGCCCGACGGTACTGGCCAGCGCAGTGGGGAAGCCGACACTGCCCCGGTTGAGATGCTCGGTGAGCTTGTTGTTGAGTGACATGGTGATGCCCCGGCTTGTTTTTATGGCGTTGAACGAATGATCACTGTGCGCCACGGGTCGCCTGGCGTCTTGCCAATGGCTGCCGCAGTCCTTGCCGCTGCGTGCCAGCGCGCACTCGCTTGCTGGCAGCCACAGTCATGCCCCTGTCACGCAGACGCAAGAACCTGCCCTGCCCGCTCTCTATGCTCGATGCTTTGGCAGCCTGTCGGCCGCCCTCTGCCTCCCGGAGTTCGCATGAGCGACATCACTTTGCTCCCTGCCGTCACGTCCTTCCTGGCCCGCGAGCACGGCCTGTTCATCGATGGCCACAACCTGGCCAGCCAGGGCAACGCGAAAATCGCCGTGGTCAACCCGGCCAACGGCCAGGTCATCGCCCAGATCAGCGACGCTACCCAGGCCGACGTCGATCAGGCCGTGGCCTCGGCGCGCCAAGGCTTCAAAACCTGGTCGCGCACCAGCCCCGCCGCTCGCGCCGCCGTGCTGTTCAAGCTGGCCGACCTGCTGGAAGCCCACCGCGAGGAACTGGCGCAACTGGAAACCCTGCAGTCGGGCAAGCTGATCGGCATCTCCCGCGCCTTCGAGGTGGAACAGGCCGCACACTTCCTGCGCTACTACGCCGGATGGGCGACCAAGATCACCGGCCAGACCATCACCCCCTCCCTGCCCTCGTTCGCCGGCGAGCGCTATACCGCCTACACCCTGCGCGAGCCGATCGGCGTGGTGGTCGGCATCGTGCCCTGGAACTTCGCCACCATGATCGCCATCTGGAAGCTGGCCTCGGCGCTGACCACCGGTTGCAGCATCATCATCAAGCCCAGCGAATTCACCCCGCTGACGCTGCTGCGCATTGCCGAACTGGCCAGCGAAGCCGGCCTGCCGGCGGGTGCGCTGAACGTGCTTACAGGGGGCGGCGCGGTGGGCAAGGCGCTGATCGAGCACCCAGGCACCGACAAGGTGTCGTTCACCGGCTCCGTACCCACGGGCATCGCCGTCGGCCAGGCCGCCATGGGCGCCAAGCTCACCCGGGCGACGCTGGAGCTGGGCGGCAAGAACGCAGTGGCCTTCCTGCCGGATGTTGGCATCGACAAAGCCGTCGACGGCATCATCGAGGCCGGCTTCCTCCATTCGGGGCAGATCTGCGCCGCAGGCGAGCGCTTCTACGTGCACCGCTCGCGCATCGAACCCCTGCTCGAGGCCCTGTCGCAGCGCCTGGGCCAATTGAAGATCGGCTCGCCGCTGGACGAAACGACCCAGTTCGGCCCGGTGGCCAACAAGCCACACCAGCAGAAGCTCGCCGAGCTGTTCGCCATCGCCCGCCGCGAGGGCAGCCAGATCATCCACGGTGGGCGCATCGGCGACGGCCCGGGATGCTTCGTCGAGCCCACGGTGATCCTCGCCAACTCGGCCAGCGACACCCTGCTCAACCAGGAAACCTTCGGCCCGGTGGCGACCTTCCTGCCCTACGACAGCGAGGAAGAACTGCTGCAGCTGATGAACGCCTCGCCCTACGGCCTGAGCGCCAGCCTGTGGACCAACGACCTGGGCAAGGCCATGCGCCTGATCCCGGAAATCCAGGCCGGCACGCTGTGGGTCAACATGCACACCCTGCTCGACCCGGCCGTGCCCTTTGGCGGGGTCAAGGCCTCGGGCATCGGTCGGGAGTTCGGTTCGGCGTTCATCGATGATTTCACCGAGTTGAAGTCGGTGATGATGCGTTACTGAGCAACCGCCCGCTCCTCCCCCTCCTGGCCAGGGCGTACAAGCGCCTTGGCAGCGAGGGACAAGACCTTGCCCGCTCCGACAAGCGCTAATAGCAGGTCGCCGCCAACCGCGACGGCACTCGCGCCAACGGAGTGCCCACGAATAACAACGAGGGATGTGCAATGGTCAAACCGCAAACGCTGTCCACCCTGGCCCTGGCGACGCTACTCGCCAGCCAGGCCGCGCCGGCCTACGAGCTCTACGCCGACGACGACAGCCACCTGAACGCCGACATGCTCGCCGTGTGGGGCATGTTCAACAGCCGCAAGAACTACGATGGCACCACCGGGGGCTCGACCTGGCGCGAGGGCTTCATCAAGTACGGGCTGAGCGGCGACCAGGGCTTGGCCGGCAATGGCACGCTGTATGGCGGTCTGAACTGGGTGAGTTCGGCCACCTGGGGCGATGGCGATGCGGGCGGTTTCACCGACGGCTCCGAACGCACCACCAAGATCGAGGACGCCTACCTGGGCTGGCGTTCGGGCGATCTGTTCCCGCTACTGGGCCAGGATGGCGTGGATGTGTCCGGCGGGCGCCAGGTGGTGACCTTGGGCAATGGCTTCCTGCTCAACGACGACGGCCCCAACCTGGGCAAGGGCGTAGCCGATGGAGCCTTGAACCGAGGCGGTGCCTACTACCTGGCCGCCCGTCATGCCTTCGATCGCACTGCCGTGCTGAAGCTCGGCGGCACGGATGGTCTGCACGGCAGCCTGCTGTGGCTCAAGTCCGACAACCGCGCCCAGGCCGAAACCGAACTGGCCGCCGGCACCCTGGACTACACCCATGCCCTGGGCACCCTGGGCCTGACCTGGATCCACGGCATCGACGTCACCGACCAATGGGCCAGCGAGTTCCAGAAGGCCCGCGAGGGCATGGACGTCTACAGCCTGCGCGGCGAAGGCAACGCCGGCATCGAGAACGCCAGCTTCGCCTTCGAGTACGCCTGGCAGGACAAGCGCGGCGGCCCGGAGCAGGCCTGGTACGTGCAAGCCGGGTATACCTTCGCCCACCTGCCGTGGGCGCCACAGCTGACCTATCGCTATACCCGTTACTCGGCAGAGTGGGACTCGCTGTTCAGCGGCCTTTCCAGTGGTTACGGCACCTGGTTCCAGGGTGAGGTGGCCGCCAACTATGCAGGGCCCTTCAACAGCAACACCGGCATCCACCACGTGGGGCTGAAGGCGACGCCGCTGGAAAACCTCACGGTCGGCGCGCTGTATTTCGACTTCGATACCGTGCGCACCCGCGACGCGCTGAATCTCGATGCGCGGGAGCTGGATTTCTATCTGGAATGGGCGGTGAACGAGCACCTGATCATCAGCCCGTTGGTGGGGTTCTACCAGCCGCGCAAGGATGAGAGCAACGGGGGGAATCAGGTGGGTGGCAATGGCACCAATGTGTATAGCCAGTTGACGGTGGCTGTGCCGTTTTGAGTGGGGCGTGTGCTTGAGATTTGCGCCGGCGCTTCGCGGTGTTCGACTCAAGAGGTGCATCGTCGCTGAGATCGAGCGCCGCGCGGGCGGCGCTCGATCTCACAGGCACAGCAAATACCCCGACGAACGCACCCCATGTCACGCAGCGACAACCCGCCTGGCACGCTCGCACAAGATTACCTACCGGTCGTTAGCGAAACTGCGCCTAGCTTCCAGGTACCTGATCACCCTCCTTGCGAGCGAAGCACAACAACAACACCCATCGCGGCGGCGCCTGTGCGTGCCGCCCGCGCAGTGAGACCCGCTATGACCCTCGACACCCGCATCGACTTCATCTACCTCTCCGAACAGGACATGATCCGCGCCGGCGTCACCGACATGCCCGCCTGCGTCGATACCATGGAAGAAATGTTCGGCCTGCTGTATCACGGCGATTACCGCATGGCCGGCCCCAACAGCGATTCCCATGGCGCGATGATCACCTTCCCCGAGCATTCGCCGTTCCCCACCATGCCCAAGCCCACAGCCGACCGTCGCATGATGGCGATGCCCGCCTACCTGGGCGGCAACTTCCAGACCGCCGGCGCCAAGTGGTATGGCTCGAACATCGCCAACCGCGACAAAGGCCTGCCGCGCTCGATCCTCATGCTCACCCTCAACGACGCCGACACCGGCGCGCCGCTGGCGCACATGTCGGCCAACCTGCTCTCGGCCTACCGCACCGGCGCGATTCCCGGCGTCGGCGCCCGCCACCTGGCGCGCAAGGACTCCAAGGTCATCGGCCTCGCCGGCCCTGGCGTGATGGGCAAGACCACCGTGGCCGCCTTCATGGCCGTGTGCCCGCAAGTCGACACCCTGAAACTCAAAGGCCGCGGCCAGAAGAACCTCGACGCGTTCGTCAGCTGGGTGAAGGAACACTACCCACAGATCACCACCATCGAGGTGGTGCAGACCCTGGAAGAAGTGGTGCGCGGCTCGGACCTGGTCAGCTACTGCAGCTCCGGAGAAGTGGGCGATCCGTCGCAATACCCGCTGGTACGTCGTGAGTGGGTCAAGCCCGGCGCCTTCCTGGCCATGCCCGCGCCATGCAGCATCGATGCTGGCATGGAGCAGGCCGACGTGCGCAAGGTGGTCGACAACACCGGCCTCTACGAAGCCTGGTTCGAGGAACTGCCCAAGCCTGCGCACAACCACGTGCCGCTGGTGGGCGTGCGCTTCATGGACATGATCGCCGAAGGCACGCTGCACCCCGAGCAGGTCGAGGATATCGGCAAGATCATCGCCGGCGATGCGCCGGGCCGTCTCAATGATGAGGAAATCATCCTCATGTCGGTCGGCGGCATGCCGGTCGAAGACGTGGCCTGGGGCACCGTGGTGTATCGCAATGCCCTCGAGCGCGGTATCGGCGTGAAACTCAACCTCTGGGAAACCCCGGTTCTCAGCTAACCCTGCACACGTATCCACAAGGAGTTTCACATGACCCAGATCACCAAACTCAAGACCGGCTCCAAGTTCGAGGACATGGCCAGCTATTCCCGCCTGGTGGCGGTGGACAACTGGATCTACGTGTCCAACACTGCCGGACGCAACCCGCAGACACAACTGATCGCCGAAGACGTGATCGAGCAGTTGCACCAGGTGTTCGCCAACATCGAAACCGCCCTCGCCGCAGTGGATGCGAGCCTGGCCGATGTCGTCTGCTCGCGGGTGTTCATCCAGGAGCCGGCCGACGTACCACGGGTGATGGAGGCCATCGGCGAGAAATTCCGCGGCATCGACCCGGCCACCACGGTCACCTGCCCGCCGCTCGGCTCGACCATCTACAAGGTCGAGCTGGAGGTCACCGCCTACCGCGGCGCCTCGCGCGCCGAGGTGTCGCTGATCCGCCTGGGCCAGTGACGGCTCGTGCCGTCGCCGAGCAACCGCACGTTCCACTTACCGCCTGAGTAAAGCCATGTCTCCTGTGATCGACCCTGTACACACCGCTACCCGCCACCCGGACGCCACCACCGTGGTGATCATCGGTGGCGGCATCATCGGCCTCACCGCCGCGCTGACGCTCGCCGAGCGCAACATTCCGGTGGTGGTGCTGGAGAAGGGTCGCATCGCCGGCGAGCAGTCGTCGCGCAACCTCGGCTGGGTGCGCAAGACCAACCGCCACGCTCCCGACATCCCCATGGCCCTGGCAGCCGACCGGCTGTGGGCAGAAATGCCCCAACGCGTGGGCAGCGACGTGGGCTACCGCCAGGCCGGGATCATGTTCGTCGGCCGCAACGACGCGCAGATGGGCATGCACGAAGGCTGGCTGAAGAGCGTCGAACACCTGGGCCTGGACTCGCGCCTGCTGAGCAACCGCGAGATCGGCCAATTGGTGCCCGGTGGGCGCAGCGATTGGGCGGGTGGCCTGTACACGCCGTCGGATGCCCGTGCCGAACCGACCCTGGCCTCGAGCGCGATTGCCCGCGCCGCCATGGCCAAGGGCGCGCTGATCGTCGAAAACTGTGCGGTGCGCACCCTGGTGACAGCCGCTGGCCGGGTCAGTGGCGTGGTCACCGAGCAAGGCGAGATCCGCTGCGACCAGGTGCTGCTGGCGGGCGGCCTGTGGTCGCGCAAGTTCCTCGGCAACCTCAAGATCAACCTGCCGACGCTGCCACTGACCTGCTCGGTGCTGCGTACCGAACCGATGGAGGGGCCGACCGACATCGCCGTCGGCGCGCCGGATTTCTCCTTCCGCAAGCACAAGGATGGCGGTTTCATCATCACCCAGCGCGGCAAGCTGGACGCCTTCCTGACGCTCGACCACCTGCTGCTGGGCACGCGTTTCCTGCCGCAACTGCGGGCGCAGAGGGACTTCCTGAAGATCAGCTTCGGCAAGTATTTCTTCAAGGACCTGGCCCTGGCGCGCAGCTGGAATGCCTCGCAGGTGTCGCCGTTCGAACGGGTCCGGGTTCAGGACCCTGCCGCCAACACCACCCTGAACGATGACGCACTGCGCAACCTGCGGGCGGCCTGGCCCGTCTTCGAGCAGGCGCGCATCGCCTCGGCCTGGGCCGGCACCATCGATGTGACACCGGACTCCAACCCGATCATCGGCCCCGTCGCCAGCGTGCCGGGCCTGACGTTGGCCACCGGCTTCTCCGGGCACGGCTTCGGCACTTCGCCAGCGGCCGGGCAACTGGCGGCGGACCTGGTGTCGCAGCAAGCGCCATTGATCGACCCGAGCCCGTATCGGTTCGAGCGGTTCGCCTGAAAGCCCGGAAGCAGTTACGTGCAACTCATGGGATCGAGCGCCAAGTTCGATCCCATCAATCCCGCTGATGATTACTATCGAAGCGCCCACCTCTTCCCTCCCCAGCCACCTCCCCTACAATCCCCTCACGATTCTCCCCGCTCCATTCGCCTGCCCCAGGCGCCATCCCCCTTGGAACCCGATACCATGCCAAGCCCGAACCCGGCCGCTCCCGGCCTCCCTCACGACAATCAACGCAGCGTCAGGCAGCAATGGCTGGCGATTCTCTCGGTCGCCGTCGGCGCCTTCGCCCTGGTCACCAGCGAATTCCTCCCGGTGGGCGTGCTCAACGATGTCGCCAGCGACCTGGGCATCAGTGCCGGCCACGCCGGGTTGATGGTCACCCTGCCCGGCATCATGGCCGCGCTCGCCGCCCCCCTGCTGTCGGTAGGCATCGGCGCGCTGGACCGCCGCTACCTGCTGGTCGGCCTGACGCTGATCATGATCATCGCCAACGCGGTGGTGGCCTATGCCAGCGACTTCAACCTGCTGCTGTTCGGCCGCGTACTGCTGGGCATCAGCATCGGTGGCTTCTGGGCCACGGCCATCGCCCTCAGCGGGCGCCTGGCACCCAAGGGCGTGGGGGTCGCCCAGGCCACCTCGATCATCATGGTCGGCGTGACCCTGGCCACCGTGCTGGGCGTGCCCGTCGGCACTTGGCTCAGTGGCCTGATGGGCTGGCGCATGACGTTCCTGGTCACCGCGGCGCTGGGCGTGCCGGTGCTGCTGGCGCAGGTGTTGCTGCTGCCGCGGCTCGCCCCGGACAAGGCCATTCGCATCAGCGACCTGCCGGCACTGTTCATCAACCCGCAAGCCCGGGTGGGGCTGATCGCCGTGCTGCTGATCGGCCTGGCGCACTTTTCCGCGTACACCTATGTGGCGCCCTTCTTCAAGGAGCGCGCCGGCTTCGATGGGCCGACCATCGGCTCGCTGCTGTTGCTGTACGGCGTGGCCGGGGTGCTGGGCAACGTCTTCGCTGGCTTCGCCGCCAACCGCAGCGTGCGCCACACCCTGCTGCTGGTCGGCCTGATGATCGCCACCAGTACCGCGCTGTTCCCCTACTTCGCCACCGGCATGACCGGCGCGGCGATGCTGATCGCGCTGTGGGGCTTCGCCTTCGGCGCCTTCCCGGCCTGCGCCAGCATCTGGATGTTCGTGGTCGCGCCCAAGGACGTCGAGCGCGGCATGCCGCTGTTCGTGGCGATGTTCCAGGTGATCATTGCGCTGGGATCGTTCTTCGGCGGGCG
Source organism: Pseudomonas sp. S31 (assembly GCF_016648105.1). GTDB lineage: Bacteria > Pseudomonadota > Gammaproteobacteria > Pseudomonadales > Pseudomonadaceae > Aquipseudomonas. The sequence goes on along the minus strand of NZ_JACVVE010000010.1, from coordinate 132,501 downwards.
CATCGTCGACCAGATGGGCAGCTCGGTGTTGCTGAGCCTGGCCACCGCCCTGGTCGGTTGCGGGATCGTCACCGTGCTGGTGCTGGGCCGCAACGTCAGCAACAGCCTGGCGGCCCAGCCCGGCTGACGCGCGGGTTTGCCCGATGGCGAACGTTCCGACTAAGCTGGCCACAGGGCTCAGGGAGGAACGATTCGATGTCGCATTTACCGCTCGCATTGGCACTGTTGATGGCTGCAGCCTCGGTCGAGGCTGCGCCACTGCAGGTACCGAGCCCGGCTCAGCTCAAGAGCCAGCTCGAACACCTCAAGCCAGGGCAGTTCCTCTGGTATCCGCAGGTTTCCCCGGTCGGGCCGGTGACCGTGGTGGTCAGCCTCACCGAGCAACGTGCCTATGTCTATCGCAACGGCATCGCCATAGGCGTCAGCACCGTGAGCAGCGGCAAGCCCGGTCGGGAAACCCCCACCGGGGTGTTCAGCATCCTGCAGAAAAAGGTCGAGCATAAGTCCAGCCTCTACAACAGCGCACCGATGCCCTACATGGAGCGCCTGACCTGGGATGGCATCGCCCTGCACGCCGGGCACCTGCCGGGCTACCCCGCCTCCCACGGTTGCGTGCGCCTGCCGTTGGCATTCGCGAAGAAGCTGTACGAAGTCACCGGTTTCAGTTCGACCACTGTCATCGTTTCCGATACCCATAGCGCACCGGTGGAGGTCTACCACCCCGGCGTGCTGGCCCCCACGGTCAGCGATGGCAAGGCTCAGGGCCCGCTGGTATTGACCAACCAACAGTTCTGGAACGACCCGGACCCGGCGTCGGGGCCGCTGTCGATCCTGATCAGCCGCGCCGACCTGCGCGCCTACGTGTTCCGCGGCGGCCAGCTGGTCGGCTCGGCCCCTGCCCTGTCGCTGGACAGCACCCGGAACCGCAGTGGCATGGCGGTGTATTCGCTGTTGGAAAAGCCATCGGCCTTGGCCCTGGAGGCCGGGCTGCCCCTGCGCTGGTCGGTGGTCGGGCTGAGCAATCCCGAGTACGGGAACAGCCCCTACGAGCAGCTGGGAAAATTGAACATGACTGCGGACTTCCAGCGTCACCTGCGTGAAGCGATGGACGTTGGCACGATGTTGGTGATCACCGATTGGGCTTCCACCCGGGAGACCCGTAGCAACGGAAAATTCACCGTCATCACCGGCGAAGACAGTGAAGAACCTAAACCATTGGTCAAAAAGTGATCGGCAACACCCTAAAAATCAAGCAAAGTAGCGGCCTTTGGCCTGCAATCAGCTGATCCTTGGCTATTTTCGCAGGCCGGTTTTCAATGGGGATCCATGTCGATGTTCGAACCCTTGCGGGGAGCCGTGCGGCTCTCGTTGGCCAGTATTGGCCTGTTTTTCCTCGGTGCCTGGCAGGCCGCCCACGCACAACCACTGCCGACTGCTGCCGAGCTGCAGCAATTGGCGCCAAACGCCAACCTTGCGACCCTGGACCTGGCACTCACGGCCTACGAATGCGCCAGCCAGAGTGACGGGGACAAGTTGCTGACGGTGATCGACTATTCCAAGGCCTCGCGCGACAAGCGCCTGTGGGTGTTCGACCTCCGCGCCCGCAAGCTTCTGTTCGAGGAGTGGGTGGCCCATGGCAAGAACAGCGGTGCCGACGTGCCGACGGCGTTCTCCAACACCCCGAACAGCTACCAATCCTCCATCGGCCTGTACGAGACCGGCCAAACCTACAGCGGCAAGCACGGCCGCTCGCTGCGCCTGCAAGGGCTGGAGCCGGGCTTCAACGACAACAGCATGTCGCGGGCGATCGTCATGCATGCCGCCGCCTATGCCGATCCCAAGGTCGTGCCGGGGCTCGGCCGCCTGGGGCGCAGCCAGGGTTGCCCGGCCGTGCGGCCGGCCATTGCCGGTAAGCTCATCGATACGCTGGGGCGCGGCAGCTATGTATTTGCCTATTACCCGCAGCAGAAATGGCTGAAAACATCGCACTTCCTCAACGCCCAGAGCTGCCCGGCGGCGAGCCAGACGGTTGCCAGCAAGTAGGTACACAGATATGGGGCCGCTGCGCAGTTTTTGCCGGCGGAACCCAATGGTTCAGGGCGTAATCACAACGCGCTGGGCACCCTAGTTGTAACCGGTGTCATTAGTTTTGAAACTGCAATTCAAACTGATTATCGGACTGAGTTCCAACACGCTGCAGCGCAAGCCACGAGATATAACCCGAGACTTAGTTTCTTCAACTGAAATACGCAGTCAGTCAGCTATAACCCTGAACGACACAGCAATTGAAGCATAATCATTTTCGAACCCTACAATAAGAAATTTGGATATTACTTTTTAATCCACGCCCGCTTTAAAACGGTATTTCTCAGATCTTTTAACTCCGGTTAGTTTGCCCCTCTATTTCCACGGGGCAAATTACAAATGCCAATCGATATACGGGCGCGTATCCCGTCTCACGCGGCGAGCGCCGAAGGCACTGCATTCGATCATTACCTGGGCTTCTACCGGCCACGCACGGCCGGCGCCTTTGCACCCTCGGTCATCGTCGCCGCGGCACAGGAGCAAGAGCGGCTGGGGTTTGACAGCAGCCTGTTTCCTCAAAGGGCGACCGGGCCTGCAGTCTGGCCTGTCACAGGCTGGGCGTTGAGCGCCACCCAACGCCTGCGCATCGTTTCGGCGCACCGTGTCGGCATCGAACAACCGACCGTCGCCGCTCGCACCGTGGCCACGCTGGATCGCTTGTCCAACGGGCGCTTGGCCGTGCACGTATTGCAAGGCCGCGAAGACGCGGACATGCAACGCGATGGAGTTTTCCTCGACAAGCTTGCACGGTATGCCCTTGCACATGAATACCTCGAGGTCTTCTTCAACACGCTGCAGGGCGGTGGGCCGTTCGACTATCAAGGGCAGTACTACCAGATCCAGGGCGCTCAGGCTGATGTCCAGCCGATCAGCCAGCCGCGCCCGGTGATATCGATTCCTGGCACATCCGATGCTGGGGTGGACCTGGCTGCGCAATTCGCCGATATCTACAGCGTGCCCATCGCTACCCTGGAAACCGCCCGCAAAGCGATAGCCCGCATCCGCCAGCGCGCCCAGGCACTCGGCCGTACCCGCCCGCTCGGCTACTGGGGTGACTGCAACATCATTCTCGGCGAAGACGACGATCAGGCCTGGGACATCGCCCATCGCGTCGCCGATCAACTGGAGCGGGACCAGCGCGTCAGCGAATCACCTGGCTACGACCATGGCAACGCTCAAGCGGCTCTGCAGCAGTTCGGCACGCCCACCGAGCACAGCGGCCCCTGGTACCCACGCCTCAACGCGCTCAGTGGCCACGGCTACACCCTGGTAGGCAGCGTCACCACCCTGGCCGCACACCTGCTGCGCTTCTATGCCGCAGGCGTCACCACCTTGACCTTGGGAGGGATTGCCAATCGCTTCTCCGCCAACGGGCAATCCCTGAGCGATCCTGTGCAACTGCGCCTGCTCAGTTCGCTGATCGACACACTCCGGGACGGTGCGCACGCCCTCGACAAGGCCGCTGCTCCCCTGCCGCTGCCAGAAGCCCTCCCTCATCGTACCTAGGCCCACACGGGCCGGCCAAGGAGAACCCATGCCCATAGAAATCCGCGGGCGCATTCCATTCAACGGCAAGACACCGCTCAGCGACACGCCCGCCGGTCGTTATGCCGCATTTTTCATTCAGGCTGATCAGCGCAGCACGGCCGACAGCCAGACCATCATCCGTGCTGCACGCGAACAGGAAGCACTGGGCTACGACAGCAGCCTGATTCCGACCAACAGTTCGCGCCCAGACGTCTGGGCCTGTTGCGGCTGGGCGTTGGCTGCCACGCGAGACCTGCATCTGGTGGGCGCGTTACGCATTGGTTGGCAACAGCCAACCTTGGCGGCACGCACCCTGGCGACGCTGTCGCAGCTGTCGGCAGGCCGCCTGCACGCCCACCTGTTACAGGGCCGTACCGACGAGGATATGCGCCGTGACGGGGACCTGCTGGACAAGGCGCAGCGCTATGCCCGCTCCGAGGAGTACCTGGAGATTTTCAAGCAGACGCTGCACGGCACTGAACCCTTCGACTATCAAGGTGAGTTCTACCGCGTACAGGGCGCCTTCAGTACGGTGAAACCCATCGCGGGGCTACGCCTGCATTTTCCAGGAGGCTCGCCAGTGGGCAAATCATTGGCGGCTCGGCATGCCGATGTCTGGGCCGTAGCTGGCAGCCAGGCCGGGGAAGTCGCCGAGGGTATCGCCGAGATCAAAGAGCTGGCGCAGGGCAATCAGCGCCAGCTGGCAGGTTTCTGGGCGGGGGCGTTCAACGTCATTCTGGCGCCCAGCGATGAGCAGGCCTGGGCCAAGGCGGTAGCCATCACCCGAGAAGTGGAGCGCTTCCTGGAAGCCAACCCTCGCCCCCCAGCGGCAACGCCCCAGGCGGCCAGCGATGACTTCCCGGGGGGTGCCCTCTACCTGGGCCTGAGCCGCTTGACCGGCCACGGCCCCTCGCTGGTCGGAAGCCCCGAGCGCGTCGCCCAAGCCATTGTCCAGTACTACCGCGCCGGGGTGACCTGCATCACCTTGGGCGGTTTGTGCGAATACCAGAGCGTCGACGGCAACGATCTGATCACCACTGAAGACCGTGAACTGCTGGCGCACTTGATCAGGCTCACGCGGCAGTACATCGCCGCTGAAGATACACCTGCCACTTCCCCCCTGCAGAGGAGCCAGCCATGAGTGCCAAGCAACCGTTCTATTCCATTTGCCCGGTATTCGTGGCGTCGCACATCTCGCGCCATTTAGGGTGGTTGGAAAGCGAACTGGCAGCCGTCGATGCCCGGGCTACCGGCCTCGAGTCACACCCCAGCGGCCAGGGCGCGGTCATCCATTCGCGGCACAGCGACCGCTACCAGATTCGTGATGGCGGTAATGTACCGGCGATTTCCGCCCGCGCCGACCACAGCGACACGGTGTTGATCGGCAGCACCGATATCAACCAGGGCGGACAGATCGTCGTACGTGCCGATGCCCCGCTGTGGCGTCTTGCCGACCTGCAAGGCCGGCGAATTGGTGTCTCACATAGCCAGGATGCGTCACGCGTGGACTGGTGGCGAGCGAACTCGCTGCGCAGCGTACAGATCGCCCTGCAGCAGGCCGGCCTCGCTGCCGACGCCGTGCACTGGGTCGATGTGTCACACGCCCCGGCACCGGGCGCGTGGCGCAGCCAGACACCTCACACGAGCAAAGAGCAAAAAGTCCTGCAACTGGCGTTCACGCCCGAACTGACAGCACTGGACCGTGGCGAGGTCGATGCCATCTACACCACCCAAGGCCGCGCCCAGATCTACGAGCGCACTGGCCGCTTCAAAGTCCTGGAAAACCTGGCAGCGTCGGCCGACTGGGTCGCGCGGATTGCCACTACTCCCTATACCCTGGTGGCCTCGCGCGCGCTGGTCTCTGAGCGCCCCGAGGTAGTAGTTGCCTGGTTACGCGCCAATATCCGCGCCGCACAGTGGATCAAACAGAACACCCTCGAGGCGGCAAAAATCTTTCATGAGGTGACCTACGACGCCACCGTCGAGGACGTCGTGCAGGTCATCGACGGTGTCGACTTCACCCCTTCATTGTCCCCGCAAAACCTCGCAGCGCTGGATATCGGCAAGAACTGGCTGCTGGCCAACGGGTTCATCCACAACGATTTCAATGTGGCGCAGTGGGCCCAACCCCAATGGTTGGGCCAAGCGAGCGCAAGCCTGGTAACCCTGGAGGATGCCTGCTGATGGCCATCGAATTGCGCGGTCGACTGGGCATGGGGCGTGTCAGCCCAGCCGGTAAAAAACCGTCGGCGGTGTTCAGTCACCCCGCCGTCCCCGAACCTTATCAGCTGGATCCGGCCGCGCTCGCAGCGCTCGCCGCCAGCCACGAACGCAACGGCCTGGATGCCATGCTGATCGCCCAGAACGGCTCCAGTGCCGATGTCTGGAGCCTGGCTGCCTGGAGCCTGGCAGCGACCCGCCAGATCAAGGCGGTCATCTCGCATCGCCCGGGCTTGCAAGCACCCACGCTCGCAGCACGCGCCTTCGCCTCCCTGGACCAGCTGTCCAACGGTCGGGTGTCGTTGCACGTGATTCAGGGCTCACAGGACCGCGAGCAGCAACGCGATGGCGACCTGTTGGACAAATCGGGGCGCTATCGCCGCAGTGGCGAATACATCGAGATATTCAAACGCAGCCTTACCGCCGAAGAGCCGTTCGATTTCTCTGGGGAGTTCTACGACGTGCGCCAGGGCTGGTCGCAAATCCGTCCGCTACAACAACCCCTGCCGTTCATTTCCTCGGCCGGGGCCAGCGACGAAGGGATCGATTTCGCAGCCAGGCACATGGACGGCTATGCCTTGTTCCCCGAACCGCTTGCCCAGACCCATCAACTGCTGGTGCGGGTACGCGAAGCGGCCGCGCGGCACGGACGCCAACTGCGCTTCTGGCGGGACGCCAACTTCGTGCTGGCACCGACCGATGAGCAGGCCCGCGCCAAAGTCGAACAGCTTGCCCAACAGTTGGCGCAGGACCAGGCCCGCCAGATCGATCCACGACAGGTCGAAAGCGAAGGTCTCAAGCGCCTGCACCAGGCCGCGCGCGACCAGCACTGGCATGACCGAGCGCTGTATACCGGCTTGCTGAAGTATGGAATGGGTGGCCCGCCCTTTGTCGGCAGCCCGCAAACCGTTGCCGCCGCCGTGTTGGACTACTACGACCTGGGCATTGAAATATTCTCGGTCGGATACGATGGGGACCCTGATCCCGACCCTCAACTGGCCGCTGAACTGCTGCAACGCATCCGCCTGGGCGCCCTTGAGCGTGACCGTTTGAAGGCGACGGCTTGATGAACCTGCCAAGCCTGCGGTGGCGCTGGTCGAAGCTGTCCTGTCTCAGTATGGGGCTTACGCTGGCGGTGGCGGTCTTCTACATCGGTCCTCTGCTGAGCCTGGTGCTAGGTGCAGTGCGTGATGGGGCGCCTGGGCAGTCGGGGGACTGGACCCTGCAGGCCTGGGCGCAGGTCTGGGGTGATCGTCAGTTGCACAAGGCCATCGTCAATGCCTTGTGGTTATCGCTCATCAACCTGCTGGTGGCACTGCCACTGGCCGCGAGCCTGGTCATCCTGGCCGTGCGCAGCAACCTTCCCGGCAGAACGTGGGTAACCCCGGCGATGGTGGTTATGTTCTCGTTGCCCACCTTGTTCTATGCCATGGGTTACGAGCTGCTGGCCAATCCCTACACTGGACTGATGAACAGCGTCTTCAGGGGCCTCGGTTCGGGACTGAAGGTGAACATCGAATCGTTCTCCGGTTTGGCGCTGGTCAATACATTTCGCTGCATCGCCTTTACCTATTTGTTCCTGCTAGGACCTGTGCGTGCACTGAGCCATGAGCAGGACGAGGCTTCAAGGGTATGCGGCCGTGGTGGCTGGGTCACCTTCTGGCGCATCAGCTTGGTCGGCCTTGCACCCGCGCTCACTGGCGCTGCATTGTTTGCCTTGATCGGTGGCCTGGAGGTGTTCGACTTGGCCATGATTATCGGCGTGCCGGCGAACATTCCCGTGCTGGCAGTGCAACTGTACGATTGGCTCAGTTTGCCACAACCGCGATATGCCGCGGCCAGCGTGGTGTCGCTGGGCCTGGTCGGCGTTCTGGCCGTAGCCATTGCAGTGCAGATTCGCTTGACCGGTGCGCGCAGTTTCGTCGCAATCGGCGGCAAGGCGGCACGACCGCGGCCCATGGAACTGGGGGTGGTGCGCTGGCCTTTGGCGGCCCTCGTCTGGTTCTACATCAGCGTGGCCCAATTGCTGCCCATCGCCACCTTGGTCTATGCCTCGTTCCAGCCGCTTCCGGGTGTGGTGGGCGCATTGAGCGCGGTGCATTACCGTAGCGTGCTGTACAACCCTTCGGTGGCCGACGCGCTGATCTCGACACTGGTGCTAGCCACCAGCGTCGGCGCCCTGACATCAGCCCTGGGCATGGGCCTGGCGCACCTGCAACTGAGCCTGCCCAGGCGCATGCAGCACCTGCTGCGCTTTTCAACCTTGGTGCCGCTGGCCATGCCGGGCGTGGTACTGGCCTTGGCGATTACCTGGGCGTACGTCAATACGCCCGGTTTGCGTTCACTGTACGGCACCTTCGCGATGATGAGCATCGCCCTGGTGGTGTCGCTAACGCCGCTGGCGATGCAGATCGGCCAGGCCAGCGTCGCGCAGATCCATCCATCGCTCAACGAGGCTGCACGGGTTTCAGGTGTAGCCCCTCTCAAGGCTTGGCTCGACACCACCGTTCGCTTGTCCATGCCGGGGTTTCTGGTGGGCTGGTACCTGGCCCTGATCGGCATTTGCGGCTCACTGGACATTCCCATGCTGCTGGGCGGTCCGGGCCTGGAGACCCTGGCCACGCTGATCTACACCTTCAATACCCGAGGCCAGACAGGGGCTGCGGCGGCGCTGTTGTGCTTGTTGTTGGCCTTGATCCTGACCCCTCCCTTGTTACTGGCATTGCACCGAGCACTACGCACCTTGTGGCGCAAATCCTACCCATTTGAACGGAACCGTGATGAGTCGTATCGTCCTGCATGAGGTGCGCAAGCGCTTCGGTGTCAATCGTGATGCCACCAAGGCAATCAATGGCCTGGACTTGACCATCGAGCCTGGAGAGTTTTTCGTCCTGCTCGGCCCTAGCGGTTGCGGCAAGACCACCACGCTGCGATGTATCGCAGGCTTGGAGCGGCCTGACAGCGGGCGTATCGAGATCGCCGGGAGCACGGTCGCCGACCCGACCCGCAAAGTATTCATCCCGCCGCACAAGCGCGATCTGGGCATGGTTTTTCAAAGCTACGCGCTGTGGCCACACATGAGCGTGCTAGATAATGTGGCCTACCCGGTCAAGGCACGCCGGTCTCGCCACGGTGCCAGCGCAGTCGCTATGGACGCGCTGCGCCTGGTTGGTCTGGATGAGCAGGCCAAGCGCTATCCAGCCGCGCTGTCCGGCGGCCAACAACAACGCGTGGCGCTGGCTCGCGCCTTGGCTGCCAGCCCTGAGCTGTTGTTGTTCGACGAGCCGCTGTCCAACCTCGATGCCACACTCCGCCTGCACCTGCGCCAGCAGTTGCGTGACCTCCATCAGCAACTCGGTTTCACAGCCGTGTATGTCACCCACGACCAGGCCGAAGCCCTGGCCCTGGCGGATCGGGTGGCCATCATGCGCGAGGGCCGGCTGGAACAGGTAGGTTCCCCCCAGCAGTTGTACAATCACCCCGCCTCGGCCTTCGTGGCGAGCTTCGTCGGTTTCGAAAACATCCTGCAGGCGATAAGGGTCAGCGACAGTGCGCCGGTGGGCGATTACGACTTGGGCCTCGGCGCGCCCCTGCGCTTGGCCAATGACCTGGCAAGCCACACCAGGCATGCCTCGGTGGCGTTGCGTGCGGAACATATGCGCCTGGCCCCCATGCCTTCGGCGCAAGCCCTGTCGGTGTCGGTGGACCACCTCACAGGCGTGCAGTTTCAGGGCGGGCATCATGTGGCCGTGGCACACATAGGCGCCGTAAAGGTCCACATCCAGATCGCCCCGCAACACATCGCCCAGGTGACACAACGGGTCAGCGACGGCGCAGGATTATATCTGCACATCGATTTGAACAAGGCAGTCCTACTGCCCCCGACAACACCCCCGGTGGGCGCCTGCAAGCCGTCCGTCATCCGCCCGGCACCCGCCCTGATAGCGCCGGCCTGTTCGGCTTAACCATGGAAGAATTCGCTATAACCGCAGTGTGACAAATGTCCATAAACTGCTCCCTGGCGCTTTACGCGCATGGCATAACGGAGCACCAGACATGGCCAACCTCGACCTGAACCTGAACTTGCTGGCCACGCTAGATGTGCTGCTCACCGAAGAAAGCGTCAACCGTACGGCTGCCCGGTTTGGCATCAGCCAAGCGGCCGTGAGCGCGCAGCTGGCGAAAATCCGCGCTCACTTTGGCGATGAGATATTCGTGCCCCGCGGTCGCAAACTGGTCAAGACGCCCTTCGCCGAAACACTCTGCGACCCGGTGCGCGACGTGGTGGAAAGAGCCCGACACGTCATCGGCCTGCGGCAGAACTTCGACCCGCTTCAATCTGACCGGGTTTTCCGAATTCATTCCGGGGACATCGACTCGATACTATTGCTGGCACCGCTGATGCAGCACCTGCGCGAGGCGGCGCCACACACTAAACTGAATATTCTGGGGTCGGCCGCCGACCCGGCAAAAGTCGACTTCTTCATCCGCCCCATCGGCTTGCACGACCCGAAACTGCCCAGTGCCGTGCTCTACACCGACCATTATTGCGTGCTCGCCGACGCCAATCATCCCAGCCTCGGCCCACACTGGAATCTGCAGCGGTATCTAGCTCTCGAGCACGTCGTCCGCTATATCGGCCACTCGGGCGCGCCCAGCTTCGAGGCTCGACAGATGGCCGAACTGGGCCATGAGCGCAAACAAGGCGTTATGGTCGAATCCTACGCCAGTATTGCGCCCATGCTGGTAGGTACCGAATACCTGACCACGTTGGCTAACCGATTTGCCAGGGAAATGAGCAAATTGTACCCCTTGCAAATATTGCCACTGCCCTTTGACTTCCCAGCGCAGACCATGGTTTTACAATGGCATGAACACTTGCGCCATGACACGGCGGCCATGTGGATGCGTAATTTCATTCAAAACTTCGCAGAACAGCTGTACGCCGCACCAACTTCCGCGCCCCACACACCTCACTAAAAGTGATACCTGAATTTACCGTTAATTATATTTCCTTATTTATTCAATTCGCGGACAAAAGTTATTTCCCTAATAAATCGCCGTTAATTATTGTCGGCGCCTTAACACACATTGGGGAGTCATTGATGTACGCGAATTACCGGCCTCGGCCCGTCATGTTTTCTTTCTTCAGCCTTTGGACTGTCAGTCAGGTATTGAGCCCTACCCCGGTTTTCGCCGCCGCGGCCGAGGGCACTGAAGTGCAGGCCATCCCCGCCAACGAAGTCCGGTTGGACCCGGTCATCAGCGTGGGTACCCACCGTTCCGATGCCACCTCGCTGACCAGCAGTTCGCCAGTTGATGTGATTACTTCCGAACAGTTGCAACGGGCGCCTGGCACCGGCCTGAGCGGCATCTTGCAGAACTTGCTGCCGTCCTTTCATTTTCCTCAGGCCATGCAGCAGGCCGATGCTGTGTATTCCGTGGGAGGCGGTTCATTGCGCGGCCTGCCGCCTGGCGAGACGCTGGTGCTGGTCAACGGCAAGCGCCGACACACCTCGCCCATCCTCAACATCGGCAGCGTGTATGACCGGGGCTCGACCAGCGTCGACCTCAACGCCATCCCCGTCAGCGCGATCGACCATGTCGAGGTACTGCGCGACGGTGCCTCGGCGCAGTATGGGTCGGACGCTATCGCTGGGGTGATCAATGTCGTCCTCAAGGAGCGCGACAGTGGGGGTGGTGTGAGCACCCGTATCGGTCAGTACACCAAGGGCGATGGGCTGCGCAAAAGCTATGGCGGCTGGAAAGGCTTTGCCCTGCCTGGCGATGGCTTTCTGACCCTGAGCGTCGATGGCCTGGACAAGCAACGCACTCAGTCAGCAGCCAGTGATGAACGGCATTTCTACAACGCCGATGGCAGCGAGATTCCCTTTGATCGGCACTGGGCCACCGGGGACTCGGCGGCTGACCGCTACAGCTTTGCCGCCAACGCCGACATGGGCCTGAGCGATGCCTTGCGTACCTACGCCACCGCCACCTACAGCTACAACCGGGTGCGCGCCAATACTCCATTCGTCACGCCTCTCAACGCCAACAACCGCCGCGACGTCTACCCGTCCGGCTACGTGCCAGAGGTCACGCTAAAAACCGAGGATATCAGCGCCACCACCGGCCTCAAGTACGACGCCGGCAACTGGGGGCGCTTCGACTTCTCGGTAAACCATGGCGAGAACCGCTCGCGCTACTACCGGCCCGTCACACTCAACCCAACCTACGTGGATGCTTCGGACACCACCAAGAACTACTCCGGCCAATTCCGCTTCTATCAGAACAACGCCACCTTGGATTACGTCAACGACCTGGAACTGGCCGGCTTGGCGCACCCGTTTACCGTGAACACCGGGATCGCCTGGCGCAACGAGCGCTTCGAAGAGCTCGCCGGTGACGACAAATCCTGGCAGACCGGCGATTACCGCAATGCCAACGGCTCGACGCCCAACCCGGGCTCAGGCTATCGCCCGTCCGATGAAGGCGTCTACAAGCGCAACGTGTTGGGCATCTACGGTGGTGTTGAACACCAGCTCACCGACAAACTCAACCTCGGTGTCACCGGCCGTGTTGAGCGATACTCGGACTTCGGAAGCACCTCTACCGGCAAATTCAGCGCACGCTATGACTTCACCCCCCGCGTAGCACTGCGCGGCACCATCAGCAGTGGCTATCGCGCACCGTCGCTGTCGCAAATGGGCTATCAGCGCACCGATGGGCAGATCCTCGCTGGCACCGACTACTACTCGCTGATCCACATGTTCCCTGCCGACAGTGCCGCCGCGCGGGCCCTGGGTGCTACCGACCTGAAGCCGGAAAAGTCCACCAGCTACTCCCTTGGCCTGGTATTGCGGCCGACCGACACCAGCTCGATCACCATCGATGCCTACAAGATTGCCTTGCGTGATCGCGTTGTGCTGACCGAAAACCTGACCGGTAGCCGGGTGCGCGACATTCTCAGCCAGGCGGGCTACGACACGATCATCGGCGCCAGCTACTTCACCAACGGGATGGATACCGAGACCAAAGGCATCGACATCGTCGGCAAGCAGCAGCTTGACCTGCACACCCTCGGGCGCCTCGACCTTTCGGCGGCGTTCAACGCAGGCCGGACCAAAGTGACCGATGTGGCCAACATTCCCCAGCTGGCGGGCACCGATAACATCCCTATCGGGCGGCGGATCATCAGCCTGGCCGAAGACGCAGCGCCCAACAACAAGCTGCGCCTGGAAGCCCGTCACAGTTATGGCCCTTGGCACACCACGCTGGCCGCCACGCGCTATGGCACCTACAGCCTAAAAGCACCCGAAGGCCAGGAAAGCTATGACAAAAGCTACAGCCCGCAATGGGTAACGGACCTGGACGTGGCCTTCGACGTAAGCAAGAACCTCACCCTGTCGGTAGGCGGCAACAACCTGTTCAACACCCACCCCGACAAGTCCACCGGTGCCTCACGCAGCACCTCGGGTAACCTCGTCAAGTACGCGCACATCGTGCCCGATGGCGCCGAAGGGACTTTCTACTACGTGAACCTGGATTACCAATTCTAAAGGAGTACACCCTTGGCCCTTCGTTCCACCCCCGTTCATCGCCGCTGGCTACCGGCAGTAGCGCTACTTTCGCTGCTGGCCGGGTGCGGCCCGGCCCCATCGAGCGATGCGCAAGCCGTCGCGCCAGCGCCACCCGCCGCCCTTAACCCGCTGTATCAGGCGGCGCAACAGGCGGGAGAAAAGGAACTCGTGGTGTATACCGCCTTCCCCGAAACCGTGGCGTTGTGGCAGGCATTCGAGGCCGATTACCCAGCGATCAAGATCAAGCCAACACAGGCAACCCAGCTGTACACGCGCCTGGCCGGTGAACAGGCCGCAGGGCGGCCAATCGGCGATGTGGTGCTGACCGGCTACAGCGAGCTGTCCGAACTGGTGCGCCAGGATCGGCTGCAAGCCGATATCCCGGCCAGCAGCGCCACGGTACCGGCCCGCTACAAGCAGAGCCAAGGCTACTTTCAGATTCCCTGGGTCAATGCATTCACCCTTGCCTACAACACGACCCAGTTCACCGCGCAGAACGTGCCCCAGACATGGCCACAGATCTTGGAACCCAGATTTAGCGGACGCTTTGCTCACGTAAGGTTCGTTGGGGCCAGCCCGTTCGACGCCGCCATAGTGCTACTGCAAGAAGAAGGCAAGCTCAGCGACGAGCAACTGCAACTTCTGCACGACAATGCGCAGGTCGCCGACAACCCCGGCACCCTTACCGCCAACCTCGCCCAGGGCCGTACTGACTTCGTGCTCTGGGCTCCGGCACAGGTCGTGGCTAGGCTTCGGGACCAAGGCGCACCTGTGGCACTGGCGTTCCCTGAAAATGTGGCCATCCTATATGGGCCTGGCGTGGCCTTGCTCAAGCAGGCGCCACACCCACAAGCCGCACGCTTGTTCAAGGAATGGCTCTTCACCCCTCGCGCCCAGGCGATCATTGCATCCCGGGAATATGCCTACGGCACGTTGCCAGGCTCAGCGCCGCCTCCAGGATTCCCTTCCATCGACCAGTTTCAGCAAAAGGACATTCCGTTCGAGCTGGTCAATGCGTATTTCGACCGCTATCGAGAGAAAACCCGCAAGCTTTGGCCTTGAGGTCTTCATAGCACTCTGCCGAGCCTGCTGAAATCCGTGGGCTGCTTTCAGGAAACGATCGTCGCCCCAAGCGGGATGTTCGCGGTAAGGGTCGTTGCCTGGGAAGCCCACGATAGTCAGTGGGTGTATGTGCCATCGCTCCTCGAGACGCGCACTCATCGGCTTTCTCCGAGCGCTCAGCGGCTTGGCTCCTCAACCTGCTTGAAAATGCGGAATCCGCGTGCCTGGTAGTTTTGAAGCGCGGCAGGATGGTCGAGTGTGCATGTGTGCACCCATAACCGCTCTGTACCGTGCCATTCCCAGGCGGATCTGACAGCATGACTTAGCAGCGCTCCGCCAAAGCCGCACCCCAGAAACTGAGGAGCCAGGCCGAAATATCGAATCTCGCAGTTACCGCCGTCGGGACGATAAAGCTCGTAGTAGCCGGCGATTGCACCACGGTGGTAGGCAACCCACGTTCGATGGCAATCCTGTTCGACGAGCGCCTGCCAATCGGAATCACCCCAGGTGTCAAGATCACCCCATTGCCAAGGCGTGCCTACCAGCTGATAGAGAAACCTGTTGAGTGCCGGCTGGGGTACTTCGCACTCGATGACTTGAAGGTCATCACGCTGCGGCTTCGCCTTCAGCTCGGATGGCGATGTCATTTCCAGGTAATACGTGGTGCAAGACCGTTCCATTGCGTGCTCCCCTTCGTGGTGCGTAAAAATGCCAGCAACCGATCGACTTCGGCCACTTCTCAGTCCAGGTCGATCATGCCCCGGCAGGGCACGATGCGATGGGCTGGAATCGATAGCATCGCTATCGACCCCCAGCTGCCGTTGACCAAGCAGTGGACGCCACCGTCTACGCTGCTCACTGATCGGCCAAGCATAGATATTGATGCAACTGCTCTCCGAGAACCTCGAACACCTGAGCGATCCTGTTAATTTTGCGCAGGTCATTGTGCATTGCGATCCACACGTCTACCTCAAAGCCAAAATCGTGTGGCAGCACATGCACCAGGGCGTGCGATTTTGCTATTTCCGTTGGGCAGAGTCCGAAGCCCAAGCCCGCTTTCAGAGCGGCCAGCTGGGCAAGGTGATGATCAGAGGCAATGGCAAAATGCTGGTCGGCATCGCACAGGCCGACGTCGACAAACCGACGCAAATCCGCTGAGCGTCTGTCCGGTCCGATCAGCGGCCGCTGGCGCAGCGACAGTAGGGAGGCTGGATTACCGTAGCGCTCCAGGCACCCGGCACTGGCATGGATGCCAATGCGTAAACTGCCGACACGCCGCACCGTGATATCAGCTTCATTAGGCCGCGTCAGCCGCACCGCAATATCCGATTGCAGCCTGGCGATGTCTTCAACGGCATCGCTTATGCTCAACTCAAGTTTGAGCTCGGGGTGTTCGTAATGGAAAGGGCGCAACGAGACCACGGCAGCGCCGGGCATGCGTGTGGTGCGAGCCGGCATCCTGGAGGGCTCTGAACGTTTCGAGCCAGTCGCGCATATTTGGACGCGGCGCAAGCAGCCATGGCTGTGCTGCCTGGGACTATCGCGCAATGGCAGGAGAGCCCAACGCCAGAAGCATTCGCCGCCGCACTAGGATAATGCAAACTGGAAACACCTTAAAATTGACTGCAGGTGTGGCACTCTTCGCAGCCATGCAAGCGCAGTGCTCGCTATGCGTCCCTGTCCCATTCACTCCCCCTGAGCAAAGGAACAGCTTTGGCCATTCTCGAAGATTTGATGAACCAAGTACCAGCCGATATCGACGTGCTCATCAGCCTCGATTCCCAAGGCGATGATTTCAGTACGCAGCGCGACGTCGATTTCGTTTTCTATGCAAAGGAGCTGCGCCAGGGTGAGGCCGCGGTAGGGTTCATCAATGACTTCAGGTTTGGCGCTGCCAAGCTTGAGACCGTCTCTGAAGAGCAACATCGAATTCGGGTGACCCTCCACAGCCAAGTCACACAAGAGGTGATTCTGTGCCTGTCAGGTTACATGGCTTGCCTGGCACACTTATTCGATCTTGATTACGACGGTTGGGGATGTATTGCACAGCGCCCAGCCTGAGTTCCTCGCAACTCCCCGTGCCAGGGTCGACCATCTCGGTGGATTGTTCGCTATGGGGCGGTAGCTGCCACTCGCGAGTGGCCGCAATCGACCCAGAGCAGACGGTAGGACCTCGGGTCAACTGCGCCCTCTGTAGGAGCGGGTTTACCCGCGAAGCAGGCGCCGCGGTGGATGGCACCGGCTGTGCCGGTGTTCGCGGGTAAACCCGCTCCTACAAAAACTGCGACGGGCTCAACGGCAGCTTCGGGTCGACAGCAGACGCTCCCGACTGGCCGCTCTCGCCCCCATGCGGACGGTCGCTGCAAGCTACCTCCGATCATGACAAGTTGCAGAGCCACTAGGGCATCGCCAACTGCGACCCTGCTTCTGCCTGGCGAATTTGCTCAATGACTTCGCCCTGGAGAGCATGGCCCCCGGGCAATCTTCTTGCGGGCCTCAATTGTTAATGATTATCATGCGCCACCCCGAGTCTTGAATACCGATGATAACCACATGGGACCGCAAAGCTCTTTCGACCTGGATGTTGAAAACCTCTATATTCAGCATCACAGCTGGCTCAGACGGTGGTTGATCAAGCGCCTGGGAGAGGCCGCGGACGCCGACGATCTGGCCCATGATACATTCGTACGCATCATCCGGGCGCAGCGCCCGGTCAATGAAATCAAGCAGCCACTGGCGTATCTGGCGACCATCGCCAACAGCCTGCTGATCAATCGCTGGCGGCGTCTTGCCGTGGAGCGAGCGTATGCCGAGTCTCTGGCGGCGCAGCCGGAGCAGCACGAACTGTCACCCGAAGCGCGTCATTTGCTGATCGAAACCCTTACCCAACTGGATGAGCTACTGCATGGCTTGCCAGTACGCGTGCGGGAGATCTTCCTGATGTCACAGCTCGACGGCCTGACCTACAAGCAAATTGCCGGCAAGATGTCGCTAAGTGTCGACCAAGTCCAACGGGCGATGCTCAAAGCATTCGACCGCTGCTACGCCAGCCAGTACGAGTGACAGCGATGCCCCCTGCGCAACCTGAGCCCAAGCCGATTAGCGCCGCTGTACGCCAACAGGCCATCGCCTGGTACTCGCTGACTCAGTCGGGGGACATCAGCGCCGCCGAAATCCTGCAATTACAGCTTTGGCGCCAGGCCGACAGTGAGCATGAACGTGCTTGGCAACGCATGGCCGGGTTGCCTGCGCTGATCCACGACAACGCGAGTCTGTTGCGTGACCCGGTCGCCAGAACCACGCTGCAACAGACCCGCTACGCCGACAGCGACCGCCGCCGGATACTCAAGCTGCTGGTAAGCGCCAGCCTGCTCGGCGCGGTCGGCTGGCAGAGCCGCGACAGCCACTGGGTGCAGGGCAGCCTGGCCGACCTGCGAACCGCGACCGGCGAACGCCGCCGCGAACTGCTCGCTGATGGCTCGCAGCTGTGGCTTAACACCGACACCGCGGTGGATGTGGTGTTTACCCGCAACGAACGGCGCATCCAGCTTCGCTACGGCGAAATCAACGTGGCCACCGCGCAGGATCCAGCCGGGCGACCGCTGGTGGTACAAACCAGCAATGCCGAACTGTGCCCGCTCGGTACGCGCTTCACAGTATGTTGCGATGACGACAACGCCGGCACAGGATTGTCGGTCAGTAGTGGCCGCGTCGCTGCCACCTTGCTGCCGAGCCTCGCTGCGCAAGTCGTAGAAGCAGGTGAGCGGGCCCGGCTTGCAGGCGGTCGCATCGTGATCAGCCAGGCCAGCGCCGCGGACGATGCCTGGGTCGATGGTTTCGTCATCGCCAAGGCCATGCGCCTTGGCGACCTAGTGCGCCAACTCAACCGCTATCGCCCCGGCATGTTGCGCTGCGACCCCAGGGTCGCCGGCCTGCGGGTAACTGGCTCGTACCCGCTCAATGACAACGAACGCATTCTTGGGCTGCTCGAAAACAGCCTGCCGGTGAGGATCGAACGCCGCACCGCCTACTGGGTCACGGTGCTACCGCTGGCGGCCGATTGAAAATATTTTCACAACAGCCGCAGTTTTTTCCAAGTCGCTTGGCTTCAAGGCAAACCCCGCGAACGACGCGGTAACCCTGCCCTCTTTCGGAAGTTTGCCATGAAGCATCGTATTACCCCGCTGGCGCGCGCCATTCACCTGGTATTGGCGACCGGCCTTGGTTTCGGCGCCCTGTTCGCGACCTACAACGCGCAAGCACAGGATCCGGCCAGCGCTACGGCCATTGCCCAGAACTTCGACATCCCGGCCGGGCCTCTCGATCAGGTACTGAGCCAGTTCGGCCGGCAAGCACGCATCCCGCTGTCGATCAACGCCAGCCTGACCGCCGGCAAATCCAGCCAGGGGGTGCATGGCAATCTCAGTGTCGAGCAAGGTTTCGCGCAGTTGCTGGCAGGCACGGGGCTGAACGTGCTCAGAAGCGACGGCGGCAATTACTTGCTGGTACCCGCCACCGACAACGGCAACGCACTGGAACTGGGGGCGACCTCGATTAACGCCAACGGCGAGTCAGCCTACGGCCCGGTCGAAGGCTACGTGGCCAAACGCACCGCCACCGCTACCAAGACCGACACCTCGGTGCTGGAAACGCCGCAGACCATCAACATCGTCACTCAGGATGAAATCAAGGCGCGTGGGTCGATGTCGGTCAGCGACGCGTTGCGCTACACCCCTGGCGTGCAAGTGGATGGTTTCACGGCGCGAGTCAAGGCGTTCGACGAGCCCACCTCGCGCGGCTTCAACGCCACCCCCATGTATCTTGACGGCCTGCACCTGCCTTATGGCGGCGGCAGCACTGGCGGCGCCCTGCAAATCGATCCGTACCTGCTAGAACGGGTAGAAGTGCTCAAGGGGCCGGCTTCGGTGTTGTACGGCCAAAACCAACCTGGCGGTATCGTCAACATGGTATCCAAGCGCCCGACTCGCGACTCGCTGCACTCCATCACCCTCGGCACCGGCAGCTACGACCGTAAGTACGGCGCCTTCGACCTCGGCGGCCCGCTCGATGACCAGGGCACGTTCCTGTACCGCCTGACCGGGGTAGTCAACGACACCAACTCGGAAGTGGACTACGCCGATCAGAAACGCATGACCTTGGCGCCGAGCTTGACCTGGAATGTCAACGACAGTACTACCTTGACCTTCTACGGCCACTTTCAGAAAGACAATGACACTCCAGAACCACAAGGCCTCCCGGTTTGGGGTACGGTGCTGGGTAACCCCAACGGCCATATTTCGCGTAATCGATTCATTGGCGAACCGAATTACGCCTCGTACGATCGCGACCAATTCAGCGTGGGCTACGAGCTGTCCCACACCCTCAACGACGTCTGGAGCCTCAAGCAGAACGCCCGCTACGCCTACGTCGATGATCGGTTCGTCTCGGTGCTACACGGCTATGAATTCATCATCAGTCCGACCACGGGGTTGAACAACCAGAGCGCCATCGGCCGTTACGCCATCGACTGGTCGCAAACCAACAAGGTGTATGGCATCGACAACATGGCACAGGCCGTGTTCAAAACCGGCGAAGTCGAGCACACGCTGCTGCTGGGCGTCGACTACTACCATTTCAACTCGCAATTCCTCGGGCGCTACCAGTACGCGCCGCCCGGTATTGATCTCTACAACCCGGTATATGGCAACCCGATCGACTTCAGCCAGGCGGCGGTCAACACCTGGGACAACACCATCCGCCAAACTGGCTTGTACCTGCAGGACCAGATCAAGTGGGACCGCTGGTTCCTGACCCTTGGCGGGCGTTACGACTGGGCCACCACCGAAAACAATCAGCCGTTGTACAACGTCGACAACAGCATCAAGGATGAAAAGTTTTCTGGCCGGGTAGGCTTTGGTTACCTGTTCGACAACGGTGTAACGCCTTACTTCAGCTATTCCGAGTCGTTCCAGCCGAACACCGGCACCGACGTTTCCGGCAACACCTTCGACGCCTCCACCGGCAAGCAGTACGAAGTGGGCATCAAGTACCAACCTCCAGGTTCGAACAGCTTCGTGCAGATATCGGCCTATCAGATCGACCGCAAGAACGTACTCACCAGCGACCTGGACAATCCAGGCTTCAGTAACCAGTCCGGTGAACTGCGCTCCACCGGGCTGGAGGTCGAAGGTAAAGCAGCATTGACCAAACAGCTGAATTTGATTGCCTCCGTATCGCGTGTGGACGCTGAGTACACCAAGGACAATGACGGAATGAAAGGCCGTCACCCGATCGGCATTTCCCCCCTGACCGCCTCCACCTGGCTGGACTACAAGATGCCGGATGACAGCGCCCTGCGTGGCCTTGGCTTTGGTGTCGGTGTGCGCTACGTGCGTAGCAGCCCAGGCACCAGCACGTCGTACAGGGCGTTCGATGTGCCTTCCTACAGCGTGTATGACGCCATGATTTCCTACGACTTGGAGCGCTCACCGCTGGCAGTTAAAGGCGTGCGTGTGCAGGCCAATGTGGAAAATATCGACGATAAGCGTTACGTCAGCCGCTGTTCCGGTGTTTGGGAATGCACTTACGGCCAGGGCCGGACGGTGACCGCAAACCTTACCTATGACTGGTAAGCAGCGAAACTGTCCATCTTTTCGGGGGAAGTCCATTTTGTAGGAGCGGGTTTATCGGGGCGCCGAACCGCCGCGAACACCGGCACAGCCAGTGCCATCGCGGCGCCTGCTTCGCGGGTAAACCCGCTCCTACAGGGGGCGGACTTGACCCGATATCCTTACGTCTGCCTCAAACCGGCAGGATGCGCGTCCAGTAACGCGTACGATGCTGGATTCGGATGGGTAACGAGCGGGCGATGGTATTCAATGTAAGCTCGATGTTGCCCAGCGAGTAAGAGCCCGACACCCGCAAATGGCCGACCTCAGGGGCGCAGCCGAGATAGCCGGGGCAATAGCGCTGCAACTCAGCGACCAATCTGTCCAGCCTCCAGCCTTCCACCACCAGCCGCCCTTGGGCCCAGGCCTCTTCGTCGCTTTTCAACGGTTGCGTGGCCATAAGGCTCTGACGATCGAACGTCACCGATTGCCCTTGCTCGATCACGGCCTCATGCTCAGCCTGGCCAGGGCGTACCCCAACGGCATGCTGGTAGACGCTGAGCCTCGTCTGGCCGTCGAGTTGGCGCACTGCGAAACGGGTGCCCAGTGCACGCAGCTGACCTTGGGCACTCGCCACCAGAAACGGACGGGGGTCCTTGCCGGTGGTGACATGAATTTCCCCAGCCCGAAGTATCAGCAAGCGCGTGCTGGCATCGAAGCGCACATCCAGCGCTGTATCGGTATCCAGGACCAGCAGGGTGCCGTCTGCGAGAACCTCTTGGCGCTGCTCGCCGATACGCGTCTTGATGTCGGCCATCCATTTCGGCGCAACGCTGTATCCCTGCCATGCCAATGAACTTGCCCCGGCCCCCAACAGCAAACCTTTGAGAAGGGTACGGCGGTTCGGGCCAGTTTCGCGCAGCGTGGACTTTTCCATGACCTCCCAAGCCAAACGCTGCGGCATCTTGCCAATGCGCGCCTGCAATTCGCTCAGCTGCTGCCATGCCCATTCATGCTCGGCACTCCGGCTGTGCCAGTGCTGCCAGCGCGCGTGCAGAGCCGGGTCGTCAGGTTTCGCCGACAGGTGCGCGAACCACTCGGCAGCGCGGCGCAGCGCTTGGCGCTGAGCGTCAGAGGTCACAGTGGATTGTCCACGATGTACAAGAGGCAGCGTTCAGTGGCGCGGGCCATGTACTTGGTCACCGAGCTGGCCGACACCCGCAGTTGTTCAGCGATCTGAGCGTACGTCAGCCCCTGGATCTGCGACATCAGAAACGCCGTTTTCGCCTTCACGCCGAGACCATCGAGCATCCGGTCCAGCTCTAGAAGTGTCTGCAGTAGCGACAGCTGCTCCTCGGCAGAGATCTCGAAAGACTCGGGCTGCTGGGCGAGCACTTCGAGATACGCCCGCTCTACCGACTGGCGGCGGAAGCTATCGATCATTACCCGCTTGGCGATGGTGACCAGAAAATGACGGGGCTCATCCAGCGTTGCCGTTACAGGTGCGCGGCGCTCGGCGAGCAGAACGCGAAGAAAAGTGTCCTGGGCAAAGTCAGCAGCCGCATGGGAGCACCCGGTACGCTTGCGCAGCCAGTTGATCAGCCAGGGTTGATGGTCTTGGTAGAGCGTCGCGAGTGGGTTGCCAGACGGCATGTCGGGGCCAGGTAGAGAATAAGAATTAATCGCAATATAGTGAAACAGCGACCAGACGGCAATCCACTTTTTGCTCTCAAAACAACCGGAGAAAAAAAGTTCACAACGCATTGTCACTTTGCGCTGGGTAACGCGACTCCTCTTGCAGACACCTCATAAAATGTCGCTAACCGCATCAGGAGAAAGCATGCAGCATCCCCTTCCAGGCTTCTGCGCCGCCCCGTTGAACGGCCAAAACGCGCTACGCCTTGCACTGTTTGGCGTAGCACTGTTGATTGCCACCCCAGCTCCGACCAACGCGGCGGAAAACCCGGTGAAGACCGGCACGCTGCTCCAGCAAGACTATGCGATCGAAGCAGGATCTCTTGCCACCGTGTTGAATCGCTTCGCCACGCAAGCGGGTGTTGTCCTGTCATTCGACAACGCGCTGACAGCAGGCAAACCGAGCCAGGGCATCAACGGCCGCTACAGCATAGATGAGGGCTTTGCTGTCGTGCTGAGTGGGTCTGGGTTGCAGGCGGTTGCCGGCGGGGACAGCAGCTATGTGGTACTACCGGCTTCACCGTCGGGCTCGTTGCAACTTGGCGTGACCACCGTGACAGGTTCGGGGCTGGGTGCCATTACCGAAGGGTCGAAGTCCTACACGACAGGTAGCACCAGCACGGCGACGCGGCTGAATCTCTCGGTGCGAGAAACGCCGCAGTCGGTCAGCGTCGTCACGCGCCAGCAGATGGACGATCAGAACATGCAGTCCCTCGAGGACGTTGCCAGGGCTGCGACGGGTATCAACACGGCCAAGGATTTCGGTACCGAGCGATCACGTTATTTCTCCCGCGGTTTCCAGGTCAACGACCTTCAATACGACGGCGTCCCGACCAGCATCTCCGAAAGCTACTCGATGGACGTGACCTCGGTTAACAACATGGCCATCTACGACCGCGTAGAGTTCGTTCGCGGTGCAAACGGCCTGATGCAGGGGGCGGGAAGTCCGTCGGCTGCCATCAACCTGATACGCAAGCGCCCAACCGACAGCTACAAGCTCAAGGCCGAAATCGGCGGCGGCTCCTGGGATAACTACCACAGCCAGATCGACGTCGGCGGGCCTTTGAACGATCAGGGTACTCTGCGGGCCAGGGCCGTGCTGCTCTACAATGCTGGCAATAGTTTCGTAGACCGCGCCGACAAAGAGAACCGGCTGTTCTATGCGATCGGCGAAGCCGACTTGAGCGACCAGACCACCGTTAGCCTCGGCACCGTATTTCAAAAAGACTATCACGGTGGTTATGACTGGGGCGGCTTGCCTACGCAACTCGATGGCAGCTTCTATCCTCTGTCGCGCTCGGCGTCGTTTGCGCCAAGCTGGGCACATCTGAACAAAATCAATCGCACGCTCTTCGCGGATATCAAGCATGCGTTCAACGATGACTGGAGGCTGACCGTCAACACCAACCTGATGTGGTCGAATGCCGATTTTCTTGGGCTCTACGGCAACAACATCGGTAATGACCAGTTCCGCCTGTCTACCAACGACACGAAATACGACGACGAACAGATCAGCCTGGATGCCGCACTGAACGGCGCTTTCTACCTGCTCGGCCAGCGCCACGAACTGGTGTTCGGCGCTAACGCGCGCAAAGACCGGTTCATCAACGAGTCGCGCTACAACAACAACCCAAGCGTCGTCGATATCCTGGGTTTCTCCCCTTCACAAGTGGCCACGCCCACCTATAGCTACGAGCGAATCCAGTACCGCAACGTACGCAAGGACAAGGGGCTCTATGCTGCCACCCGGTTGAACCCCAGCGACGACCTGCATGTGATCCTGGGCAGCCGGTTCAGCTGGGTCGACTACGCGTCTGCTGACTATGACGACCGTTTCAAGGAAAACGGCAAAGTCATCCCGTATGCAGGCGTCGTGTATGACCTGACTGACAATGCCTCGGTCTACGCCAGCTACACCGAGATCTACCAGGTTCAGAGCAACTACGACATCGACAACAAGCTGCTCGACCCCATCACCGGCAGCAATTACGAAATCGGCCTGAAGAACGAATTCTACGACGGGCTGCTCAATACCTCGATCGCGGTATTCCAGGTCGACCAGAGTCATATGCCTCAAGCCGTCGCCGGCGCCCCGCGTATTTGCGGGCCAGGGCAGACTTCGACGTGCTATGAGGAAGGCGGCAAGGTGCGCAACCGAGGGTTTGAAGTGGAGGCCTCTGGCGAGATTCTCCCCGGCTGGAACGCCGTGCTCGGCTACACCTACAGTCACCCTGAATACGTCGGCGGAACCCGCAAAGGTACCGACTACGCCAGCGAGACCTCGCCACGCCGGTTGTTCAAACTGGCCAGCAACTACCGGTTGCCCGGTGAGTTGAGCGATTGGCGCGTGGGCGGCAGCCTCTATCATCAGAGCAAGGTCTATCGGGACAGCGTGGCGCAAGGTGCCTACAACCTGGTTGATCTGAACGCCAACTACCAGATCAACCAGAACCTGAGCGCGCAACTGAACCTGAACAACGTATTCGACAAGCAGTATTATTCCGCCATCTACAACTCGAACCTGGGCAATTACTACGGCGAGCCGCGTAACTTCGCCGTCACGCTGCGCTACGAAAACTGACCGTGTCTGGCCGCACCATGGCCCTGTGATGGTTTTGACATCGAGTGCCGCCTGCACGGCGTTCGATGCCATGTTCCAAAAGCTTCACGGCACGATTACAATCGCGATCAATTCTTATCCGCATTGTCATTCGCCAGGAGTCACGGATGTCTGATGGATCGCGATTCAATGCATCGGTTGGCGACGACATGCACTGCCTCTACCGTGATCACAGCCAATGGTTGTCGAGCTGGATACGCAGGCGCCTGGGCGACAGAGAGCGCGCGGCGGATATCACTCAAGATACCTTCGTGCGTCTGATCAGCAGCGCGTTGACCCGCATCCCCCAAGAACCCCGGAGTTATCTCGCGACGGTCGCCAAGCGACTGATGATCGATCAACTGCGTCGTCGCCAGGTGGAGCAGACGTATCTGCAATACCTGGCCAACGAACCGGAGGCTCAAGCGTGTTCCCCCGAACATCGTTTGATCATCGTGGAAACATTGATGCAGCTGGATGCGATGCTCGACGGCCTGGGTAGCAATGTCCGGCAAGCATTTTTCTGGGTCCAACTGGACGGCCTCAGCTACGCAGAGGTCGCGACGCGTCTGAATGTCTCGGTCAGCTCAGTCACCAAATACATGGCCAAGGCTACCGAGCGCTGCCTGTTCTTCGAGCTGGACTCGCAAGCATGAGATTGTCCGATCGACACCTGGCGTTGCGCGAGGCAGCGCAGTGGCACGCTCGATTGGGCGCTGCGCCGCAATGCTCGCAGACGCTGAGCCAGCTACAGGCCTGGCTTGTGCTCGACCCGCTGCACCAGTGGGCATGGGCAAGAGTGGAGCGGCTCCAGACCAATCTGCAGGGTATCCCGGGTGCGTTGGCTCGGCAGACGATTGGTGAAGATGCCGTGCTCGTCGGACGGCGGACGCTATTGAAAGGGGGCGTGCTTGGCTTGGGAATGGCCGGCCTCGTCGGTACCGGTTACTTCCATTCGCCCGAGTGGTTTGCCGACCTGCGCACCGGCGTGGGTGAGCGGCGTGATGTGACGCTGGCAGATGGTACCCGGCTCTCCCTCAACACAGGGACTGCAGTTGACATCCGCTACGGTGCGAACCATCGCTTGATCGTGGTGCATGCAGGCGAAATCCTGGTACAGACCGCTGCCGACTCACGCCCCCTGAGCGTACGCAGCCCACACGGCGACATGCTGGCCCTCGGCACGCGCTTCAATGTCCGCTTGTATCCCGATCACACCCGGCTGACGGTACTGGAGCATGCAGTGGCTGTTAGCAATGCGCGCACGATGGAGCCAGTGATCGTAGAGGCCGGCATGATGCTCGACATCGCCGCAGACACAGTCGCCGTGCCGCGCCCTGCCGACCTGGGCCTGAGCGAATGGAGCCGTGGCTTGCTGGTGATCGACGGTTGGCGGCTGGACCGTACCTTGGACGAGCTCGGGCGTTATCGCAGAGGTTTCCTGCAATGCAGTGATGATGTAGCAGGCATGCGGGTTTCCGGGGTGTTCCCGCTTGACGATACCGACCGGACCTTGCTGGTCATCGCCCAGGCACTGAAGCTGAACCTGCAAACGCGTACCCGTTTCTGGGTGCGCTTTTCGCAAACCGCTTAAAAAAGTTGAATAGCCATTGTCGGTTTTCATCTCTCGTCCGTGCTCTTCCTTCAATTCACCAATCAATGGATCTTGAAGGAGCTGCCATGCCACGCCTGAGTCGAACCCCTGATTCCCCACAGCGAACGCTGCCCCGCTTGTTGCTCGGGGCCGCAGTCCTCGTCCAGGCGGGCCTCATCCAGCCGCTCACCGACAGTGCCAGCCAGGCCCGTGCGGAACAATCGCTGCAAACCTACCGAATCGCGCCTGGCCCTCTGGGCGTCGCATTGAATCAGTTTGCACGTGATGCGGGGGTGGTCCTGTCGTTCCAGACCGCTTTGACCGACGGTCGCCAAACCACCGGCCTGCAGGGTCGTTATAGCGTGGAACAAGGCTTTGCAGTGCTGCTTCAGGGCAGCGGGCTGGAGGTGCTCAGGTCTGGTGAGAACTACCTGTTGACCACCAGGAGTGCAGCCGACGCGGCCATGCAACTGGGAGCCACCAATGTGAATGCAAGCGGCCTGGGTGAAACCACGGAAGGCACGGGATCCTACACCACCGGAGCGACTCGGACGGCGATCAAACTGCCATTGTCGATACGCGAGACACCCCAGTCGGTCAGCGTGGTTACCAGCCAGCGCATGCGTGATCAGAAAATGGTCAGTCTTGAGGATGTGCTGACCCAGGCGCCCGGCGTGCTCTACAAGAAAAAGAGCAACGCCTCGGACGATGAAGTCGGCATCTTCTCACGCGGTATGAAGATCGAAACCTTCCAGGTCGACGGCATTCCCACGGTGTTCGAACCCTCCATGAGCAGCCAGTCGAATGACATGGCGGTCTACGACCGGGTCGAAATCGTGCGTGGTTCGACGGGGCTGCTCAGCGGCAGCGGCCAACCCTCGGCGACCATCAACATGATACGCAAGCGGCCCACACGGGAGTTCGCCGCCTCCGTTCAAGGCAGTGTCGGTTCCTGGGACAACTACCGCACCGAGGTCGACGTCTCCGGCCCGCTGGTGGAGAACGGTACGGTGCGCGGGCGCCTGGTTGGTGCGTACCAGACGGCGAACTCATTCACCGACCGCCTCAGCACCGAACGCCAGGTCGCATACGGCATCATCGAGGCGGACCTGAGCGAGCAAGACACCGTTAGCTTCGGCATCGACTACCAGGTGCGCAACTGCGATGCGTGCGGTTACTTTGGTTTTCCCGCTTTCTACAGCAATGGCCAACGCACCGACTTCAAGCGCTCATTCAACTCTGCGGCAGACTGGAGCCATGCCGACCGTCAGCGCACCTCGATCTTCGCAACCTATGAGCACCGTTTCGACAACGACTGGCTGGCCAAGGTCGCCATCACCAACATGCGTGACGATAACGACATCGAGTATGGTTGGTTCAGCAGCTATGGCTATCCCAACCAACAAACTGGCGCAGGCACGTCGCTGTACATAGCCAAGTGGCCGAGCAAGCCCGAACAGAACTCGCTGGATGCCTATGTCACAGGGCCCTTCAGCCTGCTTGGCCGCGAACATGAACTGGTGGTTGGCGTCAGCGCCATGCGCTATCGCAGCAACACCGGCGCCTATCCGCTCTGGGTAGATCGCAGTGGCAGTGGCTGGGACCCGACCATCCCCAACGTGTTCGAGTGGCGTGGTGATATCGACAAACCACCCTTTGGCCGCGTGGGCGACGTCGAGTACAGCCAGCGCCAGTACGCCGCCTACAGCACTGTCCGGCTCAAACCTACCGATGCGTTGTCGGTCATCCTCGGCGCACGGCTGAGCTATTTCAAACTGGACCAGTCCGTGACCTACTACGGCGACCCCATCGACTATGCGCCCGGTGATGGCAAGAAACGCGAGAACGGTGAGGTGACCCCCTACGCCGGCGTCGTGTATGACCTGGATGACCACCACTCGCTCTATGCCAGCTACACCAGCATCTTCAAGCCGCAATCGAGCAAGACGGTGCAGGGTACTTTCATGGACCCGACCGAAGGAGACAGCTACGAAGTCGGTGCCAAGGGCGAATACTATGGGGGCAGGCTGAACCTCACAGCCGCCTTGTTCGAATCGAAGGTCAGCAATTACCCCGTTGATTCAGGGCTGACCGACCCCAACTCGTTCGCGACACTGGTGCAGCCGGCCGATGTGAAAATCAAGGGCCTGGAACTGGAGGTAGCGGGTGAACTGCTTCCCGGCTGGCAGATGCAGGCTTCATACAGCCATGTGAATACCTATTATCCGGACGGCGTCGACGTCAACGTCGGCTTCCCGAAAAACTCCGTCAAGCTGTTCACCACCTATGACCTGACCGGGGACCTCAATCGCCTGACCCTGGGCGGCGGTGTTCGCTGGGAGAGCGCCACCAGCTACGGCAATACCGAGGTGATTCCGGGCACGACCCTGGAGGCCAAGCAAGGCAGCTATGCGCTGGTCGACTTGCTGGCCCGCTACCGCTTCGACGATCACTTCACCGGTACCGTCAATGTCAACAATCTGTTCGACAGGAAGTACTACGCCAGTACCAGTGTCTATAGTGACCTTTATGGGGAGCCACGTAGCGTGACCGGCACGTTGCGTTGGGAATATTGAAAGGCGAGCTGAGCCTGCTTTGCAAAATTGAAGTTGCCTCAGGCTTGTGGACCGGCGGCGCCAAGGTCGCGGTTCTGATGTCCGCGATGGGGCCAGGGTGTGTAAAAACACTCATGGGCCTCATCGCCTTGGAGCATCGACGCTATGTAGACAAGGACAGGGGATCCTGGCGATTGGCCAGCTCTTTCAGTTATCCTGCGCGGCCAAATTATTTCAAATTGTAAGGGACTACGATGAAACACCTGCGCCAGTTGTTGGCGGCAGTGTTGCTCTGCGCAACCACTTTGCCCGCCATTGCCGCCAGCACCCCCGCGTCTGCGCCAACCGCCAGCGAACAACCGCACCAGACCGCCGAACAGTGGCTGGCCACGCTCAAGCAACAGCACGGCAACATCACCCTGCCCGGCGGCATCGCCAGCCTGCAACTCAACAACGAGTTCTACTACCTGTCGCCGGACGACACCGAGCGTCTGCTGACCGAAGGCTGGGGCAACCCACCAGGCTTCAAGACCCTCGGCATGATCATCCCGACCGCCGTCAATCCACTGGCGGAAAACGGCTGGGGCGTGATCATCAGCTACAAGAACGACGGCCACATTTCCGACGATGACGCAGCCAAGATCGACTACGCCGACCTGCTCGAGCAGATGAAGGCCGATGACGAGGAAGACAACAAGGAGCGTCGCAAGCAAGGCTATGCCGGCCTGACACTGTTGGGCTGGGCCGAACCACCGAGCTACGATCAGGCTACCCACAAGATGTACTGGGCACGAGAGTTGAAGGCAGAAGACGCCGACCAGACCACTCTGAACTACAGCATCCGCGTGCTTGGCCGCGAAGGCGTGCTGGAACTCAACGCCGTGGCGGCGATGGCCGACCTGCAGACAATCAAGCAGGAAACGCCGAAGATCCTCGCCTTCACCAACTTCACCGACGGCAACCGCTACGCCGACTACGACGCCAAGACCGACAAGCTGGCGCCATACGGACTGGCCGCCCTGGTCGCCGGTGGCATCGCCGCCAAGGCGGGCCTGTTCGCCAAGATCGGTGTTGCCTTGCTGGCGTTCAAGAAGTTCATCATCCTGGGCTTTGTAGCCATCGCCGGCTTCTTTGCCAAGCTGTTCAAGCGCAAGCGTTCCTGATTCAGACCTGGCTCACCCTGGCCCGGGATTGAGGCATCTTTTTTCGTGCAGAGCCTAGGGTTTGCCCGGACTAATTATCCACTTTTGCGGCGACAACTCAGTGGCCTTGCCCCGCGAAAGAACTGTAGGAGCGGGTTCACCCGCGAACACCGGTGCAACCGGTGCCAGATACCGCGTCGCATAGTTCGCGGGTAAACCCGCTCCTACAGGAATCGCGCGCTGGACTGTATTCGCTTCAGAGTCAGCTGCAGCCAGCTACCGGCATTTGAACCAGCAGTGAGCAATCGCCCGCTGCCGCGGCCAAGCGTGGGTCGCCCAGCCAGACCGCGTCGATGATGGCAAAAGCCTCCGAGGCTATGCCGGATTCCATGACCTGCGCCCTCGGGAGCATCTGGCCAAGCATATCGATGGTGGCCCAGCAAGAGTCCCCGGCATCGCGCACCCGCCATCCCGCCCCGGTGTCACTGGCACGAAACTCCAGCGCCACGCATTGCTTGAGGGCAGGATCATTGCCTACCCCCCAACCGCCAATGCTCACGGCCATCTCGACGCCCAACTCCGGGTGCGAGGCAGTGTAGGTACCCAGATAAACCGCATACGCTCCCTGTTGGTCGTTGACGAAACCCCGGAATGTCCGGGTTTCGTGCCCGCAAGTGGCGCAATGACCGTCGACCCGCTCAGCCCCTGGATCGATGCTCAATACCCTGCCCATAACGCTATTGGCTGATGAATCCATTCGCTCGCCCTGCCCTTCTGAGTCCTGTTCGTGGGGATGATAGCGCACTAGACTCCTCGGGCCTGAACACTAGCGCTGGTTGCAGCCCCTTGCTGAATTTCAATGAACGGAGACATGGATGCCAGAGACATACCAGGGAAGCTGCCTGTGCAAAGCAGTCGGCTATGAACTAATCACCCCGCCAAAAGCTGTGAGCCATTGCCATTGCGGCCAATGCCGTAAAGGTCACGGAGCTGCATTCGCTTCGTACGGCAGCGTACCGCGTAGCATGCTTCGGATATTGTGCGGTGCCGAGAGCATCAAGGGCTATGCCTCGTCCCAAACCGTAGTGCGCGAGTTCTGCGGCGAATGCGGCTCGACCTTGTTCTGGTCACGAAACGAAGGTGAGTTTGCCGACTGGATCTCGATCGCGCTGGGCACGCTCGATACTGCGTTCCAGCCGCTAAAGCAGAAACATACGTACGTCGATTCCGCTGCACCTTGGTTCACATCAGCGAACTCTCTTCCCACACCATTGCCCGGAGGAACACGTGGAGCTTCATGAACAGTTGGATCAGGTCAACGACGCCGAATCCTTCCTGGCGTTCGCCCGCGCCCTGGCTGCAGACAGAGGCGCGAATGACGATTGGCAGAATACGACGATCGAAGACTTTCTGGAGGGGGCCGTCGCCTGGACAGAAGACAGCGGGTTCGGAGTGGGCCAGGGAATGTGCGCAGCCAATCCCTGGGGCCAGTTCGCCGCTTTTCTGTACTGCGGGAAGATCTACGAGTGAGTGGTCAGCATGGCATTTCCTCCTCTGATCTAGCTCAGAGCCACTGCCCCCGATCACCGTTCAGTTCAACTGAGGACCGGCATCCACTTCACCGATCTCGGCAATCATCGCCTGGGCCCCCGCACTCAGGCTGTGGCCGGCACGGTAGACCACGCCAAAACAGGTGCCGCCGATGGCCAGCCCCTCGGGCGCATCACTGAACACCAACGCCGCGACTTCGCCCCGGCGCACCAGGTCCCCGACCACATCCTCCGGCGCGATGCCCACCAGGTTCGAAGTCGTCACCATCTGCACCAGCACATCGTTGTGCCGGCACTCGACATTCACCGGCAAGGCCCGCCGCCCGGCACGCTCGGCCAGCAACACGCGCAGCTCCGCCGGCAACGCCGTGCAGCCCATGGGGTGCTCGGCCAGGCGCGCGAATGCGACCGGCTTAGCGAGCAATGGATGCCCAACTCGGCAGAACACCTGGAAACGCCGCGGCCTCAAGGCCTGGGACACATAGCCCTTGCTGGTTTCGATGTGGCGCAAGTCGGCCACCACGAACTCGATGTCGCCGTTGTCCAGAAGCTGCTTCAACTCATCCGGCGGCGCCACCTTGAGGTCGACCTGGGTGTCGACGTGTCGATCGAGAAACCGGCCGAGGGCAACGGGCACCAACCTCGAGGCCGGAAGCGGCCCGCAACCGAAAGCCAGGATTGGCGATGCCGCCTGATCCAGGCCGACGATATCCTCGCGCAGGCTCGACACCCCCTCGATGATGGCTCGCGCCCGCTGGTGCATGGCCTGCCCGCGCGCGGTGAGACTGATACCGCGCCCCCCAGCCCCGCGCTCGACCAGCACGCACCCCAGGTGGTGCTCCAACCCCTGGATGCTGCGGCTGAAAGCCGATTGGGTGATGAACGACGCCTCGGCGGCGCGGGTGAAGCTGCCGTGCTCGGCCAACGCGACGAAGTGGCGCAGTTGATGTAGATCCACAGCCAGTCCCGCAGTGAATAAAAGGGATGCAGACGATGCATATCACAAGGCCCGAAGCCTCCCGGCTTCATGGCCGTCCAGCGTCCAAGGCTACATTAATAACTTTTTGATATTTATATTTTATTTTTATAACCATATCACCAATTCCCACCAGACGCCGCGCGCATGAAATACATGCGCTTTTCGCCTTTTACAGGCCGCAGCGCGCATTGCTAAAACTGCACCGGCACCCCGCAACGGGTGCTGCCTTGCACTGACCCGATCACGGGAAGGCCAGAACAGCCGGATCACCGGCGTGTTGCAACTGCCAACCTGAAACAGGATCGGATCGATGAAATCTGTGACCAATGCCCTCGGCCTTGGGGCCGTACTGGGCCTGCTCTACCTGCCCGCCGCACACGCGGCTGAGCCCGACACCAGCAACGACACCGCCAGCCAACCGGCACCGGCGCTGAAGAAGATCACCGTGACCGCGACCCGCCGCGAGGAATCACTGCAGAAAGTGCCCGTGGCGGTGACTGTGGTAGACGGTGAGCAACTCGAGCGCGATGGCCGCGCGAATATCTCGACCATCGTCCAGGAAATCCCCACTCTGAACTACCGCGCCAGCGCCTCGAACAAGGACAGCTCGCTGTTCGTGCGCGGCATCGGCACCATCTCCACCTCGCCCGGCGTCGAGCCCAGCGTCGCCACAGTGGTCGACGGCGTGGTCTTCGCCCGCCCCGGCCAATCGACCCTGGACCTGCTCGACGTCGACCGCATCGAAGTGCTGCGCGGGCCCCAGGGCACGCTGTTCGGCAAGAACGCCTCGGCCGGGGTACTGAACATCGTCACCCGTGGCATCGACGAGGCCACCCATGGTTTCGTCGATTATTCACACTACGGCGGCGGCAACGAGAACCGCCTGCGCTTCGGCATCGGTGGCCGCCTGACCGACACCCTCAAGGGCTCGCTGACCACCTCGTGGGGGGACTACGACGGCAACGTCGAGAACGTCGCCAACGGCCACGACGTCAACGGCTACAACCGCAAGGGCGTGCGCGGCAAGTTGCAGTTCGACCCCAGCGACACGTTGAAACTGACGCTGATCGGCGACTACAGCGACGGCGAGGATGAAACCGCCTCGACCCTGGTCATCCCCAGCGCCGCGGTAGCCGCGGCCCTCGGCCCGGTCAACCCGAGCAAGCACAACCGCAAGCTCGACAGCGACTACCGCACCTATGTCGAGGACACCAACCGCGGCCTGTCGCTGCAGGCCGACTGGACCCTTGCCGACTACACCCTGACCTCGATCAGCGCCTGGCGTGGCTGGAACAATACCCAGTACCAGGACAACGACAGCCTCTCGGCGCTGCCGGTGACCGCCGTGCACGACAAGGGTCTGGTCGATTTCGACCAGTACAGCCAGGAGTTCCGCCTGGCCTCGCCCAAGGGCCAGTTCGCGGAGTATGTTCTCGGCACCTACCTGTTCCATGGCAAGTCCGAGGAGACGTATCGTCGCCTGAGCGTGAACGACTCGGTGCCGACCACCGGCCGCGCCGACTACAGCGCTACCAATGACAGCTACGCGGTCTTCGGTGAAAGCACCTTCAACCTGCGCAACGACCTGCGCGCCATCTTCGGCCTGCGCTGGACCCTCGACCAGATCGAATACGACCACCGCCGCGTCTCCACCTCGGCCACGGCGGTCAACTCGATCCGCCCGGCGTTCGCCAGCAGCGGCTCGCACCAGGACTCGGGGGTATCCGGGCGCCTGGGCCTGCAATACGACATCAACGACAGCCTCACCACCTACGCCACCTACTCGCGCGGCTACAAGGGGCCGGCCTACAACGTCTACTTCAACATGCAGGCCATCGACGTCGAGCCGCTCGACCCGGAAACCTCCGACACCTACGAGATCGGCCTCAAGAGCACGGCCTGGGACAACCGTCTGACCGCCAACCTGGCGCTGTTCCACTCCAAGTACGACAACTACCAGGCCAATGCCTACGACGTGGTGGGCACCTCGGTGGTGACGCGCCTGATCAACGCCGGCAGCGTGATCAGCCAGGGCGCGGAACTGGACTGGGCGCTGCAGGCCACCCGCCAGCTCAAGCTGTCCGGTGCGCTGGCCTACACCCGCGCACGCATCGACGAGTTCGCCTGCCCGCCCGGTGCGGTGGCCAGCTGCAACATCAACGGCAAGCCACTGCCCTTCACCCCGGACTGGAAGAGCTACCTGCGCGCCGACTACAGCATCCCGCTGGACAACGGCTGGGATGTCGAGCTGGGCACCGACTACACCTGGCAAAGCGAGGTGCAGTACAGCCTCGACCAGAATCCGACCACCCGCCAGGGCGCCTACGGCATCTGGAACGCCAGCGTGGCGCTGGCCGACTACAACCAGGGCTGGCGCGTCGCGCTGCTGGCCAAGAACCTCACCGACAAGTCCTATTCGCCGTCACTTTCGGCCGGTGCCAGCACCAGCCGCATCGTCCCACGCGACGATGGCCGCTATTTCGGCGTGCAGCTGCGCAAGGATTTCTGACCCCATGGCGCCCGCCATCGGGCGCCCTTTCGCCTGGAGCTTCCCATGACCCTGCAAGTCCAACCCGTGCACCCGCTGCTCGGTGCCCGTATCAGCGGCGTCGACCTGGCCAACGCGGACGACGCCACCCTCGCCCGGATCGAAGCCGCGATCGTCGAGCACAAGGTGGTGTTTTTCGAAGACCAGCACTGGAGCGCCGCCCAACAGAAGCACTTCGCCGAGCGCCTCGGCGAACTGCATGTGCACCCGACGTTCGAGGCCGACCCCGCCGTGCGTGAGCTGGTGGTGTTCGCGTACGACGACAAGCGCAAGGGTGCCAACGACACCTGGCATGCCGACGTCACCTTCGCCGAACGCCCGCTGAAATACGGCATCCTGTTCGCCGAGGAGATCCCACCCCTGGGTGGCGATACTCTATGGGTAGACACCGAGGCTGCCTGGCAGGCACTTTCCGCGCCCCTCAAGCAGACGCTGGAACAGCTCAGCGCGGTGCACACCTTCCACAACTCGTTCAATCCCGATGACGACGCCGGCATTGAGCGACTGGAGCGCTCGCGCAGTGTGATGCCACGCCCGACCCGACACCCGGTGATACGCACCCACCCGGTGTCCGGGCGCAAATCGATCTACATCAACCGCGCTTTCACCTCGCACATCTGCGACGTCTCGCGGGTCGAGTCCGAACATCTGCTGGCGTTGCTGCTGCAGCACCTGCAGATCCCCGAGTTCCAGATGCGCTGGGCCTGGAAGACCAACACCGTGGCGATCTGGGACAACCGCAGCACCCAGCACCTGGCCGTGGCCGACTATTTCCCCAACCGTCGCCGCGTGCGCCGCGCCGCCGTACTCGAAGAGGCAAGACCGGTATGAGATCTCGTTTGCGCAAACTGCTGCTGGCGTTGCCCGCGGCCCTGCTGGCCGTCACTGCCCAAGCCGCCGACGTCACCTTGCGCATCGCCGCCCCTGACCTCAGCGCCGGGCCCAAGCCCAGTGCAGGGCCGCTGGTGGACGTGCTGCATAGCCGCCAACTGCTGGAACAGGCCTTGGCCAAGCAGGGCGTTGCGGTGAAATGGTACTTCTTCAAGGGCGCCGGCCCGCTGATCAACGAGGCGATGTCCAATGGGCAGCTCGATGCCGCCTTCCTCGGCGACCTGGCCTCGATCATCGGTCGTGCCAGCGGCGTGCAGACTCGCCTGGTAATGGCCACCGGTCGCGGCATCAACGGCTATCTGGGCGTAACGCCCAGCTCCGGCATCAAGACCGTCGCCGACCTCAAGGGCAAGCGCATCGGCATGCTGCGCGGCACCGCCGACCATCTGGCATTGATCGACGTGCTGGCCACCGCAGGCCTCAGCGAACGTGACGTGCGGGTCATCAACCTGGATTTCAACGCCGTCAACGCCGCCCTCGCGGCCGGGCAGATCGATGCCAGCTGGGCGCCCTCGCGGCTGTTCGCCCTGCGTGACAAGGGCGTGATCCAGATCCCGCTGGGCAGCCAACAGTTGCAAGGCAAAGGCGCGGGCCAAGGCGGACTGCTGTTCACCCAGGCGTTCATCGATGCGCACCCGCAGGCGGTGGTGGATGCTGCGGCAACCGTCGCCAAGGCGCTGGACTGGCTGTCACACGAACAGAACCGCAAGGCGCAGATCGACCTCAGCGCCGAGCAATCGGCCTACCCCGCCAAGGTTCTCAGCGACAGCCTGCGCGGCGCCGACCTGCGCTTCGTCTACTCGCCGCTGCTCGACAGCTACTACCTGGGCACGCTGCGCAAGGACGTCAAGCTGGCCCACGACGCGCGTCTGATACGCACCACCTTCGACGTCGACCAATGGGCTGCGCCGGACATCCTCCGGCAAGCGCTCGGGCAAGCCGGTTTGAGCGACGCCTGGCAAGCCACCGATCACTACCGTTGGAGCACCGCCCCATGAGCCAACCCCTGCTCCCCTACTCGCCCGCTGCCGAGCGCTACGCTGGCCGTCACTACCGACGCGCCGGCAACAGCGGGCTGACCTTGCCACCGCTGTCGCTGGGCCTGTGGCACAACTTTGGTGACGACACGCCGCTGTCACGCCAGCGCGAGATTCTGCGCAGCGCCTTCGACCACGGCATCACCCATTTCGACCTGGCCAACAACTATGGGGTGCCTTACGGCAGCGCAGAGCGCAATCTGGGGCAGTTGCTGCATCAGGACTTTGCTGCCCATCGCGACGAACTGATCATCTCCACCAAGGCCGGCTGGGACATGTGGCCAGGCCCGTATGGCCAGGGCGGCAGTTCGCGCAAGCACCTGCTGGCGAGCCTGGACCAGAGCCTGCGACGACTCGGCGTGGACTACGTGGATATCTTCTACTCGCACCGTTTCGACCCCGACACACCGCTGGAGGAAACCGCCGACGCGCTGGCCAGCATCGTGCGCCAGGGCAAGGCGCTGTATGTGGGAATATCCTCGTACAGCGCGGCGCAGGCCGCGCAGATCGCCGAGCTGCTGCAGGCCAGGCAGGTACAACTGACCGTGCAGCAGCCGGTGTACAACCTGCTGGCGCGGGATATCGAGAGCAACGGCGTGCTGGCCGGGGCAGCCGAACGCGGTGCGGGGGTGGTGACCTATTCGCCGTTGGCGCAAGGGTTGTTGTCGGGGAAATATGCCCAGGGCGTGCCGACGGATTCGCGGATTGGGCGGGGCAGCAAGTACCTGCCGGCCAGCGCATTGAACCCGGCGCTGCAGGCGCGCATTGCAGGGTTCGAGGCGGTGGCGCGGGCGCGTGGGCAATCGCTTTCGCAACTGGCGCTGGCGTGGGCGTTGCGCGATGCGCGGGTGACCTCGGTGCTGGTCGGGGTCAGCAGCCGCGAGCAGTTGCTGGAGAACCTGCGGGCGCTGGAGCGGCTGGAGTTCTCCAAGGAGGAGCTGGGGTTGCTTGGATCGGCGTAAGTCTGAGCGGGCCTCTTCGCGGGTAAACCCGCTCCTACAGGACCGCGTGTAGGAGCGGGTTTACCCGCGAAGAGGCCCGTGCAGGCGCCGAGCAGATCCGGGGGCCCTCAATCCATCCTCAACCCACCAAACCGCCGATAGAAACTCTCGCTCACATCCGGCAGCGGCCCATCGGCCGTCTCCAGCGCACCGCCCAGGTAGGCCTCGGCCTTGGCCCAGACCAAGCGATACAAATTCCGGCACAACTGCCGCGCGGCACGCCCCTCCCAATCCCCCGGCAACAGCTCTTCGGGCAACTGTGGGTCGCGCAGCAGCAACCGGCGGTACTCATGGATCAGCAAGGTACGCGCCAGGAAGCAGTCCTGGGCATCGAGTTCGGCCTGCTCCTTCAAGCCCTGCCACAGCGGCCGGAACAGCTGGATGAACTCGCTGTACTGCTGCCCCAGCTCGTCGATGCGCCAGCTTTCCCGCACCTGCGCACGCATGGCCTTGGAGGCCAGCACTTCCTGGGTATGCGTTTCGAACACGATACTGTCGTCACTCGCCTCCAACTCGCGCAGGGTCGCCGCCAGGTCGCTGCGATCGGCGCGTGGGCTACCCAGCAGGTTCGGCGCCATGGCACCGAAGCCCTGCCATTCCAGCTCTTCGCGCACGGCCTTGCGCTTGGCGGCGTCCAGCTGCGACAGCAGCACCAGGGTCCAGGCGCCATCCCAGGCCGGCTGGCTGGGGCTGTAGACCCGCTTGAAGGCCTTTTCGAAGCGTCGCCGACCGGTGCCGGTGAGGCTGTAGTAACTGCGCCGGCCAACCTTGTCGGCCGTCAGCCAGCCTTCCTTGGTCAGACGGAAGATCGAGGTGCGGATCAGGCGCTCGTTGATGCCGATCGGCTCCAGCAGGTTGATCAGGCTGCCCAGCCACACCGTGCCACCATGGGGTTCGATGGCATCCCCATAAAGGGTGATGATCAACGAACTGGCGCGGATCGGGGTCTGCTCCTGGAAGCGGGTGATCAGGGTATTCAGCGGGGCGAGGTTGCTCATGGAGGAACTGTGCGCGGAGAAAGCCCCGACTATACCTGTGCGGCGGGTCGCCTGGCCATGCCGTGACGCAGGCAGGTTCATGCGCCCGCCTCGCCCTTGGGCCGGAAGCCGTTGTCACCCATGCGCGGGCGCTGCGGCTCGGCTTCGGTCAGCGGCGGGCACTCGACCAGGCTGGCCATGCAGCGCTCGCTCAGGCGCTGGTACTCGGTGGTACCACGCTGCTTCCAGGCAATCTCCTGCTCGGTCAACGGCCGCTTGACCTGGGCAGGGGAACCCATCACCAGGCTGCGTTCGGGGCATTCGAAGCCGGCCTTGACGAACGCCGTGGCACCGACGATGCAGCGCGGCGCGATGTGGGCGCCATCCATGACCACGGCATTCATACCGATCAGGGCGTCCTCGCCGACCCGGCAACCGTGCAGCACCGCACCGTGCCCGACGTGGCCGTTGCGCTCGATCACCGTGTCGCCACCCGGGAAACCATGCATCACGCAGGTATCCTGCAAGTTCGCTCCTTCTTCCAGGACGATGCGCCCGAAGTCCCCGCGCAGCGATGCCAACGGACCAACGTAGCAGCGCGGGCCCACGATCACATCGCCGATCAGCACAGCGCTCGGGTGCACATAGGCGGTGGGGTCGACCACGGGGGTCAGGCCGTCGAGGCGGAAGCAAGGCATACCATTTCTCCGAAATTATTCAGAATTTATTTAGATCCTGTATCGCAATTTGGTTTCGAGTCAACGCCCTTTCAGCCCTTTATTCATCTAATTAACAGCGAAGCACACGATCACACCTTCATACGATAGGATACGCATTATCTTATTTTGTTTGCTTTTACGTATCGCATAATGCTTATACTGGCTCCACCTGGGCGCACCTCGCCGCCCCTGCAGACAATTCCAAGAAATGCCGGCCACCCGATGTGCCGTGCGAGCAGCCTGAGGACCACGACATGCCTCGTTTCATCGCAATTCAGGCGCCTGAAAACGGCGTTCGCCTGATCACCCTGCAACGGCCCGAAGCGCTCAACGCCCTGTGCACCGAACTGCTCGCCGAACTCGCTGCCGAACTGGCCGCTGCCGACGCCGACGAGCACACCCGCGCCGTGGTCATCACCGGCAGCCGCAAGGCTTTCGCCGCCGGGGCAGACATCCGTGAAATGGCCGAACGCGACCTGGTCGGCATCCTCGACGACCCCCGCGTTGCCCACTGGCAGCGCATCGCCGCATTCGCCAAACCATTGATCGCCGCGGTCAACGGCTACGCCCTGGGCGGCGGCTGCGAACTGGTGATGTGCGCCGACATCGTGATCGCCGGCGACGACGCCCGCTTCGGCCAGCCAGAGATCAACCTCGGCATCATCCCTGGCGCCGGAGGCACCCAGCGCCTGCTGCGCGCCGTGGGCAAGCCTCTTGCCATGCAGATGGTGCTCGGCGGCGAAGCCATCACTGCCCGGCATGCCTTGCAAGCCGGCCTGATCAGCGAAATCACCCAGCCCGAACTGACCGTCGAACGCGCCCTGCAGGTCGCCCGTGGCATCGCCGCCAAGGCGCCGCTCGCGGTACGCCTGGCCAAGGAAGCCGTGCTCAAGGCTGGCGACCTGGACCTGGCCAGCGGCCTGCGCTTCGAGCGCCACGCCTTCACCCTGCTGGCCGGTACCGCCGACCGCGCTGAAGGCATCCGCGCCTTCCAGGAAAAACGCCCGGCGCACTTCAAAGGTTGCTGAGCCCCTCCCATCGATTGACCGAGCGAGCACGCCATGACTTTCGAACACATTCTGTTTTCCATCGAGGACGGTGTCGCCCTCCTCTCGCTGAACCGCCCCGAGCAACTGAACAGCTTCAACACGCAGATGCACCTGGAGGTGCGTGAAGCGCTCAAGCAGGTGCGCCAGAGCAAGGACGTTCGTGTGTTACTGCTGACCGGCGAAGGTCGCGGCTTTTGCGCCGGTCAGGACCTGTCCGACCGTAACGTGGCCCCGGGCGCCGAGATGCCGGACCTGGGCGTGTCCATCGAGCAGTTCTACAACCCGCTGGTGCGCACCCTGCGCGACCTGCCACTGCCAGTCATCTGCGCCGTCAACGGCGTTGCCGCTGGCGCCGGGGCGAACATTCCGCTGGCCTGCGACCTGGTGCTGGCCGCCCGCTCGGCCAACTTCATCCAGGCGTTCTGCAAGATCGGCCTGGTCCCGGACTCCGGCGGCACCTGGCTGCTGCCGCGCCTGGTCGGCATGGCCCGAGCCAAGGCCCTGGCCATGCTCGGAGAACGCCTGAGCGCCGAGCAAGCCGAGCGCTGGGGGTTGATCCATCAGGTGGTCGACGACGCCGAGTTGCGTGACCAGGCCCTGGCGCTGGCCCGCCACCTGGCCAGCCAGCCCACCTACGGCCTGGCCCTGATCAAGCGCAGCCTCAACGCCAGCTTCGACAACGGTTTCGACCAGCAGCTGGAGCTGGAACGCGACCTGCAACGCCTGGCCGGGCGCAGCGAGGACTACCGCGAAGGCGTCAGCGCTTTCATGAACAAACGCACACCTGCGTTCAAGGGGCGCTGAGCATGAGCGCACTCGACAGCAATGCCCTGGTCGCGGTGATCGGGGCTGGCGCCATGGGCGCCGGTATCGCCCAGGTGGCGGCGCAGGCCGGCCACCCGGTGAAGCTCTACGACAACCGCCCCGGCGCCGCCGCGCAAGCGATAACCGGCATCGACCGCCAGCTCGGCCGCCTGGTGGAGAAAGGCAAGCTGCAAGGCGCCGCACGCGAGGCCATCAGCGCCCGCCTGCAACCGGTGGAGGCGATTGAGGGCCTGGCCGACGCCCGGCTGGTGATCGAGGCCATCGTCGAGAACCTGCAGGTCAAGCAAGACCTGCTGCGCCAACTCGAAGGCCTGTGCGGGTCGGACTGCATCCTCGCCAGCAACACCTCATCGTTGTCGATCACCAGTCTGGCCGCCGGCCTGCAACGACCACAGCAGGTCGTGGGCATGCACTTCTTCAACCCTGCGCCGTTGATGGCGCTGGTCGAGATCGTCTCGGGCCTGGCCAGCGACCCGGCGATTGCCGCCCTGCTCTACGAAACGGCCAAGGCCTGGGGCAAGAAACCGGTTCACGCCCGCTCGACGCCGGGCTTCATCGTCAACCGCGTGGCCCGGCCCTTCTACGCCGAAAGCCTGCGGCTGCTGCAGGAAGGCGCCGCCGACTGCGCGACCCTCGACGCCCTGCTGCGCGATGCCGGCGGTTTTCGCATGGGCGCCTTCGAACTCACCGACCTGATCGGCCATGACGTCAATTACGCCGTCACCTGTTCGGTGTTCGAAGCCTTCTACGGCGATTTCCGCTTCCAGCCTTCGCTGGTGCAAAAGGAACTGGTCGACGCCGGGCGGCTGGGGCGCAAGAGTGGCCAGGGCTTCTATCGCTACGCCGATGATGCCGAACGCCCAGCTGCCGCCGAGCTGCATAGCCAGGCTCACGCTGAAACCTGCGTGGTCGAAGGCCAGTTGGGGGTGATGCAACCTCTGCTGCAGCGCCTACGTGACAGCGGCGTGGGCATTACCGAGCGCGCAGGCACTGGCCTGATCCGCGTCGGCGACGCCACGCTGGCCCTCTCCGATGGCCGCCTGGCCAGCGAGCGCGCCCGTGACGACGGCCTGCGCAACCTGGTGCTGCTCGACCTGGCCTTGGACTACCAGGCCGCCTCGCGCATCGCCATCAGCTGGTCGGCCGACACCAGTGCCGAAGCCCGCGACCAGGCAGTGGCGCTGCTGCAGCGCGCCGGCCTGAAGGTCACCGGTATCGCCGACCTGCCTGGCCTGGTGGTACTGCGCACCGTGGCCATGCTCGCCAACGAAGCCGCCGACGCAGTGCTGCAAGGGGTCGGCAGCGGCGCCGACATCGACCTGGCCATGTGCGCCGGGGTCAACTACCCACGCGGCCCGCTGGCCTGGGCCGAACAGATCGGCGTTGGCTACACCCTGAAGGTGCTCGACCACCTGCAACGCAGCTATGGCGAAAGCCGCTACCGCCCGTCGCTGCTGCTGCGCCGCAGCCAGGCCGAGGGCGCCACCCTGCTCACTGGGAGTTCGCCTGTATGACCGCCCCCTACCGCTCACCGGAAGCCTTGGCCAAAGCCTGCGCCGAGACCCTGTACGCCCGCGACACCGCCACCCAGGCCCTGGGCATCGAACTGCTCGAAGTCAGCCCCGGCCAGGCCAGCCTCGGCATGCGCGTGCGCGCCGACATGCTCCAGGGCCACGGCACCTGCCACGGCGGCTTCCTGTTCGCCCTGGCCGACTCGGCCTTCGCCTTCGCCTGCAACAGCCAGGACAAGGCCACCGTGGCCCAGGGTTGCTGCATCGACTACATCGCTCCGGCGCTGCACGACGATCTGTTGCGCGCCACGGCCCTCGAACAAAGCCGCAAAGGCCGCACCGGCGTTTATGACGTGCGCATCGAAAACCAGCGCGGCGAGCTGATCGCCCTGTTCCGCGGCAAATCCTATCAAGTGCGCGGCACGGTGCTGGCGCAGGAGACCCAAGATGACTGACTACAAACCCTTCGACGCCCTGATCATCGATGCCGTGCGCACCCCGATCGGCCGCTACGCCGGCGCCTTGAGCCGGGTGCGCCCCGACGACCTGGCGGCCGTGCCGATCAAGGCGCTGGTCGAGCGCCACCCGAACCTGGACTGGCAGGCCATCGACGATGTGATCCTCGGCTGCGCCAACCAGGCCGGCGAAGACAACCGCAACGTCGCGCGCATGGCCAGCCTGCTGGCCGGGTTGCCGACCAGCGTGCCCGGCACCACCCTCAACCGCCTGTGCGGTTCGGGCCTGGATGCCATCGGCAGCGCGGCTCGTGCCTTGCGCTGCGGCGAGGCCGGGCT
The DNA here is from genome assembly GCF_016648105.1 of Pseudomonas sp. S31. GTDB lineage: Bacteria > Pseudomonadota > Gammaproteobacteria > Pseudomonadales > Pseudomonadaceae > Aquipseudomonas. Next base: position 87,953 of record NZ_JACVVE010000010.1, on the reverse strand, counting down.
GATGCTGGCCGGCGGCGTCGAATCGATGTCGCGCGCGCCGTTCGTCATGGGCAAGTCGGAACAGGCCTTTGGCCGCAGCGCCGAGCTGTTCGACACGACCATTGGCTGGCGTTTCGTCAACACCCTGATGCAGAACGAATATGGCATCGATTCGATGCCGGAAACTGCCGAGAACGTTGCCGAGCAGTTCGGCATCTCGCGCGCTGACCAGGACGCCTTCGCCCTGCGCAGCCAGCACAAGGCAGCAGCAGCCCAGGCCCGTGGGCGCCTGGCGCAAGAGATCGTCGCGGTGGAAATCCCCCAGCGCAAAGGCCCGGCCCTGCGCGTGGAGCACGACGAACACCCACGTGGCGACACCACCCTCGAGCAACTGGCCAGACTCGGCACGCCGTTCCGCAGTGGCGGCAGCGTGACCGCCGGAAACGCATCGGGCGTCAATGACGGTGCCTGCGCCGTGCTCCTGGCCAGCAGCGAAGCCGCCCGCCGCCACGGCCTCAAGGCCCGCGGGCGCATCGTCGGCATGGCGGTGGCCGGGGTCGAGCCGCGCATCATGGGCATCGGCCCGGTGCCGGCGACGCGCAAGGTGCTGGAGCTGACCAACCTGTCGCTGGCCGACATGGACGTCATCGAGCTCAATGAGGCGTTCGCCGCCCAGGGCCTGGCCGTACTGCGCGAGCTGGGTCTGGCCGACGACGACCCACGGGTCAACCCCAACGGCGGCGCCATCGCCCTGGGCCACCCGCTGGGCATGAGCGGCGCGCGCCTGGTCACCACCGCGCTGCATGAGCTGGAAGAAAACGCCGGCCGCTATGCCCTGTGCACCATGTGCATCGGCGTCGGCCAAGGCATCGCCATGGTCATCGAGCGCCTCTGACCAATGGCCTGTTACTGAACGCGACGCCGCCGGTTATGCTGCGTCCATGACACTCACGGTAAGCCGCTGCGCCCTGGCGGCCGACGTACAAGAACAATCCGAGTGAAGCCATGAACATGTACCTTGATGCCGATCGTGCCCTGCTGGACCCGATGGAAACCGCCAGTGTCGATGCCCTGCGCCAGCACCAGCTCGAGCGCCTGCGCTGGAGCCTGAAACACGCCTACGACAATGTGCCGCTGTACCGCCAGCGCTTCGACGCCAGCGGCGCTCACCCCGACGACTTGAAGTGCCTGGAAGACCTGGCGAAGTTCCCCTTCACCGGCAAGAACGACCTGCGCGACAACTACCCCTACGGCATGTTCGCCGTGCCCCAGCAGGAGGTGGTGCGCCTGCACGCCTCCAGCGGCACCACCGGCAAGCCGACGGTGGTCGGCTACACCCAGAACGACATCGACACCTGGGCCAACGTGGTCGCCCGCTCTATCCGCGCCGCCGGTGGCCGCAAGGGCGACAAGGTGCATGTGTCGTATGGTTATGGCCTGTTCACCGGCGGCCTGGGCGCCCACTATGGCGCCGAGCGCCTCGGCTGCACGGTGATCCCGATGTCAGGCGGCCAGACCGAGAAGCAGGTCCAGCTGATTCGCGACTTCCAGCCCGACATCATCATGGTCACGCCGTCCTACATGCTCAACCTGGCCGACGAAATCGAACGTCAAGGCATCGCCCCGCAAGACCTCAAGCTGCGCCTGGGCATCTTCGGTGCCGAGCCATGGACCGACGAGCTGCGCCGCTCCATCGAACAACGCCTAGGCATCGATGCCCTGGACATCTATGGCCTGTCGGAAATCATGGGGCCTGGCGTGGCCATGGAGTGCATCGAGACCAAAGATGGCCCGACCATCTGGGAAGACCACTTCTACCCCGAGATCATCGACCCGGTGACCGGCGCGGTGCTGCCCGACGGGCAACTGGGCGAGCTGGTGTTCACCTCACTGAGCAAGGAGGCGCTGCCGATGGTGCGCTACCGCACCCGCGACCTGACTCGCCTGCTGCCGGGCAGCGCACGGCCGATGCGGCGGATCGGCAAGATCACCGGGCGCAGCGACGACATGCTGATCATTCGTGGGGTGAACGTGTTCCCGACGCAGATCGAGGAGCAGGTACTGAAAATAAAACAGCTTTCAGAGCTTTATGAGATTCATCTGTATCGCAATGGAAACTTGGACAGCGTCGAGGTGCACGTGGAGTTGCGCGCCGAATGCCAGGGACTGGATGAGGCGCAGCGCAAGCTGCTGATGGGGGAACTGACCAAGCAGATCAAGACCTACATCGGCATCAGCACCCAGGTGCGCCTGCAGCCCTGCGGCACGCTGAAGCGCTCCGAGGGCAAGGCTTGCCACGTGTTCGACAAGCGCTTGGCTGGCTGATACAGCTGCACACCTTCAGCCCCGGCATGGTCCGGGGCTTTTTTTTGCATTTTTTCTGCCGGCCTCTTCGCGGGTAAACCCGCTCCTACACGTTTCCTTGCCCCCTGTAGGAGCGGGTTTACCCGCGAAGAGGCCAGCAAAGCGATACACAAATTATATCTGATACACATGAAACAGTTTGACGTTTAATTTTGTATCGCTTACAAATGACTCATGCTTTCGCAGGAGTCGAGCCATGTACGCACAGCTAGTGGAAACCGGAGTCAAGCGCGTCAAGTCGCTGGAAGAGATGTCGCCCGAAGAGCGCAACTTCCAGGAAAAGATCGACGCCGAAATCAAGATCGAAGCCAAGAACTGGATGCCCGAGGCCTACCGCCAGACCCTGATCCGGCAGATCTCCCAGCACGCCCACTCGGAAATCGTCGGCATGCTGCCCGAAGGCAACTGGGTCACCCGCGCCCCGAGCCTCAAGCGCAAGCTGCAACTGATGGCCAAGATCCAGGACGAAGCCGGCCATGGCCTGTACCTGTACAGCGCCATGGAAACCCTCGGCGCCGACCGCGACGAAGAAGTCGCCAAGCTGCACAGCGGCAAAGCCAAGTATTCGAGCATCTTCAACTACCCGACCCTGAGCTGGGCCGACATGGGCGCGGTGGGCTGGCTGGTCGATGGCGCTGCCATCGTCAACCAGGTGGTACTCCAGCGCACCTCGTACGGCCCCTACGCCCGCGCCATGATCCGCATCTGCAAGGAAGAGAGCTTCCACCAGCGCCAGGGCTACGAACTCCTCCTGACCATGATGCGCCACGGCACCCAGGCGCAGCGCGACATGGTTCAGGACGCCATCAACCGCCTGTGGTGGCCGTCGCTGATGATGTTCGGCCCCAGCGACGAACATTCCCCCAACAGCGCCCAGTCGATGGCCTGGAAGATCAAGCGCCAGACCAACGACGAACTGCGCCAGCGCTTCATCGACCAGACCGTGCCGCAGCTGGAGCTGCTGGGCTGCACCGCGCCCGACCCTGAGCTGAAGTGGAACGCCGAACGCGGCCACTACGACTTCGGCGAGATCCAGTGGGACGAGTTCTACGAAGTCATCAAGGGCAACGGCCCGTGCAACCAGGAGCGCGTCGCCACCCGGCGCCAGGCCATCGAGGATGGTGCCTGGGTACGCGAGGCGGCCGTGGCCTATGCACGCAAGCAACAGAACAAGAACGCCGCCTGAACGGCGACTGATGCGGAGATCGAATATGTCAACCTGGACCCTCTACGAAGTGTTCGTGCGCAGCAAGCACGGCCTCAACCACAAGCACGTCGGCAGCGTGCACGCCGCCGACGCCGCGATGGCCATCGAGAACGCCCGCGAGCTGTACACCCGCCGCAGCGAAGGCGTGAGCCTGTGGGTGGTGCCCTCGGCACTGATCACCGCCTCCTCGCCCGACGAGAAAGACCCGCTGTTCGCACCCTCGGACGACAAGGTCTACCGCCACGCCAGCTTCTATGAACTGCCCGACGAAGTCGGGCACATGTGAGGTTGGCCATGCACAAGCACGATCTCATCCCCTACCTGCTGCTGCTCGGCGACAGCGCCCTGATCCAGGGCCAGCGCCTGTGCGAGTGGTGCGGCCACGCGCCGGCGCTGGAAGAAGAACTGGCCTTGATGAACGTCGGCCTCGATCTGGTCGGCCAGGCACGCAACTGGCTGGAATATGCGGCCGAGCTGCTCGATGACGGCCGCGACGCCGACGCCCTGGCCTTCCGCCGTGACGAGCGGGCGTTTCGCAACCTGCTGCTGGTCGAGCAACCGAATGGCGATTTCGCCGTGACCATGACCAAGCAGTTCTTCTACGACGCCTGGCATTTCGCCGTGCTCCAGGGCCTGGCCGGCTCCAGCGACGAGCGCATCGCCGGCATCGCCGCCAAGGCCTTGAAGGAAGTCACCTACCACCTGCGTCGCTCCAGCGAGTGGGTACAACGCCTGGGTGGCGGCACCGACGAGAGCCGCCGACGCATGCTCGCGGCCATTCCAGCGCTGTGGCGCTTCACCGTCGAGCTCACCGCCGGCAGCGATAAGGAGACCAACCTGGCAGCAGCTGGCATCGCCGCCGACCCCGCCAGCGTCGGTGCGGCCTGGCTGCAACAGGTGATGGCGACCTTCGAGTCGGTCGAACTGCCGCTGCCCAAGGCCGCCAGCCACTTCTACCTGAGCGGCCGCCAAGGCCTGCACACCGAGCACCTGGGCCTGTTGCTGGCCGAGATGCAGTTCCTGCCAAGGGCCTACCCCGATGCAACCTGGTGAACTGATCGCCGGTGACCGCGGCGCCCGTGCGGCTCGCGGCGACGACCTGGCCCGGGCCTGGGAGGTGCTGGGCCAGGTCATGGACCCGGAAGTGCCGGTGGTCAGCGTGGTCGACCTGGGGATCGTGCGTGGCCTGGACTGGCGCGCCGGCCACCTGCATCTAGTGGTCACGCCGACCTACTCCGGCTGCCCGGCCACCGAGGTGATCGAGGGTGACATTCGCCAGGCGCTGGAACAGGCCGGCTTCGCCGCCCCTGACCTGGAGCGCCGGCTGACCCCGGCCTGGAGCACCGACTGGATCAGCGCCCAGGGCCGTGAACGCCTGCGCGCCTATGGCATCGCCCCGCCACAAGGCAGCGCCAGCAAGCGCAGCCTGCTCGGCGAAGCCGCCGAGGTGTGCTGCCCACAATGCGGCAGCGCGCACACCGAACTGCTCAGCCAGTTCGGCTCCACGGCCTGCAAGGCGCTGTACCGCTGTCGCGAGTGCCTGGAGCCGTTCGACTATTTCAAATGCATTTGAGCCGTGGAGACCACCATGAGCCAGTTTCACAGCCTGACCATCAAGCAAGTGCGCACCGAGACCCGCGACGCCGTGTCGATCGCCTTCGAGGTGCCCACCCACCTGCACGACACCTTCCGCTTCACCCAGGGCCAGTACCTGGTGATGCGCACTCAACTGGACGACGAGGAAGTGCGCCGCTCCTACTCCATCTGCAGCGCAGTGCAGGACGGCGAGCTGCGCGTGGCGGTCAAACGCGTACCGGGCGGGCGGTTCTCGGCCTTCGCTAACGAAGTGCTCAAGGCCGGCCAGCGACTGGAAGTCATGCCACCTTCGGGCAGCTTCTTCGTGCCGCTCGACCCGACGCGCCAGGGCAACTACCTGGGCGTGGCGGCCGGTAGCGGCATCACCCCGATCCTTTCTATCATCGCCACCACCCTGGCCAGCGAGCCGAACAGCCGCTTCACCCTGCTGTACGGCAACCGTTCCAGCTCCGGCGCGCTGTTTCGCGACAAGCTCGAAGACCTGAAGAACCGCTACCTCGACCGCCTCAACCTGATCTTCGTGTTCAGCCGCGAGCAGCAGGACGTCGACCTGTACAACGGCCGTATCGATGCCGACAAGTGCGGCCAGCTGTTCTCCCGCTGGCTCGACGTGCCCGGCCTCGATGCCGCGTTCATCTGCGGCCCGCAGGCCATGACCGAAACCGTGCGCGACAGCCTGCAGGCCAACGGCATGGCCAAGGAGCGCATCCACTTCGAGCTGTTCGCCGCCGCCGACAACAGCGCCCGCCGCGAGGCCCGCGAAGCGGCGCGCCAGGTGGACTCGGCGCTGAGCCACATCACCGTGATCAGCGATGGCCGCGCGCTCAGCTTCGACCTGCCGCGCAACAGCCAGAACGTGCTCGATGCCGGCAACGCCATCGGCGCCGAGCTGCCCTATTCGTGCAAGGCCGGCGTGTGCTCGACCTGCAAGTGCCGGGTGATCGAAGGCGAGGTGGAGATGGACAGCAACCATGCCCTGGAAGACTACGAAGTGGCCGCCGGTTACGTGCTGTCGTGCCAGACCTATCCGGTGAGCGACAAGGTGGTGCTCGACTTCGATCAGCTCTGATACCGAGTCGCCTGCTTCGCGGGTAAACCCGCTCCTACAGGCACGGCGCCAAGCTTGAGGGCAGCGCAGAGCGGGCCTTGGCAGAACAGCCGCCTGCGCTGGCGCAACGTCACCTTCCGTTCCGGCGATGGCCTGACCCACGCCGTGGACGAGAACCGCCTGATCATCGGCTACACCCTGGCGCTGTGGTAACGGCGCCTACAAGAGGAGAATACCCATGCCTTCCGCCCCAACCCTGCAGAGCTTCATCGCCGGCCGCTGGCTCGGCCAACATGGCGCCCAGGCCCTGCGCAGCGCCCTGGACGGCCATGTCCTGGCCTACAGCCACGAAGAGCGCCCGGACTTCGCCGAAGCCGTGGACTTCGCCCGCGCCCGCGGCCTGACCGAGCTCATGGCCCTGGACTTCCAGCAACGTGCCGCCCGCCTCAAGGCCCTGGCGCTGTACCTGGCCGAGCGCAAGGAACAACTCTACGCCCTGTCCCATCACAGTGGCGCCACCCGCGCCGACAGCTGGATCGACATCGAGGGCGGCAACGCCACGCTGTTCGCCTATGCCGGCATCGGCAGCCGCGAACTGCCCTCGGGCAACCTGGTCCACGAAGGCCCGGCCATCCCCCTGGGCAAGCAGGGCCATTTCGCCGGTAGCCACATCCTGGTGCCACGCGCGGGTGTCGCGGTGCACATCAATGCCTTCAACTTCCCGATCTGGGGCATGCTGGAAAAGTTCGCCCCGACCTTCCTCGCCGGCATGCCGTGCATCGTCAAACCGGCCACATCCACCAGCTACCTGACCGAAGCGGTGGTACGCCTGATGCACGAGTCCGGGCTGCTGCCGGCCGGCAGCCTGCAACTGGTGATCGGCAGCACCGGCGACCTGCTCGACCGCCTGCAAGGCCAAGACGTGGTGACCTTCACCGGCTCCGCCGACACCGCCGCGAAACTGCGCGTCACCCCCAACCTGATCCAGCATTCGGTGCCGTTCACCGCCGAAGCCGACTCGCTCAACTGCGCCATCCTCGGCCCGGACGTGACCCCGGACAGCGAAGAGTTCGACCTGTACATCAAGGAGGTGGTGCGTGAAATGACCACCAAGGCCGGGCAGAAATGTACTGTCATTCGCCGCGCCATCGTCCCGGCCAAGCATATCGACGCCGTGGCCACCCGCCTGCGCGAGCGCCTGAGCAAGGTGGTGGTCGGCGACCCGTCGGTCGAGGGCGTGCGCATGGGCGCCTTGGCCTCCCATGACCAGCAGCGCGACGTCGGCGAGCGGGTACGCAGCCTGCTGCAAAGCTGCGACCAGCTGTTCGGAGCCAGCGATGGCTTCACCCCACGTGGCGAGGGCGTGGCCGAAGGCGCGTTCTTCGCCCCGACCCTGCTCCAGGCCCGCGACCCGCATGCCGAGGGTGGCGCCCACGATATCGAGGCGTTCGGCCCGGTCAGCACACTGATGGCCTACGACGATCTGGATGAAGCCCTGGCCCTGGCAGCACGCGGCAAGGGCAGCCTGGTGGCGACCCTGGTGACCGCCGACCGCGCCGTGGCTGCCAAGGCGATCCCCGCGGCTGCCGCCTGGCACGGCCGCCTGCTGGTGCTCGACAGCGAAGCAGCGAAGGAGTCCACCGGCCACGGCTCGCCGCTGCCACAACTCAAGCACGGCGGCCCTGGGCGTGCCGGTGGTGGTGAAGAGCTGGGCGGCCTGCGCGCGGTCAAGCATTACCTGCAACGTGCGGCGGTACAGGGTTCGCCGAGCATGCTCAGCGCCGTGACCGGCGAGTACGTGCGTGGCGCCGAGGTGATCGAGACCGAGGTGCATCCATTCCGCCGCTACTTCGAGGAACTGCGCATCGGTGAGTCGCTGCTGACCCACCGCCGTACCGTGACCGAGGCCGACCTGGTCAACTTCGGCTGCCTGTCGGGCGACCACTTCTACATGCACTTCGACGAGATCGCAGCCAAGGAGTCGCAGTTCGGCAAGCGTATCGCCCATGGCTACTTCGTATTGTCGGCGGCCGCCGGGCTGTTCGTGTCGCCGGGTGCTGGGCCGGTGCTGGCCAACTACGGGCTGGATACCCTGCGCTTCATCAACCCGGTGGGCATCGGCGACACCATCCAGGCACGCCTGACCTGCAAGCGCAAGATCGACCAGGGCAAGACCAGCCCGCTCGGCCAACCCCAGGGCGTGGTGGCCTGGGATGTGGAGGTGACCAACCAGTTGGGTGAGATCGTGGCCAGCTACGACATCCTGACATTGGTGCTGAAGAAAGGCTGATGCTCAGGCTAGCCCCATCGCCCGCTTTGCGGCGATGGGGCAAATGGCCATATCAGTATTCCAAAACGATATTTAAATTAGATTTTTAAGATTGTTAGTGTTCGCCTCGCGTACCTGCTGACCAATCAGCGCGCCGCATTCACCCATCCGGCTCACCCCGGCTTCCCGGTACAACGCGCCTGATCTTCGAATCCGCAGGAATCCTCTCATGCCACGTCCCAACGCCCAACCAGGCATCCCAGCAAAACCCCGTCGCCTCGCCACTGCCATCGCCCTGCTCTGCGGCCTGGCGACCTCCTCCGCGGCCCTGGCCGAGGGTAAGATCAGCATCGCCCAGCAATTCGGCATCGGCTACCTGCTGCTGCATGTGGTCAAGGACCAGCACCTGATCGAGAAGCACGCCAAGGCCGAGGGCCTGGATGACATCGAGGTGGAATGGCGCACCATCTCCGGCGCCACGGCGATGAACGAAGCGTTGCTGGCCGGCGCGATCGACGTGGTCTCGGCAGGTGTGCCACCGATGCTCACCGTGTGGGACCGCAGCCTGGGCAAGCAGAACGTCAAGGCCGTGGCCTCGCTGGGCTCATTGCCCAACTACCTGCTGAGCAATCGCGCCGAAGTGAAGACCCTGCAAGACCTGACCGAACGTGACCGGATCGCCGTGCCAGCAGCGGGCGTCGGCTTCCAGTCGCGCACCTTGCAGATCGAAACCGCCAAGCTCTACGGCAACGCCGACTTCCAGCACTTCGACAAGATTTCCGTCAGCCTGCCGCACCCGGATGCCACCGCAGCGCTGATCAGCGGCGGCTCGGAGATCACCGCGCATTTCTCCAGTCCGCCCTTCCAGTACCAGGCGCTGGAAAACCCCAAGGTGCACAAGCTGATCAGCAGCTATGACATTCTCGGTGGGCAGAGCACCTTCAACGTGCTGTACGCCACGCAGAAGTTCCACGACCAGAACCCCAAGACCTACAAGGCCTTCTACGAGGCATTGCGCGAGGCCGAGCAGATCGTCAAGGCCGACAGCACCAAGGCGGCCGAGACGTATATCCGGGTGGAGAACTCCAAGCTGCCGCTGGCGTTCGTCAAGAAGATCATCGACGACCCGGAGAACGACTTCACGGTTTCGCCGCAGCGCACCTATATCTATGCCGAGAAACTGCATGAGCTGGGGGTACTGAAGAACCAGGCGGGATCGTGGAAGGACTATTTCTTCGAGGAGGCGCAGGCTTATCCGGGGAGTTGAGGTCTGCCTGAGCCGGCCTGTTCGCGGCGGTTCGACGCATCGATAAACCCGCTCCTACAGGTACCACGCCGACTTCTGAGCAGCGCGATATCTGTAGGAGCGGGTTTACCCGCGAAGAGGGCCGCCCAACCCACCCCTGCGCCCCCCGATTTCTGGTGCTGCGTTGCGCAGGCGGCCCGCTGACACCTACGGTCTGAAAAGCAATAAGCGAACTCGATAAGCTCTCTCAGGCTCGAGACCTTCGGCGACCAATATATTCTGAATCTCATCCTGCCCAAGATACTGCACACTGCATTTCTTTATCCGCCGCAGCGCAACGCTCAATTGATTCCTGGCAACCATCGATAAATCTGCAGTGGCGAGCGCAACTGGATCAATTTCAAAATTTAGTATTTCGTAATTATAAGTTCTTATACCCTTCATAAACATCCACCCCCTTTCGATAGTGCCCCATCAAGGATGGCAATCCTATCCAGTCAATGTTCGCCCCTGTCAGCGGGGCGCTTTGACAGGTGTAGGCCTGAGCCAAGATGAAGTCAATCGAAGTTAAACCGTGCAGATATCCAAGCCATCCCGAGTCGTTTATCTGCCAGCTAACGATGTAAGATGCGTCCTAGGAAATTTTGCGGGCTCGAGCTTAGCTCCTGGTTGTAACCTGAAGATCACTTATGACTTTTCTTAACAGTCTGTAGGATCGTTTGAACTACCTTCCCTTCGAAGAATTTTGTTTATTTCGCTCGAGTGACCTTTTATTAAGTTTCAAAATATGAAAGCTCGACTCTACCCCTCCCACCCCAACCCCAGCGACTTGTGCAACGCCGCAAAATCCTTCAACAGCTGCGCATCCCCCGACACCCGGTTCTGCTGCGCATCGAACCGCGTACGCTCCGCATCCAACCAATCCAGGGTACTGGCCGTCCCTGCCCGGTAGCGCTGGCGGGTCAGCTCTGCCGCGCGTTCGGCGCTGGCCTGGATGCCGCGCAACAGCACCACGTTCTCGCGCTGGTGGCCATAACGGGCCAAGGCGCTGTCGGCATCGCGCAAGGCGTCGAGCACGGTGCCGCGATACTGCGCCAGGGCAATGTCGCGGCCGGCCTCGGCGCCTTCGACCGATGCCTTGACCCGACCGAAATCCAGCGCGTTCCAGGTCAGGCGCGGTACGGCCAGCCAGGTGGCGTTGTCCTTGCGTGCCAGGTGGCCGGGGTCGCCGGCGCTGAACCCCAGGTCGCCATACAGGCTGAGCTTGGGGAACCAGTCGGCGGTCTTCTCGCCGATCTGGGCATTGGCCGAGGCCAGTTGGCGTTCGGCGGCGCGGATGTCCGGGCGGGCCTTGAGCAACGCCGACGGGTCTGCCAGGGGCACCTGGGCCGGCACATTCGGCAGCGACTCGGGTGATTTCAGACGGGTATCCAGCTCGCCTGGCTCAAGGCCGCAGAGCATGGCCAACTGGTCGAGCGACTCGACGATCTGCGCTTGCAATGGCAAGCGCTGCGAACGGGTGGTATCGGCCTGGGTGATCACCTGCTCCAGTTGCAACTCGCTGGCCACGCCACGGCTGCGGCGCTGACGGGTCAGCTCCAGCACCTGCTGTTCCAGTTCGCTGGAGGCATCCACCAACGCCAGGCGCTGCTGGCGGTCACGCAGGTCGACGTAGGCCTGCACCACTTCGGCCGCCAACTGCACCTGGGCATCGGCCAGTTGCGCGGCGCTGGCGCCAGCACTGGCATCGGCGGCCTCGATGGCGCGGCGGGTACCGCCGAACAGGTCGACCTCCCAACTGGCATCGAAGTCGGCCAGGTACAGGCTCAATGGGCCGCGCCCGCCACCACCGCCTTCACCGCCGGTGAACTGCGATACGTCTGGCGAACGCATGCGCAGCATCGTCGCGTTGGCCGACATTTTCGGACGCCCGGCGGCCTGCTCGCTGGCAAGGCCCGCACGGGATTGGCGCAGCCGCGCCTCGGCCTCGGCCAGCGTCGGGCTATGGGCAAGCGCCTGGCTCACCAGGGCGTCGAGTTGGGTATCGCCCAGGCCGTGCCACCACTGGGCCACCGGCGGGGCCGCAGGCTCGGCACGGGCATCATGGGGCAGGCGCCCGGCGGCCAGGGTCTTGTCGGCCACCTCGGGCGCACCCTGGTAATCGGGGCCGACCGTGCAGCCGGTGATCGCAGCCACGATCAACGTGGCTAGCAATGTCTTCTGAATCATCGAGCAGCACCTTGCAATTTACGGGTCTTGAGCAGCAATGCCAGGGGGATGCACGCCAGCAGGGCCAGGCCCAGCAACAGGAAGGCCTCGCCATAGGTCATCACCAGCGCCTCGCGGGCGATGGTCTGGGCCAGTTGTTCGAGCGACTGCATCTGGGCGTGGGCGATATCGCCGCTCTGGGCCAGGAAGCCGGCGGTACGGGTGGCCATCTGGTCCTGCACCAAGGTGCTGTTGGCATTGACCGATTCGCGCAGTATGGCGTCGTGGTAGTGCTCGCGGCGGTCGACCAGCACGCCGATCAACGCCAGGCCGATCGAGCCGCCCAGGTTGCGCGCCATGTTGTAGAGCCCGGCGGCGTCGCCGGCTTCTTCGGTTTTCACCGCGGACATCGACGCCTGGTTGAGCGGCATCATCGCCAGCATCTGGGCGAAGCCACGGAGAATCTGCGAAGCCCAGAAGTCATGGCCGACACTGTCGGCGGTCAGCGCCACATCGAGCAGGCAACTGGCGCAGAACAGCGCCAGGCCGATGCTCACCAGCCAACGCGCTTCATAGCGGGCCAGCAACTTGGGCAACACTGGCATCAACAGGAAAGCCGGCACCCCCGAGAGCAGCATGATCGAGCCGGCCTGCTGGGCGTTATAGCCCGAGACGTTGCCGAGAAACTGCGGCAGCAGGTAGGAAATGCCATACAGGCCAGCCCCCACCACCGAGACGATCAGGATCACGCTGGCGTAGTTGGCGTTGCGCATCAGGCTCAGGCGCATGATCGGCTGCCTGGCGGTCAACTGGCCGAGGGTGATGAGCACGAAGCCGATCACGATCAACACGGTCAGCCAGATGATCATGTGCGATTCGAACCAGCGCTCGCGCTGGCCCTCCTCCAGCACCACGGTCAACGAACTCAGGCCCACGGTGAGGCCGACGATGCCCAGCCAGTCGGCCTTGAAGAAGCGCTCCAGATCGAGTTTGTCGGACTTCAGCCCCGTCCACAGCAGGGTCACCAGAGCGATGCTCACCGGCAGGTTGAGGAAGAAGCACCAGCGCCAGCTCGCGTTCTCGGTCAGCCAGCCGCCTACCACCGGGCCCATCAGCGGCCCCAGCAACACGGTCAGGCCGAACACGCTCATGCCGATGGGCAACTGATGCTGCGGCAGGCGGGTGCGGATGATGGTCTGCGCGGTCGGAATCATGGCACCACCGGCAAAGCCCTGGCCGATGCGCCCGGCGATCATGCCGGCGAGGCTGTCGGACATGCCGCAGTACATGGAGAACAGGGTGAACAGCAGCGCCATGCTCATCAGGAAGCGGCGCAGGCCGAACACCCGCGTCAACCAGGCGGCGAGCGGGATCATGACGATCTCCGACATCAGGTAGCCGGTACTGATCCAGGTCCCTTCGGTGCCGGTGGCGCCGATCTGGCCCTGGATCTGCGGCAGCGCCGAGTTGGTGATGGAAATGTCCAGGGTCGCCAGCAAGGCGCCGAGCGAACCGGCCGCCACGGCGATCCAATCCGTCAGCGAGGCGTTGGCGGTACGTCCCGGGGTGTCGCCTGCGGTGAGCGTCGCCTCAGCCATGCTGGGCGTCCGGGCCGGTGCGGGTATCGACGTCGACGGTCACCGACAGCCCGGGCACCAGCGCCGGGCGCACGGCCTCGGGAATGTCCAGGACGATGCGCACTGGCACCCGCTGGACGATCTTGGTGAAGTTGCCGGTGGCGTTGGACGGCGGCAGCAGGGCGAACTGCGCACCGGTGCCGGGCGAGATGCTGTCCACATGCCCGGTCAAGGTCTGCCCTGGCAGTGCATCGATGTGCACGCTGACCGTCTGCCCGGGGCGCATGGCGCCGATCTGGGTTTCCTTGAAGTTGGCGGTGAGGTACAGCGAATGCACCGGGACGATGGTCATCAGCCGCGTGCCGGGCTGGGCGAACTGGCCGACCCGCACGCTGCGGTCGGCGACGCGGCCGGCGATCGGGCTGGTCAACACCGTGTCTTGCAGGTCGATGTCCGACTGCCGGGCACTGGCCTGGGAAACGGCCAGTTGCGCCTGGGCCTGCTGCAGGCTGGCCTTGAGCGTACCGATGCGCACCTGGGCGGAACGCAGGGCCGCCTGCTTGGCAGTCAGGGTGGCAGTGGCGCGGGACTGCTCGTTGGTCAGGGTGTCGAGGCGCTCTTCGGTCTCGGCCCCGGAGCGGGCCAGCGGCGCATAGCGCTGCACCTGGCTGCGGGCATGGCGCAGATCGGCTTCGGCGCCAGCGAGCTCGGCCTGGGCCTGGGCGATGCTGGCGTCCTGCTGGGCCAACTCGGCCTCGGCGCGGGCGACATCGGCCCGGCGGGCCTGCACGGTGGCGCTCGACTGGTCGGCCGCCGCCTGGTAGTTGCCATAGTCCAGGCGCGCCAGCGCCTGCCCGGCCTCGACCTGCTGGTTGTCGGCCACCAGCACCTCGGCGATGTAGCCACCGACCTTGGGCGCGACGGTCATGCTGTCGGCTTGCAGGTAGGCATCGTCGGTGGTTTCGATGTATTGGCCGACCAGATACCAATGGCCACCCCACACCAGCGCGGCCACCCCGGCGAGAATGCCGAGCCCGGCCAGTACCCGCTTGGGGCTACGGGATTTTTCGGTGGGCGTTTGCGGCGCCGGGACGGGCTGAAGGCGATCGTGTTGACCGAGGGGGTGTTCGGAGGACATGCCGGCGGGATTCCAAATTATTCCAGTTGTAAAAAAATGTATCTCCCCGAGTTTTATGTCAAGTGGTATATTTTCCGACATTCTGTTCAGCAGGTGCTCGCATGGCCCGACACAAACCCACTGCCGAAGGCGGCTACCAACGCGGCGAAGAGACCCGTGCGCGTATCATCGACAGTGCCTTGCGCCTGTTCGGCGAACGCGGCTTCGACGGTGCCTCGACCCGAGAGATCGCCACCGACGCGGGGGTCAACGCGCCGGCGTTGCAGTATTACTTCGACAACAAGGAAGGCGTGTACCTGGCCTGCGTCGAGCACATCATCGACCGCGTCTGGGAGCAGTTGACCCCGCCCATCGAGCAAGCCGAACAGGTGCTGGCGCAACCAGTCAGCACCGACGAGCAGTTGATCGACATCTACCTCGCGCTGATCGGCTGCTTCATCGGGTTCATCCACGACAGCCCTTCGGCCCGCGACTGGCGCTTGTTCATGGCACGCGAGCAGGCCGGCCTGGGCCCACCCGGCACCGCCGAGTTGATGGACGAACGCCTGCACCGGCGCATCGGCAGCGTCACCACGGCCATCGTCGGGCGGCTCACCGGGCTGCCTGCAGACGATCAACGCACGCTGATCCGCACCTTCGCCATCAACAGCCAGGGCATGGTGTTTCGTGTGCTGCGCCGCCAGGTGCTGGGGGTGCTGGGCTGGGACAACATCGACCGCCAGCGCATGGAAACGGTGCGCGAGGTGCTGCTCGGGCAAACCCGCCTAACCCTGCGGGCATTGGTGCTGGAGCGCCAGGCCGGGCGGCTCTGAAGAGCCCGGGGCAGACGATCCCTGCACGCATTTTTGACAGTTTCATCACAATTCGATTGCTAGTTTGCCCACCTCGGCCGCACGCGCCCATGCGCACCCTGGCGGCCCTCTGGATATGGGTTAAACGTGTCGACTTCCTCCCCTTCCCGCCGCAAGGTGGACTGGGCCGGCCTGGTGCTGTAGGCGGCCTCGCTGGTCGGCCTGAGCTACTTCGGCATCTATCACCAAGAGTTCTCGCAGAGCGTCATCTTCGTCATGTTCGAATCGAACAGCGCCGAAGCCGGGGAGTACTTCAGCCAGTACTTCAGCCTGAGCCTGTGCCTGGCCCTGCTGCTCTACAGCGTGGTCGCGGTACTGCTGTGGCGCCGTATACGACCCTTGCGCATGCCGGCCCTGCCGCGCGTGGCGCTGGCGGTGCTGCTGGTGGCGGCCAATCTGGTGTATCCGTTCTACAAGCAGATGGTCGGCCAGGAGCGCAACTTCGCCGATGCCCTGGACAAGGTGCAACAACGCATGGAGCCGGCGGTGCCCTGGCAACTGGCGGTCGGCTATGCGCAATACCGCCAGCAACTGGGCAACATGCAGAAACTGCTCGACCAGAATGCCGCCCTGCCGCCGCTGAGCAACCTCAAGGACAGCAGCGGCTCGGATCCACGCACCCTGGTGCTGGTACTCGGTGAGTCGACCACCCGCGAGCACATGCACTTTTATGGCTACGGTCGCCCGACCACGCCCAACCTGGATGCCCTGGCCGCCAACGACCACAACCTCACGGTGTTCCAGGACGTGGTCTCGCCGCGGCCCTACACCATCGAGGTGATGCAGCAGATCCTCACCTTCGGCGACCAACAGCATCCCGATCGCTTCCTCGATTCGCCATCGCTGATCAACCTGATGAAGCAGGCCGGCTACAAGACCTTCTGGATCACCAACCAGCAGACCATGACCAAGCGCAACACCATGCTCACCACCTTCTCGCAGCAGACCGACGAGCAGTACTACCTGAACAACCAGCGCAACCAGAACGCGCGCCAGTACGACGACGTGGTGCTGGCGCCGTTCGACAAGGTGCTGGCCGACCCTGCGCCGAAGAAGCTGATCATCGTCCACCTGCTGGGCACGCACATGGACTACCGCTACCGTTACCCCGAGCAGATGGCCCAGTTCAAGGATCGCCAGGGCGTGCCGCCGAGCCTGTCCGACGACCAGGTGGACACCTACAACGCCTACGACAACGCCGTGTTGCACAACGACCTGGTGGTGTCCAACCTGATCAAGCACTACGCCGCTACTACGCCCAACGGTTTCCTGGTGTACCTGTCCGACCATGGCGAGGAGGTCTACAGCAGCGGCAAGCACGACCGCCTGGGCCGCAACGAAGGCGCCCCGACCCGACCGATGTACACCATCCCGTTCCTGGTCTGGACTTCGCCAAGCTGGCAACAGGCTCACCCGCGCGACTTGCAGGCAGCCAGCGAGCGGCCGTACAGCAGCTCGCACCTGATCCACACCCTTTCCGACCTGGCCGGGCTGAGCTATGACGGCTTCGAGCCGAGCAAGAGCCTGGTAGGCGAGCAGTTCGTGGCCATGCCTCGCTGGATCGGCGACCCGTATGCCAGGAACGGGCTGCACGAATTCGATCAGTTGCCAGCGGGCAATGGCCAGCGAGCACAGCAATTGGCCAAGGGCCAGTAGCCCCTTGCACGGGGGGACCATCGGGGTGGCGAACCGCCCCGAAGCAGACACCAGGTTGGATGGCTCCGGTCACCTGAAGGCACGCCTGAGCAGTTTTCCACTGGCAGATTTTGGCAGGCTATCCACGATCTCGACCTGTCGAGGGTATTTGTAGGCAGCCAGGCGCGCCTTGCAGTGTTCGATCAGTGCAGCTTCCGTGGCCCCCATCCCTTGCTGCAACGATACGATCGCTTTGACGGTTTCGCCTCGGTAGCTATCGCTGATGCCCACCACGATGGCTTCGAACACCGCAGGGTGCTCGTAGAGCACATCCTCCACTTCACGAGGCCAGACCTTGTAGCCGCTGACATTGATCATGTCTTTCTTGCGATCGACCAGGTAGAACCAACCCTGCGCGTCCATGAAACCGACGTCGCCGGTTCGCAGCCATCCCGCGACCAGCGCCTGTGAAGTTATTTCAGGCTGCCCCCAGTAGCCTTTCATCACCTGGGGTCCGCAATCGACGATCTCACCCTCTTCCCCCACAGGCACGACTGCCCCTTCGTCGTCGACAATCCGCACACTGGTGTTGAAGACGGGCACGCCGATCGAGATGGCGCCAGACCGCGGATCCACCGGTGCCCTTTGCCCGAACGGTACCAGGTGGGTCGCCGAGCAGGTTTCCGTCATACCGAAGGCGTTGTGCAGATACACACCGGAAAAATCCTCGAAGGCACTGAGCGTGGCCGGCGACACGGGTGCGCCACCGGTAAAGATGGCTCGAAAGCACGCGAAGTCGGCCCTGCTCGCACCCGGTGCATTCATCAGGGCCTGGAACGCAGTGATAGCGCCGATGGTGAACGTGGGACGCTGTTGACGGATCACATCCAGGATCACGCCTGGGTGAAAGCGATGCGTGAGTATCAAAGGGCAACAGGTCAGCAAAGCCAGCGCCACATGCACCACCGAGCCAGTGACATGAAACAACGGAGCGATGCCCAGGATCTTGTCGTCAGGGGTCAGGCCAACCCAGTCACGATAGGCCTGGGCGTTGAACACCAAGTTGCCATGGGTGTTCATCGCCCCCTTGGGCTTTCCGGTGGTCCCAGAAGTGTAGGTAAGCATGGCCACGTCATGAGCAGCAGGCCGAGCGGGCAAGAAGCCCTCGAGGCTACTGCGGGCGTCGGTGATCGCCTGCAAGTCCAGCACGCCAGCAGCGACGGGGCGTCGCTGCCGATCATCCAGGACCCTGGCATCGTGGGTAGACTGGCCATCGAGCATGGAAGTGGTCACCACCAATGACACCTGTACCGCTCCCTGCGCCAGCACCTGCTCAGCCACTTCGCTGTACAGGGCATCGAGGCAAAGCAATGCCCGAGCTCCGCAGTCCTGCAGGATGAAAGCCAGCTCCCTCGCTTTGTTCATGGGATTGATGGCCACCGCCACGCCACCCGCTTTCCAGCAGGCCAGCTGGCCAATCACGAAGGCAGGGTCGTTCTGCAGATACAGGCCCAACGTGTCGCCTGCCATGAAACCGTTCGCGATCAACGTCATCGCCAGACGACTCGACGCCTCATCCAGCTGGCGCAGGGTCATGGTGCCGTCGAAATAGTGAATCAGTGGCAGCTCAGGGCTTTTCGCCACGGCGCCTTGCAACGCAGTCAGCAGGCTATCGTGCTCAGGGCTGATGGTTTTCGGCAGCCCAGTTGCATAGCGCGATAACCAGGGCTTGTCCTCGTAGATATCGACGTCCATGTCAGCACCTCATCCCGCGCAGGTGGTAGTGGCTGATCGATGCGCGGCCTCGTACTCCGCCTTGAGCAATCGCTTCATCAGTTTCCCCGTGGGCTCGCGGGGTAGCTCGCTTCGGAAGTCGAACTGCTGGGGGCATTTGACGCCTCCCAACGCTTCACGCACGAACAGCCTGAGGCGCTCGCGCAACGGGTCACTCGCCACGATACCCGCCTTCAACTGCACGATGGCGACGACCCGCTCGCCCATTTCATCGTCCGGTGCGCCGATCACCGCCACATCGTCTATTTCCGGGTGGGTGATCAGGAGGTTTTCGATCTCTTGTGGATAGATATTCACCCCGCCCGAGATGATCATGAAACTCTTGCGATCGGTCAGGAACAAGTACCCTTGCTCGTCGACCCAGCCGATATCACTGAGCGTCGCCCAGCCTCTGTCGTTGTAGGCCTGGCGGGTCTTGTCCGGGTCGTTGTGATACTCGAACCTCGGACCATCGGCAAAGTACACGTCCCCTTGCGTGCCGGCTGGTACTTCCTGGCCGTCTGCGCCGACGATCTTCACCACACCCAGAACCGCGCGGCCGACCGAACCGGGTCTGGCCAGCCACTCGACGGAGTCCAGGGCGGTGATTCCACAGGTTTCGGTACCGGAATAGTACTCATGGATGATCGGCCCCCACCAATCGATCATCGCATGCTTGACCGGGACCGGGCAGGGAGCTGCGGCATGGATCACAGCTTGCAGTGAGGTGTGGTCATAGTGCTGGCGGGTTTGCGCATCGAGCTTGAGCATGCGCACGAAATGGGTCGGCACGAACGTCGCGTGAGTGATGCGATACTGTTCGATCAGCGCCAGCGACTGCTGCGCATCGAAGCGCTCCATGATCACCACGGTGCCACCGAAGCGCTGTATGACCATCGCCCAGCGCAGCGGCGCCGCGTGGTAAAGCGGCGATGTCGAGAGGTACCGGCTGGTCTTGCCCATGCCGTACAAATGCTCGCCCAATTGCATCAGCGGCGTAATGGTCTCGATGGCCCCCTCGGGCAACTGCGGCTTCACACCCTTGGGTCGCCCGGTCATCCCAGATGAGTAGAGCATGTCCGCGCCAGCGCT
The DNA here is from genome assembly GCF_016648105.1 of Pseudomonas sp. S31. Lineage (GTDB taxonomy): Bacteria > Pseudomonadota > Gammaproteobacteria > Pseudomonadales > Pseudomonadaceae > Aquipseudomonas. Next base: position 67,970 of record NZ_JACVVE010000010.1, on the reverse strand, counting down.
AGGGTCGTCCACCAGGCGGACTGGGAACGCCTCGCTGGCTTCTTGGAAGGGCACCTGGCCTGCGGCATGGCCGAACACGGTCAAACGATCGGAGCCGGCTTTGCTGGCCGCCAGGGCGGCTAGCTCCGAGTATGCCGCCCCCGCGATCAACACCTTGGCTTCAGAATTTTCCAATACATAGGCAAGATCATCAACCGAGGTCTTGGTCGAAACCGCGGTCATGTAGAGACCGATACGCTGCGTGGCCCAGGCGGCAACGAACATCTCGAAATCGTTGCCCAGTACCACCGCAACGGTATCGCCGCGTCGCAAGCCCAGGCTGCGCAGCAGATGAGCGCCTTGGTTGGCGCGGGCGTCCAGCTCGCCGTAGGTCAGCACTTGCTGGGTGGACGCCAGGATGCAGGCTGCGGCATCAGGTTGCTCACTGGCATGGATGAACGGGTGCATGGCTTGTCCTCTTCTTGTTCTGTTGGCTAGCACACTTTGATGGATCAATACCCAACCCATCGGGGAGAACGCTTCTGCGCGAATGCCTTGGGCCCTTCGATGGCATCCTGCGAGTTGAGCATCGCCTGCACCTGAGGGTCATCCCATTGTTCATGCAAGGCTTGCGGCAACGGCACATCGAGGCCGCGCATGACCGCTGCCTTGGTGGCGCGCACGGACAACGGGCTGCACGCCAGGATATCGTCTGCCCAGCGACGCGCGGCCTGCATGACATCTCCTTGCGTGACTTCGTTGACGAAGCCCAGCTGCAGCCCCTCGCTGGCCGAGACCCGGCGGCCCGTGAGCAGCATGCCCATGCTGCGCTTCAAGCCAATCAATCTGGGCAAGCGTTGCATACCGCCGGCCAATGCGGCCAGGCCGACCCTGGCTTCCGGAAGGGCGAACGCGGCGGCTTCCGAGGCAACGATGATGTCGCAGGCCAAGGCCAACTCGAACCCGCCGCCCATGGCCACGCCGTTGACGGCGGCAATCACGGGTTTGTTAAGGTCGAAACGCGAGGTGAGACCGCCAAAGCCCCCAGGCGGAGTCCCCAGGCTGCCGTTGTCGGCTTGCTGCTTCAGATCGTGCCCAGCGCAGAACGCCTTGCTGCCACTGCCAGTGACGATGGCTACCCACTGCTCGGCATCTCTGGCGAAATCGTCGAAGGCACGTTGCAGTTCTTCATGAGCTGCGTAGTTAAGTGCGTTATGCGCCTCGGGGCGTTGCAACGTGATCACGGTCAGACGCCCCTCGTGGCGGACGTCGATGTATTGATAATTCATCATGCGATCTCCTGGCGATGTTCGAGCATGCCGGCCAGCCGCCCACGAATGATTTGCCGAGCATCGTCGACCATGCGGTCCAACAGTTCCTTGCAGGTCGGTACATCCCGGATGAGGCCTTGGATCTGCCCTGCCCAGATGAGCCCGGCATCGAGGTTTCCGGTTTCCAGGGCCTCACGGCCACGTGCACCCGACACATAGCTACGAATATCCTCGAAAGTCGCACCTACCTCGTTGGATAACTTCACCACCGTATCGGATACGCTGTTTCGCGCAACGCGACCAGTGTTGTGGAATCGGCGGAAAATCAGGTTGGTGGCACGCTCGTCGTTCTCTACGAGGAACGCCTTGATGGCATCGTGGATGGGAGCCTCGCGAGTGGCGCAAAAGCGTGTACCCATGTTCACTCCTTCCGCCCCCAGGGCCATCGCCGCCGCCAGGCCTCGCCCATCACCGATACCCCCACTGGCGATGATGGGAATGTCGACCTGGTCGGCGGTGGCGGGAATCAGCACCAGCCCAGGGATGTCATCCTCCCCAGGATGCCCGGCGCACTCGAAACCATCGATGGAGATGATATCCACGCCCATGCGCTGCGCGGACAGGGCATGGCGGACGGCAGTGCACTTGTGGATCACGGTAAGCCCGTGGGCCTTGAACGCCTCGACGTGCTCCTGGGGCTTGTTGCCTGCAGTTTCCACGATACGTACGCCCGATTCGATGATTGCCTGGCGGTACTCGGCGTAGGGCGGCGGATTGACCGACGGCAGGATGGTCAGGTTCACCGCGAAAGGCTTGTCGGTCATACGCCGGCAGCGCTCGATCTCGCGCCGCAAATCGTCCGGGGTCGGCTGGGTCAGCGCGGTCAAGGTTCCCAGGCCACCGGCGTTGGAAACCGCAGCCGCCAGTTCGGCCCGCCCTACCCACATCATCCCACCCTGGACGATGGGATGCCGGATTCCCAACAGCTGCGTCACGCGGTTGCGAAAAGTCATCAGCACACCTCCAGGATGGTGACGTTGGCAATGCCACCGCCTTCGCACATGGTTTGCAGACCATAGCGTTTGCCCCGGGACTTGAGCGCGTGTATCAGGGTGGTCATCAGCTTGGTCCCCGAGGCACCCAGCGGATGGCCCAGGGCGATGGCGCCGCCATTCACGTTCAAGCGCTGCGGATCGGCTTCGAGTGCATCGAGCCAGGCCAGTGGCACAGGTGCGAATGCTTCGTTGACCTCGTACAGGTCGATATCCGCAATGTTCATGCCGGCCTTCTTCAGCGCCTTGCGCGTGGCATGGATCGGCTCTTCGAGCATGATTACCGGGTCGCCCGCCGTCACCGTCATATCGACGATCCGGGCAATCGGCGTCAGCCCATGGGCTTTCAACGCCCGTTCGCTGACGATGAGCACGCCAGAGGCACCGTCGCAGACCTGGCTGGCGTTGGCTGCAGTGACCACGCCATCTGGCACCAAGGGATTGACCGCAGCGATGGCTTCGAGCGAGGCATCGAAGCGAATGCCCTCGTCTACCCGGTGCTGCTCGCCGCCCACGTCCAGGCCGATGATTTCCTGATCGAAGGCGCCAGTGCGGGCGGCATGAGCGGCCCGCTGATGGCTACCCAGGGCGAACCGATCCAGCATCATCCGATCGTAGCCATACTTTTGCGCTAGCATTTGCGCGCCGGCGAACTGACTGAAGGTCTTGACCCCAAAACGTCGCTGGATCCGTTCACTGAATGGGCCGATGCCAATCCCTTCCTTCTCGTGCAGTGACAGGTTGGAGAACATTGGCACGCGGCTCATGCTTTCGACCCCCGCCGCCACCACCACATCCTGGATGCCCGACATCACTGCTTGGGCCGCGAACTGCACCGCCTGCTGTGAGCTCCCGCATTGGCGATCGATGGTCACTGCCGGGACGCTCTGGGGCAGCTCCGATGCCAGCACCACATTTCGTGCAAAGGCGAACGCCTGTTCACCCGCCTGGGTGACGCAGCCGAGGATCACATCATCCACGGCAGCGGGGTCTATTCCCGCACGGTCCACCAGGGCATTGAGCACCTCGGCACCCAGATCCGCCGGGTGCCAACCTGCAAGCTTCCCGTTTCGACGACCGCCGGCGGTACGCACCGCAGCGACGATATAGGCATCAGCCATGACTCGACTCCTTGTTGTTCTTGTGGATGCGTTGTTCAACGAATGCTGCGACCTTCTCCCGCACAAAGGAGCCAGAGGCCAATGTCGAGATGCTTCGGGCCTCTTGCTCGAGTTGGGCTTCGAGGCTGGCCGCGTGGGTTTCGAGCAACAGCCGGCGCACCTGGCCAAGGGCGGCTACGTTCATGGCTGCAAGCCCGTGGGCCAGTTCCAGCCCCTCCATTTGCACCCGCGCGCCATCGACTACCCGGGTGACCAGGCCATCGGCAAGCGCCTGCTGTGCGCTCAGTGGCTGGTTGAGCAGAATGATTTCCTGGGCGCGGCGCAAGCCCACCAGGCGCGGCAGCAGCCAGCTCAGGCCGCCATCGGGGCTTAGGCCGATCGATCCATAGGCCGGGGTGAACGACGCACGCTCTGCTGCGACGACGATGTCCCCAAGCAGTGACAGGCTCATGCCCGCGCCTGCCGCCGGACCGTTGACCAACACCACCAGCGGCTTGCCCATGCGCATCAGCCTCGACACCGCCAAGTGCAGGGTGCCAGCCAACTCACTCAGGTAACCACCAATCGCATCCCCGGCAGCAACGAACGCATCCAGGTCGCCACCGGCGCAGAACAGCTTTCCGCTCCCCGTCAGCACCACACTGCGCACGTTGCTGTCCTGGTCACAGGCAATGACTGCCTTGAGCAGCGCCTGAGCCATCGGCAGGTCGATTGCATTGCCTTGCTGTGGTCGGTTCAGCGTCAGAGTCGCGATACCTTCGTGAATCACAAGCAATACCGAATCGTTCATCGACATGCCTCCAAGGCCGTGCGCGCCAGCTTTGCCAGCACCGGGAAACTCCTCGCTCGCTCATGGGCATGGGCAGACGCTGCCGTACCGCGCAGGACACGGCCCTTGATGCCGTGGAAGATAGCCGCCATGCGGAACAGGTTGAACGCGATGTAGAACTCCCATTCGGGTATCGAGGTGCGCCCGGTGCTCTGGCAATAGGCTTCGACGTATTGCGACTCGCTGGGGATGTTCAACTGCTGCAGATCCGCGCCGGCCAACCCGGCGACGATGTCCGGCGGCATCCGGTACATCATCGCGTGGTTGGCGAAATCGGCGAGGGGGTGGCCCAGGGTGGACAGTTCCCAATCCAGCACTGCAATCACCCGGGGCTGCTCGGGATGGAAAATCATGTTGTCGCAGCGGAAGTCGCCGTGGACGATCCGGGTTTCGTCGCCACTGGGAATATGCTCGGGAAGCCATTTCACCAGCAGATCCATGTCAGCGTTTCGCCCGGCCGCCTCATCCTCCAGATACTGGCGCGTCCAGCGGCTGATCTGGCGCGAAAAATAGTTGCCGATCTTGCCGTATTGCTCGAGGCCCACCGATGCTGGTGCAATGCCGTGCAATCGGGCTAGCGTGCTGTTCATGGCCTGGAAGTACAGCGGCCGCTCTGCAGCACTGACACCTGGGAAGGTGGCATCCCAGAAAATCCGCCCTTCCACGCGCTCCATCAGGTAGAACGGCGCGCCGATCACCGAGGTGTCGGTACACAGGCCGAATATCCGTGGCACGCAATAGCCCGCCCGTGCCAGGGCTTGCTGCACCTGGGCCTCGCGCTCGACCGAGTGGGCGCCCTTGAGCAACACTCCGGAAGGCTTGCGCCGCAGCACATACTGACCGCCTGGCGTCGTGACCTGGTAGGTGGGTATCGATTGCCCACCGTTGAACTGGAGGAGGCTCAGAGGGCCACGGAAGCCTTCCACATTGGTGCGCATCCAGCGTTCCAGGGCCTCCTGGTCGACTTCCATCTGCGCCCGGACGGCACCCGCTCCGGCATTCGCCTGCTGCTCGACGGCATTCATTGCGTGGCCCTCACCCAGTCACGCTTGATCATTTTCGCCAGTGACCATTTGTGCACCTCCGTCGGCCCGTCATAGATCCGAAACGCACGGATCTCACGGAAGACTTGCTCGACGATGGTGTCACCGGCCACGCCACTGCCGCCCATTACCTGGACGCAGCGATCGGCCACGCGCATCAGGGCTTCGCTGACCGCCACCTTGGTCATCGAGCTTTCGCTGCCGCCCGCCGCACCGCTGTCGAGCACACCCGCGCACCAATCGATCATCAGCTCGGCCTGCTTGAGGTCGATCAGGTTCTCAGCCAGGCTGAATCCCGTTCCCTCGTGATCGATCAGCAGCTTGCCGAACGCCATCCGCCGATTGGCGTAATCGGTGGCGATCTCGTTGGCCCGCAGACAGGCGCCATACCAGCGCATGCAGTGGGACAGTCGGGCCGGTGCAAGCCGAACCTGGGCATAGCGAAAACCTTCCCCAGCCTCGCCGAGCATCTGCCTGGCGGGTACCCGCAAATTGTCCAGCGTGACGACGGCGTGGCCACCCGGCATCGAGCTGTCGAGGGTGCGCGGCACCCGTTCGATACGGATGGCAGGATCAGGGAGCTCCACTAGGAACATGCAGGCGCCCTCCTCGGCCTTGGCCATCACGATCCCCACCTGGGCTCCTTGGGCACCGGTGATAAAGGCCTTGCGGCCATTGATCAGCCAATCTTCGCCTTCGCGGCGACAGGTGGTGCGCATCATCGACGGGTCCGACCCAGCGCCGCCGTCTTCTGCCGGTTCGGTCATGAAGAAGGCCGAGCGTGCCGTACCTGCCACTAACGGTTCGAGGAATCGTTGCTTGAGGTAATCGCTGCCCACTTTGCCCAGCAGGTACATGTTGCCCTCGTCTGGCGCGCAGGTGTTGCAAGCCAACGGCCCCAGAGGCGACAAACCGGTGCGCGCCAGCACCACGGCTGTCCCACGCTGGCTCAGGTGGCTGCCATCGGCCAGGATATGAGGTGTCAGCACACCCGCCTGGCGGGCCTTGCCCCGCAGTTCCCAGACAAGCTCGTCGGCGGGACAGTCATGATGATCCCGGCGCGGATCCTGTTCGTAGGGAACAACCACCTCCCGTACGAATCGCTCGACGCGCTCGGCAATGCCGGCGGCCAGTTGCAGGTCGTCGACATTCATCGGGCAGCCATCCTGATCGCGCCATCCAGGCGGATGACTTCGCCATTGAGCATCGGGTTCTCGACGATCGATTGCACCAACTGGGCGAACTCATCCGGTTGGCCCAGACGGCTGGGAAAGGGAACCTGCTGACCGAGTGATTGCTGCGCCTCCTCGGGCAACGCGGCCAGCAGCGGAGTCAGGAAGATCCCCGGTGCGATGGTCATCACCCGGATCCCGTAGCGGGCGAACTCACGGGCAAGGGGCAAGGTCATGCCGACGATACCGGCCTTGGAGGCGGCATAGGCCGGCTGGCCGATCTGCCCATCGAATGCCGCAACGCTGGCGGTATTGATGATCACCCCACGCTCTTCCTCGCTGGCCTGCGTGGCGTGCAAGCGGGCGGCGAACTTGGACAATACGTTGAAACTGCCGTTGAGGTTGATATTGACGATCCTGGCGAAGTCGGCGAGTGGCAACGCCCTGCCATCTCGACCAATAGCCTTGGCCGGCGGCCCGATACCCGCGCAGTTGACAAGGATGCGTGCCTTGCCATGTACGCCTTCGGCCGTTTCCAAGGCGTGTTCGATCGCGTCCTCCTGAGTGACGTCGGCCTTGATGAATACGCTACCGGTGACGCGAGCGTGCGCTTCGCCAAGTTCCTGGTTGAGATCGACGATCGCAACCCGGGCCCCCGCTGCGGCCAATCTTGCCACCACCGCGCCACCGAGGCCTGACGCCCCTCCTGTTACCACTGCAGCTACGCCTTGGATCTTCATCGAGCACATCCCCTGCTTGTTTTTGTCGGATCGGTCTCTGATTGCGGCAGGCAAAAAACCAATCGGTAGACCACCTACTCACGAGTAGGCTAGAATTCCAACTGTGTCGCTGTCAAGGTGCTGCCTGACGAAAACAGCAGTGGAATGAACCCTCATGTTCTGCGTGGGCGGTGCCACATCCCGCTGGCGGGTCGAGTCCCTTTTCAGCCCCCGAATACCGACTGGAACGATCAACGTGACCGACAACTCCCCTTTCCAAACGGCGCAGCAGAAGCACAACGACCGCGAGGCCAAGCGCCAGGCCGTGCTGCGCGCAGCCGTACGCATCTTCAACGAACGCGGCTTCCACGCGACGCTGCTGGAGGACGTGGCAACGAGCCTGGGCATCTCCAAGCCGACCATCTACCACTACCTGGGCAACAAGGAGCAGGTCTTGCTGCACTGTGTCGTGCACGGTCTGGAACAGCTGATCGACGCTGCGGAGTCCGCGCGGCAGGAGCCTGGCCGCGGCATCGATCGCCTGCGCAGCTACCTGCGGCGATACGCAGAAATCAACATGGACGATTTCGGGCGTTGCGTGATTCGCACAGGTGACGAGGCACTCTCGGAAGAAGGCCGAACGAAGTTCAGGGCTTTGAAGGGCCAGATCGACCAGGCCATGCGCCGGTTGATCGAAGAAGCGATAGAGGACGAATCGATCGCCCCCTGTGACCCCAAGCTCCTGGCATTCACCCTGGCCGGTGCGCTCAACTGGCCAGCGCGATGGTTCTCGCCAGAAGGCAAGCAATCGCGGGAAGAAGTCGCAGGACAAATGGTCGATCTACTGACCCAAGGCTTCGCCCCACGCTGAAACGCCCGATCCGGGTTGCCGACGAACGCAGGAGGCTGTGCACCATGCCGGACGTATTCGCAGATCCGCAATCGAGCTTTGCCGGGCCGGCCCTCTCCCCGGTACTGGTGCACCGCAGCCATTTGGTATCGCTCATTGCCCAGTCGAGCGGCACCTTGACGCTGCTCAGCGCTCCAGCAGGCTTTGGCAAATCCACGGCCATGGCACAAGCCTTCGAGCATTTTTCGAGTACCGGCATCGCCACTGCCTGGTTGAGCGCAAGGCCCACGGACAACGACTTGCCAAACTTCCTGACCCGGCTGGAGAGACTCGTCAGGCATCTGGGTATCGCGCAACCCGGCAGCGATGCGGTAGCCAGCATGGCCAAATGCAATGGCCGTTTCGCACTGTTCGTCGATAATCTGGAACACATCCATGAAGCCGCGGTTCTCGAGCTGCTCCACGAGATCGCCCAGCGCTTGCCCCGTCAGGCCTACCTCATAGCGGCAACACGGTTGAATCCCAATATCGGTCTATCCCGCCTGCGGGTCAGCGGACGATTGACCGAAATCGGCACCGATGAGCTCAGGTTCGGCTTCGAAGAGAGCAAGGCGCTGTTCGATGCCCAGCTTTCGACAGGGACCCTGCCACTGCCAGCGCTCGAATCTCTGCATCACAAGACCGAAGGCTGGGCGGCGGTGCTGTGGCTGGCCTCCATTGCCCTGAAAAGAACCGCTTCCGGTGTCGATTTCATCGCCCGGTTTTCCGGTTCTACCGGTACGATCGCCCAGTACCTCAGCGAGGTGCTGCTGGCCGAGCAGCCCGAACAGGCCCGCCGCTTCCTGTTGCGCGTCTCGGTGGTCAAGTCGTTCGACGCCTCCCTGTGCAGAGTATTGGATGACGACGTCGATACCCAGGCGATGATCGAAGAACTTCACACGCAAGGGTTGGTCATGCCCCTCGAGTCCAGGCCAGGGCACTGGCGCTTCCATGGTCTTTTCGCCGAGTTCCTGCGTGATCGACTGCTCCGCGAACAGCCCGAGCAGTGCGCGAGCCTGCACCTGGCAGCGTCACGATGGTTCGCAGCTCACGCCCAACCAGTACTGGCCATCGACCATGCCGTGCTCGGGCGCCACCACCACCAGGCGATCCAGTTGCTTGAACGGCACAGCGAGGCGCTGCTTGAGCAAGGCCGGATGCGTCTGCTCAGGCGCTGGTTCACGACGTTTCCCGAAGCGCTACTGCTCGCCCATCCGCTGCTGTACATGCTCTCGATCTGGGCCACGGCGCTCACCGAAGGCGCCCATGCTGCCCTTCGGCGCTTGCAACTCCTCGACTGGCGCAACAGCCCCGAGCCCGGCGTACGCAACCATGGCGCAGCGCTCTACCCGACCTTGCTGGGCATGCAGGATCACTGCGAGGAAGCGATAGCTGCCGGACGACTCGCGCTGGACACCATGGATCCTGGTTACAACTTCGCCAGCGCCACGCTGCTGAACGCCATCGCCCACCAGACATTGATCATCGGCGACGCCTGTGATGCGCAACGCATACTGGATGCAGCACGGCGGTTGCACGGGGGCGAGAGTCACTTCAATCGGATGTACTCAGAAACCACCGAAGGCTTGATCGACCTGCTGCATGGTCGCCTGCGACATGCCTCGGCACGTTTTCGCCTGGCAGTAGATGCGACCCACACCACCTGCACCCGCCACGCCCACGGCAATGCCTGGGCCGGCGTGCTGTACACCGCTACGGTGTACGAGGCCAACGACCTACTCGGTACCCGCCACCTGATCAACGTCTACCTGCCGCTGACCCGAGAGGTGGGCATTCCCGATCACCTGATTCTCATCTACTTGCTCAAGGCACGCTCGGCTATCATCGAGCACGACCTCGACACCGCGCTGCAGGCGCTCACCGAGCTCGAGTACCTGGGCCACCGCCGCAGGCTCCCCCGAGCCGTGGCGGCAGCGCAACTGGAGCGGGCCAAGATCCTGCTGATCCAGGGCAGAGGCGATGCTTCTCGGAATGAGCTGGCCAGGGCGGATGATCCGGCCATCTGGGCAAGGGAGTGCCGCCTGCGACTGCTCGCCCACGATAGTCATTACCTGCGCCTGGCACGGCTCAGGTGGGAAATTCATTTTGGTAGCCCAGCGCTGGCGCTCAAACAGCTCGAAATCGATCTTGGCGCGGCTCAAGCGTCAGGTCGACGCCATCGAGCCTTGGTGTTGCAGTTGCTCAAAGCCCTGGCCTTGCACCGTTGTGATCAGGTGATCGCCGCGCACAGCGAGCTCGAGGACGCTTTGACGTTCGCCGCCAGCGAACGTTACGTACGCACACTCCTGGATGAAGGCCCCCTGCTGGGCCAGGTGGTGCATGCATTCAAACAGGCCTACGAGGCCCGTAGCTCACGCAACCCTCTGCTTTCTGATTACCTGCGCGAGTTGCTGGTCGGCTTTGGCCCCATCCCGTGCAGCCCGAGCAAGGAACCACTGCCCACACCGCTGGCGGACCCGCTTACGCGCAAGGAGATCGCGGTACTCACCTTGCTCACCGAAGGCTGCTCCAATCTGGACCTGGCCGACCGCCTGCACGTCTCGACCAGTACCGTGCGTACCCACCTGCGCAACATCAACGCCAAGCTCGAGACCACCAGCCGCAACCAGGCGCTGGCAGTGGCACGCAAGCTCGGGCTGGTCTGCTGAAACGAGGAGAAAAATCGTCCTTTGTGCCGATTTTTCTCCTCCCACTTCTCCATAGAGTGGTCCTGCAAGCCCCGGCTACAGGGCGGCCATGGCGACACCGAAGCGTGTGCGCCGATATTCGGCAATCGCTGCTCCGGCGCCGGTCGAGTTAATGCAAACCCGGCCCCGCGGCAGATCCAACAACAATAATTACAGGGTTGGTGCAATGAACGATCAGGCCACGTCTTTTCCGTATGTCGAAAACAAGATCTACCACGGGCGCTGGTACGCCGTCGCATGCCTGATGGCCTTCTATGCCATCTCGATGGTCGACCGCTTCATCCTTTCCGCCGTAGCCCAGCCCGTTACCCAAAGCCTGGGGCTGTCCAATACGCAGATGGGCCTGTTGCTAGGAGCGGGCTTCGCCGTGCTGTATGCCATTGCAGGCATTCCGGTCGCCTACCTCATCGACCAAGGCAACCGCACCCGCATAGTAGTGGGTGGCGTGCTGCTGTGGTCGGCCATGACTGCAGCTTCGGCATTCACGCTCGACTTCACCACGCTGATCGTCTGCCGCGCCGGTGTCGCTATCGGCGAGGCCGTTCTCACACCTGCCGCCATGTCCCTGATCGGGGACATGTTCGTTCGCAAGCAACGGGCACTACCGACCAGCCTGTACATGGCAACCGGTAACGTGATGGCGACCGGGGCGTTTCTGATCGGTGGCGCCGTCTATCAATATGCAGGCACCCAGCAACTGTTCCCAGGTATGGAAGCCTGGCGCTTCACCCTGCTGGTGGTTAGCGTGCCGGGCCTGCTGGTGGCGCTGCTGTTTGCGCTTACCGCACGTGAGCCTGAGCGCGCAGGCTCCGTGACCACGACCGGACATGAGGCACTGCTGCCGTTCCTGATCCAGCACAAGGCCATGTTCATCCCTTTTTTCATCGCGATCGGCATGATTTCTTCACTGACCTTGGGGGTGATTTCCTGGGCCCCTACCCTGCTGGTTCGCCTGCACGATCTGACGGCATCCCAGGCCAGCTTCCTGTTCGGCTCGGTGGGTCTGCCGACCTCGGTCCTGGGCACGCTATGCCTGCCCTGGCTGGCGAACAGGCTGCAAAAAGCGGGTAAACCGGATGGCATCGTATGGGTGCTGGTGCTGTGCGTCAGCGTGCCGGCACCGGCCATCATCGCCGGCCTGCTGCTCGGACAGTACTGGTTGCTGGTTGCGGCTTTCGGCTTGTGCATGATGTTTCTGCCGAGCATTTCGGTGATGGCCTGCCTGGGTATGCAAATGATCAGCCCGTCGCGCCTCAGGGCCCGGACCGTGGCGGTGACGCTATTGGTGATCAACCTGTTCGGCTACACCGTAGGCCCCTTCCTCAGCGGCCTGCTGGCCGATCGTGTATTCAGCGGGCCAACCGCCATAGCTTCGGCGCTGGCGACCATGGCTGCGGTGATCGGGCCTGTGGCCATCGTCGGGCTGCTCCTCGCACGGCGAGATTTCGGGCAGATGATGCACGCACAAAACGACTGACGTCACCTTGTCTGATGGCCCCTTCGCGGGCCATGACCTCCACACAAAAATAAATACTGGAGTGTTCCCATGCGTTTGCGCACCACCGGGTTGTTGCTGTCTTCGCTACCGTTCTCACTCGTCGCCCAGGCGCAAAGCGCCTTTTTCACCGAAAGCTCCGCTTCAGTGTTGCTGCATAACTATTACATGGACCGGGATTACAAGGATCCGGCCAATCCCGCACTCAAGCGTGAGCTACGCGAATGGGCCCAGGGCGTGACGCTGGACTTCAAATCAGGTTACACCGAGGGCCCGATCGGGTTCGGACTGGATCTGCACAGCATGACCGGCATCAAGCTGGACTCTTCCCCCGATCGTGCCGGCACCCAGTTGCTGCCTCTCGACTCCAAAGGGCGGGCCGAAGACGACTACAGCAACTTCGGCGGCGTGGCCAAGGCGCGCTACGCGAAATCGAAGCTCAATCATGGTCGCATGGTCCTCACCTTGCCCGTCGCTTACTCGAGCCCAGGCCGGCTGCTGCCACAGATGTTCCAGGGCACCACCTTTCAATCGGAGGACATCGACAACCTGACGCTGCTGGGCGGTTACCTGGATCGCATCAAGTTCCGCGACTCCAGCAACTATGAGCACATCCGGGTGACCGCCCAGAACGGCCGCTTCCGGGATGTCGACTCCAGCGGCTTCAGCTATGTCGGCGCCAAGTACAACGTCGCGCCAAACCTCACGGCCAGCTACTACCATGCCACCCTCAATGACATCTACCGCCAGGATTACATCTGGCTGGTGCACGACACCCCACTCGGCCCCGGCAGCCTGAAAACAGATTTTCGTTGGGTCGGCTCACGGGAAGACGGTGCGGCCAACGCCGGCAAGGTCGACAACGACAATTACGGCGTGGTGTTTCGCTACTCGCTGGGAGGCCACACCTTCAGTACCGGCTACATGGCCTTGTTCGGCGATACGGCGCAGCCCTATATGGGGCGCAGCGAACCCTCCCCCACCGTGGAGGGTGCCATCGCCACCGACTTCCTCAACGCCAAGGAACGCACTTGGCAAATCCGCTACGACTACAACTTCGCGGCAGTCGGCATTCCTGGGCTGACCGCCATGCTCTGGCACATGCGCGGCGACAACATCGAGCTTCCTGAACGAATGGGCGGACGAGGCCTGTACGAGCGAGAGAGCCAGGCGCAGGTAGCCTACGTGATCCAGTCAGGTCCATTGCAGGGCTTGGGTTTCAAGGTCCGTCATGCCTGGTACCGCAACGACTTCACACAGGCAGCCACGTTCCGCGACAACAACGACCTGCGGGTGAACATCCTCTACACATGGAAACTCTGGTGAATCTGATCGGGGCGCCGCTTCGCGCCCCGCAATATGTTAGGGAGAGGCTATGCAACGTTCAGGATTCAACATCGAACATGACATCTTCCGCGAAAGCTATCGGGCTTTCTTGCGCAAGGAAGTCCAGCCGAACAAAACCGCCTGGCGCGCCAGCGGCATCGTCCCGCGGGAAATGTTCCGCAAGATGGGCGAGTTGGGCTACCTGCTGGTGTGGGCCGACGAAGCCCACGGCGGGCTGGGCCTGTGGGACTTCCGCTACCAGCAGATCATGATCGAGGAAGACAACCGGTTCGGCGAGGTCGGCTTCTACCATACGCTGCACAGCCGCCTGGTAGCGCCCTACCTCCAACATTTCGGCAACACCGAGCAACAAGCGCGTTTTCTACCTGGGTGCGCAACGGGTGAAACCATCCTGGCGATCGCCATGACCGAGCCGGATGCTGGCAGCGATCTGGCCGGCATGAAAACCCGTGCCCAGGAACAGGATGACCACTGGCTACTCAACGGCGCCAAGACCTATATCTCCAACGGCATCAATGCCGACGTAGTGCTGGTCGCCGCCAAAACCAGCGGCAACGACCCTCGCCAGATCGGGCTGTTCCTGCTCGAACGCGGCATGCCTGGGTTCGAACGTGGTCGTCAGTTGGAAAAGATGGGCCTGCATGCCCAAGACACCGCCGAGCTGTTTTTCCATGACGTGCGGATACCCAAGGCGAACGCCCTGGGCGATAGCGCCCTGGGCTTGAAGTACCTGAAGACATCGCTGGTCGAAGAGCGCCTGATCTCAGCGGTCGGGTCGCTGGCCAATGCCCAGTGCGGCTTCGACTTGACGCGCGACTACGTCAATCAACGCCGGGCCTTCGGTAGGAGGATCGCGGACTTTCAGAACACCCGGTTCACCCTGGCCGACCTTGCCGCCGACCTGGAGGTCGCGCAGGTCTACGTCGACCGCTGTGTCGAACTGCACAACGCTGGCGAGCTCTCTGCCCAGTCGGCCGCCAAGGCCAAGCTGGTCACCAGCGAACTGGAGTTCCGCTGCATGGACGCTGGCGTTCAGCTGCACGGTGGCGCCGGCTACATGCAGGAATACGAAATCTGCCAGCGCTTCCTCGACGCCAGGGTGTCGCGCATCTTCGCCGGTAGTTCGGAAATCATGAAGGAAATCATTGCCCGGGTAGTGATGGATTAATCGTTTTGATCATCGGAGGAGCCATGGGCCCACTTCAAGGCATCAGGGTTGTGGAAATGTCGGGCATCGGGCCGGCGCCATTCTGTGCGATGGTCCTGGCGGACCTGGGAGCGGAGGTCGTCCGCATCGTGAGGCCTGGCACGCCGGTCGATCCCAGGGATGTGCTGAGCCGAAGCCGGCCCACCGTCGAGGTGGACATCACCACGGCGCAGGGCCAGGCAGCGGTGCTCGCCCTCGTCGAGCAGGCCGATATGCTGATCGAGGGTTTTCGCCCCGGCGTGATGGAGAAAAATGGCTTGGGGCCCCACGAGTGCCAGGCGCGCAACCCGAGGTTGATCTATGGCCGCATGACCGGCTGGGGGCAGTTCGGGCCCCTGGCACATGCCGCAGGTCACGACATCAACTACATCGCCATCACCGGAGCCCTGCACAGCATTGGGCGCCGTGACGAAACACCCCCGCCACCGATCAATTTCGTCGGCGACTTTGGCGGCGGCGGCATGTTGCTGCTGGTAGGCCTTCTTGCGGCGCTGCACGAGGTCAGGCAGTCCGGAGTCGGCCAGGTTATCGATGCCGCGATGAGCGATGGCACGTCATTGCTGGCAGCGTTCATCCACGGCCTCAGGGCTCAGGGGCATTGGCAAGACCAGCGGGCGAGCAATCTCCTGGATGGCGCAGCACCGTTCTACGACACCTATCGCTGCGCCGATGGCGGCTTCATCGCGCTAGGCGCGATCGAACCGAAGTTCTACCAGGAACTGCGCGACCGCTGTGGGCTGCAAGACAGCGTGTTCGATGACCAGATGAACACCGATTGCTGGGCGACTCAGAAGCAGGCGCTGGCGGGGATCATCGCTCTGCGCACCCGGGATGAGTGGTGTGCGTTACTCGAGGGGACGGACGTATGCTTTGCCCCGGTCCTCGATTGGGCGCAGGCACCGCATCACCCGCACAATCGAGCCCGGGAAACCTTCGTGACGGTGCAAGAGGTCGTCCACCCCGCACCTGCGCCGAGGTTTTCGCGTACCACGCCGAGCCTTCCGCAGGCGCCTCATGCGATGTCTCTGGAACAGGCCATGCAACGTTGGGGAGCGGGGCGATAACCTTGCATCGACAAGCGGCAAAAAAAAAGGGCGCCTTGGCCGGCGCCCCTTCTACATCCCCTGCCTCTAGCGGCTCGATACATGGATGACGGTTTTTCCCACCCCCTTCCCAGTCAGCACGTAATCGAGCGCAGCGGCGTACTCGTTAAACTCGAACACCTTGCCAATTGGCGGCGACAGCTTGCCCTCGGCGACCCAGCCGAGCAGTTGGCGCAAGCACGCTTCGCTTTGTTCTACCTCGTAAAGCCCAAACTGGCGGACATCGACCCCCACCAGCGAGGCCCCTTTCAACAGCGGCAGGTTGGCACGAAGGGCAGGAATCGGTCCGCCGGCAAAACCAATCACCAGGTGCCTTCCACCCCAGGTCAGCGAACGGAACGCTGGCTCGAAGAGCGTTCCGCAAACCGGATCGAACACCACATTGGGCCCACGCTGGTTGCATAACTCCTTTACTTGGTCGCGGAAATCTCCGGCAGTCGAGTCGATGACATGATCGGCACCTGCCCGCTGCGCGAACGCGCGCTTTTCAGCGCTCGAAGCAACAGCTATCACGCTGGCGCCCAGACATTTGCCAACCTGTATGGCGGCGCAGCCGACTCCACCTGCTGCGCCGATCACGAGCAGAGTCTCACCGGGTTTCAGGTTCGCACGGTCACGCAAGGCATGCAGGGCAGTGACATGGTTTATCTTGAAGCCTGCCGCTTGCACGAAATCCATGTTGCCGGGTATCTGGCTGACCGAGGTACTCGGGGCCACGACTAGCTCG
Source organism: Pseudomonas sp. S31 (assembly GCF_016648105.1). Taxonomy (GTDB): domain Bacteria; phylum Pseudomonadota; class Gammaproteobacteria; order Pseudomonadales; family Pseudomonadaceae; genus Aquipseudomonas. The sequence continues at coordinate 51,308 of NZ_JACVVE010000010.1, read as the reverse complement.
GCAAAACCACCGTGGACCTGCGTGATGACCCGGTCTCCTGGGGAAAAGCCAGCGACGCATTCGCCCACTGCGACGACTTCGCCGCTGATCTCCTGGCCAGGGACATGCGGCAAGGGTGGCTTGACCTGATACCGGCCAAGGGACTCCAGCGCATCGACGTAGCCAACGCCGCAGCAGGCCACTCTGATCAACACCTCATCCGTGTCCGGTACAGGCACCGGAGCATCCACCATTCGGTAGTTGGACGTAGACTCTAGATCGTGGGTTTCAACGCGCTTCATTTGACTCTCCAGATGACACGATCGAGGCATCAGGCCGCCGATCTGATTGAGCAAAGCCCCTGAATTCGGCCATTTCGCCCAGTGCGACCCGTTCGGTTCGCAGGCGGTTGATGGGATGCAGCGGGTCCGCGTAGCCCACTGCGACACCGCAGAACACCATCGCTCCCATTGGCAGCTGCAGCTCACGCTGGAGGGTTTGATGCACCAGCGTCCAGCAGGCCTGCGCGCATGTCGCCAGCCCTTGCTCGTGGGCCAGCAACAACAGGGTCTGCAGGAACATGCCCAGGTCGGCCCACTGGGCGCTACCGAGGCTTCGATCGATGCTGAGGATCATCCCGACCGGCGCGTCGAAGAACGTGAAGTTGCGAGCAAACTGGGCCGCCCGGCCAGCACGATCATCTCTTTCGACGCCCAGGGTGGCGTACAGGTCTTCGGCGCACTTGGCCCGGCGGGCCTGGTAGCGGGGCTCCAGATCTGCGGGATAGATGGGATAGCCCATGCCTTCACCACGAGGATTTGCCGTCAATGTGAGCGCCACGGCCTGTTTGAGCCGGGCGAGTGCGTCGCCGCTGAGCGCCTGAAGGTGCCACGGTTGCAGGTTGCCGCTCGAGGGCGAGTACAGCGCCGCCTCGATGATCTGGCGCAACAACGCCTCCTCTACCGGCCGCGCCAGGAATGCCCTGGTCGAATGCCGTTCCCTTACCGCATGCATGACTGCTGACATGGCGCCGCTCCTTTTTAGTCCATGTCTCATCGTATAGTTGCGAAATACGGATTAGAATATAGATTCCACGATTTCACTTATGCATAGATCGGATGAATAAACCCTCACTGGCTGATGCTGAGGCCTTCCTGGCTGTGGCGGCCTGCAACAGCTTCGGCTCGGCGGCGCGCGAACTCGGCGTCGCCCAGTCAACGATCAGCCGTCGCGTTTCCAATCTTGAAGCGAGGTTGGGGCAGCAATTGGTGCTGAGGACCACGCGAACCGTGTCGCTGACGGACGCCGGAACGAGCTATGCCACCGACCTGCGCGAGGTGTTGGCCAAGCTCAGCTCGGCCGACGCCCGGCTGCGAAGCGGGTTGCGCAAGGTGGAGGGGATATTGAGGGTGACTCTGCCATCCTCCTTTGGCCGGACCGTGGTATTGCCACGTATCGCCGAGCTGACGACACGCTTCCCGGGCTTGCGTTTCGAGGTAGACCTCTCGGACCGCTACGTGGACTTGCTCGACGGCGAGTACGATGTCGCCGTTAGGCTCGCAGCGCCTGAGCAATCCGGTGTGAGCTACGAGAAACTGACGTCGTTCGGCTTGGCACTGTGCGCCGCGCCGGTCTATCTCGAACGCCACGGCCAACTGAGCGAACTGACTGAACTGGACCGGCATGCGTGCCTTGCGCAGCGCGTCTATGCGCCGGTCATCAGTTTTCCGGTGTACTGGCGCGGGCAGAAGATCACGCTGGTGGTGAACCCGCGTATCACCGTCAGTGACTCGACGTCACTGCGCAGCCTTGCGCTTGGCGGTGCAGGGCTCGCTGTGCTGCCGCGGTACCTGGTCGAGGATGATCTCGCGCACGGCACCCTGGTCGAAGCACTCCCAGGGTTGGAGTTCGCACGTTACGATGTGTTCGCAGCATTTCTACGGCATAAGAAATCGTCCGAGAACGTCAAGGTGTTCCTCGACGCCCTGCGTGGCCTCGACCCCATGGGCTGAAGCCACTGACCGTCAGGTCTCAACCACCCAACCGGCACTGCCCATCCACATAAGCCTTGCGCCAGCGAACGATGGTCACTCGCTCGAACAACCCGACCTCGCTGAACGGGTCCAGTGAGATGAACCGCTCGGCAGCCTCGCGGCTGTCGACATCGACGATGTACACCCCTCCCCCAGCATCGCCGCCGTCATCGTTGAGCTTGGCCCCGCAAGCCAGCAGCAAGGACTTGTGGCGCTCGAGGAACGCCAGGTGCACATCGCGCTCGCGGGCGCGCACCTGGGCATGGCCGGGCTTGTCGAAGGTCTCGATCAGGTATGGCATGACCGGCGCCCCTCAGTTGGCCGCGATGGCGGACGGATGCTGCGCCAGCGGCGTGACGCTGATCTGCATGTACGGGAACAGCGGCAAGGCGCTGAGCAGCTCATGCAGCTCGTCGTTGGAGCCAACGTCGAACACGCTGTAGTTGGCATATTCGCCGACCACGCGCCACAGGTGGCGCCACTTGCCGTCGCGCTGCAACTGCTGGGAGAAGGCTTTTTCCTCGGCCTTTAGCGCGTCGGTGAAGGCCTTGTCGGCGTCGGTCGGGATCTGCACGATCATGTGAACCAGAAACAGCATGGTGTTCTCCTTGATTGAAAACCGGGTTCAGGCCCAGGCGAGAATGGCGACTGCGTACACCAGACCGACCCAGATCATCATGATCACGGTGTAGCCCATGATGTCCTTGAGCTTGAGCTTGGAAAGCGCCAGGGCCGGCAGGATCCAGAACGGCTGCACCAGGTCGTTCCAGGCATTGCCGAGCATGACTGCCATCGAGGTATGGCTAATGGATGCGCCAAGGGTCTTGGCGGCTTCGATCATGAACGGCCCCTGCACCATCCAGTGGCCGCCGCCGGAGGGCGCGAAGAAGTTGATCACGAACGAGCTCAGCAGGCCCCAGAACGGCAGCGTCTCGGGAGTGGCCACCTGGGTGAAGGCGTGCGAGAAGGTGTTGACCAGCCCCGAGGCCGCCATGATCGCCATGATCCCGGCATAGAACGGGTACTGCAGGATGATCCCGCCGATGGTGCGGATGCCTTCGTTGAGCTTCTCGACATACTGGATCGGCGTGCCGAGCAGGATGATGCCGAGGAACAGGATGAAGAAGTTGATCAGGTTGAGGTCGACCGAGCCGCCTTCGTAGAAGTGCAGGCCCACGTAGCCCATGCCGATCAGGCCAATCAGGTAGCTCAGCAGGCGACTGTTGTTCAGGCGGTTGGCGAAGGTATTGCCGTCGTCGATGTCGACTGCCGGCTCGGCCTGACTGGCCTGCGCTTCACCGCGTTCGAGTTCCTTGACCGGCTGGCCAGCCTTGGGATGCAGCCAGGCATTGAGCAACGGCAGGGTCACCAGGACCACCAGGCTGGTGAGCAGCATGGCCGGCGAGAAGATGGTTTCCGACAGTGGGATCACACCCATCTGTTCCTGCATCGGGTGACCCTTGGTGGAGATCAGCACTGGAATGCTCGCCGACAGCCCGAGGCCGTACAGGGTGAAGCCGCTGTAGGCCGAAGCGATGATCAGCGGGTAGTGCACGCCCTTGACATGCAACGCCAGCTTGCGCGCGACGACGCCGCCAACCACCAGGCCGAAGCCCCAGTTCAGGTAGCTGCCGATGCCACCGACCAGGGTGGCGACGATCACCGCCATGCGCGGGTCGCTGACACGCACCACCAGGCGATCGAGCAGGCGCTCGGTCAGCGGAGCGGTGGCCAGCACATAACCCATGGCGAGGATCACCGCCATCTGCGTGGTGAACGCCAGCAATGCCCAGAAGCCCGAGCCCCAGCTGGTGGTCAGGGCGGTAATGGCCTGGTTCTGCACGACCACGGCCAGGACCATGGTCAGCAGCGTCAAGCCGATGGCGAAGACGAACGGATCGGGCAGGTACCGACGCATCAGCTCGGTAAAGAAGTGAGTGATCTTTTGCATGGATGGATCTCTGGTGTTGTTGTAGTGGTGTTGGTAACGAGATGCCTGGAGCGCAACCTTTGTCGCCGGCGCTACCGGCGCCTGCTGTCACTCTCCTCGATACCCGGCCCTCACCCGCCTACGTCCACCAGGGACGCTCAGCCGAGCAACGACGCCGGGATTTGCGTGTAGGTTTGCAGCAGCGCGTCGATGACGACCTGCTGATGCTTGAGCAGCCTGGCCTTGGGGCCGGCGATGACCAGGGCGAAGGGTTCGCCGTTGATCAGGAAGCCCCGCGCCAGCGCCGCCACGTCCTCGACGTTTTCCCCCGTGGAACGGTGCCAGCCTTCAGCCACGCCCTGCTCGATCTCCTGTTCCAGGGCGGCGCGCTCGATCACCGAGCCATCGGTGGACAACGGCAGTGGTTCACAGCTGTCGAGCAGGCGCCGACGCGCCTTGTCGCTCAACGCCCCCAGCAGCGCCTTGCCCGCCGCACTGGCGTGCACGTACATGAAGCTGCCCGGCTCGTCGCTGTAGCGGATCCGCTGGCGCGACTCGACCACGTCCAGGTACACCACCCGGTTCCCCGCCAGGGCCGCCAGCGCGGCAGTCTCGCCGGTGGCATCGCGCATGCCTGCCAGCAACGGCTGGAACACCAGGGCCAATGGGTCCTGGCTGCAGATGTCGCGGGCCACGTGCAACAGGCGCTGGGTCGGGTAATAGCCTGCCTTGACCCCTGGGGCGTAGAGAAACCCCTTGGCCACCATGGTCTGCAGCAGCGCATGGCAACTGGACTGGGGGATTTCGGTTCGACGGGCGATTTCGCTGTAGGTCATGGGCTGTCGCACTTCGGCGAACAGGTTGATGACATCGAATACGCGCACTGCTGCTTTCACATCCATGACAGGATTATCACCATACCGATAAATTTAGATAGCTCAGGCGGGCGATAATCGCACGGAATCGATTTAAACGCGTTGCCGCGCAGGCGCGTTCTCGAATACCTCCTATTCTCAATAGCTCTTCCATGACACCCCTGTACAGAGGAGCCGCGACCATGAGCTACGTGACCACGAAGGATGGCGTTCAGATCTTCTACAAGGACTGGGGACCGCGTGATGCGCAGGTCATCCATTTCCACCATGGCTGGCCGTTGAGCGCCGATGACTGGGACGCGCAGATGCTGTTCTTCCTCGCCCAGGGCTTTCGCGTGGTGGCCCACGACCGCCGCGGCCACGGGCGTTCGAGCCAGGTGTGGGACGGCCACGACATGGACCACTATGCCGATGATGTGGCGGCGGTGGTCGAACACCTGGGTATCCAGGGCGCCGTGCACGTCGGCCACTCCACCGGTGGCGGCGAGGTGGTGCGCTACATGGCCCGCTATCCCGGCGACAAAGTGGCCAAGGCGGTGCTGATCGCTGCGGTGCCACCGCTGATGGTGCAGACGCCAGGCAACCCGGGCGGGCTGCCGAAGTCGGTGTTCGACGACTTCCAGGCCCAGGTCGCCAACAACCGGGCACAGTTCTACCGCGATGTACCCAGCGGGCCGTTCTATGGCTACAACAAGCCGGGGGCCACGCCTTCGGAAGGGGTGATCGGCAACTGGTGGCGCCAGGGCATGATCGGCAGCGCCAAGGCCCACTACGACGGCATCGTCGCCTTCTCGCAGACCGACTTCACCGAGGACCTCAAGGGGATCAGCCAACCGGTGCTGGTGATGCACGGCGACGCCGACCAGATCGTGCCCTACGAGAACGCCGGGCCGCTGTCGGCCAAGCTGCTGCCCAACGGCATCTTGAAAACCTATGCCGGCTACCCGCACGGCATGCCGACCACCCATGCCGATGTGATCAACGCCGACCTGCTGGCGTTCATCCGCAGCTGATGCCCCCCGTCTGTGGGAGCGGGCTTGCCCCGCGAAGCAAGCGCCGCGGTAGCTGGCACCGGCTTCGCCGGTGTTCGCGGGGCAAGCCCGCTCCCACAGACCGGAGGCGTGGACTTTAGCAGCACTGGCAACCCTCCCGCCCCAGGATTAACATGTACCGCTTCAAGCGCGGCCCTTTGCCGCGCGCCCCACTGCCCGCCTGAAATCCCATGCCTTTCGAACTCACCGTAGAACCGCTTACTTTACTGATCCTCGTCCTGGTCGCTTTCGTCGCCGGCTTCATCGACGCCATCGCCGGCGGTGGTGGCCTGCTGACCACGCCTGCCCTGCTCACCGCCGGCATGCCGCCGCATCTGGTACTGGGCACCAACAAGCTCAGCTCGACCTTCGGTTCGGCCACCGCCGGCTTCACCTACTACAAACGCAAGCTGTTCCACCCGGCGCAGTGGCGCCCGGCGCTGTTCGGCACCTTGGTCGGCGCGCTGATCGGCGCCGTGGTGGCGCACTACATGCCGGCCGAATGGCTGAACAAGATGCTGCCAGTGGTGGTGTTCGCCTGCGGCATCTACCTGCTGTTCGGTGGCACGCCCAAGGCGCCGCTGGATGCCGATGCGCCGATCAAGAAGAAATGGCAGGCGCCGCAGGGCTTCACCCTGGGATTCTACGACGGCGTGGCCGGCCCCGGTACCGGCGCGTTCTGGACGGTCAGCACGCTGCTGCTCTACCCCATCGACCTGGTCCGTGCCAGCGGTGTGGCGCGCAGCATGAACTTCGTCAGCAACATCGCGGCCCTGACCGTGTTCATCGCCTCCGGCCAGGTGGACTACATCGTCGGCCTGTGCATGGGCTTGTCGGTGATGGTCGGCGCATTCTTTGGCGCGCGCACCGCGATCAGCGGCGGCAGCAAGTTCATCCGCCCGGTGTTCATCAGTGTGGTGTTGGCCCTGACCGTGCGCCTGGTCTGGCAGCACTGGTTCGGCCAGGCCTAGCGCTGCAGCTCGCGGCTTGCCTGCGCCCCCTCGTCGACTCGCTGCACGTAGCGGCACAGGGCCTGCAGCATCTGGGCAAAACGATGGGCCATGAGCCCATCCTCGGATGGCCGCAGCCAGGTGCTGCTGATCTCCAGCTGAATCGTGGGCACTCCGCGGGCTGAGGCGAAGCGGGTGATGGTGGCGTTGCGACTGGCGGCGAAATGGTTGTCCGAGAGCACCGCAATCCCGTGTTCATGCAGCTCGCCGATCAGTGCCTCCTTGAGCATCTTGCGCCCGTGCAACGAAGCGTCATGCAGGGTGCCCAGGTCGACGTCGTAGGGCCGAAAGTCGTGACTGGCATGCAGGTCGAGCACCAGCGCCGGTCGGCGCAGGGCGATGAGCCAGGCGAGCAGCTCCTTGAAATCGTTGTCGTCGTAGTAGTTGGGGTCCGAAGGGCTGCGGTACTGGGTGTAGATCGCCGTTACGCCACACAGGTTGTGGAGCATGTGCGCCAGCGCCGCGGTACCGGCCCCGTCCGAGATGCGGCAGCGCCCTTCGCGGAAGGTTTCGGTAGCATGGGGCGCGGTGACGATGACCGACGCGGGGCCTTCCAGCACTTGCACGCAGGATGCCCCGCGCGGGGCATCCTGCGCCTTCTGCGCGTCGATCCTGCGCTCGACCTGCACCGCCTCGCGGATGGCCAGTGGGTCGATGACCATGAAATCTCCTCGCCGTGTGAACCACGAACGCTGCCTTGTCCATGGCTGATTCTAGGCAGGACGGAGCAGGCTTCCCACTGGCAGAAATATCAGGTGCGGCACTTCGCTATCGCGGCAGCAGCGGCTCGGGCTGACCCAGGCGGCGCGCCACGTACAGGTCGATCAGGTGGCGGGCGATGGAGCGCCCCGCTGGCAACGGTGGCAGTTCGCGTACATCGAACCACTGGGCATCCTCGATCTCGTCTGGCTGCATGACGATATCGCCACCGGCGTACTCGGCATGGAAACCCAGCATCATCGAGTGCGGGAACGGCCAGCACTGGCTGCCGATGTACTGGATGTTCTTCACTTCGACCGCGACCTCTTCACGCACTTCGCGCACCAGGCAATCCTCGGCCGACTCACCAGGCTCGGCGAAACCCGCCAGGGTGCTGTACACGCCAGTGACGAAGCGCGGCGAACGCGCCAGGAGGATCTCGTCGCCGCGGGTGACCAGCACGATCATGCTCGGCGAGATGCGCGGGTAGCTGCGCAGGTCGCAGGCCTGGCAATGCATCGCGCGCTCCCAGTGAATCTGCGTCATGGCCTGGCCGCAGCTGCCGCAGAAACGGTGCTCGCGGGCCCAGGTGCCGATCTGCGCGGCATAACCGAGCACCTTGTAGGTATCGAAGTCGCCCTCGAGCATGAACGCCCGTAGCCCGCGCCAGCCGCACCCAGGCACCTCGCCGGCGCTGCGCAGTTCGAGCAGGAACACCGGCTCGCCATCGAAATGGCCGATGCCGTGCTCGCACAACACGTCCAGACCCTGGCGCTTGAGCCAGTCGCGAGGGAACAACGCACCGTTGTCGTCCACCAGAAACCCTTCCGGGCTGCGGGCGACGGCCAGGCCGCCGGGAGTTTGCGGGTCGAGTACTGCGGTAGTCCAACGTGCTGACATAAAGCGGCTTCCTGACTGCTCGTCCCCCGCGCGGTCAGTCGGCGAACGTCGGTTTCTGTTTACTCATGTGCGCCGCCACGGCCACGCGCAGGTCTTCGGACTGCAGCATCGCGGCGTTCCAGGTGGCGATGTAATCCAGGCCATCATCGATGCGATGGTCACGCATGTAGCTGAGCATCTGTTTGGTGCCGGCCACGGCAATCGGCGATTTTGCGGCAATCTCGCGGGCGATGGCAAAGACCCCTTCGAGCAACGCGGCCTGGTCATCATAGACCCGGTTGACCAGGCCGATGCGCAAGGCTTCGTCAGCCGCCACCTGGCGCCCGGTGAAGGCCAGCTCACGCATCATGCCGTCACCGATGATACGTGGCAAACGTTGCAGGGTGCCGACATCGGCGGCCATGCCCATGTCGACTTCCTTGATCGAGAACTGCGCATCGCCGCTGCAGTAGCGCATGTCGCAGGCCGAGACCAGGTCGATGGCGCCGCCGATGCAGTAGCCCTGGATGGCCGCCAGCACCGGCTTGCGGCACTTGTCCACGGCGGTGAACGAGGCCTGCAGGCGCAGGATGGTGCTGCGCAGCAGGCGCGCGTTGCGGCCGACGTCCTTGCCCATCTGCCCGGCCAGCGAGGCCAGCATCGCCAGGTCGATGCCGGAGGAGAAATGCTTGCCGGCGCCACTGAGCACCACTGCACGCACCGCATCGGTGTCATCGACCCACTGGAAGATGGCGACGATCTCTTCCCAGAAGGCAGCGTTCATCGAGTTGATCTTGTCCGGGCGGTTGATCTGCACATGGGCGATGTTGTCGATCAGTTCGACCTTGAACGCAGTGTAATCGGACACGGGCGGCACTCCTGTGGGAAAGATGGTTGGCCTGGATGTTAACCCAGCCGGCAGGCCGCGCTTGTGCCAAAAACAGGACTGCCCGCCTTGCCTAAGGCCAGGCAATACGGCACCTTGCGGCAACGCTGAATCATAAGGATACAAATACATGGCATCCACCCTGCCCGGCGCGCTGGCCCAAGGTTTCCTCGGCCAGTCGCCCCGCTGGTACAAGACGCTCATCGGCTCGTTCCTGGTACTCAACCCCTTGCTGCTCAGCACCGTTGGCCCGGTGGCCGCAGGCTGGGCGCTGGTGCTCGAGTTCATCTTCTGCCTGGGCATGGCGCTCAAGTGCTACCCGCTGATGCCGGGTGGCCTGCTGCTGATCGAAGCGCTGCTGCTGGGCATGACCTCGCCACAGGCGCTGTACGAGGAACTGCAGCACAACTTCCCGGTCATCCTGCTGCTGATGTTCATGGTCGCCGGCATCCACTTCATGAAGGAGCTGCTGCTGTTCGTGTTTTCGCGGATCCTGCTCGGGGTGCGCAGCAAGGCGGTACTGGCGCTGCTGTTCTGTGTGTTGTCGGCGTTCCTCTCGGCGTTCCTCGACGCCCTGACCGTGACTGCGGTGATCATCAGCGCCGCCGTGGGTTTCTACGCGGTGTACCACAGCGTCGCATCGGGCACCAACCCGCGCGAGGAAACGGCCCTGGACAGCGACCAGCGCATCCCGGCGCTGCAGCGCGAAGACCTCGACCAGTTTCGTGCCTTCTTGCGCAGCCTGCTGATGCATGGCGCGGTCGGCACCGCCCTGGGCGGGGTCTGCACCCTGGTCGGCGAGCCGCAGAACCTGCTGATCGGCCATGAGATGGGTTGGCACTTCGGCGACTTCTTCTTCAAGGTGGCACCGGTGTCCTTGCCGGTACTGGCCGCCGGCCTGGTGACCTGCGTGCTGCTGGAGCGCTTCGCCCTGTTCGGCTACGGCACCCGGCTGCCCGAGGCCGTACGCCAGGTGCTCGCGGCCCATGCCGCCGAGGACGCCACGGCGCGCACGCCAGCCCAACGCCTGGCCTTGTGGGTCCAGGGCCTGGCGGCGCTGATCCTGATCCTCTGCCTGGGCCTGCACGTGGCGGAAGTGGGCCTGATCGGCCTGATGGTCATCGTGCTCATCACCGCCTTCACCGGCATCAGCGACGAGCACCGCCTGGGCCGTGCGTTCCAGGACGCCATGCCGTTCACCGCATTACTGGTGGTGTTCTTCGCGGTGGTCGCAGTCATTCACCAACAGCAACTGTTCCATCCGCTGATAGCCTGGGTGCTGGCCCTGCCGACCGAGCAGCAGCCTGGCATGCTGTACCTGGCCAACGGCTTGCTGTCGGCCATCAGCGACAACGTGTTCGTCGCCACCATCTACATCACCGAGGTCAAGCAGGCGTTCCTTCAGGGCGGCATGAGCCAGGCGCATTTCGAAACCCTGGCGGTGGCGATCAACACCGGCACCAATCTGCCCAGCGTGGCGACCCCCAACGGCCAGGCGGCGTTCCTGTTCCTGCTGACCTCGGCGATCGCGCCGCTGGTGCGCCTGTCGTATGGGCGCATGGTCTGGATGGCCCTGCCCTATACCGTGGTGATGGGTGGGCTGGGCTGGTGGGCGGTGACCTACTGGCTGTGAACCCCAGCCGCACTTTCGCTGGCCGTGCGCGGTCGAACCCCAGGAGAACCCCGCCTGCGAGGAGCTTCACCATGGCACCGTTCACCCTGGCAGTGCGCACTGCCCTGCTTCTTTCCTGCATGAGCCTGGCCCTGGCCGGTTGCGCCGGCTCCGCCGATGACCACCCCAACCCACCCGCAACCCAGCAGGTCGACCTCAAGCGCTACCAGGGCACCTGGTACGAGCTGGCGCGGTTGCCGATGTTCTTCCAGCGCAACTGCGTGCAGTCCGAGGCGCACTATGGCCTGCGCGAAGACGGGCGCATCGATGTCACCAACCGCTGCAAGGAAAAGGACGGGCAATCCAACGAGGCGCACGGCATCGCCGAGGCCCAGCAGGCCGGCAAGACCGACAAGCTCTGGGTCCGCTTCGACAACTGGTTCAGCCGCCTGGCGCCGGACCTGACCAAGGGCGAATACTGGGTGCTATACCACGATGCGGACTACCGCGTGGCACTGGTCGGCCATCCGAACCGCGAATACCTGTGGCTGTTGTCGCGCACCGAGGCGGTCAGCGACCAGACCCGCGAGCAGTTGCTGGACATCGCCCGCCAGCAAGGCTACGACACCAGCAAGCTGATCTGGCGCGAATGATCGGCACAGGGTGCCATTGGTTTACAATGGTGCCCTTCTCCCTGCGCCAAGGAACCCTCGATGGACCTGCAGTTTCTGGGCACCTCGGCCGGCGTGCCCACCAAGGCCCGCAACGTCAGCGCCACCGCCGTGATCGAAGCCAGTGGCAAGCGCTGGTACCTGGTCGATTGCGGCGAAGGCACTCAGCATCGCTTGCTGCACTGCGCGCTGTCGTTGCGCGCCCTGGGCGGCATCTTCATCACCCATGTGCATGGCGACCACTGCTTCGGCCTGCCGGGGCTGCTGGCCAGCGCCGGGGTGGCCGGGCGCAGCGAGCCACTCGAGCTGGTGCTGCCGCTCGCCCTGCATCAATGGCTGCGCCTGAGCCTGGCCGCCAGCGACACCCACCTGCCGTTCGAGCTGCGCCTGCTGGCCCTGGAAAGCTTCAGCGGCTGGTGCAACCCGGCCATCCAGGTGGATGCCGTGCAGCTGTCGCATCGGGTGCCCAGCGTTGGCTACGTGTTCACCGAGCGCAATCCGGAACCGCGCCTGGACATCGCACGCCTGGAAGCCGAGGGTATCCCGCGTGGACCCCTATGGGGCGAGTTGGCCAGGGGTCTGAGCGTGATCCACGACAGCCGCACGCTGCAGGGCATCGACTACCTGCGTGCCTCGCGCCCGCCGCGGCGGGTGATCGTCTGTGGCGACAACGACCGCCCTGAACTGCTCGCCGGGGTGGCCCAGGGCGTGGACGTACTGGTGCACGAGGCCACCTTCACCGAGCAGGTGGTCGAGCGCTCCGGCCTGACCTGGGGCCATAGCACGGCCGCGCAGGTGGCACGCTTCGCCGAGCTGGCCGGCGTGCGCAACCTGGTGTTGACCCATTTCAGCGCCCGCTACCAGGCCAATCCCGCCCGCAGCCCGTGCCTTGACGATATTCGCCAGGAGGCACTGGCGCATTACCACGGCCACCTGACCCTGGCCCGGGACCTGCAACGCTACCACCTCGATCGCGACGGTCGCCTGGTGGCGGTCGAGGCGTAGGCCGCTCAGCCGGAGCGAGCCCGGTCGCGCACCGGGCACTGGGTCCGGTGCAGGTTCAACGCCGTGTTGATGATGCCGATATGGCTGAACGCCTGGGGGTAGTTGCCGAGCATGCGCCTTCCTGCCGGGTCGTATTGCTCGGCCAGCAGCCCAAGGTCGTTGCACAAGCCCAACAGGCGCTCGTACAACGCCTGGGCTTCGGCTTCACGGCCCAACAGAACGTAGACATCCGCCAGCCAGAACGAGCACACCAGAAAGGTGCCCTCGCCCGGCGTCAGCCCATCGCTGCAGCTGTCGCTGTCGTAGCGCAGCAGCAGGCCGTTCTTCAACAGTCGCCGTTCGATCTGCGCCAGGGTTTCGACGAAGCGTGGGTCGTCCGCGGGCAGGAAACCGGTCAGGGCGATCTGCAACAGGCTGGCGTCGATCTCGTTCGAGCCATAGGCCTGGACGAAATACCGCCCGCTCGGGTCCAGGCCCTGGTTGCACACCTCCTGGCGGATGCATTCGGCCACCTGGCGATAATGCCGGCCCTGCTCACGGCCCTCCTCGGTGGTGTCGGCCAGGCCCGCGGCACGGTCGAACGCCACCCAGGCCATGACCTTGGAGTGCACGAACTGCTGGCGGCCACCGCGCACCTCCCAGATGCCCTCGTCCGGCTCACGCCAGATACGCTCCAGGTAGGGCAGGATCACCCTGGCGATGGCCGCGCTGCGTGGATGGCGCGGCAGGCCGCCCTTGATCGCCTGGCCCATGGCATCGGCCAGTTCGCCGAAGATGTCCAGTTGCAGTTGCTGCGACGCGGCGTTGCCCACGCGCACCGGTTGCGAGTGCTCGTAACCGGCCAGCCAGGGCAGGCTGAACTCTTGCAGGTCGCGCTCGCCGGCCAGGCCATACATGATCTGCATCTGTTCCGGATTGCCGGCTACCGAACGCAGCAACCACTCGCGCCAGGCCTGGGCCTCGTCGAAGTAGCCCAGGTTCATGAACGCCAGCAGGGTCATGGTGGCGTCGCGTAGCCAGCAGAAGCGGTAGTCCCAGTTGCGCTCGCCGCCTACCCGCTCGGGCAACGAGGTGGTCACGGCGGCGACGATGCCCCCGGTCGGAGCGTAGGTCATGGCCTTGAGGGTCAGCAACGAGCGGCGTACCGCGCCGGTGTACGGGCCGACATCCGGGCAGCGGGCGGCGAACGCCTGCCATTGGGCGATGGTCTGTTCGAGCGCACGCTCGATGTCGCAATCGGGCTGCACCGGCAGGTGTGAAGGCTGATGACGCAGGCTGAACACCTGACGCTCACCAGCACACACGCGAAAGCGCGCCACGCTGTGGTGGTCGCGACCGTGGATCGCCACCGTGCTACACAGCAGCAGGCGGTCGGGGCCGGCGACGGCGCTGAGGGTGAGCGGCTCGAGCTTTTCCACCCAGGGCACGGTGCGCCCGTAGTCGAAACGCATCACCAGGTCCATTTCGAAGTTGGTCTCGCCGGCCAGGCCCTCGACGATACGTACCACCGAGTTGACCTCGCCCAGGGGCATCAGGTCGAGCACCCGGGCGCGGCCACTGGCGGTGGTCCAGGTGGTTTCCAGCACCAGGGTGTCATCCAGGTAGCGGCGCGTGCTGCTGTCGATGGAATCACTGGGGGCCAGGCGCCAGCGGCCGTTTTCCTCGTTGCCCAACAGCGCCGCGAACACCGCCGGGGCGTCGAAACGCGGCAGGCACAGCCAGTCGAGGGAGCCGTCGCGGCTGACCAGGGCGGCGCTACGACAGTTGCCAAGCAGGGCGTAGTCTTCGATCGGGGCGGGCATCGGGTCTCCTGGGTTGGATGGGAGGAACGGACGCGCCAGGGTCATGTATGGCGGCGGCCCAGCGGTTGCCACTCGCGTTTGTCCTTGGCCAGCAGGTCGTCGGCCGCTTGCGGCCCATCCTGCCCGGCGGAGTATTCGTGTACCTCGCCGTTCTTGGCCCAGGCATCGAGGAACGGCTGCACCGCACGCCAGCCGTTCTCGATGTTGTCGGCACGCTGGAACAAGGTCTGATCGCCGGTCAGGCAGTCATAGATCAGCGTCTCGTAGCCGGTGGCCGGGGTCATGTTGAAGTAGTCCTTGTAGGCGAACCCCAGCTCGACGTTTTCCACCACCAACTCAGGCCCTGGGCGCTTGGCCTGCAGGGCGAAGGCCATGCCCTCGTCGGGCTGGATCTGGATCCGCAGGTAGTTGGGCTTGGGCCGCTCCAGCGCCGACTGGCGGAACTGCGCGTAGGGCGCCGGCTTGAAGCAGATGACGATCTCGGTGTCGCGCACGCTCATGCGCTTGCCGGTGCGCAGGTAGAACGGCACTCCGGCCCAGCGCCAGTTGTCGATCATCACCTTCATCGCCACGTAGGTCTCGGTCTGGCTGTCGGCGGCCACGTTGGGCTCCTGGCGGTAACCGGGCAGGCGCTTGCGCCCCTGTTTGCCGGCGCCGTACTGGCCGCGTACCGAGTTCTTCAAGGCCAACGCCTGCGACCAGGGCCGCACGGCGCCGATCACCTTGGCCTTCTCACTGCGCACGGCGTCGGCGGCGAAGGCTGCCGGGGGCTCCATGGCGACCATCGCCAGCAGTTGGAACAGGTGGTTGGGCACCATGTCTCGCAGCGCGCCGGTGCTGTCGTAGAACGCACCGCGGGTCTCGACGCCGACGGTTTCGGCGGCGGTGATCTGCACATGGTCGATGTAGTGGTTGTTCCAGAACGACTCGAACAGGCCATTGGAGAAACGGCTGACCAGGATGTTCTGTACCGTTTCCTTACCCAGGTAATGGTCGATGCGGTAGATCTGCCGCTCGCCCATGACCTTCAGCAGGCAGGCATTGAGCGCCTCGGCACTGGCCAGGTCGGTGCCGAAGGGTTTTTCCACCACCAGGCGGCGAAAGCCGCCGCCCGACTCGTCCAGCAGCCCGGCCTGGCCAAGCTGGTTGGCCACCTCGGGGAAAAAGCGCGGCGCAGTGGCCAGGTAGAAGATGGCGTTGCCGTGGCGGGTGGCATCGATGCGCTTGGCCAGGGCGACGTAGGTCGCAGGGTCGAGAAAATCGCCGGTCTGGTAGTCCAGGCGCTTGGCCAGCCGGGCCCAGAGCTTTTCGTCCAGGCACTTGCCGGCGCAATCCCTGCCCTGGTCACGTTCGCGCATGAAGCTGTGCAGGTGTTCGACGAACCCCTCGCGGCCCAGCCGATTGTGGTCGACACCGACGATGCGCAGGTTGCGGTCGAGCAGCCCATCGCGGCTGAGGTTGTACAGCGCCGGCATCAGCAGGCGCTTGACCAGGTCGCCGCTGGCGCCGAACAGGAACAGCGTGCAGGGCGGCGCGGCGGGCGGCTTGGCTGGCATCATTCGGCTTTTTTCTCGACGTGGCCGCCAAAGCCCAGACGCATGGCCGACAGTACCTTGTCGCCGTAGGTGCCCTGCTGTTGGCGTGAGCGGAAACGGGCGAACAGCGCGCTGGACAGCACCGGCACCGGCACGGCCTGCTCGACCGCGGCGTCGATGGTCCAGCGCCCCTCGCCGCTGTCGGACACCGAGCCGCTGAACTGCGACAGTTGCGGGTCGGCCACCAGCGCATCGGCGGTGAGGTCGAGCAGCCACGAGGTGACCACGCTGCCGCGGCGCCAGACTTCGGCGATCTCGGCCACGTCGAGGTCGAAGCGCTGGTCTTCCGGCAGTTCGTCACCACCCTTGCTGCTCAGCAGGTCGAAGCCTTCGGCATAGGCCTGCATCAAGCCGTACTCGATGCCGTTGTGCACCATCTTCACGTAATGCCCGGCACCGGGCGGCCCGGCGTGGATGTAGCCATGCTCGGCACGCTGGTGCTCGCCCTCACGGCCGCGGGTCCGGGGGATATCGCCGACGCCGGGGGCCAGGGCCTTGAACAGCGGTTCCAGGCGCTCGAACACCTCGGTTTCGCCGCCGATCATCATGCAGTAACCGCGCTCGAGGCCCCATACACCGCCCGAGGTGCCGACATCCAGGTAATGCAGGCCGCGCTTGGCCAGCTCGCCGGCGCGGCGCACGTCATCCTTGTAGAAGGTGTTGCCGCCGTCGATGATCGCATCGCCCGGCTCCAGCAAATCGGCCAGCTGCGCGATGGTCTGCTCGGTCGGCTCGCCGGCCGGCAGCATCACCCACACCGCGCGCGGCGCCTTGAGTTTCTGCACCAGGGCACCGAGGTCGTGTGCGCCTTGGGCGCCTTCGCCCTCCAGCGCAGTCACCGCGTCACGGCTGCGATCATGCACCACGGTGCGGTGACCGGCGCGCATCAGGCGCCTTGCAATATTGCCGCCCATGCGGCCCAGCCCGACGATTCCCAGTTGCATGAGCCGATGCTCCCCTTTTACGAAATGGAATGACAACACAGTCCAGGTTTTCAGATTAGTCCAGTGTACCGCCCGAGGGTTCAGCGACGAACGGCGCGACCACCATAAACAAAAAAGTTCCCTTCGCCTTGGAAAGAATTCACAATGCGCGCCGCGTGAAGCGTCTAAGCTTCAACTGTCACCAGCCATAACCGCGAGGTGTACTCATGGGTACCTACATGCCTGCCACTCCAACCCAGACCCTCTATGTCTCCGTGCGTCGCGACGAGCTGCGCCAGTTGAAGGACGAGCGTGACCAGTTGCGCCTGCAAGTGGCCCAGTTGAACATGCTGCTGGAACAAAAGCGTTCCGACGACAAGTCGGTCAGCCTGTAAGCCGTTACCCTCCAGCGTGGGAGCTGCCCTGGCTCCCACTTAGCCGACTCCGGCGAGCCCACATCGGAAAATTTGAATTGAGAACGGTTCGCGACTATGGTGCGCGCGTGCTCTCTATTCCCAGGAATTTTCAGTGATGAATCTACGCCGCCTGATGACCGGGCTTTTAGCCTTGCTGGTCGCCACCCTCGCCCAGGCCGACCCGGTGCCCCTCGATGGCACCGAGCAGTGGCTGATGAAAAGCGCCGAGGGGCGCGATTACCGGATCATGGTCAGCCTGCCCGAAGGCGACGTACCGTGGACCGGCGGCTACCCGGTGATCTACCTGCTCGACGGCAACGCCTACTTCCCGGCCTTCCATGCCGCCAAGCGAGCGCAGGAACGCTGGAATGGCGTCATCATCGTCGCCATCGGCTATCCAAGCAGCACACCACTGGATTTCGAGCGCCGCGCCTTCGACCTGTCGCCACCGCAGCCACCCGAGCGCAACACGCCGCCACAAGGTGGCCAGGATCAGTTTCTCGACTTCATCGAGAAGCGTCTGATGCCCAAGGTCAACGAGCGCTTCAAGGTCGACCAGGACCAGCGCAGCCTGGTCGGGCATTCGTTTGGCGGCATGTTCGGGGTGTATACCCTGTTCACCCGGCCGCAGCTGTTCCAGCACGTGGTGGCCATCAGCCCGAGCCTGTGGTGGCATGACCGTTACCTGCTGGCGCCGGAGCGGGTCTTCACCCAGCGGGCCATCGACGGCAAGGTGGACCTGACCCACAGCAGCCTGACCTTGATGATGGGCGACCGCGAGATGCCCCAGGAGATCCAGGATGCCAGGGCGCTGCAACACCGGCTGGAAGGGTTGTCGCAATACGGGTTGCGCAGTGATTTCCAGGTCGAGGCTGGCGAGGACCATATGTCGATGCCGTTTCGGGTGGTGCCTCGGGTGTTGGAGGAGCTGACCACTACCCGGCGGTATTGAAGTTCGGCTGGATGACTGCAGGGCGGCGCTCGATCTCAAAACCAAACAATTCCTCAAGACAAATCTCTCGCCGCCCTCCCGAAAAACCCTCTTTCGACAAACCTTCATAAACGCCAACGTTTGCGTCATAACCAAAGTGACCAGCGGGTCACTTTTTTATCTCATCCTCTCCTACACTGAAGATTCTGGCCCACCCTCCGTTCGGAAATGCGACAGAAAATAGTCGAAACTTTCCGCAGCCAGGGCAGGTCAGGTTTTAAGTAGGCCAGAGGCAAGGGACTTCCCGCTTCCAAGCCGACCCATCCCATTCAGTCCAATCGCTTTCGGCTGGAATGCCAGGCGCGCTGTGCTTGCGCGCACGACTCAGGGGCATGGATAGCAATTGCAGTTACAGATCAGAGAGACCCAACACGAGATGACATGACGGGTGCCAGCACCCGACCAAGCATAGGGACGGAAAGAAGTATGATCAGTGCCGCTGTCGAACCTAACGCAACGACGTTTCACCCGGACAATCGCGAGCCGCTCACCCCGGAGTTCGCCCCGACAGTCAAGGCACCCGGCGCACAGCGCCAGCAAAATCCCAATAAACGCAAGATCCTTTTCGTTACCTCGGAAATCGCCGACCTGATCAAGACCGGCGGGCTGGGCGATGTGTCTGCAGCACTGCCCCGCGCCCTCGCCCACCTGCACGATGTGCGGGTGTTGATTCCCGGCTACCGCCAGGTCATGGAAAGCGACAACCCCATCCATATCGTCGGCGAACTGGGCGGCCACGCGGCATTGCCCCCCTGCAAGATCGGCCGCATGGACCTGGCTGACGGCCTGGTCATCTACGTGTTGATCTGCCCCGAACTGTACCAGCGCGACGGCGGCCCTTACGGCGCCAACAATGGCCGTGACTGGCCCGACAACCACATCCGCTTCGCCCGCCTGGGCCTGGCGGCAGCGGAAATCGCCGCCGGCGAAGGCATGATCCACTGGAAGCCGGAAGTGGTCCACGCCCACGACTGGCCGGCGGGCCTGGCGCCTGCCTACATGCACTGGCGCGGGCTGAACACACCGACCCTGTTCACCATTCACAACCTGGCCTACCAGGGCGTCTACAGCCGCGGTTGCAGCCCGGAGCTGGCCATTCCCGAGCACGCCATGCAGCAGGAAGGCATGGAGTTCTACGGCAAGTTGTCGTTCCTCAAGGCCGGCCTGGCCTACTCCAGCCACATCACCACGGTCAGCGCCACCTACGCCCAGGAAATCACCACCCCGGAGTTTGGCTGCGGGCTCCATGGCTTCCTCGCCAGCAAGGCCCAGCAAGGCCTGCTCGGTGGCATTCCCAACGGTATCGACGAAAGCTGGGATTCGGCCACCGACAAGCACCTGCAGCACAATTTCAGCCTCAACGACTGGGAAGGCAAGGCGCGCAACGCCGCCGAAGTGCGCGAGCTGTTCGAGCTCGATGCCTCGGAGGGCCCGCTGTTCGCGGTGGTCTCGCGACTGGTCTACCAGAAGGGCCTGGACCTGACCCTCGGGGTTGCCGACTACATCGTCGAACAGGGTGGGCAGATCGCGATCATCGGTCGTGGCGAGCCGGAAGAGGAACAGGCCATGCGCGAACTGGCGCTGCGCCATCCCGGTCGCATCGGCGTGCGCATCGGTTTCAACGAGACCGACGCCCGGCGCATGTTCGCAGGCTCCGACTTCCTGTTGATGCCCTCGCGCTACGAGCCATGCGGCCTCAGCCAGATGTACGCGCAACGCTTCGGTTCGCTGCCGGTGGCCCGCAATACGGGCGGCCTGGCCGATACCATCGAAAATGGCGTGACTGGCTTCCTGTTCGACGAATCGACGGTGGACAGCTACCGCGAAGCGCTGAGCCGTGCCTTCTACATCTATGGCAAGCCTGACCTGCTCAACGCCATGCGTTGCCTGTCGATGACCCAGCCGTTCAACTGGTGCCAGGCGGTGGAACCCTACGCCCGCCTCTACGAGGATCTGGTCAAGCAGACCCTCCTGACCCACTACTGAGCGGAGCGTTGAAGATGCACAGGCATGGCGCACACTTGCTGGACGCCACGTCGGCGCGCTTCGCCCTCTGGGCGCCGGATGCGCGCAACGTGAGCTT
This sequence comes from Pseudomonas sp. S31, assembly GCF_016648105.1. GTDB lineage: Bacteria > Pseudomonadota > Gammaproteobacteria > Pseudomonadales > Pseudomonadaceae > Aquipseudomonas. The sequence continues at coordinate 30,888 of NZ_JACVVE010000010.1, read as the reverse complement.
GGAAATCCACGGGCAGCCGGCCATCGAGCTGCTGCCCGACGCCGAGGGCTGGTTCAGCGGGGTTGCCCCGTGCCAGCCGGGGGCACGTTATCACTACCGGATCGACGGCGATCTTCAGGTCGCCGACCCCGCCTCGCGCTTCCAGCCCGAAGGCGTACACGGCCCCAGCCAGCTCGTCGACCTGGCCGGGTATGCCTGGAAACACCCCTGGCAGGGCCGGCCCTGGCACCAGGCGGTGATCCAGGAGTTGCACGTCGGCGTGCTCGGCGGCTACGCCGGGGTCACGCAGCAACTGCCACGCCTGGCCGAGGTCGGCATCACCGCCATCGAGCTGATGCCGCTGGGGCAGTTTCCCGGCGAGCGCAACTGGGGCTATGACGGGGTGCTGCCCTACGCTGCGCAGCACAACTACGGTCACCCGCAACAGCTCTGCGCGTTGATCGACCAGGCCCACGGCCATGGCCTGATGGTGATGCTCGACGTGGTCTACAACCATTTCGGCCCCGACGGCAACTTCCTGCACCAATACGCCAGCGGTTTTTTCCGCGAGGATCGGCAGACGCCTTGGGGCGCGGCCATCGACTTCCGCCGGCCGGAGGTGCGCGAATACTTCATCCAGAACGCCTTGATGTGGCTGTGCGAATACCGCTTCGACGGCCTGCGCCTGGACGCCGTGCACGCCATCGATCAGCCCGACTTCCTGGTCGAGCTGGCGCAGCGGGTGCGCGCCGCCGTGGAGCCGGGGCGCCAGGTGTGGCTGGTGCTGGAGAACGAGCACAACCAGGCGTTCCTGCTCGAACAGGGCTTCGACGCGCAGTGGAACGACGACGGCCACAACGCCCTGCACGTGTTGCTGACCGGTGAAACCGAAGGCTATTACCAGGACTACCAGGCCGACCCGATCGGCAAGCTGGCGCGCTGTCTGGGCGAAGGCTTCGTCTACCAGGGCCAGGCCAACCGCCACGGCGAGCCACGGGGCGAGCCCAGCGGTCATCTGCCGCCCAGTGCGTTCGTCCTGTTCCTGCAGAACCACGACCAGGTCGGCAACCGCGCCCTCGGCGAGCGCTTGTCGCGCCTGTGTCCGCCAGCCGCCCTGCGCGCCGCCACCGGCCTGTTGCTGCTGGCGCCGATGATCCCGCTGCTGTTCATGGGTGACGAGGACGGCAGCCGCACCCCGTTCCTGTTCTTCACCGACTTCCATGACCAGCTCGCCGACGCCGTGCGCGAGGGCCGTCGAGGTGAATTCGCCCATTTCGCCGCGTTCAACGACCCCGAACAACGCCAGCGCATTCCCGACCCCAATGCGCCAGCCACCTTCACCGCCTCGCAGCCCGACAACCACGAAGTACTGGCCGGCTGGCATGGGCTTTACCAGCAACTGCTGGCCCTGCGCAGCACGCATATCGTGCCGCATTTGCCCGGCAGCCAGGCCCTGGGCGCCGAGGTGCTGGGCGAGAAGGCCCTGAGCGCACGCTGGCGCCTGGGCAATGGCAGCCTCCTGCGTATCGACCTCAACCTTGCCGCAGAGCCCCAGGCGGTAACCCTGCCCGGCCCCACGGTGCGCCTGTTCGACAGCAGCGACAATGCCCACCCCGACTCGCACCTGTCCCCGCACAGCTGCGTGGTCAGCCTGCTCCCCCCTGAACAGGAGGCTGCATGAGCGAGAACCTTCTTCACACGCTCGCGGCCCGGGTCGGCCTGGCGCGCGACTGGCTGGACGCCAACAACCGCCCGCAGCAGGTCGCCGACGACGTGCTGCGCCGGGTACTCGAAGCCCTCGGCCACCCGGCCGGTGACCGCGCGGCCCTGCGCACCAGCCTGCAGCAGTTGGACCAGGACGAGGACAGCGAGCACCTGCCGCCGCTGCTGACCGTGCAGGTCGGCACGCCGCTGGACCTGCAACGCTACTTCAGCGCCGCCAGCCTGGCCCGCTGCACCCTCGCGGATGGCAGCCAACGCACACTGGCGCTCGACTCGCAGGCGCATTTGCCCGGCGAGCTGCCGATCGGTTACCACCAGGTCGAGATCGAGGGCCGCCGTTTCACCCTGGCCGTGGCACCGCCGCACTGCTACAGCCTCCAGCAGGCCGTGGAGCAACCGCCGGCACGCTGCTGGGGCCTGGCCGTGCAGCTTTACAGCCTGCGGCGCCCTGGCGATGGCGGCTATGGCGACTGCCTGGCCCTGGAGCAGCTGGCGCGCAGCGCCGCCGAACGCGGAGCCGACGCCTTGGCGATCAGCCCGATCCACGCACTGTCGGCCTACGACCAGCAGCACTACAGCCCCTACTCGCCGTCCAGCCGACTGTTGCTCAACGCCCTTTACGCCAGCCCCGCCAGCGTGCTGGGCGAGCGTGCCGTGCGCATGGCCGTCGAGGCCTGTGGCCTGGAACAGACGCTGGACGAGCTGGAACAGCAGCCCTTGGTGGACTGGCCGCGTGCCGCCGCCGCCCGCGAGCGCCTGCTGCAAGCGCTGTACAAGGACTTCAGCCAGGGTGAACACCCGCAACGTGGCGATTTCGAAAGTTTCCGCGACGCCGCCGGCGAGGCGTTGGAACACCACTGCCGCTTCGAGGTGCTGCAAGCCGAGGCCGTCGATCGCGGCCTTGGCGCCGACTGGAGGGCCTGGCCCGACGCCTGGCGCGATCCCTACCACCCCGAGGTCCAGGCCTTCGCCGCCACCTACCCGGCACGGGTCGAATATCACGCCTTTTGCCAGTGGCTCATCGAACGCAGCCTGCAACGGGCCCAGGAGGCCGCGCGCGGTAATGGCATGGCCATCGGCCTGATCGCCGACCTGGCGGTGGGCGCCGATGGCGCCGGCAGCCAGGCCTGGAGCCGCCAGGATGAACTGCTGCCCGGGCTCACCGTGGGTGCCCCGCCCGACATCCTCAACCGCTCGGGGCAGGACTGGGGCATCTGCGGGTTCTCACCCGAAGGCCTCAAGCGCAACGGCTACCGCGCCTTCATCGAGATGCTGCGGGCCAACCTGGCCCACGCTGGCGGGCTGCGTATCGACCATGTCATGGGCTTGCGTCGGCTGTGGGTGATCCCGCGGGGATCCAAACCCAGCGAAGGCGCCTACCTCCATTACCCCCTCGACGACCTGCTGCGCCTGCTGGCCCTGGAGTCGTCGCGGCATCAGGCGGTCATCCTCGGCGAAGACCTCGGCACGGTGCCCGCAGGGCTGCGCGAAGCGTTGGCCGAGCAACGCGTGCTGGGCATGCGTGTGCTGCCGTTCGAGCAATCGTCGCCTGGGCAGTTCACCGCCATTCTCGACTGGCCGGACAACGCCCTGGCCACCACCGGCACCCATGACCTGGCGCCCCTGGGCGGCTGGCTGGAAAGCCGTGACATCGACTGGAACCATCGCTTGCAGTTGATCGACGCGGCCACCGAGTTGCACTGGCGCCACGAGCGACACAAGGAACGCAGTGGGCTGCAACGCACCCTGGAAGCGAACTATGGCCCCCTCAAGGACAACGCCGCCGTGATCGACGCCGCCATTCGCTATGTTGGCCACACCCGCGCTCCGCTGGTGCTGGTCCCCCTCGAAGACCTGCTGGGCTGCGACGAGCAGCCCAACCTGCCGGGCACCACCGCCGGCCACCCGAACTGGCGCCGGCGCTTCGCCGCGCCGGTGCGCGAACTGCTCGACGATGAAGATGCCGCCCGGCGCCTGGAGCTGCTGGCCCAGGCCCGCGAGCAAGCCTGGGAGCGTGACCGATGAAAGCCCTCACTGCCACCCAGCGCCTGCAGTTCCACAGCGACTTCACGCTCGACGACGCCGTACCGCTGGTGCCCTACTTCGCCCAACTCGGCATCAGCCACTTGTATGCCTCACCGATCCTCAAGGCCCGGGCCGGCTCACGCCATGGCTACGACGTGGTCGACCCGACCCAGGTCAACCCCGAGCTTGGCGGTGAAGCCGCGCTCGAACGCCTGGTGGCCGCGCTGCGCCAGCACGACATGGGGCTGATCGTCGATACCGTGTCCAACCACATGGCTGTGGGCGGTGCCGACAACCCCTGGTGGCAAAGCCTGCTGACCTGGGGGCGACGCAGCCCCTACGCCCAGTTCTTCGATATCCAGTGGCACTCCAGCGACCCGCTGCTCGCCGGCCAACTGCTGTTGCCGTTCCTGGGCAATGACTATGGCGTCGCGCTCAAGCAGGGCGAGTTGCCGCTGGCCTTCGATAGCGGGCACGGCGTGTTGCAGGTCGAGCACTACGAGCACCGTTTCCCGATCTGCCCGCTCGACTACGGCTGGATCCTGGCGCAAAGCCCGGAACCTGCGTTGCAAGCATTGGCCGCGCACTTCACGGCGCTGCGCGAAGCCGCCGACCCGCTGGCCGATGCCTTGCCGCTGCACGCCGAACTGGCACGCCTGGTGCGCGACGGCGCCGATCTCGAATCCGCCCTGCTGGCCTTCGACAGCCGTGCCGAAGCGGGCTTCAAGCGCCTGCACCTGCTGCTCGAACGGCAGACCTACCGCCTGGCCAGCTGGCGTACCGCCGCCGACGACATCAACTGGCGGCGCTTCTTCGACATCAACGAACTCGGTGGCCTGCGTGTGGAGCGCTCCACGGTGTTCGAAGCTACCCACGCCAAGCTGTTCGAACTGATCGAGCGGGGATTGATCGACGGCCTGCGCATCGACCATATCGACGGCCTTGCCGACCCACGCGCCTACTGCCGCAAATTGCGCCGGCGGGTCACCTCCCTGCTGGCCGGGCGGCCGTTGCCGGCGGCCGTGGAGCACTTTCCGATCTACGTCGAGAAGATCCTCGGCCCTGGCGAACACCTGCACCGCGACTGGCTCACCGACGGCACCACTGGCTACGAGTTCATGAACCAGGTGTCGCTGCTGCAGCACGATCCGGCCGGCGAGGCGCCACTGACCGAGGCCTGGGCCAACCTCAGCGAACGCCCTGAATTCACCGAGGAAATTCGCCTGGCCCGACACCTGGTGCTCAATGCCAGCCTGGCGGGGGACTGCGAGTCGGTGGCCCAGGCCTTGCTGCAAGTGGCCCGTGACGACCTGATGACCCGCGACCTGACGCTCGGCGCGATCCGCCGTGCCCTGCAGGCCCTGGTTGCGCATTACCCGGTCTATCGCACCTACTTCACGGCCTGTGGCCGCCCCGCCGAGGACGAGGCGTTCTTTCAGCAGGCACTGGCCAACGCCCGCCAGGACCTCGGCGAAGCCGACTGGCCGCTGCTTGAGCAACTGGAACGCTGGCTCGGTGGCCAGCCTTGGCGCAGCCTGCCACCGGGCCGTACACGCAAGCACCTGCGCCACGCTTGCGTGCGCTTCCAGCAGCTCACCGCGCCCACTGCCGCCAAGGCGGTGGAAGACACCGCGTTCTATCGCTCGGCGCGCTTGCTGTCGCGCAACGACGTGGGCTTCGAGGCCGAGCGGTTCAGCGCCGGTGCCGAGTACTTCCACAACGAGTCGCAAAGGCGCCTGCGCGACTTCCCGGACAACCTCCTGGCCACTGCCACCCACGACCACAAGCGCGGCGAGGACACCCGCGCCCGCCTGGCCGTCCTGAGCGAGCGCGGGGCCTGGCTGGCCAGCCGCTTCGAGCATTGGCGAGAACTGGCAGCCCCCCTGCGCGCGCAGCTGGAGGACGGCCCGGCGCCGAGCCCAGGCGATGAATTGCTGCTGTTCCAGACCCTGCTCGGCAGTTGGCCGCTGGGGCTGGCCGGCAACGATGAAAGCGGCCTGCGCCAGTACGCCGAACGCATTCGCCAGTGGCAGCAGAAAGCCCTGCGCGAGGCCAAGCTGCGTAGCAGCTGGAGCGCACCCAACGAGGCCTACGAGGCCGCCTGCAGCGCCCTGACCGATGGCCTGCTGCTGGCCCGGGAGAACCAGCAGTTGCGCCAGTCGCTGGCCGATGCGGCCCAGCTGATCGCCTGCCCCGGGGCGCTCAACGGCTTGGTTCAGGCGTTGCTGCGCATGACCGTGCCTGGCGTGCCGGACCTGTACCAGGGCAACGAATACTGGGACTTCAGCCTGGTCGACCCGGACAACCGCCGTCCCGTGGACTACGCTTGCAGGCGTCGAACCCTGGACGACGGCAGCACGCTGGCCGACCTGTTGCAGCACTGGCAGGACGGCCGTATCAAGCAAGCGCTGGTCGCCCGGGTGCTGGATTGCCGCCAGGCCCATGCCGAGCTGTTCCAGCGTGGCGCCCACCTGCCGCTGAACGTGCAAGGGCGATATGCCGACAAGGTAGTGGCCTTTGCCCGATTGGGGGAAGGCCAGCGCGCCATCATCGTCGCCCCACGCCTGGCCAGTGGCCTGCTTGGCGGCGCCGCAACGCCCTTGATCCCGGCGCAGAACTGGGACGATACCCGGCTGATACTGCCGTTTGCCTTGTCGCCTGCCACCTGGACTGGACTTTTCGGTGGTGCCGCTGTCACTCCTACAAGGGAGCTGATGTTGAGCGCCGTGCTGTCGGAGTTTCCGGTCAACCTGTTGATTGAGCATGCCTAACGCATTCAGGAGCGTCGTGATGAGTGTCGATGAAAAACGAGTTCGCGAATTTGCCTACCAGATCTGGGAATCGGAAGGAAAACCCGAGGGGCACGAGGAGCGTCACTGGGAGATGGCGCGCAAGCTGGCTGAAGCCGAAGCGCTAGCGCCCAAGGCTACGCCTCGCAAACGCGCACCGGCAAAGCCCAAGGCTGCGCCCGAGCCAAAGGTCGCGGCGGCGCCCAAGGCAGCGCCGGCGGCGGCCAAAGCCAAGGTCGCCTCGCCTGCAGCAGAAAAGCCCGCGGCAGTGAAGAAGCCCAGGGCCGCTAGAAAGCCCGCTGCCAGCTGAGCCTGTACCGGCCCCTTCGCGGGCAAGCCCGCGAAGAGGCCGGCGCCGAATTGCGCAACCATACCCCTTTCCCCTGGCCCTCACGAGGAACGCCATGAGTCCCCGCACCCCAAAGAAAACCCGCTCCGTCGCTCCTTCGCGCATCCGTGAGGGCTCGCCTTTTCCCCTTGGCGCCACCTGGGACGGCCTGGGCGTCAACTTCGCCCTGTTCTCGGCCAATGCCACCAAGGTCGAGCTGTGCCTGTTCGATTCCACAGGCGAAAAGGAGCTGGAACGCATCGAGCTCCCTGAGTACACCGACGAGATCTACCACGGCTACCTGCCCGATGCGCACCCAGGCCAGGTCTATGGCTACCGCGTGCATGGGCCCTACGAGCCGGAAAACGGTCACCGCTTCAACCCCAATAAGCTGCTGATCGACCCCTATGCCAAACAACTGGTGGGCGACCTCAAGTGGTCCGAAGCACTGTTCGGCTATACCATCGGGCACCCCGACGGCGATCTCAGTTTCGACGAGCGCGACAGTGCCCCGTTCGTGCCCAAGTGCAAGGTCATCGACCCGGCCTTCACCTGGGGCCGCGACCAGCGCGTGCAGATACCCTGGGAGCGCACCATCGTCTACGAAGCCCATACCAAGGGCATCAGCATGCGCCATCCGGCGGTGCCGGAAAAACTGCGTGGCACCTTCGGCGGCCTGGCCAACGACGAGCTGCTCAAGCACATCAAGGATCTGGGCGTATCCAGTATCGAGCTGCTGCCCATCCATGCCTTCGTCAACGACCAGCACCTGCTGCAAAAGGGCCTGAACAACTACTGGGGCTACAACAGCATCGCCTTCTTCGCGCCACACCCGACCTACCTGGCCAGCGGCAAGATCGCCGAGTTCAAGGAAATGGTCGCGCACCTGCACGATGCCGGCCTGGAGGTGATCCTCGACGTGGTCTACAACCACACCGCCGAGGGCAACGAGCTGGGCCCCACGCTGTCGATGCGCGGCATCGACAACGCCTCGTACTACCGCCTGATGCCCGACGACAAGCGCTACTACATCAACGATTCAGGCACCGGCAATACCCTCGACCTCAGCCACCCCTGCGTGCTGCAACTGGTGACCGACTCGCTGCGCTACTGGGCCGGCGAAATGCACGTGGATGGCTTCCGCTTCGACTTGGCGACCATCCTCGGACGCTACCACGAGGGCTATAGCGAACGTCACGGTTTTCTCGTCGCCTGTCGCCAGGACCCGTTGCTGAGCCAGGTCAAGCTGATCGCCGAGCCCTGGGACTGCGGCCCGGGCGGCTACCAGGTGGGGAATTTCGCCCCCGGCTGGGCAGAATGGAACGACCGCTTCCGCGACACCGTGCGGGCCTTCTGGAAAGGCGACGAAGGTCAGTTGGCCGAGTTCGCCGCGCGCATGACCGCCTCGGGCGACATGTTCAACAACCGCGGCCGGCGCCCCTACTCGTCGGTCAACTTCATCACCGCCCACGACGGCTTCACCCTGCGCGACCTGGTCTCGTACAACCAGAAGCACAATGAGGACAACGACGAGAACAACCAGGACGGCACCGACAACAACCTGTCATGGAACTGCGGGGCCGAAGGGCCCACCGACGATGCCGAGATCAACGCCCTGCGCATGCGCCAGATGCGCAACTTCTTCGCCACCCTGCTGTTTGCCCAAGGCACGCCGATGATCGTCGCTGGCGACGAGTTCAGCCGCACCCAGCATGGCAACAACAATGCCTATTGCCAGGACAGCGAGATCGGCTGGATCAACTGGGAACTGGACGAGCAAGGCACCGAGCTGCTGGCTTTCGTCAAGCGCCTGACCCGCCTGCGTCTGGCCTACCCGGTGCTGCGCCGCTCGCGCTTCCTGGTGGGCGACTACAACGAAGCGATCGGCGTCAAGGACGTGACCTGGCTGGCGCCCGATGGCAACGAGATGAGCGTGGAGCAATGGGAAGACCCCCACGGGCGTTGCCTGGGCATGCTCATGGACGGTCGTGCCCAGGTCAGCGGCATCGCCCGCCCCGGTGCCGAGGCGACCATGCTGCTCATCGTCAATGCCCACCACGATACCGTACCCTTCCTGTTGCCGGCGGTGCCCGAAGGCGACTACTGGAGTTGCCTGGTGGACACGGATCGGCCCGAGCTGCGCAAGCCGCAGCACCTGGCGTTCGACACCACCTTCGAGGTGACCGGGCGCTCACTGTTGCTGTTCGTGCTGCAACGCGAAGAGGACTGAGTGAACCTGGCTCGGCGTGGCCGGTCCCAGGTAGTAACGGGCGGTGCCTGCGGTGGCTTACTCGCCGCAGGTGCCGGCGCCCTCCGTCCAGAGGAGCCATCGTGAATTCCGAAGCCGGCAAGCCGGGTTTCCTCAACGTCGACCAGGCCCCCGCCGTCCACCGCCTGCGCGTGTTGACGGTCAATACCCATAAGGGCTTCACCGCCTTCAACCGGCGCTTCATCCTGCCAGAGCTGCGCGAAGCGGTGCGCAGCACCCAGGCCGACGTGGTGTTCCTTCAGGAGGTGCTGGGCAGCCACGACCGCCATGCCGCCCGCTACCCCGGCTGGCCACAGACGTCCCAGTACGAGTTTCTCGCCGACAGCATGTGGAGCGATTTCGCCTACGGCCGCAATGCCGTCTACCCCGATGGCCACCACGGCAATGCACTGCTGTCGAAGTACCCGATCCTCGAACATCGTAATCTGGATGTCTCGATCACCGGGCCCGAACGTCGCGGCCTGTTGCATTGCGTGCTGGACGTGCCGGGCGGGCGCCAGGTGCACGCGGTGTGCGTGCACCTGTCACTGCTCGAAAGTCACCGCCAGAAACAACTGCAACTGCTGCGCACCCTGCTCGACGGCTTGCCCGATGACGACCCGGTGATCGTCGCCGGCGATTTCAACGACTGGCAATTGCGAGGCAACCAGGCGCTGCGCCTGCATCCAGGCTTGCACGAGGCCTTCGAGCGTCACAATGGCCGGCTCGCGCGCACCTATCCGGCGCGCATGCCGTTACTGCGCCTGGACCGCATCTACCTGCGCAATGCCGATAGCCATGTGCCACAGATCCTCGGTCACAAGCCCTGGACGCACCTGTCCGATCACCTGCCGCTGGCGGTGGAAGTGCACCTCTAGCAATGATTCGGCATAGCGGCACCCGGGCAAATAGCGAAGTTGGCTATATCCTTCTCAATACCCTGTTGAAACAATGAGTTAGCCGATATCACAACCCTTGCACATAGCCTTCACGCTTTCTTGACGCAAGCGCCGACCTCTCCTTAGCTGAACAATACCGTATTGGTAAATACTCGTGCCGAGCCTCTAGCTCGCGCCTTCGTGCGCGCTGAGCAAGGCTGGCGCGCTGGTTTGGGTCGCTCCTGTTTCAGTCGTACAGCTCGAGACATCAGGCCAGGTCATTGGGCTGTTCAACATAAAAAAACAGGAGATCCGCCATGAAGAGCACCTCGACTCCCTTGCGTTTCGATCGCATTTTCTACGCGGTTTCCACGTCGCTGCTTCTGGCAACCCCGGTGGAAACCTTCGCGTTCGAATTGCAGGGAGACCCCGCCTCGCCCAATTTCCTGACGCTGGCGGCGGTGCCGCAATTGTCGCTGGACCCGATCAGTGCCAGCGGCGTGAACCTGGGCACCTTGCAGGCATTCTCCGACCAGATGAGCGCACGCCATGGGCAGGCGCCGATGGACCTGGTCGCCAGCCAATGGGCGCAGTTCTTCCCCGGCGCGCCGCGCCAAGGCGCCCAGCCGCCCGAGCAACTCGAAGCACCCAGCCAGCAACTGATGATCGGGCCGGACCTGTTCGTGCGCGAGAGCGCCGGCGGCAACGTGCACCGGGCCGGGATCTTCGTCGGCCACAACAACCTGCAGAGCAGTTTCAATGGCATGCGCCCGCTGCTCGGCGACAAGCAGCGTAACGCCGTCAACCTCAGCGGCGAGAGCCTGGGCGTGTACTGGAGCATGACCCATGAGCGCGGCTGGCACGTCGATGCCGTGGCCATGGGCTCGCGCATCGACATCAACGGCCGTGGCGAGAACGGCCAGCGCCTGGACGACAGCGGCCATGCGATGACCTTCTCGCTGGAGGGCGGTTACCCGATCAGACTGAGTAACAGCTGGGTGATCGAGCCGCAGGCGCAGTTGATCAACCAGCAGTTCTTCCCAGGTAGCCAGGTGCAGGAGCAAACCTTGCGGGCGTTCGACAGCCAGCCGAGCTGGAGCGGCCGGGTCGGTGCCAAGTTGTCCGGGCGCTATGAAGTGCGTGGGATGCCCATCGAGCCCTACGTGCGGACCAACGTCTGGTATGACTTCAACGAAGGGGGCGAGGTGAAGCTGGACCAGGTCGACAAGATTTCCAGCTCGCGCTATTCGACCACGGTGGAACTGGGCCTGGGGCTGGTGGCGCGGGTCACGCCGACGGTGGCGTTGTTCGTCAGCGCCGATTACAGCAGCGACGTGGATGACAATGATCTGAATGGGTTGATCGGTAGCCTTGGGGTGCGGATGCGGTGGTAGGCAGGCCTGGCCTCTTCGCGGGTAAACCCGCTCCTACATGAAACGTGTAGGAGCGGGTTCATCGAGGCGCCGAACCGCCGCGAAGAGGCCGGCACAGCCAACCGATCAGGCCGGCTTCAGCACCAATACTCCCAGCGGCGGAAGGTTGAGACCCAGCGACAGCGGCTGCCCATGGCTGCTGACCTGCTCGCTCTCCACCACCCCCAGGTTGCCCACGTTCGACCCGGCATACAGTTCGGCATCGCTGTTGAGCAACTCCTGCCAACGTTCGCCGAACGGCACGCCGATGCGGTACCCCTCGCGCGGCACCGGGGTGAAGTTGGCCACCACCAGCAATGGCTCGCCGCTGCTGCTCCAGCGCAGCCAGGCGAACACGCTGTTCTGCGCGTCGTCGCCGATCAGCCACTGGAAGCCCTGGGGCTGGCAGTCCTGCTCGTGCAGGGCAGGCAGTTCGCGGTACAGGCGGTTGAGGTCGCCGACCAGACGCTGCACGCCTTGGTGCTCGGGGTACTGCAACAGGTACCAGTCCAACTGCTGGTCGTGGTTCCACTCGCGCCACTGGCCGAACTCGCAGCCCATGAACAGCAGCTTCTTGCCCGGGTGGGTCCACATGAAGGCCAGGTAGGCCCGCAGGTTGGCGAACTTCTGCCAGCGGTCGCCGGGCATCTTGTCGATCAGCGAATGCTTGCCGTGCACCACCTCGTCGTGGGAAATCGGCAGGATGAAGTGCTCGGAATAGGCATAGATCAGCCCGAAGCTCATCTCGTTGTGGTGGTAGGTGCGGTGCACCGGATCGTTCTGGATGTAGTGCAAGGTGTCATGCATCCAGCCCATGTTCCACTTGTAGCCAAAGCCCAGCCCGCCCTGCTGGATCGGCTGGCTGACGCCCGGCCAGGCGGTCGACTCCTCGGCGATGATCAAGGCCCCCGGTGCCTCGTGTTCCACCACCCCGTTGAGGTGGCGGATGAAGTCGATGGCCTCGAGGTTCTCCCGCCCGCCATGGCGGTTGGGTACCCATTCGCCGGCCTTGCGTGAATAGTCGCGATAGAGCATCGAGGCCACCGCGTCGACGCGCAGGCCGTCGATGTGGAAGTGCTTGAGCCAGTGCAGTGCCGAGGCCAGCATGAAGCCACGCACCTCGTTGCGCCCGAGGTTGTAGATCAGCGTGTTCCAGTCCTGGTGGAAACCCTCCAGCGGGTTGTCGTATTCGTAGAGCGCCGTGCCGTCGAAGCGCGCCAGGCCATGCTCGTCGGTGGGGAAATGCGCCGGCACCCAGTCGAGAATCACGCCGATGCCACCCTGGTGGCAGGCGTCGACGAAGGCGGCGAAGTCTTGCGCAGTGCCGTAGCGTGAGGTCGGCGCGAACAGCGACAGCGGCTGGTACCCCCACGAACCACCAAAGGGGTGCTCCATGATCGGCAGCAGCTCGATGTGGGTGAACCCCAGGTCCTGCACATAGGGCACCAGCCGCTCGGCCAGCTCGCGCCAGTTGTAGTAGCGCGCGACCTCGCCCAGATCGTCGGTTTCGCAGCGCCAGGAGCCTGGATGCAGTTCGTAGATCGACAGCGGGGCGCTGTAGGCATGGCGCTGGGCACGCTGGGCCATCCAGTCGTGATCGCTCCAGGGGTGGTTCAACGCCGGGGCTACCTTGGAAGCGGTACTCGGCGGCAACTCGGTGGCGCGGGCCAGCGGGTCGGCCTTGAGCGGCAACACCCCCTCCTGGCCCAGCACCTCGAACTTGTAGGTCTCGCCCTCGCCCAGGCGCGGCACGAACAACTCCCAGATTCCGGCACTGTGGCGCAGGCGCATGGGGTGGCGGCGGCCGTCCCAGTTGTTGAAATCGCCCACCACCGACACCCGCCGGGCATTCGGCGCCCACACTGAGAAGCACACCCCGGCGATGCCGTCGACGTCCATCAGCTGCGCGCCAAAGCGCCCGGACAGGTCGCGGTGGTTGCCCTCGGCGAACAGGTACAGGTCCATGTCGCCCAGTTGCGGGCCAAAGCTGTAGGGGTCTTCGGTCACTTGCTCGCCACCGGCCCAACCGATCTGCAGCAGATAGGGGTGGGCCTCGTTCAAGTGTGCGGTGAACAATCCAGGCAGCTTGCCCTGCTCCATCTCGGCGAGGATGCGCCCGTCGTGGCGCGCCACGAGCCGAACACTCAACGCATTGGGCAGGAAGGCTCGTACCCACATTCCCCCTGCCCCATCGTCGTGCGGGCCGAGCACCGCGAATGGATCGGCGTGCTCGGCGCGGGCCAGGCCATCGAGGTCCTGCTGCCGAAGGCCGCCGTTGTCACGCATGGTTGCGTTCATCTATGACTCTCCCCAGGTACTGATCAGTCCATGCAGGCCATGCAAGGGCACGGCCAGCCAGCTTGGACGGTTTTCGGCTTCGTAAGTGATTTCGTAGGCTGCTTTTTCCAGGCAGAACAACTCCAGTGCTGCGCGCTCCCCTTCGGCCTGTTGCCAGGCATGCGGCAAGGCTGCGGTAGCCAGCCCATAGGCTTCGACGAAGGCATGCCGCGCCTGGTGCAGGTACTGGCGCGCCACCCGCTGCCGGGCTTGGCGCGCGGGGTCGGACAGGTCGCTTGCCGAGGCACTGCGCAGGACCATGGCAGCAGCATAGTCGAAGGATCGCAGCACACCGCTGACGTCCTTGTAGGGGCTGTGCATCGCCCGGCGCTCGTCCAGCGGGCGCGAAGGTTCGCCCTCGAAATCGATCAGGTAGGCGTCACCTTGCACCACCAGCACCTGGCCCAGGTGCAAGTCGCCATGCACCCGCATCAGCAGGCCGCCCTGGGCCTGTTCGGCGAGGCTCTGGACATGCGCGGCCAGGCCTTCGCGCTGCTGTTGCAGATCGTCGACCAGGGCTTGGCTGTCGCTGTCGAGCCCCTCGCGATGCTGCACCAGCAAATCGAGGGCATGGCCGAGTTCGGCGCCAATCTGCTGGCTCCAGCGTACGCTGTCATCGGCATCGCTGATACGCGGCGCAAACGCCGGGTCCTCGGTCGGCGCAGCCAGCAGCAAGTGCATTTCGCCCAGACGCTGGCCGAGCAACGCGGCGAAGCCTGCCAGTTCGGCCAGGGCGTTGGTATGCGCCTCGGGCTCGGCGCTGGCGGGTTCCATTTCATCGCGAATGGCACGTTCCAGGGTGTTCTGGGTCCAGGCCCAGGCATCGCCCTGGTTGTTCAGGTAGCCTTGGGCGATCATCAGCAGGTGCGGCGTGCCCTGGGCGTCTTCGCGGCTGACCCAGGCCAGCAGCGGCGAGATGTTGGCAAAACCTGCGGCGGTCAGGTACGCGCTCATTTCCAGTTCGGGGTGGATGCCCGGATTGACCCGACGGATCAGCTTGAGCACCACCCGATCGCCGATCACCACCGAGCTGTTGGACTGCTCGGCGCTGAGATAGCGCACGTCGCTCTGCTCATCCAGCTCGATCCCCGCCAGCGCCTCGTTGCTGTGGAAATGCATCGTGCCCAGGCCGTCGCCGCAGCTGCGCTGCAGGCCCTTCTGGCAGGCTGCCAACACGGCGCGGATGAACGGTTCGAGGACGAAGGCATCGGTGATCAAGCCCACCTGGCGACCGCGGCGTACTCGCGCCAAGGCCAGTTGCTGAGGCAGCGCGCTATTGATCTGTTCTTCGGCGAGCAGGCCGAACGGCAGCAGGTACTGGCTGGCCGTGCCCTCGCTGAGCACCTGCAGTTCGCCAATCAGCACGGGTGTCGTGGCGGTGTCGAAGCGCACGCCATAGCTCAGGCGCACCTGATCGATGGGCCCCTCCTTGCCGGCGAACCAGCGGCGCTTGGGCAGGTATTGCGGCAGGATGGTCTGCTGCAAGGTGTCGCGCGAAGGCGATTCGAGCAGCTCTTCCATACGTTTGCGCAGCACGAGGGTAGTCAATTCGGGCAGGCCCTCCGTGGGCGGGGTGTGCCAGCTGGGCATGCGATCGTGGCTCGCCAGCAGGAACCAGTAGAAGCCATAAGGTGGCAGGGTCAGCAGGAACGGCAGTTGGCCAATCGGCGGGAAGGCACTGCCGCCGAGCATCTCCACCGGCACCTGGTCGGCGTACGGCGAAAGGTCCAGTTCGGCGGCCTGGGCGGCGCGCGACACGTTGGCCACGCACAGGATCACCTCGGTATTGCCATCTGCGCCGGTGTACTCGCGGATGTAGGCCAGGATGCGCCGGTTGCTCGGGGTCAGCAGGCGCAGGCTGCCGCGGCCAAACGCCTTCTGCTGATTGCGCACCGCCAGCAGGCGACGGTTCCAGTTGAGCAGCGAATGCGGGTCGTGGGATTGGGCCTCGACGTTGACCGTCTGGTAGCCGTACAACGGGTCCATGATCGGCGGCAGCACCAGACGCTGCGGGTCGGCGCGGGAGAAGCCGCCGTTGCGGTCGGGCGACCATTGCATCGGCGTGCGCACGCCATCGCGATCACCCAGGTAGATGTTGTCGCCCATGCCCAGTTCGTCGCCGTAGTACAGGGTCGGCGTGCCCGGCATCGACAGCAGCAGGCTGGTCAGCAGTTCGATGCGCCGGCGATCGCGTTGCAGCAGCGGGGCCAGGCGCCGGCGGATGCCCAGGTTGATGCGCGCGCGGCGATCCTCTGCGTAGTAGTTCCACAGGTAGTCGCGTTCCCGGTCGGTGACCATTTCCAGGGTCAGCTCATCGTGGTTGCGCAGGAAGATCGCCCACTGGCAATTGGCGGGAATCTCAGGCGTCTGGCGCAGGATGTCGGTGATCGGGAAGCGATCTTCCATGGCCAGGGCCATGTACATGCGCGGCATCAACGGGAAGTGGAAGGCCATGTGGCATTCGTCGCCCTCGCCTTCGCCGAAGTACGGCCGGGTGTCCTCGGGCCATTGGTTGGCCTCGGCCAGGAGCATGCGGTCGGGGTAGTTGGCGTCGATCTCGGCGCGGATCGCCTTGAGCACCTGGTGGGTCTCGGGGAGGTTCTCGTTATTAGTGCCGTCGCGCTCGATCAGGTACGGGATGGCATCCAGGCGCAGGCCGTCGACACCCAGGTCGAGCCAGAAGCGCATCACCCCGATCACCGCCTTGAGCACCTGCGGATTGTCGAAGTTGAGGTCCGGCTGATGTGAGTAGAAGCGGTGCCAGAAGTACTGGCCGGCCACCGGGTCCCAGGTCCAGTTGGACTTCTCGGTGTCGAGGAAGATGATCCGCGTGCCATCGTAGTGCTGGTCATCGTCCGACCACACGTAGAAGCTGCGGGCCTTGCTGCCGCGCTTGGCATGACGGGCACGCTGGAACCAGGGGTGCTGGTCGGACGTGTGGTTGATGACCAGCTCGGTGATCACGCGCAGGCCGCGCTTGTGCGCTTCGGTGATGAAACGACGGGCATCGGCCATGCTGCCGTAGTCTGGATGCACGGCCTTGTACCCGGCAATGTCATAGCCATCGTCGCGCCGTGGCGAGGGGTAGAACGGCAGCAGCCAGAGGGTGTTGACGCCCAGCTCGGCGATGTAGTCGAGCTTGCCGATCAGGCCGGCGAAGTCGCCGATGCCGTCATTGTTGGCATCGAAGAACGACTTGACGTGCAGCTGGTAGATGACGGCGTCCTTGTACCACAGCGGGTCGTCGATGAAAGCTGCAGGGCGTGAACGCTTGGCCATGGGTGACTCCTTTCAAATTCGAGTTCGCATCGACGACGACGCCCCTGTAGGAGCGGGCTCACCCGCGAACACCGGCAAAGCCGGTGCCATTCACCGCGTTGCCTTCTTCGCGGGTGAACCCGCTCCTACAGGGCCAGCGCTCTACCATCAATGGGCCTTTTCGATGCGCCAGATGCCGAACGGCAGGTGTCCAGGGTCGATGCGCATCCATTGGGTCTTGCCATACCACGACCAACGGTGGCCGTTCATCAGGTCCTCGCCATGGGTTTCGGCATCGTCGCCCAGCCCCAGTTCCCACAGCGGCAACTCGAAGTGGGCTTCCTGCACGTTGTGCGGGTCCAGGCTGATGGCTACCAGGATGTAGTTGTCGCGCTTGGCGGTGCGCTTGGCGAAGTACAGGATGTTGTCGTTCCAGCAGTTGAAGAACGCCACGCCCAGGTGCGTCTGCAACGCGGGGTTCTGCCGGCGGATACGGTTGAGCTGGGCGATCTCGGCAATGATGTTGCCCGGCTGGGTGAAGTCCCGGGGGCGGATCTGGTACTTCTCCGAATCCAGGTATTCCTCCTTGCCCGGCAGCGCTGCACTTTCGCACAGCTCGAAACCCGAATACATGCCCCACAGGCCTGAGCCCATGGTCGCCAGGGCGGCACGGATGAGAAAGCCGGCGCGGCCCGAGTCGTGCAGGAAGTACGGGTTGATGTCGGGCGTGTTGACGAAGAAGTTGGGCCGGTAGCATTGGCTCCACGGCGGCTGGTTGAGCTGCTCGAAATACTCGCGCAGCTCCTGCTTGTGGTTGCGCCAGGTGAAGTAGGTGTAGCTCTGGGCATAACCGACCTTGCCCAGGCGCGCCATCATCGCCGGCTTGGTGAACGCCTCGGCGAGGAAGATCACCTCCGGGTGCTGGCTGCGCACATTGGCGATCAGCCATTGCCAAAACGGCAGCGGCTTGGTGTGCGGGTTGTCGACGCGGAAGGTCTTGACCCCCTCCCGGACCCAGCCGACCACCACATCGCGCAAAGCCAGCCACAACGAGGGCACGGCGTCGGGCGCGTAGAAATCGACGTTGACGATGTCCTGGTACTTCTTGGGCGGGTTCTCGGCGTAGCGGATGGTGCCATCCGGGCGCCAACTGAACCAACCGGGGTGTTCCTTGAGCCAGGGGTGGTCTTGCGAGCACTGGATGGCGAAGTCCAGGGCGATCTCCAGGCCATGCTCGGCGGCAGCGGCCACCAGCCGACGAAAGTCCTCGCGGCTGCCCAGCTGCGGGTGAATGGCCTCGTGGCCGCCCTCGGGGCTGCCGATCGCGTAGGGGCTGCCGGGGTCGCCCGGCTCGGCCTGCAAGGCATTGTTGCGGCCCTTGCGGTGCTGGCTGCCGATGGGGTGGATGGGCGGGAAATACAGCACGTCGAAGCCCATGTCGCGGATCATCGGCAGGCGTTCGTGCACGTCGTTGAACGTGCCGTGGCGCTCGGCGCTGTCGGTGATCGAGCGGGGAAACAGCTCGTACCAGCTGGCGAACTGCGCGGCCGGGCGGTCGACGTCCAGGGCAAACTCCGGGCTGCGGGTCAGGTAGCTGCGATGCTCGGCCTCGGCCATCAGCCGCGTGGTGTCGCGGCTGAGCAACAGCGCCACCTGGTCGTCGGCGGACAAGGTCATCAGGCGCTGCTGCAAGGCGGCCAGCTCATCGCGCAGCACGCCCTCGCTGAGCTCGACACCCTTGCCGAGCATCAGGCGCCCTTCCTCCAGCTCCAGCTTGAGCTCGACGCCGGCGTGGTACTTCTTCTCCAGGTCGTGGCAATAGGTGGCGAACGGGTCGATCCAGGCGACGATGCTGAACAGGTGCGGACCCAGTTCTATCGGGGTGAATTCGGCCAACCATACGTCATTCCCCGGCGACTGCATCGGCACGCAATGCCAGCGCTCACTGTGCGCCTGGCGCCATTGCAGCATCACCGCCAGGCGATCGTGGCCATCGCTGTAGACCTTGCTGGCGACCGCGACCGGCTGGCCGCTGATGGCCTTGGCGGGAAAGGTGCCGGCATCGAGCACGGGCTGGGTGTCTTCGATCACGATGCGCGGCGCCAGCAGCGCCTGAGCCAGGCTGATGGCCTGGTGCGGATGGTCGTTCGCCATGGGCACGCTTTCGAAGGGCTCGTTTCGTGACATCGGACCATGCTCCCTTAAGCTGGTGGCGGTAAGGGTTCAGAGCCAGGCACACGCACGGGGTTCAAAAAAATTGAGCGAATGGCCACTGCCAGCAGTCAGAGCCTGCAGCACCTCTTCAATCCACCCCTGCGAGGTCAGGCCATGAACATTCCCATTCCACCGGAGACACCCGACCCCAACATCGACGACCCGAGCCTGCCGCCACCCGTGCCGGAGGAAGACCCGGACGAGCTGCCGATCAAGCCGACCGTGCCGCCGACGGTTGGCGACCCGCCGAGCGATGAACCACCGGTGAAGGCATAGAGGATAGCCAAGGTTGGCGTTGGAGGTTGTGCGGGCCTATTCGCGGGTAAACCCGCTCCTACAGGAGGCCGTGTAGGAGCGGGTTTACCCGCGAATAGGCCCGCACATCAATCCATCATCCAACAGGCGAAGCCACCAGCTCCGCCACGCTGATCTCGCGCATGCGGAATTTCTGCACCTTGCCGGTGACCGTCATCGGGAACTCGTCGACGAAGCGGAAATGCCGGGGCACCTTGAAGTGGGCGATGCGCGCCTTGCACCACCCTTGCAGCTCTTCCACGGTGGCGCTGTGACCGGGATGCAGCTTGATCCAGGCAACCACTTCTTCGCCATAGCGCTGGCAAGGAATGCCGATCACCTGGGCATCGGCCACTGCCGGGTGGGTGTAGAAGAACTCCTCCAGCTCGCGCGGATAGATGTTCTCACCGCCGCGGATGATCATGTCCTTGTTGCGCCCGACGATGCGCACGTAACCCTGCTCGTCCATCACCGCCAGGTCACCGGAATGCATCCAGCCATCGGCGTCGATGGCCTCGGCCGTGGCCTGCGGGTTGTCCCAGTAGCCGAGCATCACGCTGTAGCCGCGGGTGCACAGCTCGCCGATCTCGCCACGCGCGACCACGCGCCCTTCGCCATCCAGCAATTGGGTCTCCAACTGCGGGTGGGTCCTGCCGACGGTGGTCACACGCAGTTCCAGTTCATCGTCGGGGCCGGTCTGCAGCGAGACCGGGCTGGTTTCGGTCATGCCATAGGCAATCTGTACCTCGGCCATGTGCATCTGGTCGATGACCCGGCGCATGACCTCGATCGGGCAGGTGGCGCCGGCCATGATGCCGCTGCGCAGGGTCGACAGGTCCAGGCCATTGCGTGACGGATGGTCGAGCATGGCGATGAACATGGTGGGCACGCCATAGAGGATGCTGGCACGCTCTTCGGCCACGGCGCGCAAGGTCAGCTCAGCGTCGAAGGCATCGTTGGGGTAGATCATGGTGCTGCCGTGGGTGATGCAGCCGAGGTTGGCCATGACCATGCCGAAGCAGTGGTACAGCGGTACCGGGATCACCATGCGGTCGGCGCTGCTCAGGCCCAGGCTCTGGCCGACCATGAACCCGTTGTTGAGGATGTTGTAGTGGCTCAGCGTGGCGCCCTTGGGCGCACCGGTGGTGCCGGAGGTGTACTGGATGTTCACCGGCTGCTCGCAGTGCAGCCCCTGTTGACGGGCCTGGTAAGACTCGGTGCTGGTGCCTTCTGCCCGTGCGGCGAGCGCCTGCCACGCCAGGAACCCAGGCGGCGGGCAGTCGGCCAGGCTGATGACCCCGCGTAGCTCGGGCAGTGCCTCGCAGGCCAGCGCGCCCAACGCTGCAGCGGCCAGTTCCGGCACCAGGGCCTGGACCATGGCGTGGTAGTCGGAGGTCTTGAAGGCATCGGCGCACACCAGCCAGCGGCAGCCGGACTGGCGCAGCGCGTACTCGAGTTCGGCTACGCGATAGGCTGGGTTGATGTTGACCAGGACCGCACCGACCTTCGCCGTGGCCAGTTGCAGGATGCACCACTGAGCACAGTTGGGCGACCAGATCCCGACCCGGTCGCCACGCTCGACGCCCAGGGCCATCAACGCCCGCGCATGCAGGTCGACCTGTTCGGCCAGTTGCCGCCAGTTGTAGCGCAGGCCCTGGTGACGCGACACCAACGCTTCGCCATCAGGGTGGCGGGCGACGGTGGCATCGAATGCCTGGCCGATGGTCAGGCTCAGCAGCGGCTGGTCCTGGCGGCCGCGGGTATAGCTTGGTTGACTCATGGGTGTCCCTTCTTGTGTTTGTTCTGGGCACGGGCTGAAGCGGGTGGGGATACTCTGGCGCAGATTAACGTTTACGTAAAGGTCATAAGTCGATTGACAGTGCTTCGAGGCAGGTTTACGTTAACGTAAAGGTGATAAACAGTACCTACCTTGCCGGTCGGTCGATGCCCCTTGTAGGAGCGGGTTTACCCGCGAAAGCGATCGACCCGTCATCGCCGTCGTTGCGGCCGGCGCTTTCGCGGGTAAACCCGCTCCTACAGAGCACGGTGCAACGGCAGCAAGGTCGGTTCAACCCACATATCAAGAACAACAAGGTGCCCCCAGATGCATTACCCCTCCCTGAACTTCGCCCTGGGCGAAACCATCGACATGCTCCGCGACCAGGTGCGCACCTTCGTCGCCACCGAACTGGCGCCGCGCGCCGCGCAGATCGACCACGACAACCTGTTCCCCGCCGACATGTGGCGCAAGTTCGGCGACATGGGCCTGCTCGGTATCACCGTGGCCGAAGAATACGGCGGCGCCGGCCTGGGCTATCTGGCCCACGTGGTGTCGATGGAAGAGATCAGCCGCGGCTCGGCCTCCGTAGCCCTATCCTATGGCGCCCACTCCAACCTCTGCGTCAACCAGATCAACCGCAACGGCAGCCATGAGCAGAAGCTCAAGTACCTGCCCAAGCTGATCAGCGGCGAGCACATCGGCGCCCTGGCCATGAGCGAGCCCAACGCCGGCTCCGACGTGGTATCGATGAAGCTGCGCGCCGAGAAACGCGGCGACCACTACGTGCTCAACGGCAGCAAGACCTGGATCACCAACGGTCCCGACGCCAACACCTATGTGATCTACGCCAAGACCGACCTGGACAAGGGTGCCCACGGCATCACCGCATTCATCGTCGAGCGTGACTGGAAAGGCTTCTCGCGCAGCAACAAGTTCGACAAGCTGGGTATGCGCGGCTCCAACACCTGCGAGCTGTTCTTCGATGGCGTGGAGGTGCCGGAAGAAAACATCCTCGGCCAGCTCAACGGCGGCGTGCGCGTGTTGATGAGCGGCCTGGACTACGAGCGCGTGGTGCTCTCCGGCGGCCCCACCGGCATCATGCAAAGCTGCATGGACCTTGTAGTGCCGTACATCCATGACCGCAAGCAGTTCGGCCAGAGCATCGGCGAATTCCAGCTGATCCAGGGCAAGATCGCCGACATGTACACCCAGCTCAACGCCAGCCGCGCCTACCTGTATGCCGTGGCCCAGGCCTGCGACCGCGGCGAGACCACCCGCAAGGATGCCGCCGGGGTGATCCTCTACACCGCCGAGCGCGCCACCCAGATGGCCCTGGAGGCGATCCAGATCCTCGGTGGCAACGGCTACATCAACGAATTCCCGGCAGGCCGCCTGCTGCGCGATGCCAAGCTTTACGAAATCGGCGCCGGCACCAGCGAAATCCGCCGGATGCTGATCGGTCGCGAACTGTTCAACGAAACCCGCTGAGCACGAGGGACGACGCACATGGCTACCTTGCACACCCAGATCAACCCGCGCTCGGCGGAATTCGCCGGCAACAGCGCGGCCATGCTCGAGCAGGTGCAGGCCTTGCGCGGCCTGCTCGCCCAGGTCAGTCAGGGCGGCGGGCCGAAGGCCCAGGAGCGGCATACCTCGCGCGGCAAGCTGCTGCCGCGCGAACGCATCGACCGCCTGCTCGACCCAGGCTCGGCGTTTCTCGAAATCGGCCAGCTGGCGGCCCATGAGGTGTACGGCGAGGACGTCCCGGCAGCCGGTGTGATCGCCGGCATCGGCCGCGTGGAAGGCGTCGAATGCATGATCGTGGCCAACGACGCCACGGTCAAAGGCGGCTCCTACTACCCGCTGACGGTGAAGAAACACCTGCGTGCGCAGACCATCGCCCTGCAAAACCGCCTGCCATGCATCTACCTGGTCGACTCCGGCGGCGCCAACCTGCCGCGCCAGGACGAGGTGTTCCCCGACCGCGAACATTTCGGGCGAATCTTCTTCAACCAGGCCAACATGAGCGCCCTGGGCATCCCGCAGATCGCCGTGGTCATGGGCTCCTGCACCGCCGGTGGCGCCTACGTGCCGGCCATGGCCGACGAAGCGATCATGGTGCGCCAGCAAGCCACCATCTTCCTCGCCGGGCCACCGTTGGTGAAGGCTGCCACCGGTGAGGTGGTGAGCGCCGAGGACCTCGGCGGCGCCGACGTGCACTGCCGCACCAGCGGCGTTGCCGACCACTACGCCGACAACGACGAACACGCCCTGGCCCTGGCTCGGCGTAGCGTTGCCAACCTCAACTGGCACAAGCTCGGCCAGGTGCAGTGCCGGCCAGTGGTGGCCCCGCTGTATGCCACCGAGGAGCTGTACGGCGTGGTGCCAGCCGATGCCAAGCAGCCGTTCGATGTGCGCGAGGTGATCGCCCGCCTGGTCGATGGCTCGGTGTTCGATGAGTTCAAGGCCCTGTTCGGCACCACCCTGGTGTGCGGCTTCGCCCACCTGCACGGCTACCCGGTGGCGATCCTGGCCAACAACGGCATCCTCTTCGCCGAAGCCGCGCAAAAAGGCGCGCACTTCATCGAACTGGCCTGCCAGCGCGGCATCCCGCTGCTGTTCCTGCAGAACATCACCGGCTTCATGGTCGGCAAGAAGTACGAGGAAGGCGGTATCGCCAAGCACGGCGCCAAGCTGGTCACCGCCGTGGCCTGCGCCCAGGTGCCGAAGTTCACGGTGATCATCGGCGGCAGCTTCGGTGCCGGCAACTATGGCATGTGCGGGCGCGCCTACGACCCGCGCTTCCTGTGGATGTGGCCCAATGCGCGCATTGGCGTGATGGGCGCCGAACAGGCCGCCGGGGTGCTGGCCCAGGTCAAGCGCGAGCAGAGCGAGCGCAGCGGCCAGTCCTTCAGCGCCGCCGACGAGGCCAGCCTCAAGCAGCCGATCCTCGACCAGTATGAGCGCCAGGGCCACCCCTACTACTCCAGCGCCCGGCTGTGGGACGACGGCGTCATCGACCCGGCGCAGACCCGCGATGTGCTCGGCCTGGCCCTGTCGGCCGCGCTGAACGCCCCGATCGAACAGAGCCGCTTCGGCATCTTCCGGATGTGACCCATGAGCGATTTCAGCACCCTCGAAGTGATTCGCGACCCGCGCGGCTACGCCACCCTGTGGCTGAGCCGCGAGGACAAGAACAACGCCTTCAACGCCCAGATGATCGGTGAGCTGATCCGCGCCCTCGACCAACTTGCCGAAGACCCCAGCCTGCGCTTTCTGCTGCTGCGTGGCCGTGGCCGGCACTTCAGTGCGGGCGCCGACCTGGCCTGGATGCAGCAGTCGGCGCAACTGGACTTCAATCGCAACCTCGAAGACGCCCATGAGCTCGGCGAGCTGATGTACGCCCTGCACCGCCTCAAGGCCCCGACCCTGGCCGTGGTGCAAGGCGCCGCCTTTGGCGGTGCGTTGGGCCTGATCGCTTGCTGCGACATGGCCATCGGCGCCGAAGACGCGCAACTGTGCCTGTCGGAGGTACGCATTGGCCTGGCCCCGGCGGTGATCAGCCCATTCGTGGTCAAGGCCATCGGCGAACGTGCGGCGCGGCGCTACAGCCTCACCGCCGAGCGTTTCAGTGGCGTGCGCGCCCGTGAGCTGGGGCTGTTGGCCGAGGTGTACCCGGCCAATGAACTGGAGGCCCAGGTCGAAGCCTGGGTCGCCAACCTGCTGCACAACAGCCCGCAGGCCCTGCGGGCGACCAAGGACCTGCTGCAGGAAGTCGATGACGGCGAGCTCAGCCCGGCGCTGCGCCGCTACTGCGAAAACACCATCGCCCGCATCCGCGTCAGCGCCGAAGGCCAAGAGGGCCTGCGCGCCTTCCTGGAAAAACGCCGCCCTGCCTGGCAAACCGACGACAAGAAGGAACCGCGCCCATGAGCCGCCCTCCCCTGACCACCCTGCTGGTCGCCAACCGCGGCGAGATCGCCTGCCGGGTGATGCGCACCGCCAAGGCCATGGGCCTGACCACCGTGGCCGTGCACAGCGCTACCGACCGTGACGCGCGGCACAGCCGTGAAGCGGACCTCCGCGTCGACCTGGGCGGCACCAAGGCCGCCGACAGCTACCTGCTGGTCGACAAGCTGCTGGCGGCGGCCAAGACCAGTGGCGCCCAGGCCATCCACCCCGGCTACGGCTTCCTTTCGGAAAACGCCGGCTTCGCCCGCGCCATCGAGGCCGCCGGGTTGATCTTCCTTGGCCCACCGGCCAGCGCCATCGACGCCATGGGCAGCAAGTCGGCGGCCAAGGCGCTGATGGAAGCCGCCGGCGTGCCCCTGGTGCCGGGCTATCACGGCGAAGCCCAGGACCTCGACACCTTCCGCGCCGCCGCCGAGCGCATCGGCTACCCGGTGCTGCTCAAGGCCAGTGCCGGCGGCGGCGGCAAAGGCATGAAAGTGGTCGAGCACGAAGCCGAGCTGGCCGACGCCCTGGCCTCGGCGCAACGCGAAGCGCAAGCATCGTTCGGCGACGCCCGCATGCTGGTGGAAAAATACGTGCTCAAGCCGCGCCACGTGGAGATCCAGGTGTTCGCCGACCAGCACGGCAACTGCCTGTACCTGAACGAGCGTGACTGCTCGATCCAGCGCCGTCACCAGAAGGTGGTCGAGGAAGCGCCCGCCCCGGGGCTGTCTCGCGAACTGCGCCAGGCCATGGGTGAGTCGGCGGTGCGCGCGGCTCAGGCCATCGGTTATGTCGGCGCCGGCACCGTGGAATTCCTGCTCGACGCCCGCGGCGAATTCTTCTTCATGGAGATGAACACCCGCCTGCAAGTGGAGCACCCGGTCACCGAGGCGATCACCGGCCTCGACCTGGTGGCCTGGCAGATCCGCGTCGCCTGCGGCGAACCGTTGCCGATCACCCAGGAACAGGTGCCGCTGGTCGGCCATGCCATCGAGGTGCGGCTGTACGCCGAAGATCCGGCCAACGAGTTCCTGCCGGCCACCGGGCGCCTGGCGCTGTACCGCGAATCGGCACCTGGCGAGGGCCGTCGGGTGGACAGCGGGGTCAGCGAGGGCGACGTGGTGTCGCCGTTCTACGACCCGATGTTGGGCAAGCTGATCGCCTGGGGCCAGGACCGTGAACAGGCACGCCTGCGTTTGCTGGCGATGCTCGACGAATTCGCCATCGGTGGGCTGAAGACCAACATCGGCTTCCTGCGCCGCATCCTCGCCCATCCCGCTTTTGCCGAGGCCGAGTTGGACACCGGTTTCATCGCCCGCCACCAGCAGGTATTGCTGCCGGCAGCGCAAGCCTTGCCGGCGCCGTTCTGGGAAGCGGCAGCAGAAGCCTGGCTGCAAGGCGAGACCAGGCAACGCCGTGCTGACGACAGCGACTCGCCGTGGGCCGAGCGGGCTGGCCTGCGCCTGGGCCTGCCGGCCCGTAGCAGCCTGCACCTGAGCAGTGGCGGCCAGGACCAGGCTGTCGCCCTGGAGCGCAGCGCGCCCTCGGCTTGGCAGCTGGATGGCGAACAGTTGTGCCACGACCTGGATGGCTTGCGTCGCCGCTACCTGGCGGTGCGCCGTGGCGATACTTTGTTCCTGCGCTGGGACGGCGAAATGCACGCCATCGAAGCGTTCGATCCGATCAGCGCGGCCGAAGCCAGCCATGGTCACCAAGGCGGCCTGGGCGCGCCGATGAACGGCAGCATCGTGCGGGTTCTGGTCGAGCTGGGGCAAGTGGTGGAGGCCGGCACTGCCTTGGTGGTGCTGGAGGCGATGAAGATGGAACACAGTATCCGCGCGCCGCATGCCGGCACGGTGCAGGCGCTGTTCTGCCAGGAAGGGGATATGGTCAGCGAAGGAACGGTGCTGGTGGAGTTGGAGGAATGATTGCGGGATAGAACCCGACTTGGGTTGGCTGGGATGGTCCCATTTCAGCCAACCCTGGGCCCGTTCAGTCGAAGTTCCCGGTCAATCGAAGCTACCGTGCACCCGCACCACCACGCCGAGGAACTCGCAGCCTTCCTCGCACAGCAGTGCCGGGTAATTGCTGTTCAACGCCTTCAGGTAACGCTGGCCACCCTCTTCAGCCAGCTCGCGGAGAATGGCCTTCTTCCCCGGCAGCCGAGCGATCACCAGGCGCCCCGCCTCGGCCTCGCGCCCCGGGTCGACCAGGATGCGCATGCCCTGCGGCACGCTGCGTCCACTGGCCGAACTCATGGCATCGTTCTCCACCGGCAGCCAGAACGCCTTGCCCTGAGCGAAATACTCGGTCTGCTCGAACGGCTCATGCACTTGCGGCTCGACCTCGTCGAGCGCGCTCCAGGCACGCACGGGGTAGCGGAAGCAGACGATGTATTGCATCAGGTCGACATCGTCGTCCTCGTCATCGAGCGCGTAATGGCCACTGTCCTCGCCTACCTGCCCCAGTAGCCGCAGTTGCATGCTGACTTGGTAGTGCGGCATGCCCAGCTCGACGAACACCCGGTTCATCGAGTCGACCTTGGGCTGGCGCCGTTTGCAGAGCCAGTGACCCACGCTGCCCTGGGAAACCCCGACGCGTTCGGCGAGTTGCTCCTGGGAGATATCGAGTTCCTCGAGCCGGTCACGGACGAGGGCAATCCATTTATCCATATTCATCGCTGGCACGATACGGGCTGCCTCCCGGCGCTCAATAAACATTCAGTATTATTTATTCCAAACAGAGCAAATACCACAAGTATTAGAATCAGCCTCCCCTCACTATCTCTGGCATACGTAGGTATCAGGATGAAACCCCCGAAAAAGCCCGTTACAGAAAGCGAGAGCGATGCTGCCCGGCGCGCGCTCGATTACTACCTCAATCCCGCCCAACCCCTGTCGACCATCCAGCACAAGATCTGGACCTTGAACGAGGATGTCAGCCACGAGGAAATCATGGCCAACGCCATCGCCCTGCTCCGCTGCGCTGCCGCCTCGGCCCACGCCACCGCTGCTCATCAGGAAGGTAACCCGCGGGAACTGACCATGGCATTGGTACACATGATCGAGATGGCCAAAGCCCTGCTGGAACACGCAGAACAGCCCGAACCGCGAGGGGCCGAGCGAACATTCGAAGGAAAGGAAAGGTAGCGGCGAAAGGCCCGTGGGCCGGGTCGAGGAGGTGCATCGAAAAAATTTTCAGCGAATGACTGAAAATTCATTTGACTTGCAAATGATAACGATTATTATTGCACTCAGCTGATCGCGAGATCCGCTGGATAACCTGGAGCTTAGGTCGCTCTCAGATTATCTCCTCATCAGGCTAATCACGGTTTTTGACCCGGCTTTTTGCCGGGTCTTTTTTTTGGCTCTTCAGGCTAATGAAGATCGTTGATGGCCGGCATGATAGCAAAAGTGTGTCAGGGCGTGAACGCTCATTACAAATCTTTGCGGAATCAGCACTTGAGAATCAATCTCGTTTCGCCTAAGCTGATTTCGCGTCAAGGAAGATGCCCCCACCCCTCCCTTTTTCGAGCAAGGAGCTGTCCATGAGCCGTCTGCTGCTGCCCCTCGAGCACCCCACGCCCTCCGCCGAGCACGTGGTCGACGATGCCCTGCTGCATGGCCTCAAGCGCCTGCCACGGCGCGTGCAGCAGGTGTTTTTGCTCAATCGCCTGGATCAGCTCGATTTCGCCAGCATCGCCAGCCGCCTCGACCTGCCGCTGCGCAGTATCGAGCGGCACATGAACCAGGCCCTGCAGACCGCTCGCCCGCGGGGCGACAGCTTGGCCGACGTGGCCACGCAATGGTACATCCGCCTGCAGAGCCCCGAAGCCACCACTTGCGAGCGCATCGACTTCCGCCGCTGGCTGGATGCCGACTTGGCACACCTGCAGGCGTTTCACGACACCGAGCTGCGCTGGCGGCAATTGCTGGCTCCCGCGCGGGAGCTGGGGCAGGACGGTTGGTACAGGAACGGGCGTGCGGCGCTGTCGTTGGGCGGGTGTTCCGTGGCGGTCGGGCTTGGGGTCGCGGCGCTGCTGGCGTTCGGTTACTGGGCCTGAGGCTCAGTTCGACTGCGTCATGCCGACTTGCAGGCCAGCGGAATCGAGCAAGGGGCTTGGCATGGCGAAATCCTTGTAGGTCAAATCCTCACTCGTCTACGTACGACCATTGAGCATTCCCCGACTGAGCAGTCGGAACATCGACCAATGCCTACGACGCTCAGCTTACTGCTGCGGCCATCTCCCCAGATCCACGCGACGTTGCTACAGGCTCGGTGCGCGTGGTGATTGCTCACGCCCCCGCCTGCTTCTGATCTCAGTCCTACACAAAGCGAAGGCTGGGCTCCATCTCGAGGGCAGCGAATCGCGGACGTTCGGCTTCCAAGCATGACGCAGCCCCCCCACCCAGCCGAGCAAGGCACGACCACCAAAAGCAAGGTGAAGGAGCAGGCCCACAGCCCTTCATGCACAAGGTTTTAGAAAAGCTTAATACCGACCTTACCTGCCAAGGCTAAAGTATCGGCCACGAGAGACAACCAATATTAACTTACAGTTTAAATTCGACCAGTGAGCCTCGAACTGCGCTATGGTCACCCTAAACCCCAAAAGATCGAAAACAGCAAAGCCGTCAAACTAAAATCGCAGCGTAGGAATAATCTTAGCCTGAAGAAAAAACCACATGTGCAATTGGAATTTTCCTACAACGACAGTTTCAGAACTTTTCAATAGTGCACTATCATCAAGTTCGAGGAGGGGCATATTCTGTGGATACTCATGCACCAGCTTTCGACCCATCAGGGCTTTCCCGAATGGCGCCGATCTATCCGTACAAGGCCCTGGCCAACCCAGGCCAGCAAAAGCATGCTGGCTACGAGAGGGCCTATCCCACACACCCTGCCATTCAGTTGCGCACCGACTTCACGAATCCCACGTGCAAAACCGCGATGCCGCCGCACGGCCCCGCCTCATGCCTCGAAGAGCTGGGACGAAAGAAGAGTGTAGCTATGAGCCGGTGCTGTTTTCGATCTGATGCAGTCGCCCCATGTGGATATCGCATCCTATCTCGGGCATCTTCAACAACGCCCCTCCGGCGAGGGATTTTCTGATATTCAATCACCGATGCGCAACGACGAAAGCGACTCCAGAACATGCTGAAATTAGTCCACCACTGTTTTCGAATGAGCCCGAGGGAAAAATACGGCATCGAAACCAGTGGTGATACCTCGCAACAGCAACTGGCAGTCTGATTTCACTCAGTGATCCGAAAGTGACTGCGCAAGTTTTGCATCCGCCGCGTCTGAACTTGTTGGTGTGCGTTGATAGCGTCCTCGTTGTCCTTCATGTACGGGATCTACAGCAACCCATTACCACGCAGATGTTCACCGCGTCTGTGTATTTCCAAAAATTTTTTAGGAGGAATCGTGGCTACCCAACCCAACCTGCGCTCCACCTTCCAGCCCCTGGTTGGTGATTGGCTTTTCCAGGTGGTGTCGTTCTCACTCTCGGAGGCAGTGAGCGCACTTTTTCGCTTAACCCGCGAGCTCGTCAGCTTCGAGCAAAACCTCAGTTGGGGAGTCGCCTCAAGGCAAGCACTGATCGAAAACAAGGAATCCACTCATGAATGAAAACTCGGTCAGCAGCGCCACCTCTGGCCCTGCTTGCGGCGC
>NZ_JACVVE010000109.1 GCF_016648105.1 Pseudomonas sp. S31 | reverse complement strand
GCTGCCCATTGGCAGACTAACGGCCATGGCGCGCCATTACCCCTACACCCAGCCGAAAATCCCGGCGGTGGTCGCGCTGAGCGATGCCGAGGGCATGGCGTTGGACCTGAGCCTGACGGTTTCGGCGTTCCAGCATCAACTACGCGACCTTAGGCCCGATGAGCAGCTGGAATACACCAAGCCGGCGCAAGGCGCCGAGCAGGCCGGAGTGCCAGCG
>NZ_JACVVE010000108.1 GCF_016648105.1 Pseudomonas sp. S31 | reverse complement strand
AACCGGAGCCGGTGAAGAACACATGGGTCATGCCCTCGGGCGCCACCTCGGCAATCGCCTTGGCCAATTCCAGCGCAGGGGGGTGTGCGGTCTGGAAGAACAGGTTGTAGTACGGCAGCTGCTTCATCTGCTGGCTGGCCACTTCGGCCAGCTCATCGCGGCCATAGCCGATGACCACGCACCACAGGCCGGCCATGCCATCGAGGATCTTGTGGCCTTCGCTGT
>NZ_JACVVE010000107.1 GCF_016648105.1 Pseudomonas sp. S31 | reverse complement strand
TAATGAGAGCGCCAAGAAGCGGTTTTGAACAACCAGCGCCACGTCAGCCTGTCGTTAACTGCCCGATCCACCTGGTTCCCCATCACCAGGCTGCATCGGTCGTGACGCTCGCCCTCCCCTGGTCCGGGAGGTGTACGGCAGCGAGTGTCACGACCAATGCACCCCACCGAGGACAATTCATGGAAACGATCACCTGCGGCTCATGGACTGGCCAGCTCGGCAAGGCG
>NZ_JACVVE010000106.1 GCF_016648105.1 Pseudomonas sp. S31 | reverse complement strand
GTTCACCAGCACGTGGACGTAGGGCAGGTTGAACTGCGCGCCCACCGCCAGTTCCTCGATCATGAACTGGAAGTCGTAGTCACCCGACAGCGCGACGACCTTGCGCTTCGGATCGGCTTTCACCACGCCGAGGGCGGCAGGGATGGTCCAGCCCAGCGGGCCGGCCTGGCCGCAGTTGATCCAGTGGCGCGGCTTGTACACGTGCAGGAACTGCGCGCCGGCGATCTGCGACAGGCCG
>NZ_JACVVE010000105.1 GCF_016648105.1 Pseudomonas sp. S31 | reverse complement strand
TGGCTTCCCCAACCTGACCGACAGCGACTGGCGCTGGGGCGGCGAGCCGGAGACCATCAAGGCCTCGATCATGGGCGGTCGCCATGGGGTGATGCCGGCCTGGTCTGAAGTCATCGGCGAACAGGGTGTGGCCGACGTGGCGGCATTCGTGATCAGCAAGCTCGACGACCGGCCGCTGCCGGAAGGCGCCAAGGCCGATGCAGTGAACGGCGAGAAGATCTTCGCCGCCAACTGCGTGGCCTGCCACGGGCCTGAAGGCAAGG
>NZ_JACVVE010000104.1 GCF_016648105.1 Pseudomonas sp. S31 | reverse complement strand
GCACAAGGCCGCTCCTACAGGGGCGCGTTGTAGGAGCGGCCTTGTGCCGCGATGGGCCGCAAAGCGGCCCCGGAGGTCACTCGGATGTGCCGGTACTCTTTGCCAGGCTGTACACGTACGCCGCCAGCAAGTGCACCTTGTCGTTACCCTGGATGTCCGCCTGGGCCGGCATCTGCCCCTGGCGACCATAGCGGATGGTCTGTTGCAGTTGGGCGAAACTCGAGCCGTAGATGAACGCCTGTGGGTGGGTCAGGTCGGGTGCGCCCATGGCCGGGGTCCCCTTGCCTTCAGGCCCGTGGCAGGCCACGCAGTTGGCGGCGAAG
>NZ_JACVVE010000103.1 GCF_016648105.1 Pseudomonas sp. S31 | reverse complement strand
CGTCGCCGTGGTCGAAGGCCTGGGCTGCAAGGCCATCCGCGTGTTCGAGCCCCATGCCATCGGCCCTGCCCTGCGCGAAGCCCAGCGCATGGCCGAACAGTACCGGGTGCCGGTGGTGGTGGAGATCATCCTCGAGCGGGTGACCAATATCGCCATGGGCACCGAGATCAACGCCGTCAACGAGTTCGAGGAGCTGGCAAGCACTGCCGCCGATGCGCCGACTTCGATCCTGACCCTTCGAGACCTTTAAGGAGAGCCCTATGCCACGCTTCGCTGCCAACCTGTCCATGCTGTTCACCGAACAGGACTTCCTGGCCCGCTTC
>NZ_JACVVE010000102.1 GCF_016648105.1 Pseudomonas sp. S31 | reverse complement strand
TGGCTACAAGGCCGGATTTGAGCAAGGCATCACTGAAATCGGCTGCATGGCCCACGCCCGTCGCAAGTTCTTTGATCTGCACGTGGCGAACAAAAGTCAGCTGGCTGAACAGGCACTGCATTCGATCAGCGGCTTGTACGAGGTCGAGCGCCAAGCGCGGGACATGAGCGATGAAGACCGCTGGCGAATACGCCAGGAAATGGCGGTGCCGATCATCAAAACACTGCATGACTGGATGTTGGCTCAGCGCGACTTGGTGCCCAACGGGTCAGCTACGGCCAAAGCCCTCGATTACAGCCTGAAACGCTGGGTAGCGCTGACGCGCTACCTG
>NZ_JACVVE010000101.1 GCF_016648105.1 Pseudomonas sp. S31 | reverse complement strand
CGACCGCTCGGTTCGTAGCCGAGTACTCTATCCAGCTGATCTATGAGTCCGCATGGGTACTTTTAGACCAGATTACGACTGGTTCTCGAAATAGCTGTTCAAGAAAAGCCACTTCGAAAAGTGGCGGACTCAGCAGGATTCGAACCTGCGACCGCTCGGTTCGTAGCCGAGTACTCTATCCAGCTGAGCTATGAGTCCGCATGGGTACTTTTAGACCAGATTACCACTGGTTCTCGAAATAGCTTTTCAAGAAAAGCCACTTCAAAGGTGGCGGACTCAGCAGGATTCGAACCTGCGACCGCTCGGTTCGTAGCCGAGTACTCTATCCAGCTGAGCTATGAGTCCGTG
>NZ_JACVVE010000100.1 GCF_016648105.1 Pseudomonas sp. S31 | reverse complement strand
AGCAGGAGGAGGCCTGGCACCTGGGCATATTTTGTCGCGAGCCTGAGCCCGTCAAAGAGGAAGGGGATGGTGACGCTTTGGCAGAACGCCAGAGAGGGGAGGCGGGCCGTGAGTGGCGCCGGCGCCTCAGGTTGGCAGGGGTTGAGACGATCTCTACCTGAGGCGAACATTGGTCGAAAATCGGTTCCAAAACTAAAGCATTGACCCTTGTAGAATGCGGGTTACAGGCCGGTGAATCTCATTTCGTTTTGGAACTGATATTATCCCCCAGGCCGCATAACGCGGGGGTTCTTGGATCGGATTGCAAATCCGTCTACGCCGGTTCGATTCCGACCTCGGCCTCCATAT